>NZ_CM152618.1:2820000-3205000 GCF_056583445.1 Ruegeria sp. S84
TACCTAATCTAACGCGGGCTAATCCTTTGGCGATAAATCTTTCCCCCGAAGGGCTCATACGGTATTACTCTCCGTTTCCAGAGGCTATTCCGTACCAAAGGGCATATTCCCACGCGTTACTAACCCGTCCGCCGCTCACCCCGAAAGGCGCGCTCGACTTGCATGTGTTAGGCCTGCCGCCAGCGTTCGTTCTGAGCCAGGATCAAACTCTCAAGTTGAAATGATGTTGCCATCATATCCTTGACGTTCGAACCTCTGCACATCTTTGATTGTGCTACCGCCTATTCGGCTACTTGAGCACGTATAAGCGACACCCCAACCGGCTAGTCAGGGTACAATCAAAAGTCATCTGTTTGTGTGCTTCTGGTTTCATCAGAAACCGAAAGCCGTACAAACAGTGAAGCTGACACTGGTCATCGGGGAAAAACCCCTACCAGCGCGATATACAGACATTCAATCCGTCGAAACGAACCAAACCGCCCACATATCTCTTCAGTTATCCATCAATGTCAAAGAACAAAACAACCAAGACCCAAAAACCAGACCATAACGCCAATCTCTCAGCGCCACCGCCCAATCAAAAACCTCAGATGCCCCCAGTCTCTCCCGAGCGTCTCCGCAGCTTCCACCGCGTCCCAGCACCTCAGCAGCGCCGGTGAAGGGCGTTCTAAGTATATCGCCCAGAAGCCGCAAGTGGAAAAAATCAAAAAACCGCAAAAAAAAGCAAAAACAGAATTTTATCCTACTAAAACAAATGGTTACGAAGAGCATCCGGCCATTCAACCCGGAAGTCGCGGACACAGACCATCGCAAATCAGCGCCATGGATATGTTATTCACACTGTTACCCACAGACTCGCCTGCGAGTCAGGCTGAATCGGCTTGCCTAAACCGGATCAGGAATGATGTGACCGGCAAGCGCAAGGCCAGAAGACCCAGGATAATCGCCAGGTAGACCAATGGCTCGATCTGAAACCCCTTCGCCAGCATCACATAATGAAGCGCGCCCAGAATTGCTGCCGGGTAGACCAGACGATGCAATTTGCGCCAACGAGGCCCCAAACGGCGAACCGCCCAGTTGTTGGACGTGATTGCAAGCGGCAGTAACAATACAAAACCAGCCATGCCCACCGTGATATAGGGCCGCTTGATAATGTCCGCCCAGATTTGGCTGGGAATCTGAACATCCAGAACCAGCCAGATCAACAGGTGCAATGCGACATAGGAAAATGTCAGTACACCTATCGCGCGGCGGAACTTCATCAGATTTAGGCCAGCGAAGCGACGCAAGGGCGAAATCGCGAGACCCAAAATCAGAAGCTGCAGCGCCAGTTCGCCAAACTCGTGCTCGAGCGCCTCGATCGGCTCGACCCCGAGACCACCGGTCATGCCCTGATAAAACAACCAGGGCACAGGCAGTGCGCCCAGCAGATAAACAGCCCAATTGGGAAGCCGTCGCAAGAGGTCGTTGAGCCGCCGCATCATCTCAGTAGTTCTTCGCCAGATCCATGCCTTCGTAAAGGCTGGCGACCTCATCTTCATATCCGTTGAACATCAGCGTCGGGATTCGCTTGGCAAACAGACCTCCGCCGATTTGACGTTCCGAAGCCTGCGACCAGCGCGGGTGATCCACATTTGGGTTCACATTGCTGTAAAAACCATACTCACGCGGACCCGCCATATTCCAACTTGTCGGAGGCTGCGTATCCGTCAGGGTAATCCGCACAATCGATTTGATAGATTTGAATCCGTATTTCCACGGCACAACCAGTCGCAAAGGCGCGCCGTTCTGGTTCGGGATATCCCTGCCGTAGATCCCAGTTGCCATAATGGTCAGCGGATGCATCGCCTCATCCAAACGCAGCCCTTCGCGATATGGCCAGTCTAGTACCGGATACGCCACACCCGGCATCTCATCGGGACGATAGGCGGTCTCAAACGCCACGTATTTCGCGCCGTCCTGAACGCCAGCCATGCCGAGTAGATCTGCCAGTTCAAACCCGTTCCAAGGTATCACCATCGACCAGGCCTCAACACAGCGGAACCGATAGATTCGCTCCTCAATAGTCATTTCAGACATGATGTCGTTGAAATCATAATCACCAGGGCGGTCGACCAGACCGTCGATGGTGACACTCCAGGGCTCGGTCACCAGTGTGTGTGCATATTTCGCCGGATCATCCTTGCGAGTCCCGAACTCATAATAATTGTTGTAGGAAGTAATCTCTTCCCATGTATTCGGTTCAAGCGCCTCGGCCGCCGCTGGCCGCGCCAGACCCGCCAGCCCGACACCCGCCAAACCGGCCATGACCTGTCGCCGGTTCAGAAACGCCGCCCTTGGGGTGACGTCCGCATGCGTCAGTTTGTTGGTCCAGCGATGCGCCATTTGGTTCTCCGTTATCCATTAACCTCGAAACTGAGGTAAGGTCTGATAGCACAGAGCCAAGGAAACAGGCGTCACGATTGAGCGAACAGATTGTAACGAAAATTAGGTACGCTTGGGCGCGAGGATAATGGTCACCCGATGTTCAAGCCGACAACACGGTTTATTTCGCACCCAAGATTGACCGCCTGATAGGTCGGAAAGGGCAGCCGGGCCGAAGTTTCGATATCGCGCCGAACCCAGTCCTGCTCCACTAATTGCTTGAGCGAGGATGACAATGCGCGATCAGTGATCACCTGAAGATCCGACCTGAGCCTTGAAAAGCGCCGCGGTTGGCGGGTCAGCGCCAGAATAGGAACCGTCCAGCTGCGGCGCAGTAGCTTCAATTCAGTATCATCCGGCACCAAGGCCATGATTTCTGCCGCTACAGCCGCCGCCTGAACCCCGGCTTTGGTCAAACGGAATTCAGGTCGCAAAGGGTGCCCGTGGCCCGGGTTCCGTTCAAGCAAGCCAAGGCTAGCCAGATGCTCCAGACTTGCCACAAACGCCGTCCGGCTTGCCCCCGTCGCGGCGAGCAACGGGGCCTGCCTGCCCGGAACCCCCTGGTGTAGCTGCGCAAGAATGTTCAGCGACCAGGCCCGAGAGGTGAGCTTGACAAGTGCCTTAATGTCCATAAAGTATAGTTACTTTATTTTAGGACAAAAGGAAAGTTCCATGGCCCTCGTTTCCTTAGAAAACACCATCACTCTTGCCATTTCGGTCAAAGATCGCCACGCCAGTGCGCGCTGGTATAATGACAAGCTCGGGTTTGAGTTGATCCATCATATTGATGAGGCGGGTTGGAGCGAGATGCTCACCAAAACCGAAGGCGTGACCCTTGGTTTGGGCGAGCAGGCAGAACCCGCGCCCGGAAACACCGTTCCGGTCTTTGGTGTTGCTGATATCGCAAGCGCACGCGGTGCTCTGGAAGGGTCCGGCGTTCGGTTTGACGGCGAAACCGAGACGATCGAGGGGATGGTCAGCACCGCCACATTTTACGACCCGGACGGCAATGCAATGATGCTGGCGCAGGATCTGACCGGGCAGGTCTGAACGCTCTTAGTCGCAATACAAGCCACCAAAAAAAGACCCGCCTGGATGGCGGGTCTCTTCATTACCTGAGACTTAATGCACGACTGCATCATCCGGGCGCGGACGCTCGGACGTTCCCAGCCGGTCGCCGATGATCAAACCATCGGTTCCGGCGGTCACCGGAACGGTCTCACCATCCTTTATCTCACCGGCCAGCAGTGCTTCGGCCAACGGGTTCTGCAGGGCGCGTTGGATCACGCGTTTCAATGGGCGGGCACCGAAGACCGGATCATAGCCTTCATTGGCCAGCCATTCCTTCGCGCCATCGTCCAGTGCCAGCTCGATCTTGCGGGCAGCCAGACGTTTCTGCAGACGTGCCATCTGGATATCGACGATGCCATCCATATCGGCCCGTTTGAGCCGGTCGAAGATGATGGTCTCATCCAGACGGTTCAGGAACTCGGGCCGGAAATGCGCCCGGACCGCATCCATCACGTCGCGCCGCGCCTGCGCGCTGTCCGCTCCTTCAGGCAACTGGCTGAGCGCCTGAGAGCCAAGGTTCGACGTCAGGATGATCAGCGTCTGCTTGAAGTCGACGGTACGACCCTGACCATCGGTCAGGACGCCATCGTCTAGGACCTGCAGCAGCACGTTGAACACATCCGGGTGTGCCTTTTCGACCTCGTCAAACAGCACGACCTGATAGGGTCTGCGCCGCACGGCTTCGGTCAGCACACCACCTTCGTCATAGCCGACATAGCCCGGAGGGGCACCGATCAGACGGGCGACCGCGTGTTTCTCCATGAACTCGGACATGTCGATGCGCACCATCGCGTTGTCGTCGTCGAACAGGAAGTTCGCCACGGCCTTGGTCAGCTCGGTCTTGCCCACGCCGGTCGGGCCGAGGAACAGGAACGAGCCCAATGGGCGGTTCTCGTCATTCAGACCGGCACGCGCACGGCGCACGGCGTTGGCAACAGCAGTGACCGCCGCATCCTGACCGATCACGCGGGAATGCAGATCGTCTTCCATCCGCAGCAGTTTCTCACGCTCGCCTTCCAGCATTTTCGAGGTCGGGATACCGGTCCAGCGTTCGACCACCAACGCAATCTGTTCTGGGCGCACCGTTTCCTCGGCCATCATAGCGTTGCTTTCGGCGTTTTCAGCCTCGGTCAGCTTTTTCTCAAGCTCAGGGATGACACCGTAGGACAGCTCACCCGCTTTGGCGAGGTTCCCTTCGCGCTTCGCGATTTCCAGATCAGCGCGAGCTTTGTCGAGCTGTTCCTTAAGATCACGGGCACCCGCGAGCTTGTCGCGTTCTGCCTGCCACTGAGCAGTCATCTCGGCGGATTGCTCCTGCAGGTCGGCCAGATCCTTTTGCAAGGTTTCCAGACGATCCTTCGAGGCCGCGTCATCTTCAAGCTTCAGCGCCTCTTCCTCGATCTGCATTTGCAGGATCTGACGATCCAGCTGATCGAGTTCCTCGGGCTTGGAATCCACCTCCATCCGCAAACGCGACGCCGCTTCATCTACAAGGTCGATGGCTTTGTCAGGCAGGAAGCGGTCAGTGATGTAGCGATGCGACAAGGTCGCCGCCGACACGAGCGCCGAGTCCGAGATGCGCACACCGTGGTGCAGCTCGTACTTTTCCTTGATACCGCGCAGGATGCTGATCGTGTCCTCAACTGTCGGCTCAGTGACCATCACCGGCTGGAACCGGCGGGCGAGGGCTGCGTCCTTCTCGACGTATTTGCGGTACTCATCCAGCGTCGTCGCGCCGATACAATGCAACTCACCCCGGGCAAGCGCAGGCTTGATCAGGTTGGCAGCATCCATCGCACCGTCGGATTTACCTGCACCTACCAGCGTGTGCATCTCGTCGATGAACAGTATGATCTCACCGGCGGCTTCGGTCACTTCGGTCAGAACAGCCTTCAGTCGTTCTTCGAACTCACCGCGATATTTAGCACCGGCGATCAGCGCACCCATGTCGAGCGCGAGAAGCTTCTTGTCCTTCAATGATTCCGGCACATCACCATTGACGATGCGCAGGGCCATGCCCTCGGCAATCGCGGTCTTACCGACGCCGGGTTCACCAATCAGTACCGGATTGTTCTTGGTGCGGCGCGACAGAACCTGCATCGAACGGCGGATTTCCTCATCCCGCCCGATGATCGGGTCGATCTTGCCTTCGGCTGCAGCCTCGGTCAGGTCGCGCGCATATTTCTTAAGCGCGTCGTAGCCTTCTTCCGCCGATGCGGTGTCAGCAGTGCGGCCCTTGCGGATATCGTTGATCGCTTCGTTCAGTTTCTGGGCCGATACAGCACCGGCCTCCAAAGCCTCTTTGGCTTTGGATTTCACCATACACAGCGCCATCAGAACGCGTTCAACCGGCACAAAGCTGTCGCCCGCCTTGGTGGCGAGCTTCTCTGCCTCGTCCAAAACCTTGGCGGTCTGGCCGTCCATATAGATCTGGCTCGCGTCGCCGCTGACCTTCGGGATTTTGCCCATGGCCGCGTCCAACGCCTCAACCACGCGGTTCGGTGCGCCGCCAGCGCGTGTGATCAGGTTGCTGGCCAGCCCCTGATCGTCGTCCATCAATGCTTTCAAGATATGTGTGGGCTCCAGCCTTTGGTGCCCCTCGCGCAGCGCAATGGTCTGCGCGGCTTGCACGAAACCCCGTGCCCGCTCGGTGAACTTGTTCAAGTCCATAGCATTCTCCTTTTCTTAAGCGCCCCGTATTGATGCGCCCGCTTGGCGGCACGCGTCGGTCTGGGCCTCACATTCAATTTGGGAAATGTCTTTTCCCATTCAAGGGGCTAGAGCATATAAATCGGCGTCATCCGCGCGGAATCGAGTAGACGGAATAACCGCCAGTTTCTCCCATCAATTCAGCGTTATACATTTCGACCAAAGACTGCTCGGCACTGCTGCCTGTGGGGCATGAAACCAGATCAGCCGTATGATCGAGGAAGTTGCCGGTATAGGCTGTTTCCCCGGTCAATTGACACCAGTCGTCTTCCGATCGGTACCCACGCACTAACAGAAGATTGTCATTGGTTGGAGCCGGCGCGACACCGGTTTCGGGCGGATCGCTTTGAGGCGCGTCTTCGCATGCGGCCAACATCAGTGCCGCGCCAAGTACAATTACCTTTTTCATCGTTTCTATCCCTGTTCTGAACATCGGCACTTTAGCACATTGCCCAAAATAATGAGTGAACTGCGTCACCTCGGGCTTCACACATGGACAGATCGCCCTGAACCCGTTAGGACGCAAACGTTTGCCAAAAAGGAGCGCCCCATGTCCGATGACCGCCTTATCGTAGCCCTCGACGTCCCAAACGCCCTGCAGGGTCTAGCCATGGCCGAGCGGCTGGGCGACTCGGTTTCGTTCTATAAGATCGGGCTGGGTATGTTGACTGGCGGCGGTCTGGCATTGGCCAACGAGTTGAAACAGGATCACGGAAAGCGCATTTTCTTGGACATGAAGCTGTTCGATATCGGCAACACTGTAGAAAATGCAGTGCGTGGGTTGGCTCAGTTCGATCTGGACTTCTTGACGGTGCATGGTGATCCGCATGTCGTACGCGCCGCAAAGGAGGGCGCTGCAGGCAAGGACATGAAAATTCTGGCGGTAACCGTCCTGACATCACTGAACAGGGACGATCTGGATGCAAGCCTTCTGAAAGCGGGTGACGTGCAGGACCTCGTTGTAGAACGCGCGGCCAAGGCTTTCGAGGCCGGAGCTGATGGCGTCATCGCCAGCCCTCAGGAAGCCGCGCTAATCCGCGCCCTGCCCCAATCCGAAGGTCGTTTGATTGTAACCCCTGGGGTACGCCCTGCTGGCGCAGCTTTGGGCGACCAAAAGCGGGTCGCAACCCCGGCCAGTGCAATCGGCGATGGGGCCGATCATATCGTTGTGGGCCGCCCGATTTATCAGGCGGATGACCCCAAAGCCGCCGCACAAGCAGTTTTGAGCGAGTTAAATTCATTGACTCACCATTAGGCGAAAAGCCAAAAATTGCGGAAGGAACGGTGCTCAAGCAATTGACGTTAGGTCAATTTTTCGCGCCGCCGCGCCAAATCGTCCCTGTGCCCGAAAACACACATGAAAAACATGAGTTTTATGGCGTTCGGCTTGTGGCTATCGAAAAACGCCATTTTCGGCGATTCTACACACAAGACACTCCCCAACGGGCCATCTCTTCCTGAGGCTCGTTACCTCCCCCGCAGGCGCGGGGGTTTTCTTTCGAAGTCCCGTTCAAAGCTGCGCCGTTTCCGACAAATAATCCCGAAGGCGATCTGCAAAATTTGGAATGGCCAACGGATTCGACAGATAATCCCGCGGACAATTCAGCCTCCACCCCTGCCCTTCGTCCCCAAAACGGATCAGACCTAGATCTTCCGGCGGGCGCAGGGCGACGTAGAACCAGCATTGACCATATTGCCGTGACCAGACAAGATCGGTTGCGCACAGGCGCAGCCCAACCTCTTCATCTGTTTCACGCAACGCGCATTCGATCGGTGTTTCGCCTGACTTTTTCCCGCCGCCTGGAAAATCGAGATGACCTGGAAACGGGATATCAGATCGATCATCTCTTAGAATGACCAGCAGCTTGCGCCCCAGAAACAACGCTATTTTTGCCCCGGCGAAGTCCATCGGTCCTCTTTTTATCCTTATCCATTCGCGATACTTATTAACCTATCGAATGTCTTGATCAATCCGCCGCTGGCCGGAAAGAAACTACATCATGCCCGCCATCTGTCGCGACTGCCTGAAGGAAATTAAGCAAGGGCCGCGCTGCCCAACTTGCAGCAGCCCGAGGGTCAAATCGCACCCAGAGCTGTTTGACCTGACGATCGCGCATATGGATTGCGATGCTTTTTATGCTTCGGTCGAAAAGCGCGACAATCCCGAACTTGCCGACAAGCCTGTGATCATTGGCGGCGGCAAGCGCGGGGTGGTATCAACTGCATGTTACGTGGCCCGCGTTCGCGGGGTACGTTCAGCCATGCCAATGTTCAAGGCGCTTCAACTATGCCCCGAAGCGGTGGTGATCAAACCGCGTATGTCGCTCTATGCCAGCGTCTCGCGCGAGATACGCACCATGATGGACGAGTTGACACCTGATGTTGAACCACTGTCGCTGGATGAAGCGTTCATGGACCTATCCGGCACCGAGCGGCTGCATGGTGCACCGCCAGCGGTCATGCTTGCGCGTCTGGTCAAGAGGATGAAAGATGAGCTGGGCCTGACGGGATCGATTGGCTTGAGCCATAACAAGTTTCTGGCCAAGGTGGCCTCGGATCTCGACAAACCTCGGGGTTTTTCAGTGATCGGCCAGGCCGAGACGGCTGATTTCCTGCATGACCGGCCGGTGCGGTTAATCTGGGGAATTGGTCCGGCGGCGCAGGAATCTCTGGATCGCGCAGGGATTCGCACATTTTCTGATCTTCTGCGCTGGGATCAGGAGGCGCTGACAGCGCGGTTCGGATCAATGGGCTACCGTCTGTGGCATCTGGCGCGAGGGCAGGACAAACGGCGCGTATCGGCCCATGAGCCGATGAAGTCGATCAGTAATGAGACCACTTTTTTCGAGGATACCGCCAGTCTTGAAATTCTGGACGGGCATCTGTGGCGTATGTCTGAAAAGGTAGCCGACCGGGCCAAAGCCAAGGGATTGGCTGGGCGAGTGGTGACGCTGAAGCTGAAACAGGCCAACCACAAGATCATCACCCGGCGGATATCGCTACGCGATGCGACTCAGATAGCGGATCGGATTTATCGCACCGCTCGTGGGCTATTTGATCAGGTTGGCGATCAGGGTCCCTATCGCCTTTTGGGATGCGGCCTGTCTGACCTGTGCTCAGAGGATCAGGCCGATATCTCGGGCGACCTTCTGGATCCCGGTGCAGAACGCCGATCACAGGCCGAACGTGCGACGGACGAAATCCGGCGCCGTTTCGGCAGTGATGCAATCGTAAAAGGTCGTGCGCTGCGCTAGGTCTATTCGGCGGCAAGTGACATTGGATCGGACCCGATACTGGTGATCTGCGCGGTGACCTGCCGCAACACATCACGCAACGCCTCAAAGTTGCCGTTCGGCTGGATCGTTTCCTCGTTCATATAAAGTGAACGATCGATCTCGATTTGAACCGCATGCTGATGGCGGGCAGGTCGACCATAGGTCTGGGTGACGTAGGCCCCTGCAAAAGGCGTGTTGCGCGCCACATTCAGACCCGCGTCGGCAAAAGCGGCCTCGATCTGATCAACGATCACACCGGAAGCGGCCGCACCGAACCGATCGCCCAAAACGATTTCCGGTCGGGCCCGGCGCGAGCCGCCGGCCAGCGCCACCGCCTCGTGCGGCATCGAGTGGCAATCAATCAGAATGGCCTGCCCAAACATCTGATGCGATTCCGCCAGCAGAGATTTCAGGCGAGTATGGTATGGACGCCAATAGGTATCGATCCGCAGGCGCGCCTCATCCATAGTCAGCTTGCCGCTGTAGATCGCCCTGCCGTTGGCGACCACGCGTGGAATCACCCCGAGGCCCGAAGTAACCCGCGGATTATGTCCGTGACGACGCGCACCCTGTATCAAAGCGGGGTCCAATTCATCCGAATTGCGATTCAGGTCCAGATAGGCGCGCGGCATGGCCGCGGCGAGCAGCGGTGCACCGAATTCAGCGACTGAAGAAAAAAGCTGATCGACATACGCATCCTCGGAGGACCGAATCATATTGCGGTTCAAAACAGACCGCTTCAATAAAGACTCGGGATAGGTCCGACCGCTATGGGGCGAGGCAAATACCACGCAGGACGTACGCGTTGCGGGCATATCCAGAATATAGGCTGCATTGGTGGCGGCGTCGGGCATGGGCTCTCCGTTGTTCGCACTCAACATAGACCGTAAAATAGTTCTGCCAAACCCCTTGATCCCCCCAACGACTCCTTTTATAGACCCCGCTACCGGCGCGGGGTTCCGCGCCCCATTTCGTTATGGGGCAGGTCACGCTACGGTTTCATGGGCGGTTAGCTCAGCGGTAGAGCACTTCGTTGACATCGAAGGGGTCACAAGTTCGATCCTTGTACCGCCCACCATGAATTCATTGCTCTGGTCTTTCCGGGGCACCCGATTAACCCAGGCGCTGGCCACGTCTTTGATGAAGGCGCCGCAGATTGGAGACAGACCCATGAAGGTCAAGAACTCGCTCCGCTCGCTCAAGAACCGGCACCGTGATTGCCGGGTTGTGCGTCGCAAAGGCCGCGTCTACGTGATCAACAAGACGCAGCGCAAGTTCAAAGCTCGCCAGGGCTAAGAGCTGCACATACCGAATTAAAAGAACCGCGCCTTCGGGTGCGGTTTTTTTGTGCCCGGCATTTCAGCCAAACGTGAAACGCCCGGAAGCACATGAATTTGCTCAGAAAGTTCGGTTCTGAGATTCCGCATTGTGATGGGGCCGTCTCGTGCTACGCTTTCCCTGTTTTTATGACGGGAGGTCGGATTGGCGAACGATGATCTGGACAAGATATTCGGAACAACTCTGACCGAGATGGTAGCCGACATAGGCAGCAGCGTGGCCCAGGCCGCCGAGCAGCTTAGCGTGGATCAGCTAAAAGCGCTGAAGAACTACCCCCAGGAACTACGCGATCTGGGCATCCCGCCGGTCTTTTACCACATGCAGGAAGTCGACGTGGAACTGAAGGTTGTCATGGAGATGAGCAGTTCCACCGTAGAAGGCCAGCGCAGTAGGATCGGTACCTTTATTTTTGGCCCGAAGCTGACACAGACAGACACGCTCGATTCCAAAAGCGCGTCCACGATGCGAATGCGTTTCGCGCCCGGGCCGGTAGATGAAAGCAGATCTTTGGATGGCAATGATGGCAACTAAGAAAGTCAAAGCCCCCAAAAGAACGCCGATTGATGTCCGCGTCACCGAGATGCCCGAGGCATTCACCACCCTGCTTCAGTCACTTGAAAACCGTATGACGGCAATGGAGGCGCGCGAAGTCGCGCTGCTGGAGACGATCAACGACCTGCTAGAACGGATCGACGATCTGGAAGAAGGCGGCGGTGGCATGTTGATGGGCGCAGGAGCCCCGGTGATGAACCCGATGGCCGAGGGCCGCGCTGCAATGGAAGCGGACGATCCTGACACACAGGTCGTCGACGCGCAGAAATTCTCGCAAGCCCTGGGTGAACAGATCCTCGCCGGTTCCGATGGCAGCAGCGATTTCACCATCGACAATGTCAAAGTCGAAGCAGTTGTCGGGTTGGGCCAGGACGGCACCAAAGCCCAGATCGCGACGAATGCCCGAAAACAGGCGATCAGCCAGAACGCATCCAAGGTCACTTTTTCCGTCAGGAGGCGGACCGCCACGCACATTATTGAGAAAGACTGAATTAACAGAGGAGTTTGGAAATGAGTATCGGGCAGGAACTGCTAAACGTCCCGTTTGCGGAAATGGTGCAAAAGCTTGCGCTTTCCGTTGCCGAGTCGCAGACCGAGTTGGATCGGCATTCTACAGATGTTGCCAAATACATGGCGGATCAAAAAATCCAGCTTCCGGACCTGTCCAATCCCCAGGGCCCACCAAAGGAATTCAGTCTGGTCTCGATGGGCTTTCTGCCCGCATTCTATGCGGTGCAAGAGGCCGAGATTGAGGTCAAAATGGCGATCTCGATGACCAAACAGACCGAGAAATCAGGCAGCGCATCGGTCAAAGGTGGCTGGGGCCCCGTGGCGGCGCAGGTCAACGCAAGTTATTCCTCGCGCTATGCCTATAATCAGGAAGGCGCAAGTAGGCTGTCAATCAAGCTGGCCCCAGCTGATCCGCCGGTCATGCTGCAGAAATACATGGAAGCGGTAACACAGGCGATGCTGACCAAAGAACCGGTGCTCAGCGACGATCCGGACCCCGAGCCGGCACCGTCACCCGTCCCACCGCAACCCGAAAGAAAACAAAGTAGGCGGCGTCAATCCTGAAGGGGCCGTCCGGCAAGGTAAGTTCAGCGACGTTTTGACCAACTAATTTTGTCGGATTTCCTTGCATCCCACCGAGAATCGTTTAATTGACCAAATCAGTCGGGTTAATTCCCGTCACGATTTTCAATGTTGGGACAAATGATGCTGAAATCCTCTACCTGCTTTGCCGCCACCCTGACGGCCCTGATCGCCACCTCTGCCGCAGCCGAGGGCGAGCTGAACCTGTATTCCTCGCGCCACTACGACACCGACGAACGCCTGTATTCCGACTTCGAAGAGGCCACCGGCATCACCATCAACCGCATCGAAGGCAAGGCCGACGAACTGATCGCACGGATGAAAGCAGAAGGCGCGAATTCGCCCGCTGATGTCCTGCTGACGGTCGACAGCTCGCGCTTGGCCCGTGCCAAGAGCGAAGGCATCCTGCAGCCGGTCGAGAGCGCAATCTTAGAGGAGCGTATTCCGGCAAACCTTCAGGACGAAGACAATCAGTGGTACGGCTTTTCTCAGCGCGCACGGATCATCTTCTTTGACAAGGCTGATGTCGCCAACCCACCCGCAACCTATCTGGATCTGGCAAAACCGGAGTATAAAGGGCAGATCTGCATTCGCTCGTCCGGCAATATCTATAACCAGACACTATTGTCATCGATCATTGCAAATCACGGCGCGGAAGAAGCCAGGAAATGGGCTGAAGGTGTCGCCGCCAACATGGCACGCGAACCTCAGGGCGGTGACACAGACCAGCTGCGCGGCATCGTGTCAGGCGAGTGCGAGATTGCGGTTGCCAACACATACTATATGGCCCGCGCTATGCGCAAAGACGTCAAAGGTCTAAGCGCGGATATCGAGATGATTGGCGTGCAGTTCCCGGCACAGGATGCCGAAGGTGCACATATGAACCTGTCGGGTGCGGGTGTTGCAGCAAACGCGCCGAACAAAGAAAACGCGATTAAGTTCCTTGAGTATCTCGCAAGCGATCAGGCGCAGGTCTACTTCTCGAACGGAAACGATGAATACCCCGCTGTCGAAGGCGTCGCGCTGGCTGAGAACGTGGCCGCTCTGGGGGAATTCAAAGCGGATGAGGTGAACCTCTCAGAGGCCGCCAAAAACATCCCCGAGGCACAGAAAATCTATAACGAAGTTGGCTGGAAGTAATCCCGTTCGATACCCGAGCAGCAAAAGGGCGCAGATTTCTGCGCCCTTTTTCTATTGTGTTTGAAGTAAAGCAAGGCAATAATCCCATATTCGTAACTGATTCCCATATGTGAGCCATGCTCGACACACTATCAAACCGCCTCGCTAAGCGTCTGAACGAGCTGCGCCAGGGTCATGGCTGGTCGCTTGAGCAGCTGGCAGACCAAAGTGGGATCAGCCGGGCGACACTGTCGCGAATGGAAAACGGTGATGTCAGCCCTACCGCTGAAACGCTTGGCCGTTTATGCGCGGCATACGGCCTGCCCATGTCACGCCTGCTGATGATGGTCGAAGACAGTTTCGATCCCAAAGTACCTTTCGAGAAGCAGCCTGAATGGCATGACCCCGAAAGCGGGTTTACCCGCCGTTCGGTTTCACCACCGGCGACTGGCCTCAGTGGGGAAGTAATGGAAGGTCATTTGCCCCCAGGTACTGTCATCACCTACGATACTCCGCCCAAGCCGGGACAGGAGCACCACCTGATCCTACTTGATGGAGGGCTAACGTTGACAGTGGACGGGATTGCCCATGCGCTCAGCGGCGGCGACTGCCTTCGCTATCACCTGTCGGGGCCAACGCAGTTCGAAACCGGACCCAAACGCGGTGCGCGCTATCTGTTGGTGCTGATATGATTACGCGATTGCCACAGGAATATTTCGACGAAGCGCTTGAGGATCTGACCGATATCCTGCACCGCTGTGTCCATACCGGTGCCAGTATCGGGTTCATCCTTCCTTTTTCGCGGGACGATGCCCGCGCCTATTGGCGGGACAGGGTGCAGCCCGAACTCCGCGCGGAGACACTCGATCTGTTTGTCGCATATGGTGACGGACGCATTCTGGGCACGGTGCAACTGATCCCCGCCGCAATTCCAAACCAGCCACATCGCGCGGATGTGGCAAAGCTGCTGGTTCATCCGCAGGCTCGCCGTCGCGGTTTGGGTCGGTCGCTGATGGAGGCACTGCATGAGCGTGCTCGGGAATTGAAACGCACGATGCTGGTGCTGGACACCCGTAGCAGCGATCCTTCACGCTTGCTGTATCAGTCGATGGGTTTTCAGATTGCCGGAGAGATCCCGAACTATTGCCGAAACCCGTTTGAGGATCGGCTGGAGCCGACCACTTACATGTTCAAGGACGTCACCTAGCTGCCCGTCGCGCGCACATTCGCGACAGAGCATTCGGCGATCCCCGAAGGTCCCGACATAGGTCGGCACCAATGGCCTACAGCCGCGCGCCATCGACAGCAAAGGGCGCTCGTTGACCAAAGAATTTGATACCTCAAGCGCATCGGGATCCATCTAGAATCGAAGGAACTCCAGAGCTTCTCCGGCTGGCAGCTTCTCAGTTTCTGCCGGAATAATTACCAGACCATCGGCCTGTGCAAGAAGGGCAACGCGCCCGCTGTAAGACCCGGCCATCAGGCGCAATCGCGGTGCGCCATTCGGTGTACATCCGTCGATGCTTACCGGGCGGTACTCACGCCGTCCCGCGCGGCGTTGAAGAGGTTCTGCCAAAACCGCCTGCTCGGGGGTGCGTTCGTTCCGATGCAGACCGGCACGGCGTTCCATCATCCGCGCACCAATGATCTGCCACGTCACAAAGGCCGAAACCGGATTTCCCGGCAGGCCCACATAAAGCGCATCACCCCGACAACCGAACATGATCGGCTTGCCGGGTTTCATCGCCACTTTCATCACCTCGGTTTCGCCACCGATTTCACTGAACAGGCGCGGCATGTGGTCTTCGTCCCCGACCGAAACACCGCCCGTGGTGATGATCAGGTCCGAGCTATTACAGGCATCCCTCAAGACCTGCTTCAGCAGCACCGGATCATCTTCGACCGGGCCTCGGTCGGCTAGTTCGATCCAGGGTTTATCCAGCAAAGCCAAAAGCATGTAGCGGTTCGAGTTGTAGATCTGTCCGGGGCCAAGCGCTTCACCCGGCTGGCGAAGCTCGCTACCGGTCGAGAAGATCGTGACCTTGAGCTTGCGATAAACCTTCACCACGCCATAACCAGCCGAGGCCAATGCGGCGGCCTCACGCGCAGTAATTTCACACCCGCGCCGCAGGATCGGGGCACCAGCTTTCAAATCCTCGCCCGCGCGACGGATATGCTGACCGGATTTTGGACGGCGGTTGAACCGGATGCGATCGGACTGTAACTCACAGTCTTCCTGCATTAATACCGCATCGAACTCGGACGGCACCGGCGCTCCTGTGAATATACGCAAGGCACTGCCATCCGGCGCATCGTGTGCGCCGCTATCGCCGGCGGCTATGCGCCCGCCAACTAGCAGTTCGAACACAGGCCCCTCGCCCAGATCGGCGCTGCGAACGGCATAGCCGTCCATAGCCGAGTTATCGAAGGCGGGCATGTCTACCTTGCTGTCGCAATTCTCGGCCAGTATCCGGCCAATAGCCTGCACCAGCGGTAGTGTTTCGGTATCCGTGATGGGGTTGGCCACGGACAAACCGCGCCGTAGGGCGTCATCTACGGCCAGGTACATATGAGCATGGTGGTCGCAGGCACATCCATCAGCCATTTTGGGCCTCCATATACGCAAAGAGCTCTTCGAAACCGACCCGCTCGGCCTCTCCAAGTTTAGGTAGATAGGCCTTGGCTTCTTCCAGATTCGAGCTTGGATCACCAACTACCAGCAGCATGACCATGCCGTGACGCCCATGAACGCGGCAACGGATGCCGTAGACTCCCTCTTTCTCGAAAGTCAGATCCAGTTCGGGTTTGCCCCGAATCTCGAAGACGCGCGCGCCCACGGGTATCATTCGAGGAATGGCAGTGACCGTGTGCCGCCCGGTCGAGCCTTTGAAACGCACAGTCGCCCCAGCGGGAACCTGCAGGAATTTGGGTTCGAACCGAAATGCATGCGCCGGAGTGTCGGCGTTCAGGTCGATGACCTGATGAACTACGGCAACCTCGGGGATCTCCTCGGCCAGTGCGACACTACCAAAAGCCATTGCCCCCGTTAGAATCGCCGCGCCTAGTTTCAGCGAAATCGCCATCTATCCCTCCGGTTTCAGACCGCCCGGTAGGGGTCTCCCAACAGGTCGGCCAAAGCGCTGATCAACACCGGCCACTGGGCGCGGCGGTTCTCGTCGCGCAATCCGGCCAACAATTCGCGCCCAATGGACACCAAGGCAGGGGTGCTGTCATTGATATAGGTCACGATCCGTTGCTCAGGATTGGCCAGAAGGAAGGGTACGATGGCCGCACCTGCCTGATCCGGGGCCGTTTCAGACAAAAGCCGCATCGCCGCCTGCCGTACCGGGGCCGAGACATCGTCCAGCAAGCTGCGCGCCACATCGGCCGTCCCCTCCCAGCGGGTCAGAGTCTGCATGGCGTCGATACGAAAGGCAGTATCTCCGGTTTTCAGCATAGCCCGCAATTTGCCCCGCAGCGCATCCTGCGGTGGCAGGTCAGCCTGTTGCAGCAGGTTCAGCGCTTGCAGAGACAGATTGGCATCGGTATGCGAAAGCCCCTGTGTGATCAGCTCGATCAAATGCGACTGGTCCAGTTCGGACCCGTTGCGCGCGACCGACAAGCCCAGTGCCGCCAGCGCCTGCGCGGCGATCTCGGTCTCGGGGTCCCGCGCGATCTGGGCCAGCATGATCTGCATACCTGTGACGTCGCCCAGCAGGCGGATGGCCGAAATGCGGGTCTCACGCTCCAAGGCTTCGGCATTGTCATCCAACGCCACGCGGCGGCGTTTGGGATACCGGGTGGCCTTGACCAACAATGCCTGCTCGCGTGGCGTCAGGGGGTGCAGGTCATCATCCTCGGCCTCTTTCTTCATCTCTGCCGCGATAGCGTCATGGCCAAGGATCGCGCCGAGGCTGGAGGTAGGGCCGTTTTCACCACCGTCGGATACATCCAGCCCTGCCTCTTCCAGCGCGGCGATGTCGGTTTGCGGGGCCTCTTCCTCGTGCGCGTCTTCGACCACGCTCATCGGGGCGAGCGCGAAGGACAGCAGCAATTCGCGGCCCTGCTGCTGGTTCACATGCGGGCGGTCGGTGTCAGTAACAATCATCGCCAGCGAGGCCACGGCCTTCAGCCGCACCGACCGGAAGGGCGCGCGGCAGGCGCGTTGCAGCCATTCTGCCGTCTCGCGCAGGGGCGAGGTCGCCAGCGCGTCGACGATGGCCCATTGGATACGCTCGGCCTTGAGGTCGTCCGCCTCGACCGAGAACAGCGCGTTCAGCCGATCTGCCACCAGTTGCGGGGCCAACGCCGCCAGCAGACCCAGCGCCTGCGCCGAGACCTCAGGCTGTTGTCCAGTTGCGAGGAAATCCAGCACCTGCCAGCGCAGGTCGTCTTGATCAACGATAGGCTGGCTGCGGTCCAGCCGGTCGATCAGCGCCAGTTGCACCTTGGCGCCGGGGTCGCGCATCATGCGGTCCAGCAGTTCGGGTTCCGAGAAGCCCGAGTGGTTCAGCGCCGCGATGCGGATGTCTTCGACCGCATCGGTCAGCGCCTGTTCGACCAGCAGCGGATCACCCGGCATCAGCGCCTCATAAGCGATCAGACGCACGGCCCCGTCCTTGTCGGCGGTGGCTTTGCGCAAGATGGCTTCGGCCTCGGGTCCTCCGATGGTGGCCAGCGTGCGCAGAGCGCGGTGACGCAAACGGCGGTTCGAGGATTGAGCGAACACACCCAAGGTCGGCACGGACGGCTTACCGATCTGGCCCAGCGCTTCGCAGGCCACATCCCCCAGTTCCTGCCCGTCTTCGTCCATCAGGGCCATGAAAATGGGTTCAATCGCAGCCGCATCGCCCATGCGACCTAACGCCTTGATCGCCGCGATCTGGGTATCCAGCCAGTCGTCCCATTCGTCTTGGTGCAGCTCGTCCTCGTCCCACGTGATATCCTCGCCGCGTCCAGTGACGAGGGTGCGCAGGTACGGCGTGGCGTCCTTGGCGTTCAGCTGTGCTAAGGCGGTGACGCAGGCCAGTTTCACCTCACCGCAGGGATCGTGGATCAGGTTTTCCAGCAGTTGCGGCGCGGCCTCCGTTACGCCCAGCGCGCCCAGCGCTTGGGCTGCGTCTTGACGGACGTCTTCGTCATCATCCAGCAACGCCTCGACCAAGGCCGGGCTGTTGCTGGCTCCAATGGCGGTCAGGGCCTGAATGGCGCGCAGGCGGATCACGTCATAATCAGATTTTGCGTAGTCGGAGAACAGGCTGGTGGCCTCGTCACGCAGGGCGGTATCGGAATGCATGTTCATATCAGGTCTGCCATGTTTTGCGTTGGGACGGGTTGGGTGAATGTGGAAGACAGGTTTCCCAACCGAAGCCTGCCTTCCAGGTGGTCCCTTCTGCAGCGGGACCGGACCCGAGGGGCGGCATGGCGTCCGCCCCCCGGAAAAGCGTCAGGCGATATCGCGCGGCGCGAAGGACATCGTGCGGAACGAGGTCTTGTAGGGGCTCGGCCCCAGCTTGCGGACCTTGGCAACGCCCATCTTGTAGTTATAGTTGCCGCTGATCCAGTCGACGATCCGGCCCTCAAGCGCGTTGGCGGGCTGCTGCATGTGCAGGAAGTCCATGTAAACGACGCTTTTCTTTATGGCGGGCGTAACCATGGCCACGGCGGTGATCGCCGCTTTGGTCAGTTCGATATGCCCGTTCTCCATCAGTTTCGAGAACTGGAAGTCGTCGCCTTCCACACCGAGCAAAGTGTGCTTGTTGCCCGGAACACGTTCCGAGTAAACCATCACGTAATCACCGCTTTCGATGCCACGCTCGGCCGCATCGTCGGGGTGAATCTCGACCCAGTTCTCCGGCCAGCGTTGCACGATATACGGGCGGCGGCGGTCGTCGAAACCGGACTGCCAGCGTTCATTGATCCGACCGGATGTGGCCCACAATTCGCCTTCGTCCTTGTTGGGTTTCAGCCATTCCCAGTAATCCGAGAACAGGCCCCATGGCGATTTCTGGATGTTGCACTTGCCGGTCTGGCTGTTGAAGTGCGTCAGCTTCTTGTTGAATACATCCGCACCAGCCGCACCGGTATCAGGCAGCGTGCGGGTTGTGTCATGCAGACGCTTGGTTTCAATCAGCGTGACACCGTCGGCATCCAGCATGACCGGGCATTGCACACCATCGGTGCCGAATTCTCGGACCTTCTGGTGCAGACCTTTGCCCTCTTTCTTTGCCAGACGGTAGACCGCGTGGAAGTCCTTGCGCGACCCGCGCGTAAAGCGCACGGCCTCTTCGGCAACCTCGTTCGAGTTCTGCCAGTCGAACCCGTCAAAGCCCATCCGCTGTGCCAGTTGTGCAATGATCCACCAGTCGGGCTTGGCCGCACCGGGCGCATCATAGAACTTCTGGTACAGGCGTAGGCGGCGTTCGCCGTTGGCGCGCAGAAAGTCCTCTTCGCCCCAGGTCGCTGCGGGGAACACGATGTCGGCATAGCGGTTGCCGATCGGATCTTGCAGGTAGATGTCCTGATTGATCACCACCATGCCGCCGCTGTCGGCGCGGGCCTTCAGCGTGTCGATCATTTCTTGCTTGTCGAAAGACGCAATCTGATGCGGGTTGCGGACGGTCAGTTCCTCGAACTTGTCAGCTAACTGTTGTGAACCACACATCGCCTGAATCCATGTGGTGCCGATCACATGGGCCATACGGGTATGACCTGCGATCAGATACCGGTCGGTATCCATGGCGCGGCGACGGCGACCGGGCAGCTTCTCGGGCGATTTGTTGCGCGGGTATTTCCCGCCCTTCACGCCGCCCCGCTGGTGACCACCTGCCCGGCCAATCACCTGACCCGGACGACCGCCACAGCCACAGATGATCCCCAGCGCCGAAATCGCTTGTGTGTTGCCGGTGTTGTTGGACCAATAGAACCCTTTCTCGATCATGACCGAGGTTTTGGGCCGTGTGCCATCTGCCTTGGGCTTAGCAAGCCATTCGGCGGCAGTATAGATTTTCTGCACGTCGATTTCGGCCATAGCAGCAGCGGTTTCAGGCGCGAATTCGTCCTGCGACAGCAGCCACTCTTTCCAGTCTTCAAAGCCTTTGGTCTGGAACTTGCCCCACGTTGTGCGCCACTGCCATGGCGTGTTCCGGGTGCCCTGACCGAAGCCCGAGGAGCTTTCCCACTTGTTGTTGACCCATTTCTTGATCCAGTCGCTGTCTTCCCAGCCATTTTCCACGATGACGCGGGCGATGGCGTTGACGACCAGCAGGTCGGTACCGGGCAGAACGTCGATATGCAGGCCACCCATCTTTTCAGCATGGGCCACACCGGCAGACCGGCGCGGGATCAAATAGATCTCTTTCTGACCGTTCTGCATCCCCTTCATCATCCACTGAGTATAGAGGATGGTCTTGGTCTCATAGGGGTCGGTGCCACAGACCAGAAGGGTTTCCGCATCCCGCCAGTCCTCGTACGAGGGACCAAAGTTGTCGAAACCCGCATCCCGGAAACCGGGGGTCGAGGTCACGTCGGACGGCGTGTCGTGGAAGGTGAAGTTCGCGGTGTTGATATGACGCAGCGCGTATTTCGAGATCGCATAGGTGTTCTCGATATACTGATAGCTGAAGGTTTTTACGCCATAGGCATTGGTACCGTGCTTGGCGATCACGTGGTTGCCCACCTCAGCCGCAACATCCAGCGCCAGATCCCACGGAACCGGCATCAAGGTGCCATAGATCCGCATCAGCGGCGTCTTAAGGCGGTCGCGTGTTGGCGTCTGAGGGTTATAGCATTTCTGCGCGATACATCCGCCCCGCAAGGAACTGTCGCCGTCGGTGTTGACGTATTGCGTGTCCTTGTCAGGGATGATCACCACGTGGTGCGGCTGACCTTTGTGCAGGACGATATTGTGTTGGTTCGGCGCGACCCAGGCACCCAGCGGTGCAACAGGGAAATCCTCGCCAAACGCGTTTTCGTCCGCGGTGGGGCCGCCGGGTTTGGCCGTCACGGGCCAGCGATAGACTTTGTAACCACAAGCCACGATGCAGTAGTCGCAGGCGGTCGAGATGACCTCGGCTCCTTTGGGCGGCAGCGGGACGTTGGTTTCGGGTACGTAATACGGGGTTGCCATGATTCCGCTTCCCTTATGCAATGAGGTTGTCGTAACGGCCGTAGATCAGGCCGAACATGCCAACGGCGTAGATATCGTCACCATCCAGCTCCAAAAGGACCTGCGGCAGCGACTGATAGGCCTGCCCCGAGACGAGGATGCCGTGCCGTGTCACGTCATAGGTGGACAGGTGCAACGGGCACGGGCCCAGCACCTTATGTTCAGGCTTGTAGCTGTCATACATCGACCCGCCCTGATGGGTGCAGGTGAGGTTGAAGGCCACAACGTCTTTTTGCGGACCGATGCCGCCGCCGCTTTCCACGCCGGTCTTGACCAGGATCGAGTCCGAATAGTCGCCCTCATCCGGGTAGTAGAACTCGACCGGCACATCCTGTTCCAACTCGGAAAGTTTGCCGATCAGCTTGCGCGGATAGGTCGATACCAAAGCGGGCACCTGTTCCGCCTGGCCATGGCGGGTGGGCATGGTCACCATCACGGCAAAGGTGGTGGCACCCGAGGCGAACAGGAACTGGCGGCGGTTCACGGTGCAGGCCTTTTTGGCCTCGCCCGAACAGCTGCATCCGGTTGCGTTATGATCTTTCATGACGCTTACTCCTCTGCTGCCGCGGGAAGCGGCTGGTAATCCGGCAGATCAGGTTCTTCGACCAGAATCTCGTCACCGGACAGGGATTTCAGGAAGGCCACCAGATCCGCTTTTTCCTGATCATTCAGGCCAAGGGGTTGGATCAGCGGAGATTTATTGGCCGAGAACTCATTCTCGCCGCCGCCCTGGTTGTAGAACTCGACCACATCCTCAAGCGTATCCAACATGCCGTTATGCATGTAGGGTTCGGTATAGAGGGTGTAGCGCAGGCTTGGCGTGCGGAACTTACCCTTGTCGGCCTTTTCCTTGGTACGGAAATAGAAGCCGGGATCGTCCTTGGTGTGGCGGTACATCTCTTCGGTCGAGCCTTTGGCATAAAGCTCATACCGGAAGGTCACTTGCGCCAGACCATCGTCCTGCCAACCGTCATAGGCGGGCACACCGGTGTTGTAGTATTTCTCATCCGACAGCAGCGCACCGTTGTGGCATTCGGAACATTGTGCCTTACCGGTGAACAATTCCAGCCCGCGTTTCTGTTCGTCGGTCAGCGCCGCGTCATCCCCACGGAGATAATTGTCGAAGGGCGTGTCGGTCTGAACTATGGTCCGTTCAAACGCGGCGATGGCGCGCCATGCGTTGCTGATACGCGGCCACTGATCGCCGAAGACATCGTTGAAGCGTTCCACGTATTCGGGAACGAAGGCCAGACGCGCCTCCATCATGTCAGCCTCGCCATTACCGGCGACCGCACCGCCAGCAGCGGATTTGGCCTGGCTCTCAAGGCTTTTACTTGAACCCGCCCAGAACAGCTTGCCGTAATAGGCCGAGTTCACGATGGTCTGGCTGTTGCGCCAGTGGGTCGTGCCCGGATAGCCGAACGAGATCGGTGCCTCGACGTCCCAGCCGACATCCGGCATGTGGCAGGCCGAACAGGGCGTCGACGGATTCCCGCCAAGACGGGCATCAAAGAACAGCATCTTGCCCAGTTCGATCTTGGCGTCGGTTTGCGGGTTGTCCAGCGGGATCGGCGGCTCGCCCAGCGCCACCAGCGGCGAGTCTACATCGGGGTCTGCGCCACCGATGCCGGCCTCAATCTCGATGCTGGTTTCCGCAATCGCCTGTGCACCTAGGACGGCAAACAGGGCAGCGGTGGCGATTGTGCCTGAAAGGTAAGACTTTAGGTCTTTCATGGGTCCACTCCTCAGTTTGTCGCGTCTTGCCAGTTTTCGATCGGCGCATAATCCGTATTGATGTCCTCGGCGACAAAGTCCGGGCCGGTCAGCGGCTCACCAGACAGCGCCTTAAGGAAGGCCACCAGCTGTGCTTGTTCGGTCTCGTTGAGGCCAAGCGGCTTGATGCGCGGATCCTTGTTTTCATCTTCGCCACCACCGGCGTTGTAGAAGGCCACCACATCCTCGAGCGTCGCAATCGAGCCGTTATGCATAAATGGCGCGGTATAGGTCAGCTCACGCAGCGTGGGGGTCATGAACGTGCCGAATGTATCGGCGGTGTGAGTGCGGATATACGCACCGGGGTCGGAGCGCAGGTTCATGTAATTCTCGACGCCGAGGAACTTCATCATGGTCACAAAGGTGATGTGACGTTCCGGGGTCGCCCAGATATCGGGGTTGTCGCCCACGCCGATATTGTGCGGCAGATCATCCGTGAACCGCTCGCCCGAGTGGCAGGAATTGCAGCCGCTGGCATTGAACAGCTCATAGCCCGCCTTGGCGTCTTCCGACATCTCGCCGGTATCGAACGGCGCACCGCGCGAAATTAACGTTTTCAGATATTCCGGGATGGCGTTACGGACCCCGCCGTTCGACGGCTCGCCAAATCCGGCGGCTTCGAACATCTCGACATAAACCGGATCTTGCTTGATGCGTTCCTGCATCAAACGCATATCCATGTTCATCGAGTATGTCTCGGTGATGCTTTCGCGGGTCGCGTCGTTGAGGTTGGTGCCAATGCGCCCGTCATGGAACCACGCGGCGCGCTTGGCGCTGTTAATCAGCGTCGGCACGTTGCGGAAATGCAGGCTGCCGGCATAGGCATCCGATAGGGCCTGCCCGTCGGTAAAGCCGTTTTCCGGCTGGTGGCAGCTGGCGCAGGACAGTTCGGTGTCGCCAGACAGGCGCGGGTCAAAAAACAAACGTTTGCCAAGTGCCGCCTTGGCTTGGTCGAACTCAATGGCTTCTACCGGGCCCGGCTGTTCCGCCTGGGCATGGTGAACCGGGAACGCAACACCCACCGACAGCAATAAAACTGTCGACAGTGCCGAGAACCACGTTCTGGCTTTGGTCATCATTTAAAAAGCCCTCATTATCCGCAAATCTGATCGCTCCGGTTAACCGGAGATCGACGAGGCGAATATTAGAGAGTCATGTATCGCGATGCCTTGATCGAGATTAAATCCGCAGAGAATTGGCGACGTGATCGTCGCTTATCTGAACCAAGGCCGCGACTGTCAGACGTCGATATCCAAAGCAAGCGCATGGATACGGGGGACTATATCCCCCAATGCCGTATGTACTGCGCGATGGCGAGCAACGCGGGATTGCCCCTCGAAAGCCGCAGAACGAATAAGGACGTTGAAATGACTCTCACCGCCCTCCTGATATCCAGCGTGACCACGATGGCTCTCGCTGTCGTCAACCACCTCCAGCTCACGCGGGTTAAATGCTGCCTGCAATCGTTCACGGATTTCGTCGGTCACGCTCATTTTTATGCTCAACGGCAAATAAATTGCCGTCCCCCTCTTCTACTTTCGGCTGCTTAGATTAAACTGCTGCCTCCGAGTCGAAAAGATGCCTTCGTGAGGTTGTGCAGATGGTAAAGTCAGATCCCTTCGGATTCGATATGTCCGTGTCGAGCGCTAAGAAAAAGAAGCCGCGCGGCCGTCGGGGTATGTCAGGTGCGTCCGAAACTTCGGTGCGAGATCTGTGATCATGAGGGCTGTGAAGAACCCGGTAAGTTTCGCGCGCCCAAAGCTCCGGACGTGCTGGATGATTTTTTCTGGTTCTGCCAGCAACATGTGCGCGAATATAATCAGAAGTGGAATTTCTTCGACGGCACCACCGAGGCCGAACTGAACGCGCAGCGTTCGAAGGACAAAGTGTGGGAGCGTGAGACCAAACCGATGGGCGATCCCGAGGCCCGTGCCTGGGCACGTCTGGGGATCGAGGACCCGCATCAGGTTCTAGGCGAAAACGCCACCAAAAATCCCGGCCGCGCCAATTCCGGCGGTCGACGCCTGCCGCCGACTGAGCGCCGCGCGATTGAGATCCTCGAAGCGCAAGATAGCTGGTCGAAGGCAGAGATTCGCAAAGCCTACAAGAAGCTGATCAAGGTGCTGCACCCGGATATGAACGGTGGTGACCGATCTCAGGAAGAGCAGTTGCAAGAGGTCGTCTGGGCCTGGGATCAGATCAAGGACAGCCGCAGCTTCAAGTAGTATTCAACGGATACGGGTCAGCAGCGTTCCGTCTCACGAATAGTGCTTGTTGCGGGACATCTTTCCGATTCCCGGGTTCATACTGTTCGTGGGATCGATCGACTTGTAGAAAGCTGCCAGATCGGGTTTGGCCGCATAGAGGTGGCCGACATTGTGTTCGGCCGGGTATTCAGCGCCGCGTATGTCCAGCAACTTTAGCATTGCGGCCTTCAACGCGTTCGGATCCGCGCCTTTCTTGACGATGTAATCCTGATGCAGAACATGACACATGAAGTGGCCATAGTAGAGCTTGCCGACCAGTTGATCCGCGATCTCAACTGGCAAGTCTTCGAACCAGTCGACGTCATTGCGGCGCAGCGCGATATCTAGGGCGATGATATCTTCCACTTCGGCTGCATGAACCTTCATATAACGAATGGCTGCACCTGCGGCAGCAAAACGATGTAGCCCAGCGATCTTTGCCTCACGCAGGTCGCATTCAAAGAAATCCAGCTTGTCTTCGGCAGTCATGTCATTGAGTAGATCGCGCGCTTCATCGATACCGCCATCGCGCATTTTGAGTATGAGGTGATGCGGATACCGATCCCGATAGGCCCGCATCCGGCGCGGCAGGATATCGGGCCAAAGTCGCATCGCGAACTGCATGAATCGATCGGTAAAATTGCCGAGAACCGGTATGCCTTCCAAACGCGCGTCCACCGCGCCCTTCAGCGCAAAGAAAGTGGGCAAACGATCGGTGCCCAACTTGTCAATCATCACCATGGTGTCTTTGCCATAGCGGTCAGAGATATCGAATACCTCCTCATGCATGTATTCAGCGCTGACCGGCAGGGTTTTGAAGTCGGACAGGATGCGACGGCGCAATTCCGTGAATGCCTCGGTGTCGTGCGCCCCGACGTAGAAAGTACGTTCTGCTTCGTTCTTGGCATATGTATCCAGCCGAACCGCAAAAACCGCCAGTTTACCCGCGCAGCCCGCTGCTTCGTATAGACGCGACTCATCAGCGTTAAAGCGTGCTGGCGTTTCAGCATCTACATTACGCACCCGACGGGCGTAATCGGTGTCAGAGGCTTTGCGATTGTCGGTCTCGATATCAGTTGCTGAGAAATCACCGTTCTGCAGCCGGGTCAGGATTTCTTCGGGTGTATCACCCAACTGCATGCCCAGATGATTGACCAACTCAAGCTCGCCGTCCTGAGTGATCCGCGCGTACAGTGACAGCTCGGTATAGGAGGGGCCGCGCTCGACCAGCGAACCGCCCGAGTTGTTGCACACCCCGCCAACGACTGAGGCACCGATGCACGAAGATCCGATCACCGAATGCGGCTGGCGGCCAATCGGGTCCAGCAGCTTTTCCAGCGCAAACAGTGTGCTGCCCGGAAAGCTGATGACCTGTTTGCCTTCATTGATCAGATGCAGATCGTCCATCCGCCGCGTGTTGATCAACACTACATCACGATCGTAGCTACCCTTGGGCGTAGACCCTTCGGTCAGGCCGGTATTGGCGGCTTGCATGATGACGATTTTGTCGGCGGCAACGCAGGCTTGAAGCACCTGCCATTGTTCCAGCAGCGTGGCGGGCTGAGCCACCGCGAGCGCGTCCCCTTCACCTGATCTGAACCCCCGGCGAAAGCGGCGGGTGCTGCGCGACGAAGTCAAAACGCGCCGCCGCCCACAAATGGCCTGAAGACGCTTGATCAGATCGGCATCGTTCATCCCGCTACCCTCCGTTAATACGCGACCGAGGGCAACCACGTGGCCAGTTGCGGCCACAAGAAGACAAAGAACAGGCCGGTCAGCTGCAGGATCACGAATGGGATAATCCCTTTGTAGATGTCAGTCAGCTTGATCTCGGGCGGGCAGACCCCTTTCAGATAGAAAAGCGCAAATCCAACCGGAGGTGTCAGGAAAGAGGTCTGCAACGTCACCGCCACAAGGATTACGAACCACACCAGCGCAGGTTCATCGATGACACCGAAGCCGTCGATATCCAGGCCCAGCCCGTTCACGATGGGGCGCATCAAGGGCAGAACGATGAGCGTGATCTCGATCCAGTCCAGCACGAAGCCCAGCAGGAAGACGATGAACAGGATCATGAAGACAGTGCCATTTGGGCCGAGCCCGGTACTGTGGATCATATCCTCGATCAGCGCGTCGCCGCCCAGTTCGCGCAAGACATAGGAGAACACTGTGGCACCCAGGAAGATCGCGAAGATATAGGCGGTGGTGTTGAACGTTGCTTTCAGCACGTTCACCAGCTTGGCCAGCGTCAGCTTGCGATATCCCAGCGCCAGCAGAGTGGCTCCCAACGCGCCCACGCCCGAGGCTTCGGTCGGTGTGGTCAAACCCGCGAAGATCGAGCCCAGCACGGCGAGGATCAGGGCCAGCGTCGGCAAGACTGCAATCAGCACGTCCTTGACTGCGTTCCAGTCAGGACGGGTTGCGCCTTCGGGTACCGGGGCCACGTCGCGTTTGATCAGGGCGATGACAAAAATATAGGTCAGGTAGAGCGCGCCAATGATCACGCCGGGGAACACTGCAGCCATAAATAGGTCGCCGACCGATAGCGCCATCTGGTCCGCCATGATGACAAGCATGATCGACGGCGGGATGAGGATGCCCAGCGTGCCTGAAGCGCTGACCACACCGGCGGCCAATGAGGGGCTGTATTTCTGCTCCATCATCGACGGCAGCGAAAGCACGCCCAGCAGCACCACCGAGGCTCCGATAATGCCAGTTGAGGCGGCCAGGATGATACCGATCATTGTCACCGTGATCGCCAGCCCGCCGCGCACCGTACCAAACAGGCGCTGCATCGAGGTCATCAGACGCTCGGCCACACCGGATTCGTCCAGCATCAGGCCCATGAAGATGAACATCGGCAAGGCCACCAGAACCGCATTTGACATGGTGGCATAGACCCGGTTCACCACCGCGCCCAGCGTCAGATAGTCCAGACCGGTCAGAGTTTCCTCAAGCCCGGTCCAATTCATCATGCCGTTGTCGAACAGATAAGCGAGCCCGCAATATGCGACCCCGACCCCGGCCAGCGTCCATGCCACCGGGAAGCCGGTGAAAAGCAGCGCGATGAAGGTCAGGAACATCGCGATGACCAGTTTTTCCTCAGTCGTTTCCACCAGGAAGGTCAGCGCGGTCGCCACCACAGCAAAGCCCAACAGCGCCCAGACGATCAGACGCAGGCCCTTGCCTTGCCGTTCCTCGTCGAGATTGACGATCAGGGCGTGCACGTCGTGGATCAGCCGCGCCGCCGCAGCCAATGCCAGCAATACAAAACTGGCCGGGATCACACCTTTCAAAGCCCAACGCGCAGGTAGACCGGTAGGGCTGTCCGAGGATTCATTGACGCGCCAGCTTTCGTAAAAATAGTCATACCCCTGATCGATCATCAAATAGATGAACGGCACCAATAGGGTGAAGATTCCGATGATCTCGATAATCCGCCGCGCGCGCTGGCTGAGCTGCATGTGCAGCAGGTCCACCCGCACATGGCTGTCGGTGACCAGCGCATAAGAAATGCCGATCATCGTCACCAGACCATAGAAATGCCACTGAATCTCATCCAGCTTGGGATAGTTCTGGTTCAGCAGATAGCGCATCGCCACTTGCGAAACGATGGCCGCAACCAGCAGCAAGTTGGCCCACATGACCACATGACCCACCGCCTTGACGCCGTTGTCGATGGCAACGGCCAGTTTCTGGCGATCGGGCTCCCCATGCTCAAGGATGCTTTCATAGACTTCAATCGGGTCGTCCTGATGACGCTGTGTCTCGGCCATGGTCTCCTCCTCAAGAGTTTGGCAGTGGGGACGTGAATGCGCCCGGGTCGTTGGGGAAAATAAAGAAAATCAGAAGGGTCCGAGGGCGGCGGAAGGAAGCCGCCCCCGGACAATCGCAAGTGGCAAATTTACTTGCGGGGGAGGAATGCGTTCTCTTTCCAGACCGCATAACCGTCACGGAATTCGTTCATGTCGGCCAGAACCTTGGCAAAGAATTCGTCGTTGGCGGCCTGTTCTGCGGCAACCTCTTCCCAGGTCGCGCGGAAGGTCGACAGCATCTCGTCGTTCCACTGCTTGATCTGAACACCATTGTTTTCAACGTTGTCCAGCAGCGCAGCGTGTTGGATCGCCTCACCTTCGGCAAAGCTGTCAGCCATCGAAGCCTTACAGGCATTTTCGATGATCGCTTTGTGCTGATCGCTGGCTTCGTTCCAGACGTCCTTGTTGATCATCAGTTCAAACACCGTCGCTTGCTGGTGCCAGCCGGGGAAATAGTTGTACTTGACCAACTTGTGGAAACCGAGGCGTGCGTCGATGGCAGGCATCGAGAATTCGGTCGCGTCGATCGCGCCTTTTTCCAGTGCCGGGAAGATTTCGCCGCCGGGCAGCAGTGACGTCGCCACACCCAGCTTCTGCATCACTTCACCGCCCAGACCGAAAAAGCGCATCTTCAGGCCGTTCAGGTCTTCGGGGCTGTTGATCTCATTCGCGAACCAGCCCGAGGTTTCGGGAGCGATAATGGCGCAGGGAATGACATGGACGTTGAAACCGGCCTGATCATACATCTCCTGATACAAGCTCATGCCGTTGCCATAGTACAGCCACGCCATGTATTCACCCGCCTCAGGGCCAAACGGAACGGCCGAGAACAACGGTGCAGCCGGGATCTTACCCGCCCAGTAGCCGGCGGTGGTATAGCCCGAATTGATCTTGCCTGAAGACACCGCATCCAGAATTTCAAACGGCGGGACCAGCTTGCCCGGTTCGTAAACCTTCATCTTCAGCGTGCCGCCGGACATCAGGTCCAGCTGTTCGGCCACGCGCGGGATCGGCGAGCCGAGGCCCGGTAGAGCGGTTGAAAACGCGATTGGGGTTTTCAGCAGCATCTTATCCGCCGCGTGGGCAACCGGGGCTGCCAGCAGCGAGGCCGCAACGGCAAGCGATGTCAGGGTGGTCTTCATGGGTTCTCCTCCAAGGTAAAGATCAGCCGGTGGTCTGGCTGTCACTCTCGCCGCGAGCACGGCTTAAGTGGTAAATATTGTTTACCTTATCATTTAGTCAACAATTTTATTTACCAATTTGGCTACGCCGCGGTGGTGTGGCTCATAACCAAGATTGACCTTTCATAACCCGAAATTTTCGAATAATTTTGCGACACTCAATAAAAACAAACGCTTATATGCGCGGCGAGCGTCCGTATTTTTGGGTAGTTTTTCTTGCAATGCCGAAAGCTAGTGGTAAATATTATAAACAACCTCGACGATCTTTAATCTAACTACCGGACAGGAATTATGAGCACGAACAGCCTCTTTGATCCCGTTGGTCACGAATCAATTGCCGATGCGGTGGTCGCACAAATCGAGACAATGATTGTTGATGGAATCCTGAAAGAGGGTCGCAAAATCCCGTCTGAACGGGAGCTTGCGGAAGCCCTAGGCGTTTCACGCCCCAAGCTGCGCGAAGCACTCCAAACCCTCGAAAATCGCGGCTTGGTGACCGTGCGACATGGCGAGGGCACCTTTATCGCCCCACTGACCGGTCGTGCCATGTCGCCCGCCCTTCTGTCTCTCTATGCCCGGCACGGCAGTGCTTTCTACGATTATCTTGAATACCGGCGCGAGCAAGAGGCCTTTGCCAGCCGCCTCGCCGCACAGCGCGCTACACAATCCGACAAGGAACGGATTGCTGAAATCATCGATGAAATGCAGCGAGCCTGGGAGAATGATGATCAGGATGCCAGTGAAGAGGCTGATTTTCGACTGCACGCCGCCGTTGTCGATGCGAGCCAAAACACGACCCTTATCCACATGATGGCATCCATCTATGACCTCACGCGCCAAGGCGTGTTCTACAACCGCCGCTTCCTGCGCTCGATGGACGGCACGGGTGAAGCACTGCTTGATCAGCACAAGGCAATCGCGCAGGCCATCATCGATGGCGACCCGGACCGTGCAGAAACCGCCGCACGCACGCATATGGATTTCGTCGAGGATTCATTTCGCGTTGGACAAGAACAACAAGCTCGCGAGATCCGCGCAGCAAAACGGCGGCAGTTTTCGGATTGAGGTCAAAAACAGAGGCGTATTTTTTGTTCTAAGGAAAAGTCTCCCGCACGACGTACTAAGTCTTGGCTTTGCCTTTCTCGACCGGTTCTCGCCTCAGGCACTTTTCCAAGTCTACTTCCAATGCACTGAGGTTTATGTCTCCAGCTCGCAGAGCGTCCACCTCATTGGCTCCTTGCCTCGTCAAACCAAGGTTTTTGAGCAACGTGTTCCAGTCCGGTACGTCCCGTTTCAATCCCGCGCGCAGCAAAACCTCAATTTTTCGAATGTACCAAAGGGTCAGAGAAGACACACGAATGTCTGGTGGAGTGTCCACAGGTACATGGGCGGCAATCGCAGCGCTTGCGCACGCCATTGACTCGGATGCCACGTAGAAAGCCTGCGCCGCGCTGTTAGGGTTTACGTATTTAACGCCTTCATTGATCAAAGCTCCACCGGCCAAGACCAAGGCCAGGTCTTTCCCTGAGATCGAGGCCGCACTTCCAAGCGCGGCACCGCCTGCTACAGTGATCAGTGCCGCCGCTGTCAGGTCCCGATTGCGCGCTGCTTCGTCGCCCAGCCTTTTGTAGGCATCTGAAAGTTGCAGCGCATAATACGACGTACGAATAGGACCGCGTTCAAGCAACAGGCTTGTGGACTGAAATGTTTTTGGTGCCGTTTCAAACGCACCCCCGATCCCAACAGCGTGCTGGATAACGTCTCCCGATGTATTCGACAGCACGGTTTGCTCGGCATTAAAGGCCCTATTCTCGTAGGCACAACCGGTGATCAAAGTCAGCGGCACCAAGGCCGGAATCAGGCGATTGAAAACGGACTTCATCAAATTTCCCCATGAAAACGCGCAATTGAATAGGTGAAACTATACAATCATAGGGTGTTTCAGGCAAATTCGGCCGCACATGTCATCGCCAACTCACAATGCCACAACCCGTTTCAAACACCCGGCGCGACGCGCATGGATGGCTTATAAATCCCGAATCCAGAATTGAAGCGGCTTTTGGGTTTCGCAATCGTCGCCTCGATCCTTCCACGAGAATAGCGCCACGACGCCAGGAAGCGGCGCATATCCCCGCGCGCGCCAGAAGGCATCCAACGGGCGGTAATGATCTGGTCGCATGGGGTGGTCGTCAGGGCGTACTACACTGCAGAAGGCGCTTTTGGTGAATCCCATCGCATGGGCGTGGGCTTCGCGCAGATCAAAGAACGTATGGCCTGCTCCCTGCCCGCGATACTCCGGCAGCAGAACCGATTCTGCGCAATAGAAGATATCGCCCAGCGATAGGCCCGAGCCTTCGAACGCGGCCGCGAAATCGTCGGCGTGATCCGTCAAAGGTGCACCCGTCGAAGCACCCACCAAAGTATCACCGTCGAACGCTCCGACAACGATGGCCCTGGCGCTATCGACGTAGGACTGCAGGTATTTCCGCTCATACTTCAGATCGCCATCATAGAGATATGGCCAAGCGTGAAATACGTCGATCCGCAGGCGCGCGACTTCATCCAACGCGTCGACCAATGTCGATCCGGTCATTGCGCGGACCTGCGAAATCTCAGCCATTCGAGACCTGTTTGGTCCAGTCCGCAAGGTTGTAAAACGTGGTCACGCGGGTGATCTTGCCGTCGTTAAGGTCAAAAAACGAACCCGCAGGCAAGCGGTAAGTCTGCCCATACGCTTCTGGCAGACCTTCATCAGTTTCCAGATAGGTTCCGTTGACGATGAACTCAGCCGCAGCACGGGTACCGCCTTCGGCTTCAAAGATCACGATATCCGTCAGGTTCTCGCGGTAGCAGCGGTTCATATGCGCGCAGAAGGCGGCAAATTTCTCTTTGCCGACGCGAATCTGACCTTCGTTGACATGATGGGCCACGTCATCCGACAGGCAGGCCAACATGCCATCCACGTCACCGGCATTGAAGGCATCAAAGTAAGTTTTCACGGTCGGGTTCATGGTCACTCCGTCGGTTCACCCCAGCGGTCTTTCAGATGCGCGATGATCTGATCTCGGGTTTGTCGATAATGACGTAGCTTGTCCTCGCGGGTTTCACCTAGTCCGGTAGGGTCCATAATTGGCCAATAATCGACATCCAGGTGAAAAAAACGCGTCAGTTCCAGCGCTTTTCGCTGGCTGGCGGGTGACAGGGCCACGATCAGATCAAATGAACTGAGGTCATCGCCCCATTGCTCCATTTCGTCAAAAGAACGCGAGCGGTGACGGGACAGCTCAACGCCAATCTCCTGACAGGCTGCGATGCAGAACCCATCGATCTCCAGATCGTTATGCACGCCAGCAGATTGCACATAGGTGCCGGTGCCGTAAAACTTCTTCATGATGCCTTCGGCCATGGGTGACCGAACCGAATTGTGGTCGCAACAGAACAGAATGGACTGCGGCAGAGGCGTCACCCGTTAGCCTCCAAAATGAAGGACGCAGATGAGCGTAAAGAGGCGGCGGGCAGTATCAGTATCAACCTCAGCTTTGCCTTCCAGCCTTTCCTGTAACACGCGGCTGCCTTCGTTGTGGATGCCGCGCCGAGCCATATCGATCGTTTCGATCTGACTGGGCGGCAGTGTTTTCACCGCATCGAAATAGCTCTCGCAGATCTGAAAATAGTCTTTTACGACCTGCCGGAATGGACCAAGCGACAGATGAAACTCAGCCGCCTTCTCGCTGGCTTCGGTGGCGATATCGAAAACCAGTCGCTTGTCACGGATTGATAGCTGCACATGGTAGGGCCCGTCGGGGATCACCCGATCGTCGCGCGCTGGCAGCGTGAACGAGTTATCTTCAAGCAAATCATATATGGCGACCTTCCGCTCCTGCTCGATCTCCGGTGTCGGCGGGGGCAGATTTCGGTCGTCCAGTTCGATATGCGAAATACGGGTCATCTTAACGGTCACAATCCTTGCGTCTGCACAGACCTATAACAACGATTTTCATTGAGCAACGTACAGAAGCGCCATGCGTGCCAAGTCTTTGCGTCACTTCAGCCATTCAGCCGGTTAAGGCGCGCAGAAACGGACAGGCCATGCGCTTCGAGGCTTTCGGATTGCGCAAGCGTTTCAGCCGCCGGGCCGATGGCGCGCAAAGCTTCGGGTGTCATCTGGCTGAGCGTTGTGCGTTTGAGAAAATCCATCACGCTAAGGCCAGACGAAAAGCGCGCCGAACGCGCTGTGGGCAGCACGTGATTGGGGCCGCCGACATAATCGCCAATGGCTTCGGGCGTGTACTGGCCAAGGAAAATGGCACCGGCATGGATCGTTTGCTGGCTTAACGCCACCGGGTCGGCCACGCAGAGTTCCAGATGTTCGGGCGCGATGCGGTTGGACAACGCGGCAGCCTCGTCCAGATCGCGCGCAGTGATTACGGCACCAAAGTCGCGCCAGCTGGCCCAGGCGATGGCGCGGCGTTGCAGGGTCTCAAGACGTTTTTCCACCGCTTGCGTCACGGCTTGACCAAATTCTGCGTCATCCGTGATCAAAATGGATTGGGCGCTTTCGTCATGCTCGGCCTGGCTGAGCAGGTCCAGCGCGATCCAGTCGGGGTCGTTGTCCTTGTCTGCAATGACCAGAATTTCCGAGGGGCCCGCGATCATGTCGATGCCGACCTTGCCGAATACACGGCGTTTCGCGGCGGCCACGAAGGCGTTGCCCGGGCCGGTGATCTTATCGACCGGCGCAATGGTTTCGGTGCCATAAGCCAGCGCGGCCACAGCTTGCGCGCCGCCGATGCGATAAATCTCATCCACGCCCGACAGTTGTGCCGCCAGCAGGACCAGCGGGTTTGCCTGACCCTCAGGCGTGGGGACGACAATGGCCAACCGGTCTACGCCCGCCACCTTCGCAGGTATTGCGTTCATCAAAACCGACGACGGGTATGAAGCCAATCCGCCCGGCACATAAAGCCCCGCAGCCGACACCGCCGACCAGCGCCAGCCGAGTGTTGCGCCTGCCTCATCGGTCCACTGATGATCCTCGGGCATCTGCTTTTCGTGATATGCACGAATGCGTTCTGCAGCCAGTTCCAACGCGGCCCGGTCCTGGCGCGTGACCTGCGCAACGGCCTCGGCGATCTCATTGGATGAAAAGGCCATGGTCTCGGGCGTCAGCTCCAGCCGGTCGAATTTCGCGGTAAGTTCGATCACCGAAGCATCACCACGGGTCCGCACATCATCGATGATCTGCGCCACGACCGCATCCACATCGGGGCTGTCCTCGCGCTTGGCGGACAACAGCGCCTGAAATGCAGGTTCGAAATCGGCGGAGGTCGTATCGAGGAAAGCGGGCATGTGAGAGACTCCGGAAGCGTTTCAACGGGTCTTATCGCCCGGGCCGGGTGGCCTCAACCCTTAGGCCGCTGGGTGCAGCGATTTGCGCATCGGGAATTGGGGGATGCCGTGCCATTCCGTCGGGTCGCCGACATCATGCCAGCCGTGCGCCAGATAGAACGAATGTGCCGTTTTGGTCGCGTGCAGATGCGCCTCAGAGGCGCCACGTGCTTGCAGTTCCTCTTCCAACCGGTGCAGCAGCGCTGCTCCGAGCCCGCGCCCTGCGTGATCGGGATCGACATAAAGCAGGGATATCTCACCCTCGCCACTTAAACCGCCCACTGCAGTAACCACTCCCACTTGCGTAGCGACCCAAAGGATTGCTCCACTATCGATCCAGTTTCGGACCGAAGCCGGATCCTTATTGGCAGACCAGCGGGAAAGGTTTTCGGGATTATCCAGATGATCCGCCCGACAGAGGTCACGGATCGATCGGATCAGAACACGGTTGATGTCGAATACATCAAACACGGTTGCCCGCCGCACCGCGATGCCGCGTGGCGGATTCGGGAAGGCCTGAGCGATGCCACGTTTATTCTTCACTCGGGGTGATGGGGCGCTTGTCCAGAAGGCGCCTTGTAGGGACGCGTCACATCCTTGAGCGTTGCATCGATGGCCTCAACCGACAGGCGGATCGCGCCGTCGCCTGCCAAGGTCAACAGGATTTGTCCCGCACCATCCTCGCTTGGCTCGAATTCGACCGAGAGCAGAGACAGGATCATGTCCTTGTCGCTGCGGTCGATGCCCTGACTCGCTACCGACAGAACCGAGCCGAACATCAAAACGGCCTGCACCCGCTCGTAGGCGCGACCGCGCCGGGCAGCGGCATCCTTGTCTTCCCAGCGAAAGCGATTGAGCAGCAGCGCAAAGCGGCGCTGGCCGGGTTGCCATGTCATCTCGGTCACCGGGAAAACCGCATCCTGCGTCAGGGTCGCAATCACCTGGAGATCATCGGCATCCTCGGCTCCAAGGTTCAGCGGTGCCTCGCGGCCATCTTTGAAACTTGCGTCTGTCATTGACCCTTAATCCGTTCGATCTTTGCGCCCACGCCTTCCAGCTTGCGCACCACATGTTCATATCCGCGGTCCAGATGATAGACCCGGCTGACAACCGTCTCACCTTCCGCCGCCATTCCAGCAAGGATCAGCGAAACCGAGGCCCTCAGGTCTGTCGCCATCACCGGAGCACCTTTCAATCGTTCGACCCCGGTTACGGTGGCCGTGCCGCCATGTACCTCGATATTCGCGCCCATGCGCACCAGTTCGGGCGCATGCATAAAGCGATTCTCGAAAATACGCTCTTCAAGCACGGACACACCTTCGGCAGTGCACATCAGCGCCATCATCTGCGCCTGCAGATCGGTCGGGAAGCCGGGGAAGGGTTCGGTGACCACATCTACCGAGGTCACACGCCCGTTCTTACGAGAAACCTTCAGCCCCTTGTCGGTTTCAGAAACACTGATCCCCGCCGCATCCAGCTTGGCGGCGAAGGATTCGACCAGCGACATGCGCCCGCCCAGCAGCTCAACCTCGCCCCCGCAGATCGCCGGGGCCAGCATATAAGTGCCCAGCTCAATCCGGTCGGTCACCACCTGATGGGTCGCGCCGTGCAGACGATCGACACCCTGAATTTCGATGGTCGAGGTCCCCTCACCCGAAATCTGAGCGCCCATCTTGCGCAAGCATTCGACCAGATCGACAATCTCGGGCTCGCGCGCGGCGTTTTTCAGCACCGTGGTGCCCTTGGCCAGCGTGGCGGCCATGACGATGTTCTCGGTCGCGCCGACCGAGGCAAAGCGCATCTCATGCACAGCGCCTTTCAGCCCGCCCGACGCCTTCGCGTGCAGATAGCCATCTTTAAGCTCGATCTCGGCGCCCAGCGCCTCAAGCCCTTCGACATGCAAATCCATCGGGCGCGCGCCAATGGCACATCCACCAGGTAGCGACACCACGGCCTGCCCCAGCCGCGCCAGCATCGGCCCCAACACCAGGTTCGAAGCGCGCATTTTTCGCACGATGTCATAATCCGCCGTGTGGCTGTTCAGGTCATGGCTGGACATCGCAATGACTTGACCATCCTGCAGCGAAGACACCTCGGCCCCCAGCGACCGCAGCAGCGCCGTCATGGTCTTGATGTCACTCAAACGCGGCGCATTGGTCAACGTCAGCGGTTCTTCGCTGAGCAAGGTCGCGGGCATCAGCGTCAGACACGCATTTTTGGCCCCCGCAATGGGAATCTGCCCGTTCAGCGGGCCATTACCCGTTACCAGAATCGAATCCATTTGCTCTTATCCCTCGTCCTTGCCGGCTTTGTCCCCGGAGGTGGCCCGCGCCTTGGCCTGAGCCTTGCGCCGCGCCATATTCGCTTTTAGCGCCGCCTTTAGACGGTCTTCGCGCGTTTCCCCGGACTTGCCGTGTTTTTTAGGTGAATTTTTGTCTGCCATTGCCTTTCTCTACAGGAGTAGAAAAAACCGTCCAGACACCCTTGCGCCGCGTTTCGTTTGAGTCTAATCACCCGCCCACAGCGCTGCTGTAGCTCAGAGGTAGAGCACTCCCTTGGTAAGGGAGAGGTCGAGAGTTCAATTCTCTCCAGCAGCACCATCTTCACGTCCGACATAATGCTTCGAGTGGTGCACGATCACGTGGCGTCTCAGCCACTGGCATTTTCATTGAATTGAGTTGAAGTTGACGCGCGCAAGCGCCTGATGACAGCGGGCGGTTGCATCACAACCGCCCGTGCCTAGGTTTATTCCGCAGGTGCTGTGGTCTGCTTTTGCCTCAGACCATCGCGATAAAGCGCCTTGGCGAGCGCTATGCACATCAGGCCCATGACCATCGTAAAGGGTAGCGCACCGATGATCATCGCATTTCGCAAGGCGTCCATCGGATTGTTTTCACCCGCAGCGAGGATCAGAGCGCCAATCACCGCTGTCAGGATAAGGCCCCAGACGATCTTGTGCTTGTTACCGATGTTCTGATCTCCGCCAGACATGATGGTGTTCATCACCAGAATGCCCGAGTCCGCCGAGGTGACCAGGAAGGTCATGATCAGGACGACGCACATCACGGTGATGCCAGACAACAGCCCACCGGTGATCATCTCTTGCAATGTGACAAACAGCTTGGCGGTGTTCGACGCCCCGACGATGGCGCCTTCGGCGGTGCCATTCAGTTCTAGATCGATCGCGGTGCCACCCAGAATGGTCATCCACGCAAAGCAGACCAGCGCAGGGGCAAAGACACAACCGATGATGAACTCACGCACAGAGCGTCCTTTGGAAATGCGCGCCAGGAACAGGCCGACGAAAGGCGAAAACGCAATCCACCAGGCCCAGTAGAACGTGGTCCAGCCCGCTTGCCAGCCAAACTGCCGACCCGGATCACCTGCGGCGTAGACCGAAGCCAGTACAGATTCCGGCAGCGCGGCGGCGTCGCCTTCCAGGCCAGATTTGAACCCGTCAAACGATCCCCAAGGATTGGTCGCACCGGCATAAAGCGCATCGGCAAACGGCGCTGCTTCACTCGGCAGGGCAGCATCAAACGCCGCCGCCGATTGCGGATTGAAAGCACCAAAGCTGAGCGAAATGAAGTGCTGGATGTAATCGACAAATGCAGTTGCGTAAGTCGTCATCGCGAACAGGAACGACCCAAAGACAACAAAGACCAGCAACAGGATCAGCGACAACACCAGGTTCAGGTTAGACAGGTACTTGACGCCACGACCAACACCAGAGACAGCCGAGATGATCGAAAGGCCCATGATCACAATGAGGCCAGCCAGCAGACCAACAGTGCTGGGGGCTGGTGCGTCACCGGTCAGATCCATCATCCATTCCATACCCGAAATGGCGTATAGGCCGTCGATGAACTGCGAAACCCCGTACCCGATGGTAACTGAAACACCCAGAATGGTTGCTACCACGCCCAGCACATCCACGACGTGGCCCAGGAAGCCGTTCATCAGCTTGCCGAACAGAGGTGTCAGCGCGGTGCGAATAGTCAGGGGCATGTTGCGCGTGTAGGCGTAATAGGCCAGCGACAGGCCGGTCACCACATAGATCGCCCAGGCGTGAAACCCGTAATGCAAGAAAGTGTAGCGATATCCTGACTGCAATGCGTCTTCGCTATTGCCGACGACATCGCCCGCGATGACAACCGGGTTCGATCCCCACAGCCCTAAAGGCTCAGCGGTAGCGAACACCATGAGACCGACGCCCAAGCCCGCGCCAAACATCATCGAAAACCATGAGAAATCCGAGAATTCTGGTTTTTCGCCCTCTGGGCCCATAAGCCGCTTACCGGTTTGCGGCAGCGCCGCCACGACAAACAGGAAAAAGACAAAAAAGCCGACAATAATGATATAGAAGGCGTTGAAATCTTCCAGCAGACGCGAGTTCAGGCTTCCAAGAACTCCGTTTGCATTTGCGGGCCAGACAAGCGCCCAGATAACCAGCGCGACCATGATTGACTTGCTCAGCAAGGCAATCTCAACACTGTGCCCTTCATAAAACCCGCCCGAAGATCGCTTGATCTCCAGATCGGTAAAAGGTTCCTTCATAGACATGTGTTTCCTCCCTATTCGCACGTGTCCTGATTTCCAGAAAGATCTTCATGAGCGTCCCGGAGCTTCGCCATCGAGCCCTACGTCAGCAGAGCTTCTATTTTGTCGAGGGTCGCTACACTGACAGCCACACCATCGTTCTTGGCCACCAAACGCTTTGCCTGGCGGCCGTCACCGGGCAAATGTGCGCCGTTCTGAGATCGGATCGCTTCGACAAGATCGACAATTCTGGAAGAAAATGCGTCATCCGCAGTCGCAGAAGCGTCAATTGCAATAAAGAACTGGCCTGTTTTCGGAGGCCCACCGGCGGTTCCCGAAAAAGGTGAGGCGTGTATCCCAAGCGTGGCACCGGTCAGCGCTGCAGCCAAAACCTCGGTCATCAGGGCAACGCCAACCCCTTTGTACCCACCCGATGGGGCCATGGAACCCTTAAGCCCAACATTCGGGTCGGTCGTAGGGTTGCCATCTGCGTCCAACGCCCAGCCAACCGGGATTGGTTTGCCTTCGCGCGCGTGTTTCATGACCTCGCTTTTTGCGATGGTGCTGGCACTTTGATCGATCAGTAATGCGGGTTGGCCATCGTTTCCGGGGACTGCAATTGAGAACGGATTGGTCCCGACCACGGGCTTGGCACCCCCGGACGGCGCGATGGAGGCGGGCGCGTTGGTGAACCCAAGCCCCACAAAACCAGCCTGTGCCAGCCGGTAGGTGTGATACCCCAGCACGCCACAGTTATAGCTGTTGCAGATCGCCAACTCCGCAACGCCCTGCGTGCGCGCCGCAGCGATCAATGCCTCGAACCCAACGTCGATCGCCGTGTGGGCGAACCCGGTTGCCGCGTCGACCGTCACTACGCCGGGGCGCGGCTGGGACAGCTGAGGGGTGGCCTGCCCATCTACCTTGCCGCACTGAACATGTTCGCAATAGATCGGGATATAGGCCAGACCATGGCTCGCTACCCCGTCCGCCTCGGTTGCGGCGGTTGCAATTGCCAATGGGCGCGCGTTTTCTTCGCTGGTGCCCGCGGACACCAACGCACGGAAAGAAAGATCCTCGATTTCAGCTAGGCTAAGGGTACGGGTTTCGATCATGTCGCTCTCTCATTCAGTCATTGTCGGACAGGCCAGCGCCGGCGCCCAACAGTCGGGATTCTTCGGTAGCAGGCGCGTAGGTGCGATGGGCAAATCGGTTGAGGGTGTCCCAGCAAACCGGGTCCGGGGTTGCGCGGGTCACGTGCGGTCGAGGGGTGGTAAGTTGGCCGCCCAGCGTGATCTGGGTGTGATCAGAAAACGATGGCCAATCCTGCCCCGCCTCCAGACGACCGCCATCCGTTGCGGCCCTGAACAGATCGCACGTATGCGTGATCACGTTATTCTGGGCGCGTGCCGCCGAGGCTACGAAGGGCAGCAGAAAAACAGGTACTGCGAGCTTCTGGATACGTATGGGACCTGCGTGCAGCAGGTCAGACCGATCAGACAGCAAAGCGCCCGTGATGATCGGGCAAAGCACACCTTGCCCCGCCCAAGCCGACCGCATCTCAACCGGGCGGTGATTCTTGAGCGAGGCTGCCAGACCTTGCTCCAACAATTGCGCAAGGGAATTCGTGCCATCAATCCCGTGCGCGCATAGCCAACGTGTGGCTTTGCCCGCCTCTTCCGCCAGTCCCCAGGGGTATCCGGCTCCGCGCGCGGCGCGTTTGGCCGTGGCTTCGATCTCGTTCAGCGATACGTTCACGGTGCAAGCTCCGGATAGACCCACAGATCGGCAGTCTTGCTGCTTAACTCTTCGGGATAAGGCGCGCCAGCATACATGCAGATACGCACCCAGCGGTCTGAACGAGGATCGAAATGCGTGGCGCCAAAGAACGAGAGTTTGGCACGCAGCATGTCGATCGGCAGAACATCCGCGCTGATCGTGTTGTCGCGAATTTCGCCGTAAGGCGCGACGCGGCTCATTTGCGCGCGACGGATCGTGTGGCGGTGTTCAGGGTGTTCAAGTAGGAACTCGGCGATGGGTGCACCATCCGCCCATTCCGAAAGCGCGCTTTCGGCCAGAGCCGCGTCGCGCGCCGGGGCAAGCGGCTGTTCGTAGTCTGCAATCGGTTCGTCAAACCGCTCACCCAGCCGGGGCTCGAGCTTTTCCTCGGACACATACCAAGCGCGCGCGCAGTGTTCGGGCGCGTTCCAGTCCAGATCCATTGCCCAGCCAAAGCTGGCGCGGATCAGGTCGCGCACCGCGCCAACGGTCATCGTGCCATCAATCACATGCGCCGCACCGTTGCTGTCTGCCATACAGCTGGTCAGCCCATCGACCAGTTCTCCGTAGGGTTCAAGGATCAGCGAGGCCAGCAACTCCTGCCCTTCTTCGCTGAGCGCAGCCTGAGACCACTTTATCAAGTGGTCCCAGGGCTGATTGCCCGTCAGATCGGTCTTGTCGAGATAGTCCGATATTGCGCACAAGTCAGCATTCAGCGCCGCGAGCTTTTCGATCTGGATTGGATGTTCGGACTTCCACCACGAGATCGACAATTTGCTACGGGCGAAGATGTCGCGAAACTTGGCCGCTTCTGCCTCTGTTGCGGTCTCAATGGACCGAACCCGCGAGATCGCCTCTTCCCGGACCATGATCCAGTTGTTGAACAGGATCGGGTGATTGACGATGAAAGGCGCCATACCTAGCCCGGTCGAATTGCCGATGCCCAGCCAACGCGCGATTTCCGGGTTCAACTCTGCGGTCTGGTCGCCACCCTTGGTGCGGGCCATATGTTGCACCAGATCGCGCACGAAGGTCCGCGTCAGATAGACCGAAAGCATCTCGGCCTGAAACGGCGCGCTGACTTCGTCTCGGTCTGCAATCCTCTCACGATCTGCCGCGCCGAACTTGCCCGAGCCATAGACGGCGGTTGTCCGCATCAGGTAACCGACCTTGTAAATCTGTTCGAGGTCGGGCTGCTGACCGGTGGCAAGACTATCCACGACATGTGCCCACAGACGCACCGAGCGGTTGGCGCGTGACAAGGACAGCTCGCTTTCGCTTACACGCCCGGCCTCTTGCAGAGGTACGTTTTGCGAAAGCCGCTCAATGTCTTCCGGGTCAGGAATTCCGTCAAACAACGCAAAGGTCGCGTCCCATGCCTCGGCGATCACACGATCCGAGCGTTGCTCGGGTGGCAGATCATGGGCAAACGCCACCAACGAATAAGCGCGTTCCGGACCTTGTGCGGTGTAGACCGCGTGACCGACGCCCTTTTCATCAATCTGGAAGACTGGGCGGGTGACCGTCCAGTTTTCGGCAGCCATCCGACGGATCAATTGCCGCATGAAACTAAGACGGCATTGATGCAACGATCCCAAACGGGACAGGCGCATCACAGTGGCCGGGTCGCGGCGTGCGATTTGCGGGCTTTGGTCCATCATATGCCTTGTGGCCCAAAATTATTGGCAAAGAAGCGGTACCAGTTGCCGCCCATGATCCCCGCGACCTCGTCGGAGTTCATGCCAGTGGCGCGCAAGCCGGACTCGATGTTACCGAAGTCGCGATTGTCCCGAAACCAGCCCGGCATTGGCGGGAAACCGGGGGCCGAGGCCGAACCCTCGCCATAGTCGATCTGTTTTGTCCAGCGCCCCACGCGCATCCATTCAACCACACTGTCGGGCTGATCTTGACACAGGTCGGTGCCAATCCCCAGATGCTGGGCACCGTATTTCTCAGCCGTTCGGGCGATCATCTCACAGAAACTCTCCAACGTGCAGTCGGACTTGTCCTTGAGGTGATGAGGATAGACCGAAAAGCCCAGCATCCCACCATTTTCCGTCACCGCCCGGATCACCGCATCGCGCTTGTTGCGCAAAGCAGGTGACCATTCGTGCGGATTGGCATGGGTGATGGCAATGGGGCGCTCGGACAATTCCGCCGCTTCGATGGTCGACCGATCCGCCGAATGGCTCATGTCGACAACAAGGCCCACGCGGTTCATCTCTTTGATCACCTGCTTGCCCATGCGGGTGATGCCGGTGTCTTCGGCCTCGTAACAGCCGGTCGCCAGCAGCGACTGGTTGTTATAGGTCAGCTGCATGAAGCGAGCGCCCAGATCATGCAGAACCTCAACCAGACCGATATCGTCTTCGATCGGGGATGGGTTCTGAAACCCGAAGAACACAGCCGTCCGCCCCGTTTCGCGCGCGATGTCGATGTCGCTGGCCCAACGGCCTTTCATGATCAGGTCCGGGTATTGCTCGAACCAGCGATTCCACTTTTCAAAGTTCAGAACGGTTTCGCGGAAATTCTCATGATAAGCGATGGTGACGTGGATCGCATCCACGCCGCCTTCGCGCAGTTGGCGGAAAATCTTCTCCGACCAGTTGACATATTGCAGCGCGTCGATACGCATCAGACGGGGCCTGCGCTGATATAGGCGGTCTTGACGGTGGTATAGAACTCTGCCGCTGCTTTGCCTTGTTCGCGCGGCCCGTACGAGCTGTCGCCGCGACCGCCAAAGGGTACGTGATAATCGGTGCCTGCCGTAGGCAGATTCACCGTCACCACACCAGTTCGCGCATTGCGGCGGAAATGGGTGGCACGGGCCAGCGATTTAGTCACGATGCCCGAGGTCAGGCCGAAATTGGTGTCGTTCACCACACTCAGCGCCTCGTCATAGCTGCCAACCTTGATGACGCTGGTCAGCGGCGCGAACATTTCCTCGCGGTTTATGCGCATATCGTTGGTGGTGTTCAGGAACACGCCCGGCGACATGTAGAAGCCCTCATGCGGCATCTTTAGGCGCTGTCCGCCGCAGGCCAGTTCGGCCCCTTCAGATTTACCCAGATCGACATAGGCGAGGTTCTCGCCTAGTTGCTGCTGGCTTACGACGGGGCCCATCTGAACACCTTCTTCCAGCGCGTGGCCAACTTTCATCGCCTGCGCGCCTGCGACGAGTTTCTCGACAAAAGCATCATGGATGCCTGCATGCACCACCAGCCGCGACGAGGCGGTGCATTTCTGACCGGTGCCGCCGAATGCGCCGCCCAATGCCAGCGAAACCGCAAGATCCAAATCCGCGTCGTCCATCACGGCCAGCGCGTTCTTGGACCCCATCTCCATCTGAACTTTGGTCAGGTTCTGGATCGCCGCCGCCGCGATGCCCTTGCCGACCGGAACCGAACCGGTGAAGGAAATCGCGTTGACCTTGGGGCTTTCGACCAGACGTTGGCCAATCGAACGGCCCGAACCCATCACCAGGCTGAACAGACCCTTGGGAATGTCCTGACGTTCGATGATCTCGGTCAGGGCCACAGCCGAGGCAGGCGTGATGTTGGCCGGTTTCCACACCACAGCGTTGCCATAGCACAGCGCGGGCGCAATCTTCCAAGAAGCGGTCGCGGTGGGAAAGTTCCACGGGCTGATAATGGCGACAACACCCACCGCTTCGCGGCGCACGTCAATCTCGATGTCGGGGCGAACGGAGTCGGCGTTTTCCCCAATCTGCCGAAGACATTCAGCGGCGTAGTAGGTAAAGAACTGACCCGCTCGATAGACCTCGCCCTTACCTTCGGCCAGCGGTTTGCCCTCTTCCCGGCTGAGCAACGTGCCCAGTTCCTCGGCGCGGGTCATCAGCTCGTTACCGATGGCGTTCAGAACGGCCTGCTTACGTTCCAGCCCATAGGCAGCCCATTCAGCTTGCGCGATACGCGCCTGATCCAGCGTCGCTTCAAGTTGGTCGCTGCTGGCTTGCGCGAACATACCAACCAGGTCAGTCAAATCAGAAGGGTTGCGGTTTTCGATTTCGCTTTCGCCTGCCAGCCATTCGCCAGCGATCAGGTTCAGTTTGGTCACAATGCGCCCCAGAGTCAGAATTCGTTTGTCACAGGATGGATTTTCCGATGCACATCAGTCAAACTCAAATAACTTAAACAAACTTCAAGGAACCTGAAGTTGGCAATCAAGATTGAGATGCTGCGTTGCTTTTGCACGGTGGCCCAGACCGGGAACCTGTCCGAGGCCGCCGACCGCCTTGGTCGAACGCAATCAGCCGTCTCGATGACATTGAAGCAGCTCGAAGACCATCTGGGCAAAAAGCTGTTCGAAGGCGAGCGCAAGAACCAGCTTTCCCCGCTGGGTGAGCAGGTACTCGATCTGGGCTTGCGGCAAGTGCGCCAATTCGATCAGACTGTCCAGAATATCGAGGCCGCCGCGCTGGCTGAACAGGGATTGATCCGGATCGTATCCGTCCCTTCGGTTGGCGCGTTGATCTTTCCACCACTATTGCACCACATGAGCAGCGAATCCCCCGGGGTGAAGATCGAGCTGCGCGACACCGACACGCAGCAGGTGTTGGATGCCATCGCTCAGGATCAGGCAGATATCGGAATCGCATCCGGGTATCACGCCCTTAACGGCATCCAAACCATTCCGCTATTTCAGGACTCCTTTGGATTGGTCGCGGCCTCGGATCATCCTCTGATCACACGCGCTGAACCGCTGACTATCCCCGACATGGCCACCGCGCCCTTTGTCCGAAACATGTTATGCGATCTGATTCAAACGCCGGCTTTCCATACGGCAATCAAAAACGCCGAGATCACAATTCACAACACGCATTCACTTATCACACTAGTGCGATCGGGCGAGTGGATCACGGTGCTTCCTCAAACCGTTGCCGAATTCTTGCCGGAGGCGGTGTCTTACCGCCCGATCACGGACCTTCACGACAAAAGGCAAGTGTATCTCTATGTCCGCGAGCGTTCGCGCTTCCAAGATCTGACCGAGCAGTGTTGCGCGTTCATCCTATCCCGTGATTTCGCGTGAGGGAGGGGGTCGATTAGACCTTTCGCCTTCAACCGCCCCTGAGACGCTGCATCAGATAAACCTCGGCACCTTCCGGAATCGGCTCAGACAGTCCGGTCGCGATGATGCGCCCGTCCAACGCCACCGAGACCCCAGCATCGATCGGTGCCTGCAGCCGGGGATGTATACGCACCAGTTCCTGCAGCAATTCGCCCGTGGTGGCGGCCTCAACCTCGACCACCTCGCGACCCCCGGTCAAAGACCGGAGGCTAGACCAGAGGTGGACCTCAACCATTGTCCTTGAGCGCGGCAAGAATGCGCGGCGGGGACATTGGCAGTTGCTTCAGGCGTACACCGGCCGCGTTGGAGACCGCGTTGGCGATGGCGGCCAACGGCGGCACGATGCCGGTCTCTCCCACACCACGCACACCGAACGGGTGGCCGGGGTTGGGCACTTCGATAATCACCGTGTCGATCATCGGCAGATCGCTGGCGACCGGGATGCGGTAATCGAGGAAAATCGAGTTCTGCAAGCGGCCATCCTCACCATAGATATATTCCTCGTTCAGCGCCCAGCCGATGCCCTGCGCAGCTCCGCCCTGATACTGGCCTTCGACATAGGTCGGGTGGATCGCCTTGCCCGCGTCCTGAATGACCGTGTAGCGGGTGATGCTGGTCTTGCCGGTTTCCGGGTCGACCTCGGCATCCACGATATGGGTGCCAAAGGATACACCCGCGCCTTCCGGCGTAGCCTCGAAATGGCCCGAGATCGGGCCGCCGGTCGCGCCCATATGGGCGGTGATATCGGCCAGCGGGCGCGGATCGAAGTCACCGGCATTGGGGCCTGAGGGCACGGCACAACCGTTCTCCCATTTCACCGCATCAACCGGAATTCCCCAACTGGCCGCTGCGCGGGCACATAGCTGCTCGACCGCATGGCGCGCCGCCTTGATTGTCGCCAGACCCGAGGCATAGGTCACGCGACTGCCATGGCTTACGTCATTGTAACCCAGCGTTGCCGTATCGGCGACGGTCACGCGGATATTCTCGTAGGGGATACCCAGAACTTCAGCTGCCATCAGAGCCATTGACGCGCGTGATCCGCCGATATCCGGCGTACCGACCATGACTTGGGCCGAGCCGTCCTCGGACAGCGCTAGAGATACCGAGGTCTCACCACCATGGTTGAACCAGAACCCACAGGAAATCCCGCGCCCTTGCCCCGGCTTCAACGGGGCCGAGTAATGCGGATGCGCCTTGGCGGCCTCAAGCGTTTCGACAAGACCTATACGCTCATAGGTCGGGCCATAGCTGGCTTTGGTGCCTTCATGCGCGGCGTTTTTTAGGCGCACATCCACCGGGTCGAGGCCGAGTTGATTGCACAGCTCATCCAGAACGGATTCGACCGCAAACGCACCCATCGGAGCGCCTGGCGCGCGATAGGCGGCCTGTTTCGGGCGGTTGGCCATTACGTCATAACCGACCTGGCGAACGTTGGTCAGGTTGTAGGGCGCAAAGGCACACATGGCGGTCATGTCGCCCGGCGCACCCGGGAAGGCACCGCCCTGCAGGCGGAAGATGCCTTCGGCTGCTGTGATGGTGCCGTCCTTCTTCATACCGATCTTGATATCCATCGACGCCGATGAGGTCGGGCCGGTCGCACGGAACACCTCGGACCGGGTCATCACGATCTTTACGGGGCGGTTGGCCTTGCGGCTGAGCGCCAACGCAACCGGTTCGATGAACACAGTGGTCTTACCACCAAAGCCGCCCCCGATCTCAGACGCGGTCACACGCAGTTGTGAGGTTTCGATGCCCAGCAACGCCGCGCAGGTTTTCTGTGCGATCCAATGGCCCTGGGTGGTGCACCAAAGCTCACCTTTGCCGTCAGTACCCAGAGACCCCATGCAGGCATGAGGTTCAATGTAACCCTGATGGGTTGCCTCGGTAACGAAGCTGTCCTCAATTACCAGATCCGCCTCGGCAAATCCGGCTTCGACATCTCCGTGGCCGCTTTCGTGATAGCGCACCACGTTGGGGTGCATCCCCTCAGGCACCGAATAATCTGCCGCACCTTCGCGGATGACAGGCGCGTCCGGTGCCATCGCCTTGTCCACATCTGTGACGTGGGGCAAAACTTCATATTCAACCTCGATCAGCTTCAGCGCATCGCGCGCCGCCAAGGCTGATGTCGCTGCAACTGCTGCAATCGCGTGGCCGTCATACAGAGCCTTTTCGCCCGCCATGACATTTTCCAGCACGTTCCAGAATTCGCCTTCCAGCCCCGGCTTGAAGGGGACATCGGCGAAATCGGCGCGGGTAACAACGGCTTTGACGTCTTTGTGGGCCTCGGCCTTTGAAGCATCAATCTTGACGATCCGCGCATGGGCATGGGGTGAACGCAGGATAGCGCCATGCAACATGCCGGGGGCTGAGATATCCGCACCGAACTTGGCGCGGCCCGTCACCTTGTCCAGACCGTCAGGGCGGTCAGGGCGGGTGCCGACAAACGTGAAGTCAGATTTGCGATCGTCCAGTGCCATTACGAAGCCTCCCGCATCTCAGCCGCCGTATCCATCACGGCGCGAATGATTTTGTCATAGCCGGTGCAGCGGCAGAGATTGCCTGCCAGCCAGTACCGGGTTTCCTCTTCGGTGGGATTGGGGTTCTTTTCCAGCAGCGACTTGGCCGCCACCAGAATGCCCGGGGTACAGATGCCGCATTGCAGGGCGGCAAACTCGATCATCTTCTTTTGCAGCGGATGCAGGACGTCGCCGTCCGCGATCCCTTCAACCGTTTCGATCTGCTTGCCTTCAGCCTCGACGCCCAACATCAGGCATGAACACACAAGACGGCCATCGACGCTGACCGAACAAGCGCCGCAATCGCCGGTGCCGCAGCCCTCTTTCGCGCCGGTCAGGTTCAGCTTGTCGCGCAGACAGTCCAGCAGGGTTTCGCGTGGGTCGCAGAGGTATTCAACCGCGTCCCCATTCACGGTGGTAGATACGTGGAACTTACTCATACGTCTTCTCCCTTTGCGCGGGCATAGGCGATTTTTGCGGCGCGCTTGGCCAGAACGCCAGCAACTTCGGTGCGGAATGCAATAGTGCCGCGTTTGTCATCAATGGGATTGCAGGCAGCCGAGGCCGCTGCAGCGAGCGCGTCCAGCGCCGCGTCATCCAACGTGCTGCCGATAATCGCTTTCGCACAGTCTTCCACCAGCAGTACGGTCGGCGCGACAGCGCCCAGCGAGACACGCGCTTCGGTGATGGTATCACCATCCAGCCGCAAGCTTACGCCCACACCAACCACCGCGATATCCATCTCGGTGCGCGGGATAAAGCGCAGATAGGCGTCACCCGCGTTGTCGCCACGCGCTGGAATGTTGACCGCCGAGATCAGTTCGCCTTTGGCCAGTGAGGTCTTTCCAGGTCCCGTCGGGATGTCTTCGACCGCCACCTCTCGTGTGCCGTCCGGGCCAGTCACGGTAACCGTAACGCCTGCCGCAACCATCGCTGGCACCGAATCCGCCGCCGGAGAGCCATTGCACAGATTCCCGGTCAGCGTCGCACGCCCCTGTACCTGAGCCGATCCAATCAGGTCCATCGCCTCGACCACACCCGGCCAATCGCGGCCCAACGCGGCGTGCTCGCTCATCTCGGCACCGGTCGCGGCGACGCCCAGAGTCCAGCTGCCATCGGCATTGCGGGTAATTTCGCTAACGCCGTCGATCTTCTTGATGTCGATCAGCGTATCGGGCGTCACCAATTCCGAGCGCAACTGCACCAGCACATCGGTGCCGCCTGCCAGAAACCGAGTGATGCCCGTTGCATTTGCGGCCAGAGCCGACGCCTCGGCAAAGCTGGCGGGGCTGTGATAATCCATGAAAGTACCTCGCACCTGTTGATCAGGATAGACTGGGGTTCGCCGGGGACGTTAGTGCAGCAAGTCGGCGGCGTCCATGGCTGGAACGACCAATTTTTGGGATTCAAAATGTCGTTTTATCGAGAGCAATCACAGATCGATCTCGATCACCCCGTCTGCCCGGGCCGCCCGGCTTTGGCACAGTATGATCGCACCTTCGCGTTGTTTTTTGGACAAAACGAAATCGCGGTGTTCGATATCACCTGAAATCACGTCACATTTGCAGACCCCGCAGATCCCATCAGCGCATTTCACATCCACGTGAAAGCCCGCCTCATTAAGTACCTGCGCCGCATCTTTGTCAGCGGGTACAGTCAACTCCCGACCCGATTTCGCCAATTTCAGAGTGAACGGATGGTTCTCATATTCGGGCTGTTCCGGCACCGAGAAATATTCGAGATGCCGTGCACCTTCCGGAAACCCCTGCCGTTCGGCTGCGTGAATGACGCCGTCCATATAGCGGTCAGGGCCGCAGGTATAAACGTGCCATCCGTCCTGATATCCTTCCAGAACAGCCTCCAGATCGGCCCGCGTGCCCTCGTCCGAGAAGTGATAGTGCACGTGATCGGCCCATGGCACAGCCGCCAGATCATCCAGATATCCGGCACCTGCTCGTGTGCTGGCGGAATAGTGAAGCTCGAACGGTTTGCCCATCGCATGTAATCGGTGGGCAAAAGCAATCATCGGTGTGATGCCAATACCGCCGCCCATCAGAAAGGTTTTGGTTGCAGTCTCGTCCAGCTCAAAATGGTTTATCGGCTTTGAGATGAAGACCTTGCGCCCTTCGTTGAAGATGCGATGCAGCAAGGCCGAGCCGCCGCGCCCCTCATCCTCGCGCAGCACGCCGATCTGATAAGTGTTGCGGTCGGAGGGATCGCCCGACATCGAGTACTGCCGCAGGAATTCGGGCGAAACCAGCACGTCCAGATGCGCGCCCGCAGTCCATTTCGGTAAGGGCGCACCGTCGAGGGTTGAGAACTCGTACTTGGTGACATCCGAGGTCATCTTGTCGACCTTGGTTAGTTCCACCCGCATCACCGGGGCGTCCCCTGCGACCTGATAACGGTGGATCACAGACATATCGCCTGCCGCTTTGCGCGCTTTGTAGTCTTCAGCTGTGACCATCGCCTCATAGGCGGCAATTCCGGCTTCCCGGTCCATGTTGAAGGGATAGGGCCATGGGTGCGGAGCGAGCGGAGCGGGGTAGACAGCAAGCGTCTGATCCTCGTACTTCAAATCGAGGTCTTTTTGCAGGTCCCGCCGGTTCAATGGGTGCTGTGACGGGCGATAGGCTCCGTCGGCTTCCAGTTCGATATCCCACCACCATTTCTTGATGTCATTCAGACCACCATTGCCGACCGCATCATCCAGTTTGGCCAATGCAGGCGCGGCCTGCGGAATATTCATCGCGGCCCATCGGAACGGGCGTTCCTTGAATATACCTTCGAGATTCCACGGGCAGGTCTTCATGCATCGTCCGCACATCGCCCCCCCGGGCGTGGTGATACGGTAAGTGGCGCATTTCTGGCTGTCGGATTTCCAGATTTCATAGCCGTTGAACATCAGCTTTGGCCCGGCAGTGATCGCGCCCGAAGGGCATTCCCGAGCGCATTTGTTGCAGCTTTCGCAAAACGTCTGAAGGCCGAAATCGATGGGTTTGTCATGCGACATCGGCATGTCGGTTGTCACGACACCGGATTTCAGGCGCGGGCCAAGATAGGGGTTCAGGATCACCTCACCGATCCGACTGACCTCCCCCAACCCCGACAACAGCAGCAGCGGCGGTTGCAGCACCTCGCCATCCATCACCGTATGCGCCTTGGCCTTGTAGCCGAGATTTCGGATTTGCTGCGCGATCACGCCCCCCAGCAGTGAAAACCGCAGATAGGCGCGCATGGATTGGGCCACGCTGATCCAGTCATCCCCGCTGGCGCCTTCCATCGTCTCATAGCCCTGGTCGATGATCATGCTGATCGCCTGATCATGGGGCGGAACGATTTCTTCTCCGGTGGCGTCATGGGAATACCAGCTCCACTCGGGGCACCGGCTGAGCCCGACCGCATCGACCCCAAGGAAATAGGTTGCAGCCTTGATATTCGCGGCATTTCTTTCGGTATCTGTGGGCTGTACAGCCTCGGCGCTGTCACCGTCCTGCAGCAAAACAAATGCGCCCAGCGCGCGGCGTTGGGCGAAGCTGGGGGCGGATTTGCGCACGTAATGCCCGCCCTTGGTCGCGTCTTGCAGCGACTTACCCATGTCGCCGAACTGAGCCCGCGCAAACATGTCTGCGCGTTTGGGCACCCGGGCTACGTTTTGCTCGTCGATATAGGTGGTCGGTGTTTCGACTCGTTTGAGGTTTTCAAAAGGATGTGCCCCGTCCACATAGCGCCGCTTGGCATAGGCATCCCGGTTCAGAGCGTTCTTGGCGAAGCCTGCACCCAGCCACCATGCAGGTCCTTGCGTGCGGAACCACGGTTGTTCGGCCAGCGGTCGCAAGGGTCGGTCATGCGCGATCTCCATTTCGGTGGTCACAGCGGCCAATCCGAACCGCTTACCCAACCAAGGCACCACAACCGCACCATCCTCAACCGAGGCCAGACCCGCAGCAACTGCCAGCTTGCCCAGATCAACCTCAGAGGACATCGCCGAATGCGCCCGCGCATCGAAACCCAGGAGGCGGATGTAGTTGGCAATGACCACAGCATTCTCGGTGGCAAGCAAACAGGCGCGGTGATCCTGCGCATCCATGATCCAATCGGACCCGGGCTCCGAGGGGTCCGGATCGCGGTTGAACTCATAGAGAAACACGAGCGTATGGCGATGACGGTCCATCGGGCGTGGCGCGGCCTCCATGCTTTCTTTTAGATCCGCCATGATCACATCGATGCCCGAGGCCAGCGTTTTGGTTTGCCGCGTCCTAAGCGCATGTGCCAGCCGGTCGATATCCGGGTTGCGCCGAGGCTCAGCCAACATCGCCTCCGCGGGTAGCGGCCCGCAGCCCATCATCGACGCATCGTTGAAATAGCCAAACGCTTTCAGATGATTGGCACGATCTGCTGGGTTGGCAGGAATTTCCGATGCGACGGGGTTCACAAATCCATCCCGAATTGCGTCCATCATCGCCTGAAACTCGCCCATCGCATTCACGATGCTTTCGGGCTGCTCGGGCCTGCGAAAGCTAAGCGCACACATCGGTTCGACCTGCGCCAGATCAGGCATCCGATCCAGCCGCGCCAGCCGTTCCAGCGGGAACGGACCCATGTGAACAGGTCTGTTCTTGTCCGAGAAAAAGCGGATCCCCATCGCGCGCCTCCAGTTAGCTGCCCTTTCCCCTACCCCGGCATGGACACCAAATCCATTCATGAATAATCATAAATGGTATGAGCAGAATTGATTTCACAGATCTGGACGGCAAGGTCCTACGGGTGTTCCTGACGATACTCGAAGAAAGCTCGGTGTCGAAAGCTGCCGACCGGTTAGGGGTGACGCAATCGGCCATCAGCCATACGCTGGGCAAGTTGCGGCAAGTGCTGGGCGATCCACTATTTGTCCGATCCGGACAGGGGCTGACCCCGACCGAACGCGCTTTGTCGTTGAAAGAGCCGGTGCAACAGGTGCTGGACAACATGCGCGCCCTGACCGAAGGTCGCCCGTTTGATCCGCTGTCCGAACAGATGGACATTCAGATCGCCACCAACGACATGCCGCGTGAGTTGATCTTTCCCGAACTTCTGCGGGCGACACGCGCCGAAGGCGTCAGGTTGCGGCTGGAGTTCATCCCGTCGGGTGTTCCTGACCCGGACTTGCTGCGCAGCGACCGGTGTCAATTGATGCTCACCCCGCTGCCACCGGATGGGCCGGATATCTTTCAGAAGCGGCTGATCACCAGCCCGTTGTTGGTATTCTATGATGCCGCTCACCGTGATCCGCCTGAGGATTGGCGCTCCTATTGCAATAGCGATCATGTCGAGGTGCGATTTGCCGACGGGCGCAACGCCCGTGCCGTGATGCGTGGCGTGGATCAAAGCCAGATCAGACCGCCCGTCGTAACCCTGCCGCATTTCAACGCAATCCCGCCTTTCGTGAAAGGCAGCGACCTGATCTCGACCGACACGGCACTGATGAAACGCGGGCCGCTTGCCACGCTGGACAGCGCACCACTGCCGTTCAAATGCGAAGCAGTGTCAATCTATATGGTCTGGCACCAACGCTCGGCCAACGACCCGGCACATCGCTGGTTACGGGAACGGATCGACGCGATTGCGGCCTCGCTTCAGACCTGAGAAAGCAACCAGTCGCGCATCTGTTTCACCAACTCCCGCTGACGCGGTTTCTGCGGGGTGACAATGAAAAAGCTCAGATCGTCAACCAGCACCTCAGAGAGTGGCTGCACCAACCGACCCGAAGTCAGTTCCGCAGACACAAGTGGCGCATTGGCCAGCGCAAATCCTTGCCCCGAGACAGCGGCGTCTATCGCCAGGCTTGTCTGGCTGAAACTCATCATCCGTGGCTTCCCTTCGACCCCGGCGCGTTCAAGAAACAAAGGCCACAGACCATGGGAATCGCTGAGCAGAACGTGTTGCATCAGGTCGTCTGGACCAGAAATTTGTGATGCGAGGTCCGGACTGCCCACAACAACGAATTCGGTCGAGAACAAAGGTGTCGCTTGCAGACCGCGCGCAACCGGTGAACGGCTTTGGCGTACCGCGATATCAATTCCATCAGACTGGAAATCCGCCAACCGCTCGCGCGCGTCAACCTGCACCGAGATATCGGGATGGCGGGTCACAAAATCATTCAGACGCGGCACCAGCCATTTTGAGGCAAAGCTGGGCGTGACCGAGATCGTGATCTGCCGCTGATCAGCCAGCTCATCGACAGCCTCTTCAATCAGCCGAAACGCCCGACGCAGCGGCGCGTGGAACCGACGCCCCGCTTCGGTCAGGCGCAACCCACGCGGAAGGCGTTCGAACAGCGCCGTCCCTAGCCGCGCTTCCAAGCCCCGCACCTGTTGCGCAACGGCCCCTTGGGTTACGCCGATTTCTTCCGCAGCAAGACGAAAATTCAGGTGGCGTGCCGAGGCCTCGAAGGCGCGCATCGCGTTGAGAGGTGGAAGAGCGGGCATAGCTAAACTGTAGATTTTCTACAGCCTATGCGCAATAGAACTGATTGGTCAAAGTGAACGCTGCCAGCCATCTTTATACCAAACATCGCAAAGGAGCGTGAAGATGGAAAAAGTAGCTTTGATCACGGCAGGCGGCAGCGGTATGGGCGCGGATTCCGCGCGCAGATTGGCGGCGGATGGTTTCAAAGTCGGCATCCTGTCCTCGTCAGGCAAGGGTGAGGCGCTGGCGCATGAGTTGGGTGGCGTGGGCACCACGGGCTCGAACCAGTCGAATGATGACCTGCAGAAACTGGTCGATGCTGCAATGTCCCATTGGGGTCGGATCGATGTGCTGGTGAACTCAGCCGGGCACGGACCCCGCGCAGCGGTGCTGGAGCTGACCGATGAGGACTGGCACACCGGCATGGATGTCTATTTCATGAATGCCGTCCGACCGACCCGACTGGTGACCCCGATCATGCAAGCGCAGGGCGGTGGATCGATCATCAACATCTCAACCTTTGCTGCGTTTGAACCGGATCCGGTTTTTCCGACCTCGGGCGTATTCCGCGCCGGGCTGGCGGCGTTTACCAAGCTGTTCTCGGACAAATACGCCGCCGACAACATCCGCATGAACAACGTCTTGCCCGGGTTCATCGACAGCCTTCCGGAAAAAGAAGAGTTCCGCACACGCATCCCGATGGGCCGCTACGGGCGCAGCTATGATGAGATCGCCTCGGTCGTGGCTATGCTCGCCTCTGAAGGCGGAGGCTACATAACCGGGCAGAACATCCGCGTCGATGGCGGTATCACCCGGTCTGTCTGAACTCAGAACCGCGCCTTAACAAGATGTGTCAGCGCCGCGCCGGTTTCGAAGAAAGCGCGGCGCAGACCAGTCCAGTTTTCGCTATACTCAGCCACTGACGGAACCGGCAGCAGGGACGGATCGTCCCTGAGCAGGCTTTTGGCCATCAAACGCCCGAACACGGTGCCCGGCCCGATCCCACGCCCCGAAAACCCATGCGCTGCTAACGCATTTGGACCGATCAGAGTGATTTTGGGAATATGATCCGAAGTCATGGCAATCCGCCCATGCCAGCCCTCAATCAACGGCTGATCCGCCAATTGCGGATAAAGTGCAGCCAGTTTGCGCTTGATCCAGGATTTGTGTGCAAATCCTCCGGCGCTGCTTAGATCCCCCATGCCGCCAATGACGAACCGCCCCGTCTGATCCAAACGGAAGGATGTCATGATGAGGCCGGTATCCCAGCATCCTTCTGCCTTCGGCAATATGCTGGCCCGCAGGTTATGGGACAGCGGCGCGGTGGCGTATTGAAAGTAATAAACTGGTACATAGTAGGGTGCGGTATCGGCGATGCCCTGATGATAAGCATTGGTCGCCTGAATGACCGATCTGGCGCGCACGGTTCCGCCATCCCCCTGCAGCACCCAAACCCCGGCTTCCTGTCGTAAAGATCGGACCGGGCTTTGGGTGTATATCTGCGCCCCCGCATTCTGTGCAGCGCGGGCCAGTCCCACCGCATAGCCCAGCGGCTGAATTGTACCCGCGCGGGGGTCAAACAAAGCGCCGTGAACAGCCGGGCTGCCCGTGCACTGGCGCGACGCGTCAGGATCGAGCAACTCGACCGGCGCACCGGACGCGCTCAGCTGTGCGTGACGCTCACGCAGATCACCAAAGCCCGAGGCTGAATGCGCGCAATGCAACGTGCCTTGCCGCTCAGGCTCACAGTCAATCCCGTGCGTTTCAATCAACTCGAACACCTCTGACGGAGCGTTGGCCAGCAGATCGATCAACCGATCCCCCGCCATTTGCCCCAGATGCGACCGAATTTGATCGGGTGGCAGCCAAAGCCCTGCGTTGACGAGACCGACATTCCGCCCCGATCCACCATGGCCGATCTGATGCGCTTCGAGCAGGCACACCGAAGCCCCCGCTTTTGCTGCGGTCAAGGCCGCAGAACACCCAGTGTAACCACCGCCGATCACGGCAAGATCAACGCTTACGTCATCAGAAAGCTTTTGCGTGTCGATACGCTCGCGACAGGTCTGCCGCCATAACGATTGATCATAGTCGCGCATGCCCGGGCCTCGCCAAAGTTTCGCCGATCATCAGGCTGGTCTCAGTTGGTTGCAAGGGCGCGCTGGTCAGCCCGCCCCATGGCGATGAGGAATGGATCCGCCTCCTGCTGCGACTGGAATGACGCCTTGTCGGTCATGCCCCGCCAGCGCCCCAGTGTCAGTGACTGCGCCACCGCGCCGCTCAGCGTTGCACCGGGGCCGGTGATGATGAACAGCTCGGGCGCGAACTCGCGTGCGGCCGTCTGGATCGCATGGGTGAAGTCATAGGTCTCGGTCACCTGATGGCCCAGCGTGTAGTCCCACAACTCACTCGTGTCAGTTGCGCCGGGCCACCAGATTTTGCCACGCCCGTCAATCATCGGGAACTTGGGCTGAGCAAAAAGATCAGAACTCAATTGCGCCCGACCTTCCGCCGCCACCGGGGCCTGCAGCGCCGTATGAAAGGCGGCGTGATTGGCCAGCCGCAATGGGAACCGATCCTGCACGGTGGGGTGTGCCGCCTCAAACGCCGTCAGACCCGCCTCATTGCCTGCCAATATCAGCATCCCGCCCAGATCGATAGAAAGCGCCAGAGAATGATCGCGCAACGCATCTATCCTCGCCACCTCCTCCAGCAATGCGGCTTTGCGGGCAGGATCATTCGCCCATGTCTCATCGACGAATGGGTAAACCAGTTGACCGCCGATCAGGTGCTTCTGCATCAGCGTGCCCATCGTATTGACCACGCGAAACCCGTTCCCAGGGGTCAATGCCCCTGCGGTGGCTAGCGCAATATACCAGCCCATCGAGTTACCAGTGACGGCGACGACTTCAATATCGTTGGCCAATGCCTGCGCATCGGCCAACGCGGCAGCATAGATCAGGGGTGAGGCCACATCGCCGCGCGAGTACTTCCCGACGCTAAAGCGATCAGCCCCATCCAAGGCAGTAATCGCATCCTGTCCGGTTCCGGCGCGAATGGCGTCGAAGCTGCGGAACAAGTCCATACGATCCGAATGATGTTGGTGCAGATAGCCCAGATCAGGCTTGTTATAAGTGCCCCGGCCCGGGCAGATCACAACGGCGGTGCGGGTCATGAGGCTGCTCCTGTCAAAGCCAGCGCTGCGGCAACGATACCGTCTTTCGAAGGAAGAGGTGCGGCATAGGCGGGTCCAGTTGCAATAAAGCAATCCTCGGCCACAACGCGGGCAGTTCGAGTAGAAGAACTTTGTTCGGCGAAGAAAGTCATCAGCGCCTCGGACTGGCTGCCGGTCTTGCGGCATTCGTCGACGATCAAAACATGCGCGCATGTTTTGGTGGCTTCGCGCAAAGCCTCTTCTGGCAGAGGAGCTAGCCAACGCATATCGATAATCCGGGTTTTCAGACCCGCCGCCTCAATTTCTGGCAGGGCCTGTTGCGACAGGTAATGCCCGTTGCCATAGGTCACGATGGCGAGATCGGTACCGTTCCCGTGTACTCCCACCTCGCCCAGCGCAATTTTCTGATCTCGCGCAGGATAGATGGTCATCCACCCGCCATCCTGCGCCGCATGCAGATCGCGCATCGGGTAGAGTGCGATCGGTTCAAGAAACACCACGACCCGCTGCTCTTCGCGCGCCAACCGCACGCATTCGCGCAGCATTTGCACCGCATCCGCCCCGGTCGACGGGCAGGCGATGATGACACCAGGGATATCCCGCAAGACAGCCAGAGAGTTGTCGTTATGGAAATGTCCGCCAAAGCCCTTCTGATATCCGAGCCCAGCAATCCTCAGCACCATCGGGTTGGTGAACTGCCCGTTCGAGAAGAACGGCAAGGTTGCCGCCTCCCCCTGATCTGATCCTCGGCATTGTGCAGATATGCCAGAAACTGGATCTCGGGGATCGGGATGAAACCGTTATGGCCCATACCGATCGCGAGACCCAGAATGGATTGTTCATCCAGCAGGGTATCAATCACCCGGTCCGGACCAAAGCGTTGCTGCAGCTTTTGTGTGACGCCATAGACGCCACCTTTGCGGCCCACATCTTCGCCCATGCAAACGATCTCGGCATGTTTCAACATCAGATCGGTCAGCGCCCAGTTGATCAGGCGGCTGAGCGGCTGCGGCTCCTCCATCGCGCGCATATCTGCGCCAAAGGTCTTCGCACGCGCCTCAGCGCTCGGGCCGTTGGTCGCTTTACAAGGGCGCTTAGGCGGGATCAGGCTTGCCATCACTTCGGTCGCATTGGCAAGATGGGGACGGCTGGCAGCCTCTGTAGCTACACGATCCGTTCGGGTGCAGGTATCGCTGTAGATTTTTAACGCCTGATCCGGCGACAATGCACCCGCCTGATCCAGCAGTCGTACGGTGTGCAAAAGCGGATCATTGGCCTCATCCGCCTCAACCTCAGTTTTCGGCAGATAGGTCGTGGGCACATCCGCCCCGGCATGGCCATAAAGCCGCACGGTTCTGAGATGCAGGAAGGCCGGTTTCCTGCGCTTGCGGACATAATCTGCAGCCTCTTTCGCGACCGCATGGGTTTCATAAATGTCCAACCCATTGGCCTGAAAATACTTGATCCCCGGACGATGCTCCATCGACGCCTGAATCCAGCCCTTGGGCGTTTTGACCGAAATCCCGATCCCGTTGTCTTCACACACGAACAGCAGCGGCAGCGGCGTCGATTGCACACTGGTCCAGCCTGCCGTGTTGATCGCCCCCTGCGCGGTTGAGTGATTGGCCGAGGCATCCCCAAATGAACACATCGCAATCCCGTCTTCCGGCAACACGCGATGTTCGGGCGCATGTCGCCGGGCTGCCCCCAGCGCATAAGCCGCACCAACGGCTTTGGGCAAATGGCTGGCGATGGTCGAGGTCTGCGGCGGGATCATCAGCGCCCTTGATCCCAACACCTTGTGCCGCCCGCCCGAGGTCGGGTCCTCTTTCGAGCACGCAAAGCTAAGCAGCATATCCCACGCGATCTGCTGGCCCGGCACCTGTTCGGCACGCGCGATCTGAAACGCAGCATCCCGGTAATGCAGAAAGGCAATATCGCTTGGGCGCAATGCGTGCGCGACGGCGGCCATCCCTTCGTGGCCAGATGAGCCGATGGTGTAGAACCCCTGCCCTGCCTTCTGCATCGCCCGGCTGGTCCGATCCAACGCGCGGCTGAGAACTTGCGACCGGAATAGCGAAACGGCTTCAGCATCGCCCAGACCGACGCGCGGCGGGGCTCCGTCGGGAAAATCACGATTTGCGACACGGGTCAGGAAATTCTCATGTACGATCTGGGCGCGGTCCATGTCTCTCGCTTTTGTCTTGTTGGTGTCATCGGCCTTGGGGAACCTCTGCGCGGGTGCGACCCGCTTGCTGATTTGTCCCGCGCTCCGACGTGAATTTCAAGATCGCGGATGGCGCGGCACCCTCTCGGCCACAAAGGTGATGTGGCGCACCAGTCATCGCTCTGGCGGCAGGAAAAAACCAGTGCTATTGCGTTCAATAGGTATGAGGAATTGTCATATGATTGCACCCCGCCGTTTCTTGCCTTCAATCTCGTCCTTGCTTGCGCTTGAAGCCGTAGATCGGCTGGGCAGCGCATCTGCTGCTGCAGCTGAGCTGTCCTTGACACAAAGCGCGATCAGCCGGCAATTGAAGACGATGGAGGATCAGCTGGGAGTCCAGTTGATCGAGCGTAGCCAGATGCGGCTGCACCTGACGCCTGCAGCCAAAGTCTATGTGCAAACCGCAAGGTCTGCTGTTCAGAATCTGGCGCAGGCCGCACTGAAACTCAAAGCCAATCCGGCGGGCGGGTCACTTGACCTGTCGATCCTTCCAGCGTTCGGCATGCACTGGCTGGCACCCCGCCTGCAGCATTTTGCGCGACGTCATCCCGAGGTTACTGTCAATCTGGGGACCCGCCTCAAACCGTTTGATTTTACGACTGAGCCATTTGATGCCGCGATCCATTTCGGTCAGCAGGATTGGGCGGGCGTTCAGTATCTGCCGATCATGCGGGAAGAGGTCCTGCCGGTCTGCGCCCCTGCCCTTACCGCCTTCAATTTCAGTAACTTGGATGCTCTCCGCGCCGCGCCACTGCTGCATCTGGAGTCGCGTCCGGATGCCTGGGAGCGCTGGTTTGAGATACAGGGCCAGCCCGTCACCGGCCTACGGGGAATGCTGTTCGATCAGTTTTCGACCATGATTCAGGCCACGATTCATGGGTTGGGCGTGGCTCTGTTACCGTCATATCTGGTGCAGGATGATTTGCGCACCGGGCGGCTTGTCCAGGCATGGGACGGGCCGCGCGTGAGCCTTGGCAGCTATTATCTGGTCTGGCCGAATGACCGCTCGATGCCCGAGCCTCTACGGTCTTTCCAAGCCTGGATCAGTGAACAGATTGGGGCAGACGCCCACGCCTAACGCGGCCTTAGAACTTGCCGTTGTCATTTTTCCATTCGCTGCGTGGTGCAATGGACTCAACCGTATCCCAGTGTTCGACGATCTTGCCATCTGCAACGCGGTACAGATCATAAAATGCGCTGTGAGTGCCCTGATATTCACCTTCGCACACGGTCAGTACAAAATCCCCTTCCGCCAATACCCGATGCAGATGCTGATAGTTTAAGGCGTTCCTATCGGCCAATGCGGTCCTCAAGGCAGTCAAGTCATCCGAGAGCTGCGGGCTGTGTTCTACGAAAGCGGAAGTATTGATACAGGCCTCTATCTGGTCGAGATCCCCGGCAATCAACGCGGTTTCGACGAAGGCGCGAACAAAGGCCCGGTTTTCCTCGGTTTGCTCGACATCCCGAACTTCGGTCGGACCATCCACCATACTGTGATCCGAGCCGTTTGGCCCCATCCGTTTCTGGATATTGTCCCAATGCTCTACCGCTTGCCCGTCTTCGAACCGGAACACTTCGAAGCCGATATTCCGCCTTGAGAAATCATATTCCGTATGCGCGAAGACAAAATCGCCGTCTTCAAAGGCGCGTACGATATTCACGCGCGGTGAGGTCTGGGACAGCCGTTTGAACAGGGATGCAAGCCCTTCGCTGCCTTCATGGGTTTGCGGATTGTGCTGGATGTATCGTGCTTCATTTACCACCGAAACCGGACCCGGATCGCCCGTTTCGATGCTTTTGAGCAGGGCAGATATGCGATCTTTGTTGGACTTCTCCATACCGGGTTCCCTTCAGGTCTGACTACTCCGTGATCACAATGGCAGGCGACGTGTCAGGCATCAACGCCAGCAACAGCCAAACCCTGCGCGGCCTTCGGCCTTGCGTCCTGCGGACGGCAGGGGGCCAGGCAGGCGCGGGCTGCGTCCGCGCCTGCCTGGCCCAACGGGAGGAGACGTTCCGTAAGGAATGTGGACGACGGGCGGGAGTGTTTTGGTTCAGACGTCCAGCGAACGGGCGATGAGCTCTTTCATGACTTCATTCGTCCCGCCATAGATCATTTGGACCCGCGCATCCGCATAGAGCCGCGCGATTGGGTATTCCATCATGAACCCATAGCCGCCGAACAGTTGCAGGCATTCGTGCATCACTTCGTTCTGCACCTCAGAGCCCCAGTATTTCACCATCGAGGCCGTCGCAGCATCCAATTCACCGGCCTCCAGTTTTCCAATGCAGTCATTGACGAAACTGCGCAGCACCTCGGCCTTGGTTTTACACTCGGCCAACTTGAAACGTGTGTTCTGGAAGTCCATCACCCGTTGTCCGAACGCCTTGCGCTCCTGCACGTAGTCCACCGTCTGCGATATGGCGAAATCGATCGCGCCCAGCGCCATGATCCCGATGGTCAGCCGCTCCCACGGCAACTGCTTCATCAGTTGATAGAACCCCTGCCCCTCTTCCGGGCCCAGCAGGTTGGTCATTGGCACCTTAACGTCTTCAAAGAACAGCTCAGCCGTATCGTTGCCCTTCATTCCCAGTTTCTTGAGGTTCCGCCCCCTCCGGAATCCGTCAGCCCCGTCGGTTTCGACCGCAATCAGAGAGACCCCCTTCGCCCCTAACGACTTGTCAGTTTTGGCAGCCACGATAACCAGATCAGCCGATTGCCCGTTGGTGATAAATATCTTGGACCCGTTGAGCCGATAAGAATTGCCATCCTTCTCAGCGGTCGTCTTCACCGCTTGCACATCCGATCCCGTGCCCGGCTCGGTCATGGCCAGCGCGCCGATCATCTCACCCGAGGCCAGTTTCGGCAGCCACTTCTGTTTCTGACCCTCACTGCCATAAGCGGTGATGTAGTGGGTCACGATAGACTGGATGCCATATCCCCATCCTGCGTCCCCGCGCGCAGTCTGCTCATACAAAGTAACGGAATCGAAACCCATCCCGCCGCCGACGCCACCATATTCCTCAGCAATCGAACCGGCCATCAGACCCGTCTCTCCCGCCTGCAACCAAAAGGTACGATCAACCGCCCCGTTCTCGGCCCATTTCTCGGTATTGGGTACCAAGGCATCATCCATGAACCGGCCCGCCATTTCAGCAAACATTCGGTGTTCGTCAGTAACCCAGGCGGCGGTGCTGGTAAAAAGCGACATCAAATAGCTCTCCAGATCAGGTGTTTGCCCAAAACTAGCCGGGTGTGTGATTCCTTCCAATCCATGTGACGTGGCGTCCAGGACAGATGCTACGCAACGTCCTTGGCACCGTTGCCGAATTTGGGGCCAAACGTTCACATCTGTGTTCCCACGCCTGACAGAGCAGGCCATCATCGACCATATTGCGCATACGCCCCGGACGACGTAGGAGACAGCATAATGCCCCGCGCCTTTTCTGAACTGACCTTCACACCTGCCGTTCGCGCCCATCAAGAGCGGATGGTATCCGCCGCGACCTACGCGAAATTCCTGAGCCGAGGACCAAAACAGGGCCACCAAATCGGACCGACCGAAGAGGCGTTCATTCGCGCCCGCGACGGGTTCTATCAGGCCACCGTCTCAGAAACCGGCTGGCCTTATGTGTAGTTTCGCGGTGGGCCGATAGGGTTTCTGAAAGTGCTGGACCCGCACACCATCGGCTATGCGGACCTGTCTGGTAACAAACAATATATCTCGCGCGGCAACCTGGATGGGAATGACCGCGTGGCACTGATATTAATGGACTACGCGAACCAGCGCCGCCTCAAGATACTTGGCCAGATGACATTCTCGGAAGGTGCCGCAGCAGCGGCTGATCTTTACACCAAAGGCTCCGAGACCGAGGCAGAACGTGCCGCAATCATCAGGGTTGAAGCGCTTGACTGGAATTGCCCCCGCCACATCACGCCGCGCTTTACCGAGACCGAACTTCGGCCACATCTGAATAATCTGGGTCGGCAACTGGCTGCTCTGCAAGCAGAAAACCAGCGTTTACAGCAGGAATTGGCTGAGCTCAAAGCTGCTGGCGATATACGAAGATGAAATCCGCGCCAGTTCAGATTTGAAACGAATGGCACGCGATCTCTATGGATCTGGGCAGCAAATTGTGACGCAGGGTTGCCCTTTGGCCCAAGCTTTGCTTTGTCCTTTCTAAACATCACGACCTGCCGTCCGCTCGAGGCAGGGGCGGATAATAGAGAGGATCATCACATGGCAAAAGTTGCGTTCCTTGGCCTAGGCGTCATGGGCTACCCGATGGCCGGGCATCTTCAGGCTGCCGGCCACGAAGTCACCGTCTACAACCGCACCGCATCCAAGGCCGAGGCTTGGGTCGCCCAGCATGGTGGCGCGATGGCTCTGACACCGCGGCAAGCCGCAGAAGGGGCAGAGTTCGTGATGGCCTGCGTTGGCAATGACGATGATCTGCGTATGGTTTGCACAGGTAAAGATGGCGCCTTTCACGGAATGGCCAAGGGTGCGGTATTTGTTGATCACACCACCGTCTCGGCCAAGGTCACGCGCGAGTTGTACGAGGCTGGCAAGACACAGGGGGTTGCTTTTGTAGACGCCCCGATCTCGGGCGGTCAGGCGGGAGCCGAAAATGGTGTGCTATCGATCATGTGCGGCGGTGACATGGACGCTTATCGTGCTGCTGAGCCGGTCATGCAGGTCTATTCCAAAATCTGCCGCCGCATTGGAGACAGCGGCGCGGGTCAAATGACCAAAATGTGCAACCAGATCGCGATTGCAGGGCTGGTGCAGGGCCTGAGCGAAGCATTACATTTTGCCGAAAAGGCCGGGCTGGATGGTCGGGCTGTGGTCGAGGTGATTAGCCAAGGCGCGGCGGGCAGTTGGCAGATGGCGAACCGGTATGAGACCATGCTCGATGACCATTTTGAGCATGGCTTTGCAGTCGACTGGATGCGCAAGGATCTGGGAATCTGTCTGGATACCGCCAATGAGACCGGGGCTTCACTGCCAGTGACGGCGCTGGTCGACCAGTTCTACAAAGACGTGCAGAAACTTGGCGGGGGCCGGTGGGATACGTCCTCGTTGTTCAAACGGTTGCGAGCACTGGACTGAGCAAAGGGGGGCTGTCTGCCCCATCGCGCAAGGGCGCGACTCCGCCCGAAGATATTTTTGGCCAGATGAAGAGGATCACCGTGGCAGTTGCAAGAGATAGCGCATGAGCGACATGAACACTTTCTGGGCTGGTCGCCTGCGTGAACACTGGGGTCTGGACGCCCGTCTGACGCGTCTGGATGGGGAGTACGACCTCAACTTTGTGGTCAAAGCCACCAACGGGCAGGATTATGTGCTCAAGGTGATGCGCGCGGGGTGCGATGCGGCATTAGTCGATCTGCAGATCAAGGCGCTGGGACATCTCAGCGCGGCAGCGCCCGGATTGCCCTTTCCTGCCGTTTATCCCGATTTGAACGGGATGATGTTGCCCGAGATTGCCGACGCGCATGGGCAACCGCGACTGGTCTGGCTGCAGGAACGACTGCCGGGGGCATGCTATGCAAGCAGCGCGCCCAAGACCGAAGACCTGATACTAAAACTGGGCCGTGTTCTGGGCGCAACCGACCGGGCGCTGGAGGGGTTCACCCATGAGGGTTTGCAGCGCGCCGATTTCAAATGGGATTTGACGCGGGCGAGTTGGATCGTCGACCAACTAGAGGCCATCTCTGATCCGGCACGACGCGCGCGCGTTCAACAAATCGCTGAGGATTTTGAGGCGATCTCTGATCAACTGGGTGCATTGCCAAAGCAGGCGATTCACAATGATGCCAATGATTACAATATCCTTGTTGAAGGCAATCTGGGCGAACGACGCAGCATCTCGGGTCTGATCGATCTTGGCGACATGTGCGCGGCGCCGCGCGTTTGCGATCTGGCTATTGCCGGGGCCTATGTCGTTCTGGACCACCCTAAACCCGAGCGCGCATTGGCTGCGCTGGTACGCGGGTATCACGCCGCCAATCGGTTACGCCCGGATGAGATCGACCTGATCTGGCCTTTGTTGCAAGCACGGTTGGCGGTGTCCGTGGTGAATTCGACGCTGATGGCGATTGAGAACCCGGATGATCCGTATGTCACGATCAGCCAGGCCCCAGCGTGGCGATTGATTGAAAATGAGGCAATCAATGGCGCACTCATGCCCGCCCTATTGCGCGCAGCGTGTGGCTTGCCGGTTGTGAACGGAGCCGAGCGCATTCACGCCTACCTGTCCGGCCATCGCGGACAATTCGCGCAGATGTTCGGGCAGAATCTGAGCGACGCACCGATGGGCTCACTGTCGGTGGAAAACTCAACCTGGCCTCAAAACCCGTTCCACATGCCGCTGGACGAGGCGGCGCGGGTTGGTGAGGAGTTTGGGGATGATCCCTGGCTTGGGTATTACAGCGAGCCACGCCTGATCTATGCTGAGCCGGGGTTTCGCAAGGGACCGTGGAAAGCGTCGGATCGGCGCACAGTGCATCTGGCCGTGGATGTGTTTGCACCCGCCGGAACAGTGCTGCATGCACCTCTCAGCGGTCGGGTCGAAGCGGTTGAAAACAGGGACGCGCATCTCGACTATGGCGGGGTTGTGATCCTGCACCACGAAACGCCCGAAGGGGATGCATTCTACACGCTTTATGGCCATCTGGACCCTGAGGTGAGTGAGCGTTTGAAACCGGGTGACCCGGTGGCTCAGGGTGCAGCTTTTGCCCGTCTGGGCGATGCCAGTCAGAATGGCGGATGGGCCCCGCATGTGCATTTCCAACTGGCGCTGACGACCGACGGTATGCAGGCCGACTGGCCGGGCGTAGCGGATCCTGATGAGCTCGAGCTTTGGCACGCGGTCTGCCCCAACCCCGCAGCACTGTTGAACTTGCCTGATGAAAAGGTTTTCTATCGACCAACCGACAAGCAGGCGATCCTACAGGACAGGCGCGAACACTTCGGCGGCAATGTCAGCCTGACATACGACGACCCGGTCATGCTGGTGCGTGGCTGGAGGCATCACCTGTTCGATGAATGGGGGCGACCCTATCTGGATGCCTACAACAACGTTCCGCATGTAGGCCATGCGCATCCGCGTATTCAGGCGGTTGCAGCGGATCAGCTGAAGCGCATGAATTCGAACACGCGCTATCTGCACCCGGCGCAAACCGCCTTTGCCGACAAGGTATTGTCGAAACTGCCGGATCACCTTGAGGTCTGTTTCTTCGTCAACTCAGGGACTGAGGCCAACGAATTGGCTCTGCGTCTGGCGCGCGCGCATACCGGGGCAAAAGGGATCGTGACGCCCGATCACGGCTATCACGGCAACACAAACGCTGCGGTGGCGATCTCGGCCTACAAATTCAACAAACCTGGCGGTATTGGGCAGGCAGATTGGGTGGAACTGGTTGAGGTCGCGGATGACTATCGCGGCTCGTTCCGGCGTGATGACCCCGAGCGTGCCCGGAAGTTTGCTGACCTGATTGATCCGGCGATTTCGGCATTGCAGGCAAAAGGGCAAGGCCTAGCCGGGTTCATCGCTGAAACATTCCCCTCGGTCGGGGGACAGATCATTCCACCAAAAGGCTATCTGTCTGCGGTCTATGAAAAAATCCGCGCCGCCGGAGGGGTCTGCATTGCCGATGAAGTCCAGACCGGCCTCGGGCGCCTGGGCGACTATTACTTCGGCTTTGAACATCAGGGCGCGCTGCCTGACATAGTGGTAATGGGGAAGCCCATCGGCAACGGCCACCCGCTGGGTGTGCTGGTCACTACCAAAGAGATCGCCGAAAGCTTCGACAACGGGATCGAGTTTTTCTCGACCTTCGGAGGATCGACCCTGTCTTGCCGGATCGGAAAAGAGGTGTTGGACATCGTCGACGATGAAGGCCTTCAAGAGAACGCCCGTGTGATGGGGGCTCGTCTGATGGACGGCCTCCGAAAGATCGAAGCGGACTTTGCCTGCGTTGGCGATGTACGCGGCATGGGTCTGTTTTTAGGGGTGGAACTGGTCAATCCTGACGGTTCGGAAAGCGGTGAGATTTGCAGCTACGTCAAGAATCGGATGCGCGATCATCGCATTCTGATCGGTAGCGAGGGACCCAAGGACAATATCCTGAAAATCCGGCCACCGCTAACCATCGAAGCAGAGGACGTCGACATGATTCTTTGGGCGCTGCGGGAGGTTCTTGGCGAAGTGGGTGACTACAGCCCTGCCCCCATGTGCGATCACGATCATCATCATGCGGGCTGCGGCTGCTGCTAAGAAACACAAAACCCCAGCGAAATTGCTGGGGTTTTGTCGCCGTCGATCAGTGGAGCACTGAATGTGGGGGGTGGTGCCCGGTCGTCGGCAAAGGGATCGAAACGGTCATCCGGCGTAACGCCAAGCCCAGTTCCTCGGACAATGAGGCCAGTGCCGGGGCGAAATCGGGCCGTACGATCAGCGAGGCCATCATCATTGCATCTTCACGCGCCCCTTCAGAGGCGGCACCGATCATCTGGGCAAAACAATTCTCATCAGCGCCCAGACATGCACATCCCAGCCCATGACGCACCAGCGGACGGCGACCGTGATGTGCACAAAGTGAACACAGCCGGTCCAGCGTCAGCATCGTGGCGCGTCCCTGATCTGCACCCAGCGCGATGTCAAAATCGCTTGCGGCATTTGCCCGGCCTTCGACCCCATCACCCCAAAGCCGCAGATACATGACGGCTCCGGCCTCAATGGGGTTCAGGTCAGCCAGACGGCCAACAGCCGCCCCGCCACGCGAAGAAGGTGCGCTCATTTTGTCAGGATCAGTTTGCCTGCGCGGGTGATACGCAGCGTATAAAGCTGATCGCCCAGCTCGATATGGGCCAAATTGCCGCCATTGGTGAGGTCTTCCGCCTTGTGGGCCGGAAGCATCGAAACAGCGTAGCTAAGGGTCGAGGTAGGGGTTTGCGCGTTCATTGGGGCATCTCCAGAGCATCTGTGGCACTTGGCCTTGTCTGTCTTCGTTTCGCTTGATCTGGCTGACCCTGTTTTGGGCTGGCTATCTGTTCGTGTGATTAATCTGATAAAAATAGTAAGGTTTGTCAAGCTGCTGTTTTTTCAATCACTCCCACGGGTCTCTATTGCGCCGTCGCACAGCACGACCTAGGCATTGGACATCAACAAACAAAGGCGGATTCGCAGATGGCAGCAGTTGTCGTATTTGACTTGGATGGCACCCTGATAGACAGCCTTGCCGACCTTGCAGCTGCGGTAAACCGAATGCTGCACGATCAGGGGCACCCCGCCTTGCCTCAGGATACGATCCGGGGATTCGTCGGGAACGGATTACCCAAGCTGGTCGAGCGGGCGATGACGCATTGCGGGCTGGAGCCAACGCTTCACAAGGACCTGACACTGCTTACTCTGAAGCACTACAATGCAGGCGCCTGCGATCAGACCGTAGTTTATCCCGGCGTGATCCAGGCGCTGGATGAGCTTCGCGATATGGGCTGTGCGCTTGGGGTCTGCACCAACAAACCCGAAGCCCCTGCCCGGCATGTGCTGGGCGAACTTGGCCTGCTACCCTATTTCAACACGGTCTTTGGTGGAGACACGCTGGATATACGCAAACCCGATCCAGAGCACTTGCACGCCTGTTTCAAGACCCTTCAAGCCGCAGGCCCACAGATCTTCGTTGGCGACAGTGAGGTTGATGCCGAAACTGCGCAACGGGCTCAGGTCCCGTTTTTGCTGTTTGAACAGGGATATCGAAAGTCGCCGGTTTCGGACATGCCGCACACGCTCAGCTATGATAACAGTACCGCACTGCCTGCACTTGTTCGGAAAATCCTGACGCAGGCATAGACCCCAAAAAAGGTCGAGGGGCCGGCCAAGGGGGTAAGAAGCCAGCCCCTCATCGGGGGAAATTAGTGAAAGTGGATTGGGCGCACTGGCCCGGTAGTTAATGAAAAGTTAACGCACCTGCGCGGATCGCGAAATTGGGGGATTCCCGTAGTGCTGCGATTTTTTTCCCGATCCCCCAAATTATTTTGCGCGCAGAAGCCTAAAAACTGGGATTTATGCGGCTTTCTCAGCCGCGGCACGCGCGATCACCAGTTCCTCGTTCGTCGGAATGACCATCAGTTTCACACGTGACAGGTCGGTCGAGATGACGCGTAGATTGTCCGCGTTTGCATCGTGGTCCAGTTCAAGACCCAACCACCCCATGTCAGTGCAGATACGGTCGCGGATATAGGTCGAGTTCTCACCGATCCCGCCGGTAAACACGACTGCGTCCAGACCTCCCAACACGGCGGCCAAAGCGCCCAGCTCGCGGCGTATCCGGAACGTGTAGTAGTTGATGGCATTGCGTGCACCCGGCGTATTCGACGCCTCAAGCGTACGCATATCATTGGTCATCCCGGAAAGGCCAAGCAACCCGGATTTACGATACAGAAGGTCCGAGATCTCATCCGCATTCATGCCTTGCTGATCCATCAGATACAGCACAACGCCCGGATCCAGCTGGCCACAACGCGTTCCCATCGGCAAACCATCCATGGCCGAGAACCCCATGCTTGAACCGACCGAGCGACCTCCGATCATGGCGCACATTGAGGCACCGTTGCCAAGATGCGCCACAACCACCCGTCCGCCATGTATCAGCGGAGCAGTCTTGGCCAGATGGTCCGAGATGTAATCATAGCTCAGACCGTGGAAGCCATAGCGGCGAACGCCCATATCGTAATACTCGGTCGGCAATGCGAAGGTGTCATTGACCCAAGGGTGGTGGCGGTGAAAAGCGGTATCGAAACAGGCAACCTGCTTGGCATTGGGGAACCTGTCCATCGCAGTACGTGCGCCCTGCAGATTGTAAGGTTGGTGCAGAGGCGCAAAAGGCTCGAGTTTTTCCAGCATCTGCAAGCTTTCGGGGGTCAGCAGAATGGGCCTGTCATTATCCGGGCCGCCATGCACGATGCGGTGTCCAACCGCGGTCACGCCCGCCGACGGGAACTGCCGTTCCAGCAAATCCAAAATATAGTCCAAGGCGCTGGCCTGATCGCACAGCGCTTCAGAAGCGGTATCGGCAAGCACGCGGCCATCCGTGGTCTCTGCTTTGATGCGCGCCGCGCGGCTGCCGATGCGTTCCACCTCTCCCGAACAGACAAGGATCGGATCTGCTTCGCCCGCGGAGAACAACCCAAACTTCAGCGAGGACGAGCCTGAATTCAGTGTGATGATATGGTCCATCAGATCTTACCCGACATCCGCGCCGCATGCAGGGCCGCGACGGCACAGGAAACGAGCCGCGCCTTCTCGCCATCTGCGCGACTGGTCAGAATAATCGGTACGCGCGCGCCCAGCACCACCCCGGCAGCCTCGGCGTGCGCGATATACGTCAGTTGCTTGGCTAGCATGTTGCCTGCGTCCAGATTGGGTACGACAAGAATGTCTGCCCGTCCGGCCACCTCGGACACGATCCCTTTGGTGCGCGCCGCGGCCAGGCTGACCGCGTTGTCCATGGCAAGCGGCCCATCGACCAAGCCACCCCTGATCTGCCCCCGCTCGGCCATCTTCGACAGCAATGCGGCATCAATCGACGACCGGATAGCCGGATTCACCGTCTCGACCGCCGACAGAACACCCACTTTCGGAGCGCCAATTCCGATTGAGATTGCCAGATCGATCGCGTTCTGCGTGATGTCGATCTTGGTTTCCAGATCCGGCTCGATATTGATGGCCGCATCGGTCACCAGCAAGGGATGCGGCTGGCCGGGTATATCCATGACGAAGACATGCGTAAATCGGCGCCCCGCGCGAAGTCCACGATCCCGCCGCAACGCCGCCCGTAGCAGTTCGTCCGTATGAAGATGCCCCTTCATCAATGCTTCAGCATGTCCTTCGACAACCAGATCAACCGCTTTGTTGGCGGCGTCCAGATGGTCCTTAACAGGAACGATCTCGACGTCACCCAAGGGCAACTCAATCTCACGCGCTGCTGCAGCAATCTTGTCGGGGTCACCTATCAGGACCGGCTTGATGATGGTTTCACGCGCCGCCAATAAGGCCCCCCCAGCGAGTTGGGCTCTTCTGGGGCGACAACTGCCGTGGGGATCGGAGGCAGCGGGCGCGAGCGATCGAGCAGTGCATCAAAATGCCGGTGCCGCTCGACGACCAGACCAGGCACTTCAATCTCATTGAATGACAGTTCTTTCTCCGGAGCGATCACGACAGCGATGCCGGACACGATCAGCGCCTCATCACTAGGGCGCATCACCTGAGTTTTCAGAACTACCTCGCGGTTATCGCGTTTTTCGATAACCGTAACTCTGGCCAGCAGTTCTTCACCCGCATATGCCCGGGCGCTAAAATCCAAGCTTTGCGACTTATACAGCGTACCCGCGCCCGGCAGGATATTCCCCAAAACGGCCGAGATCAGAGCCCCAAGAAACATCTCGGGCGCGATCGCCTCGTTTACGTTATCACCGTCCCCATCTTCGTCGGCCAGGTTCAAAGGGTTATGGTTGCCGGAATTCGATGCGAAGACATAAAAATCATCCTCTGTGCAGAACCGAGTCAGCTCGGCGGTGTCACCGATCTGAAGCTGATCAAAGGGCTTGTTGTGATACTGCATTGAAACTCTCGGCGGCTGTTTTGCACCGATCATTATGAGATTTCACGTAAATTTCCAATGACGTTCGGTGGGTTTCTAGGGCTCAAACCCATCTGGCACACCGAACAGTGGCGCATCCAGTGTGGTCCCGGTCAATGCACCCATGAAAGCCACCAGATCTGCGACCTGGGCATCGGTCAGTTCCAGCGGTTCGATGTCAATTTTCTGACGATGACGCTCCATCTCAAACCGGTCCTGCCAGACGATGAAATCAACATTCTCAAGCCACGGCACGTTGGGCAGCCCGGCCAAATCAGGGGTCCAGGCAGCGAGGCTCTGAGATGGGTTCAAGTGGTGGCGAATAATGCCTTCCAGATCGGGAAAGGCACCGTTGTGACCATAGGGCGCCGTCTCTGTCACATTGCGCAGCATCGGTGTGCGAAAGCGATAGGCGTCCTCAAGACGGTTGCTTTCACCCATATGACCCACGTCGCGGGCATAGGGGTCCCATTGGCGGGTCTTGCCCGGTCCAAATGGCGGCAAGCTCAGCGCGTGGAATTTTTGATCCGATAGCAACGGGCCGGAATGGCAGTTTGCGCAACCTGCCTCACCATAGAACAAGGTCATACCATCGTATTGCTCTGGCGTCAGAGCGGCATGGTCTCCGGCCAGATATTGATCAAACGGGCTGTTGGTGCTGCGCCACTCCAGTGCCATGAACGCGGCCAGCGCGTTGGTGATCTGAGTTATCGTGATGTCCTCGGTCGTGTCGATGTCATCGAACGCCTTGACCATGGCAGGCCCATAGCGCGGATCAGTGCGCACGCGTTTGGCGAGGATCGGCCAGCCCTTGTCGATGCGGTCATGCACCGCGCCGGTGACTTGATTTTCGGCCACATTTCCGGCCATCTCGAATTGCGAGGTCAGCGGGAAAAGTGCCTGCGCGGCCAGCAGTGAATTCAACCCCTCCGGCAGCCATTCCTGCGCGGGCGAATTGAAGCCGTTACCGTAGACGTCAGAGATACTTAGGCGACCGTCATGGAAGACCGTGTGAAGGTCCTTTGCCCCAAGGTTCCAAAGCCCCGGCGAATTGCGGGGAATACGCTTGCGGATTTTGTCCGCTCCGGTGCCCGGCGTGCGATCTGGGCCAAGCCCCTGCCCGCCCTCGCCAATGCCCAGCGACAACCCGTCCGAGGTGCCAAAATCCGGGTGGTGGCAGTGGGCACAGCTGATGTTCTGGTTGCCCGACAAGATCGGATCGTAAAACAGTTGATGACCGATGGCGGCCTGTTCCATATCAAAGGGGATGAAATCGTCATCCGTCAGCGGGCGCGGCAGATCCTGAGCTGCCGCAGCCCCTGCCAAAAGGAAAGCAACCCCATGCGCCAGTTTGTATTTGCCCTGTGCCTTCTCGCGACCCCAGCGCTGGCTGAACTGGAACAAGCACGCGATCTGATGGAGGCCGGAGAGTTTGAAGCCGCGCGTGAGGAATTGCTGCCGGCAGCACGGTCCGGCAATGCCGAAGCCGAGGAATTGATCGGTGTGATGTACGGGTTGGGACTTGGAGTCGAACAGGACTATGAACGCGCGTTTGAATGGTACTTGCGCGCCTCGATGAAAGGTCATCCCGGGGCGCAATCTGGTATCGGTTGGTACTACGAGTTGGGTCTGGGCATGCCCGCGCCTGATCTGGTTCGAGCGTACATGTGGTACACGCTCAGCGCCATTGGCGGCGACCCCGATGCGGCGATCAGCCTTGAAGAAGTGGTCAAAAAAATGTCGCCGGAGCAGATCGAGAAGGCGCATGTTCTGGTCAACGACTACAAAGGGTGGATGTACCCGTTTCGGTGAGGGCCGGACCCCAGGGCCCGGCCCAACAATTCAGTTCAGATCCGCATCACGTGAGGCATTAACATCCGCCTCGGCTGCTGCCACAGCGTCAGTCAACGCTACAAAGATCTCATCACCACGTGCCACATTGGACTGGAACCAGTCATAGACCGGGGTTGCGGCTTCTTTGAAAGCAGCTTTCTGGTTGGGTGTAAGGACATAAAGGTCACCACCGCCGGCAACGAAATCCTCATACGCCTGGATCGACTTGCGCTTGGGTGAGGCAAAGGTCGCCTGCTGCAGCGCATAAAACCCGTCGACTACCACGCGGCGCATATCTTCTGGCATCTCCTGGAACTTGGCGTTGTTCATCCACCACAGCGCACCCATGTAGGCATGCCCATCCAGCGTGACATATTGCAGGCCTGCATCAGGGAACTTCATACCCATGATGTCAGTGATGCCGTTTTTCGAGCCCTCAACCACGCCGGTCTGGAAGCTGGTGAACAGTTCTGGCCACGGGATTGGGGTCGGTGATGCACCCAGTGCTTTGACCAGCTCCTGCGGCAAGTCGGCAACCACGGTGCGGATTTTCAAACCTTCCATGTCAGCCGGCTCGGCGACACGGCGTTGCGTATTGGCGAAGTTGCGCCAGCCACCTGTATTGCCGATTGTCATCAGACGGATCGCACCGCCGGAATCCTCCAGCGCCATGTCGCGCATCTGCCGGGTGAAATCACCAGATAGGACATGTTCGGCAATGCGGTCATCGGCCATCAGGTAAGGCAGGTCCAGAACCTGCACGTAAGGGAAGATGCCCGAGGCCCCTCCAGAGGTTGAGATGTAGATGTCGATCGTACCGTCTGCCACACCCTGCAGACACTCGGCACCGTTCGAGCAGAGCTGCGTACCTATGAACAGCTCAACCTCAATGGCTCCGTTCGAGGCCGCCTCAACGTAGTTCTTGAAAACGACCAGACCGTCATAGTCTTCGTCGTTTTCATTCGAGTTTGCTGTGGCGCGTAGCGTGTAGTCGGCGGCAGCCGCGGCAATCGCAGACGCGGCCACTAGCGACGTGGCCACCGCTGCGGTTTTGATAAATCTTCTGAGCATGCGTTTCCTCCCTGTGATACTCAGTTCAGTTTGCAAATCCCGTTATCCTCGGGATCGTCATGGATAGTGCGGGGATGTATGTGATCAAGAAGATCACGATGATTTCGACCGCCAGAAACGGCAGGATTGCCTTGGCGATGGTTTCAACCCGTTCCCGAGACACGGCGGCGGCTACGAACAGCACCAGCCCCATGGGCGGGGTGGCCAGACCGACAGTCAGGTTGACGCTCATGATAATGGCAAAATGGATCGGGTCTACACCGAGGCTGGTGAAGATCGGACCGAGGATCGGACCAAGGATGATGATCGCAGGGCCTGCATCCAGGAACATTCCAACAATGAACAGCAGCAGGTTGATCAGGAACAGCAGGATCAGCGGGTTTTCCGACAGGCTGAGGATCAGCGAGGCCAATTGTTCCGGCGCATGGCTGAGGCTGACCACCGTCTTGAAGGCCATTGCCGCCCCGACCAACAACAGGACGACAGCGGAGGTCATGCCTGCATTGCTGAGCACTTCGGGGACTTCTTTCCACGTCAATGTGCGCAGGACGAAGAAACCGATGATGAAGGCATACCCTACTGCGACTGCGGCGGCCTCGGTTGGGGTAAAGATGCCACCCAGTATTCCGCCCAGGATGATCACAGGGGTCATCAGTGGGAAGAACGCCTTTAGGCTGGCCTGACGGCGTTCCGGCCAAGTGTATTTACGGCTGGCGACCGGGAAGTCGTAGCGATCCGCCATAAGCTTGATCATGAGCATCAAACCGACACCGACCATGACCCCAGGCACGATGCCAGCGAGAAAGAGCGCAGCCACACTTTCACCCATGACATAGGCATAGATGATCATGATTCCCGAGGGCGGGATGATCGGCCCGATCACCGAACTGGCTGCCGTGATCGCGGCGGCAAATTTGCGGGTATAGCCTTGCTTCTCCATCGCCGGGATCAGCATTGACCCAAGCGCCGAAGTATCGGCGACAGCGGATCCTGAAAGGCCCGCGAACAGGATCGAGCTGAGGACGTTCACATGCGCAAGGCCGCCCCGCAGGTGGCCCATCAGGGCCTGGCTGAACTCCACAAGTCGGATGGTAATGCCGCCCCGGTTCATCAGTTCTCCGGCCAGCATGAAGAAAGGGATCGCCATCAGCGGGAAGCTATCCATACCGTTATAGACATTGCGATAGAGCAGCGTAATGTCGTTGGTCTGACCGCTGAGCCATAGCAGAATGCCGGGCGCTGCCAGCAGTGCGAAAAAGACCGGCAGGCCGATCAGCAGGAAAATCAGGAAGGTGGGCAGGAACCAAATCAGCATTTATTCAGCCCCCACCGCAGCTTCGGGAATTTCAGGCAAAAGATGTGCTCCGCCCAGCATGGTTACTATCGACCGCAAGATCAGTTCGATATTGACCGAGATCAGCAAGATGATCCCAACCAGCAGCGAGGCCATCATCCAACTGCGCGGAATACGGTACCATTCATCGAACGCGAAAGAGGTAGGCAGGTACAACGCCGCAGTGGCGAACCGGCCACCAAAGCCCGTAACCTCAGACCAGCCGATATTGACCGCAACCAGCAGCACGGCCAGCGAGATCAGCAGCAGTAACAAATTGAGCGATTGACCAAGCACGCGCGGCAGGAAGCGCGCAAGCATATCGATGGCGACGAACCCTCCGCGACGGAAAGCTGTGGGGGCCATCAAGCCCGTCATCCAGAGCATGCAGAACCGGGCAGCCTCATCCGGCCATGGCAGGGCGTTGCCCAAGACATATCGGAAGAACACCTGAATCAGGATCGCGATAACCATAACTGCAATCGCAACAACACCGACCGCGCGGCCCAGACGCAGCACGGTTTCGTTCACGAATGCAATCGGCGTCAACGCCGATGCCAGTCCGCCCATGCGGATCCTCCCACTGTCAGCTGCGGGTTTGACCCGCAGTCTTCATATCGCGCTTAGCTCTGCGCGAATTGGCCGAGTTTTCCGGCAAAGAACGTCAGCGCGTCTCCATCCGCCATGCTGACTTTCAGAACTTTGCCCACCACGATCACATGATCGCCTGCATCGTGATAAGCGTGCTGCTCGCATTCGAACCGGGCAAGACTACCCGGCAACAACGGGGTGCCGTTTTCACAACGGTCATGTTCGATATCACGCAGCGCATGGGCGTCTTTTGAACAGCCAAAGCACAGCTCGGCCTGTTCAGCAGACAGAACATGCACACTGAAGTGACGCGCCGCGTGAAAATAACGAAACCGGCGCGAATTGCGGTCGCCCGCCCACATCACCAGCGGCGGATCCAGCGACAGGGACGAAAAGCTGTTGGCGGTAATGCAGATTGGCCCATCCTCACTGTCGCAGGTCACGACAGTAACTCCGGTGGCAAAACGGCCAAAAGCATCGCGCAGGGTTCGCGTGTCGTCCTTATGCGGGACGAATGTATGGTTCATATCGCGCGAGATTGCGTTCATCATGGCACCTCATGTCCCAGCGCCGCCTCATACAGGCGGTACCAGCTTTCACGATCTAGCTTGACCTTCAACGCATCCGAGGCGCGTTTGATACGGCCCAGATTATTTGTGCCCAAAACCGGCAGGATGTTCGCCGGATGCGCGAGCAGGAAGGCAACCGCAACGGCGGCGCGGTCCACCCCGAATTCTGCGGCGATCTCATCCGCTACAACGCCGACCGGTGGATTCCCGGCCATCAAAAGGCCTCCACCCAGTGGAGACCACGCCATAAGCGAGTGACCATGCTGTTGATGGAACGCCAGATCACCGTTGGTGAACGGGCTGATCTCGCCCAGAGATATCTCGATCTGATTGGTGACCAACTGGGTTTTCATCGCCGACTGCAGCAAAGACCAGTCCCAAGGGCGGAAGTTGGACACACCAACCGCGCCGACCTTACCACTGGCAACCACCTCATCCAGCGCCGCACCGGTTTCATGGTGATCCATCATTGGATCCGGGCGGTGGATCAGAAGCAAGTCGATGTGGTCGATCGCCATTTCCGACAGAGATGTATCGACCGATTTCAGAATATGCGCACGCGACGTGTCGTAATATTTGACCTTGGCCTCGGCATAACGCCCCATCGGCGCGACGATGTCACATTTGGTGACGATCTCCATTTTCTGGCGCAGGCTGGGATTGGTGCGCAAGGCATTGCCCAGAACGGCTTCGGCCGCGTATCCGCCATAAATGTCGGCCTGATCGAAGGTAGTGATGCCCTGATCCAGACAGGCCTGAATCTTGGCCTCAACATGCGCAGTAGAGGTGTCACTGTCATCACCCAAGCGCCACATACCATAGACAAGACGGCTCATTTCCAGCGTGTCAGATAGTTTCACACGTTGCATCAGCGACGAACTCCGTTGCCCAGCGGGGTTGCCGGGGTGGTTGCTGGCACGCGCCCGTAGGCTTCGGGAAGCGAGCAGGTTTTCAGGTTGGGCATCACACGGGCGCCAAAATGCTTGGCCTCGTCCATGTGCGGGTAGCCCGAGAAGATGAAAGCGCGAATGCCCATCTTCTGATACTCTTCGATCTTAGACATAACTTGATCGGTCGAACCGACCAGCGCAGCGCCACAGCCCGAACGTGCACGTCCGACGCCGGTCCACAGCCCGGGTTCGACATAGCCATACTCATCCGCCAGATCGCGGTTCTTGGATTGATGCGCCACGCCCAAGGATGTCGCGTCCAGTGCCCGCTCGCGGATCGCACGACCATATTCGTCATCCAGTTTCGAGACGATGTAGTCGGCGTATTCCTGTGCCTCAGCCTCGGTATCCCGCACGATCATGTGGACGCGCAGGCCGTAATCCAGAGTACGATTGTAATTCTCGGCAACCGCATGAACGGCTTTCATCCGCTCGGCCAACTGATCCTTTGTTTCCGGCCACATCAGGTAGACATCGCAATGTTCACCGCACAGGTCCAAAGCAGACGGCGAGTAGCCGCCGAAATACAGCAGCGGGCCACCGGTCTGGTAAGGCCGAGCCGGGTCGGCGGTCAGGCCTGAAAAGTTATAGACCTCGCCCGCATGGTTGATTTCGTCCTGCGTCCAGGCCTGTTTCAGGATCTCGACCACTTCGCGCGAACGCTGATAGCGGTACGCACTGTCGGCTTTCTCGCCCGGGAAATCGGACGAGATGATGTTAACCGTCAGCCGCCCTTCCAGCATGTGGTCCAGCGTCGCGATGGTGCGGGCCAGCATGATGGGCTGCATTTCACCACAGCGCACGGCGGCCAGCAGGTTGATGTTTTCGGTAATCGGCGCGCAACCTGCAACAAAGCTCAGGGTGTCCTGTCCGACCTGATAAGACGATGGGCACAGGATGTTGCGAAAGCCTTGCGCCTCGGCCTCTTTCACGATGCTTGAACAATGCTCCCAGCTGGATCGCAGTTCACCATCGGGCACACCCAGAAACTGGTAGTCATCCGAGCAAAGCGCTGCAAACCACGAAACCTCGGCCGCATCCAGGTCGGGGGATGTGATGGGGACGATGGTCATTTGATTCACGCTCCGTACATCTTTGACTTTCCTCTTGCGTAGCAAGCGCATTGATGTAGATCAATAGTGTATCAATTTTTCCTGCGACCGAGTGAAGCGCCCTCAATGTCCTCCAACAGCCGCAACCCCAACGCCCTGCCGATCTATGTCCAGATCTCAGAGCTTCTGATCCGCGACATTGCAGCGGGCCGTCTAATTGATGGTGAGCGTCTTCCACCTGAACGGGACATGGCTTCGAACCTCAATGTCTCGGTCGGGACCTTGCGAAAATCGCTCGCCGAGCTTGAGAAAAAAGGCATGTTGGAGCGTATTCAGGGTTCGGGCAATTACATTCGTGAGACCGGAACGCAGAACAGCGTCTATGCCATGTTCCGGCTGGAACTGCCCGAAGGCGGCGGGTTGCCGCGTGCCGACATCCTGTCGGTTGATCATCTCAAGAAGCCTGCGAAATTGCCGAAGTTCGGCCTGTCTGATAGCGGTTCGCGTGTACGCCGGATGCGTTATCTGAATGACACAATCATCGCGGTCGAAGAAATCTGGTTGGACGAATCAGCCGGGACCATCGACCAGAACCTGCTGTCCGACTCGCTTTATCGCTATTACCAGCAACAACTTGGCTTCTGGATCACACGGGCAGAGGATCGCGTTTCTGTCAGTGCCCTGCCCGACTGGACTCCTGAAGGCTTCACCAAACCTGCGGGCCAAGCCGCAGGGTATATCGAACGGTTCAGTTGGTCTGAGAAAGCTGAACCTATCGAGTTTTCAAAAACATGGTTTGATCCAGATCGAGCCACATACGTTCAACGCCTGAAATAAAAGGAACTGCGCATGACCCGGACCACCAATTACGGGCTGATCGGATGCGGCATGATGGGGCAGGAACACCTGCACAACATTGCTCTGCTTGAGGGCACACGAGTCGCCGCAATCTTCGAACCCGACCCGGAGATGGCGCATATGGCGCAGGCGATTGCACCCTATGCGCAAATGGTGTCTTCCCTTCAGGACCTTCTGACGGTCAATGATCTGGACTGTCTGGTCATCGCCAGCCCCAACCACCTGCATGTTGATCAACTGGCCGAGATTGCGAAAACCCGCCCACTGCCACTGTTGATCGAGAAACCGTTGTTCACTGATCCCACCGATCTTGCACGGCTTGAGGAGTTGGAACGCAGTTTTCCGCACCCGATCTGGGTCGCAATGGAATATCGCTATATGCCCCCGATCACGGCGCTGATCGATGAAGCAGCGACCGCAGGTGGTGGGATCAAGATGCTCACGATCCGCGAACACCGCTTTCCGTTTCTCGAAAAGGTCGGCAATTGGAACCGGTTCAACCGTAACACTGGCGGTACATTCGTCGAAAAATGTTGCCACTTCTTCGACCTCATGCGCCTGATCCTGCAATCAGACCCGGTTCGTGTTTCCGCAAGCGGAGGCCAAGCTGTCAATCATTTGGACGAAGTTTATGACGGCGATACTCCAGATATTCTGGACCACGGCTATGTCATTGTCGATTTTGCTTCGGGCGCGCGCGCGATGCTCGAGCTTTGCATGTTTGCCGAGGGTTCGCGGTATCAAGAAGAAATCTCGGCCATTGGGCGCGATACCAAAATCGAAGCGCTTGTGCCCGGCCCGGGCCGCTTCTGGCCCGAACATCTGGGCGACGCGCCTGTACCACAGCTGATCATCAGCCCTCGCGCACCGAAAGGTCCAATCCAGCGCGACATCCCCGTTGATCCCGAGTTGCTGGCGGCTGGCGACCACAATGGCTCGACTTATTACCAGCACAAAGGCTTTCTGGAGCTGGTCAGGGGCGAGCGCGCCAAACCCGAGGTCTCACTGCGTGATGGGATTTGGGCCGTGCGTATCGGCCTTGCCGCACAACAGGCGTCAGAGCAGGGCCAAACGATCAGCCTAGCTGGGTAATTAACAGGGTCAGAAAATCACATTCAGCATCAACAGTGAGACGATCAAGAAGATGATCGTCATGATCCCGCCCGAACGGACGAAATCGGTCACTTTGTACCCAGCTGGCCCCATGATCAGCGCATTTACCTGATGGGTCGGGATAATGAAACTGTTCGAGGTCGAAATCGCGACGGTTAATGCAAAGACCGCCGGGTTGGCACCCGCCGCAACCGCAATTGAAACCGCAAGGGGCACCAACAGAACCGTCGCGCCGACGTTTGACATGACCAGAGAAAATGCCGTCGCCAGAATGGCGACGCCCGCCTGTAGCGCCCAATTCGGCCATCCATCCAAGATGATCATGATCTGTTGCGCAATCCATGCCGCAGTCCCGGTATTCTGCACCGCCTGACCCAACGGGATCAGACACGCCAGCAGAAAGACCGTGTTCCATCCAACTGCTCGATACGCCTCGTCAACACTGAGCACCCGGGTCAACATCATTCCTGCGGCTCCGGTCAGCAAACAGAGCGACAACCGCACATCCGTGAACAGGATCAGCGACAATGAGATCAAGAAGAACAAGAGCGCCCAGCCTACCTTTTGCGGGCGCAATTCGTCCTGCGGGAAATCAGACGTGACCACAACAAAATCCGGATCACGCTTTATCCGCATCAGGTTGTCCCAGCGGGTATGAGCAACCAACATGTCGCCAGCCTTGAACTTCTCAAGCCCGATCTGGGTGGATTCATGCGTCTCAGTCTCGACATGACTCAGCGTCTCTTCACCCCTGTGGATGGCGAGCAAAGACATTCCGTAGGTTTTACGGAACAGCAATTCGCGAGGGCATTTGCCGATCAGCTTGCTGTCAGGCGTCACGACCACCTCTGCGACCCCAGCATTCGTGGGTGCGAACTCTTCGACAAACACATCCAGATCAGGCAGCACCGTCAGCCCATACTTTTCGGCAAACTCTTCGACAACCCAGCGCCGACCCACAATCGCCAATCGACAAGGCGCAGCAATCTCGGCTGTTAGCACCTGAACCATCGAGGTCTTGCCACGGTAAAAGGTCGAGATGATATAGAGATGATTTTCAAAGTTGATGTCGGCCAGTATCTGCCCGACCAGCGGGCTGTCGGCCGGAACCACAACCTCGAACACATCGGCCTTCAGCCCGTAGACCCGCTGAAGATATTCCTGAGTCCCGCGCCCGGTACCCGTACTCTCCGACCCTGAATCGCCCGGCAGCACCCAACGTCCCAGCAGCAGGAAATATGCGATCCCCGTCAGGATCAGCACCGCACCGATGGGGGTAACGGAAAACAATCCAAAGGGTTCCATCTTCTGGGCTTCGGGCAGCCCTTCGTTTGCAGTTTGGATCAGGTCATTCAACAGAATAAGCGGCGAGGACCCGACCATCGTCATTGTCCCCCCCAGAATGGCACAAAACCCCATGGGCATAAGCAAACGTGACAACGGAATACCCGATCGCGATGAGATACGGCTAACCACCGGTAGGAACAACGCCGCCGCCCCGACATTTTGCATGAATGATGAGATAACACCGACTGTGCCCGAAACGATCGGCAGCACTCGGTTTTCAGACTTACCACCATATTTCAAAATGACGGACGCGACCTTGTTCATTAGGCCCGTTTTATCCAAACCCGCACCTACGATCATGACCGCAATGATCGAAATCACGGCATTGGACGCAAACCCGTCAAACAGATGAGGAACATTTGCCAGATTTTCGAGACCCGGTGCATAACTCAGCAGACCCACAATGACCAACACCAGGATGGCCGAAAGATCGATCCTTACAATCTCGGACACAAACAAGAACACCGTGAAGGCCAAAAGCGCCGAGACCACACCCATTTCGTATGTAAACGCCAATTGCTCCACTGGGATCACCTGGTTCCAAAAGCAAATCTAATAGGCACTTCTAGGCAATCAGCGCGGGCCTGTCATGGACTTTGTCTGTTTGGTCGAAATCCACCGTGACAAAACTACCGGCGTCGTAAGAAGCCGTCCGGTGCCACCGAAATTTGCAGCTTGTGATCGATACTCTTGTCGATCTCGAAATCAGGATTGACTTTCAACCAATCATGAACTGCAGTCTTTGGGTTGTCTCCAGGTCCCCATGGACGATCAGTGAACTTAGTGGGAGGCATATCCTCAACGATTGTATCGAACACAATGCAATAGCTACCCGAAGAAACAAGCGGGGCATACGCATTTAACTCGGCAAGCACATGATCGTGTGTATGATTGCTGTCGAGACAAACAAGTACCTTTTGGTAATCTTCAGCAGCAGTTCGAACCTGGTCCACAATGTCTTCGTCAATAGATGAGCCTTGAATCATCTCGATTCTGGAGGCCATCGGATGCTCTTCTATGGCTGCACGATTGTGGGCGCGAATATCAATGTCAATGCCAAGCACTTTGCGTTTGGGACTAGCGGGGTCAAGCGTCTTGCCCGCTTCTACGGCGTCGCAATACTCTAACATCGCGAGAAGTGAGGCCGAGTAAATCAGTGATCCGCCATGTGCGATGCCCGTCTCGATAATCAGATCAGGCCTGACGTTCCAGACGATTTCCTGCAAGGCAACAATGTCCTGAGGATATTGGATTATCGGTCTGCCAAACCAATCAAAGTGATAGGAGTATTTATGCGAGTTCGCTTGCTCGAACCATTGCCTGGTAAGGTCCGAGAAGTCGGTATCTGCGCCTGCCCTGGCGATTTCTATTTCACATTCTAATTTGAATTTTTTGTGTGGATCCATGTTACTTTCTCGTTATTTCAATTCGAACCTCGAAGGCTTCGTCCCCGTCTTGGAAACTGCAAGCTGGATGTCCAGGAAAGGTTCGGGCTCGTAGAAGATTCAAAAGGGCCCGAGTGGTTGTTGTTTCATTTAGATCAAGCTTACTCGCTGGTTCTAGTTCCGAAGCGAGGTGAAATGAGCCCACATTTCGTTCTTGTTCGATTGCAGGTAGCTGACCAGCACGAACTGCTTCCCAAGATCTGCAAACCAGACCGACCATTTCAACTTGGGCCTTTTCATAGAGCGTACCGCCGGTATCGGTCCACCCATATGGTATTGACGATTGAGCAATGATTGGACCGTCATCAATTCCGGGAGTGACTCCGTGCAAAGAAACTCCGAAGGGTGCTTCTTCCACGATTGCCCAGAAATTGTAGTGCTTTCCTCTGTTGTACGGCAGAAAGCTAGGATGAGTATTCAGGAATCCCCTACGGGCCCTAGACAGCAAATTTCCACTTACCAAATGCGGCCACCATGCCAAAAGACCGAGATCGAACTCATCAGCTCCAAGCCACTCTAGTAGCTCGTCCTCGCCTAGGAAGGTGGTAGTGTTGATTCCACAACTACTTGCAACATTAGAGATTTTGTTTTTATCGGTCGTGATAATAGCGGCAATGTCGTCGAGGTAATATCGAGTTAAGTGCTTGGCGATACGATACCCTACCTCGCCATCGGCCATCAAAAGAGTTTTGCAGGTTGCTAGTTTCATTGTGTACCCGAGCACTGGATGGTTCTAGAGATCACACTAACGACTCTCTCAATCTGCTCATGGTTTATATCGTGATAGCTCGGCAAATTTATCGCACGGCAAGGGATATCCCATGCATGAATATTCTCAGAACAATCTGAGAACATTTCAAGCGAACTCAGGGGCCAGAAAAACACCCGAGCATCAATGTTGGCTTCAGCAAACGCGGCCTGCAATATCTCGCGAGTGACCCCAGTTTCTTTTGTAAAAACGACAGTCGGCATCCATGCGCCATTTATGCCATCGGATGGTTCTGGATTTAGTGAAATGCCTGTTTCATTTATTAACCTTGTCTTGTAGCCCGCCAGAATTTCCTTCTTTCGCGCCGTAAGCTCGTCGATGCGCTGAAGCTGGGCACAACCGATCGCTGCCTGAATATTGGACATCTTATACTTGAAGCCAATCATATCGGCCCAGAACTGGCGGCTTTGCCCTCGCACGCGCCCATGATTAGACAGCGTCAGAACCTTTTCGAACAGCTTTGTGTCATTGGTTGCGAATAACCCGCCCTCGCCGGTTGTCAGGGTCTTGGTGCCATGGAATGAGAACGTGGAAAACAAACCCATCGAACCAGCTTTTTTTCCAACCACTCCGATCCGATCGCCTCTGCTGCATCTTCGATCACTGGAATTCCATAACGCTCACCAAGCGCCAACAAGGCCGTCATGTCTGCCAGATTACCATAAAGATGCGTCGCGATAATGGCTCTAGTACGAGGGGTAATTGCCGCATCAGCCCGTTCAGGATCGATGCACCATGTGACCGGGTCAATATCAACGAAGACCGGGCTTGCACCCAGATGCTTCACTGGAGCCACTGTGGCAATCCAATTGGTGTCGGCCAGAATTACTTCGTCGCCAGGTCCAATACCTAGCGCAGCAAGGCCCATATGCATCGCACCCGTACAGCTAGAGGTGGCGATGGTGTGTTCCACACCAAGATATTTCCCAAACTCGTTTTCGAACCGATCAATGTACTCATAGCATTGGGCACCCCATCCATGCCGCGCTGCATCTGCAGCGTATTCGACCTCAAGTTCAGTAATTGATGGCTTTGTATATGGTATCCGATTGGTCATCTGATGCATAACTCAGGCACAAATGTCACGAAGGCTGAACCTGCATCAGCCAAATCCGCCAACTGAGCGGTAATTTCACCCGCGATATTCCATGGCAGTATTAAGATGTAGTCAGGCCGGCTGTCGTTCAGCTCTTGGGGCGGGCGGATGGGAATATGGCTACCCGGCAGGAACTTGCCTTGCTTGGATGGAGCCGCGTCCGATACGAATTGAATCAGGTCTCTGCCGACGCCTGCAAAGTTAAGCAACGTATTGCCTTTTGCGGCCGCTCCATATGCGCTGACGGTCTTGCCGCTACGCTTGGCCTCCAGTAGGAAAGAAAGTGCCATGTCCTTAACCGTTTCTACGCGAGATTGGAAAGCAATGTATGGTTCCTGGGTCTCTAGACCCGCGGCTTGTTCCTTAGCCAAAACGCTTGCAACCGAGTCGGTTAGAAGATGTGACGCATCATGCAAACATCCGTATACTCGCAGGCTGCCACCGTGGGTTGGGAGTTCTTCGACATCGAAGATACGCAATCCCGCCATTTCAAAAATCCGCCGCGCCGCGCCTAACGAAAGATACGAGAAGTGCTCATGATACACAGTATCAAATTGACATTCATCTAGAAGCCGGAGCAAATGAGGGAATTCCAGAGTAACAACACCCTCTGAATTCAACACTGTTGCCAACCCAAGAGCAAAGTCATTGATGTCGGGCACATGTGCAAATACATTGTTGCCGCACACAAGATCAGCCTTGTGGCCTTGGGCTACCAGTTGCTGCGCCAGCGTTTCACCGAAGAAGGCCCGCATTACTGGAATGCCAATGCGTTCCGCAACTTCTGCCGTGGCATCAGTAGGCTCGATACCCAGGCAAGGTATTCCTGCCTGCACGAAATTCTTCAGCAAGTAACCATCGTTGGAGGCAACTTCGATCACATAAGAGTCAGCACCCAGATTTAGCCTTTGGGTGATTGTGCTTGCATACTCAGCGGCATGCGAAACCCAGGACTGTGAAGTCGATGAAAAATATGCGTAATCCGCGCGAAAAATCTCATCTGCTCTGGCGTAATCTTCTGTTTGGACCAGCCAACACTGTTCACACACACGTAACCGCAAAGGAAAGGTGACTTCAGGTGCATGCAGATCGGCCTGCGTAAGATAGGCATTGGAAGGTGGTGCAAACCCGAGGTCAAGAAAGGCCGGGCCGAGCGGATGATAGCAGTGACGGCATTTCATGACTCTAGCGGCTCCAGTTCGGCAAGTAGTGGCAGAGCACGATCTCTAGGTGAGATCACAGTTTTTGACAACGGCCAGCCGATACCAATCTCAGGATCGTCGAAATGGACTCCACCGCTGTACTCAGGACTGAAGGGAATCGAGTGCAAGTACACCATCTCGACATCATCTGTCATGGTCTGGAAACCATGGGCAAATCCCTCCGGAATGTACAACGCAACGCGGTTGTCTGCGCTGAGCTCCTGAGCGATCCAATGTCCAAAGGTCTCTGATCCGGATCTCAAATCAACGGCAACATCAAAAATCGCGCCCTGCACGACGCGCACAACCTTTGCCTCTGCAGCCGGGGCTCGTTGAAAGTGAAGCCCCCTGATTGTGCCCATATGCCGAGTATAAGAAGTGTTAATCTGTGCGATTTCCGAGAACAAGTGTCGCGACTGAAACTCTTCGCTACAAAAAGAACGCGCAAAAAAACCGCGATCATCCTCAATACGATTTAAGTCGATACGCAGCACATCACTGATCATCATCGGTTCGAATTTCATCACTCGGCCTTTTCGAACTCTTCAATATCAGCATCTACTAGGGTTTTTGCATCGACGCCTGAGCTGAATTGCCGATACCAATCGACTGTGCGGGTTACTGCCTGGTCAAAGTTCCAGCGAGGCGCCCACCCCAGCAGGGAATTCGCCTTGTCTATTGACAGTGTCAAGCGGCCAGCCTCGTGTGGTGCATTTGTTTCGCTTTGATATCTGACCTCACCCGGCCAAGCGTTCAAGCTGGTTGATACCAAATCTTGAACGGGACGTTGATCGGAAACCACAGGACCGAAATTAAAGGCAGTTTCCAAATCACTACGACCATCAAGCAAACCATCAGCCAGATCCATGTATCCCTTCAAAGGTTCCAGAACATGCTGCCAAGGTCTTATCGCGTGCCGGTTGCGCACGACCAAAGCTTGACCATCTCCAAACGCGCGGGCCAAATCGGGCAAGATGCGGTCTTCGGCCCAATCCCCGCCACCAATTACGTTACCCGCTCTGGCCGTCGCAACTCGAACTGGCGAACCCGAAAAAAACGATGATCGGTAGCTTGCAATAGCAATTTCCGCTGCCGCTTTACTGGCGCTATAAGCATCATGACCACCAAGCTGGTCATCCTCGAAGTAGGGCGCATTCTGTTCAAGATTCTTATAAACTTTGTCGGTAGTGACGATCACGACCGCAGTGGGCTTGTCTCTCTCTCGCAAGGCATCAAGAACGTTCACCGTCCCCATCACATTAACATCCATCGTGCCTTGCGGCTCGCGATAGGATCGGCGGACAAGTGATTGGGCTGCGAGGTGAAACACAATGTCGGGATCAGCATCGGCAACACGTGCGTTGACATTCGCCGAATTGCGGATATCGCAAATCGAGTGATCCATACGCTCGGCCAACTCGAGCTCATCAAAAAGACAGGGTGAATCTTCGGGCGCCAATGAAAGACCAAAGACTTTGGCACCGCGCGATAGCAGCCAATGCGACAACCAGGCGCCTTTGAATCCTGTGTGTCCCGTGAGCAGGACACGGCGTCCCTTCCAGTCGGTCGTCACCTCCAGACTCTCCACGGCGGCTTCCCACTAGCCCAAAGATCTTCCAGAAAGTTCTTGTCTCTCAGCGTATCCATAGCCGACCAGAAACCATTATGTTTATAGACTGCCAGTTGTTTGTCAGCCGCCAGCGCCTCCATTGGTTCACGCTCCCAAAGCGTGTCATCACCGTCAATACGATCCAGAACGGACGGCTCACATACGAAGAAACCACCAGATACCCATTGTCCGTCACCTTTCGGTTTCTCTAAGAAACTTTTGACCCGCGCACCTTCGACCTGAATTGAGCCGAAGCGTCCGGCCGGTTGAACAGCGGTCACGGTCGCCTCCACACCTTCTGCCTCGTGGAATGCTATAAGTTCGCTGATATCAATGTCGCTAACCCCATCTCCGTAAGTAAGCAGGAACCGATCGTCCAGATGCTCGCGCACACGCACGATTCTTCCACCCGTTTGTGTCATCTCTCCCGTATCAACAAGTGTGACACGCCAAGGTTCCGCATGGCGTTGATGTACCTCCATTCGATTTTCCTGAATATCGATCGTGATGTCTGACATATGCAGAAAATAATTTGCGAAATACTCTTTGATTATGAATCCCTTGTAGCCGCAACATATTACGAAGTCGGTTATCCCATAAGCTCCGTAAATCTTCATTATGTGCCACAGTAGTGGACGGCCACCGATCTCAATCATCGGTTTAGGCTTCAAGTGAGATTCCTCACTAATCCGGGTACCGAGTCCACCGGCAAGCAAAACAGCTTTCATCTAGTTCCTAAGACCTTCTGTAATTTTGCTATGATGCGCTGACTTGCGCAAAGATATACCACCTAGCCACCCTATGCTTCCCTAAAACCGCATAGCTTTATACCCAGTATTCATCCAGTAGCGGCGCACTGTTCGATCGCCTAAGCCTAACCCCACAATCACATCTTTTTACTACAAGCGAGACGAGTCCAAACAAAGGAAGCTTGCACACGCCAACCGCTCGCCAACAGTAAATTCGGGAACTCTAAACCAGTTTCCAACTACAAATGCAACTGAGCCGGGATGTTGGCTTAAGTCATGAAATGTAGCGTGAAGCCGCTGCTTCAATCCGTTAAAAAGCGTTACAATCATACCTGCCTGTAACATTGAGGCGATCCTTTGCCGCAGTTTCTGTTCCGGCAGTGCAAATCCCAGTTAAGGAAGGTGCTGCATAACGATGGCGATCCAATCTCGCGGCCTGCACAATACAGTTGGTAGTGTCGCGAACAAGCACAATGAAGTAGTTTCTGTCAGCTGTAATTTTGCGAATAGAAGGAAGGTTGCAGTCGTCTAGGTTTGCTGCAAGAACCGAAGCAGTCAAACTAGGTTTAGTATCAAGCTTGGACGCATAATACGATGGTATGTTTTGAAGATCTAACTCTTGTCATCCCAACTTTTGAGCGACAACAGCTAGTGCTGTTAGCAATGTCATATTGGAATGAGTTAGGTGTCGAGCTGCATGTGATCGACGGATCGGAGAAGCCAATTCCCACTGAAGCACTGCCGCAGAGTCAAAAAATACATTACTATCATATGCCTGCACCTCTGTTCGACCGATTGAGTTTCGCAACAGAAATAGTCCAGACGCCATTCTGCGGTCTGATCTCAGATGACGAATTTTTCTTACCAACCGGCCTGAGAGCATGTTTGACAGAACTTTCGAACGACCCAGAACTGGTCGCATGCATTGGAAGGGCACTTGCCTTTGATGCAACATCCGATCGGGTTGAAGGAGTTCCTGCTTACCCTGAAATGGCCGGGCGCCGAATTGACCAAAAGACTGCTGCCGAGAGGGTGAGAGCACACTTGGGAGACTATCGGCCTTCCACAATTTATGCAGTGACAAGGACGGATGTTTGGAAAAAGGCATTACGTGCATCGGTAGCAAAGTCTTTCCCCGTATTTGCCCTTCCTGAACTCAGATTCGAGGCCGCAATCGCGTACCAAGGTCCAAGCCGAGTGATACCGGTACTGAGTTGGCTTCGAAACGTAGGCGAACCGCCTAAACGCGGACAAGATGAAACCTTAGATGTGCGCAACACATTCCATGAATGGTGGAATGACGAAAACAAATTTGATCAGCGCTGCGAGTTTCTAAGCTTAATGGCCGAGCATCTTCGAACAGATGCCGCGTCAGATGAAGAGCGTCAAATTGTACATGATCTAGAACAAGCGTTCACACATTATGACAATACCATCCAGGAACGAAAGACAGCTTGGCAAACACGAAACTCGGCTGCTCGATCTGATCGGGTAGTAAAAAAGAAACAAAACTTATTGCAAAGGTTTCAAAAACTAATTTTTGGAGCCGGTGACAAAACCCCGCAATCCACTCATTCCACGAAAGGACGGCAAAAACCCATAATAGAGAAAAGCTCATCAAATCAAAAGTCAAATGCTCCTAGAAGAAAAGATATCTTTCTCGCCGTTGAGGATTTGCGAGCAGAAGGTGTGCTTGTTAACTTGAATGAAATAGAAAAAGTAGTGCAATTGATGGGGTTTATGGCAGATCGATCCACGTTTTCAACGCGCGATGACGGAAGTCAAAACCACCCTCGCCAGACTAGCTAACAAATTCTGATATCTTGCTGTGATCCTATCCTCCCTTGAAGCGTTCCTCGTTAAGTAAAGGAGAACGTAGGAACCACAAGGCCACTGACCCAGCGCCTTTGAACCGGGCATTTTGGATGCTGGCGTCTGCCATCAGAGACTTTCGGACAAACTGCGCTCTGATCTAAGAAAGAGTGCGGTTCATCTGGATGGATTAACTATGCAGCGGATTTACGGCGAAGCAAGTCCCGGTTTTCGATGGTCTTTCGTTTGATCACTTGTCGTTGTTTCAGAATGGTCTGTCCTCGTCCGATATATACGTCAGCGGGTATAAGAGCTAGCCGGCTTTCGAGGTGGCGACGGTGACTGTAGTAGTCGACGAAGGCGTCGATCTGCTGCGTGAATTCGCCAGGAAGCAAATAGTTTTCCAATATAATGCGGTTCTTGAGGATCCGATGACAGCGCTCGATCTTGCCTTGGGTTAAACAATGGCATTCGGTGGTTTTATCCATAGTTCTGATTCCATATACCAAGATATTCCATCAGAGCAGTATCAGCTTCCGACGCTTTACCTGTCACGTGCTCAAAACTGTGAAGTCATCATTTATGACAAGCGCCGCGAAGTCACCGACAAGAAAAAGCTGATCTGGTGGGAAATCTGGAACGCCAGTCTTGAACGGGTTGGTTTGCCTTCTTTGGATCATACTAACGCGTCTCAGATGCATGCTCGACTGTCAAAGGTTTTTGGAACCAGAACGCAACTTACTCGCCTGCGTAGAAAAATTTGTGACAGTTTGCGAGACCTCCACAATGGAGTTGCGCAGTTTGGAAGAGCGCTCGACGAGCAGGATCGACGTCAGACTAAATGGCTTAGTACAGTGCATCGAGCTACTGATGAAATGACTTCTAAAGTCCGTCGCTACATTGATCGACTTGCTGACCGAAGAACAAAACCACACCACGCTGGAAGAGAACTTGCAGACCAGTTTGAAGCTAGCGAGAGCCGCCGAAACTCTGCTGCAAGAGAGCTAGACGAGCAGTTGATAGAAAAAGACCGCGATTACGGTTTCCATCTTTAGTCTGGGATAAGTCATGCTGTTTCAACACGAACGCTTCACCATGAGTTTTCGTCTAGCTCTTGATTATGGAATCGACTATCGAACTTTTGAAAAAGTGCTATGCTTGCAACCCAGCATCCCGCTTACCGCTGTTGCCGATTTTCGCGATGTCCCATCCCTGATTGAGAAGCAAAAATATACGGTCCCCGATCAGGAAGTGCGACATGCATCCGGCAGTTCCGCAATAAAGAGATACGGCGCTTGAACACGCGAAACCAGACTCATTCAGAACCCAGTCGTGTTTTAGATCTCCGTCGAGATCGACCCTCTCAACCGCACCCCAATCTAAGTCAAACTAACCGTCGTTGAACGACGCGCAGGCCTGTGCGGCCAGATCAACGTTTATCCGCAAACCGGTTGGAAGCTGCGAAACGTCAGCCGCGAAAGCTGTTGAGGTCCAATCTAGGCCCGAAACCAGTACAATACCGGAAGCCAAACATTTCATCTGACGCACTATTTGGAAGCTGATTGGAAGGAGGTATCAATTGCACTGATCATACCTGTAGTCCCCATATTCCAGCCAATTTACCGAGCCTTCGCTAAATATCAGAAACTCGGACCTTTCTTCCCCTAGCAGGGCGACGACAAATCCGGCCGGTGGCTCAGAGTTTCCGAAGTAACTGTAGGCCGTCATGGCTCTAATTGACTCACCGTTGACCGTTACTCGCGCGTCCCACTCTCCCTCCGGATTGTCGAAAACTACGGGTTCGATCACGCGGTTTATCGCTCCGCCACCACAATAGACGATGCCTTCGGGTGCTTCGTAGGAGGCCCCCTGGCCAGTATCTGAATCGCAGGCGGAACGAAGGGACCGAATTGCCGCGCTGGAACCTTTCAAGTCAAAGATTCCGTAGCTGACATCTTGATCAATCATCGACAGGTTAACCGATGCATTGGCCGCAAGCTGGCCCAGTACAAAACCATAGTCCTCTTGACTATTGAAACTGACCTCGACGGGATAGTTATCAACGATCTGTACGGCAGCGTTTTCTGCGCCAACCTGAAATGCTCCAACTTCGGTGGCTCCGTTCTTCAAGAAACGAATGGAAAGCCCCTGCTTGTCCGTAATGTCCTGGCTGTCCTCATATCCAGCCGGAGCAAAGCGAATACGGTTACACTGAAGTTCCAGCGTCATGTTTCCGGTTTGAATAAATGCATTGGGAATAGGCCCAGAGTTGAACGACCACTCCGCTGATGCAGTTGTCGCCATAACCATCATTAGAGTCCCAGTGGAAATCGTTTTGAAACTCATTTTCTCTCTCCATGGTGTCACGGTTCGCACTGTCATTCAGCCTGAGATTCCGGCCAATTGCCCCGGCAACCAGGTCAGGAAACAGGTTCGCCGTATTCGTTTGCGCCTTCTTCCGAAGGGCGCGTCAACCACCAGATCATCAGAATGGACAGAACCAATTGAAGAATTGAGACAACAACAATACCGGTCACGCCCAGGACTGCCGCGGGTCCTCGTAATGCGTCAGGGTTCTCGGTCCCTTGCTCCAATACCGAAAAGAACGCCACGCCACCCAGCATAACAAAAAGCGTTGTAATGCTGAGCGCCATCGGCAGCAGCAAATACCAGCCAGGTCGTCCTGTATCATGCAGCCTTCGCCAACCGGCGGCCAGCATAGGTATGAGAACAGCCAGTTGAAAAACAGAGGACAGAACCCGAGATCCTTGCCCTGTCTCGGGGTTAGTCCCGAATAGGATCGTATCCAGCACAGCCAAAGCAGCACTCACGAGAACCACAAACAAGAAGAACCACCAGTATTCTGAACGTATAGCCCGGCCGGAGAACTGGAAGTATTTTGAAAAACACGTTTTAACGGCCTCAATAAATCCCATTTTCATTCCTTTCTTAATCTCTGTGCGGCCTCAAAACGTTTCGCCACCTAGAAGAACAAACTCGCCTGTATGGATGCTCTCACTTACCTTTTTGTTTGAATGCAGAGGCCTATCGTACGAGAGCGTAGAGAAATTTACGCGCGGAAAAAATGTTGATTTATGAAAAAATAGATTCAAACATGCGAATTCGACACAACTTTCATTTTACCTCCGTTGATGTCGCTGTCGCCCGATTTGTCGGGCCCTTCCGACTGCTGGAGTGAGTGCTGGCGGTCGGAGGCCCTCAAACAAAGATCAAGCATTGGGAGGACGCGATGCTGCAGCTTAACGTACTCCCCCTCTTTCCAGAGTTTGCTCTAGCTTTCGCCAGTGTCGTCATTCGGCCTTCACACGTTGTTGGCGGCCCCGATGGTCAACGAAATGTTGTTCCGCCGAGCAAGCCCCACGCGGCAAGTTTTGGGAAAGATAGTCAAAGGATCGAGGTAAGTTCTATTGGCTGCGCAGACGCGAGAGCTTCAAATAAACGCATCCAATTTCACTAATTTCAACGGACCCAGAGGGAGAAGAAAATGACCAACAAGATGGTGATGATTTCAGGCGCAACTTGTTTCGCAATGCTTGCGGCCTGTGACGACGCGAGTACATCCAGTGCGTCCGCCGAGCTCACACCGGCTCAGCAAGCATGTTTGCGAGATGTAGCCAAGACGACGAACAATTCGCAAGTCGTTGTGCTCTCATCCGCGTTCAGCGAGGCTGGAACACAAGTCACTGTCGGTGTTGGCGAGGATCGTGCTCCTTGGAATTGCATTGCCTACAGTGATGGCGCGACCGCTGGTATCGAGTTCCTGGGCGACGAAGGCGCATTGTAGTCTGTTTGCTGTGTATCTCGAAAGCACCAGTCGTGATCAAATTTGAATAACGGCAAGCTCAGACATTCAAACCTCGTAATAGGATTAGGCTCTAACATTCTCAATCATGCAAAGGTTGTAGAAAATGCCCGTGACCAACTCGGTTGTAATTGCGATCATTTGCACTTTTGTGGCCATTGTTTCGGTTCCAAAATACAGCATTGCACAAACCTGGGACATAGCATCACAGCACTCAGTCAACGGCGTAACGGTGTATGATACGGATGAGCTGTTAACTTTTGCCGGTCAATTGGCCTTCAATCGGTCAGGGCGCATCACAGCGGTGGAGGTCGCATCAACGATCACTCAGATCTACCGAGAAGACGGTTATTTTTTGGCTGAAGCCTGGCCCGGTCCTGATGGGCAGAGCATAATTGTTAATGAAGGGCGCATTCAAACCATCGAAATTGAAGGTGTAGATACGCGTACGTTCCAAACACTAGAGAAGATTTTTCAGCCCCTCACCACCTCCTATCCCATAACGCTGAAACGATTTGAGCGGGCAGTGATGCTGGCCGAGGACATACCTGACTTGGAATTGTCGACCGAACTTGATTACCCGGATCAGACTGGTGCTCGGCTGAGAGTATTGGGAGAGCCACTGCGAAAACAAGCCGGTAGTGCGACACTCGACAACCCTCCGCGTGAGCTTGGAGAAGCGCTTAGTTTTTATGTCGTACAAGAGTTTTATTCGACGCTGACCGTCGGAGATTTGCTGCGATTTGAGGGATCAGGCAATTACAATTGGGACAAAGACGATGAACACTCATTGTGGGGCGCGCTTACCTATCGCACGCCGCTGAACAGCAATGGTCTATACGGTGAGATTTTTTATGGGAACGTCAACGCAAAACGCGACATTTCAGGGGACTTTGCCAGAACAGATATTGACGGCGAGAACTTCACCCTTGCGTTGGGTTATCCTGTGATCCGCGATGTTGCTCGTTATGGATACCTGCTTTTGGATTATCGCCTTTCAGAATCGGATTCTGTTAGCGGTGGCGTTCCATTGTCCAGTGACGCAAGTGTTGTTGGCATTACCTATCTGTACGGGCAAAACTATTCCAAAGGGCAAGCCTTTGAAGCCGGGTTAACACTGTCTGTTGGCGACAATGACAACGACACCACAGACGCAAACTTTGACGACGGGGACTCTTCGTTCTGGCACCTACGAGGCGGCGTCGGATACGAAAGCCCACTTACGGGCTTGTCGCCCAACACAGCTTGGCGCACCGAGATTTGGGGGCAGTACACAACAGACCGGTTGCCCTCTGTTGAAGAGTACTTCCTTGGTGATCGTTATGCTTTGCGCGGATATCGATTTGACGAAGTAGACGGTGATTCCGGGATTTCTGCGATATTCGAAATATCTCACTCCTACTTCCCCAGCTCTCAGAGCATTCATCGGCTAACGCCCTTTGCCTTTTTCGACGTGGGTTACATCTCGAACAATGACCCTGCGAGTTTTGAAGTTGATAATGCTACACTGGCATCCACAGGTCTGGGTTTGGACATCGAGTTCAAGCGAAACCTATTTTTGTCCGGATACGTCGGTGTCCCTTTGAGAGACGGCCCTTTAACCGAATCTGGCGATCCTGGCGCGTATCTTGCTCTGACAACAAGTTGGTGAGGATGTTATGAAACGGAACCGCATTGTTTTACTTACTGCAGCTTGTTTGATCGCAGAACTGGCCGCTACCCAGGTCGTTGCCCGCGGAAATCACTACGGGTGGTGCCGAGGCGTAGGGAACCCGCACCAGTCGAGCCAAGGATGCGGGCAGTCTGGTGGGCAAGGGGCAGGTAATCAAGTTACTGGCCCTACTCAGCCGGTGGCAAATCAGTTGCCGCCTAAGGGAACGCAGCAAACACCCACTTCCGTTACTGTTCCAGTCCTTGCGCCGGGCGCGGTACCGAACGCAATTCCCGGTCAGGTTCCTATTGCGACGCCAATAGCGGTTCCTGGTCAGGTTCCCACACCGATAGTAGCGCCGACGCTAACTCCGCCTTTGGCACCAAACGCGACACCAAACCGGGTTCCGACAGCCGTTCCCAATCAGGTTCCACCATTGGCTACCGGTCCTACCGCGGTGCCGCCGCAAGTTCCGACTGCAACTCCTAATCAAGTTCCGATAGCTATCCCTGGCCAGGTTCCGCCTCAACCTACCGACCCAACAGCGGTACCGCCACTTGTGCCAACCGCAACGCCAAACCAAATACCAGTCGCAGTTCCTGGTCAGGTCCCACCTCAGCCCACTGGACAAACTGCTGTGCCACCGCTCGTCCCGACTGCAACACCAAACCAGATTCCGGTCGCAGTGCCCGGCCGTGTTCCGCAACCCAGCGGTACTACGGCGACACCACCGCTTGCCCCAACCGCAACCCCCAATCAGGTTCCCACGGCGGTTCCTAGCCAGGTTCCACAGTTGACGCCGAAACCGACGGCAACTCACGTGGCCGTCCCAGGACATCCGAAACCTCAAGGCGTCGTGACAATCATGCGCCCCAAGCCGAGGCCGACAACCGGTAGTGTCCAGCAACCTAGCACAACACAAGTGACCCACCATTTAACCCACCAAAGTAATGCGAAGAAACACGATCACGTCGCAGCAACACCTGGACGACATGACCCGCACGACCTACCGAGATTCCGCAACGCGGCGGCCAAGGAAGACTGGGAATGCGTTGCCAGCGGATTTGGACAGCGCCGGTATGATGCCGGGCGAGGCGTGTTGCTGAACAACGGAGCGTTGCGGCACCTCGGAAACGTGGACGCAATGGCCCGGGATGTACCTGCTCGGCATCCAAAACACTCTGGGTGCATTATTTCGGTTAAACGAAAGCAGCGCTGAAGCTCGCTTGGTAGGTTTTGCGCGGACAATGAGATTAATCGACCACTAGTTTGTCAATTGTCATCTGGTTAATCGGATTTCGCATTACCCTTATTCCCTGGCGTTTACGTTGACTGACGTAGCCCAACAATGCTCCGTACCTAAATTTACTTCACATAGGCCAACACTCTAAAGTGCCGCACTTCCACCAAGAGCCTCCGACCATCTGGGCAGTTCAGGTTGGGCAAGCGAAACTTTGAACGGCACCTTTGCAAAGTCAGATTTCGGCGCCTTGCTTTTATGGGAGCTTCGAGCAGCATCGGTCAATTTGGTTCAAAGTAGCCATTCGTTGCAACTCTCACCAACGCCCGCTCCGCGAGACAAAGTGACCTTTCGCTGCATGTGCGCCAGGGTCTGTTTTTATGAACGCAGTAAATCGGGTAGCTAGGACTAGCATCATCAATCGCGGTAGAGATTGACGCCGTTGACGTACAAAGCAGCTCGAAGGGCAAAATTGGTTGACGTTGAGCCGATGTTGCGACTGCCTAAAAGGCTTGGGCACAATTCTGTAGGCAAGAGAAGCTTAGCTTTCTGCCATCCAAATCACAGTTGAGGATCGCTAGAGGCTTATTTTGTGTCTGGCGACAGCGCCCTCTGTGGGGTTAAACATCGAAGCCAGAACGAGCTTTCCGAATGCAGGAGCCAATACTACTACTACCTTATGCGTTGATAAGTGTATTCCTTAAAACAGCTTATAAGTCACCTCATCGCAGAGTCGGTTCAGGTGGCAAGCAGTCTTTATTCTGAAGCGGACCGTATCGTGTCAACGAAATAGCTTCTTCCGCCTTTTTCGCAGCATTGCAATGGTTTCGCTCTAGAACAGAAAAAAGGGAATACGGATCACCTCTAGTGGCCACTTAGAGCAAGAAGTCTCTATCGGCGTAGAGATTACTTCGAAGGTTCGCAGTGTTAGATGAACCTGCGCATGAAGACATTCGCAAAGAAGCTTGAAAGAGTGATGGGCTTTTAATACTCGTATCTAGAAAAATACTCGAACTCTTCACTAAATACGATCGTCGGCTTCGATACGCTCGGTTCTGTAGTTGGGACTTTTGGCATCTATAATGTTGCGTGATTGCCTTACTATCGAGACGGGCAAGCCGGAGCGACATGCTTCCGGGAAGCAGTTGACTCCCAAAAATGGCATACGGTACTTCGTATAGGTATTTGATTTAATTTGAAAAGTGGTGAGCCGTGCAGGATTCGAACCTGCGACCCACTGATTAAAAGTCAGTTGCTCTACCAACTGAGCTAACGGCCCACTCTTTTAAGGATCTCTTCGATCCGCAGCACTCTTTAAGGTAAATACCCGACCGGGTTCAAGACCTTATTTCGTACTTCAGTTCGCCGTCATTCGTATGAGTTCGGCGCCCCGATAGGCGGCCTAATTAGGCAGGTGGAACTGGGGGGTCAACCCCTTTTTTCAGGAATCTACGCGACAGGGTGGATTCATGTCTGGACCGGCGTTATATGCCCGCCATGCAACAGATACTCGACACCGGTTTGGCTTTCATGAAGATGCACGGGTTGGGCAACGACTTTGTCGTTGTCGATGCGCGCGCGCATGCCGTGCCGGTCACCCCGGCCCTTGCCAGGGGAATCGGGCACCGGCAGTTCGGCGTGGGGTTCGATCAGTTGGCGGTTATCGAACGCGGCGAAGCGGATGCGCATCTGGTGTTCTACAATGCCGACGGGTCGACTTCGGCTGCATGTGGCAACGCCACGCGCTGTATCGCCCGGTTTTTGATGAACGAAACAGGCAAATCCGAACTCACGCTCACAACTGAACGCGGCACACTGCAGGCCCGCGACGCTGGCGATGGACTGACGTCGGTGAATATGGGGCACCCCCAACTTCTTTGGAACGAGATTCCCCTGGCGGAAGAGATGGACACGCTGGAACTGCCGATAGAAGGTGGTCCAACAGCGACTGGCATGGGCAACCCGCACTGCACTTTCTTTGTCGACAACGCCGAGGCCATTCCGATGGAAGAGTTCGGCGCGCGTTACGAATACCATCCACTCTATCCCGAACGCACCAATGTTCAGGTCGCACAAATAGTCGCCCCCGACCGCATCCGCATGCGGGTATGGGAGCGAGGAGTGGGGATCACTCTGGCCTCGGGGTCATCATCTTGCGCCACGGCTGTTGCTGCCTCACGTCGAGGCCTCACTGGGCGTAAGGTGCAAGTGGATCTGGACGGCGGCACGATCTGGGTCGACTGGCGCGAGGATGGGGTCTGGATGACGGGGCCCACAGCCCATGTGTTTTCGGGCACGCTGACGCCTGAATACCTGAGGTCACTGGAATGAACCCGCCTAAGTTCAGCACTCTGGGCTGCCGCCTGAACGCCTATGAGACCGAAGCGATGAAAGAACTGTCGCAGCAGGCTGGCCTAACGGATGCTGTGATCGTCAACACCTGCGCGGTGACCGCCGAGGCCGTCCGCAAGGCGCGGCAGGAGATTCGCAAGCTGCGCCGCGAAAACCCCTCGGCACGTCTGATCGTCACCGGGTGCGCGGCGCAAACCGAGCCGCAGACCTTTGCTGCTATGGACGAAGTAGACGCGGTCATCGGCAACACCGAAAAGATGCAACCGGATACCTGGAAAGGCATGGCCGCCGATTTCATCGGTCAGACCGAGGCGGTTCAGGTTGACGACATCATGTCTGTCACGGAAACCGCCGGGCATCTGATTGATGGCTTCGGAACCCGCTCACGCGCCTATGTACAGGTTCAGAATGGCTGCGATCATCGCTGCACCTTCTGTATTATCCCTTACGGCCGGGGCAATTCTCGCAGCGTCCCTGCGGGCGTTGTGGTGGATCAGATCAAACGATTGGTCGATAAGGGTTACAACGAAGTGGTTCTGACCGGGGTCGATCTGACCTCATGGGGTGCGGATCTGCCCGCTCAGCCGAAACTAGGCGATCTCGTGATGCGTATCCTTAAACTGGTGCCCGATCTGTCTCGTCTGCGCATCAGCTCAATCGACTCGATCGAAGTCGACGAGAACCTGATGCATGCCATCGCGACCGAGCCGCGCCTGATGCCCCATTTACATCTGTCCTTGCAGCATGGCGACGATCTGATCCTGAAGCGCATGAAACGCCGCCACCTGCGCGAAGATGCGATTCGTTTCACTGAAGACGCCATCAAACTACGACCCGACATGACTTTTGGCGCGGACATCATCGCTGGCTTCCCGACCGAGTCCGAGACTCATTTCGAGAATTCCCTCAAGCTCGTCACCGAGTGCAACCTGACCTGGCTGCATGTATTCCCCTATTCCAAACGCAAAGGCACTCCGGCAGCCCGCATACCGCAACAGATCAACGGCAATGTCATCAAAGAACGCGCCGCGCGCCTGCGTGCAGCCGGCGATGCACAGGTCATCAAGCATCTGACGGCACAGATCGGCAAAACCCACAATATCCTGATGGAAAATCCCACAATGGGCCGCACCGAACAATTTACCGAAGTAACCTTCGGCAACGCCCAACCCGAAGGCGAGATCGTAATCGCGACGATACGGGGGCACAGCGAAGCTCAATTACAAGTGTGATCCGTTCTTCATCTGGCCCAAAATACCTCGGGGATGAATTGGCCGCAGGCCAAGAAGGGGCTGGCCCCTTCCACACCATCGCAACAAAAAAACCCCCGTCACCGTGATGGCGCGGGGGTTTAGTTTTTAGTTATACGTCGACCTTAGTCCAGACGTTTGCCCTTTATCGGTGCCCACAGGCGCTTGTTCACAAGGTACAGCAGGACAGACAGAACTGTTAGGAACAGAACCCCGACGAAACCGGCATTCTTGCGCTCCATCATCTTCGGCTCGGCAGCCCACATCAGGAAAGCAGCAACATCTTCGGACATTGCTTCTACAGAGGCAGAACTACCATCGGCAAACTCAACCTGATCTTCAGACAGTGGCGGTGCCATCGAGATCCAGCCTCCGGGGAAGGCTTTGTTCTTATAAAGAACCGCACCCGCCTCTTCCTTTTCCTCACCGGTATAACCGTCCAGCAGGGACGCAATGTATTCCGCGCCCCCCATGCCTTTGACCAGCTGGTTGATGCCCAGGCCATAAGGGCCATGGAATCCCGCACGGGCCTTGGCCATCAGGCTCAGGTCAGGCGCGCCTACACCGTTGTTGGCCGGGAAGTGGTCGGTCGGGATTGCCGGACGGAAATCGTCCAGTTCGGGATCGAACACTTCGAAGTTTGCCGCAGAATAGGCGATGACCTGTTCTTCAGAGTACCCCAGCGCTTCGAGATCGCGCAGCGGCACGTAGTTCAGGCCGTGGCAAGCCGCGCAAACCTCAGTGTATACCTGAAGACCTCGTTGCAATTGATTTTGGTCCCAGGTTCCAAAAGGACCCTCGAAAGAGAACTGGAAGTCTTCGACTTCTATATCAGCGCCACCGGCTGCAAACGAGGCAGCAGGGACGAGGGCAAGCGCAAAAGCTGCACCGATTGCAAGTTTCTTGAACATGGTATCCGGTCCCTCTTCTTATTCGGCCGGCGTGGCGTCGGCATTTGCCTTGCCATAATGCGCGTTGAAGTCTTCCTCGATGGTCTCTGGCGGACGTTCGGGTTTCTCAATGATACCCAGGATCGGCAGGATCACGAAGAAATACGCAAACCAGTAGGCCGAAGCGATCAACGAGAAGGTCGCATAAGGCTCTTCTGCCGGGCGAGCACCTAGCCACATCAGCGCCATGAAGTCGATAACCAGGAGGTAGAACCACCATTTGAACATCGGGCGGTACTTGCCGGAACGTACGGTCGACGTATCCAGCCAGGGCGCAAGGGCCATCGCCAGGATCGCACCAAACATCGCCATTACTCCGAAGAACTTGGCGTCGATGATACCACCAGTGATGAAGCTGGCAAATTGTACAACCCAGACCTCACCGGTGAAGGCGCGCAGGATCGCGTAGAACGGCAGGAAGTACCATTCGGGCACGATTTCGGCCGGTGTAACCAGCGGGTTGGCTTCGATATAGTTGTCCGGGTGACCCAGATAGTTCGGCATGAAGCCGACGACAGCCCAGAACACGACCATTATCACGGCCAGCGCGAACAGATCCTTGATCACGAAATACGGCCAGAACGGCAGCGTGTCTTTCTCTGCCTCGGCTTTCGAGCCACGGCGAACCTCAACACCTGTCGGGTTGTTGTTGCCTGTGGTGTGGAAGGCCCAGATATGCACGATCACAAGCGCCGCGATAACAAACGGCAGAAGGTAGTGCAGCGAGAAAAAGCGGTTCAGAGTGGCGTTGTCCACCGCAGGACCGCCCAGCAACCAGGTCTGGATCGCATCACCAACAAACGGGATCGCACCGAACAGGCCGGTGATCACGGTCGCACCCCAGAAGGACATCTGACCCCAGGGCAGAACGTAGCCCATGAACGCAGTGCCCATCATCATCAGGTAAATGAGCATCCCGATGATCCACGTAATCTCACGCGGGGCTTTGTACGAGCCGTAGAACAGGCCGCGGAAGATGTGGATGTAGACTGCTACAAAGAACAGCGATGCGCCGTTCATGTGCAGATAGCGCAGCATATAGCCGCCGTTCACGTTGCGCATGATGTGTTCGATGCTGGCAAAGGCCAGATCAACATGCGGGGTGTAGTGCATCACCAGAACGATACCGGTGACGATCTGCAACGCCAGGCAGAACGCCAGGACGATGCCCCAGATCCACCACCAGTTCAGGTTCTTGGGGGTTGGGATCATCAGGGTGTCGTAAAGCAGGCCGACGATGGGCAGACGGCTGTTCAGCCACTTCTCGCCATTTGTCTTCGGCTCGTAATGATCGTGGGGAATTCCGGACATAAGTTAGGTCTCCCTTAGCCGAGCTTGATGGTGGTGGCGTCCACCCATTCAACGGGCGGAATGGGCAGGTTTTCAGGCGCGGGGCCCTTGCGGATACGACCGGCAAGATCGTAGTGCGAGCCGTGGCAGGGGCAGAACCAACCGCCAAAGTCGCCAGCATCGCCAAGCGGCACACAACCCAGGTGTGTACAAACACCCATCTGAACGATCCACGCCCCTTCTCCTTCGCCTTCGGGCGAAGGCATGACGCGATTGGCATCGGTCGCTGGTGCGTCGGCGTTCAGGTTGAAGTTGCGAGCCAGCGGGTCAGGCAGCGCGTCGACACCTTCAGCGTCCTGCTCCTGAGCTTCCTGAATCTCGGCACCTGTGCGGTGACGGATGAAAACAGGCTTACCCAACCACTTTGCAGTCAGCTGCGTACCCGGCTCTACCCCGCTCACATCCACACGGATCGAGGACAGCGCCTGAACGTCTGCCGACGGGTTCATTTGATTTACCAGGGGCCAAACGGCAGCCCCGGTGGCAACGACACCTGCGCCGCCAGCGACGTAGTAGAGGAAATCTCTGCGGGTGCCTTCGTGGTCTTCAGCTTGGGACACGAGGTTATCTCCGATTATCTGGCGCCCGCGAACGGGCATAAAGCTCGCGCACCGCACAAGTGCGGCGTCTTAAACGGGGTATCTATCGGGGAGAATAGAGTTCGTCCAGCGCTCTTAAACGCGCAATACGCCGCATCTAAGCATTCATGTCACGGTGAAAGGGCAAAATTTCAATCTCAAATGTAGATTTTAACCCTCAGAGCGGCGAATTGCGCCAGGCAGGTAGGACGTGATTCGGCATTGACCCGCGCTGGTAGATCCCCAAATTGAAATGTCCTCACCCTATGCGAACGCCGCCGATTTCACGTGCAGCTCTACCTTAGGAACACTGTATTCCTTCTATTTTAGCGCGATACGATTTCTCTTAAATTATTAATATAAAATAGATATTTCAAACACGTGATTATCTACCAGAATTAGATTGCACTCTAAACGGGAATACGTGAAAGGCCACAGGCGCAATATTCCCAGCCGGAGATGTTCAATGCTCAAAATAGCAGAAACCGTAGTTTTTGTTTCGTTTCTGACTTCAGTACAGGCGATCGCAGCCGGCGATCCGGCGAAAGGCGAACAGCTCTATAACAGATGCTCTTCGTGCCATGCGATCATCAAAAATGGCGAGGTTCTGGTCAAAGGCGGCATCACCGGGCCGAATCTCTTTGGCGTAGTTGGCCGCACCGCCGGAACTGAGAACGATTATCTTTATGGAAGTGAACGTTTGCCCATCGGGATGTTCACCGACGACATGATCCGCGCCGGGCAAGAAGGGCTTGTGTGGACTGAAGAAAACATCGCCGCCTATTCTCGGGATCCGATCGGGTTCATCAAGGAATATCTAGATGATGACACCGCCCGCCCGAACATGAGCGTCAAGCTGAAAAATGGCGCAGATGACATCGCTGCTTATCTAGCCACATTCAGCGCTCAATGAATGGAAGGCGAGAATGCGTGCCTCAGGCCTTGCGCATCAACGAGGCCAAGCGCGCCACCTCGCTGCCAAGTCCTGCTGAGTGCACGTGATCAGCCGCGCGATGTCGCGCCTCATCGGGCTTATTCTGATTCAGCTTCCAAGTGCCGTCGACATCCGAGATCATGAGTCGGCAGGGAACGATCATGCGCATCATTCTATCCAGCGCGTCTGGTGTCATCTTAGACGCCAACCATGGCGGCTTTGGCAGCAGGCGATTTTCAAAGTCTGCCGCCTGCCGGTCGAGCAAATTTCGCAGCTCGTCCGTTGGCCGCATCTCAAGCACACCAGTCAGATGCACCGCTACATAGTTCCAGGTCGGCACCTGATCATCGACTTCGTACCAGTCAGGCGAGATATACCCATCCGGCCCCAACACAGCGATCTTTGCAAGTTGCGGCTGTTTCAGCGCTCTAACAATCGGATTTGACCGGACCAGATGCAGGTCAGCCGATGAAGCATCCTCGTTCAGAATAAAGGGAACATGACCTAACAACGGTGCATCCGATGTCGACACCGCGAGAACACCAAAGGCGCGGTCACGCGCAAACTCGATGTGACGCTCGCGCGCCTCAGCGCGAAAGGTGGGATTGGGATGCATATTCGTCCTCCTGCCAATTTCTCTTGCAGAAGCGATATCTCCTTGGCAAGGTCCCACTCGTTCTCAGGGCGGGGCGAAATTCCCCACCGGCGGTATGCGGGCATGACCCGTAAGCCCGCGAGCGGCCCCGGACTCCGGGGTGTCAGCAGATCTGGTGAGAAGCCAGAGCCGACGGTTACAGTCCGGATGAAAGAGAACGTGCAGCGCGCCGGTAATGCGGTGTGCCTGCTCGTGATCGCCTTGGGTGACGTGTCTGTTACGAAAGGAGATCATGATGACACACACCCGCTATGCTTTTGTCAAAGCCAACTGGCATTCCGACATCGTGGATCGCGCGCTGGATGGGTTTCTCGAACTAATTCCAGCTGATCAGGTTGATGTATTCGACGTTCCGGGCGCTTTCGAGATGCCCCTGCTGGCCCGTGACCTGGCGCAAACGGGGCGCTACGCCGCCGTAGCCTGCGCTGCCTTTGTAGTAGATGGCGGCATCTACCGGCATGACTTCGTCGCACAAGCGGTTGTCGATGGCTTGATGCGGGCCGGGCTCGATTCAGGCGTTCCGGTCCTGTCGGTCTCGCTGACACCGCATCAGTATCAGGAAACGGATCACCACAACGCCATCTATCGCGCGCATTTCATCGAAAAAGGGCGCGAGGCAGCTCATGCAGCGCTCAAGATCAACGCAACCCGCGCCGCGGTGGCTCAAGCCGCCTGATTTATTCCAATCGCACCGCCCACAGGGCGGCGCTTGCTTCTCTGCAAATGCAAATCCGCTTGAGGACCAAGGCACTCCCCGCTAATCACATCGCTCAAAGGAGCATGCCCCATGTCGATGAACAGTTTTGGCCACCTCTACCGCGTTACCACCTGGGGTGAAAGCCACGGACCCGCTTTGGGTGCGACCATAGATGGCTGCCCTCCGGGCGTCACGATCGATGAAGGCATGATCCAGCATTGGCTGGACAAGCGCAAACCAGGTCAGAACAAATTCACCACACAGCGGCGCGAACCCGATCAGGTGAAGATCCTGTCTGGTGTTTTCGAAGGCCAGACCACAGGCACACCGGTGCAGTTGATGATCGAGAACACCGATCAGCGCTCGAAAGACTACGGCGACATCATGGACAAGTTTCGTCCGGGACACGCCGACATCACATACTGGCAGAAGTACGGGATCCGTGACTATCGCGGCGGCGGGCGCAGTTCGGCGAGGGAAACGGCATCACGTGTGGCGGCCGGAGGACTCGCGCGTGAGGCTATCAAACAGATCGCTCCGAATGTTCAAATCACCGGTTATATGACCCAGATCGGTCCGCACAAGATCGACCGTGCCAATTTCGACTGGTCGCAGATCGAACAGAATCCATTCTGGACGCCCGACGCCAAAGCAGCCGAAGATTGGGCCGCTTATCTGGACGACCTGCGCAAATCCGGCAACTCGGTCGGCGCAGTGGTCGAAGTGGTCGCGCGCGGCGTTCCGGCGGGGCTCGGCGCGCCGGTTTATGCCAAGTTAGACACTGATCTGGCTGCAGCCATGATGTCGATAAACGCCGTTAAAGGGGTTGAAATCGGTGAAGGCATGGGCGCCGCCGAACTGACTGGCGAGGCCAACGCCGACGAGATATTCATGGGACAGGACGGCCCTCAATACAGCTCGAACCACGCTGGCGGTATTCTGGGCGGCATTTCGACCGGCCAGGATCTTGTGGTGCGCTTTGCGGTCAAGCCGACCTCGTCCATTCTGACCACCCGCAAGACCATCACCAAATCCGGCGAAGAGACCGAGATCATTACCAAAGGCCGCCACGACCCCTGCGTCGGCATCCGCGCCGTTCCGGTAGGTGAGGCAATGATGGCTTGCGTGATCCTTGATCACCTGCTCCTGCACCGTGGTCAAATCGGCGAGAACCGTGGACAGATTGGCTGATCTGCGCGCTTCGCTGCGCGCTGTCGTCAGGCAACGGATGCAGACGGATCCGGCGCATGATCTGGCGCACCTGGATCGGGTTTGGGTTAATGCGCAGGCGATTGCGGATGATGAAACCAACCCGCGTGTCTTGCTGGCGGCGTGTTATCTGCATGATCTGATCAACCTGTCAAAAGATGACCCGGATCGGCATCTGGCCTCGATGCGATCCGCCGCTGAATCAGAGCCTATTCTTGAAGAATTCGGCTATTCCACCACTGAAATTGGAGCCGTGCAGCACGCGATTGCCGCCCATAGCTTTTCGGCTAACATCCCGCCCGAAACACCCGAGGCGCGAATACTACGGGATGCCGATCGTCTGGATGCGTTGGGTGCTATCGGTATTGCCCGCAACTTTTCAGTCTCGGGCGCCCTGGGACGCACCCTTTATGACCCGTCAGATCCGTTTGCCGAAAACCGTTTACCTAATGACCTGATTTTTTCAATCGATCACTGGCAAATAAAACTGCTGCGCTTACCCAATGATATGCTGACCGAAAAAGGCAGGGCCATCGCGCAGGACCGAGCCGCGCGGATGATGAGGTTTCTAAAGGACCTGTCAGAGGAAATTGGAGCTCAGCTTCCACTAGACTGGTCCAATCTCTGATACGGCAACTTTGGCCAGTTGATCTTTCCGCCTCAAAGGCGCAGGTTCGCGACCATGGCGAAATCCTTAACATCGCATCGTCCGGCATTGGCCGTGGCGCTCAAGCTCAGTGCGCTCGTGCTGTTCACGACGATGTCTGCATTGGTCAAGGCTTTGTCAGATGATTTCCCGCCGGGAGAGATGGTGTTTTTTCGCTCGCTTTTCGCGATTCCGGTTATCATCGCCTGGCTGGTCTGGCGAGGAGAGCTGGTGCACGGCTTTGTCGTCAAGAAGCCGATGGGCCATTTCTGGCGCGGGGTTCTGGGAACCTCGGCCATGGGACTGACCTTTACTGGTCTTAGCCTGTTGCCGCTGCCCGAGGTAACCGCCATCGGATATGCAACCCCGATCTTCACGCTGATTCTGGCTGCAATCATGTTGGGCGAGCGGATACGAATGATTCGTATCGGGGCCGTCGCGCTTGGCCTCGTCGGCGTTCTGATCATGATCTGGCCCCGGCTGGGTTCAGGCACTGCCGAAACCGCCGCAACAATAGGTGCGCTTTGCGTGCTGGCTGCAACCGTTGCCCGTGCCTTTGTGCAGATACATATTCGACAACTGGTACAGGTGGATCATCCCGCCGCAATCGTGTTCTATTTCTCTCTCACAGCGACCTTGCTTTCGGGTCTCACAGTGTTTTGGGGCTGGGTTATCCCGACATGGGAGCAAGCCGCATTGCTGGTGACAATCGGCCTGATCGGCGGAGTGGCGCAGATTCTGGTGACCTCGTCCTACAAGTTTGGACAAGCGTCAATGCTGGCACCTTATGACTACACCACAATGCTGTTCGCCATTGTCATTGGTTATTTCTGGTTCGATGAGTTGCCAACCCTGGTGATGCTGGGCGGCGCGGCGTTGGTGATTGCAGGCAACGTCGTGGTGATCCTGCGTGAACGACAACTTGGCCTTGATCGGACCAAAGCGCGATCAGCAACGGATCCCAAAGCCTGACTTTACCTTTCGCAATCTTTCCCTAGGTTGGGTCGCGATACACCTATGAGGTTTCCCGATGAGCGACGCACAGAACCACAAAGAAAAGATGCAAGAGGTGCAAGCCAAGCACCGCAAGAAAGTCTCGGAAGCGGTCGATCCCGGCCGGGGACTGGTGCTGATCAATACAGGTAAGGGCAAGGGAAAATCCTCGGCTGCGTTTGGCGTGGTGATCCGGGCATTGGGCTGGGGCCAGAAAGTGGCTGTGGTTCAGTTCATCAAGGGCAAGTGGAAAACCGGTGAGCGCAGGTTCTTTGAGGGACGCGATCTGGTCACCTGGCACACGATGGGCGAAGGGTTTACCTGGGATACACAAGACCGCGAGCGCGACATCGCGGCAGCGACTTCGGCCTTCAACAAGGCCTGTGATCTGATGAAAAGCGGCGACTACGATCTGGTTGTCCTCGACGAGATCAATATCGCCCTGCGCTACGAATACCTTTCAGTAGACACTGTTATTGAGGGGCTTCAGACCCGATCAGACAAAACCAGCGTGTTCCTGACTGGCCGGGATGCCCCGCAAGCCCTCAGGGACTATGCGGATCTGGTAACCGAGATGACCGAAGAAAAACACCCGTTCCAAGCCGGCATCAAAGCCCAACGTGGTGTGGATTTCTAGGCCCGCGCACCACCCTCATTCAGCGCGCGCATCGAATCGCGCCTGACTGCGTACATCGTTGCGGCTGAGTGTTCTTCGAGCGCCCGGCAGCGCTCGGCGTTGCAGGTCTTGTGATCGAGATAGGCCGCGACTTCTGAGGTTAGCGCGTCGCAATCACACGATGCACAGCAGGGATCGGCCATCAGTTCTTCAAATCGATCACGCAATCGCGGGCTCCTTTGGTCGTTCCCGGGGCGATGGCGGGCTTTCACATCTGCTTTTGCTGAGCCCACAGATCGCCCCGGAACCAGTTGCTTGATGGTGTCATCTGGCGTTGCGCTATATCTGATGTTTTTTGTCGGAAAATTCAAGCCTGAAAATCTGATTCAACAGGGGCGACCCATTGGGCAAATTTGGCCTTATTAGTGTCTAAAACAAAAAGGGCCATCCGGATGCCCGCATGGCCCAGCTGATCGCTATGGCTCTGACTCACTTCAAGCAATAGCGCTCTGTTCGGGCGCGCTGAGCGAGATCACCACAACGACTGCGGCCCCGTTCACCCAGTAGAACAACGCATCAAGCCCAGAAAATCCAAACAGGCTGGGCGCAAACAGGAACGTGACGCCGACAAGCAGATCAACAGCCAAGTGGAACTTGTATGGCAGAACCCGCCAAATCCCAAGGTGATGGTCTGTCAGAACGGTCAGCACGAATGCTGCAATGCCGGTCACAACGGACAGCCAAAGTGCCAGCGGGCTGGACTGGCCCAGCCCCAGTACAAAAGGCAAAACCATCAGCGCAATCGCAACCGGGTAGTCAAGATAGGCATGGACAGAGCGGGTGACAAAACGCAGGGACATGTGAACTTCCTTTCTTCAATCAGTGATGATCAAAGATTAGGGGCGCGCGATTGAACGCAACATCCCAGTTCGTTTTGCATTTATTGCAGATCGTTCAATTGATCAGTACGATTAGTGCATCGCACGGTACGCGGCGGGCGACAGTCCGACCTGCTTCTTGAACACGCGTGAAAACGCAGCCTCGGACGCGTATCCCACTTCTGCTGCAGCATCCGCAACGTTCCAGCGATTTTCGGTCAACCCATGGCACGCGATCTGCATCCGCCAGTCCGTCAGGTACTGCATCGGGGTAGTCCCCATCTTTTGTGAGAAAAGCTGCGCAAATGCAGTGCGTGACATTGCTGCTTCTCGCGCGAGCATCGCAACGCTCCACTCCTGCGCCGGAGACTGGTGAAATGCTGTCAGCGCCCGCGAGATGCGCGGATCGGCAAATCCGGCAAGTGCGGCATCATGAGGACTTTGATGTTCAAGGTATGCCCGGATCGCTTGCGCAAACAGCACTTCGGACAGTTTCAGCGCGATCAGGTCACCGCCGATACGAGCACCGGACACTTCAGATCCGATCATACGCAATGTCGCCTCGATCCAGGCACCCGCTTCTTCACCGTAATTCTCGATCAGTATAAAAGGTGGCAACCGGTCGATCAGCATATGACCGGTTCCGTTTCGCCCGGCTGGCCCGGTGAATGAGAAATGTCCGCAAATCAGTTGCGTATCGCGCTCGTCTTCCTCACCGCCATAGACCAGGACACCATCGCCTTTGTAGCCTGACAGCTCTAACACCCGCTCAAGGGGCAAGGCATCATAGGGTTTGACTTCATTACACAGCAGCGCATGCGGCGCACCGTGGGGAATAAGAATCAGATCACCCTGCCGCAACCGCAAGGTCTCGCCGGTTGTTGGCAGGTGCACCTTCAATTCACCGCGTTGCACAAAGTGAAACCGGGCCACGTTCTCGAAGCCCGGCACCTGTATCCCAAACGGCGGAGTAAAGGATGTGCGGAAATAAAATGTGCCACGCAGAGACAGGCGTGTAAGGATATCGCTGAGAAGATCTAACATGAGCCAACGATACGGCTTGGCCCGGCAGCGTCCATACCTTCGAACGATCTGCATGCATATTTGCATGATCTGCAATCAAAACCCCCGCCTGAGCGGGGGTTCAATACGGTGTTAACTTACGCGCGGACCAATTTCTCGTAATCTTCGGCGATTTCGCGGGTCAGATCGCCAACCTCGAAGGTATAATCGCCGATCTGCCCGACAGGTGTAACCTCGGCTGCAGTGCCAGTCAGCCAGCATTGCTCGAAATCGGCCATCTCCTCGGGACGGATCCGACGTTCATGAACAGTGATGCCCTTGTCTTTCAGCATCTGGATCACCGTCTGACGAGTGATGCCGTTGAGGAAGCAATCGGCCAGCGGGGTGTGCACTTCGCCATCCTTAACGAAGAAGACATTTGCCCCCGTCGCCTCGGCGACGTTGCCATTATAATCCATGAACAAAGCGTCCGAGCAGCCTTTGGCCTCAGCTTTGTGTTTGGAAATGGTGCAGATCATGTAAAGACCTGCTGCCTTGGCATGCACTGGAATGGTTTCCGGACTGGGTCGTTTCCACTCGGCAATGTCCAACTTGGCGCCTTGCATCTTAGCGTCACCGTAATAGGCACCCCAAGGCCAAACAGCGATGGCCATCCGAACCGGATTCTTGGCGGACGCCACACCCATATCCTCGCCCGAACCGCGCCAGACCAGCGCACGTACATACGCATCTTGAAGACCACTGGCTTTGAGCGCTTCTTCCTTGGCGGCCTCGATCTCATCGACCGAGTATGGCATCGGCATATCCAGCGCCTCTGCCGACGCGATCAGGCGTTCGGAATGTTCGCGGCTTTTGAAGATCTTGCCGTTGTAAGCGCGCTCACCCTCGAACACCGAAGACGCATAATGCATCGCGTGGGACAGGATGTGCACATTGGCCTCACGCCAGGGCACCAATTCGCCATCCATCCAGATGACACCGTCGCGATCGTCATATCCAGCCATGCGAAACCTCCTGAACCGGTCGATATTTCCGAATGTTGCGCCGTTTAGGTCCGTATCGGACACAATGTTGCGCAAAAACTGCGATTCGATACCTGTGCGCTCTTGGAATGTCAATAAGGCTGACATAAAGTCAGATTATATTGCGAATGAGGCCCAACATGACCGACATCCGTCCCGCCCCGGTCTTTAGCGGAGAAAGCCTGTTGTTTCTAACAGATGAACAACTGAGGCAGGGCATCGAGGCCATGTTTTTTGCCTATCGCGGCTTTACCGCTGATCCGGACCGTATCCTGACTGAATTGGCCTATGGCCGTGCTCATCATCGGGCCATCCACTTCATCAACCGTGCGCCGGGTACAACCGTCAACAATTTACTGGCCATATTGGGTGTCACGAAACAATCGCTGAATCGCGTCTTGCGCAGCCTGATTGAAGATGGGTTGGTCGAAAGCCGGGTCGGAACAGTGGACAAACGCGAACGCCACCTATTTCTGACGGATAAAGGAAAGGCACTCGAGGCCAAACTATCTGACGCCCAGCGCGCCCGGATGCGTGCGGCCTACAAAGATGCGGGCCCCGAAGCGGTGGCCGGGTTTCGCAAAGTGCTTGAAGCGATGATGGATGCTGATATGCGTCGTGCATATACGAAACTGCGGGATACGACTTCATGAGCGAAATGGACGCCCATCTTCTGATCGTCGACGATGACGAGCGTATTCGTGATTTGCTCAAGAAATTCCTGATGCGCAGCGGTTTTCTTGTAACCGCGGCGCGGGATGCAGCGCACGCACGGCGGGTTTTGTCGGGGCTCGATTTCGACTTGATTGTACTGGATGTGATGATGCCCGGCGAAGACGGCGTTAGCCTGACCCGATCCCTGCGCGACACCCATTCCACCCCGATCCTGCTGTTGACGGCCAAGGGCGAGACCGAGCATCGGATTGCCGGACTTGAGGCGGGTGCGGATGATTATCTGGCCAAGCCATTCGAGCCGAAAGAGCTGTTGCTGAGGATCAACGCCATTCTGCGTCGGATGCCAGAGACGCCCGCGCAAGACACAGCAGCAAAAATTCTGCATCTTGGACCCATTCGCTATGATATCGAACGCGGTGAGATGTGGCAGGGCGAAGACCCGGTGCGCCTAACCGCGACCGAAAGCCAGTTGATGAAAATATTCTCGGCTCAACCCGGCGAACCGATCAGCCGAGCCAAGCTGGTCGAAGATCTGGGGCGTGACAAAGGTCAGGCACAGGAGCGCGCTGTGGACGTACAGATCACCCGCTTGCGTCGGAAGCTTGAGCAAGATCCGAAGCAACCCCGGTATCTGCAGACCGTACGGGGTGCAGGGTATATGTTGGCACCGGATTGATTTTGCCGCTGCGCGGCGATCTTAGGCCTTCGGCGAAGGTATTTTTAGCCAGATGAAGATGGGATCCTGATGAAAACCGCCCTTTTGACCCATGCAGATTGTTTGCACCATGTGACACCTGAGGGACATCCGGAACGGGTGGCGCGGTTAGAGCATATCCTACATGCACTTGAAGGGCTGGATCTTCAGCGTGTGACGGCGCCGTTGGCGGCGGATGACGATCTGTTGAAGGTGCATCCGCAGAACCATATCAGCGATATTCTCGACCATAGGCCCCCGGATGGGTTCAAGCAGATTGATGGGGATACGTTCATGTCTCCGGGATCTGTTGATGCAGCCTATCGTGCGGCGGGTGCCGCCGTGCGGGCCGTTGATATAGTTCTGGGCGGCGAAGCGCCGAACGCGTTTTGCGCTATTCGGCCTCCGGGGCATCATGCCGAGACCGAGACGGCCATGGGGTTCTGCCTGTTTGGGAATGCCGCGCTGGCTGCAAAGCACGCGTTGGATCATCACGGGTTGAACCGCGTGGCAGTGGTGGATTTCGACGTGCATCATGGCAATGGCACGCAAGACCTGCTGTGGGATGAGAAACGCGCTTTGGTGATTACCAGCCAGCAGATGCCCTTATGGCCCGGCTCGGGCCGCCCGGATGAGACCGGTGCTTATGAGACCGTTTTGAACATACCATTGGCTCCGGGCACGGGTGGGGCCGAGATGCGGGCAGCCTATGAGGCGCAAGCCTTTCCGCGTCTGCGGGCGTTCAGGCCGGAACTGATCATTATCTCCGCTGGGTTTGATGCGCATCAGGATGATCCGTTGGCCAATCTCAATTGGTCCACTGGCGATTTCGCCTGGATCACGGCGGAGCTGTGCAAGATTGCCGATGACGTGTGCGATGGCCGTATCGTCTCGACTCTGGAAGGCGGTTATGATCTGAACGCATTGGCCGAGGCGACACGCGCCCATGTGGAAGAACTGATAAAGGCAGCACGATGACCGATACCCCAGTTGAACAGATGACGTTCGAACAAGCGATGAAAGAGCTTGAGGCCGTGGTTGGCCAGTTGGAACGTGGTGATGTGGCGCTGGATCAATCGATTGCGCTGTACGAACGTGGCGCCGCATTGAAGAAGCGCTGCGAGGATGAGTTGAAGCGTGCTGAGGAAAAAGTGGCCGCGATCACTCTGGACGCAGATGGCCAGCCAACCGGAACGACGCCTGTCGAAGGTCAGTAAATGTTTCGTGAAAAGCTGGCACAGGATGCCACGCTGATTCAGAGCCATTTCGATCTGGTTCTGAGCGCGCTGGATGATCTGGATGTGACACGGGCCATGGCCTATGCCACCGAGGGCGGCAAGCGTCTGCGAGGGTTTCTGGTATTGGAAAGCGCGCGGTTGCTTGGCGTCGATACAGCTCGGGCAATCTGGCCAGCGACAGGTATCGAAGCGCTGCATGCATACTCTCTGGTCCATGACGACCTGCCTTGCATGGATGATGACGACCTGAGGCGTGGACGCCCGACGGTGCACGTGAAATGGGATGAGGGCACCGCCGTTCTGGCCGGGGATGCGCTGCAGACACTTGCGTTTGAGCTTTGCACGCGGCCAGAGGTCGGAAATGCTGAAATACGCGCTGAACTGGCTCTAACACTGGCAAAAGCGAGCGGCGCACAGGGTATGGTTCTGGGTCAGGCGCTGGATATCGCCGCTGAGACGGCGGCGGAGCCGCTGACACTGGATGAGATTACACATCTGCAAGCGGGCAAGACCGGTGCGTTGATCGAATGGTCCGCCTGTGCGGGTGCGCGATTGGCGCAGGCCGATCCCACCCCCTTGCGCCAATATGCCCAGGCGCTTGGGCTTGCCTTTCAGATCGCGGATGACATTTTGGATGTCGAAGGAGATGCCGAAAAGGCCGGAAAGCGGCTGCAGAAAGACGCCGAGGCGGGCAAAGCGACCTTTGTCTCGCTACTGGGTCTGGACGCCGCCAGATCCCGTGCAATTGAGCTTGTGGATCAGGCTTGTGCTGCGCTGGACGAACATGGCCCCGCTGCAGAAACCTTGAAGCAGGCTGCCCGCTTCGTTATTGCCCGGGACAGCTAAGCCAGGAACGCCAAATGTCTGACCGCCCGAATACGCCCTTGTTGGACCTTGTGAGCCGCCCAGCGGATCTGAAGCAGTTTTCAGATGCGCAGTTGCATCAGGTCGCACATGAGTTGCGGGCCGAGACGATTTCAGCAGTTTCGGTGACCGGAGGGCATCTGGGCGCGGGTCTGGGTGTCGTCGAGCTGACCACGGCGCTGCACGCGGTATTCGACACGCCACGAGACAAGATCATCTGGGACGTAGGTCACCAGTGTTATCCGCACAAGATTCTGACAGAACGCCGGGACCGAATTCGCACCCTGCGCACAAAAGACGGCCTAAGCGGATTCACCAAGCGCAGTGAAAGCGCCTATGATCCATTCGGCGCTGCACATTCCAGTACTTCGATCAGTGCCGCGCTAGGCTTTGCTGTCGCGCGTGATCTGGGCGGCGTTACGCCTGAAGGGCTGGGCGATGCGATCGCTGTGATCGGCGATGGCTCTATGTCCGCCGGCATGGCCTTTGAGGCGATGAACAACGCAGGCCACCTGAAGAAACGCTTGATCGTAATTCTCAATGACAATGAGATGAGCATTGCACCACCAGTGGGCGCCTTGTCGAACTATCTATCGCGCATCTATGCCGAAGAACCGTTTCACGATCTGAAAGCTGCTGCCAAAGGTGCGGTGTCGTTGCTGCCGGAACCCTTCCGCGAAGGGGCAAAGCGCGCCAAGGATATGCTGAAGGGCATGGCCATGGGCGGGACGCTATTTGAAGAGCTCGGCTTTTCCTATCTTGGCCCGATCGACGGGCATGATCTGGACCAGTTGCTGCCGGTTCTGCGTGCGGTCAAGGCGAAGGCAAGCGGACCGATCCTGATCCATGTGTTGACCGAGAAAGGCAAGGGGTATGCCCCCGCCGAACAGGCCCGCGACAAGGGTCACGCGACCGCCAAATTCGATGTGGTGACGGGCGAGCAGAAAAAGGCGCCTTCGAACGCGCCTTCCTATACCTCGGTCTTTGGCAAGACACTGGTCGATGAAGCAGCGCGGGATGACAAGATCGTTGCGGTTACAGCCGCGATGCCGGACGGGACAGGGCTGAACCTGTTTGCCGAGCGCTATCCGTCGCGCTGTTTCGACGTTGCGATTGCCGAACAGCATGGCGTGACCTTCTCGGCTGCGCTGGCCGCCGGGGGCATGAAACCATTCTGTGCGATGTATTCGACCTTCCTGCAGCGTGGCTATGATCAGGTTGTGCATGATGTGGCGATCCAACGCCTGCCGGTGCGATTTGCCATCGACCGTGCGGGTCTGGTTGGGGCAGACGGTGCGACCCATGCGGGATCGTTTGATATTGCTTACATGGCCAACCTTCCGGGTATGGTTGTCATGGCGGCTGCAGATGAGGCCGAATTGATGCACATGGTCGCCACTGCGGTGGCACATGACGATGGCCCGATCGCTTTCCGGTATCCTCGCGGCGAAGGAGCGGGCGTTGATCTGCCCGAGCTCGGAGAAGTATTGGAGATCGGCAAGGGCCGGTTGATCCAGAAAGGTGCCCGGGTGGCGCTGCTGTCTTTCGGTACGCGGCTGGCCGAAGTGCAGAAAGCAGCAGAGGCGCTGTCGGCGCGCGGGATCAAGCCCACCATCGCCGATGCACGCTTTGCCAAACCGCTGGATCGGGACCTGATCCTTGATCTGGCTGCCAATCACGAGGCACTGATCACCATCGAGGAAGGGGCCATCGGCGGCTTTGGCAGCCATGTTGCGCAATTGCTTGCGGATGAGGGCGTGTTTGACGAAGGGTTGAAGTATCGCTCGATGGTGCTGCCGGATATCTTCATCGATCAGGCGAGCCCGGCGGATATGTACGCCGTCGCAGGAATGAACGCAGAACAGATCGAGGCAAAGGTGCTTTCGGTTCTTGGCGTTGCTACAATCGGTGAGAAACGCGCCTGATATTCGGGTGTTGCCGCCCCTGGATGCTGAAAAAATAAGCAGTTCAAAAATGATCTAGGTCAATTCCTTATACGCTGTGCTACGCTAACACCCGAGTCAGGCAGGCCAACCCCTGTCGATCACTCAAAGGTCGCGAGCGAATGAACAAGCTAGCCAGCCGACGCGCATTCCTGAAAGGGAAAGTGCTGCGCGAGGATACATCAGCCATCCACCCACCGGGTGCGTTGACCGAGTTTCTTGAGCTTTGCACTCAATGCGACGAATGCCGCGAGGCCTGCCCTGAAGATATCATCCGTTTCGACCCGCAAGGCTGGCCTGTTGTGCAATTGGACGCAGGCCCCTGCACTTTTTGCGGTGATTGCGCCAATGCTTGCCCGACCGGGGCGCTGAATCCTGAACACGTGGCTGATTGGCCTTGGCGCGCTGCGGTGTCGGCCTCTTGCCTGTCGATGAATGGTGTCAGCTGTCGGGTTTGTCAGGATGTCTGCGACCACAACGCGATCCGCTTTCGGCTGCAAACCGGAGGTCGTGCTGAACCCCAACTCGACACCAATATTTGTACCGGCTGTGGCGCTTGTGCCAGCGCCTGTCCTGCCGGTTCTGTCAGCTTTGAACGCCACACCCCGCCCACTCAGGAGGTAGCCTTATGAATATCTGTGGATGCCTCGTCCATGTAGCCCCCGAAACCACGCAGAGTGCACAGGCCGCGATTGCAAGTACAAACGGGGCAGAAGTTCACGCGGCATCCGAGGATGGCCGCATTGTTGTTGTGGTCGAGGATACGCCGGAAAAAATGGCGTCCGAGACGATCATGGATCTGCACCAGATCCCGGGTGTGATCTCTCTGACCCTGACCTACCACCATTTCGAAGACCTAGCGGAGACCCGTCCGCACCTTAACGCTTCTCGCCAGATCTAAAGCCGGAGACCCATGTCATGACCATCTCTGAATCCCGCCGGACCTTTTTGAAATCAACCGCCGCCGCTGCGACAGCATCAGCCGCAGGACTTCCCCTTGCGACCGGACAAGCCAGCGCTCAGGTCGGCAACCCTGATATCCGTTGGGACAAAGCCGCCTGCCGGTTCTGCGGCACCGGATGCTCGGTTCTGGTTGGCACCAAAGACGGGCGCGTGGTCGCCACGCAAGGCGACCCGGATGCGCCGGTGAACCGCGGTCTGAACTGTATCAAGGGCTATTTCCTGTCCAAGATCATGTACGGCAAAGACCGCCTGACCACGCCGATGCTGCGCAAAACCAACGGCGAATATGACAAGAATGGTGAGTTCGAACCCGTCAGCTGGGACGAAGCCTTCGACGTCATGGCTGCCAAGTGGAAAGAGGCCCTTGCCAAGAAAGGCCCGACCAGTGTCGGCATGTTCGGTTCGGGCCAGTGGACCGTTTGGGAGGGCTACGCTGCTGCCAAGATGATGAAAGCCGGTTTCCGATCCAACAACATCGACCCCAACGCGCGCCATTGTATGGCCTCGGCGGTTGTCGGCTTCATGCGCACCTTCGGCATTGATGAACCAATGGGCTGCTATGACGATTTCGAGCACGCAGACACATTCGTGCTCTGGGGCTCGAACATGGCCGAGATGCACCCGATTCTGTGGTCACGCCTGACCGACACGCGTCTGACCAAACCGGGATCCGAAGTGCATGTACTGTCGACCTATGAACACCGCTCGTTCGAGTTGGCCGACAATGGAATGGTCTTTGCGCCGCAGACCGATCTGGCGATCCTGAACTATATCGCCAACTACATTATCCAGAACGGCGCGGTGAACGAAGAGTTCGTCAACAAACACGTCAACATCACCAAGACCGCCACCGATATTGGCTATGGACTGCGCGATAACAACCCGCTGCAGGAAGAGGCAGAGAATCCAAACTCTGGCAAGATGGAGCCGATCAGCTTCGAAGAATATGCCGAAGCGGTATCGGAATACACGCTGGAATACACATCGGAACTCTCCGGTGTTCCTGCCGCTCAGCTTGAGCGTCTGGCCCAGCAATATGCCGACCCCAACCGCAAGGTGATGAGCCTGTGGACCATGGGCTTCAACCAGCACACTCGCGGATCGTGGGTGAACTCGCTGATGTACAATGTGCACCTGCTGGTGGGTAAGATTTCCGAACCCGGAAACTCGCCCTTCTCGCTGACCGGTCAACCTTCGGCCTGTGGTACGGCACGTGAGGTCGGAACCTTCGCTCACCGTCTGCCGGCTGATATGGTTGTGGCAAACGACAAACACCGCGAGATTTGCGAGACCGCGTGGAAAATTCCTGCGGGCACCATCCCACCCAAACCCGGGTTCCACGCCGTTTTACAGCACCGCAAGCTGAAGGACGGCGATCTGAATGCCTATTGGGTGCAGTGCACCAACAACATGCAGGCCGCGCCCAATATCAACGAAGAAGGCTATCCCGGCTATCGCAACCCGGAGAACTTCATTGCCGTCTCCGATCCCTATCCTACTGTAACAGCCCTGTCGGCTGACCTGATCCTGCCTACCGCCATGTGGGTCGAGAAGGAAGGCGCCTATGGCAACGCCGAGCGTCGCACCCAATTCTGGCGGCAACAGGTCAAAGCGCCGGGCGAAGCGAAGTCCGATCTGTGGCAGTTGATGGAGTTCTCCAAACGCTTCACCGTTGAAGAGGTTTGGGGCGAGGAACTGCTGGCGACCATGCCAGAACATCGTGGTAAGACCATGTATGACGTGCTGTTCGCCAATGGCACGATCGACAAGTTCCCGCTGTCAGAGACCGCAGAAGGATTCGACAACGACGAGTCCGAGCACTTTGGCTACTACGTGCAAAAGGGCCTGTTCGAGGAATATGCCGAGTTTGGGCGCGGCCACGCGCACGATCTGGCCCCATTCGAAACCTACCACCAGGCGCGTGGCCTGCGTTGGCCAGTCGTGGATGGTAAGGAAACACTGTACCGCTTCCGAGAAGGCTATGATCCGTATGTGCCTGAAGGCGAAGACGTGAAATTCTATGGCCATAAGGACGGCAAGGCCAAGATCATCTTCGCGCCATACGAACCCGCCCCCGAGGTACCGGATGAGGAATTCAACCTGTGGCTCTGCACAGGGCGTGTGCTGGAACATTGGCATTCAGGTTCGATGACCCGCCGCGTGCCCGAACTGCACCGCTCCTATCCCGCCGCCGTTGTCTACATGCACCCGGACGATGCGCGCGACCGCGGTCTGCGCCGCGGGCAGGAGATCGTTCTTTCCACCCGCCGCGGCGAAGTTAACAGCCGGGTCGAAACCCGAGGCCGGAACAAAGTGCCGCGTGGCCTGGTGTTCATGCCATGGTTCGACGAAGGCCAGTTGACAAACAAGCTGACTTTGGACGCGACCTGCCCGCTCTCGAAAGAGACCGACTTCAAGAAATGCGCCTGTAAGGTCGAGCGCGCGTAAAAGGCTGGCAAGGCAAAGGTCGTCCCCATGTCTCGTGTTGGCACACCCCTTTCGCCGCAGCGGCGCCGGTTCCTGCAGGACTCGGCGCGCGCAGCGGGTGGTTGCGTAGCAGCCGGGTCCTTGCTGGCCTGGCTGGCGCGGGACGCACGGGCGTTGCCGGCCGAGGCGTTGCGCCCCCCCGGTGCCTTGCCGGAAAAAGACTTTCTGTCAGCCTGCATCCGCTGTGGTCTGTGCGTGAGAGAGTGTCCCTATGACACGCTGAAACTGGCCGAGCTGGGTGTCGATGCGGTGGCCACCGGCACGCCGTATTTCACCGCCCGTGATATCCCTTGCGAAATGTGTGACGACATCCCCTGTGTCGCTGCCTGCCCGACCGGGGCGCTGGACCCCGGCCTGGACAATATCGACGACGCCAAGATGGGTGTCGCCGTTCTGGTCGATCAGGAAAACTGCCTGAACTTCTTCGGCCTGCGCTGCGATGTCTGTTACCGCGTCTGCCCCGTCATCGACGAGGCCATTACGCTGGAGACCGAACACAACGCCCGCTCGGGCAGTCATGCAATCTTCATTCCAACCGTTCACGCCGATCATTGCACCGGCTGCGGCGTTTGCGAGAAAAGCTGCGTTCTGCCCGAAGCGGCGATCAAGGTGCTGCCCGCCCGATTGGCTCGGGGCAGCAGCGCCGATCACTACCGCAAGGGCTGGGAAGAGAAAGAAGCCAAAGGCGCGCCCGTCGTCGAAGGTATCATCGATTTGCCTGATCGCCTGCCGGGACCGGGCACCGATAACCTTGTCGCACCGGGCGGGTTTGAGCCCAGATTCAAATTGCCGGAGGTCACTCAATGACCGTCCGCACAAACATGCCGCTGGGGCATGAAGCTATCGCCGCCAAAGGTTGGCTGAGTGCCCATAAATACCTGCTGCTGCGCCGCGCCAGCCAAGTGTTCTTCCTGGTACTGTTCCTGTTGGGCCCGTGGTTCGGCATCTGGATCGTGCAGGGCACTCTGGCCGGGTCGCTGACCCTAGGCGTACTGCCCCTGACCGATCCGTTCGTCTTGCTGCAAAGTCTGATCGCAGGGCACTGGCCCGAGCTGACCGCCGCCATTGGTGCCGTCATCGTTCTGGCGACCTACGCGTTGGTCGGAGGCCGCGTCTATTGCTCGTGGGTCTGCCCGATCAACCCTGTAACCGACGGCGCGCACTGGCTGCACCGCAAGCTGGGTCTGCAAAAAGGCTGGCAGCCCAAACGCGGAACGCGGCTGTGGATCATGGCCACTGTGCTGATCGTCTCTGGCCTGACTGGCGCAATTGCTTGGGAACTGGTCAACCCGATCACCATGCTGCATCGCGGGTTGATCTTTGGCATGGGCTTCGTCTGGGCGATGGTCGCCGCGATCTTCCTGTTTGACTTGCTTGTCTCGCGCCATGGATGGTGCGGCCATGTCTGCCCCGTAGGCGCATTCTACGGACTGGTGGGCAGCAAGGCGATGCTGCGGGTCAGCGCCGCCAATCGCAACGCCTGTGACGATTGCATGGACTGCTACGCGGTTTGCCCGGAAAACCATGTGATCTCTCCGGCGCTGAAAGGCAATGACAACCCGCTGATCCTGTCGCCCGACTGCACCAATTGCGGTCGCTGCATCGATGTCTGCGCTGAAGACGTTTTCAAATTCACCCATCGGTTCGACGCCCTGACCGTCGCGCCACCGGAATCAACCGCCGCGCCCCAGCCGCGCGCCTCAAGACCTTTTTGAAGGAGTGAGAAGATGAAAAAGCCGATCCTAGTGGGCCTTGCCCTGATCCCGCCGCTGCTCCTCGGTGGCCTGGCCCTCGCGCAGTCTGCCGGAGTTAACAGCCTACGCGGTGCCGAAGTCGATGAGCCCGCCGTTCTGGATCAGGTGCATCGGACAGTCGAAGGCCGAATGCAGCGTAATTATCGCCAGCAGCCGCCGCTGATCCCACATTCGATCGAACAGTACCAGATCGACCTGCGCACCAATCAGTGCCTCTCCTGCCATGACTGGACCAAGGCTGGTGAACGCAACGCTCCGACGTTGTCGATGACTCACTATCTGGACCGCGAAGGGCGAGAGTTGGATCAGATCGCCGGCACACGGTATTTCTGCAATCAGTGCCACGTACCACAGGCCGATGCGCTGCCTCTGGTCGATAACACTTTTGAACCTTCCTCCGGAAACTGAACACAGGTCGAAAAGGAGAGCGCGACATGTCCGACTCCCAAGAAAAACAAGGACTCATCCGGCGCCTCTGGACCTGGTTCTGGAGCCCGATCGCCGTCCTCAGCGTCGGCTTTACACTACTGGCCGGGTTTTTGGCAGGCATCCTGTTCTGGGGTGGGTTCCACTGGGCACTGGAATTGACCAACACGGAAGAGTTCTGCGTATCCTGCCACACGATGGAAACCAATCTGGGCGAATATCGGGAAACGGTCCATTACAATAACGATTCCGGCGTGCGGGCCATCTGTTCCGATTGCCACGTCCCGGACGAGTGGAACCACAAGATCAAGGCCAAGATCATGGCCGTGAAGGACGTCTACCACGAACTGGCAGGCACCATCAGCACGAAAGAGAAGTATGAGGACCATCGTCTTTCCATGGCGTCGGCCGTATGGAAGAAGATGAAGGAATCCGACAGCCGCGAATGCCGCAACTGCCACAACTTTGACTATATGGACTTCACCCTTCAGGAAACCCGCGCAGCCAGCGAACACCAGCGCGCAATCGACACCGGCATGACCTGCATCGATTGCCACCAGGGCATCGCACACAGTCTCCCACCCAACTATTTGGAAACGTATGAGAAGATTGCGAAAGAGGTAGATGGTGAGGTTCTCCAGGAACACGCTGCAGCATCAGGGGACGACATCCGCGCGTTCCTGAACAAAAGCTCGGAACAAGGTGGGGACTGAGATGTTAGAGATACTTGGAACCATCGGCGGTAACGTACTGGGTCTGCCCGGCATTCTGGGTCTGGCACTGGGAATGATGACGCGCCAATACTGGTTGGGTGCACTGATGGGTGGATTGGTTGGCCTGATCGCACCTCTGCTCTTTGCTGGTTGGCAGATTTCCCACGTTGGAACGATAGCGCTGCTGATCGCAATTATCGTTGGTCTCTGCGCCGGAAGTCTGGGCACCGCCATTCGCCGCAAGGGCGCAACCGTCTGAAGTGGTTGGTCGGGCCCGGCGGCAATGCCGGGGTCACCGTCCCCAGTTTTCCGCCGGATCGCTTTCCGCATAGTCCCGCAAAAGCGCGATATCCGAGATTTCGGCGTGGTTGCGGTTGATCTTCACACCCACCGCCTTGAGCCGCGAAAACGCCCGGCTCAGGCTTTCCGGCTTCATCCCCAGACGGCCTGCGATGAGCATCTTGTCGTAGGGCAGCAAAACCTCGCATCCGCCTTTGTCGCTGTCGCAGAGATTCAACAAAAACTCGGCCACGCGTTGCGCTCCGGTCTGAGCCTTGAGTTGCTCTAGCTGCGCCACCAACGAGTGAAGATGGGTAAAGGTCGCGGCCAGAATAGAAATACCGATCTCAGGGTCCTCTCTCATCAAAGAGATCAGTATCGGGCTGGGGATATGCATGACATCACAAGCCGATACGGCCTCGGCGGATACAGGATAGGGAACGTTACGCAGAGCTACGGCCTCACCAAAGCTGTCACCACGTTTGAAGACGCTCACGACGGCTTCGGCCCCGGTGGGGGTCATGCGGAACAGCTTGACCCAACCCTCAAGCACGACGTGGATGGCCTGCGCTTTTTCCTCCTGCAGGAATATTGTCTCACCACGGTCATACTGACGCCAGATCGCGTGACTCAGCAGTGTTTCCACATGCTGTTCCGGTAAACTGCGCAGCAGCAGCGACTGACGTGCGATCGCTTTTTGTGCTTCGTGAGACAAGAGAATACCCCTGTTATTTCCTGCCGGCGCATGGGCGCGGTCGGTCCATCCCTGTTCCACGCTATGCCAGAGCCGGCAGTTGTGCACCATAGTTTTATGTTGTCTAAACTTGACTATTGTCATGTTGCGGCTTGGTTCGCTGCCCTATTCTCGGCTCAAAGCCAGTATTCCGGGGAGCACGTAACATGGACTACGAGCGTTATTTCAGTCAAAGCCTCAGTGACCTTCGGGATGAAGGGAACTATCGTGTTTTCATAGACTTGCAACGTCGCTGTGGTTCTTTCCCGAACGCACGTCAGACGGATGGATCTGTCCAGCGAAATGTGCGGATCTGGTGTTCCAATGACTATCTCGGCATGGGTCAGCACCCATCTGTTATCGATGCAATGCATGACGCATTGGATCGCTGTGGCGCGGGGGCCGGGGGCACGCGAAACATATCAGGCACCACTCACGACCACGTGCTGCTTGAGGCCGAACTGGCCGATCTGCATGGAAAGGAAGCCGCGCTTCTGTTTACTTCCGGGTATGTTTCGAATTGGGCAGCCCTTGGCACTCTCGCCGCGAAAATCCCCGGCCTGATCGTATTCTCTGATGCACTGAACCATGCCTCGATGATCGAAGGCATCCGCCACTCGCGGGCGCAGAAGGTGATCTGGAAACACAACGATCTGGATGACCTTGAAGCCAAACTGGCCGCAGCTGATCCCGATGCGCCGAAGATGATCGCGTTCGAGTCGGTCTATTCGATGGATGGTGACATCGCCCCCATCAAAGAGATTTGCGATCTCGCCGACAAATACGGCGCGATGACCTATCTGGATGAGGTTCATGCCGTTGGCCTCTATGGGCCACGCGGCGGTGGTATCGCTGAACGAGAAGGCCTTATGGATCGCCTGACGGTGATCGAAGGCACGCTTGGCAAGGCGTTCGGTGTGGTGGGCGGGTATATTGCTGCCTCGGCTGCGCTGTGCGATTTCGTGCGCAGCTTCGCCAGCGGGTTTATTTTTACCACCGCCCTGCCGCCGTCGATTGCCGCCGGGGCCGCGGCCTCGATCCGGCATTTGAAACAATCGAATGCTGAACGCGACCTGCAGAAAGCCCGTGTAGCGAAGGTTCGGGCCCGTTTGGATGCGGAAGGTATTCCTCATATTCCTAACCCCAGCCACATCATCCCGGTGATGGTTGGCGATCCGGTGAAGTGCAAGTTTATCTCGGACACGCTGCTGGAAGAGTTCGGCATCTACATTCAGCCGATCAATTATCCCACGGTTCCAAAAGGGACCGAGCGTCTGCGGATCACGCCGTCTCCGGTACATACGGATGAGGATATCGAACATCTGGTTGGCGCGCTGTCCACCCTCTGGCAACGCTGTCAGATTGCGCGCATGCCGATGGCAGCCCAGTAACCAAGAAGCGCCCCCTAGCGTAATACTTCGCCGTCTCCCCGGAGGCGGCGTTTTTTGAGTCAGATCAGGTAGAGGGCGAAGACAATGATGGCAAAGCCCGTCAGCACCATGGTGAAACCTCGCAGCCAGGCCGGGCTGCTTACGAGATCAAGATAACAAGCCAGGATAACGCGACATTTCGCCAGTGCGAGGACCAGAATACATCCCGCCAGAACGGCTGGCGGGATGGGCAGCACAGTCAGCAGTGCAGATGCAACGCTGAGCGCCAGAAGGCTGAGCCATGCGCGTGTGAGCGTATTCGGGAGCCTCCGGCGGCAGTATTTGGGAAAAGATGAAGCTGCGGGCATCCGTATTATCCCAACAGGTAGATCACGGGGAAAAGCAGGATCCAGACCAGATCGACCATGTGCCAGAATTGCGCACCTGCCTCAATGTTGCGTGGATCGTCACGCCAGGCGACCAGCAGCAGGATACCGACCCCTGCCAACACATGTGCGGCGTGAAACCCGGTCAGCAGATAATAGAACAGGAAAAATGGGTGGGTCTCATAGGTGATCCCCTGTGCAGCTTTGCCCGCGTATTCCGCACCTTTGATGATCAGGAACACGACACCCAGCGCGGCGGCAGTGATCAAGGCCATTCGGGCCACGCCCCGGCGCGCGATTTTTCGCCACTTCAGCGCCTGCGCCGCCAGATAGCCCGAGGTGACCAGCACCACCGTGTTGAGCGCCGCCCCTGTCCGGTAAAGGTGCGATTGAGCCTCGGCAAATCCTGTCGGGTCGGTCAGGCGCACGCCCATAAAGGCAATCAGGCCCGCGCCGAAAACCAGCAATTCCGAGATGATCAGAACCCACATCAGCAGCTCGCCCGGAAGCTCATCGATCAAAGAGGCGTCGCTCATGCTCCAACCAGTTGGCGGTAGATCTGAGGCAGGGCCATGATCAGCCGGTGCGGGTCGGGGATGACGGCGAAGCCGCCTTGACCGAACATGCGCGGGAACCAGCTTTTGCCGGTTTTGTCGATGGTAACGCCAAAGACCGATTGCCCTGCCCGACGCGCCTCGCGCACGGCCATGCAGGTGTCTTCGATACCGTGGCGACCCTCGTAATGGTCCAGGTCGTTGGGTTTGCCGTCAGTGATGATCAACAGCAACCGGCGTTTGCGCGATTGGCAGGCCAGATCGGCGGAACAATGGCGGATTGCGGCGCCGAGGCGGGTATAGTGGCCGGGGCGCAGCGAGGCTATGCGCTGTTCCACCAAACCACCCATCGGCTCATCGAAGCGTTTACAGCGCTGCACGTAAACCCGCTGGCGTTTCAGCGAGCTGAAGGCGTGGATGGCGAAATCGTCGCCGCAGGCGTTCAAACCCCAGGCGAGTGCCGCAAGAGCCTCGCGTTCAATGTCGATCACGGCGCGGCCTGTGACGGCGCTTTCGGTCGAGCGGCTGACATCCAGCAGGATAGACACCGCCAGATCGCGCGCCTCGGGGCGCGATTGCATCCAAATGCGTTCGGTGCCTTCGCCATTGGCACAACGGTCTACCTGCGCCCGAACGGCTGCCTCGATATCCAATTGGTCACCATCCAGATGACCGCGTGTCATCACGCGGCCCGGGCGCAGCGCCTCGAACTGGCGTTTCACGGCGCGGATGCGGCGGGCAGTGGCGGGGTCTTTGCCGAACTCGGCGGCATCTTCGCGAATCTCGGCATCCGAGGTCAGAACGTTGACATGATCGGGCAAGTATTGGCCGATGCGCACGTCCCATTCGGGATACAAAACCCGTCCCGACAGGCGTTCGCGGTTCACGTCCTCCGGAGCGAGGTCCAGATGAAGTTTCAGTTTGGTCGGCGGCGCCTTCGAGATCTGACCCAAGCCAATCTCTTCCTGATCATCGGCGGCTTTCTTGGCGTTATCAGGATCGTCATCGTCGATGCGCCGGTTGATGTTCAGGAACTCGGCCCAACTGAGGATCGCTTCGAACTTGTGCAGGATGAAACTGTCGCTGCGGTTGGCCTGATCCGATTTGCGGCGGCGGGCACGGTGAGTTTTTTCGCCGGATTCCTCAGGTGGTCCTTCTGTTTCGGGGTTCTCCACTTCGTTATGTTCGGAGAACCCGACCGGGCGCAACTCGGGCCACAGCGGGACAGGCCGGAAATGCTGATAGCCGCGCGGGGCAGTGAGGTCGTCATCCAACGCTAGAAGATGTTCAGCCTTTGGCGACAAAGGCGCGGGGTCACCCAGCATGTGGCGGACCAATTCTTCAACCGCTGCCTCGACGGGTGGCAGCCCGGAAATGTCGCGTTGATACAGCACGCCCTTACACAGTTCCGCATATAGCGGGCGCAGGCCGGGGGCGTTGTGCAACGCCGCCTCGACCATCTGTCGGGCGGCAACAAGCGCATGCAGGTCGGCGCGCAACGGGTCGTCTTCGTCGATACGAGTTCCGGCATGTGCAGCGGCGGCGGCCAGCCAGACATAAAGCGCACCGTTGGCTTCACGCGCGGGAAACACCGCCAGCCGATCCGGCAAACGCAGAACTTCGCCATCGAACGACGCACGCGGCATCATCTCGGCCTCGGTTGCCAGACGACGACGCCACCCCAGACGGTGGCGCGAAATCTCGGGCGAGACCGGGCGCAATTCTACGCCCGGACTACCCCCAAGTCCTCGAAAGAGGACTGCCAGCCGCCCTGCGACCTCTGAGAGGTCGACCGCGGCTCCATCATGCACTTCAGGTGCATCAAGGCGACTGGCAAGGGTGTGCCACAGTTTCCCGATCGTTTCTTCGGGTTCCCATGGCTCAAAATCGATCCTGACCATCGGCCGGCCTCACCCAAAGACAGCCGTGACAAGATCGAGGAGCCCGCGTTTGATATCCTCATCATCAGTCAGAGGTTCGATCATTGCGGCGAGGATGGCGCGGTCGGTGGACATGCCCTGTGCGATCAGCGTCGCGGCATAAACGACCAGCCGGGTGGACACGCCTTCCTCAAGGTCCTGACCCTTAAGCCCGCGCAACTTACCTGCAAGGCGTACCAGCGGTTTACAGCGTTCAAGCGGCAGACCGCTTTCTTGCGCGACGACTTCGGCCTCCATCTCGGGCGAAGGAAAGTCGAATTCCAGCGAGATGAACCGCTGCCTGGTCGAGGGTTTCAGGGTTTTCAGGATATTCTGGTATCCGGGGTTGTACGAGGCCACCAGCATGAAGCCGGGCGCGGCCTCAAGCTCTTCACCGGTGCGGTCGATCGGCAGGATGCGCCGGTCATCGGTCAGCGGGTGCAGCACAACGGTGACGTCCTTGCGGGCTTCGACCACCTCATCAAGGTAGCAGATCGCGCCTTCGCGCACCGCACGAGTCAGAGGGCCATCAACCCAGACGGTTTCGCCGCCCTTCAAAAGGTAGCGACCGATCAGGTCGGCGGCGGCGAGGTCATCGTGGCAGGCCACGGTGTAAAGCGGGCGGCCAAGCTTGGCGGCCATATGGGCCACAAAGCGGGTCTTACCGCAACCTGTTGGACCTTTCAGCAAAACCGGCAGGTCGTTGTTGTAGGCGGCGGTGAACACATCGCATTCATCGCTTTGGGCGAGGTAGAAGGGGGCGTTCGCCGCCCCCTCATTCAATTTCATGGAGCCATCCATATCCATTACTCCGCCGGGGTTTCAGAGGCACCGGGTTCAATCACCTCTTTCCGGGGCACCCAGATCGAGTAGATGAACAGCAGCGCACCAAGGACCACGACCACACCAGAGCCAAGACGCATCCAGTAGAAGATCGCGATCTGGTCCTGCACGTCCATGAAGTAGTCACCGACCACACGTTGCATGTGAGTCTGCACGGTACCACCGAAGGTCAGGACGAAGGTCATGAAGACCATGCCGCTGGTCATAAGCCAGAACGAGCCCATGTTCAGAACCTGATTGTAGGGATCACGGTTCTTCAGGATCGGCATCGCATAGCTGAAGATCGCCAGGTTGAGGCAGACATAAGCACCGTAGAAAGCCAGGTGACCGTGGGCTGCGGTGATCTGCGTGCCATGGGTATAGTAGTTCACCCCGTGCAGCGTGTGCAGGAAGCCCCAGACACCGGCACCGAAGAAGGCAAGCGTTGCACAGCCCAGTGACCACAGCAGAGCAGCCTTGTTAGGGTGGTCACGACGGCCCTTCCAGACCATGACGAAGGCAAAGGCCATCATCGCGAAGAACGGGATCACCTCGAGGCTTGAGAAGATCGAACCGATCCACTGCCAATAGCCGGGTGTACCGATCCAATAGTAGTGGTGACCTGTCCCAAGGATGCCCGAGAACAGCGCGGCGGCGACGATGACATAGAGCCATTTCTCGACCACCTCACGGTCAACGCCCGTTAGCTTCAGCATCAGGTAGGCCAGGATCGAGGCCATAATCAGCTCCCATACGCCTTCGACCCATAGGTGGACGACATACCACCAGTATTGCTTGTCCAAGGACAGGTTGCCCGGGTTGTAGAAAGCAAACAGGAACAGCAGCGCCAGACCCCAGAGGCCCAGAACAAGGATGCTCGAAATCGCCGTCTTCTTGCCCTTCAGAACGGTCAGTGACACGTTGTAAAGGAACATCAGCGCGGCCACGACGATGCCCGCCTTGACCCATTTGGGTTGTTCAAGGAACTCGCGCCCCTCTTTGCCCAGCAGCCAGTTGCCTTCGAACAGGTTGAAGACATAGGTCACGACCACGCCCAGCGTGCCAACCACAAGAATAATCAACTGCAGATAGGCCAGCTTGGTCGAATGGATCTCGCGCTCGGTCTCTTCGGGGATCAGGAAGTAGGCCGCACCGAAGAAGCCCAGCAGCAGCCAGACGATCAGAGAGTTGGTGTGCAGCATCCGTACGATATTGAACGGCAGAAGCTCACTCAGGAAGTTCGGGAATACATAGATGAAACCGGCCAGCAGGCCGCCGATTACCTGTACCGCGAACAGGGCCATCGCTACTGCGAAGTAGGCGTAGGCGATTTTTTGGGATTCGTATTTCATTGCTCCGTTCCCTTTCTCAGCCTGCCTCGTTGGGCGGCCAGCCCTGCGCATCGATGTTGTCCGTCCAGATCAAGAAGTTGGTCAGATCGCGGATCTCTTCGTCGCTGAGGTTGAAATTGGGCATCTGCCGACGACCGGGAATGCCGGTCGGCTGCGCCTCCATCCAGCCCTTGAGCGCTTCAAAGGCCGATTCCGGGTCGTCCAGCACACCCCAGCGGGTCATCACATTCCCGACTTCCGGCGCGTAGTAGGCGCCCTCACCCAGGATCGTGTGACAGTTGATGCAGGCATGTTTTTCCCAGACATGTTTGCCCCGAACCACACTGTCATCAAGCTTCGCCGAATTCTCGGAGTTGACGATGTACCAGTGCGAGTGGGCCGACAGGGCCAGGAAGATGAGGATGAAGAACAGTGACCCGCCATAGAATATGTTGCGAGCCATGCTCTTTGTCATGACTTCTCGCATTGCGCTCTCCTTTGCGCAGATTAGCTAGTCTGATGACAATGGCGGGTGGGTCGCAGGGCTGCCTTAACGAAAGTCAAGCATGCCAAAGTAAGCGCGGAATTGGACACCTGTGGTCATAATTGCGTCAGTATCACTAAAATGCCCTCAGATTGCCTTGAAAAATAGTACTTAGAACAGCATGTTTCCGGACGTTCGAAAAGTTGAAGCGAGCGTTCTCGATTTATCGGTGAATAGAGGTGCTTAGATGGCACCTGAAGCGTGGTGGTTAAAGAATGGCGAACTACTCATACATCGGATACGCACCCGGCGTCATTACGGTGAATACAATTGGGCCTGATACGATCACCCTGGACGCAAGCTATGACCCCGCGACGGACCGAAGGGTATTCAATGTTGAGGACGAGGCCGGTGGTTTCATTCGAAATGGTTTTGGCCCGCCAGTTCCCGATACCGGGGATGTTTTCAACGGCGACAGATTCAACAACGAAAATGGCGACGACGATACACAGACCGGAACAGTAACAAACCTTGATGGTTCGACAACTTTTCTGAGCGGCGACATCTATCTGGAAGAATCCTACATTCTGACGAATCCCAGTGGTGGTACGATCACTGTGTACCTTGTCGAGGTTGAAGGAACCAACGCTGGCTACATAACCTCTGAGCCCCTAGATCCCGGGGTGACGTATTCGATGAGCGTCGTCAACGTTACACCGAGCAACGCACCGGACACGACTGACCCCGATTCCATCGTTGATGTTCCTTGTTTCTCAGCCGGAACGCTTATTGCGACACCTGATGGTGATGTCGCGATAGAAACGCTTTCCGCTGGTGACAAGGTTGTCACCTTGGATCATGGACCACAACCAATTCGCTGGATCGGCGCGCGCGCTCTGGATAGGTCTGAATTTGCGCTCAATCCCAAGCTGCGCCCGATCCGAATCGCAGCGGGCAGCCTGGGAAGCAACCTGCCGCGACGTGATCTGTTGGTCTCGCCGCAGCATCGCATGTTGATCCGTTCGAGTATCGCCGTTCGCATGTTCGACAGCGAGGAGGTTCTGGTCCCAGCCCATAAGCTGGTCGGCATACCCGGCATAACCGTCGACGAGACAGCTCAGGGCGTGGTGTATTTCCATATTCTGTTCGACCGGCATGAGATCGTGCTGGCGGAAGGCGCGCCGTCAGAAAGCCTATTCACAGGCAAGCAAGCCTTGAAAGGAATACAGCCCGAGGCGCTGGCCGAAATTGTTGCGCTCTTCCCAGAGTTAGCTTTGCCAGACCATCAACCAATCGCAGCCCGCCAGATTCCAAAACGCGGAAGACAAATCCATACTTTGCTGCAACGACATATTAAGAATGACAGGGCGTTGCTCCGACCTTCTTGATCTAAAAACCGTTGCTCAGGCCGCTAGACGTGGCCCGGTCAACGCGGGCCACATCGCAACCAGGTACAAGACGATGGCGCAGATCCACAGCCCATCTGAGGCCAGCATCGCAACCAGATACCCCTGGTCAAACGCCGACCCGATCCAGCGCAAAACTGCGGCTGCCGCCATCAAACCGTAAGCGATCGCCATGGGTGGCGGGGCCACGAGGGCACGGCCACTATGGCCAAGGGCGGCCCGACTCATCACGGCAAGGGTCATGCCGCCGACGCAACCAATGCCCAGAACATGCAGCGCCCCGATCTCGCTGCCGAACCCCTGCACTGCCAGCCCCCACAGGATCAGGCCCAGCGCCAGCATGCCCAGCCCCAGATGCAACGCGATCAGAATCGGCTGCCGCAGTGCCCAGCGTGCGCGCCAACGTGCCATGCGCAGGATCTGAGCAACGCCAAGCATCAGCGCGGTAGCGCCTGATACAGGTCCGATTCCAAAGACGAGCACGCTCAGCGGCAGTGACAGTGCAAGCCCCATGGCGGCTTTATCAAACGCTCCTACCGAAATAGGCCAGTTGGATTCGGGCTCTCCCGCGCGTTTCATCGCATTTCGGGTGAAAGCCGGCGTAATGCGCCCGCCAAGTATCGCGATTAGGCTGCAAAGCGTCAGCAACCCCGCCCGCAATCCGATGTCCAGCGTATCGTTGGTCACACCGATCCACTCTAAATGGGTTAACAAGTTGGCAATCCAGATCGCACTGAGCAGCAAAAGGAATACCATGTTCTGCGGTTTGGGGCGTCGGATCAGCTGAGTAGCAATCTTTGCCGCCAGAATTGGAACAAAGACCAGATCGAACACAGCGACCAGAACCGGCGGCAGCGCACCGGAGAACCACATCGATACCCGCCCGGCCAACCAGAGACCTGCGGCCAGCATGATGAACCGGGCGCGCGCCTCTGGGGTCCCGGTCCAGTTGGGAACAGCCGTCAGAAAGAACCCGCCCAGAGCTGCTGTGGCATAGCCAAAGATCATCTCATGCGCGTGCCACATTGGGGGACTCATGGAATAGGTTGGGTCTTCGTATCCGACCAACCCGGTCTGCGTCATCAACCAAAAACCCCACGCGCCTCCCGCGAACAGACCAAAAAGTCCGGCGGACAGGAAAAAGATGCGAAACCCCTCGCCCAATACGCGCGCGATCACTGCCGACATGCCTGTTCTCCTCGGCCTCAATGGCTGTTGGAACAGGTTTAGCAAGGCCGACCAGTAATGGACTTAACCGAAATCAAGCATCCGAAAAACATGTCCCTGAAACTCAGGTTTTCCCTTTGTTTTATGGCTCATTATAGCCCGTCAATTTCCAATTTGCGCGCGTTCCGTTGACTTTCGTCAAGGATGACAAACGCGTGATGTTTCACCCTAGGACCTGCCTCACCAGCAAATGGAGAGTGATCATGTCACTTGGAATCAGCTACAACAGAACTGGCCGCGCCTTAGGGGTCGGTTTGGCAATGTTGCTGGGCAGCGTCGCTGCGCCAGTCTTTGCCGAAGAGCCAAACCTGAGCAAGGAAGCCTTTGAATCATCAAAACAACTTTACTTTGAGCGCTGCGCCGGTTGTCACGGTGTGTTGCGCAAAGGGGCAACCGGCAAAAGCCTTGAGCCGCTGGTTGAAACGAAGAATGACGATGGTACCGTAACCGAGTCTGGCACCCTGAAACTGGGGCAGGAGCGGCTGGAAAAAATCATCGCATGGGGCACCGAAGGCGGGATGAACAACTTCTCGGACGTGATGTCCGAAGAAGAAATCCGCGATATGGCGACCTACATCCAGATGGAGCCACCCCAACCGCCAGAAATGTCGCTTGAGCAGATGATGGCGACCCGCAAGGTCTATGTCGAACCCGAAGACTACCCGACCGAACCTCTGCATGGCCGCAACTGGGAAAACTTCTTTGTCGTCATCGAACGTGACGTGGGCAAGGTGGCCGTGATTGATGGTGACACCAAGGAAGTGCTGGCGCATATCCCGACCGGTTATGCGGTGCACGTTCTGAAAGCCTCGGAACACCACAAATTGGAAGAACCGGAAAACCCGGGCCGCTTCTGGTACACCATGGGCCGCGACGGGAAGATGACCAAGATCGACCTGTGGCAGAACCCCGAGAACATGCTGGTTGCCGAGGTTACCATTGGTTATGACGCTCGCGACGTGGCGGTATCGGGTGACGGTAAATACGTCATCGGTGGCGCCTATTGGCCCCCTCATTTCGCCATCGTCGACGCCGAAACCATGGAGCCGAAAAAGGTTGTCTCGACCCGTGGCTACAACGTGGACGGGGATTATGTAGAAGAGGCCCGTGTGGCCGCCATCTACACCACCCCGAACGAGCCCACATGGATCGTCGCCGTCAAGGAGCTCGGTCAGCTTTGGCAGGTGGACTACTCCGATCTGGACAACCTGCGGATCGACAAGATCGACAGCGCCAAGTTCCTGCATGACGGGTTCTTTGATCCGACCGGCCGTTATTTCCAGATCGCCGCAAACGCGTCGAACAAGATGGTCGTGGTCGATACCGAGACTCACAAGCTGGAAGCTATGATCGATACCGCGCCGCTGCCGCACCCCGGCCCGGGCGCCAACTGGGATGACCCGAATTGCGGTCCTGTTGCCGGTACGACCCACCTGGGCGAAGGCACGGTTACCGTTTGGGGCAACGACCCCGAAGGCCGCCCGGACGATGCCTGGAAAGTCTGCTACGAGGTGGAAACCGACGGACCCGGTCTGTTCATCCGGACCCATCCGAACTCGGACTACATCTGGGCCGACCAGACCAAGCACCCCGAGCCTGAGATCCAGCAATCGGTGCAGGTCATCGACAAGGCAACCGGTGAGATCGTGAAAACGATCCAGATCACAGAAGAGGAAGGCAACGTCGCCGTCCACTTCGAGTTCAACCAAGACGGATCCGAGGTCTGGGTGTCCAAGTGGAACCGCTCGACCTCGAAAGAGCCAAATGGTGAGATCGTGATCTTCGACGCCAAGACGCTGGAAGAGATCGGCCGCGTGAAGGGACTGTTTGCACCCACCGGCAAGTTCAACGTCTACAACCGTTCGAACCACGTCACCTGACGGGTTTTGTACTCAGCACCGGAAAGGGCGGGCCCCTCGCCCGCCCTTTCCTCGTTTGACTCATCAGCCAAATCCACAGGCCTGACATCCAGGGCCAGAAAAAGAAGCCAAAACGGAGACCGGATATGACCTCCGAACCGGAAAAGAAAAAACCAATCTGGCGCCGGTATTTCCTGTGGGGAATGCCCGTGGCCGGGATCGCTGCGGCCTTTGCCGCCGGCATCATCTTCTGGGGCGGGTTCAACACCGCTATGGAAGCTACCAACACCAAGGAATTCTGCGTCTCGTGCCACGAGATGCGAGATTTCGTTTACGAAGAATACACCGGCACAATCCACGACGTGAACCGTTCGGGCGTAGGCGCGGTCTGTTCCGACTGTCACGTGCCCAAGGATTGGACTCACAAGATCATCCGTAAGATCAAGGCGTCCAAAGAACTGTATGGCAAGGTGGTCGGCACGATAAACACGCGCGAGAAATTCGAAGCCAAGCGCGTGCATCTGGCTATGAATGAATGGGAGCGGATGAAATCCACGGACTCGCGCGAGTGCCGCAACTGCCATGACTTCGAGTCGATGATGCCCGAGTTCCAGAAACCCCGCGCCCGTCAGCAGCACCTGAACGCGATGACCGTTGGTCAGACCTGTATTGACTGCCACAAGGGGATTGCGCACTCGGACGCCCGCGACCGGGCCGACGAAGAGTATCTGGAAAAGCTTGAAGCGCCGAACCCAGATTTCATTCGCGAAATCCCGGCCGAATACCTGGCAAGTCTCGAACGCATCGAAGCCAAGGAAGCTGCCGATGCCGAGGCTGAGAAAGCCGCGCGTGTAGCCCAGCAAGAGGCCGTACAGGCCCAGATCGCAGCAGCGGTTGACGCAGCCGTCGCGGAAGAGCGTGCCAAAGCTTCTGGCGAAGAGGCCGCAGCCCCGGCAGGTGGCGGCAGCGATGTTGGCACAAATATCGATTGGGCGGCTGTCCCCGGTGCAGATATGAAACTGTTCTATCCTGGTCAGGCTTCCTTCGAGTGGGTTCAGAACGGCAGATCCCACGGCGGAGCACGTCCTTTGACCAAAGGCGGAGACAAGTGCACCACCTGTCACGCTGCCGAACTGGACGCGATCGGCAACAAGATCGTGGCCGGTGGGGATCTGGAACCAACCCCGATCCCGGGCAAACGTGGTGTGATCGATGCGACCGTGCAAGCCGCTCATGATGATGAGACCCTGTATATCCGTCTGCAATGGCCGGATGCGGGCCACAACCCCGCCCCCTTTGTCGATGGCGGCAAGATGGACCCGGACAACCAGATCAAGGTGGCCATGATGATCACCGGCACTGGGATTGAGCTGGGCGATCAGGTCGGCTGCTGGGCCTCGTGCCACGCGGACAACTCCTATATGCCCTTTGACCCGGGTGCCGAGGCGATTGCCGCAAATGGCGATGTCTCGGGTCGGCTGAGCACGCAGGACACTGTGACCAAATACATCAGCGAAAGCCGCACCGAGGTCGAGATCAAAGGCCGCCGCGGTAAGGCGCTGGGTGGCTGGGACAAGCTGCAGGCCGCCGATCAGATCGAGCAGTATCTGGCCGATGGCACCTATCTGGATCTGATGCGCGTCTACGCGGACGGCAGCGCCACCAACGGCTATCTGCTGGAACAGCGCGTGGTCAATGACGGTGAGATCGCCGCCTCGGCCAGCCTTGATGCAGGTATGTGGACCGTGGTCTTCACGCGCCCATTGAACTCGGGCGCAGCTGGTGACGTGCCGCTGGAGGCCGGTCAGACCTATACGGTGGGCTTTGCCATCCACGATGACTTTGCCGCCGCACGGTTCCACCACGTGACGCTGGATACCAGCCTGGCATTGGACGACGACAACGCCTTTATCAACGTCGTCAAACAATAAGGAAGAGGGGCCGGGCGATCCGGCCCCTTCCGCTTAAAAGAGGAGACTTGGACAATGAAACCCAAACACCTTCTCCCTGCGCTGCTGCTTCTGGCCGCGCCCGCATGGGCAGAGGACACCGCCGCGCTGTGTGCCGAAGCCGAAGAGCGCTATGTCGAGCTGTTCGGTCAGCCCTCCTCCGCCGTTGAGGATGCCGATGTGGTGCTGATGTACAAATACACGTTCTGCCCAGCCGAGCTAACCGTGAAACCGGGCACAACCGTGCGCTGGGTGAATGTCGATAAGCGCACCAGTCACTCGGTCCTGCTAAAAGACGGCAGCGAGCCCGAAAGCGATCGTCTGTTTCCTGAGGAGACGGTTGACCTGACCTTCCTCTCCCCGGGTCCGCAGGACTATCTGTGTGGCCCGCATTGGGAGACACAGAACATGATCGGCATGATCACCGTCGAACCCTGAGCCGAGGCAATCATACAGGCAAGCCGAAAGGAGCGCGGGGCAATTCCCGCGCTCCTTAACTTTAGTCAAGGAGGTTCCTTTCCGATTACGCCAGTCTGCCCGCATGACACGCCCGGCTCACCCAGCAACGTCCCCTGATCGCGCAGGAATTCCGGGCTCCGAAGACATTCAGACCAAGCGAGTTTGCACATGAGCGGTAAGGTTTTTCTGATTGGCGCAGGCCCCGGTGACCCCGAACTGATGACCCTGCGCGCGCTGCGGATGCTGCAAGAGGCGGACGTGGTGGTCTATGACCGTCTGGTCTCGGCCGATATCCTCAATCTGCACGCTGATGGCGCACGGCTGATCCCGGTTGGGAAGGCCCCCAAGTGTCATACCGTGCCGCAGGATCGCATCAACGAAATCCTCGTCGAGGAAGCCAGCGCCGGTCACACCGTTGCTCGCCTCAAGGGGGGTGACCCGATGATCTTCGGACGCGGCTCGGAAGAGGCCGCGCACCTGATGGCAAACGGCATCCCAGTCGAATACGCGCCGGGTATTACCGCAGCGCAGGGGGCATCCTGTTCGACAGGTGTGCCTCTGACCCATCGCGGGTTAGCGACATCGGTGCAATATGTCACCGGGCACCGACAGGCCGACAAGGTGCTGGATCTGGATTGGAAACGTCTGGCCGACCCGGACTCGACCTTGGTTGTCTATATGGGCGTCGCCAATATCGGCCAGATCGCCATGGGACTGATGACCGAGAACCTACCCGGCTCAACTCCGGTTTTGGCGGTTGGCAAAGCGACCACACCTGATGAGCGCCGGATGGTATCCCGGCTGGATCGGCTGGCCGCTGATGTGCGCAAGGCCGGGCTAAAGGCGCCCACGCTGTTCATCATCGGCAAGGTAGTTTCACTTTACGCAGAACGGCCTGTGGCCGACCTTTTGGAGCAGGCGCATGGCTAAGTTCTGTTCCAGAAGGCCTGCACAGCAACCGGCTGTGAGAGGACGCAAAGGATGGGCGGCACGTGCTGTTCTCACTTCCGCAGTGCTTGTTGCCACCACGGCCTTCGCTGCTGACACACTTGACCCCAACGCACTGAAACGCCTTGTCCATCAGGATTGCGGCTCATGCCATGGGTTATCGCTGAAAGGCGGCCTCGGCCCTGATCTGCGGTCCAAAACACTGGAACACTACGATGCCGAGGTACTGACCGGCGTGATCCTCGACGGCATCCCCGACACCGCGATGCCCCCATGGCGGCCCTTGATCAGCGAAGAAGAGGCCGAATGGATCGCCCGCTACCTGCTGGCACAGGAGGCACAATGAAACAGCTCATCCTTACCCTCGCCGCCGCCCTTATGATGACCACCGCCCAGGCTGAACCCACGGCGACCGGCGACCTAGGACTTGTGATCGAACGCGCCAAGGGTTCGGTTCTTCTGGTGGACCAATCCGACCGCGCAGCGCTGGCGCGGATCGAAGGTCTGGGCGATCTGTCCCATGCCTCGCTGGTCTATTCACCCGATGAGCGCTTTGCCTATGTATTTGGACGAGACGGCGGCCTGACTAAGGTGGATATCGTCACCCGCCAGATCGTGAACCGGGTCGTGCAGGCGGGCAACGCCATTGGCGGTGCCATTTCGGATGACGGCGAGCTGGTCGCTGTATCGAATTATGAACCTGGCGGTGTACGCGTCTTCGATGCGGAAACGCTGGAGATGGTCGCGGACATTCCTACCGATAGCAAAACCATCGGATTGGTCGATGCACCCGGCCGCCGGTTTGTTTTTACCATGTGGGACACGGGCGAGACCTGGATTGCTGATTTCTCCAACGGCGCACCCGCGATCACCAAGATCCCCGAAATGGGCAAGAACCCATATGACGCGCTGATCACCGCCAATGGCCGCACCTATATCACCGGCTTGTTTGGCGAGGATGGCCTGACCGCGCTGGACCTTTGGGCCGAGACGCCCGAACCCATCCGCGTGCTGCCCAACTATGGGCGCGGACAAGAGGAAATGCCGGTCTACAAGATGCCCCACCTCGAAGGCTGGGCGCTGACCGGGCGCGAATTTGTGCTGCCCGCCGTCGGCCATCACGAGGTGCTGTGGATCGACGCCGACACTCTGACCGAAACCGGACGTACGCAGACCCATGGTCAGCCGGTCTTTGCCATGGCCCGTCCTGACGGGCGGCAGGTTTGGGTGAACTTTGCCCACCCTCTGAACGACACCATTCAGGTTATTGATTCTGTGACCAAGGAGATCATTCACGAATTCAAACCCGGCCCTGCCGTACTGCATATGGAGTTCACTCCGCGAGGGCATGAGGTCTGGATCAGCGTGCGCGACGCCAACAAGGTTATGGTCTACGACACGCAAACGTTTGAAAAACTGCGCGAGATCGACGCCGACAGCCCATCCGGCATTTTCTTCACCGCCCGTGCGCACAGAATGGGGCTTTGACATGCAACACATCACCGATCCCATCGACCGTCGTTTGCTGGACGAGTTTCAGCGCGACTTTCCGATAACAGAGCGTCCGTTTCAGGTATTGGCGTCTATACTGGGGCTGGACGAAGCCGAGGTGATTGATCGCCTAACTCGCATGCAGGCCACCGGGCGGATTACACGTGTGGGTGCCACCATCGCTCCGGGCGCGGTTTCGGCCAGCACCTTGGCCGCTGTTGCGGCCCCCGAACATCGGTTGGAAGAGATTGCAGCCCTGATCGACGCCGAACCGGGCGTGAACCACAACTACCAGCGGGAGGATGACTGGAACCTCTGGTTCGTCGCAACCGGCCCGGATCGCACCCATGTCGATGACACCCTTGCACGGATATCGCAGCGTTCCGGACTGCGGGTCCTGGACCTGCGCCTCGTACGTCCATTCAACGTCGATTTGGGCTTTCGTATGTCGGGAAAAACACGCAATGTTCCTGGCCTTCGTAAGGTGGATCGCTCAGCCATGCAGCCCGGAGATCGCGAGTTGCTGCAGGCGCTCAGCTCGGGCCTGACCCTGACAGAGATTCCTTATGCCGCATTGGCACAAACGCTGGGCAGAGATGATTCCGACGTAATGGGGCGTATCGAAGCGCTGCAAACAGCAGGCATAATCTCTCGTCTCGGGGTTATCGTGCGCCACCGGGCGCTCGGCTGGTCAGCCAATGCGATGGTTGTTTGGGACATGCCGCCCGAACAGGTGGACACGGCTGGACCGGCGCTGGCGGCCTATCCCGGCGTGACGCTTTGCTATGAGCGCAACCCGGTCAAGGATGTCTGGCCCTATCGCCTCTATTCCATGATCCATGCACGCTCGCGCCCCGAAGCGATGGAGGTTCTGGCCGCAGCCGCCGCTCTGCCCGAACTGGCAGGCGCACGGAACAAAGTGCTGTTTTCGACCCGTTGTTTCAAACAGACCGGCGCGTTGATCCAACCGAAAGAGGCAGCAGCATGACTATGGACGCGACCGACCGCGTAATCCTGAACCGGATGCAGGATGACCTGCCGCTGACCGCGCATCCCTTTGCCAGTGTAGCCCAGGAACTTGGGATTCCCGAAGACGAACTCCTAACCCGTCTCGCACGAATGAAAGAGCAGCGGATCATCACACGTTTCGGCCCGTTTTTCGACGCCGCTGCAATGGGTGGAGCGTTCTGCCTGTGCGCCATGGCCGTGCCAGAGGATGAATTCGACACCGTCCTGACCAAAGTCAATGCGCACGCCGAGGTTGCCCATAATTATGAGCGTACGCACCGGCTGAACATGTGGTTCGTGCTGGCCACCGAAACGCCTGAGGGGATCGAAGCCGCCGCTGATGCGATCGAACGGGAAACGGGGATCGAAGTTCTCCGTTTCCCCAAACTACAGGAATTTTTCATCGGCTTCCGGGTGGCAGCATGATCGACGTTCAGGACAGAGAGATTATCGAAGCGCTGCAAAGCGGCCTGCCGCTTGTGCCAGCGCCTTATGCAGCCGTTGCCGAAACACTTGGGTTGGACGAGGATGCCCTTTTGTATCGTCTGGCAGAGCTGAAATCGCGCGGCGTAATTCGCCGCATCGCCGCCGCTCCGAACCACTACAAGCTGGGGATGACGGCAAACGGGATGACTGTTTGGGATGTAGACGACAGCCAGGTCGCGGAATTGGGCGCACGGATCGGGGCGCTGCCCTTTGTCACCCACTGCTACGAACGTCCCCGCGCCCTGCCCGATTGGCCCTATAACCTGTTCGCCATGGTCCACGGTTCTGACCGGGACGAAGTCGAGAAAAAACGCGCCGAGATCTTCGCAACTCTGGGCGATGCCTGCCGGGCCAAGGACATCCTCTATTCCACGCGCATCCTGAAGAAGACAGGGCTGCGGTTGAAAAAGAAAGGCTGAGACATGTTCCGCCTGACCGAATACATGCAGCAGCTCGTCAAACCGACACCGGTGCGCAGACGCCGTCCCGGCCCGGTGAAGCCGGTAGTGATCTGGAACCTGACGCGGCGCTGCAATCTGAAATGCCGCCACTGTTACACCGTTTCAGCAGATGTCGCGTTCCCCGGTGAGCTCAGTCACGAGCAAGCCATGGTAACCCTTGAGGATCTGGGCCAATTCCGCGTCCCGGCCCTGATCCTCTCGGGTGGGGAACCGCTGGACCGGTTCGATTTCTTCGACATCGCCAAACGCGCCCGCGATCTGGTTCCGATGCTGGCGCTATCGACCAACGGTACGCGGATTTACGACGAAACCGCCGACATGATCGCCGACGTGGGCTTCAACTATGTCGGCATTTCGCTGGACGGGATCGGGGCCACAAATGACTGGTTCCGGGGCGTCGAAGGGGCCTTTGCCGACGCCCTGCGCGGTGTTCGCGAATGTAAGAAGCGCGGCATCAAAGTGGGTCTGCGGTTCTGCCTGACCGAGGGCACACAGCACCACCTGCCTGACCTGCTGCAACTGTGCGACGATGAGGGTGTCGACAAGTTCTACCTGTCTCACCTCGTCTATGCCGGGCGCGGTGACAAGAACCGAGGCGAGGATGCCGAGCATTTGCGCACCCGTAAGGGTTTGGATTTGTTGTTGGAACGCGCGTGGGAAGCCGTCTCGGGCGGTCGTCCGCTGGATATCGTGACTGGCAATAACGATGCCGATGCCGGGTATTTCCTGAACTGGGTTCGGTCGCATTTCGACCATGACAAAGCTGCCAATGTGCGGGAACATCTTGCGGCGTGGGGTGGCAACTCTAGCGGTTTGGGCGTGGCCAATATCGACAACCTCGGCCGCGTGCATCCCGATACCTATTGGTCCGATTACACTGTTGGCAATGTGAAGACCAAATCGTTTTCGGAACTCTGGACCAGCGATGACCCGATGCTCGCCATGCTGCGTACCCGTCCGCGTCCTTTGAAGGGGCGTTGCGGGGCCTGTCAATTAAAGGATGTCTGCGGTGGCAACACCCGCATCCGTGCCTTGCAACTGACCGGCGACCCGTGGGCCGAGGACCCGGCCTGCTATCTATCAAACGAAGAAATCGGCGTGCAGGGCGCAGGCGAGCGTCTGCAGGTCACGCCGTTCCGAGGGAAAAGCCATGATCCGGCGCATCAATTCTTTTGACACCTTGAAAATCGGCACATTCTGCTCGCTGCTGCTGACCGGCGCAGCTTGGGCTGATGCACCTTCGGATTATGCCGAATTCTGTGCCTCATGCCATGGTGAAAACCGTCTGGGTGGGGTCGGTCCGGCGCTGATCCCCGAGACGTTGAAACGGATGCGTGGGCCACGCGTGGCGGCAGTGATTGCCGAAGGGCGTACGGCCACCCAGATGCCTGCGTTTTCGCACGAGTTGGACGCGTTGCAGATCGAGGAACTGGCGGGGTGGTTGAAATCTCCGCTGGGGACCGATCCCGAATGGGGCGAGGCCGATATCATGGCCAGCCGGACTCTGGATGATGAGTACGTGTCGGTTGACGCGCCTGTCTGGGACAGCGACCCGATGAACATCACGCTGGTGGTGGAAACAGGCGATCATCATGTCAGTGTGCTGGACGGCGATACGTTCGAGGTTCTGGATCGGTTCGAAACCCCGTTCGCCGTGCATGGTGGGCCGAAGTTCAGCCCCGATGGGCGCTATGTCTTCATCATGTCGCGCGATGGCTGGGTGCAGAAATATGATATCTGGGCGCTGAAACAGGTGGGCCGCGTGCGCGCGGGGTTAAACAGCCGCAACATCGCCATGTCGGGTGACGGCAAATGGGTGGCAGTAGCGAACTATTTACCGAACTCACTGACCCTGCTGTCGACAGAGGACTTGTCGGTCGCGAAAGTCATTGAAGTCAAAAGCAAAAAGGGCGTTCCCAGCCGTGTTTCCGCCGTTTATCAGGCACCACCGCGCGAAAGCTTTGTTCTGGCGCTGAAGGATGTCCCCGAGATTTGGGAGGTGTTCTACGGGGCCAACCCGCCGCAATCCGGTATTGGCCACGATTTCCGCATCGAGGGGCAGTTCAAGAACCCTGACCCGTTCCCCGTGCGCAAGATCACCACGCCTGATTATCTGGACGATTTCTTTTTCGATCAGAGTTATGAATACGTTATGGGCGCCTCGCGTGAAGGCAAGGGCGGGCAGGTGATTGATCTGGTGATCGGTCATAAGATCGCAGATCTGGACCTGCCGGGGATGCCTCACTTAGGTTCGGGGATCACCTGGCAGCAGGGCGACACCACCGTGATGGCGACGCCGCATCTGACCGATGGCACGGTCTCGGTGATCGACATGGGAACATGGGAAACCGTCAAGCGGATCAAAACCGAAGGGCCAGGATTTTTCATGCGCAGCCATGAGAACTCGCCTTACGTCTGGGCCGATGTGTTCTTTGGCCCGAACAAGGATGCCATGCACGTGATCGACAAGCAAAGCCTTGAAATCGTGAAAACTTTGCGCCCCGCGCCGGGCAAAACCGTGGCGCATGTAGAATTCACCAAGGATGGCAGTCACGCGCTGGTTTCGATCTGGGAAGATGACGGCGCGGTGATCGTCTATGACGCGCAAACGCTGGAAGAGGTCCGCCGCCTGCCGATGCGCAAACCGTCTGGGAAGTACAATGTCTGGAACAAAATCACCTTCTCGGAAGGCACCAGCCACTGAAGGCAAATGGCCGGTCTGGAAGCTGGCCATCCTGCTTTATCCAGCCACGGCTCTGACCGTGGCCATCAACCTGTTTCTGGCTGGGCTGATCCTGCACAGTGCGGGGTTTGGTGCCATTGAACCAGTGCCTGCGATCTTATGGTCCATCCCCTTGGGCGTGCCCGCCTCATGGCTGGCAGGGCGCTGGGTGCGTGGCCTGATGGATGAGGCAGACGATTGATTTGAAAAGAAAATCAGAAATTTGCTTCACCTAACCTAAGTCAAGTCGCGACTCGGTAGAATCCAATACCCCAAAGGCATAGCTTTCCGAGTCGGAGACTCCATGCCTGCCCTGATCCCTCTGCACAATCTCCCTGTACGCGCAACTCGCGCGGCATGTGGGTTGGCAGGCATATTCCTTCTGTTGTTGCAGGCCTTTGGACCGGTGCTGGCGAGTCCCGGTGAAAGTGTCTGGATGGAGATCTGTTCGGAAGGCGGCGCGGTCTGGGTTGAAGTTGATCTTGAGGAGGACACCGAAGACCCGACCGCGTACTGCCCAAAATGCGCCGATTGCGCGCTGTGCGCTGTCACCAGTGCAGCGCCCGCACCCGAGCTGGTGCAGATACCGCAAATCGGAAACTTCCGTGTTGTACAGCTTCAGAACAGCAAATCTTCCATGTTGTACAAGTCGCATAAGCTGTGGCCCGAAACCCGGGGACCTCCGCGCCCGACCCAAGAAACTGCTGAACGCGCCCTGCGCGCGTCCATGGCGTCCACCCTAAGTATAGGAGATGCGCCGTGGCCGTAAGTCGCGCAATCCATATAATGCTGGCCCTTGCCCTGTCCTGCCTGATGGCGATCAGTGCCCATGCCGACAGCCTCGCCAGCTTCCTGCCCGAGATTGAACCCGCCGATCTGGCCCCCGGTGCTGATGCCATTGGGCCGGTCCGCGATGACGTTCCGGTTGCACCCGTTCTGAAGGCCGGCGAGACCGTTGCCTGGGCCTTCCTAACCTCTGACTTCGTTGGCACCACCGGCTATTCCGGCAAACCGATCCATGTGGTCGCCGCCATCGATGATCAAGCGGTGCTAACCGGTGTGCAATTGGTCAAACACTCGGAGCCCATCGTTCTGATTGGCATCCCCAACGCGCGCATGGTTGAGCTGACCGAAGGCTATGCCGGTCTGGACTTGAAGGTTGAGGCTGAAACCGGCGGTGAGGGGCATGACCTCGATATCATCTCGGGGGCCACCGTCACGATCATGGTGATTGATGACAGTCTTGTGCGCGGCGGCATCAAGGTGGCGCGGGCGCTGGGGTTGGGCGGTTTGTCTCCGCTGCAGGCCGATGGGCCGAAACGCGAAGTCGATCTGGCGCAGGATGCGGTATACGACTGGAACACCCTGTCCGGCAACGGCTCGGTCCGGCGACTAACGCTGGATATCGGGCAGGTCAACGCTGCGTTCGAAGCCACCGGAGATCAGCGCGCCATCAAACGCCCTGAACCCGGCGAACCCGATGACACCTATATTGATATGCATATGGCGTTGGTATCCGTGCCGTCGATCGGCAAGTCGCTGCTGGGTGAGGCCGAATATCAAAACATGGTCGACTGGCTGGACGAGGGCGAGCAGGCCATTCTGGTGCTGGGGCGTGGGGCCTACAGCTTCAAGGGCTCGGGCTATGTCCGGGGCGGGATTTTCGACCGGATTCAGTTGATCCAAGGCGACAATTCGGTGCGATTCTTCGACAAGCAGCAGCGCCGGTTGGGCAAGGTTGCGGCACCCGATGCCCCAAGCTTCACGGAATTGGACATCTTCAAGATCCCCGCTGAGGCCGAGTTTGATCCGGCCGAGCCCTTCCGCCTGCAACTGTTGGCGCAGCGGGCTGTGGGCGCGGTTGAGAAGACCTTTCTGACCTTCGATCTTGGCTACAAACTGCCCGAGCAGAATCTGCTGCCCGTTACGGCCCCTGTAGTCGTCGATGACGCCACCGGCGAGGCAGCAGCCAAGGCCGCGCTTTGGAAACGCATCTGGAAGGATCGCACGGTTGAGATCGGGGTGCTGGGCGTCATGCTTTTGGTGCTGACGGCGACATTCTTCTTCCAGTTCCACGCCACCATGAACGCCCGCGTCTTCTATTGGTTCCGCATCGGATACCTGACCATGACGCTGTTCTTCATCGGCTGGTACGCCAATGCGCAGCTGAGCGTGGTGAACCTGATGGCGCTGGCAGGCAGCTTGCGCACCGGCTTCTCCTGGGATGCCTTCTTGCTGGACCCGTTGGTCTTCATCCAATGGTTCGCTGTCGCTGCCGCGCTGCTGTTCTGGGGTCGGGGTGCTTATTGCGGCTGGCTGTGCCCGTTCGGCGCGCTGCAGGAACTGACCAACAAGATCGCGCGGGCCTTCAAGGTGCCGCAATGGACACTGCCCTGGGGCCTGAATGAGCGGCTCTGGCCCGCGAAATACATGATCTTCCTCGTGTTGTTCGGGATCAGTTTTGTCTCGATCCCGCTGGCAGAAACCTATGCCGAGGTCGAGCCGTTCAAGACCGCGATCATTCTGAAATTCATGCGCGACTGGCCCTTCGTGGTCTTTGCGCTGACCCTGCTGGGGATCGGGCTGTTCATCGAACGGTTCTATTGCCGCTATCTCTGCCCCTTGGGTGGTGCGCTGGCGATCCCTGCCCGTATCCGCATGTTCGACTGGCTGCGCCGCTACAAGGATTGCGGCACCCCCTGTCAGACCTGCGCCAACGAATGCCCCGTTCAGGCGATCCACCCAACCGGTGAGATCAATCCGAACGAGTGCGTCACCTGCCTGCATTGTCAGGTGCTCTACCAGTCCGAGGACAAATGTCCCGTCGTTATCCGCCAGTTGAAACGGCGGGCCAAGACAGGGTCGGTTCAACCGAAAACCCCCTCGGACAACCACCGGCGAACCATCCGAACGCCAAACCGCAAACCGTTTCCTAAAAAGGAGGAACGATCATGTCGGAACACGATAAGAAACTGAACGTCACACGCCGCGGACTGCTGGGTGCATCTGCAACCGGCGCCGTGTTGGCCGGGACCGGTCTGGGCAGCACCCTGATGACCGCGAAAGAGGCCAGCGCCGCCGCCAATGCCGCGCTGGAGCCCGGCGAGTTGGACGAATATTACGGCTTCTGGTCCTCGGGTCAGACCGGCGAGGTGCGTATCCTCGGCGTGCCGTCGATGCGCGAGTTGATGCGCATTCCGGTATTCAACCGCTGCTCGGCCACCGGCTGGGGCCAGACCAACGAGTCGCTGAAGATCCTGACCGAAGGGCTGCTGCCAGAGACCAAGCAGTACCTGGCCGCCAATGGCAAAGTCACCTACGACAATGGCGACCTGCACCACCCGCACATGTCCTTCACCGATGGCACCTATGATGGCCGCTATCTGTTCATGAATGACAAGGCCAACACACGCGTCGCGCGCATCCGCTGCGACGTGATGAAATGCGACAAGATCATCGAAATCCCGAACGCGCATGACATCCACGGTCTGCGTCCGCAGAAATACCCGCGCACCGGCTATATCTTCGCCAATGGCGAACACGAGGCACCGCTGGTCAATGATGGCGAAATCCTCGACGATCCGTCGCAATACGTGAACATCTTCACCGCCATCGACGGTGATACTATGGAGATCGCATGGCAGGTGATGGTGTCGGGCAACCTCGACAACACTGACTGCGACTATCAGGGCAAATACGCATTCTCGACCTCGTATAACTCGGAAATGGGTATGAACCTGGCCGAGATGACCGAGAATGAGCTGGACCACGTGGTCGTGTTCAACCTGAAAGGCATCGAAGACGCGATTGCTGCTGGCAACTATCAGGAGCTGAACGGCGTCAAGGTCGTGGACGGGCGCAAAGAGGCAGGCGGTAACCTGACCCGTTACATCCCGATCCCGAACTCGCCGCACGGAGTGAACGCAGCACCCGACAAGAAACACATCATGATCAACGGCAAGCTGTCCCCGACCGTATCCGTGATCGATGTGGAAAAGGTCGATGCGCTGTTTGCCGACAATGCCGATCCACGCTCGGCCATCGTGGCGGAACCGCAGCTGGGTCTTGGCCCGCTTCACACCGCGTTTGATGGCAAAGGCAACGCCTACACCACCCTGTTCCTGGACAGCCAGGTGGTGAAGTGGGACATCGCCAAGGCCATCGAAGCCTACGGTGGTGCGGATGTTGATCCAATCCTCGACAAAGTGGATGTGCATTATCAGCCGGGCCACAATTCGACCTCGATGGGCGAAACGGCTGAGGCTGATGGCAAGTGGCTGATTTCGATGAACAAGTTCTCGAAAGACCGCTTCCTGAACGTCGGGCCGCTGAAGCCGGAAAACGAGCAGTTGATCGATATCTCGGGTGATAAGATGAAGGTGGTCCATGACGGGCCGACCTTTGCGGAACCGCATGACTCGATCCTCGTGCACCGGTCCAAGGTGAACCCGGTCAATGTCTGGGATCGCAACGACCCGATGTGGGAAGATGCCCGCAAACAGGCCGAGGCTGATGGTGTAGATCTGGAAGAGGGTGCCGAGGAGCCGATCCGCGATGGCAACAAGGTGCGGGTCTACATGACCTCGACCGCGCCGGTGTTCAGCCTTGAGAAGTTCACCGTCAAACAGGGTGACGAGGTAACGTTGTATGTCACCAACCTGGATGACGTGGATGACGTGACCCACGGGTTGTGTCTGTCGAACTTCGGCATCGCGATGGAGGTTGCGCCGCAAGCCACCGCGTCGGTCACCTTCATTGCCGACCGTCCGGGCGTGCATTGGTTCTATTGCCAGTGGTTCTGCCACGCGCTGCATATGGAGATGCGCGGCCGGATGTTCGTTGAGCCGCGGAGCGCATAACCATGCGTTGGTCCCTGCTCATACCGCTCCTGCTCGGCTCGCCCCTTTGGGCGGCGGATTGGGATGTGCCCAACCGGGCAGGGGCCATCAACGAGATACTGGCGCAGGCGGCGGATGGGGACACCCTCCGCCTGAGCCCCGGCGTTTACACAGAAACGCTGGTTCTGGACCGGCCCGTCACGATTGACGGGCTGGGACAGGCCACCATCGACGGACAAGGCGAAGGCAGCGTCATCACCGTGACCGGGCCGGGTGTGACGGTGCGCGGGCTGACGGTGATCGGATCGGGCTCGGACCATGACGGGATCGACAGCGGCATCCAGTTGACCAAGACGGCCCATGCGCCGGTGGTCGAAGACAATGTGCTGCTGGGCAATCTCTATGGCATCGACATCCATGGGGCCAAGGACAGTATCGTCCGGCGAAACCGGATTGAAGGGCGGCAAGACCAGCGCATGAACGAGCGTGGCAATGGCGTCTATGTCTGGAACGCGCCGGGTGCGGTGGTTGAGGACAACGATATCCGCTATGGCCGCGACGGAATCTTTGTAAACTCGTCGAAGAAGAACACCTTCACCGGCAACCTGTTTCGCGATCTGCGTTTTGCCGTGCATTACATGTATGCCGACAATTCGGTGGTCAGCGACAACGTCTCGATCGGCAATGATCTGGGCTACGCGGTGATGTTCACGACCAATGTGACCGTGGCCGATAACGTCTCGATCGGCGACCGCGAACATGGCGTCATGCTGAACTATGCCAACAAAAGCACCATCACCGGAAACGTAGTGAAAGGTGCCAAGGAAAAATGCACCTTCCTCTATAACTCGAACAAGAACGAGTTCACTGATAACTGGTTTGAGGGGTGCGGCATCGGCATCCACTTTACCGCTGGCAGCGAGCGCAACCGCATCGTTGGCAATTCATTCATCGGGAACCGGACGCAGGTGAAATATGTCTCGACCAAATGGGTCGAGTGGTCCGAGGACGGGCGCGGCAACTACTGGTCCGATTTCGCCGCTTATGATGTGGATGGCAACGGCATTGCCGATGCCCCCTATCGCCCCAATGACAGTATGGACCATGTGCTGTGGACCCAACCCTCAGCCAAATTGTTGCTCGGCTCCCCTGCCGTGCAGCTGGTGCGCTGGTCTCAATCGGCCTTCCCGGCGCTGTTGCCGGGGGGTGTGATGGACAGCAACCCATTGATGCAAGCCCCTGAACCCCCAGCTATGAAAAAGGTGCCTCATGACGGATAAGGCCCTGTCAATCGACCATGTTCTCAAGGACCGTGGAAAAACCCGCGTTCTTGACGATATCACCCTGTCTCTTGCCCCCGGTCAGCGCGTTGCGCTGCTGGGCCATAACGGTGCGGGCAAGTCGACGCTGATCAAATCCATCCTCGGCCTGACGCCGATCCATGGTGGCGCCATTCGGATCGGAGACGCCACCCCCGGCAGCGCGCAGGCGCGTCGCGAGACGGCCTATCTGCCTGAAGCGGTGTCGTTTCATCCCGCACTAACCGGGCGCGAGCAGTTGACCCTGTTTGCGCAGCTTTCAGGCGCAAAGGCCGACGTGCTTGGCCTGTTGGAGCGCGTTGGTCTAAGCGACGCATTGGACCGCCGGATCGGTACCTATTCCAAAGGCATGCGGCAACGTCTGGGTCTGGCGCAGGTGCTGTTGGGTCAACCGAAAGTGGCTTTGCTGGATGAGCCGACAAGCGGGCTGGACCCGATCTCGCGGCAGGACCTTTATGCCATCATCGACGAGCTGGCTGCCCAAGGCACAGCCGTTCTAATCGCCAGCCATGCGCTGACCGAGGTCGAGGCCCGTACTGATCGCATCGCCATCATGCGCAAGGGCCGGATGGTCGCTGATGACACCCTGAACAATTTGTCGGCTCTGGCCGGTCTGCCGATCCGCCTGAAGGTGCGCGCCAGTGCCAATCCTGATGTGCTGGCCGCCGAACTGGGTGGCAACCGGATCAATGGTGCATCCGTTGAATTGCTCTGCGCACCCGAAGACAAGATGGAGGCGCTGCGCCGGATCGCCGGGTTGGGCGACGCGGTGGCGGATGTGGAAATGACCCCGCCCAAGCTGGAAGACCTCTATCGCCACTACGCACAGGAGGATTTGCAATGACCCGCTTCCTCGCCATCACCCGCACTGAAATGCTGATCCTGCGCCGCAACCGCTGGCTGCTGGTCGCCACGCTGATCATGGTTCTGTTCGCCTTGGCGCTGACCTTTGCGGGCAGCGCACCAACCGGCACGTTGGGAGTCGACATGCTGACCGTTTCGGTGGCCTCGATGACCACGCTGTCGGTCTATCTTGCGCCGCTCTTGGCGCTGATGATCGCCTTTGACGCCATCGCCGGCGACGTGGATCGCGGCAGCCTGTCGCTGCTGCTGTCCTACCCGGCCGGGCGCGGAGAAATCCTGTTGGGCAAGTTCACCGCCCATCTGGCCGCGCTGGGTTTTGCCATGACCATCGGTTTCGGCACCGCTGGCGCAGTGGCCGCCTTCTTTGGCGGCGCGGGGCCGGAAAGCCTGATGGCTCTGGTCCGCCTGATCCTCACATCCATCCTGCTGGGCGCCGTGTTTCTGGCGCTGGGATACCTGCTGTCCGCTTTGGCAAAGGGGGCCACGGCGGCGGCAGGTTTGTCGGCCGGGCTCTGGCTGGTTTTTGTCGTCCTCTATGATCTGGGCCTGTTGGGGGCCGTCGTCATGGACAAGGGCGGCGCTTTCACCCAATCCGTCTTTCCATGGGTGATGGTGGCTAACCCGGCCGACGCTTTCCGACTATGGAACATCGCCGCAACGGAAGGCGTCGCGATAGCCTCGGGCATGACCGGAGCCGCGCAGGCCCTGCCGGTCTGGGCCGCGCCCGCCTCGCTGCTGATCTGGCCGGTGCTGGGCTTTGCCCTTGCGCGTCTCGCATTTCGGAGAGTTGAACCATGAGATACCTTGCCCTGATCGCTCTGGTCGCGTTGACGGCCTGCAAAGAAGAGGTGGCCGAGGCCCCCGACCCGGTTGATCTCACCCCGGATGCGCTGAGTTATTTCTGCCAGATGAACATCGCGGAACACGGCGGGCCCAAAGGGCAGATCCATCTGGAAGGCTATCCCGCGCCTTTGTTCTTTGCGCAGGTACGCGACATGCTGGCCTATCTGAAAAGCCCCGAACGTGATGCCAAGATCACCGCTGTCTATGTCAGTGACATGAGCGTCGCGCCCAGCTGGCGGCAACCGGGGATTTCCAACTGGATCGCCGCCGATGGTGCGACCTTTGTCGTCGGCGCCGATGTGGCCGGTGGCATGGGTGCGCGCGAAGTCGTGCCCTTTGGCGACCCCGCCGCGGCAGAGGCGTTCATTGCCGAATATGGCGGCGCCGCCCTGCCACTGTCTGATATTCCCGATGCCGAAGTGCTGGGCCCCGTCGATCTGGACCTCGCGCTGGAGACCCCCGCATGAACCTTCTGACCCGCCGCCGTTTCCTGGCCATCTCAGCCGCCTGCGCCGCCGTACCCGCCGCTGCTGGCAACGTCGCCCAATGGCGCGGTATCGCGCTGGGCGCACCCGCCAGCCTGAGGCTGGAAGGCTCAACCGACGCACAGGCCGCGCCGATCTTTACTGCGGTCGAAGCAGAGCTGAATCGGCTGGAGGATATATTCAGTCTCTACCGGACGCACTCGCAGATCAGTCAGCTTAACCGGATCGGCCACCTGGTCACCCCGGCGCCTGAGCTGCTGGAGGTGCTGAGCCTGTGTACCACGCTTCACGACGCTTCGGGCGGGGTGTTTGATCCGACGATCCAGCCCCTGTGGCTAGCACTCGCCAGTGGCGCGGCGGGGTCGCAGGTGAAACGTGCACGCCAGACGATTGGTTGGGACAAGGTTCACCTAAGCGCCGGTGAGATCCGCCTGCCGCAACCCGGACGCTCGGCGATTACCCTGAACGGGATTGCTCAAGGTGCGATCACTGACCGGATTGCCGCTTTGATGCGATCCTTCGATCTGCGCGATGTGCTGGTGGATATGGGCGAGGTCGCCGCCCTTGGCCAGCGGAGCAATGGCGAGCCGTGGCGCGTCGGGCTGGCCAAGCCCGACGGTGCTGTCGCCAAACGGATCACACTGCAGGACCGCGCCGTCGCAACCTCGGCCCCCGAAGGCACCATGCTGCAGGGCGATCAGGGGCATATCCTGAACCCGAAAGGGTTGGGTGCGCCCTATCAGGCTGTATCAATCTCAGCCTCGCAGGCAGCATTGGCAGACGGGCTCTCAACCGCCCTATGCCTGACCCCACGTGCCAAAGCAAACGCGCTGATATCGCGTTTTCCGGGCGCGCGTATCGAGATGAGTATCTGAGCGCGGGTAAGACTTGTCGTAAGAGGATGGTGCCTCAAGAGGGACTCGAACCCCCGACCTTGTCCTTACGAAGGACCTGCTCTACCAGCTGAGCTATTGAGGCGATGCGGAAGCTCGTTTAACGGCAGCGCGCGGGTCATGCAAGCGTGGATTGCCGGGCCGGTGCGCGGTTGACCACTACGCATTCATCCCGCATCCTGACGCCAACATGATCCGCCCGGCGGGTTACGGTGGTTTATCAGATATTTGGCAAGGTCATTTGGATGTCCGGGAATTCGCAGAAGTCTTATGTGCTAGACACCCACCGGCTGCGCGACCCGGAAGAGACCCTGGCCATCGTCAAACCATTCCTCAAGCAGATGGGCATAACCCGGATCGCCAACCTGACGGGACTGGACCGGGTTGGATTGCCGACAGTGATGGTGACGCGGCCAAACTCGCGCTCGGTCGCGGTGTCGCTGGGCAAGGGGCTGTCGCTGAGCGCAGCCCGGGCTTCGGGCGTGATGGAAGCGATTGAATCCTGGCACGCAGAGCGGATCGAACTGCCGCTACGGCTGTCCAGCTTTGCTGATCTGGCGGTGGAGTATGTGGTCGATGCCGACCGTCTGCCCAGCGTCACCGGCGGACAGTTCGACCCTCATCAGGCGATACTGTGGGTGCTGGGGCGCGATCTGCCCTCGGGCCAGCCCTGCTGGGTGCCGTATGAGATGGTGGACACCGATTATACCACCTCGCCCGTGGCTGGGCAGCGGGCGTTTCCGCGAACGACAAACGGGCTGGCGTCCGGCAACAACCTGACCGAAGCCAGTTGCCACGCGATCTGCGAGTTGATCGAGCGTGACGCCACAACGCTGTGGCACCACCGGGGCGCAACCCCGCGTGTTGATCCCCTTACAGTGGACGACCCACGTTGCCTTCAGGCGATGGAACAGATTTCTGCGGCGGGGCTGGATTTGGGAATCTGGGACACGACCTCGGACATAGGCATCGCCAGCTTTCGCTGCGCGATATGTGAGGGCGGAGGCACGACGGGCCATATCGGCATCGGCGACGGCTGCCACCCGGATCGCGCCATTGCCCTACTGCGGGCGCTGACCGAAACGGCGCAAACACGGCTGACCTATATCTCAGGGGCGCGCGATGATCTGGACCCGGAAGAGTTCTCAGACACTGCCCGGAACTGGCGCAGCGGATACATCCGCGAACTGATCGATGGCTCGGCGCCCATCGGTGATTTCACCGAATGCCCAACCTACGTGACCGGATCGTTCACGGATGACCTGTCTTTGTTGCTGGCGCGCCTGTCCGAGGCAGGCATAGATCAGGTGGTCACTGTTGATCTGTCGCGACCCGAAATTGACATCGCAGTGGTGCGCGCGGTGATACCGGGCTTGGAAGCGCCCCATGACGATCCCGACTTTGTCGCAGGCCCCCGTGCGCGAGCGGTGATGTCATGAGTGTGGTTGTTTTTGTCGGGCCGACGCTACGGGCCGAAGCCGTGCGCGAACATCTGAACGCCACTATCCTACCCCCGGTTCAGCAGGGCGATGTGTATCGGGCAGTGCGGGAAAAGCCGCGTGCGATCGGGATTATAGACGGGTATTTCGACGGGGTGCCCTCGGTCTGGCACAAGGAAATCCTGTGGGCCTTGGAGCAAGGTATACCGGTCTTTGGCAGTGCCAGCATGGGTGCGCTGCGCGCGGCAGAGTTGGCGGATTTCGGGATGATCGGGATCGGCCAGATTTTTGAGGGTTACCTGAATGGTGCCATCGAAGATGATGACGAGGTGGCGGTGCTGCACGGCCCTGCCGAGCTTGGCTTTCCACCGCTGAGCGAGCCTATGGTCTCGATCCGCGCCACCATTGCGCAAGCCAAGACAGCGGGTGTGTTGTCGTCAGAGACGGGCGACGCGTTGCAGCAAAAGGCGAAAGACCTGCACTACCGTGACCGGGTTTGGGATCGCATCCTTGAGGGCGCTACGGACCCGCAACCCTTTCAACGATGGTTGCCCGAGGGGCAGGTGGATGCGAAAGGGGATGACGCCCGCGCGATGCTGGCTGAGATGGCCCACTTTCTGAATGCTGGAACGAATGTGTCAGACGCACATCGCACCGAACGGACGCTGGTCTGGCGTGACCTCTGCGCCCGTGTGGATGGGGAAGCCGCACAACAGGATAGCGAGGCGCGGGCGCTAGTGGATGAGCTGCGGCTTGATCCGGTTCTCTACGCGCATCTGCGTGATCGCGCAGCGTTAGGCTTGCTGTCTAAGGACGAGACCCGCCGACAGGGGTTGGACCCGGATAAAGACGCCGTGGTCAAGCAGATGACCGAACATCGGCAGGAGGCCCGGCTACCCCGCCATGCGGATTTGCTCGAATGGCTGGAAGAAAATGACCTGACCCTTGTGCAGTACGAGGCGATGCTGGCCGACAAATCCCGTGTCGATATCGCAATCCAAACGCTGGCCGAGACAATGGATGCCGCTTTGCTGGCCGAGCTTCGACGCTCGGGCGACTACAGCGCGTTGCGCGACCGGGCCCAGCGCAAAGCGGCGCTGCCGCTGGACCCGAGCAACGCCGCAATTCGAACGCGTGCCTTGGTCTGGTATTTTGAAACACGTCTTGACCAGAGGGTGCCGGATGATCTTGACTCCTACGCGATCGGGCTTGGCCTTGAGGGGCGCGATGCCTTGGTCGATCTGATTGAAGCCGAGTTCCTGTTTTGCCACACCAGCGGCGATCAGGTTGATCAAGAGCCAGGCTTGGCAACAGGTCTGCGCGCAGGCGGATAACGGGAGGGAAAAATGGCAATCTGGCCCGACTATTCAGAGAATGACCCCCCGGCACGCGGTTCTTACTATATCCGCAATCGCCCTTTTTAGAGCCGAATTCCAAGCCCGAACTGGTCGAAATATCGGCCCCGCAAGGGACCATAGGCCCAGGCCCATCGGGCCCCCGCATGTATGCGATGTACCCGGTCGACAAAACGACCCCCTATGGCGCGATGATCGAGGGTGAAGACGGCCCCGAGATGTATCTGCCCGCATGGGACGGCTATATCCTGCCGCCGCCCGAGCCCGATGAGTTTGGCAATTTCATCCATATCGATCCCGAGGACCCGGCCTTTGAAGCCGCCCATCTGTTCGGAGCGGCCCATTTCACCATGGATGTGTGGGAGGGCTATTTTAATCGCCCGATCCCCTGGCATTTCGCGCGTGATTTCGAGCGGCTTGAGCTATCGTTGCTGCCAAGTCTAGATAACGCGCATATCGGTTGGGGATTTCTGGAAACCGGTGGCACCCGCGATATCGGTGACGAATACCGCCCCTACAGCCTGAACTTCGATGTGGTCGCGCATGAGATCGGCCATGCCATCATCTACAGCGTAGTTGGCATGCCGTCCGAAGAGGATGCAACCGGTGAATATTACGGGTTCCATGAATCGGCGGCCGATATGGTGGCGCTGCTGGCATCGCTGCATTTCGGCTCGGTCGTGGATGAATTGCTGAAAAACACGCGCGGCAACCTTTATACCTATAACCGGCTGAGCCGCTTTGCCGAGCTGTCGCAGAACTCGCAAATTCGGATCGCCGCCAATGACCGGACGCTTTCTGAATTCTCGCATGGATGGTCCAGCGAACACGCCCTGTCGGAACCACTGACCGGGGCGATGTTCGATATTCTGGTCGATATCTACCACGAACGACTGGTAGCACATGACGTGATCGACCCGGAGATGGAGGAGCTCTCGGACGAGTTGGAAGGAACCGACGAATACAATGCGATCATGCAGGACCTGTTCGACGAACATTACGCAGCCGACCCCGAAGGCTTTCGGGTCGCCCTGATCGAAGCGCGTGATTTGCTGGGGTCCTATCTTGCAGATGCGTGGGAGAAACTGGACCCCGATATGCTGAGCTACTTCGGCGTTGAACGCGCCTTGGTCATGGTCGATCACGAGGTCACCGGCGGCGCATTCCGGCAGATTATCGAAGGCAATTTCCGCATGCGCCACATCGGATTGACAGCGCCCGGCCCCCGTTTGACCAAGCCCGACGGCACGAGCCATGCCGCGTCGGTTCGTACGCTGTCACCCGAGGTGAATGAACCTTAAAGTCTTTGTTTTTCCCCCGCTATTGTGGCAGGTTACGCGCACGGGGTGATAATAGTGACATTCAACGCGCACTGAATGCGCAAACCGGGACAGGCGAGGCAATCGGCAGCGTCGACCCCCGATAGGGAGAAAGTGATATGTCTGAGTCCTTACTCAGTTTTTCCGAGGTATTACTGTTTGGGCGAGAGTTAAGTGATTTAAAACTGAAACAACGCTCGGTCCGGTTGGCCGAAGAGGTTGAGGAAGACTACGACTTCAGTAAGAAATTCACCAAAATCGACGGCGTACATGTCCGGGAAGACGATCGCGTTCTGGTCCAGGTCGGGGATGCGGCAAACGAAAAGTCCGGCATCTACAAGGTCATCAAGGACGGCGACAAGTTCAAGTTCGACAAGCGGAAGAAGGTTCCGCACGACTCGTTTGTCTACATCCGTCGCGGACGTCAGTTCAAACATACCCACTGGCAGCAGATCGCGAACCGTCACTCGGAGCAGCTGTTCATCGAACAGGATGGCCGCCGGAGGGGTCGTGGCGTCAATAATTTCATCGGGGACCAGTTCGGAGGCGATGCACGGCTGGCCCGCATTTACGGCTTCGCCTATGACGGCACCTATTACGAGATGCCAGAACCCACGATCTTTCTGGTGCATGGCGAAGGCGAGAGCGCGACGGGTGGCAACCTGCCCCATGGCTTCAAGCTGCAGACCAGCAATGACGCTAACGCGCCGGACACCACGCAACAGGCCGCACGCGCGCCGATGAACCCCTCGGTTTCGGGCGTTGCGGCAGCGGATTACCAGATGGCTAATGATATTCGCGTCTGGAACTACGATCAGGCCGATTACACCATCCGCATGGATATCGCAGCCGGTCAGATCGAAGACGTGCTGCTGGACGTCTATTTTGAGTATGACGCACCGATGATGTCCGGAGCCAAGGTCTCGGGCGCCAAGGTGAGCGGGGCCAAGGTCTCGGGCGCGAAGGTCAGCGGGGCCAAGGTGTCCGGTGCTAAGGTGTCAGGTGCCAAAGTCAGCGGCGCAAAGGCACGTGGTGAATAGGAAGGCTGAAATCATCCTGACCGATTGACGTTTGGTTTTATTCCAACGTCTGCTTTGGGTTGGCGGGCCATTTATGCCTGACCCGCCATCCCTTTCGAAGATCAGAACTTGCCGTTTTCGTGCGCCATTTCGGCTGGCGTAGGCGAAACGACGTCCCAATGTTCAACGATCTTTCCATCTTCGACTCGCCATAGGTCGAAGAAGGCCCAAGGGTTCCCGCTGACGGTGGCATCTGAGGCGACAAAGACAAAGTTGCCTTCGGCCACCACAATCTGCGGCTCGAATTTGGTGATCACATTCCCCTGCTCTGCCCAGGCTTTGGTGCCCTCGATCAGGCCATCGATCCCATCGGCAAGCATTGGATTGTGCTGCATATAGACCTCGGAATACATCGGAGCTTTCTCGGGCGCGGCACCGCCCAGAACGTCACGCACAAACCCCAGAACCAGCGCCTTGTTTTCTTCTGTTTTCTCAAGATCGGTGATCTCGGTCGGCCCATCTGTCATGCCACGGCCCGACACTGTTGTTTCGGGAACGGGCTGCAAATTGTCCCAATGTTCAGCAACTTTGCCATTCTCGACGCGGAATATGTCAAAGGCGGCGAGGGTCGGTGCACCAAAAGCGTCCGCGTTGTCGAACGTGCTGTGCAATACAACCATATCGCCCTCGGTGATGACCCGGTGGGTAGTTGCAGTCATCCCGGATTGTTCGACCAAAGGGATCAGGCCGGCCAGGCCTTCGGCTCCGGTCGGGACTTGCGGGTTGTGCTGAATTTAGTCCGGGGTAACGAGCTGTAGCGCTGCCTCCGGATCATGTTCAGCAAAGGCAGCCGTAAAAAGTGCGATTACAAGTTCTTTGGGGGACATGTTGATTTCCTGTGATTCGTATCTACTGGATACGTGGTAGCAAGTCCATACTACATTTCAATTACGTACTTTAAAATGACCTGGTATGCTTGAGGCTACTGCCTGAATTTTCAGGGAGTTGTACCGAAGCTAAGGTAACGCTATTGTGCGATTAAGTTTCGAAACAATACCAGAGACTGAGATGCTACCAATTGGTGTTGCCAACAAGGCAGAAGCTTCCAACTGCTCAATCCGTTCCGTACTGTCCAATGTGACGGGCAAATGGCGGATGATCATCATTCTTGCGCTGGAAGATGAGCCGAAACGCTTTGGCGATCTCAAGCGCTGTATCGGAGACATCACACAAAGTGTGTTGACCGAAAACCTGCGCGGATTGCAACGTGATGGCTATTTGACCCGCACCGTCGATCCCGGACCGCCAGTGGCAGTGTCTTATGAATTGACACCTTTGGGCCGAAGCCTGCTTGAAATGCTGAAACCGCTTGTCTTCTGGTCGCATGAGCAGATGGATGAAGTCAGGCGACTACGCATGCAGTTCGACCGCGAACAGGCGAGTTGATTTTTATAGGCGAGATCGGGCAGCAGCTCAGAACCCGGCCTTTTTGAGCCCCTCGACAAAATGCTGCGTGTCGTCGGACAGGCGGTCTGGCTGAACCTTGGCCCAGCGCGACAATGAGAAATTGGGATGCGCTGCGCGGTGTTTGTCGGCGATCTGGCGGGCCATTTCCAGCTCGCCCTTATGGGCATAGCTGGCAGCCAGCACGCGCTGCCCCTCGGTCGGGTTGTTCATCTTGTTCACGCATGAGATCACGTCGTCATAGCGTTTGAGATTGTAATAGGCCCCGCCCAGATGCCACAGGTACTGATCGGGGAAATAGGGGTTCAGGCGCATCGCCTGCTGCAGATGTTTGATGGCGGTTTCGTTGTCGCCCCAATGGGCCAGCGCATCGGCGTAGTCCGAATGCATGTCCGCATCGTTGGGGTTAAGCTGCAGGGCGCGTTTGTAGGATTCGATCGCCGAGTCATGCTCTTTACGATAAAGCTGCACATAGCCCAGCTCTCCAAACCCGCGCGCGTCTGTGGGGTCAAGCTCCACCGCGCGCTGAGCCAGCGACAGGGCCTTGTCCAGCGCGCTGTTTGGGTCTTCGGTCCATGAATAGCGCCAATCGATGTTGAGCGTGCGTGACAGCGCCGCCGCGGCCCGTGCATACCCGCCGTCGCGCTCAAGCGCGGATTCATAGCAATGCTGCGCCTTGCGGTTGTCGTTGCGGGTATATTTGAAAATATGGTGCTGCCCCTGCAGAACCGAACCATAAGCCCGCAGATCTGAAGGGATTGCCTGCACCATGCGCAGCTTTTCATGCGACTCGATCATGACTGCAGTGGCGGCAACGATGCACTCGGTCACCTCATCCAGGATGTCGAAGATATCATCGAGCTTACGGTCGAACCGTTCACCCCAGATGGTGCGTTCGGTGTTGGCGTCAATCAGCTCGGCCGTGATCCGGATACGACTGGACGAGCGTCGCACACTGCCGCGCGCGATATAGCGCACGTTCAGACGCCGAGCGGCCTCTTGCGGCGACATCGACTGGGTCTTGAAGAAGAACGAGGAATTCCGGGCAATGATGAACAGGTTCCGGAACTTGGACAGGTTCATGATGATGTCGTCGGTCAGCCCTTCGGCGACCCAGCTGTCATCTTCATCCCCGCCTTGGCTAGTAAAGGGCAGCACCGCAACCGACGGGTTATCGGGCCTTTCAAGCACTTCCAGCTGCATCTCAGGACGTAGGGTTGCGGCCATTGTTGCACCCTCGACCTCGGTTCGGACACAGTAGGTCGCGACCGGAGACATAATGTTCTTGAGCTGCTTGGGACCGAGGAATTCATAGCCATAGCGCAGGCGGTTACGGATCTGTTCATAGACGGCTGCGCTGACATAAACCCGTTCTGGCTCGGCAATCTCCTGCAGGCGGGCAGCGATATTGACGTTGTCACCATGGATACCGCGTTCGTCCATCAGAACTTCGCCCATGTGAACGCCAGCGCGGAATTTGATGTTGTGCTCATCATCGCGCGCCTGATTATGTTCCGCAGCGATCCGATGCAGTTCGATGCTGAACTCTACTGCACTGGTCGCCGTGTCGAATAAGGCAAGGATGCCGTCACCGCGCACTTCGATGATTTTGCCCTGATACTTTGAGCAAGCCGATTCAAGCTGCGAAAGCAAAGACTTCAACGCGTTATACGTATCCATCTCGTTCTCGCTCATCAGGCGGGAATAGCCGACAACGTCGGCAAAAAGCACCGCGCCTAATTTCTGTTTTATTGATGCGTCCGAACCGGTCGTGTTCACTGGCAATACTCAATTGTGTTGTCATGTCGAATCCGACAGGACTGTTTTAGCAAAAAATGACTCAGAATACGTAACATTTTAGGTATCTGCACCGGAATCGGGGGGCCAAGACCACCCAGAGGCATCAAAACTGACCACTGTTTGGGTGCCTAACTCCTGCGCGAGCACCTCTCGACGCGCGATCCAGTCCTGCTGCAACATGCCGACGACAACCATGTCATGGAACTGCCCATCCGCGAACCAGGCTTGACGCATCGTGCCCTCGATCTCGCAGCCGATTCGCTGGATCAGATCGCGGCTGCTGTGATTGTCGGCCCGGTAATACGAGGTGATACGGTTCAGCCCCAATTGCCGGAATGCGAAATCCAGCATCAGCGCAACCGAACGCACCGCCACGCCATGTCGACGGATGGATTTGTCGACAAAAACCGGAACCACCGCATCCCTGTTGACGCTGGAAATTGCTTCAAGCCCGGTCATCCCCACCAGATCACCACTGTCAGATTCGATTGCGAACCAGCATTTGCAGCAGTCCTTTGAGGCGTTTATCGCGTCTTCCCAATTTTGCTCGGTCTGTACCAGGTTCTGCGGAATGCGCGACGTACGGTCGAACAGGGCCAGGTCATGGATATCCTGAAACCAGCGCGCAACTGTTCCCAGATCCGCCTTTTCCAAAGGGCGCAATCTGAACAACCGGGGTGAGCTATCGGGCAAGAGAAAATATCCTCCGAGTACAATTCTGAAAATCTATTCGCGGGATACTAGCACGAAAATTTCAGAAACAATAAGAGGTTGTTCACACAACGCGGCCGTAGGCCGCTACCCGCTGAACGGGTGCAGCCGACAAACTTGTAATGGGTGGCAGGTCGTAAAGAAGCGTTACGATCAATCAGCGGTTTTCAGCGCGAATAAGGAAGATGTTGCGCAGGTAGATGGACAGGCCCATCGACTGACCCAGAATAAAGACCGGGTCACGGCGATAGATCGCATAGCTCAGCAGGATAAGCCCGCCGCCGATCGAAAGGTACCAGAACGCCATCGGGATGACGGATTTCTTGGCGCGCTCGGACGTGATCCATTGCACGATAAACCGGGCGCTGAACATCAGCTGACCGGCCAGACCGATAAAGACCCAGAGCGCCTCGGTCGGGCTGTCGACATGCAGGATTTCCAGAATGGTTTCTTTCATGACCGGGACGCCTCGGTTGCGGAAACGGATTTGGCGCGGCGGGTCAGCCAGACGACGCCGAACAGATCCCAGATGCCGACCATGGCCCGCCCGAAATTGGTGTATTTGGATTCGCCCGACAAACGCTGCTGATGCGCCACATCCACCAGCGCGATATTCCAGCCATAGGCCTTAAACAGGGCGGGCAGATAACGGTGCATATGATTGAAAAAGGGCAGATCAAGGAAAGCCTGCCGTCGGAACGCTTTGAAACCGCAGCCGGTGTCACGTGTGCCGTCTTTCAGCATCCAGCCCCGCAGTGCATTGGCAAAGCGCGAGGCAAGCTTCTTTGACGCAGTGTCTTGCCGGCCAACCCGTTGCCCCGCTACCAGGCCAATCGAGGCATCACCACCCGACACCAGCGGCGCCCAAATCTTTGGCAGTTCTTCCGGCGGGTTCTGTCCGTCGCCATCCAGCGTACAGCAGATATCCGCGCGTGCTTCCTTGACGCCGGAATGCACGGCAGCACTTTGGCCACCGGCCGTTTTGTGCTGCAGGATGCGCAGTTGCGGACAGTCTTTCTGCATCTGTTGCAGCGCCGCAAAAGTGCCATCGGTCGATCCATCATCAACCGCGACAATCTCGAACGCGGGCAATTCGGCCGCAGCAGCGCAGATGCCCTGGATAAGACCAGGAACAGCCCCCTGTTCGTTATGCATGGGAATCACGATCGACACAGTGGGTCGATTGTCAGCGTTGGCATCATGATCAGCATGCATAGTGGATAGCTTTACTTGTTTCAGTCTCAGGGCTTTTGCGGGATCAACGGCGAAAATTCAAGTGGCCACCGCATCGCAGGCCAACATCTGCGCAACTTGTTGGGGCATTGTTCAGCGATGGGGCGGATTGCACCGTGTCTCCTATTCAGGGGCGGGCGTGACGCCGGTTGCTGACCAATAGACCAAACCCTCAACCGCAGTTGTCTGCGTCTCAAGCCCGATCAGGTCAGGTGCCAGCTCAGACAACTCACCCTCCGAACAGAGCCCTCGCAGAGGGCCGGTGGTATAGCCGAACCTGTCGAGGTATTTGTGCAGCTCCAGCCGTCTGAGATAGACAAAGCGCCTACCGTTGGAAGCAAAGACCGATGCGGCCCCGGGTGGTACGCGCAACTTGCGGTCATAGGCGCAGAGCAGCAGGGTTTCATCCGGTTGCAGCATTGCACCCAAAGGGGTCAGAATCTCGGCCTCGGGCACGCCCAAACGCACGCGACCCTTGCCCAGATCGGTGGCATCGCGGTCATAGAACAGGCCGCCTGCAACAAAGACCAGACCCAGCGCGGCCACCATCCCGGCCCAGCGCAGGCGCTCGACCGAAAACAACAAACCGGTTGCGGCGACCATCAGCATCGGCAGGATCAGCAGGGTGTAGCGTGCATAAACCTTGCCGGCTGCGGCCCACATCATGATGACGAAGAACGCGGCTATCCCTGTTGCAGCAAGAAGTCTGGGCCGCTTTTGCAGAAATGGCAGAGCGCAGATGCCGACAAAACCCAGCAGCCGCAACCACGGCTCGCCCGCGATGATCAGATCATAGAGCTTCCCGAAGCCGCGATCGCTGAGCGATGGGCGAAAACGATCCAGCATCTCGCCTTTGATGTTGCCATCTAGCGAGTCGCCAAAGAGGAACCGAAGCTCTTGCAGGATCGGCCAGGCGAAGGCCAGCGGGATCGCAATCTTGAGCGTCCGGCGAAACGTTCTGTTCTGCCAGATCTCGCTGAACGGTTCCGTCTGCCATCTGTTGGTCAACTTCAGCGTCAGTAGTGCCAGCGCCAGAAAGGCCAGCGGGGTTGGGCTTTTCTGCAAAGCGGCCAACACCAGAGTTGCGCCGAAATAAGGCCAGTATTTCGGCTTTTCCAATGCTGCCAGCAGGGCTGCAGTTCCAAGGGTCGAAAAGAAAACCGCACCGGTATCAAGCATCGCGGATGTGGCGTGTTGCCAGAACTGAAGCGACGTGGCCACCAGCAGGACCGAAGGCAGCATGGCCCAGGGGCTGTCCGGGATCATCACCCGCGCCAGTACGGCCGTTGCCATCAGCGCGCCCAGCGCAAAGATCATCGAAGGCAGGCGCAAGGCCAGAATATCGGATACGCCAAACTCCATCAGCAGTGCAGACATCCAATACTGCATGGGCGGTTTTTTTAGGCTAGGTTCGTTGTTGGAATAAACCGCCAGCCAGTCCCCATTGCGCGCAAAGCCTGTACTGCGGTCATAAGTGTAAAATTCATCGTAGTGATAGATGTTCCCAACACCCAGATCAGTCAGATACCAGGACCAGACCAGGACCATCACCAATGCGGTGACGAAGTAAGGAAGCAATCTTAGCCAATTTGGGGAGGTACCGGTCATGCTTTCCGTGGTCCTATCGCGTCATAGAAATATGTGGTGTTGATCCCGCCGGGCCTTGTTTGAAACTGCCGCGCGTCGCGCTCCCATTATTGCGTCGCCCGTCCAAGAGCAAGAAGTTTAGAAGGGCGACCGCGCTTGTCAGACTGCAGGCTCGGCCTCGTCGGGCAACATCAGGCTCAGCTCACCCTCTTTGAAGCCATCGAAGGACAAGTCCCAGCTGGCACCGGGCCAAAGCAGTTGCAACTGCTTCTTCGCAGGCCGATAGACCGCAGTATAGAGCGTGCCGAAACCTGATCTGAAAGCCGTTGAATAAAGCGGCGGACGCAGGAACGCATCGATAAACCGCTTCTCGCTTTCCGGGTGCTGGTTGAGACGGTTGAGCAAGAACCTTTCGCGTTCCACGGTGGCCGTAAAGCGCGCATGGGTGGACCATTCGACATGGCCCTGATGGTTTGTCGCCACTGGTTGGTCCGAGATTTGCGGGTGCCGGTCCGGGGCAAGGTACACCGTGCTGTGATTGTGTTTCGCATCCAGAACGGTGACGTTATAGCTCATATGACAAGGGATGCGGCAAAGGCAGTCAACCGCTTGCGCAGTGGTCTCGCAGGTTTGAAGGACATAGCGCAGGATCAGCGGCACGCCAAAGCCGTCGCCGACCTCGCGCCGCCCGCCAAAGGTGAGCGAGACCGTCAGACCGGCATCGTTGATGCCATCAAGCAGACCCAGAACGCCGTCGCTCATCCCGATGATCCCGCGCCCGCCCCATTGGGTTTTCAGCAGAGCGGCGTCAAAGGTTTTTGGATGGTAGTCGTAATTGCGCACCAGAAACGGTGTCTTGCCACGCCAAATCGCCTGGCTGCAGCCCGAAAGATATTTCGGCGGGCAGTAAAAGCTGAGAAACCGTGCCTGGCTGTCGCTGCCGCCGACCAGTTCGACGATCTCTTCGTACAGCGGCAAAATCTCGGGCATGTGTTTTTGCAGGGCGCGTAGACATTCGCGATAGGTGGGGCGGGCCGAATACCCCTCTTGCGCCCACCATTTGCGGTAGGCGGGCCAGTATTCGGCAAACAGCCCGGCCAGCTTGGGACCGGGCTGCGCTTCGTCAATTGAGCGAAAAACAAGCGCCATGGGGCTTTCTACATAATTTTGAAGGCGGGGTCTTCCATCGGCTGTGCCGCGGGCAGCGGTTCAGCCGTATAAGCCGAAGTGATCCCATGAATCCACTTCTTCGATTTGTCCGTCAGTTTGAAGCCCTTGGTCATTGACCGCCCACGCGTTACCAGAATTCCGAGGTCAGCGCCTTCATAGCGGTAATCACCGACATTCGAAATACGCAGGAAGAACGCTTCGTTCTCGCCCACCGCGCGGCGGTGATAGTCGAACCGGTCGAACACAACGCGGCCATCTTCCAGCATCTTGTAGATGCCCGATTGTGGGGCCTGCGTGATCCGGTCGACACTGTCATCGGTGTGTTTGATTACCATTTGCGACCAGCTGTCGATCATGTCCGGATCCGCCCAGCGGGCATTCAGTTCCTCGACATCCAGCTCGAAGGGCTTCTTTGAAAACTCAAGCAGATGGAACAGAAACAGTGGCGCATCAGCGTGCGCAAAGGCCGCGTGGTTGGTCATCGAACTGGCGCCAGTGATGCGGGGGTTCAGTTCACCCAGCCACAGCTCATCGGTTTTCTTGTCGATCAGGAAGTCGAGTTCGAAATAGCCGCGATAGCCGGATTTCCGCAGTTCTTCACCGAACTGGAACGTCAGCTGCCGGGCCTGTTCGCGGGCCTTAGGTGGGAAAGCGGTTGAGAAAATCTCATTCCCGCACCAGCCGCCGCGATAGGGGGTAAGTTCCTTGAAGCCCACAAGCTCAGTCATCAGCGGGCCAACGATGGTACCCTCCGAGGTCGCACAGGCCTCGATCGCCGCCCCGCGACAGTCGATCCGCTTCATTATCTTGATCTCGCCTTCGCCGATGATCTCGTCTTTGTGCTTGTTGAAATCGGCCTCGGACTTGATGAAAAACGTCGTATGGCCACTGTCGCCGAAGGCGGATTGTAGCACCAGATCATTCCCCAATCCGGCCTTTTCGCAGATCTTTTTCAGGTGATCATAGCTTTTGACAACGCTCAGCGTGTTGGGCACCGAAGGCACACCCGCCTTATTGCCGATACGGACAGTTTCGATCTTGTTGTCACATTTGGTGCGCAGCTTGGCTTTGGGGAACCACAGCTGACCGCCCAGCTCCTTGACCAGCTTCTCAGTCGTCTCGTCGAACATCAGGAAGACAAACTTGGGCTTGCCACCGCGCCGCTTGACCAGGTCGATGACCTCTTTGTGCTGCAGCAGATAATTGTTGATGTCTTCGATGGACTGAAACTCATCATGCGGCATTTCCGAAGGCACAAACACGTTCGGATGTCGCCCGTCAAAGCAATCCATGTAGCAGATATAGGTGAAGTTCATCACCCATTCATCCAGTCCCAACAGATTGAAATTGGTCGCCGATACAAAATAGATCGGGTCCTTGTTGGTGTGAAAATACCGGCGAATTTCCGAGATGTTCTTCAGTACCTTTTTTGGCATATTTGTTGTCCTCCCTGACCCCTTAGGGGTTCTTTACTGACTTCAAAGCGTCTTCGGTAAAAATACGCAGGCCCAGATCGGCACGGAATCCATGGATTTCCGAGACGTCCAGTTCCTGCATGAATTTGAGGATTTCGGGGCTGATCACCTGCCCCGGTACCAAAATGGGAAAGCCCGGCGGATAGGGAATCACGAAGGTGGCCGAGACCATCTCTTCCCCGGCTTCGAGCCGTTCCAACATCTCCTTGTCGGGTTCGACATAGTCGCAATTGTCTTCGTCATAGGACAGGAAAAACGCCGTACGGATGTCACCGGCTTCGGTACCTGCTTCACAGCGGAACGCATCGTGGAACCGACTAAAATCGGGCAGAGGTGGGACGTGTTCGCTCAGATTCCTGACGCGCTTTTCAAAGGCCCGTTTTTCCATCTTCGAGGCATCGTCCATCAGATCGTCGAGTTCCTTGGCGATCTCGACCAGCACCTCGATCAGATAGGCGACCGAACTGCGCGTGGTCCCGATATTGGTCATGAACAGCACGGTATTGCGTGAGGTCTTGTTGATCTGGATGCCGTATTTATCCATCAGGATCTTGGTCTTGAACGTATCCCCATCCCAGCCCGTGGCGCCCACATGCAGCGTGATGCGGGTGGCATCCAGAACAAACTCGTCCTTGGCCCAGCAATCCCAAACATCGGCCCATCCCTGATCGGGATCGAAATAGCTGGTCATGCCGCTTTCGCGATATTGCTCGGGGATCATGTCGCCCGCCGTGACCAGCTTGAAATACTTTCTGAGCAGCGGATGGGTCGTCACGGCCCGGCGAATTGCCATCGCGCTTTCGACCTGCCGCTGGACGAATTCGTATCCTTCAATCTCAACCTGTCTGCGCCCAACATCCAATGAGGCGATGATCTGATAGTTGGGCGAGGTCGAGGTGTGGGTCATATAGGCCTCGTGAAACGCCTCTTCTACCGCACCTTTGAACTGCTGGTCATTGACGTGGATCATCGAACCCTGCCGCAGCGCGGTCAGCGTTTTATGCGTCGACTGCGTCGCATAGACCCTAACGCGTGCATCGGGCGGCGCGATCAGGCGAGTGTTCAGCAGGGTCTCATCATCCGCGCCCTTCAGTTCCTCCTGCTGGGCGGCATAAGCCTCGGCATGCTCAGGAGTACGGAATTGTTCGCGCAGGATATTGGCCGATCGCATTGCGGTACGTACGCGCGAGTTCGGGGCAAAGCGCGCATAGCCGAACCAGGCCTCATCCCACAGGAACACAAGGTCCTTTTTGATCGCCAGACATTCCTGCATCACCCGCTGCACGTTGTAGACGATGCCATCGAATGTGCAGTTGGTCAGCAGCACCATGCGAACCTGATCCAGCTTGCCTTCGGCCTTCAGGGTCAAAAGCTTGTGCTTGATCTCTCGGATCGGTACTGCGCCGTACATCGAGTAATCATGCAGCGGATAGCTGTCCATATAGACCACGCTCGCCCCCACCAGCACCATGCCGTAGTGGTGCGATTTGTGGCAGTCGCGGTCGATCAGCACGATATCTCCGGGCCGTACCAGCGCCTGCACAACGATCTTGTTGCAGGTCGAGGTGCCGTTAGTCGCAAAAAACGTCTGTTTAGAGCCGAATGCGCGTGCGGCAGCCTCCTGCGCCTCTTTTATTGGACCTTTGGGTTCCAGCAGAGAATCCAGCCCGCCCGAGGTGGCCGAAGTTTCCGCCATGAAGATATTTGACCCGTAGAACGCCCCCATGTCCTGAATCCAGTGGCTGCGACTAATCGATTTACCCCGGCTGATCGGCATTGCGTGGAACACGCCCGTGGGCTGTTTTGAGTATTCCTTGAGCGCCGTGAAGAACGGCGTCTTATAGCGCCGCTGCACTCCGCGCAGGATGTTCAGGTGCAATTCCAGAAAGTCTTCCTGATTGTAGAATACCCGCCGGCACAGGCCCAGATCGAGCCCCGCGATATCCTCGGCAGAGCGATCGGTAATTAAATAGGCGTCCAGCTCGGGGCGCAGCATGCCGATCCGGCGGCAGGTTTCAGGACCGTATTCCGAGGGGGACAGCGCATCTAGATCGGCGCCCTCGCCATAGAGACTGATATAGCGGCCCAAAACATTGGTTTCGTTCTTGGACTTCAGGCTAAGGCCCGGGCGAACAATGACCGCCTGTACATTCTGGTTGAACAGAACCCCGATCAGCGCATCCTCGACACTGGGAACGACAACGGTTTCATAGATGAACGGATCTTCGCTGCGGCGCATCCGTTGCAGGCTGGTTTGCAGGAACCGTTCCTGATGTTCGTTGACCTTGTCAACGATCATCACCTCGAAATAAGGGCGGCCCAGCGCGCGGGCTTCATGGCTTTGGGTGGACTCGTCCTCGAACTCATCAACCTCGGTCTCATCCGCGATCAGCGGGATCGAGCGGCGACGATAGGCCCCTGAGGTCAACGCCCGCGACACCCGGCGCACGGCGGTTGAGAAATCGCCAAAGTTTCCATGGTCCAGCAAACGACGCAGATAGTCGAACGCCGATCCGCCCGGAAAAGCGAAATACACCTCGATCGGGGCCAGCGCCTGCAGCAACTGCCGTGCCCGGTCCCGATCTTTTTCGTTACCGCCCTGATCCAGGGACTCGGCCGTTTCCCGCAGCGCGCTCCACCGGTCTGCCCTCAATTGCGAGGCGCTGTAGTAGTCCGAGATGGTGTGGAGCTTTTCGCTATCGGAAATGCCGTGCATGAAATTTTTCCTTTCTGCCGATACCGAAAAGCTGGGCCGGTATCAGTCTGTGCCAGAGCGCCCTTTGTAGAGATACAGATTGTCGGGCTTGGTCGCGGCGTCTTCAGTATATCCCAGCGCCGTTCTGGGGTCGGATGCAGCGACGCCCGCAACGTCGCCTTTCTGCGGAATGCGCAGCGGGCCTAGCGTGTGCAGATAGGCATCCGCCCCGCTGGTACGGTCATAGACCGGGAACTCCGCCTCGCGGTCGCGGAAGCTTTTGAGAACCTGCCCCAGACCTTTCAGTCCAACTTCGCGCTGGCGGCGAACCTGATCAAGATCGATCTCAATCGGGAAAATATCCTCTTGCCCTGCGGATTGGTGCAGCACGGTGGCCGATGGGTCGACGACCAGCGAGCGGCCCACGCCCCCGGCGGCCAGCCCGTTCACGTCGAACACGTAACATTGGAACTGCGCGGCGGTCGCCTTGGCGATCGACAGCTCGGCCTCGCGGTCGGTTGTGCCGGTCAGAACCGGGTGCAGCAGAACCTCGACCCCTTGGCTAGTCAGGTGGCGGGTGGTTTCGGGGAACCAGATGTCGTAGCAGATCGACAGGCCAAACCGGCCCACATCCGGCACATCAAAGATGCAGAATTCGGTACCCGATGCGATGTTCTGTTCATAAGGTTTGAACGGGAACATCTTGGAGTATTTTGAGACGATCTCACCTTCGGGATTGATCACCACCGAGGTGTTGAAAATCCGTCCATCTTCGTGCTTTTCGAACATCGAACCGGGGATCAGCCAGATCCCATAACGCCGAGCGGCATCCTGAAAGCGCGACAGGTCGTCATTGGGAAAGGGCTGGGCAAACCGGTCGAGCGGACCATGAGGCGCCAGTTCGCTGAACAGGGCCATCTGGGTCCAAGGGAACCGCGCCATCATAATGTCGATCCGGTGCAGCATCGCGTCGACATTCGACTGCAACGCACCGACATGCATCTGGATTCCGGTTATCGCAAAAGGGGTCATTTTTCGTTTCTTCTCATTTTCTTGCCGATTGCGACCGCCGATTTGATCCGGCGTTCTTCATCGGAACATAAAACCGTGTGGTCACGCAAGCCTGCTGTCCTCAGGCTATGGCTTTCCGAGGCGACTGCCCTCATACTGCGGCTTCCTCGGCGGTATCTTCTGCCTGCGGTTCCACAAAATCGATGTCGTTGCGAACCCAGAAGAACCGGAATCCGCAACTGCGCAGCCATTTCTCAAGCCGATCAAGGCTGGACCACTCCCGCCGCAGCCCGCGCGTGGATTCGACCAGCGCCCATTGGCCATCGACCAGAAAGTATACAGTCCAGGTATTGGGATGCGCCGAGTGGTTGGCAAAGCCGCCGCTGATCACCTCACGCGCCGTGCGAACGGCGACCGGATAGTCGCCGATGCGACCCTCAGCCGCGAGAATGGCCAGATCGTTTTGACGGATCGTGAATGTGGGAAGGGGGGCGTCGTTCATGCAGCCTCGATCTGCGCCGCGTCCAGCAGCGCTTTGCGCCGTTCACTGATATCCGCTGGCTTCAGGTTTTCGACGCGGGTCGCCAACGTCCAGACATGACCGAACGGATCGGCAATCGTGGCGCAGCGTTCGCCCCAATAGGTGTCCGCCGCCTCAGCCATCAGGCTGGCACCGCTTTCCAACGCGGCTGCAAGGGCAGTGTCCACATCTTCGACATACATATGATGCCCAATCGGTGTAACTGTGCCCGGAACGGCGGGGCCGTGCGCACCCCATCCGGCGGTGACAAACAGCATCGAGTTGCCGATCTTGATCGAGGCAAAGCCGGGGGCCTCATCCGCATCATAGGCCTGTATCTTCGCATCAAAGGCGCTTTCGTAGAAAGTTAGCGCGGCATCGACGTCGGCGACGGCAAGCGATGCGGTGCAGGTGCGATAGCCACGTGGCAGAGTGGCAGGTTTCTTTTTCATTCCGGTACTCTCTGAATTGGGCGGCGGACACCCTGGATTATCTGCAGGAATTTCCCGCACTATGCATCATACTGTGGATCAATCCAGGAGATACTGCAACACTATGATGCATAGTGCTGAAATTTCTGCCGTGATGCTTAGAATGTAGGCGGAGTACAGGCGCTGATGACCCGGCAAACTTCGGGGCCGACCTGCCTGAACCGGTGCGGGGTGCGGCTGTCGAAATAATAAGCATCGCCCGGTCCCAGTACCTTGCGCTTATCGCCCACTGTCACCTCCACCCGACCCGAGATGACAATACCGCCCTCTTCCGCCTCATGCCCGTACATCACGCGACCGGTGTCAGCCCCTAACTCGTAAGTTTCCTGCAAGATCATCATAGCGCGACCATGCAGGTTTGATCCTACCTGCCGCAGAGACAGCCCACCCTTTCCGATCTCAGTAAGTTCTTCTGAGGCGTAAAACACGGTCTGCTCAGGTTCGATTTCGAAGGAAAAGAAATCGGACATGCCAATCGGTATGCCTTGCAGAATACGCCGTAACGCACCAACCGATGGATTCATCTTGCCCGACTCGATCAGTGAGATGGTTGAGTTCGGCACATCCGACTTCTTGGCCAGCGCCCGCTGAGATAAGCCTGCACGCTCTCGCAAGGTTCGCAGGCGCAATCCGAGGGTCAAATCCTCTTGGCTGGTGTTCTTCATGTTCAGTATCCGCAACACTTGATCCTGCCGGGACGGTAAATCAATGGCTTATGAATCACAAGAAACAGGCTTTCGCTTGCAGGCGCAGATACTACAGTCGCGCAGTCAAACATACGGGCACCGCGCCCGGAAACGGGAAAGGACGCAAGATGCTGAACGCTCAGATTGCTGAACGCCGGAATACCTCGATCGCGCAGGGCGTGGGGATGCAAACGCAAGTCTATGTTGACCGTGCCGTGAATTCCGAGGTCTGGGATGTCGAAGGCAAACGCTATATCGATTTCGCCGCAGGCATCGCCGTTGTGAACACCGGGCATTGCCACCCCAAGGTGATGGAGGCTGTTCAGAAACAGGCCGCGAACTTCACCCATACCTGCCATCAGGTTCTGCCTTATGAGAATTACATCCGCCTGGCCGAGCGCCTGAACGAGAAAGTGCCCGGCGACTTCACCAAGAAAACCGTCTTTGTCACTACAGGTGCCGAGGCGGTCGAGAATGCCGTCAAGATCGCGCGTGCTGCCACTGGCCGCCCGGCTGTAGTGGCCTTTGGCGGCGCTTTTCACGGCCGCACCTTCATGGGCATGTCGCTGACCGGCAAGGTTCAGCCCTATAAAGCGGGCTTCGGCGCGATGATGCCCGATACCTATCACGTCCCGTTCCCGATCGATCTGCATGGCACCTCGACCGAAGATTCGCTGGGTGCTTTGACTAAACTGTTCAAGGCCGATCTTGATCCGGGCCGGGTGGCCGCGATCATCATCGAACCGGTTCAGGGCGAAGGTGGCTTCTACCCCGCTCCGGCTGAGTTGATGCGTGGTCTGCGCGCGCTTTGCGACGAACATGGCATCGTTCTGATTGCCGATGAGGTACAGACCGGCTTTGCGCGCACTGGCAACCTGTTCGCGATGGACGCTTATGACGTCTCTGCTGATATCACCACCATGGCCAAAGGTCTGGCCGGTGGTCTGCCGCTGGCCGCCGTCACCGGTCGTGCCGAGCTGATGGACGCCGCGCACCCGGGTGGTTTGGGCGGAACCTATGGCGGCAACCCGCTGGGGATCGCCGCCGCCCATGCTGTGATGGATGTGATCGAGGAAGAAGACCTGTGCACGCGCGCCAATGAGCTGGGCTCGCGCTTGAAACAGCGTCTGGAATCGATCCGTTCCCGCACGCCCGAGATCGTAGATATTCGTGGTCCGGGCCTTATGGTTGCGGCCGAGTTCAACACGACCGACGGCAGCGCCCCAAATCCCGATATGGCAAACGCCATACGGGTCGAGGCATTGAAGCGTGGATTGATCCTGCTGACATGTGGCGTATATGGGAACGTAATTCGTTTCCTCGCGCCGTTGACGGTGCAGGACGAAATCTTCGCCGAGGCCATGGATATCCTCGAAGCCTCGATCGACGCTGCCAAAGGAGCCTGAACATGCTGGATACCAAAGTGACCAAGCTGGAGCTGAAAGATCCCAGCCTTCTGGAACCCCGCGCCTATATCAACGGTGAATGGGTCGAAGGTGAGGCAACGTTCCCTGTCTACAACCCTGCAACCGGTGATCTGATCGCCAATGTGACAGATGTCAGCATCGAAGGCACAACACAAACCATCGATGCAGCTTACGCTGCGAAGAAGGAATGGGCTGCTCAGACTGGCAAGGAACGCGCCGCCATTCTGCGCAAATGGTTCGACCTGATGGTCGAAAACGCAGACGATCTGGCGACCATCCTGACCGCCGAGATGGGAAAACCCTGGCCCGAGGCGCGCGGTGAAATCCTATATGGCGCGTCCTTTATCGAGTGGTTCTCGGAAGAGGCCAAGCGTGTATACGGCGACGTCATCCCCGGCCACCAGCGCGACAAGCGCATCGTGGTGCTGAAGCAGCCCGTGGGCGTAGTGGGATCAATCACGCCTTGGAATTTCCCGAACGCAATGATCGCGCGCAAAGTTGGCCCGGCGCTGGCCGTGGGCTGTACCTTTGTGGCGCGCCCAGCGACGCTGACGCCGCTGTCGGCGACGGCGATGGCGGTTTTGGGTGAACGTGCAGGTATACCGGCGGGCGTGTTCAACGTGATCCCGGGCACAGACAGCTCGGGCGTCGGTAATGAGCTTTGCACCAACGACAAGGTCGCCAAGATCACCTTCACCGGCTCGACCCGTGTAGGACAGATCCTGATGCGTCAGGCGGCGGGCACCATCAAGAAGATGTCGCTGGAACTGGGCGGTAACGCACCATTCATCGTCTTTGACGATGCCGACGTGGATGCCGCCGTGGATGGCGCGATGATCGCGAAGTTCCGCAACAATGGCCAGACCTGCGTCTGTGCCAACCGCATCTATGTGCAGGCGGGCGTCTATGACGAGTTTGCTGCCAAGCTGGCCGAGAAGACAAAATCTTTGAATGTCGGCGACGGCTTTGGCGACGGCATCACCACAGGTCCCCTGATCAATCAGGCGGCGGTCGACAAAGTTGAAGAACATATCTCGGACGCGGTTTCCAAAGGGGCGACTGTAACGCTGGGCGGCAAACGCTCGGATCTGGGTGGGACATTCTTTGAACCCACCGTTCTGACTGGCGTAACCCGCGACATGGTTGTGGCAAAGGACGAAACCTTCGGCCCCGTCGCTCCGCTGTTCAAATTCGAGGAAGAAGACGACGTCGTCAGCATGGCCAATGACAGCGAGTTCGGCCTGGCCTCGTATTTCTACAGCCGCGATTTGGCGCGCGTCTGGCGTGTGGCCGAGGCGCTGGAATCGGGCATGGTGGGCATCAACACTGGCCTGATCTCGACCGAAGTCGCCCCGTTCGGCGGTGTCAAACAATCCGGTCTTGGCCGTGAGGGTTCGAAATACGGGATCGAGGATTTCCTTGAGATGAAGTATCTCTGCATGGGTGAAATTCAGTAAGCGCCTCGTGCCTTGAAAATTCAACGCACTCGCAGTCCGCTGCGGGTGCGTTTTTCGTTTCAGACCGATGCGTGCCCGCGCAGACGGAACACCAACGGCATCATCACCAAGACCAGAGCCGCCGAGAAAAAGAACGGTGCGCCGGGCAGATAAGTGCCTTCGCCATCGACCGACGCCTGAAAGATGCCGGTCATCACCAAAGGCGACAGAACCGCAGCGACAGAAGACAGTGACGCGATGACTCCCTGCACCACGCCCTGCCGGTCTTCGTCCGCCTGGTTCGAGGCCATAGCCGTGATCAAGGCAGGCACGAGGTCGGACAGCGCGGCAAGCAGAATAAAGATGACAAGGGCCGTAACCGTTACGGTAAACCCAAAGCCGATCATTCCGACCAATGCCGATACCATCCCCAGCAGCAGGGTTCGGTAATCGCCGATCCAGCGAATGAAGACCGGCATCAGTCCGGCTTGGACGAAGGCCAACAGCACGCCGTATGCGGCCAGCGACAGGCCGATATACAGCGTGGACCAGCCAAACACCTCTCGTATCCAGAAGGCCCAGAGGGTGGGGTAGACCATGTTGGCAAATTCAAAGATGAAAATGCACAGCAGCGGCACTGCCAGCCCCGGAAAGCGGAAGGAGTCAAAGATCGATTTGAACGGGTTCAGGTCACGCTTGCCAAAGGGGCGGCGTTTTTCTGGTTTCAGGCTCTCGGGCAGGACGAAGACTCCGAACAGGGCGTTGGCGGCGGACAAGACCGCAGCGATCCAGAACGGCGCAGTAATGCTGATCCCGGCAGCGATGCCGCCGATGGCCGGGCCAAGCACAAACCCAATCCCGAAGGCCGCCCCGATCAGACCGAAATTCGCCGCCTTCTCGGTCGGTGATGATATGTCAGCAATGTAAGCCGTTGCGGTGATATAGGTCGCCCCCGCAAGCCCCGCGAGCGTCCGTCCCAGAAGAAGCAGCCAAAACGTTTCGGCCAGCGCCATGATCACATAATCCAGCGCCAACATGGTCAGTGCCGCGATCAGGATCGGCCTGCGCCCGACCGCATCTGAAATGCTGCCGACAATGGGTCCGCACAGGAACAGCGCCCCGGCATAGGCGGCCATCAGCAGCCCACCCCAAAAAGCCCCCTGCCCGGTATTGCCCGCACCAACGCGATCCATCAGGTCGGGCATGATCGGGAACACGATGCCGATACCGATGGCATCAATCATCAGCGTGATCAGGATAAAGGTTATCGCGCGGCTTTTGAACATACCGCCCTATCGGACGAGTACGCTGTTAAAGCAAGAGAAAAGGGCTGCGTGGTACAATTGTCCAACAGCCCTTTTGCAGTTCGCCTTTATTGGCCTAGTGCCACGCCTTCGCGGCGCGGATCAGCCGCTCCGATCAGCTGGCCATCCTTGATCAGGATGGCGTGAAGCCCACTGTTGAGATCGACCTGTTTGACCTCATGCCCCTTGGCTGTCAGAGCATCAGCGAATTCAGCAGCGGATGTCCCCTGCTCCAGATCCATCGCAGACCCGTTGCGATGCACAAAATGCCCGGTTTCGATGGCATCCTGCGGGTCCATTTCCCAATCCAGGATCGCAATGATCGTTTTGGCCACATAGTTGATGATGCGGCTACCACCGGGTGAGCCGATCAGCAGATAGGGCTCACCATCCTTCATCACGATGGTTGGTGACATCGAGCTGCGCGGGCGTTTGCCACCCTCAACGCGGTTGGCCACCAGACGGTCGCCATCCTTTGGTGCGCGGTCGAAATCGGTGAGTTCGTTGTTCAGCAGGAAACCCCGCACAAAAACCCGGCTGCCAAAGGCGGTCTCAATAGTGGTCGTCATCGACAGCGCGTTGCCGTACTGATCTCGGATCACGATATGGCTGGTGCCGGGGCGACCCGGGTTTTGTGACGGTGCAAACAGGGCTGTGTGATCACGCGGCGGCTCACCTGCCTGACGCTTTTCACTGGCCGCAGCCGGGTCGATCATCTCCGAGCGCAGCTTTAGGTAATCCGTGTCCAGCAGGCCCTTGACCGGCACATCGATAAAATCGCTGTCGGCCATGTAAAGCGCGCGGTCGGCATAGGCCAGCTTGGCGGCTTCGGCATAAAGATGCGCCATCTCGGCATTCCAGCCGGTACCTTCGAGATCGAAGTTGCTGAGTATCCCCAGAATCTGCCCCACGGTCAGACCACCCGAGGTGGGCGGACCCATTCCGCAAACGTCGTAACCGCGATAATCGGCGCAGACGGCAGGGCGGATTTTGACGCGGTAGTCGGCCAGATCTTCAAGCGTGATGTTGTTTTCCACCTTGGATGTGGCATCCACTGCCGCAACGATATCTTCGGCGATGGGGCCGCTATAGAAGGCGCCTGCGCCCTGATCGGCCAGAATGCGCAGGGTTTCGGCAAACTCGGGGTTCCGTAGCAAGGTTCCAGCCTGCAGCGGCGTGTCATCTTCGTTGAAGAAATACGCTTTGCCCGCCGGGAACACACCGACTGAGCGCTCACGTTCAATCGTGCTTTGGATCGAGTTTGCCATGCGGGGCGAAACCTCAAACCCCTGCTCGGCCTGATCGATGGTGGGCTGGAACAGCGAGGCCCAGTCTTTCTTGCCATAGAGGTTATGGGTCACTTCCATCAGGCGCAGAATGCCCGGAACGCCAACAGATTGTCCGCCTACAACAGCTTCGGGCCACGGCATCTTTTCCCCGTCCGGCAACAGGAACCGTTCAGGCGTGGCTTTCGCGGGGGCCTTTTCGCGCGCATCAAAGGTGGTCAGAGTTTTAGCCGACGCGTCCCAATACAGCATGAACGCACCACCGCCGATGCCCGATGATTGCGGTTCAACCAGATTGAGCATCAGCTGCACGGCAATCATCGCATCTGCGGCTGTGCCACCTGCGGCCAGCACATCATATCCGGCTTTGGCAGCAATGGGATTGGCGGCCGAGACCATGAACTCGGTGCCGGTCACCGAGTTTTTGTCCTCCCAACCATAGCCATATTCCGGCGCAGGGTCCTGCGCATTGGCCGCGCAAGCGATAACACCCAACGCCAGAACGGCGCCGGTTTTCAAGAATGTCTTCATCATAGAAATCTCCCGGTAAGGATCTGCGAGATTGGCTACTGAGTAACAAACTTCAAATGGCAGATTCTCAGCTTAAATCCGATCGATTTACCGCACAACATATACTGACGTGTGCGAATGTCTCACGACCCGCGCCGCATTCGGACCGAGCAAATAATCCTTCAAGTCAGGCTTATGCGCGCCGATCACGATCAAGTCCGAGCCCGCGCCTTCCGCGGTTTTGAGGATCTCCTGATAGGCGCTGCCAGTTGCCACCACATGACGGACCTTGGCGTTGCGCTCTTCCCCCAGCGTGGCGGCGCAGAGGGCCACCAGCTTTTCATGAGCCTCTTCAATCACCTTTTCGTGGTGGTGGGGCTCAAAAAAACTGCTGACGAAACCTTCGCCATAGTCGGGTGTCACGGTCACGACATCCAGCCGCGCGCCATCCATTTCGGCCAACGCTGCGGCGCGTTCAAGGACAGCAACATCAAGATCGCCATTGCTGATATCCACGGCGCACAGAATTGCTTGGGTCATGCGGGTTCTCCCTGTTTTGCGGCACGGCCGCGCTGGAGGAAGGCGACAAGACCCAACAGGATCAGCGCCGGGATAAAGATCAGCTCTTTCGCGGGCTGGCTTTGCGGGGCCTGAATGCTGGTGATGCGAACGGCATCGTCAGCATAATAGTCAAACATATCCAGCTCATCCGCGACCGGCGTACCGAACATCGGCTCGTCAAGCTTGACCAGACCATCCTCTTCCAGCGTCATCAGGCCCAAAGCGTCAACGCGTGCTGTGCCGTCGGCCCCTTCCGGAATGTCCAGAACAACGGTGGTTTCGGTCATATTGCCAGTGTCAAAGTCCGGACCTGCGACCTCAATCCGCATGGTGCTGCCGGGTGCGGCCTCACCCACGGCCTGTGTCAGCTGTGCCGGTTCGATCTGCGCAAAGGGCGGTGCGATGCGGTTCATGAAGAAATCCGGACGGAACAGCGCAAAGGCGATCAGAATCAGCGCCACGCTTTCATAGATGCGGTTCTTGGTCAGGAACCAGCCCATGGTACCGGCGGTAAAGATCAGGATCGCGATGGTCGCAGAGACGGCCACAAGAATGCCCTGTACCCAGCCCACATCGATTAGCAACAGGTCAGTGTTGAAGATGAACACGAAAGGCAGTGCCACGGTGCGCAAGCTGTAGAAGAAGGCGGTGAAACCAGTCTTAATCGCATCCCCGCCCGAGACGGCGGCGGCGGCAAAGCTCGCCAGACCAACTGGCGGCGTCACATCAGCCATGATGCCGAAGTAGAACACAAACAGATGCACCGCGATCAGCGGCACGATCAAGCCGTCCTGCGCACCCAGTTCGACAACGACACCCGCCATCAGCGAGCTGACGACGATGTAGTTCGCCGTGGTCGGCAGGCCCATTCCGAGGATCAGGCTGAGAAGACCGACCAGCGCCAGCATGGCGATCAGGTTGCCACCCGACAGGAACTCGACCAGGTCAGCCATCACCTGACCCACTCCGGTCAGCGTTACGGTGCCCACGATCACACCCGCAGTGGCGGTGGCCAGCGCGATACCAATCATGTTGCGCGCGCCGTCGATCAGCCCGTTCCACAGGTCGACGACACCGGCCTTGAAGGCATTCGCAGTGTCACTTTCACCCCGGAAGATCGACTTGAGCGGTTTCTGCGTCAGCAGGATCACGAACAACAGCGAAGTCGCCCAGAAGGCTGATAGGCCCGGTGATTTCTGTTCGATCATCAGGAAATAGACCAGCACGATGATCGGTAGCAGGTAATGCAGACCGGCCTTGTAGATTTCGGCAATTACCGGCAGTTCAACCTCTTTGGCATTAGGATCGTCAGGCACCAAGTCCTCAACTCCCGAAGCCAGCCATAGCAGGATCAGATAGGCCAAAACGATCAGCGCCGACAGGACCAGACCCGACGCATCGGGCATGAGCGCGACAATCGCTTTGATCGGGTACTGGATGCCATAGCACAGCCCGGCAAAGCCCACGAAGAACAGCGCCATTCCACCGATTGTGCGCCCCATCGAAACGACGCGGTCGCCCAGCGTCGGCATGTTCCGCTTCACCGCTTCAAGGTGTACGATGTAGACGAGCGCGATGTAAGAAATCGCAGCGGGCAGGAAGGCGTGGGTGATCACCTCAACATATGAGATGCCTACATATTCCACCATCAGGAAGGCAGCAGCGCCCATCACCGGTGGCATGATCTGGCCGTTAACGGATGAGGCAACCTCGACCGAGCCCGCTTGTTCGCTGGAAAAGCCCACACGCTTCATCAGTGGGATAGTGAAGGTGCCGGTCGTGACAACGTTCGCAATGGACGAGCCCGAGATCAGGCCGGTCGCCGCAGAACCAACAACAGCCGCTTTGGCCGGGCCACCGCGCAGGTGCCCCAGCGCGCCAAAGGCCATCTTGATAAAGTAGTTGCCCGCGCCCGCCTTATCCAAAAGCGCGCCGAACAGCACGAACAGGAAGACGAACTTGGTCGACACGCCCAGCGCGATGCCAAAGACACCTTCGGACGTGATCCACATATGGCTCATCGCCTTTTGCAGGCTGGCACCTTTCCAGCGGATCACCTCGGGCACCCACTCGGAGGAACCAAAGAAGACGTAGGCCAGAAAGATCGTGGCGATGATCGCCATTGCCGGGCCAAGCGCGCGACGCGCGGCCTCGAACAACAGCAGCAGGCCAACAAGGGCAAACCACTTGTCCGTATCGTCTGCCAGCCCCCCGGCATCGACGATCTTTTGATAGAAGAAATAACCATAAAGCGCCAGAAATGCGCCCACGATCCCCATGATCCAATCCTGAATCGGGATGTAGTTCCGCGGGCTGGATTTCAGTGCCGGATAGGCCGAAAAGGCCAGGAACATCGCAAAGGCCAGATGAATCTGGCGTGAGTTGTTCACTACACTGCCCGGCAGCAGATAATTCGATAGGGGAGAGGCCAGAACGACCTGGAACACCGACCACAAAACCGCAACGATCGCCAGAAACAGCCCGACATTTCCCGCCGGATCACGCGCGCCTGCATCTGATGAGGCAACCAGTTCCTGAAGCTCTTCTTCGGAAAGAGGGCGATTGCCCTGTGTGTCGGAACTCATGTTGGTATCTCCCTGTCCTTCGGCCTTGGTTTTTACGGCCGTCTTGTCTCCGGTTTAGCCCGGATATGAATCGGGGCGCCCCGAAAGGCGCCCCGTGTCAGGTCTGGTTACTGAATCCAGCCTTTTTCTTTGTAGTACTTCTCAGCACCCGGATGCAGCGGTGCCGACAGGCCGTCCGCAATCATCTCTTCTGGTTTCAGGTTGGCAAATGCCGGGTGCAGCTTTTTGAAGTCATCGAAGTTCTCGAAGACCGAGCTGACAACCGCATAAACCGCGTCTTCCGACACGTCAGCCGAAGTCACGAAGGTTGCACCAACACCAAATGTCGAGGTGTCACCATCCGAACCACGATACATGCCACCTGGGATGGTTGCGGTACGGTAGAAGGAGTTGTCACCAACCAGCTTGTCAACCGCGTCGCCGCTGACGTTCACCAGAACCGAGTCACAGGCGGTGGTTGCTTCCTGGATCGAACCCGATGGGTGACCAACGGTGTAAACCATCGCATCGATCTGGTTGTCGCACAGGGCAGCGGACTGTTCAGCCGCCTTCAGCTCGGTCGCCAGTTCGAAATCGTCGGTGGTCCAACCCATTTCGCCCAGCAGCACTTCCATGGTGCCACGCTGACCGGAACCGGGATTGCCGATATTGACGCGCTTGCCCTTCAGGTCTTCGAAATTCGAGATACCCGCGTCGGCACGCGCCACAACCGTGAACGGCTCTGGGTGTACCGAGAACACGGCACGCAGGTTCTCAAACGGGCCGGCTTCTTCGAATTTCGAGCTGCCGTTGAATGCGTGGTACTGCCAGTCCGACTGTGCCACCCCAAACTCAAGCTCGCCTTCGCGAATGGTGTTGATGTTGTAAACCGACCCCCAGTCGACTCCACCGAACACCGGACCCCGTGCTCTTTCCGGCCCTTGTTGACCAGACGGCAGATCGCGCCACCCGTCGGGTAATAGACACCCGTAACGCCGCCAGTTCCGATCGTGATAAATTCTTCAGCATATGCCGCTGGTGCCATCAGGGCCGCCGCGGCAAATGCGGTGATTGAGGTTTTCTTGAACACTTTGACACTCCTGTTGTCAGTCTTTTTTGATCTGTGGGGTGCCTGAAACCTTTCAGAACACAACAGAAAAAATCGCACTGGAATCAGGCCCCCCGATGATAAAGAGGAAAGCGAAACCAAACAGCAGGTGTCTATACGGTAGATTACGTATAGGCTTGGATTCAGATATAGGGGAAAGAGGGTAACTGATCACATTCTGTGACTGTGATACCGACCCGTGCAGAAGGTCGTTTGGACAAGAATTGAACTACGCAGGGCAACAAGAAATACGCCAGGACCACACTGAGCCAGCCCGCAGGCGAAGATCGCTGCGCGCCACGCTTGCGCTGTGTTTGGGTGGGCTGCAGTTCATCGCCATCCTTTCGGTGATCCTGTCGACCTTTGTCAGCTCGGAGAACGCGCTGTTGCGGCAATCCCGAACATCGCTGAACGAAGTCAGTGTCAATGTCATCGGCCAAGTCAAAAGTTTTCTGAACCCCGCCCGGCAGGCCTTGGATGCAACTCGGCGACTTGCTGAAAATGACGTACTGGATATCAGCGATCCTGGCGTATTGGAAAGCCATTTTTTTCAGCAGCTACAGGTCGCGCCTCAACTCGCAGGGATGTATCTGGCCGATGCGACAGGCAGGTTTGTCTACGTCATGCGCGCGGAAGAGCCCGGACGTTATCGCACCAAGTTCGTTCCGCCATTCCTGCAGGGCACCGCGGAACATCCCGCCGATTTCCAATGGCGCAACGATCAGTTCACATTGCTGGAAACGGCCACTACCCAGACTGACACCTATGAAGCGCGCACCCGGCCTTGGTTCAGAATGGTGACCGAAGCCAAAGCACCGATCTGGACAGAGCCTTATATCTTCTTCACCACGCGCCAGCCGGGAATCACTTATAGTGTCCCCATATTGGACGATACCGGAGCTATCCGTGCCATTTTGGGGGTCGATATCCAGATCGACGCCCTGTCGGGATTCCTGCTGGACATCTGGTCGGAACGACGCGGTGCCGCGCTGGTTCTGAACGAAAATGGCGCGGTGCTGGCGCATCCAACGCTGGTGCTGATCCGGCAGGAAGCACATATGGAAGCGCCCGAGCTGACGCGTGTGGACCAAATCGCAGACCCCATCGCGCAAAAGGCGTTCGGAGATGTCGTGCAAACCGGTCTGAGCGACACGGAAGGACCGGTTCATACCGATTTCCAGCTGAACGGTCAGGACTATGTGGCGATGCTGATCGAGGTGTCCGAGCCGGGGCTGCGTTGGTTGATCGGGCTTTATGCGGCCGAGGACAACTTTATTGGCGAGATCAAGAAGAACCGGACGCAAGGCGTCTGGATCGCGCTTGCCATTGCCATTCTGACGGGCGCAATTGGTTTGGCCATGGCCGACCGGATCTATGCCCCTGTGCGCACCTTTGCCAGCCAGAGCCAGCAATTGCGCAGCGGAGAGATCACCACCGAAGAAGGCCTGCACAGCCCCTATCGCGAGCTGGAAGATACCGGCGCGGCTCTGACACAGGAAGTTCGACAACGGCAACGGTTCGAAACCGCCTATGGCCGCACCTTCGATCTGGCCTCGCGCGGGATGGCGCAGATCTCGCCCGAAACGGGGCGTTTTCTGCGGACCAACGAACAGCTGTGCGATATCATGGGATATCAGCCGGATGAATTGGAGAGGATGACGCTGGCCGACATCCTGCCGGAAGACGAACAGCAGATCGCGGTCAAGTTTCGCGAAACCCTTCTGCAGGATTCCGAGTTCATCGCCGAGAACCAGTTTATTCGAAAAGACGGATCCCCCATCTGGTTGCGGGTCAATGCCATTCTGATCCGCGATGAAAGCGGGACTCCTGATCATGCGGTTGCCATTATCGACAATGTCAGCGATCGGAAGCAGGCCGAGGATGAAGTAAGCCGCCTCAGCCGCGATCTGTCCCATGTGGCACGGGTCAACCTGATGGGCGAGATGGCCTCGGGGCTGGCGCATGAGCTGAACCAACCGCTAAGCGCGATTTCCTATAATGTTGACGCCGCAAAGATCACGCTGGATGAAATCGGCGATCCCGATCCTGAGGTGATAGAAATCCTTTCGGATATCGACCGCCAGTCGCGCCGTGCGGGCGACATCATCCGCGCCCTGCGTGATGTGGTGCGCAAGGATCGCGGACGTCAGACTCCGTTTGAACTGAACGGGTTGATCCGGCAAACCGTCAGCCTGATGGACGCCGAGGCGAAGTTACACGAGATCAAGCTGCTTTATGAAGAAACCGACCTTCCTCTTGTCATCGGAAACCGGACGCAGATCGCTCAGGTTCTGGTTAACCTGTTGCGCAACGCGATCGACGCCTTGGCCCTGGATCCGGATGGCAAGGGTAAAATCACCATCACTACAAAGACCAGCGATGAACTGGTCGAGGTGCGGGTTGAGGATAACGGGCCCGGGATTAGCGATGGTGTCACCTTGTTCAACTCGTTTGACACCCAGAAGACCGACGGGATGGGGCTGGGCCTGTCCATTTGTCGGACCATCGTCAAAGCCAATGACGGAGCCATTTGGTACGAGCCTACTGAGACGTCCGGGGCGCGCTTCTGTTTCACCCTGCAGCGCCGCGATCAGCCCAAGGAGGATCACGCATGACCTTTGAGCCGCTGGTCGTTTATATCGTCGATGACGATGAAGATGTGCGCGTCGCCTTATCTCGCTCGCTCAGCAAACGCGGACTAAGGGTCGAGCATTTTGCCGATGCGCAGACATTTCTGAATCAGGTGCATGAGGACGCAAAAGGTTGCCTGATCCTGGACTATGGCATGCCCGGCATGGACGGGCTGGAATTGCAGGAACATCTGAACCGGCGCGAGTCGACCATACCGGTCATTTTCATCTCGGGTCATGGCGGCATTCCGGAATCCGTGCGGGCCACCAAGGCGGGTGCAATTGATTTTCTGGAAAAACCCTTTGATCTGCAGGTGCTGATCGAACGGATACAGGCCGCGTTTGAAATAGGCGACCGTCTGCGCGCCGAGAAATCGCGACGTCAGATGCTTGCGGATAAGCGCAGACTTTTGACCGACCGCGAGGAGCAGGTCCTGCAACATATTCTGACCCACCCCGCGCGCACGTCGAGCAAAGAGATCGCAACTGCCTTGGGTATCAGCCCCCGCACGGTAGAAATTCATCGCGGGCGCATCCAGCAGAAGGTCGGGGTGAAAACCACGATAGAGCTGTATGAACTGTTCGGGCAGATGCAATGATCGCAAGCCTGATGATGTACGCCCGCCCCCAGCTTGATAAGGCACATCTGCGATACTGGAACCTCATCCGTGACAATCTGAAACGCGCCGGGATCGAGAGCCCTGAGCATCTGTCGCAGGACGCCGAGGAATTTTCGGTCTGGCAGCACCCGGAACTGGTGCTGAGCCAGACTTGCGGCATGCCGTACCGGACATGGCTACACGATAAGGTCGCGTTGGTTGGCACGCCAGACTATGGTCTCGACGGGTGTCCGCCCGGCTATTACCGCAGTGCTCTGGTCGTGCGCGCCGATGATCCACGCACAAATCTGATGGCGTTTCGGGAAGCGGTGTTCGCTTACAACCAGACATTTTCGCAATCTGGCTACGCCGCGCCTTATTGGCATCTTGAGCCGCATGGCTTCTGGTTCAAGCACCGTGTGCAAACCGAAGGTCACCTGAAGTCGGCGCATGCCGTTGCGGAAAGTCACGCCGATATCGCCGCCCTTGATGCGGTTTCTTGGCGATTGATGGCTGAGTATGAAGAGTTTGCCGCATCTCTGCGGGTGTTAGAGTGGACGGACCCGACCCCTAGCCTGCCATTGATCACTGCGGAGGGTAACGATCAGCAAGCGATTTTTACAGCGGTTGAACGGGCAATTGCGCAGTTGAATGACGCGGATCGTACTGCCTTGGGGATCAAAGGTCTCGTGAGGATTCCGGCCGAACGTTATCTGGACGTGCAAAACCCGCCGGGATCGGTTTAGTCGTCTTGCGTGCCGGTGTCGCCGACGACAGCCGATAGCACATAATGGCTTGGGTCGCCCTTGATCAAAATCGGTGGGCCGGGCTGTTTAAGCTACGGAACGACGCTTTCAACGCCGAGACCGCGCGTTAGGTTTGTCGCGCGACTTCCTCCGTGACCGGCTCGGCCTTTCCCTCGATCATGTCCTCTTTGACCGGCTCTTCAAGCGACTCTTCAGCACTTTCTTCAGGTTCCTCTGCCTCTTCAGCCTCTGATTGATCCTCAAGCGCGCCAACGATCAGAGGCAGCATGTGCACACCCGTCGCACTAGCAATCTCGGGCGTCTGAGGCGTCTGCCAGCTGAGCGTATCGAAGCTGCCGCAGTTCTGGCACACCGGTCCCCATTCAGGCTGAATGTCGTGGCAATTGGTGCAGACCCATTGCGGTCCGCGCGGTGCGTTCAACGCCTTGGCCAGCCAACCCTGAACCACCGCGTCCGAGGCGCCCTCGCCCCGTTCAATCGCAGCCATCAGCGTGTAGGCCCGTGCATCCCCCTGCTTTTCGACAACATCACCCAGCGCGCGTCGCGCTTCGGGGAAGTCTTCGGCTACGATGTTCAGCTCGGCCAAAATCAGGCGTGTTTCCATATTCTCTGAATGAATGCGGGTCAAAGCGGTGAACCGCTTGATCCGCTGTTCAGGTGTTTCGTCTGGCACAATCTCGGCAAAGGCATGGGCCAGATCGGGGTGAGGTTGTACTTCCCACGCCTTTTTCAGAATCTTGGTGGCTGCACGCGGTTTGCCCTTTTCGATATAGGCGCGCGCGGCCATGGCGGCTGCCGGGACAAGATCGGGTGAAAGGCGGTTTGCCTCAATCGCATGTTCCTGCTGTTCGACCGTCGCCGTGTCGTCCAGCAGCACTTTGGCCTCGGACAAAGCCAGGACTGCGTCTCGCCGTTTGAACACGTCGCGCGGCAAATACCCGGCCTTCAGCTTCGAGGTCAACGTGGACCGCGCACCGGCCCAATCCTGCGCTTTGGTCTGCAGGTTCAACAGCACATCCTGCGTTTCTTCATGCCGGGGTTTGAGGGCCAGAGCCTTCTCGGCCAGCTTGCGCGCGGTTTCATCATCGCCTTCGGCCAGCTTTTGCTTCATGATCCCGCGCACACCGACAAATCGCGTGGCGTTGTTGGTGACCAGCTTCTTGTAAGTCTCGGACGCTTTCTTGGTATCGCCGGTCATCTCGGCTGCCTGCGCCACCAGCAAATTGGTCAGTTCCGGATTGTTCAGCAGCTTCTCGGCCTTATGGGCCTTGGTCATTGCCACGCGCCCCTCACCCGAGGCCAGCGCCATCAACCCGTCCGCCAGCGCCTGATATCCTCGCTTTTCCCGACTGCGATCGAAATAACGTGAAAGGGCGGTTTCATCACCGTTTAGGAATTTCAGCGTGGCGATCAGCAGCGTAAGCAGCTTGAAGAACAACCAGACCGCAAACACCAGCACGCCCAGCGCGATCACTGATTGCAGCGGGCCCAGTGTGTATTCGGTGCCTGCGACGGTGATCTGCACGCCGCCGGATGATTCCATCAAGAACCCGGCACCCATGGCCAGCAGGCCGATAATCGCAACAAAAACAAGGATCTTTAACAATGACCACAGCATGGCAGGTCCTTCAGTTCGAGTTCAGGCTTGAAGCAAGCGTGTTTGCGGCCTCGACGGCTGAGACCCGCGTCTGCGCCGCCTGCGCCCAATCCGCCAATGCGGTTTGTGCCGCTTCGGGCAGGGATTTCAATTCGGTCAGCGCCTTTGAGACATCACCATCTGCCAACGCTGCCTGAGCACGCGACAAGACCGCGTCCGGATCGTCGCCCTCTTGCGGGGTCACCGACCGCGCGCCTGTCTGGCGCTGCAAGAAAGCAACCAAGCCGGTGCCTTTATCGGCATCACGGGCATCCGCCAGTGCGGCGCGGGCTGCGGGGGCAAATGAGCTGCGCAGCGCCGAAAGGGTCTCAACTCCGTCCTTCGAAGATGCAGCCAAGGCATCGGGTACATCGACACCACCGGCTTTCAGTTCAGAGACCAAATCTTCATAGGGTTGACCGGCATCCAATTGACCATGCAAACGCGACAGGATGGCAGCGTTGGTCGCCGCGCGCGCCTCGGCCGAAGCCTTAGCCTCTAAAGCCTGCGCGTCTGAGACCATCTTTTCCACTTCGCTACGCTGAGCGGCCAGAGAGTCCTGTAGTTTCTTCAATTCTGCCTCGAACGCGGCTGTGGCCTCGGGCGAGACATTTGCTTCAAGCGGCTGCTTCTCAAGCGCGGTCAGGCGTTCCTCAAGCGGGTCGACCTTACCGGTCAGGCCATCAACACTGCTCTTCACGGCAGTCAGATCGCTTTCGACCGGAGCAAGCTTATCCGACAACGCCTTGATCTGATCTGACAAGCCCGAGACATCGGGGCCTTCAGCAAGAGTTTTTGTCAGTTGGGCAATCTGATCGGATTGTTCCGCCAGCTTCGACTCGAGCGCGGAAATTGCGTCCGAGCTATCTGCTCCTTGAGACAATAACCCGCTGTTGCCTACAGCAAATCCGAGGCCTGCAGCAATAACCCCGCCCAACAAAGCCGGAACAAACCCACCGCGTTTTTCGACTGTGCGTTCGATCAGCTTTTCTTCGGTCGGCTCGGCCCTGTTCAGGGCTTCGGCTTCGGCTTCGGCTTCGGCTTCGGCTTCGGCTTCGGCTTCGGCTTCGGCTTCGGCTTCGGCTTCGGCTTCGGCTTCGGCTTCGGCTTCGGCTTCGGCTTCGGCTTCGGCTTCGGAAGTCAATTCGTCCGCAGCGTTATCCGCGTCAACGGATTTCTCATCCGAGACTGCATCACTTTCGGTCTCGGCGGCTTCTACCACCTCTTCGACGCTGGGGTCTTCGACCGGTTCCTGATCGGGTTTCTTCTTATCAGCCACCGCGTTAATCCCCTTATCGATTCCCAAAACACATGAACAACAGACTAACCCAAGTTAATCTGCACCCGGCGCGCTCTCAACCCGCATCACGTGTTTCACGAGTTTTTTCACGGCTTTCTGCATTTTGTCCGGGGTCGGTTCATCCGCGATCTTCAGCCGCTCGAAACTCAGTGTTTTAAGGGGTTCCGCCGTGGCTTCGCTGATCGCGGCCAGCCACAGAGGCGCAGATCCGGCCCAGACATCGGCAAATTGTCGCGCTGTGCGGGGTGAAAATAGCGGGGCGATGATGGGCTGATCACCCTCGGCGGCGTGGGAAGCGTCATCACTCAGCGGCAGAAGTTGCTGTCGATAAATCGGCTGTTCTCGGGTGGTCAGCCCGGATTCAGTCAAACGCGCGGCCACGTTGCCACGGCTGTGTTCTCCGCGCAGATGCAGCAGCGGGCTGTTTGGCTTGAGTTTCAGCAGATTGGCCACCAGCCCTTCGGCCGTCGCACCCAGCATCTGCGCTTCCCACCCTGCTGCCTGCGCTGCCTGCGTGGTCACCGGACCAACGCAATAGGCGGGCAGGCTGCGTTCCACATTCAATAGGGCGGCGGCGTTCACGCCATTTGCCGAGGAAAAGATCAGTCCAGCAGAATCATCGGACTCAACCATGACACCCAGCGGTTCGATTTCTAACAAGGGTGAATGGATAACCGCGACTTGCGGCCGAATGTGGTCCGGCAGTTGCGCAACGAACCTGTCCGAGGCGGCGCGAGGGCGGGTCATCAACAAATACAACGGTCGGCGCCTTCGGCCTTGGGATTGTTTGCATCCGCGCGGGGTGATACCCCGCTTGGCAATCATGATGCAACGGATCAGGCCTATGGTGCAAACACTTACCGTCCTTGGACTGGAAAGCAGCTGCGACGATACCGCAGCCGCCGTTGTGCGGCAGGGCACAGGCAAAGGGGCCGAGATCCTGTCATCCGTGGTGCATGGCCAGACTGAGTTGCACAGCGCCTATGGTGGCGTTGTGCCTGAGATCGCAGCGCGTGCGCATGCGGAAAAGCTGGATATTTGCATCAAACAGGCTCTAACACAGGCCGAAATTGGCTTAGATGATCTGGACGCTATCGCTGTCACCGCCGGTCCCGGCTTAATTGGCGGCGTAATATCCGGCGTGATGTGCGCAAAGGGCCTAAGCGCAGCAACCGGGTTGCCGCTAATCGGGGTGAACCATTTGGCCGGGCACGCGCTGACACCAAGACTGACCGACGAGATTGCTTTTCCCTACCTGATGCTGCTGGTCTCGGGTGGTCACTGCCAATATCTGATCGCTCATGGACCGGAACAGTTTACCCGCCTTGGGGGGACGATCGACGATGCCCCCGGTGAAGCATTCGACAAGACCGCCCGTCTGTTGGGCTTACCCCAGCCCGGTGGCCCCTCGGTCGAGGCTGAGGCGCGCGCGGGTGATGCCAAACGTTTCCGCTTTCCCCGGCCCCTTCTGGATCGCCCCGGATGTGACCTGTCTTTTTCGGGACTCAAGACCGCGCTGATGCGGATGCGGGATAAGGTCGTAGCCGAAAAAGGGGGCTGACCCGACAAGATCGCGCTGATCTGTGTGCCGGTTTTCAGCAGGCTATTGTTGATACCTTGGCTGAGAAAACCCGCCGCGCGATTGCCCAGTATCTTGAGACATCACCGTCAGAACCGGTTATTGCCGTTGCCGGAGGTGTCGCAGCAAATTCCGCTATTCGCTCAGGATTAGAGACTGTTTCCGCGGAAATGGGCGCCCGATTTACTGCCCCTCCGCTGGCTTTGTGCACTGATAATGCCGCAATGATCGCCTATGCGGGTATGGAACGATTCCGCACCGGTACACGAGATGGGTTGGACCTGACGGCGCGGCCCCGCTGGCCCTTGGATCAAACCAGCCCTGCAATGCTGGGTAGCGGCAAAAAAGGGGCCAAGGCATGAGCGTGACCGTCCTTGGTTCTGGCGCATTTGGAACCGCTCTGGCGATATCTTTGGCGGGCAATGGGCCTGTAACTCTCTGGTCACGAGATGCCGAGCAAGCAGCGCAGATGCAGCACGGGCGCGAGAACCCGCGACGATTGCCGGGCGTTACACTGCCCGTCAGTGTTTCAGTGACAGCTGAATTTGAACAAGCGGCGCAATCCGATGTGTTGTTACTGGCCGTCCCAATGCAAAAGCTGCGCGATGCGTTGACGCAATATACCGGCGAACTGGGTGGCAAGGTTTTGGTGGCTTGCTGCAAGGGGATTGAACTGTCCACGGGGCTGGGTCCCGTTGCAGTCATCCGTCAAACCGTTCCGGACGCACTTCCGGCCTTGTTGACTGGCCCCAGCTTTGCCGATGATATCGCGCGCGGTTTGCCTACGGCGTTGACGCTGGCTTGTGATGATGCCGAACTGGGTGAAGCGCTTCAGCAAGAGCTGACAACTGTCAATCTGCGTCTTTATCGTACCGCCGATACCGTCGGAGCAGAGCTAGGTGGAGCGCTAAAGAATGTGATGGCTATTGGTTGCGGCGCGGCCATTGGTGCAGGGCTTGGCGATAGCGCCCGCGCTGCGTTGATCACCCGCGGATTTTCTGAGATGCAGCGCTTTGCCGCCCAGCGCGGGGCACGCCCCGATACGCTGATGGGGCTATCGGGGCTGGGTGATCTGGTGCTGACCTGCTCATCCGAATTGTCGCGAAACTATCGTTTTGGCCTTTGTTTGGGTCTAAACAAGCCATTTGACACCACGACAACCGTCGAAGGTGTCGCCACTGCGCAGGCCATGTCCGAAATCGCAGCGAGCGAAGGGTTAGACATGCCCATCAGCGCAACGGTGGCGAAACTCAGCAGCGGTGCCTACAGTGTCACCGACGCGATTCAGGCCCTGCTGGGTCGCCCACTTAAGGAGGAATAATATGCTCATCGCCCTGATCGCCCGGGATAAAGCTGGTGCCCTGCAAACCCGGCTGGACAACCGCGCGGCCCATTTGGCCTATATCGATGACACTGGGGTGGTGGCGCAGGCCGGGCCGTTACTGGAAGGCGATGCGATGATCGGATCGCTGGTCATTCTGGATGTCGAGAATCTGGCCGCCGCTGAGGCCTGGGCCGCAAATGACCCCTACGCGCTGGCCGGCCTGTTCGACTCGGTTGAATTGATCCCGTGGAAAAAGGTCATCGGCTGATGGCGTATTGGCTGTTCAAATCCGAACCCTCGACCTGGAGCTGGGATCAGCAGGTCGGCAAGGGGGATGCAGGCGAGGAATGGGATGGGGTGCGCAACTACCAAGCCCGCAATTTCATGCGTCAGATGCAGATTGGTGACCGGGGTTTTTTCTACCACTCGCAAAAGGACAAGGAGATTGTCGGCATTGTCGAAGTCTGTGCCGAGGCCCATCCCGACAGCACAACCGATGATGAGCGTTGGGAATGCGTGGATATCAAAGCCGTCCGGTCTTTCACAATTCCGGTCAAACTGGATCAGATCAAGGCGGATGAGCGTTTGGGTGAAATGGTTCTGGTCAAGAATTCACGCCTTTCAGTGCAGCCGGTCAGCGATACAGAATGGCAGTTGATCTGCGCTTTGGGCGAGACAGAGGCGGATTGAATGAAAAGGGAAGGCCCTGACGACTTCAGAACCTTCCCTACCCCGCGTGCTCCCAAGCTCACCACACGCATACGGAAATCTATTGGTTCTGACCGTCCTGGTCATGACCTGACCTTAGCCGATTTCAGAACCGCGCTTCAAACGCCAAGTATTTAGAGTTTCAATCAAATACAAAACACCCGCCGGTAAGACCGACGGGTGCTGAAATGGTTCTTGGCTGGATCAGCTATAGACCGATTCTTTGCCGAAATGCTTGGTCAGCATGTAATAGACGACAGCGCGGTACTTGTTACGCTCGGACATGCCATAGGTCTCCATGGCCTTGTTGATCCCTTCCATCAGTTCGGGACCATCCGACAGGCCCAGCTTTTTGATGAGGAAGTTGTTCTTGACCGTCTCAAGCTCGCCTTCCTGGCTGGCCGCCACTGTCGACGCATCCGCGTCATAGATCGCCGGACCGCAACCGATGGTGACCTTGGTCAGCAGGTTCATATCGGGGTCCATCCCGCATTTGCCTTTTAGATCTTCAGCGTATTTGGCGATCAATTCGTCGCGTTTGCCCATGTCCCAATCTCCTTAATCCATTGTCACGGAACTTTTTACCGATGCACGAGAGACTAGCCTTGTCGGCGGAATTCCCAAAAGGGAAAAATCACAAGGTTTCCCCCTAGGCTGAACTTCGCGGGACTCGGTGATTTGATTTTTTCAGATTTATTATTTAACATTTTTGTTAATTATGATTCCCGGAGGTCCCCATGCCCGTAACGTTACCGAATGAAACCACCGAATATCGGTTAGCTCGTAATGCACTTCTATCCGCCGAGCGGGACCTGAGAGCAAAGGTTGAAGAGGTCGCGGCCTTGCGCCGTTCTCTTCCAACCGGAGGCAAAACCCCTAACGATTATGCGTTTCGAGATCTGGCAGGCGAGGGTGCGCCTATGTCGTCGCTGTTTGGCGACAAGGATACGCTGATTATCTATTCGCTGATGTACGGACCCAACGCGGAACGCCCCTGCCCTATGTGTTCGGCGTTTCTGGATGGGCTGAACTCTCAGGTTCATCATCTGAAGCAGAACGCCTCGGTCGCCGTAGTGGCGCAGAATACGCCCGAAAAACTCTCGGCGCTCAAGGATGAGATGGGTTGGAGTGCGCTGCCGCTCTATTCTGCACTGGGGACGAATTACCAGAGCGACTATCTGGCCGAGACCGACGGGGGTGATCAGCTTCCCATCCTGAATGTCTTTCAACAGCTCCCTGATGGCATTCATCACTTCTGGAGTTCCGAGCTGTTCTTTGAGCCCAGCGATTGGCATCCCCGGCACGTGGATGCGGCTTGGCCACTGTGGAATGTTCTGGATTTCACGCCACAGGGCCGCGGCGATTTTATCCCGTCTCTACGCTGAGGTACTATCGGCAGTAGCCCCAGCCGGGCCCCTGCAGGTGGAAGTGATCGGCATGTAAGCGGTTGTAGTCAGGGCCAAGCACCACGCGGAACCAGTCACAGGCTCCGCGCCATATCTGGCGCAGAAAATCGGCCTCGGGCCCGTCAGCGTCCCAGTCAGCCAGCAGGTTCAAGCTGCGCCCGTCCGAGAGATCCATTCCGACGATGTCGATCGCGTCCGCAGTGGCGTGACTGCTCCAACCATTGTCTTGTCCTTGCGCGGTGCGCATCCGCCGGCAGTTATAGCTACCGATCTGGCGCAATCTGCTGACGGAAGTCCCCAGTAGTTGCTGCGCAGCGGGTTGCACAACATGGTGTTCCCACATGAAAAGCCGCAAAGTTGTGGCACACCGGGTCTCGACTGCAGTGACGCGGGCGTTCACCAGACCGGACAACCGGCCGCGTCCCTCGATTCCGCAATTCTGGTCCACCACCAGATCGTCCAGCGGATCAAACCGAGCTCCAGCCTCGGCCAAGGCTGCACGGCATAAAGCGTCATCCGCCAGTGCGCGGTTCAACTGGTAAGGGGTGACCGGGGTGACCGGGGCCGTCACGGTCAGATCACGCAGCGGGTTCCAGTGCGGGGGTACAGGCGTATTGGGATGGGCAAGCAGCCACCAAACGCCGCCGCCCAACACGGTCAACAGCGTTAAGAGGCCAAAAGAAAAGACGCCGCCGAAAGCAGGATTCGGCGGCGTCCAGAAGCTTTGGTCATGCGTCTTTCGCACTTAGTAGCGGTAGTGTTCCGGCTTATAGGGGCCTTCGGGTTTCACGCCGATATAGGCCGCCTGATCGCTGTCCATCTGGGTCAGCTTCACGCCGATCCGGTCCAGATGAAGACGGGCAACTTTTTCGTCCAGATGCTTGGGCAGGATGTAAACTTCGTTCTTGTATTCATCGCCTTTGGTGAACAGCTCGATCTGGGCCAGAACTTGGTTGGTGAAAGAGGCCGACATCACGAACGAGGGGTGACCGGTGGCGTTGCCGAGGTTCAGCAGGCGGCCTTCGGACAGCAGGATAATGCGGTTGCCCGAGGGCATCTCGATCATGTCCACCTGTTCTTTGATGTTGGTCCACTTGTGGTTCTTCAGGCTGGCTACCTGAATTTCGTTGTCGAAGTGACCGATGTTACCGACGATGGCCATGTCCTTCATCTCGCGCATGTGCTCGATGCGGATCACGTCCTTGTTGCCGGTGGTGGTGATGAAGATATCGGCGTTTGCGACTTCGTCTTCCAGCAGGGTGACTTCGAACCCGTCCATGGCCGCTTGCAGGGCACAGATCGGGTCAACTTCTGTCACCTTCACACGAGCACCAGCACCACGCAGCGAAGCCGCCGAGCCTTTGCCCACGTCACCATAGCCGCACACAACCGCAACCTTACCGGCCATCATGGTGTCGGTGGCGCGGCGAATGCCATCAACCAGCGATTCCTTGCAGCCGTATTTGTTGTCGAATTTCGACTTGGTGACCGAGTCGTTCACGTTGATCGCCGGGAACGGCAGGTGGCCGTCTTTCACCAGCTGATACAGGCGGTTTACACCGGTGGTGGTTTCTTCAGAGACGCCTTGGATCTGGTCGCGCATTTTGGTGAACCAGCCCGGAGACGCGGCCATGCGCTTGGCGATCTGCTTCTTGATCACCTCTTCCTCTTCCGAACCCGGAACAGGGATAATGTCCTCTCCTGCCTCGGCACGTGCACCCAGCAGGATGTACAGCGTCGCGTCGCCGCCATCGTCCAGGATCATGTTGGGGCCTTCGTCGAACAGGAAAGATTTGTCCAGATAATCCCAATGCTCTTCCAGCGTCTGGCCCTTGATGGCAAAAACGGGAATACCAGCCTCGGCAATCGCCGCCGCCGCGTGGTCCTGCGTTGAGAAGATGTTGCACGACGCCCAGCGCACATCAGCGCCCAGCGCCACCAGTGTTTCGATCAGAACGGCGGTCTGGATGGTCATATGCAGTGAACCGACGATCCGCGCGCCAGACAGCGGCTTGCTTTCACCGTATTCGGCGCGCAGGGCCATCAGGCCCGGCATTTCCGTTTCAGCGATATCCAGTTCCTTGCGGCCAAACCCGGCCAGCGAAATGTCCTTAACGATATAGTCCCCGGCCATCAGGTTCTCCACTCCGGTAAATCTTGGTCCGGGCTGCCCCTAGCATTCCTTGGGACAGGAGGCAATGTGGATGGCCGGAAACAGGAAGTCTGGTGACAAAATATCAGCTTGGCGTACCCTCTGCCTTGATTTTGGGGATCGCTTCAAAAAAATCAGTGCCAACGGCGACAATACAACTCATGCCGTTCGCCTGGGTCACCAAAACGGTATAACTTCCCGTTTCCTTCGAGGTCCAAACCTCCATGACCGTCTGCCCGCCACGTGATTTCTGAAGACCGCCAAAGGTTAATTCCTCGGAGTAATTGTCTTTCAGTTTGGTAATCACGTGCTCGCGCTCTGCACAGTTCTGGGCAAAGGCGGGTGGCGCGGTTGCGGCCATTCCGAAGGTCAGGGTTATTGCAAACAAACGCTTGAACATAGCAAGCTCCTTTCGATACGAGTTTCGTTTCGAGAGGGCGCAACTGGGAGGAGTCTGCACCCCCTCAGTCCTTGATGTCGGGATCGTATCGCGCAGGTTCAAAGCACGAATGCTCAAGAAATTGTTGGCAGCATGTGATCCAGACAGATACATCATACCACAAGAACGCGAATTGAACGTGTCCCAGTTCACAAGGCATGGTAAAATGGCAACACAACCTAGAGCATGGCAAAGAATGCTGTCGGGACGGCGGCTGGATTTGCTGGACCCGACGCCTGTGGATATCGAGATCGAAGATATCGCGCACGGGCTGGCCTTTGTGGCGCGGTGGAACGGTCAGACCAACGGGGATTTTGCCTATTCCGTGGCCGAACATTCCTTGCTGGTGGAAGAGCTTTTTGGCCGCATCGCACCAAATGCACCGACGAAATGGCGGTTGGCGGCACTGTTACACGATGCCCCCGAATATGTGATTGGTGACATGATCTCTCCGGTGAAATCCGCCGTTGGCCCGGATTATGGTGATTTAGACGACCGGCTGGCTGCTGCGATTCATATACGTTTCGGGTTGCCCGCCGTGGTACCAAAAACAGTGAAACGCCAGATCAAGAAGGCGGACAAGATCAGCGCCTGGATGGAGGCGACGCAGATCGCGGGTTTTTCTGATACCGAAGCATCAAAGTTCTTTGGTCGTCCGGACAAGGCAATATTAGAGGGGTTGCAGATCAAACTGCGTCCCCCGATTGAGGTGCGGCAGGCCTATACCGCGCGGCATCAGGAATTGTTGGGCAGCATTTAGGTCGCCAATAGATCAGCAGCTCGGCCTATGCTAATTTTCCGCTAAAACAAGACCATAATCGGACGCAGGTTCAGATGAGCGACGCAGACAGCCAGATACCGGTCACGAACGCGCAGATGGAATATGCCAACGCGTGTTTACGTGAAGCGTACAATCTGACAGGCCGAGGGCGGGTGCGCAATCTGATCCGAAAGTCACTGCTGCCACAGTTGATCGCCTACCGGGGCATTCGAATCCACCTGCACCCTTATGACAATTTCAGCGAATTCTCTCTCTGGCAGAAGGGCCGGTCTCCGGAAGAGCTTGAGCTGAATTGGCTGAAAGAAAGCTTTGCGGGGAAGACTCTCAAGGTTTTGGATATCGGGGCAAATTTTGGTCTGTATTCACTTTTCTTGTCGTCAATTCTTAGCCCGGACTCCCGGATTCATGCGTTTGAGCCTAATCCGACACTGGCCGAACGCCTCAGCAATAATTGCTCTCTGAACGGATTTGGCAACGTGGAGCTGAACACTTTCGCGATCGCGGGCGAAACTGGTGAAGCGACGCTTATTATAGAAAAGCGGGGCGACACGGCCACCAATCTTGGTCAGGCGCGTTTGGCAAACGACCCAGCGTATCTGGAGCTATCAAAATACGATACGATTGAGGTGCAGACCCGAACACTGCTTGAGCTTACACATCTGCATGATGCCGATTTTGCCAAGCTTGATGTTGAAGGGCACGAGCCGAACATTCTTATGCCTTTTCTTGAAAGCGCAGAAGATGCAGCGCTTCCCCAATATCTACAGCTGGAAACCGTGAATCTTGGTGATAGCGCCGAACGCCTGTTTGCCTCACTTTCTGATCGTGGCTATGAAAATGCCTTTCAAACTCAACGTAATATCATCTTCAGAAGATAGGCCGTGCAAGGAAGAATCGCGATCATGATCAAACCCACTCAGGCCAAGCCGATATGAAGGTCGGGCTATTCTCCTGCGCCAAGGATGAAGGGCCGTTTATTCTTGAGTGGGTCGCGTATCATCTGCTGGTCGGGTTTGATCCTATTCTGATTTACAGCAATGACTCGACAGACGGCACCGCCGAGCTGCTTGATGCGCTGGATAAAAACGGGGTTATTTCCCATGTTCTGCAAGATCTGAAACCCGGGCAAGTACCACAGCATACAGCGGCGGAAACGGCCTATGCGCATCCTTCGCTTAACGATGCCGATTGGCTGATGTGGCTTGATAGCGATGAGTTTCTTTTCTGTGCAAACGATGAAAATCAGGTCGCAGGTCTCGTCGAACGCTGTTCCGGTTTCGCCGAGGGCATCGCCGTGAATTGGTTGATCTTCGGAAATGGGGGCAACGACAAGTGGGAACCGGGGCTGGTCACGCAACGGTTCCTAAAGCGTGCCGATACAGATCATAATTTGCATCGCTACTTCAAAACGCTTTTTCGAAAGTCTGATAAAATACGGGGGTTTGGCCTGCACCGGCCCTACTTGCGACCGGACTTTCGAAACGATGGATCGCAATTTGTAAATGCTGCGGGCCTGCCGATGCACGAACACATGTATCGTTCGGGATTGCGACGAAGACATGCGCTGGGTGCCGCGCCCGAGCATCTGTCTACACACGATTGGGCTGCTGTCATTCACTACCCGGTGAAAACGCGAGACAGTTTCGCGCTCAAGCGGCAGCGCGGGCAAGGCACGAAAGCGACCGATGCACCCAACCGGTCCAGCCGGTTTCGAGAAAGGTATTGGAACAAGTACAACCAGAACAGCGTTGTGGATGATCGAATGCTGGCGATGGGCGGCAAGCTGCAGGCAAAGGTTGATGAGTTGCTGTTATTGCCTGAAGTTGGGTGCGCGCACTCTGCCTGCCTTAAGAATTACGCGCTGATGCTTCAAACTCAGGCTCAACCCGCGCCCTGAAAGTCGTTTGGAACGGCCCGGGAAAACACACTATTAAGTTTACGGGTCTACCTTGGGCTACGCTTCGCCAGAATCCGCTGCAACGTCCGGCGGTGCATGTTCAACCGGCGCGCGGTTTCCGAGACGTTCCGGTCGCACAGCTCATAGACGCGCTGGATATGTTCCCAGCGGACGCGGTCGGCGCTCATGGGGTTTTCCGGCGGCGGGGGCAGTTCGTCGCCCTTGGCCAACAGAGCGTTGGTGATGTCAGTGGCGTCGGCGGGTTTGGACAGATAGTCGGTTGCACCAATTTTGACCGCCGCAACGGCGGTGGCGATGGCGCCATAACCGGTCAGAACCACAACCCGGCTGTCGGGGCGTTTTTCGCGCAGCACTTCAACCACGTCCAGCCCATTGCCATCTTCAAGTCGCAGATCGACCACGGCATAGGCAGGTGGGCGGGCTGTGGAAATGGCGCGGCCTGCGGCGACGGAACCCGCGGTTTCAACCTCGAATCCGCGTTTTTCCATGGCCTTGGCCAGACGTCTCAGAAACGGCTCGTCATCATCTACCAGCAGCAGCGATTTGTCGGGGCCGATTTCAAGCTGGGAACTGTCTGCCATATGTGGGTCTTTCCGCTATTTCATGCCTCTTGGCTTAAACATGAGTAATAGCAGCGCCATTCCAAAGGTCAAACCGACTGTTGAGGATCAGGCCTGATCAAGGAAGCAGCCAATCTTGTCCGCCATCTGCTCGGCCGTTTCATCGCGTTTGAAAAATTCCAGAAACCCGTCCTCGGGCGTCATCAGATAGGTAAAGGTCGAGTGGTCGACCAAATAATACTCATCGCTTTTGTCTTGGGCCTTGTAATAGGTCTTGTACGCCTTGCTGGCCGCCTTGATCTGCTCAGGCGATCCGGTCAGGCCAATCACGCGTTCATGCAGGTTGAACGCGAAATCGCCCACGACCTCGGGGGTATCGCGATCCGGGTCTATCGAGATGAACAACGGCGTCACCGACTGACCGCGCTCTGCCAGCAAATCGATCGTGTCGACATTGCGCGACATGTCAAAGGGGCAAACATCCGGGCAGAAGGTATAACCGAAGTAGACAAGCGTGGGCTCGGTGATCACATCCTTGTCGGTTACCGTCTCACCCTTGGCGTTAAGCAGTTCGAACGGCCCGCCGATCGCCGCGCTCCCGCCCGCGATCTGAGACGAGCGGCACTGCGCGTATTTGTCGTCCGCGCCGCCCCGCGTCAGCAGCCACATGGCGCCAAGACCAATTGCAAGAACAACAGTTGCGAGAATAGCATAAAGACGAACCATGGCGCGTATCCTGATACGAAAGGGGATGTTGATCGATTCTGCCGGGACACCTATCAACATGTCGGACCGACGCAATAGGACATAATCGACAGATGACGAATTCCAACACCAGTCTTTGGCGTGGGCAGGAGCGCAGTACCTGGATCAGGCTGCGCACGCTGATCCTGCTGCGATGGGTCGCCATTATCGGCCAGTTTACGGCCATCACGGTTGCACAGAAATATTACGACGTTCAGCTTGAGCTGGCATTGTGTTATTTCGTCATCGGCATTTCGGTGATGGGTAACCTCACGGCCATTCTGTTGTTTCCCGAAAACAAGCGCTTGTCGGAATTCGAGAACTTCCTGATGGTGCTGTTCGATCTGCTGCAGCTGTCGATCCTGTTGTATCTGACGGGGGGGCTAAACAACCCGTTTGCGCTGCTGTTGCTGGGTCCGGTGACGATTTCTGCAAATGTAATGAGCACCCGCTCGACCCTGATCATCGGCAGCGTTGCGGTGATCCTGACCACGTTGCTGGCGCAATTCCACCTCCCGCTGAGAACCAATCTGGGGTTGGTGCTGGATATCCCCGATATTTTGCTGTTCGGAAACTGGGCGGCGATTATCATCGCCATCGTTTTCATCGGCGCCTATTCGCACCGCATCAGTTCCGAAGTTCAATCGATGTCCGAAGCGCTCTCGGCCACCCATATGGCGCTGGCGCGCGAGCAAAAGCTGACTGATCTTGGTGGTGTGGTGGCCGCCGCCGCGCATGAGTTGGGTACGCCGCTGGCTACGATCAAGCTGGCCAGTTCAGAACTGATCGAAGAGCTGGACGACCGGCCTGAGCTGATGGAGGACGCAGCCTTGATCCGCGAACAGGCTGACCGCTGCCGCGACATCCTGCGCGATATGGGCCGAGCTGGGAAAGATGACTTGCACCTGCGTCAGGCGCCTCTGTCCACCGTGATCCATGAAGCGGCAGAGCCACATATCAATCGTGGTAAAGTGGTGCATTTCGACGAGGGACCAGTTGCGGATGGCGATGTGCAGCAGCCCTCAATCCTGCGCAAGCCCGAGATCATTCACGGGCTGCGCAACCTGATCCAGAACGCAGTGGATTTTGCCCAGTCGACGGTCTGGGTCGAAGCTGAATGGACCTCTGACCGGATCAGCGTTTCGATCATGGATGATGGGCGCGGCTACCCCTCCCACATCATAGGTCGGATTGGTGACCCGTTCATGCGCCGCCGCCGCGCCGATCGCAGTAGTCGGCCGGAATACGAAGGCATGGGGCTAGGTCTGTTCATCGCCAAAACCCTGCTGGAACGCAGCGGTGCCGAACTGAGCTTTGCCAATGGCGCGGATCCCTATCAGACCCTGACTGACCAACCGGACCGCAGGGGGCGATCGTCAACGTCGTTTGGCCGCGCAAGCTGATCGACGCGCAAACCGGGGACACTCCGGTTCCCTCGGGCGCCAACCAACCGTTCCAGATATGAGTTAAGACCCCGTTAACCATTGTTGTTCATATAGATTCAAACGTTTTACCCGGGGGTTGGAGCAATGGCCGAATGGATCGTTCTGGCCGCAATCAGCGTGGTTTCAGCCAGCTTTGCGATATTGTGGCTCTTGCCACGCCATCAGGCCAAAACAAGAGATTTCGGGCTGTCAGCGCCCGAAGCGCTGTTCGATGTTGTTTTCCTGTTCGATGGCGACCGGTTGATCAGCCATTCCGATATTGCGCTGGCAGGTTACGAATCCGTCAGCAACTGGGCTGATCTGCGGCGTTTGCTGCAACGTGATTTTCCCGCTTTCCCCGAAACTCCCGAGATTGTCCGGTCCGGGGGCAACATCGCCGTTTCAGCCATCGACTGCACAGTCGAGCGCGAGGTTCTGTGCGAATGGATCGACGGTATCATTCGGGTTCAATTACGTGATCTGACGGGGACCATCCCTACGCCACGCCGTGACCAGCGCGATCCAATTCGTTTGGCGATGGAGCAGGCGCCCTACCCTGTTTGGCTGATAGATCACCGTGATAAGGTGGGCTGGTGCAATGCGGCCTATGTACGGTTGGTTCGCAAGATCGCGGGACCGGATGCCGATCTGACCGACCCTCTGTTTCCTTCTCACAGGGACGAGGCGCAGCTGAGCCGAAAAACCCGTGTCTCGATTCCGGTCAGGGACAGCGATGCCAAGCTCTGGTTTGACCTGACCCAGGTCGCACACGAACAGGATCAGTTGTGTTACGCGGTCGATATCAACGCGATTGTCGAAGCCGAGACAGCGCAGCGCAAGTTTGTGCAGACCATGACCAAGACCTTCGCGCAGCTCTCCATTGGTCTGGCGATCTTTGACCGCAACCGGCAACTGGCCCTGTTCAATCCAGCGCTGATCGATCTGACCACCCTGCCACCCGACTTCCTGAGCCTGCGCCCAAGCCTGTCCAGCTTTTTTGACCGGCTTCGCGACCAGCATATGATGCCCGAGCCTAAGAACTATCGCAGTTGGCGGCGCCAGATGAACGACCTTCTGGAGGCGGCACAGGACGGAAACTATCAGGAAACCTGGTCGCTGCCATCAGGATCGGTCTATTCCGTCAGTGGTCGCCCGCATCCCGATGGGGCCGTGGCTTTCCTGTTCGAAGATATCACCGCCGAAATCACACTGACCCGACGGTTCCGCGCTGAAACGGACCTTATGCAATCCATTCTGGACAAGCTGGCTGATGCCATCGCGGTGTTTTCGGATGACGGTTCGCTGGCGATCACAAATTACGCCTATCAGGTGTTGTGGGGCGACAGCGGCGAAGTAGGATTCGAACCAGCAACGGTGCTGGAAATCACACGCCAATGGCAGGAGCACTGCACCGCCACGCCGATCCTTGGCGAGATCCGCGAATTCGTCACCGAGCGCGAGAATCGGGCCGAATGGTCGGCTGAACTGATCCTAAAATCCGGCGGCTCTTTGAACTGCACGGTCAGCCCCATGCAAAACGGGGCAACAATTGTCCGTTTCGCCTCGGACAACCCGGTCAGGAACATCACGGAAATACAAAAAATCAGCGCGTGAACCGGTTGCAGCCGACCCGGCGCAGGTTCATTGTGACGCCATGAACGCACCGCTGACTCTGACCTCGAAATCCCCATTCGACACTGCTGAAGTTGCCACCAAACTGGGAGGCGCATTGCAGTCTGGCGATACTATCCTGCTTGAAGGTACCATCGGCAGCGGCAAAACCCATTTCGCACGCGCATTGATCCAATCTCTTCTGTCCGCTCCCGAAGATGTGCCTTCGCCGACCTTTACTCTGGTTCAGGTTTACGAGACGCAGCTTGGAGAGGTCTGGCATTCAGACCTCTATCGTCTTTCTGCCGTGGAAGAGATCGAAGAGCTGGGGCTGGTCGACGCCTTCGACGCCGGCATTTGCCTGATCGAGTGGCCTGAAAAGCTGGGTCCTCTGACGCCAGAGCCGGCCTTACTGATCCGGTTCACCACAGACGCCAACGAACAAGATACGCGACAACTTAAGATGTCGTGGACAGACCCGAAATGGAACGCCAAGCTGGAGGGGATCCAATGACGAACCGGGCCATTCTGGCAGAAGCCTTGATCGCGCAGACACCATGGAACGGCGCACGGCATACGCCTTTGGCGGGTGATGCCTCGAACCGCCGGTACGAGCGTCTGACCAACCCTGCCACCGGCCGGACCGCCGTTTTGATGGATGCTCCGCCCGACAAGGGCGAAGCTGTTGAACCCTTCGTGCGTATGTCGAAATACCTGCGTTCCATTGGGTTGAGTGCGCCGGAAATCTACGCCGAGGACTGCGAATACGGGTTTCTGTTGCTCGAAGATTTGGGCGACGATCTGTTCGCACGCGTCTTGCGGGACGATCCGACGCTTGAGCGCACGCTGTATGACGCCGCAACCGATGTACTTGTCCATCTTCACGCGGCGCCGACGCTTTCGCTCGACAGTTACGACCCCGCTATGATGACCGAATTGGCGGCGCTGTCGTTCACGAAATATGCACAAGGCATTCTTGGATCGCACGACGACGAGGCCCGCGCCCGGTTCGAGCTGCGCTTTGCGGATATCTTGCACCGGGAAACCGGCGGAACGCGGGTTGTTGTGCAACGCGATTACCACGCAGAAAACCTGATCTGGCTGCCCGAGCGCGAAGGTCTGGCGCGCGTCGGTCTGCTGGATTTCCAAAGCGCGATGCTGGGGCATCCCGCCTATGACCTGATGTCACTGCTACAGGATGTGCGTCGGACTGTGCCCGCCGGGATCGAGATGCGGATGATCGACCGCTATATCACCGCAACCGGCGTCGATGGGCATGATTTCCGCACCGCATATGCTGTTCTGGGCGCTCAGCGTAACCTGCGCATTCTGGGCGGTTTTGCACGGCTGGCGACCGATTATGGAAAGCCACACTACGTCGACCTGATCCCGGCTGCGTGGGCACATTTGATGCGCGATCTCGAACATCCCGGGTTGGTGCCGGTGGCAGACCTGTTGCGCAGCGCTCTGCCCGCCCCAAGCCCCGAAAACCTGGAAAAGCTGAGGGCGCAATGACCGGCCCCCCCAAGCTGCAATGCTGTTTGCCGCGGGCTTTGGTACTCGCATGGGTGCCCTGACCAAAGACCGGCCCAAACCGCTGATCGAGGTGGCCGGGCGGCCCCTGATTGATCACGCACTGGATCTGGTCGATGCGCTCAGGCCGCTTCGGGTTGTTGCCAACCTTCACTACCACGCTGATCAGTTGGCTGATCATCTGGCGGGCCGCGACGTTATGATTTCGCGGGAAGAACCGCGCATTCTGGATACTGGTGGTGGGCTGCGCGCAGCGCTACCTCTGCTTGGATCCGATCCCGTATTCACCTTGAACAGCGACGCGATCTGGGCTGGGCCCAACCCGCTGAACTTGCTGAAGGATCAGTGGAATCCGGATAAAATGGATGCGCTGCTGATGTGCGTTCCAGTTGGGCAAACCCTTGGCCACACAGGCCCTGGTGACTTCACTCAGGACAGCACAGGGCGGATCGTCCGCGGTGCAGGTCTTGTTTACGGCGGGGTACAAATTCTGAAAACCGAAGGGCTACATGACATCGCTGAGGATGTGTTTTCATTGAACGTATTGTGGGATCGAATGCTGCAGCAAAAGCGCCTGTTCGCACTGTCTTACCCCGGTCGCTGGTGCGATGTGGGGCGTCCCGAGGGTATTGATCTGGCCGAGGGGCTGATTGCCGATGTTTGAGCCCAGCGCCCTGCCCCGGGTCTTCGCCATTCCTCCGGGAGCGGATTTTCCCAAGGTGTTGGTTGACGGGCTACATGAGCGGTTTGTGGGGCAGCCGCCCGACGCGCTGGCCCGGGTGCAACTGGTGATCAACACCCGCCGGATGGCGCGCCGGGTGCGCGATCTGTTTGATCAGGGTCCCGCTTGCCTTTTGCCACGCCTCTCTTTGGTCACCGATCTTGGCGAAAGCGCCGATCTGGCGCAGATCCCACCCGCAATCCCGCCTCTGCGTCGCAGGCTGGAGCTGACGCAGCTGATCGCAAAACTGCTAGACCAGCAACCCGATCTGGCGGCCCGGTCCTCGCTGTTCGATCTATCTGACAGCCTGGCCGGGCTTATCGACGAGATGCAGGGGGAAGGTGTCTCTCCCGATGCGATCAGGCAACTCGATGTCAGCGACATGTCCGGCCATTGGGCGCGGGCACAGACCTTTATAGGCATCGCTGATCAGTTCATGGAATCCGGTTCGGAGGCGCTGGATGCGCAGGCCCGACAGCGGCGCGTGGTCGAGAACCTGATCGCGCGCTGGGAGGCGTCGCCGCCCGAACATCCTGTCATTCTGGCAGGCTCTACCGGGTCTCGCGGGACCACCCTGATGCTGATGCAGGCGGTTGCGCGTCTGCCTCAGGGGGCGATGGTGCTACCCGGCTATGATTTCGACCAGCCTGAACATGTTTGGAGCAATCTGGATAACCCGCTGACATCTGAGGATCATCCTCAATACCGGTTCCGCAAGCTGATGCTTGGGCTAGGGCTTGGCCCGGATCAAATCCGGCCATGGACCACGGATCAGGCCCCTTCACCTGCCCGTAACAAGCTGATTTCGCTTGCATTGCGCCCTGCCCCGGTCACCGACGCATGGATGACTGAAGGCCCGCTCCTGCCCGACCTGAACGGTGCGACCAAGGATGTGACGCTGATCGAGGCGCCCTCGCCCCGGGCCGAGGCCTTGGCCATTGCGCTACGCCTACGGCAAGCGGCCGAGACCGGCCAGACCGCCGCGCTAATCACCCCCGACCGGATGCTAACCCGGCAGGTCAGCGCCGCACTGGACCGGTGGAATATCCTGCCCGATGACAGCGCGGGCCTGCCACTGCAGCTGTCTCCGCCCGGGCGGTTCCTACGCCATGTCGCCGGGCTGTTCGCGCGCCGCCTGGATGGCGAGGCTCTGCTGACGCTGCTCAAACACCCACTGTGCCATGACGGGGGCGACCGGGGCAGCCACCTGCTGCATACCCGCGATCTTGAGCTTGACCTGCGTCGCTATGGCCCGCCCTTTCCCGACAGCGCGAGCCTGACCGCTTTCGCCATTCGTACTGAAGCGCCCGAGGACTGGGTCCGCTGGGTTACCCAGACATTTTGCGATCAATACGACCCCACCGAACAGCCACTGCCGGACTGGGTCGCCCGGCTTCGCACGCTGGCCGAGATGATCTCGGCAGGTGCAACCGGTGAATCTGGCACATTGTGGGACAAGAACGCGGGCCAGAAGGCGCTTGCGGTGATCTCTACTTTGGAAGCCGAAGCACAGCATGGCGGCGCGATGACCGCCCATGACTTTGCCGACCTTCTGGGCGCGTTGTTGGCAGGTGAAGAAGTCCGCGACCGCGATGCACCTCACCCGCATCTGATGATCTGGGGCACGCTGGAAGCGCGCGTTCAGGGTGCGGATCTGCTAATTCTGGGTGGCTTGAACGAAGGCAGCTGGCCCGAGGCTGCGGCACCCGACCCCTGGCTGAACCGTCAGATGCGCAATGAGGCCGGTCTTTTACTGCCCGAACGCAGGATCGGCCTGTCCGCGCATGACTTCCAGCAGGCGGCAGGTGCTGCAGAGGTGGTTTTGACCCGCGCTACCCGCTCGGATGATGCGGAAACCGTACCATCCCGTTGGCTGAACCGCATGACCAACCTGTTGCAAGGCCTGCCTGAACAGGGTGGAACTAGGGCGTTAGAAGCAATGCAAGCGCGGGGCCAACGGTGGCTGGATTGGGCAGAGATGCTGGAACATGCACCCCGAATCGCACCCGCGCACCGCCCGTCGCCACGACCACCCGTCGCGGCGCGGCCACGGCGGCTATCGGTGACCGAAATCAAACGCCTGATCCGCGATCCGTACGCCATATATGCCCGGCATGTCCTGCGATTGAGACAACTGGACCCGCTGGTTCAGGCACCAGATGCCCTGCTACGCGGTATCGTCATCCACGAGGTGATGGAAAAATTCGTGCGCGACAGCGTTCTGGATCCGGCTTTATTGACCCGAGAAAATTTCCTGAAACGCGCCAAAGCTCTGCTGGACGACAACGTTGCGTGGCCAACTGCCCGAAAGCTGTGGCTGGCGCGGCTAGAGCGGATTACCGATAGCTTTCTGTCCGCCGAGATTCAGCGCCGCACCGATGGCGGGCCTGTAGCATTTGAAGTTGGAATGCGGCTGGCGTTGACGCCGCTGGACTTCACCATTGCCGGACGTGCCGACCGAATCGATCGAAGCGGGCAGGGGGCTTTGCGTATCATCGACTACAAGACGGGCACTCCGCCGACAGAAAGTCAGCAAGCCAAATTCGACAAACAACTGCTGATCGAAGCTGCAATGGCCGAGCAGGGCGGTATCGAAGGATTCGATCCGCTTCCCGTTGCACAGGCGATCTTCATTGGCATGGGCGGCACCTATAAAGAAGTGCCCGCACCGCTGCAGAATGAGCCGACCGACAAGGTGCTGGCCGAACTGAAAGAGCTCATTTCAGCCTATTTAGAGCCTGATCAGGGGTTCTCTTCACGCAGGATGCTGCACAAGGACACAGATATAGGGGACTATGATCACCTCGCCCGGTTCGGCGAGTGGGATCGTTCGGCGGAAACCGAACCGGAGGACCTGACATGACCCCCCGCAATGATGCCACCGAACGGCAGGTTCAGGCCGCGCGCCCGGACGCCTCAACCTGGCTGGCGGCCAATGCGGGCTCGGGCAAGACCCGGGTGCTGACCGACCGGGTGGCGCGGCTGTTGCTGGATGGCGTACAGCCGCAGCATATCCTGTGCCTGACCTATACCAAGGCCGCGGCCAGCGAGATGCAGAACCGGTTGTTCAAACGTCTTGGCAAATGGGCAATGTTGGGCGACGGCGACCTTCTGTCTGAGTTGGTCGAACTTGGCGTACCGGGCGTGATCGATCCCGACCGGTTGGCGCAAGCACGGACCCTGTTTGCCCGCGCTATTGAGACGCCTGGTGGCCTGAAAATCCAAACGATCCACTCCTTCTGTGCTTCGCTGCTGCGACGGTTCCCGCTTGAGGCGGGGGTCAGCCCTCAGTTCTCCGAAATGGAAGACCGGGCTGCGGCGTTGCTGCGCGAAGAGATCATTGAAAGTTTTGCCGACGGCCCTCAGGCCGAATTGATCGAAGACGTTGCCCGCTTTGTCACCGATACCGGTTTTGACAAACTGACTGCCGCTGTTGCGCAGAAACGAAATCAGTTTGAACATGTGCTGCAATGGCCGGACATTCTGCAACGGTTTGATCTGCCCGAAGGTTTTGATGAACAGGTCCTGCTGCGTAACGTGTTTCTGGGCGGTGAGGTCGAACTGATCCAGTCCATTTTACCCGCGCTTTCGGAAAGCGGAGGGAACAATGCCAAGGCCGCCGACAAGCTTGTCGGCTTTACCGACGCCCGGCTGAGCAAACTGACGATACTTGAAAACGTCCTATTGACGGGTAAGGGCGCGAAAGAACCCTTTGCCGCAAAACTCAACAGCTTTCCAACCAAGGCGCTGCGTGAAGGGGTGCTGGCAGATCGGATGCCCCAGCTCGAGGCCCTGATGCTGCGGGTCGTAGCCGCGCGGGAACAACGACTGGCGCTGGTTGCGGCCCAGAAAACCCATGTATTACATCGCTTTGCCGCGGCCTTCCTTCCGGAATACGAGCGGTGCAAGCAGGTGAGGGGTTGGCTGGATTTTGATGACCTGATCCTGCGCGCACGTCAGGTGCTGAACGACCCAGCGGTCGCAGAATGGGTGCTGTACCGGCTCGACGGTGGCATCGATCACATTCTGGTGGACGAGGCGCAGGACACCAGCCCGGATCAATGGGACGTGATCGAAAAATTGGCTCAGGAATTTACCAGCGGGGAAGGGGCCCGATCCGGCGTTGAGCGCACGATCTTTGTGGTTGGTGACAAGAAACAGTCGATCTATTCCTTCCAGGGCGCCGACCCGCAAGCCTTTGACCAGATGCAGGCCGAATTTGGACGAAAACTTCGAGAATCAGGCTCTAAACTGTGGGATTCAACGCTGGAATATTCGTTCCGCTCGTCCAGCGCGATCCTTGGGCTGGTCGATATACTGTTCGAAAACCATGTAGAAGCCGGGTTCCACAAGGATGCCTTACACCGGGCATTCAAGGCCGATCTTCCTGGGCGCGTCGACCTATGGCCGGTGATCGAGAAGGTTGAAGACGAGGATGACACCGATTGGACCGATCCCGTTGATCGACCCGGCGCGCGGCATCACACCGTCATTCTGGCAGAACAGGTTGCCCGGTCAATCAAGGATATGATCAGGGATAGCGCCACCATTCCCGATGATGGCGATGCGTCGGGGACATTTGTCCGGCGCAAAGTGCAACCCCGCGACTTTCTGATCCTCGTCCAACGCCGCTCGGACCTGTTTGCCGAGATCATTCGCGCCTGCAAAAGCGAGGGTCTGCCCATCGCGGGGGCAGATCGCCTGAAGGTGGGCGCGGAATTGGCGGTCAAGGATCTGGCTGCTTTGCTTAGCTTTCTGGCCACACCCGAAGACAGCTTGTCACTGGCGACAGTCCTGAAATCCCCACTGTTTGGCTGGACGGAACAACAGTTGTTCGATCTGGCTCATCGCAGGGAGGAAACTTATCTATGGGCAGCGTTGCGCAATCGTGCCGAGGAGTTCCCGGTAACGCTTGCGATTCTGAACGACTTACGCGGTCAAACCGACTTTCTGCGTCCTTATGATCTGATCGAACGTATCCTGACGCGCCATGACGGGCGACGCAAACTGCTGGGTCGGCTTGGGGCCGAGGCTGAGGATGGTATCAACGCGTTACTGTCGCAGGCGCTGGCCTATGAACGGACAGATATCCCAAGCCTCACCGGTTTTCTGGTCTGGATGCAAACCGACGATCTGGAGATCAAGCGCCAGATGAGCGGAGTCGGCAATATGATCCGGGTGATGACCGTTCATGGCTCGAAGGGATTGGAATCACCGATCGTAATCCTGCCGGACACTGGTAAACGACAGCCACCACGAGATGCCGAGATCATGATGGCGGGCGATACTCCGTTGTGGAAAGTGCCTTCTGATGCCTCACCTGCATTGATCGCAGCTGCGCGCCAAGAAGCCAGAACGCGCGAAGAGAATGAGCGGCTGAGGCTACTCTATGTGGCTCTAACACGGGCAGAAAAGTGGCTAATAGTGGCGGCCGCCGGGGATGTAGGCAAGGATGGCAACAGTTGGTATCAGATGGTTGAGGCCGCGATGGCGCGGGCAGGGGCTACTCATGTTCCCGGCACCCAGACCCTTCGACTGGCGCATGGAGATTGGGAGGCTTTGCCTGCCGTTGAACAGGGCAGCATCCCGCACAACGAACAGCATTTGCCTGTATTTTTTGACCACCCCGCGCCAAATCTACCCGCGCCAGCCGAAACGCTCAGCCCCTCTGATCTAGGGGGTGCGAAGGCCTTGCCCGGAGATGCGGGGCAGGATGAAGAGGCGGCGAAACGACGCGGATCGCAGCTGCACCTGTTGCTCGAACATCTTCCTGCTGCCGCACAGGATCAATGGCCGCAGCTTTGCGCACGGCTTCTGGCCGATATGCAAGATGTTGAGCGGCAAGATCTGCTGACTGAGGCCACTTCGGTGCTGACGGCCGAATATCTGAAACCGGTCTTTGGCTCGGATGCGCTGACCGAGGTTTCGGTCTCTGCCGATCTGAACGGCACACGAATGCATGGGGTCATCGACCGGCTGATTATCACGGAAACAGAGGTGCATGTGATTGATTTCAAATCCAATGCGACTGTTCCGACCGGGCCAGAATCCTGCCCCGAAGGGCTGTTGCGCCAGATGGCGGCCTACGCCCATGCCCTGTCGCAAATCTATCCCAATCACAGTATCCGCACCGCTATCTTGTGGACGCGAACCGCGCACCTGATGTGGTTGCCACACGATATGGTGACGGACGCCCTGACACCGAACCCTATATCTTGACCTTGCCCGGTGCCGCACCTAGGTTCTGAGCCCAAGCATTCCCAGTCAGGAGACAGACATGTCGACCGTAGCCGTTACCGACGACACCTTTGACGCCGAAGTCAAGAATTCCGATATCCCCGTCGTGGTGGATTTCTGGGCCGAGTGGTGCGGCCCCTGTAAGCAGATCGGCCCCGCCTTGGAAGAGCTGGCCAGCGAATATGGTGGCAAGGTGAAGATTGCCAAGGTCGATGTCGACAGCAACCCAAACTCAGCCGCGGCCATGGGCGTGCGCGGCATACCGGCGCTGTTCATTTTCAAAGACGGTCAGGTGGTTTCGAACCGCGCTGGCGCGGCCCCGAAGGCGGCCCTGCAAAGCTGGATCGACGAGTCGATCTGACCTTCGCTACTGTTCGAACGCAAAAAGGCGCCCCGCATTGGGCGCCTTTTTTTGTTAAAGCCACTGCGAGACAAGAGTTTAGACTCACTTGATGGTCCACCTCACCGATACTCCCGCGCCGTCTTTGTGGGTAAATGTAACGGTGTCGTCTGCGATTGAAACCACCTGACAGTCGCGGGGCATCACTTCACCGACGATCACGATTCTCCGACAGTAATACCTGTCTTTCCACTCCCACGTGCCGCTGATACTGCCACCTTTCGGGCCTTTGCCCTCAACCGTGCCGTCCTTGTGAATTGTCACCCAGGTTTCGCCCTGAACCAGCTTCTTATCAACGATCAGGTTCATAAATTTAGCTTTGTTTTCTATTACTTCAGCGGATACGCTTGGCGCCAGAAGTCCAAACAACAACAATGATGACATGAGCCGAAAATACGTCATGGAATCAAACCTTTCATAGATCGTGTGCTTAAACAGACAGAATTCTAGTCGATTGCTGCGGTACACACCAAACATTCGGGTTTCGTGGTTTGGCCGGATGCAGTTCACTGTACTGGTTCTTTCAATTCGCAAGAACTCGTGCAGATTGTCGGGTCATCAGGAATAAGGAGGCGACATGCCCAAAACTCGGGTATTGGTGGAATTCGGTATGGGTACGTCGCTTCGGCGCGAAGACTATACCGAAGCAGCGCTGCGCGCGCTCAAGGATGCGCTCTGGCATAACTCGATCAATATGGCGGAATTGTTCGGATTCCCGAAAGAGGCCATGATCATCGACGCGGAAATCGGAGTACAGCAACCGGACCGGGTGGATTCGCAGGCGTTGAAGGCCATTTTCCCCTACGGCCAGCCCAACATCACGGTCACACATGGTGGCTTGGATATCGACAAACCCCATTCTGAAGGTCGCACGGTGATCGCCAACGCCGCGATCGTTGTCTCATTTGATATGGAGCCCGCCCGATGACGGAAAAACGCATCATTCTGGAGATGGGGACCGGCAACGACCTGTATGGTCAGGACTATACCAAGGCCGCGCGCCGCGCTGTTCAGGACGCGCTGCACCACTCGTCCATCACGCTGTTTTCCAAACTGGGCATCAGTCATGAGGAGATGCGCGTTGAGGTCACGATTGGCGTTCAACAGCCTGAGAAGGTTGATTGTGATCTTGTCGCCTCGGATCTGCCGCGGGGCCGCGCCTCGGTTCGGGCGGTCAAAGGGGGACTGGATGTCGAGGATGCCGAGGCGGGTACCCGGCATGTCGTAGCCACTGCTGCAGTTGAGGCTTATCTGCCTGATCTCGCAGGTAAATTCGTCGAAAGCTGAAAAAGAAAAAGCCGCTCAATCGAGCGGCTCATCTTATAAGTGTTCAAATCCTGGATCAGAACTTGGAGATATCAGCGCGGGTCAGCCCGACGTCTTCCAGCTGCTCGTCGCTCAGTTGCGACAGTTCGTTGCGTGTCTGATATGATTTGTACCATTCGACAACGTTTTCGAATGCATGAGAGAATGCGTCCACTGCGTGCAGGATGGTGACTGCTCCGCGCGGCGCATGGGTTTTTGCGATTGCGTTTGCCATGTGCTTAGTCCTTTTAACAGAAACAGCCGACCCGTTGTCGGTTGTAAGCCTCATGTAACTCCGGCGGCTGAGTCTCACAAATGCTGACTCAACAGCCCCGGTTTGCGTTTACTGCATATCTTTTGGGCAGTTTTAGAACCGGTTGCGCAGAACCCGTGCCCGGCCCATATATGGCAGCACGGATAACGGAGGCATTCATGGCAGACAGCGATTTTCCCGGATGGCACGGCACCACTATTATTGGCGTCAAGAAGGGCGGGCAGGTTGTCATCGCCGGGGACGGGCAGGTCAGCCTGGGCCAAACCGTGATCAAGGGCACTGCGCGAAAGGTGCGTCGCCTGACACCGGGCGGGTTCGAAGTGGTCGCCGGATTCGCCGGATCTACGGCGGATGCGTTCACGCTGCTGGAACGTCTGGAAGCCAAGCTTGAGGCGACGCCCGGCCAACTGGCGCGTGCTTCGGTCGAGCTGGCCAAGGACTGGCGCACCGACAAGTATCTTCAGAAGCTCGAGGCGATGCTGATTGTGACCGACGGCGAGGATCTGCTCGTGATCACTGGGGCAGGGGACGTGCTTGAGCCGGAACACAACGTCGCTGCAATCGGGTCGGGCGGCAACTTTGCCCTGGCGGCGGCCCGTGCGATGATGGATAGCGACAAACCAGCCGAGGATGTAGCGCGTGAAGCTATGGCAATTGCTGCGGATATCTGCGTGTATACCAACGGCAATCTGACGGTTGAGACGATCGGGTCATGAGTGCGGTTCTGGCAGCGATATTTGGTGGGCTGATTGGCGGCATTGTTGGGCCGATTGTGCTTGAGGAATATCGGAACCGGAAGCACGCCAAGACATGGAAAGAGCCTCGCAAGAAGCTGCTTGAGTCCATGTTGAGGGATACGAAGTACAAGTTCAAAACTCTGGAACGGCTCAGCAGAACAATTGGCTGCACCGAAGATCAGACACGCTCGCTATTGATCGAGCTGGAAGCCAGAGGCGCTGTTTCAAAGAAGACCAAAAAGGAAATTTGGGCACTGATCGAGCGCGCGCCATTACAGGAAAGCCAGCGCAAACTTGACGAAGAAGAAATCGAGGAAGAGCAGGAGTAGGTGACCCTTTCCGCTCTATCGGCTGTTCTTTACGCCAATAGCGCTTTGATCTCTTTCCCCTTCCACCTCATATGCATCCCGATCAGGCCCATCAGGGCAGTGACGATGACGATGTAGTAGGGGACGCGGATGTCGATGCTCATCAATCCGCCTCCGATCAGGGACATGATACCGCCTGCTAGGCAGAACACGGCTGTGGTCACGCCCATGACCCAGCCCTGATCCGTTTCGGCAACGCTGGATGAGAACAGGCCTAGCAGCGTCGGGTAAGAAACGCCGAAGAAGAAGTAGAAGAAAAAGACCGGAATATAGCTCAGTACCCCGCTGGGGCTGAATGCGAAGGCAAAGCCACAGATCACCATGGTGACCAACGAGGTGTAGATGATCTGGTGCTTGCTGAACCTCTCTTGCGCTGGTTTCACAAGGAAGGTGCTGGAAAAGGCCAGCGCAACGCCAATGACCACCATCGCCATGCTGCCCCCTATTACGCCATAACCCCACGCGCTGGTCAGGAAGTTGTCGACGAATACATAGAAAGTAACGTTGGCGACCATGAACAGGGCGTAAACTGGCATGATCTTCAGAACCAGCGGGTGCTCGCGCACAGCAATAAGACTGTCGGTGATGTCGCGTGGGCGGAAAACAAAAGGTTCACGCTCGGTTCTGGTATCCTTAAAGAACGCGGTCACAAGAAAGATTGCAATCAGGACCAGTACAAACGCCCCGTAGAAAGGCGTTTTCAATGTCGCCGCGCTGCCCAATAAGGCTGCATCGGACAGAACCGCGCCTATGATCGGTCCTCCGACCAAGCCAAAGCTGACACCGGTCACAATATAACCCATGTTGCGGTCGCGGTCGGCAGCGTCGGTGCTGCCATCGATCATCGCCGCTTGTGCGATGGGCTGATTTCCAGCCGTAAACCCGGTGATCGAACGACCAATGATCAGCAGAAGCAGGCTGTTGAGATAAAGCGCTGCGATGGTCAGGGCGTAGCCGACCAGCGCCCCGGTCAAACAGACCAGAAGAGCATTCTTGCGCCCGATGGAGTCTGAAACTTTCGAGACATAGACCACCCCCAGAAACCAAGACAGGAAGAAGCAGCCGATCACCAGACCATAATAAAAGTGCCTTGTGCCCATGGCCGTGCTTTCCGGCAAGAAGCCGGACTTCGTTTCCATGATCAGGGAGTTGATGATGGGAAACACCAGCCCTTGTCCGATCAGGTCAACAAAGACCACAAACAGCAGGGTGATCTTGGCAATCTTGGTCATGAAAACGCCCCCAGTTCCAATATCTTGGGGCGAGTGTAACAGACAGTTGCCCTGTCACCTAACGGCGTGTCAGAGGCCGGAAAGCCCGACCCCTGAAGGGTGTGATTACTTCAACGAAGCAACGCCCAGCGGGACGCCGGCAACCTCGCACCAAATATAAACTTCGTTGTAGCCCGAGACATCCATGGTTGGCGGCACGGCATAGGATTGCTTGCCGGTCAGGTGCAGCAGCGCGCCCAGTTTGCTGTCTGGGGCGTATGTGCCGTCCTTACCAAATGCGACACGCGGGTCGGGGCCGTTGTCCAGCGAAAAGTCGTCGCCCAGTTCAACGATGTAACGCTCGCCATCTTTGACCAGTTTTACCGAACCGGTAGTGACGTGGTTCGAGCGGCCTTCAAATGTGCCTTTCTTTTTGCTCCACCGGCCAGGGCAGCGGTGGTGCCGACCAGAGACAAGGCCGCGCCGGTAGCTGCAGCTTTCACAAAAAGCGAACGACGTGTCATCATGATGAGGTATCTCCCTAATGTCATACGGACGCAGAGTCCGTCGCGAAAGGTTATGCCGCAGACGCTGTACATCTGGCGATTCACATCACCACGAAATTCCGTGTGCTGCCCGTGAGTTGCCGTGATCTTCTCGTGATCGGCTTGTGTTTTCGCGCCGTATGATTAGGTTCCGCTGCGAAACATACGGATAGAACGCATATGACCGACCTGACCCCGCGCGAGATTGTCTCGGAACTGGACCGCTTTATTATCGGGCAGAAAGACGCGAAACGCGCCGTCGCCGTGGCGCTACGCAACCGCTGGCGGCGCAAGCAGTTGCCAGATGACATCCGCGATGAGGTCTATCCAAAAAACATTCTGATGATCGGACCCACCGGCGTTGGCAAGACCGAGATCAGCCGCCGTCTGGCCAAACTGGCCCGCGCACCCTTCATCAAGGTTGAAGCCACCAAATTCACCGAGGTCGGCTATGTCGGTCGGGACGTTGAACAGATCGTGCGTGATCTGGCTGACGCCGCAATCCTGCAAACCCGCGAGTATATGCGCGAGGATGTCAAAGCCCGCGCCCATCAGGCCGCCGAGGATCGCGTGATCGAGGCGATTGCTGGAACCGACGCCCGCGAAGCGACACGCGAGATGTTCCGTAAGAAGCTGAAAGCGGGTGAGCTGGACGATACCGAAATCGAGTTGGAACTGTCCGATACCACGAACCCGATGCCGATGTTCGATATTCCGGGCCAGCCGGGTGGTCAGATGGGGATGATGAATCTGGGTGATATCTTCGGCAAAGCCTTCGGTGGACGGACCGTCAAGAAACGCATGACTGTCGCTGAAAGCTATGAGGCCTTAATTGGAGAAGAGGCCGACAAGTTGCTGGATGATGAAACCGTCAACCGGGTGGCTTTGGAAGCGGTCGAACAGAACGGCATCGTGTTTCTGGATGAGATCGACAAAGTCTGCGCCCGATCCGATGCGCGCGGGGGCGATGTCAGCCGGGAAGGGGTTCAGCGCGACCTGCTGCCTCTGATTGAGGGCACCACTGTCAGCACCAAACATGGCCCTGTGAAAACCGACCATATCCTTTTCATCGCATCCGGTGCGTTTCACATCGCCAAGCCCTCGGACCTGCTGCCAGAACTTCAGGGCCGTTTGCCGATACGCGTGGAGCTGCGCGCCCTGACAGAAGAGGATTTCGTACGCATCCTGACCGAGACCGACAACGCTCTGACCCTGCAGTATACTGCCCTGATGGGCACTGAAGAGGTCACGGTCAGTTTCACCGAAGACGGGATCGCAGCCTTGGCCCGGATTGCGGCGGATGTGAACCAAAGCATCGAGAATATCGGTGCGCGGCGGCTTTACACGGTGATGGAGCGCGTGTTCGAAGAGCTTTCGTTCACCGCACCGGATCAGGCAGGGGCTGAGATCACCGTCGATGCAGGTTTCGTGAACGACAATCTTGGCGAGCTGACAAAATCCACAGACCTCAGCCGTTACGTTTTGTAACAGGTGCCAGCCGGATTTTGCCAATGAGTCGTGCCCTCAGGCTGGACGCGGGGCGGGAATACGGTAGCGTAGCCCTGTAACTTCACAGGGGCAGAGCGTGCTGCGCTATTTCATCATCATTGTGACGCTGTCTGTGCTGACCGCCTGTGCGGATCGGTCTATCACAGAGATCACACCCGAAGCCCTTAGGGTCGGCACCCCCGCCACGGTCTTTGCCGCCACTACCCGTGCGCGCGAGCCGGATGGCAGCTACGGAGCTAACCGTGCCGAGGCACTTCGTTACCTTGAGATGACCGTCTCGATTCCGCCGTCGCATACGCCGGGTGAACTCAATTTCTCATACGCGAACCCGAATCCGAACAAACAGTTTGTCGTGGCGGATGTTACCGAGTTCTCTGGTCCGCAGGATCTGAAGTCCCGTCTGCGTGGCGTGGATGACGTGGTCATCTTTGTTCACGGGTATAACGCCACGCAGACCGAGACCGCCTTTCGGGCCGCTCAGCTGAGCCATGATATCGGTATCCCCGGAACCATTCTGATTTATTCCTGGCCCAGTAAGGCGCGCGGCACCGGTTACGCCTATGATCTGGACAGTATGCTGTTTGCCCGAGACGGGCTGGAACAGACCATTAGATTGCTCAAATCAATGGGCGTAAAGCGGGTCGTACTGATAGCGCATTCGATGGGCAGCGCCCTATCGATGGAGATGATGCGGCAAGCCGAACTGCGCGAGCCGGGATGGGCAAGCCGCAATCTTGAGGGGGTCATCCTGATCTCACCTGATCTGGATGTGGATCTGTTCCGATCCCAGATGAACAGCATCAAGAGCCCGCCCGACCCGTTTGTGGTGATGGTATCCCAGAAGGACAAGATTCTGAACCTGTCGGCTCGGCTGCGCGGCACCGCGGACAGTCAGAGGTTGGGTAATATCAGTTCGGTCGACGCATTGGCCGAATATCCGATCAGCGTGATCGACACGACTGCATTCAACAGCGATGCGGGATCATCTCATTTCGTGGCGGCAACGTCTCCGGCGCTGCTGGCCATTCTCAGTTCGGTCCGCCGGGTCAGCAACACCTTTGGCCCCGACCGGCCTGGCATCGATGTCCTTGTCCCACCCAGCGAGCGCAGCGCAGATGGCGCGACCGAGATTGTGCTGACCGAGACCGGACAGGCGCAGGTCAGCGCGCCCTGATCAGGCACGCATTCGATGATCGGGGTCCAGCGATGGGATCGCATCCAGCAACCGCTTGGTATAGTCCTGCTTGGGTGCGGCAAACAGTTCGCGCGTTGGGGCGCTTTCGACGATCTTGCCGTGATACATCACGACCACAAAATCGCAGGTATGGGCCACAACCGACAGATCGTGGCTGATGAACATGAAGGTCAGGCCCATATCTCGCTGAAGGGATTTCAGCAGGTTCAGGATATCCGCCTGAATCGACACGTCCAGCGCCGCCACGCATTCATCGGCAACTACAAAACGCGGGTTGCAGGCCAGCGCCCGCGCGATAGAAATCCGCTGACGCTGACCACCCGAAAACGCGTGCGGATAGCGTCGCAGATGTTCAAGGTTCAACCGGCATTTGCCCGCAATCTCGCGAACCCGCGCATCGGTTTCCTCACGCGATGCGGTCAGGCCCATCACATCCAGCGGTTCGGCTATGATATCACGCACGGTCATCCGAGGACTAAGCGCCGCGTAAGGGTCCTGAAAAATCAACTGAGCCCGACGGCGATAGGACTTGAGATCGGTTGCTGACATTTTGGTCAGATCGAACTGCTCTTCACCATCATCATAGCTTGCGCTACCGCTGGTGATTGGAACCGCATTCAGCAATGCGCGGCCAAGTGTTGTTTTACCCGAGCCGGACTCGCCGACCACCCCAACAAAAGCCCCTCGCGGGATTTCGATCGAGACATTGTCGACCGCCTTCAGCGTGCGCTTGTTAAAAAAACCGCCACCAAGGGGAAATTCGACTGACAGGTTTTCGGTTTTGATCAGAGCATTTGTCATGGCTGGCCTGGCACGTCTTCGGGGAAAATGGCTGCGAAATGGCCGGGGCTGACCTCGGTCAAGGGTGGGCGTTCCGTTTCATATCGCGATCCGGGTTTGAGTTCCGGGTTGCGTGGATGGAACACGCAGCCTGATGGCCGCTCCAGAGGTGAGGGGATATCGCCGGGGATCGGGGTTAGCGGTGCGTCCAGATCATCGAGTTTGGGTAACGCGTTCAGCAGGCCACGCGTATAGGCATGTGCCGGATGGCGGATCACCTCACGCACAGGTCCGCTTTCCATGATCCGACCCAGATACATCACCGCAACCCGGTCGGCGGTTTGGGCGACGACGCTTAGGTCATGGGTGATGAAGACGATACCCATGCCGAACTCGGCCACCAGATCCTTCATCAGATCCAAAACCTGAGCCTGAATGGTCACGTCCAGCGCCGTTGTCGGCTCATCCGCGATCAGCAGTTTGGGCTTGGTCGAAAGCGCCATGGCGATCATCGCCCGCTGACGCATCCCGCCCGACAATTCGAAAGCGTATTGGTTGAACCGGGCCGCTGGTTCAAGGATACCCACCCGGTCCAGCATTTCGATCGATAGTTCTTTGGCCTGCTTTTTGCTGAGATCCGTGTGGATCAGCAACTGTTCAACCATCTGCTTGCCGATGGTGATCGCGGGGGCAAAGCTGGCCATCGGCTCTTGAAAGATCATACTGATCGCCCCGCCGCGCACAATCTCCATGTCCCTGGGCCGCTTCAGCGCCATGATATCAACCGGGCCGCTGTCGAGATGCAGATCGATCCGGCTTTCCGGCGCATAGATCGCGTTGGGTGGATTTAGTTTCATCAGTGACTTTGCCGTCACTGATTTTCCCGATCCACTTTCGCCGACCAGCCCGAGCACCTCGCCTGGGGCGAGTGAAAACGAAACATCCTCAACCGCCGTGATCAACCCTTCATCGGTTTTGAACTGAACGGACAGGTTTTCGACATCGATCAAGCTCATTTGCGGGTCTCCGAATAAGGATCAGCCGCATCGCGCAGGCCATCGCCAACGAACACGAAAGACATCACGAGAACGACAAAGAAGATGACCGGGATGAAATACCATTGGTAATTCAGCAGAACATCCGCCTTGGTCACATTCTGCAACATCACGCCAAGTGAGTTGACCGGATCTTTCAGCCCCAGCCCGATAAAGCTGAGCGCGGTTTCGCTGAGGACCATATAGGGGAACGAGATCACCAGATCGACGATGATGTAGCTGGTGAAGCTGGGCAGCAGATGACGCCGGATGATGTGGCCCGGCGATGCGCCGCACAATTTCGCCGCTAGCACGTATTCCTGATTGCGTTCGGTCAACAGATGGGTGCGAACTCGCCGTGCTAAAGTAGGCCAGCCGACCAATCCCAATATGGCTGTGATGACAAAGAACCTTGTTTCGGCCGACCATTCCGGCGGGATAAAGGCCGCAATCGCCATGAACAGAGGTATGGCCGGAACCGTACGGATCGCATCGGTGATCATTTGGATCACACTGTCGACCATTCCACCGTAATATCCAGCCACCCCTCCGATCGCGAGCGCCAGCACGAACGAAATCATCACCCCAAGCGTTCCGACCTGTAGCGACGTCCAAACCGCATGCAGTGTACGGCTGAAGATATCCTTGCCGGCACTGTCGGTTCCGAACAGGTGAACATAGCCCTGATCGACACCAAACAGGTGGATGTTACCGGGAATGACTCCAAACAGCTTATATTTGTCGCCCCGAACGAAGAACTGGATATATCGGCGTTCATCCTCGTTCACTTTCTCGACCCAGCGGAAATTGGTCGCCAACGAGCGTTCGCGGGTTACCCCGTGCAGGAACGGGCGGATCGAGCAGCCATTCCTGTCGCAGAATTTTGGAATCTGCGGGGCTCCGTTCAGATAGTCTTTGTCACGCCCTGCGGCGGTCGGATCGTAAGGCGACAGGAACGGAGCAAAGATGCCCGACAGGATCAGGACGACCAGAACTGTGGCCGCAATCATCGCCGCGCGCTGTTTCTTGAATCGGGCCCAGATCAACTGACGCTGCGAGGCGGTGAAATAGGCTTCTTTTGCCTTTTGGTTGTCGATTGTCGCAGTCATCTGGTCACCTGAGGATACTTTTGCGCACGCGCGGATCGATCACCGCAAGCAGAATGTCGGTGAAGAAATTCAACGTTACGATTGATGCCGTCAGCAGAAAGATGATGGCCCCCGCAAGTTGCTGATCATTGGACCGCGCCAACGCTTCAAGCAAAAGTGCACCGGCTTCAGTCAATGTCAGGATCAGCGCCACAATGGGCAGTTCGTTGAAGATCCGGTTCAGGTCAAAGCCAAGGCTGTTGACGATCGGCCCCAGCGCATGACGGGCCGGATAGCGCCATAACAATCGGCGGCCATAAATGCCCCGCGCGGCAGCAGCGGTGACATATAGCTTCCCGATCTCATCCGACATCAACGCGCGCACGGTCTGCAGCGCAAAGGCTGTGGCCGACCAGCCCAGAATGAAGATCGGCAGCCAGGCGTGTTTCAGCAAATCGAGGAACTTGCCCCAAGACCAAGGCGCTTCTTTGTACTCGGGCGAGAACAGCCCGGTCAGTGTCTCGCCGAAATAAACGGTTGAAACCAGCATCACCATCAGGGCCAGCAGGAAGTTCGGCATCGCCAGACCCAGATAGCTGACGATCCGCAGCGAGTTGTTCAATACTGCACTGCGCGAGGCGGCAGAAATGATGCCCACAGGGATTGCAATGGCATAAGCCAGCGTCAAAGCGCCAAGGCAGATCCACAGCGACAGCCAGAACTTGTCGCCCAGCAGCTGTGCAATATTCACCCGCAGGATGCAGCTTTCGCCGAAATCGCCACGAAACGCCCCTGACAACCAGGTGGCCCATCGGGTCAGGAATGGTTGATCCAACCCCAGTCGGGCGCGTTCTGCTGCAACGTCAGCAACGGTGATCGCGGACCCTTGGGTGTTTTTATACGCCAAATAGCGCTCGGCACAGTCACCGGGCACCAGTTCCATCAGTGAAAAAACAATCAGCGATACGATGACCAAAGTGACCAACGCCATAACCGCCCGGGTGGCGGCAAATCTGCAGAATTGCAACATATCTGTCCCCGCGGGATGCGCGAAGGCGGGCGCGGGCGCCCACCTTCTTATCTTCTCAACCTTATTCGCTCAGCCACCACTGTGCGGGGCGGTAAGGATAGGTCCGATAGAACTCGTAAGACTGCGTTTTGAACTCGGTAAAGTTCTGCAGGTTGTTCGAGTGATAGATCGGGGCAGGAGCATTCACGGTACCCAGGAACAGCAGCTCGCCGGTCATGATCTCGACCATCTTCTGCGCGGCGGATACTGACGCATCAGAGCCGGGTGCACTGGACTGATAGGTGTCCAATGCAGTCTTCAGATCCGCGACCCAAGCCGGCGGCTCAACACCGTTTTCACCGTTTGAACTGATGTATTCAGCCCAGAGCATACCTGTGCGTACGTCGAAATAGCCATCAAACGGAGGCACCCAGATCTCGCTGTCCCCGAGGATCGACCCGGCTGGCTGGCTCTTCAGCCAAAGGCCCATATCCAGCGAGTTGGCCGTTTGTGCGGCGCGGAATTCGTCGGATGTCACCTCTTTGATCGCGGTGTTGACGCCAACGTCTTTCCAGTTCTGAGCAATCAGTTCCACCAATTGCGCCGAAGCTGGCTGGGTCGAGAACTGCCAATCCAGAACAAACGGATCACCATTCGGCAAATCGCGGAAGCCATCACCATCCTTGTCGATAAGACCTACTTCGTCCAGCAGCGCATTGGCGCGCTCTGCGTCGAATTCGATCTCATGGTTCGACCATTTTTCGTCGATGAAATCGGGACGTGGCGAGAAGCCGATGTACTGTGTCGGTGTTCCCAGACCAAAAGCCACAACCTCGTTCAGCTGGTTGCGATCCATCGCAACAGACATCGCAGTTCTGAACCGGATATCGTTAAAGATCGCGCGCTTGGCCTCGTCTTCTGCGGTCACGTTGAAGGTCAGAACCGGATAGCCGATCGAAGGCTTCACCTCGACCGTGTAGTTACCGTTCTCCTGACCTTCGAGCAGCACCGGAGCGGATGTCAGGTTAACACCCTGCGATTTGTAATCGACCTCGCCATTCAGCAACTTAAGGGTGCGAACTTCTTCGTCCGGAACGTAAGTTTCATCCATTTCCGAAATGTAGGGAAGCTGGTTACCCCGCGTATCAACCTGGAAGAAATAGGGGTTGGCCACGTAGTGACGACCCTCGGTGCTCTCCTTCACAAGGATATGGCTCTCCAGCGTCGGCATGGTGTCGGAAGGAAGACCCGCCAGTTTGTCACCGGCTGTCAGCATCGGAGATGGCGTATCCATCCAGTCCGAGTTGCCATAATAGGCCTTGATCAGCTCGTACCCGTTTTCATAACCAAGCGCCTGCGCGTTGGCGTCGGCGTTGTCATCCAGCGCCGGGTGGAACTTTTCAAAGAAATGCTTGGGCTGGTAGGGCTGCACATAGGTGAACGAGAATGTCTCGGTCAGGCCAGGCTTGGGCGCGGCAAGGGTAAAGCGGACGGTGGTGTCGTCCAGCGCTTCGACCTTCATGGGCTCACCGCCCGCCAGCGCATAATCCTTCGCTTCAGCGATGACATTGGTGTCCATCATCAGGTTATCGTACCAGAAGACGATATCCGCCGCCGTAAATGGCGCGCCATCCGACCACTTGTGGCCTTCACGCAGATTCACGGTCAGCACGGTGAAGTCATCGTTCCATTCCCAGGATTTCGCCACGTTGGGCACCAGGGTCTGCAGGTCGTCGGAATAGCGGAACAGGTTGACGTGACGCACCGAAAGGAAGTCCGAGGTGCCGCTTTCTGTGGCGTTGGAGAGCGCGTCCAGAACACCGCCATACTGACCTATCGAGTCATAGGGTACGATGACCAACGGGTCAGCCGGCAGACGATCTGCCACGGCCGCAAGATCGCCATTGCCACGGATCATGCCGTTCAGATCCCCAATAGCCGGGTTTTCTGCAAAGCTGAGCGTACAGTTTGCAGCTGATTGAAACTCGGACAGATCAAACTGCTGAGGATAAGCACCGGCTGCGACGCCCTGCATATCCGCGACGGTTGCAGCAGGACAATTGGCCCAGGCCGCGCCCCCGATTGTGGCAAAGGCCACACCAGACATAAGAAGCTTTTTCATGTTTTCTCCCTAGGTTTTGTTTATTTCGTTTTGCGTTTCCGAGAGCCCGATTTGCCCGCTTTGCTTTCGGAGGTTTCTTTGTTCTTTTTTTGCTTCCGGGGCTCTGTTTCTTCCGGCCCGGATTTGACATCGTTTTGCGATGCAATGTGCACTTGGACCCCAGCTTGCTTGAGAATGGGTGCAAACGCATCGGGTGGGGCGATATCGGTCACCAGATCCGTCACTTTGTCGAACGGGCAAGACACGTTGGCTGCCTTTGCACCGAATTTGGTGTGGTCCGCTGCAACGATCATGCGATGCGTGTTCCCTTGCAGCGCACGGGTCAGATCCGCCTCCAGCGGGTTCGAGGCCAATACGCCTCCGACCAGCGACAGTGCATCCGCGCCGCAGATCACCGCGTCATAGCTGTACTGACACGCCAGTTCTTCAGCCGCACGGCCAAAACTGCCTCGTTCGGAGCGGATTACTTCGCCCCCTGCCAGAACGGCGCGCGTGCCATTGTGATCGGCCAGGGATGCGACAACTGACAAAGAGTTGCTAACGACGGTCAAACCCCGCAGCTCACGTAGTTGCTCGGCCACATGAGTCATGGTCGAGCCAACGGTGATGAACAACACCATCTCGTCCTCAAGCAACCCGCAGACCCGCTTGGCGATGTTGGTTTTCTCGTCGGCATTATACTCCAGAGCGCCCGAAAACATCGGTGTATCCTGCGCCCGAGACAGAAATGTGCCGCCATGCACACGCTCAACCTTGTTCGCGCGCGCCAGTGCCTTGACCAAACGACGCACAGTTTCCTCAGAGACGTCCATGATCTGGGCGATCTGAGTGTTGCGCGCTGACCCCCCAGCCGCGCAAGGACATCCAGCAGCTCTCGGCCACGATGTGGGATGGTTACGCTATCATCATCCATTTTCAGACTCGGTCACATTTTCGCGCAAAAATCCACAATAAATGTAAATCTTTTGCGACAATTTTGGTTTTTTTGCCTTTTCCGGTCAACATGGCATAGCAAACCTGCAGTTTCATGCGGCGGGACAGGTGGATTTCAGATCTCTCGCAAGAATCATTCAACTCATCCCAGCATGTGTTCATGACGACAATGCGATCAGCGTCACGCCAGCGGCCATCATCACGGCCGCCAGAAGGCGTCGCATGGGATTGCCTTCACCCAGGAACAGAAATCCGATTAGGGCCGCGAAGATCACTGAGGTTTCGCGTAAGGCTGACACGACGCCAAGCGGAGCGAAATTCTTGGCATAAAGCACTAGGCCGTAAGCCGTCATCGACACCATTCCGCCTGCAATCCCGATCACCCAGATGCGCAGAGGCAAATCAAGCACACGCGCGCCTCGCCGTAGCGCGACAAAGCCCACAACAAAGATATGCAGAACCGAATGCCAGGCCCAATAACTCAGGATGTTGCCTGACACCCGCACGCCCAGGCCATCCACAAGCGAGTAGATGGAAATAAAGCAGCCCGTTCCCAATGCGAAAACAAGCGATGCCCTACCGACCCCTTGCCTCAAAACCGACCAGCTGGACAGTTGAATGCCGGTGGCAATCACCGCGATCCCAATCCAGGCCTGCGTCGGCAGATGTTCGCCCGCGAATATCACGGCCCAAAGAGCGACCAGCGCAGGAACCACACCGCGCGCGATCGGGTACACCACACTGAGATCACCATGCCGGTAGGCCTGATTCAGCATGTAGAAATATCCGAAATGAACAACGGTCGAACCTGCCAGATATGGCAGGCTCTCGACATTCGGCAGCGGCAGAACCGCCACCATCAGCGCCCCCGGGATAACATGCCCCAGTGCAACCAGACCCAGCGTGACCGTTCGGTCAGCGGCCGTTTTTACAACCGTGTTCCAGATCGCATGCAGTAACGCGGCCGCAAGGATTATGAGAACGATTTCAGCGCTCACTGTCAGATCGCCGTATTAAACAGCTCAGTGATGTTTTGTTGGTTGAGTTGGATCGGATTCCCTCCGCATGAGGGGTCGATGATAGCGCCTTGGACCAGTTCGGGGATGGCGGCTTTGGTGACGCCGAGGTCGGAGAGATTGCGGGGGATGGCGAGGCTGTCGTTAAACTCTTGCACGAAGCTGCGGAAGCCGTCGAAGCCGCCGTCGATGCCCAGATAGGCGGCGGCTTGCTGGAAGCGGTCGGCGATGACTGGCGCGTTGAACTCGAGCACGGCGGGCATGCAGACCGCGTTGGTGGTGCCGTGGTGGGTGTTGAACACCGCGCCGACGGGGTGGCTCATGGCGTGGATGGCGCCCAGGCCTTTCTGGAAGGCGGTGGCCCCCATCGCCGCCGCGCTCATCATCTGGGCGCGGGCTTCGATGTCGGTGCCGTCCGCATAGGCACGTGGCAGGTAGTCCTTGACCAGCCGCATCCCTTCCAGCGCGATGCCCTGAGACATCGGGTGGTAATGCGGGCTGCTGAACGCCTCGACACAATGCGCGAACGCATCCAGACCGGTGCCTGCGGTGATGAACTTGGGCATGCCCACCGTCAGCTCGGGGTCGCAGATCACCACGGTCGGCAGCACCTTGGGATGGAAGATGATCTTCTTGGCGTGGGTTTCAGAATTGGTGATGACGCTGGCGCGCCCCACTTCGGACCCGGTCCCGGCAGTTGTGGGCACGGCGATGATCGGCGCGATGGCATCGGCATCCGCTCGGGTCCACCAATCGCCGATGTCCTCAAAGTCCCAGACCGGGCGCGTCTGACCACACATGAAGGCGACCATCTTGCCCAGATCCAGCCCCGAGCCGCCGCCAAAAGCGATCACCCCGTCATGGCCGCCCGCGTTATAGGCCGCAACACCGGCCTCGAGGTTCTGTTCATTGGGGTTCGGGTCCACATCCGCGAACAGACCCCGGCCCAGACCGGCGGTCTCCATGATATCCAGCGTCGCGGTGGTGATCGGCAGGTCGGCCAGCCCCTTGTCGGTGACCAGCAGCGGCTTCTTCATGCCGGCCGCCGCACAGGCTTCGGGTAATTCATTGATCCGCCCGGCCCCGAATTTGATTGCGGTTGGATAAGACCAGTTTCCAACAAGTGACATGTTTGCTTTCCTTCGTGTCAAAAGGCCTGCCCCGGCGAGGGGGTCATTCCGAGGCAGGCCGGCGTCCTTAGCCCGTGACCTTTTTCAGGTGATAGGATTTGGGACGTGTCAGGTTGTGATAGCCAATGACCGAGAGACCGCCGCCGCGCCCGGTATTCTTGCAGCCGGTCCAACACAGGCCGGGATCCAGATAATCGGCGCGGTTCATGAAGACGGTGCCCGTCTCAATCTGGTCGCCCACCCGCGCAGCACGGTCCAGATCGCTGGTCCAGAGGCTCGCTGTCAGGCCAAACGCGCTGTCATTCATCAGCCGGATGGCCTCGTCATCCGTGGACACTTTCATAATGCCCACTACCGGACCAAAGCTTTCATCCCGCATCACCCGCATGTCATGGGTGACATTGGTCAGGATCTGCGGCGTCAGATATGCGCCGCCATCATCCTCGGGGAAGATGTCGATATGGGCCACCGCACCAGCCTCGACCGCCTCGGCAATCTGCGCCCGCACCTCATCGGCAAAGCGCACATTGGCCATCGGGCCAATGGTGGTCTCAGCGTCCAGCGGATTGCCCAGCTTATAGCCCTTCACGATCTCCACCGCCCTGGCGACGAAGTCGTCATACAGGCTTTCATGCACATAAATCCGCTCGATCCCGCAGCAGCACTGGCCCGCGTTGAACATTGCCCCGTCGATCAGCGTCTCAACCGCCGCCTCCAGATCGGCATCGTCCATCACATAACCCGGATCCTTGCCGCCCAGCTCAGTCCCGACGCCGGTAAAGGTGCCCGCCGCCGCGCGCTCCATCGCCTGGCCGCCGCCGACCGAGCCGGTGAAGTTCACGAAGTCGAACGCATTGCCCGCGATCAGATCGTTGGTCACGTCATGGCTCAGAAAGACATTCTGGAACACGTCTTCGGGCACACCCGCTGCATGGAAGGCCTGCGCCATACGCTCGCCCACCAGCAGGGTCTGCGTGGCGTGTTTCAGGATCACCGTATTACCCGCGATCAGCGCCGGGGCCACCGTGTTGATCGCCGTCATGTAGGGGTAGTTCCACGGCGCCACCACAAACACCACCCCATGCGGGATGCGCCTGATATAGCGCTTGAACGTCTCATCTTCGCCCACCGCGATATCAGCCAATGCGCTTTCGGCAATCCCGGCCATATGGCTTGCGCGCTCGTTGAAGCCGCCAAACTCACCGCCATAGCGCACCGGGCGACCCATCATATGCGCCAACTCGGGCACGATTTCCTCATTCATCGCGCCGACAGCAGCCACACCCGCCATCACGAGATCAATGCGTTCCCGCAAGGGCCGCGCCGCCCAAGCCGCCTGTGCGGCCCGCGCCCGGCCCGCAACCTCAAACGCGGCCTCCCGCGACAACACCTCGCGTTCGGCATAGACCGACCCATCAATCGGCGAGACACATTGCAACATCTGCCCCATAGTCACTCCATCTCTAAAGAGAGCAGGATCCCTGCTTCATCTGGCCATAAATATCTCGGGGGCCGCCATTGGTGCGCCATTGGTTCGAGCGCCAATGGCGGCGGGGCTGGCCCCTCGCTTTCACCCTCTCAAGCCCGCTCGAACCCGCGGGCAATTTCCCAATCGGTCACCACGCGCTCAAACTCTTCGATCTCAACCTCGGCCGCGCGCGCATAGTGATCGACAACGTCATCTCCCATCGCAGCCCGCAACATCGCCGAGCCATGCAGCGCATCCCGCGCCGCGCGCAGATTGCCCGGGATCATCCCCGTCTCTCCCTGATAGACGTCGCCCGTGGTCGGCGGCTGCAACTCCAGCCCTTCTTCGATCCCAGCGATCCCCGCCGCCAGCATCCCAGCCATCGCCAGATAGGGGTTCATATCCGAGCCCGGGATACGGCATTCCACCCGCACCGCCTTGGTGCCGTCACCGCACAGGCGGAACCCGGCGGTGCGGTTGTCCACCGACCAGATGATCCGCGTCGGCGCAAAGGTCCCCTTCATGAACCGCTTGTAGCTGTTGATGTAGGGCGCCATGAAACAGGTGTAATCGGCGGCGTATTTCAAAAGACCCGCCATGTAGCTTTTCATCACATCCGACATGCCGAGCGGATCTTTTTCGTCGAAAAAGATCGGCCGCCCCTCGGACCAGAGCGACTGATGCACGTGGCTGGAACTGCCCACCTTCTCATGATGCCATTTCGGCAGGAAGGTCGCGGCATGCCCATGCTGCCAGGCAATCTCTTTCACCGCGTTCTTGGCGATCGAGTGATACTCGGCCGTCTCCATCGCAGGCGCGTATTTGATGTTCAGTTCTTCCTGCCCGGTCTCGGCCTCACCTTTCGTGTTCTCGACCGGTATCCCCGCATCCCACAGATGGTTGCGGATCGGGCGCATCACATGCTCTTCCTTGGTGGTCTGAAGGATGTGATAGTCTTCGTTGTACCCCGAGATCGGCTCAAGGTCGCGAAAGCCTTCCTTGCGGATCTGATCAAAGCTTTTCTCGAACAGGAAAAACTCCAGCTCGGTGGCGCACATCGCGTCATAGCCCATCGCCTTCAGCCGGTTCACCTGACGTTTCAGGATCGAGCGCGGCGCGTGTGGCACTTCTTCATGCGTGTGATGATCCAGCACATCGCACATCACCATCGCCGTGCCTTCCAGCCACGGTACAGGGCGCAGCGTGCTCAGATCCGGCTTCATCACATAATCGCCATAGCCCCGCTCCCAACTGGTCGACGCATACCCATCCGGCGTCCCCATCTCGAGATCCGTCGCCAGCAGATAATTGCAGCAATGCGTCTCTTCCCACGCCCCCGCAACAAAATGACCCGCATGAAACCGCTTGCCCATCAAACGGCCCTGCATGTCAACCAGACAAACCAATACCGTATCAATCTCGCCAGACGAAACCTCAGCCTTCAAATGCTCAAATGTCAGTGTCGCGCTCACGATGCGCCCTCCCTGATCGTGATATCGTTCAGCGCCGGTTCAAGCAGCGCCAGTATGTCCCGGGACATGTTGGCAACCTGTACTTCATTGCCCAAAAGATCATTGCGTACTTCGATCATCACATTGGCCAGCCCCCGGCTCAGCGCATGAAGACGGAGCGAATGCGTTACACCGTCAGCGGGGCCATAGGGCTGATTACGTTCCGTGCGGCGATGCGGGATCTGATCCATGTGATCCAGCATGGCATCGACCAGACGACTGTCCTCGTCATGGAGAAGTCCAAGTTCAACCGCGCGCGGCTTACCAAAATAGACTGGCGTGAAGGAGTGAATAGTCACAACGACTGTATCCGGACCGCGCGCATCCAGAACCTGTGCAACAGCCTGACAGAACGGGGCATACACTGCCTGGGTACGTGCATCGCGTTGCGATTGATCGAGGCCCACATTGCCCGGCACTTCGATCAGTTCTGATTTCTCGGGCATTGCGCTTGCCGCCTCGGGCGGACGGTTGCAATCATAGACCAATCGCGAGACGGTCGAGACCACGACCGGAGCATCAAGCGCTGTCGACAGCGCCCGTGTCAGCGCCATTGCGCCCGGATCCCAAGCGGCATGGCTGACGCGCGCGGATGCGGACAATCCCAAATCATCAAACTCTGCCGGAATGCGGTTGCTTGCATGTTCACACAGCAGAACCACACGCCCAATGCCCGTCTCGTTCAGGATTTCGACTGATCCCGTCACCCTTTGACCTCAGTATCAGCGTCCTGCTCCATCTGTGGGAATTCTTCGATCAGGCGGGTTTCAAGCAACTGCCCGTTGCGATATAGGATCGGATAGGCGACGGCCGCGATGTGACTGTTGAATTCGCGAAAGGCGCGCAGCGTTTCGAGGTGGATGTCGCTGGTTTCAAAGCTTTCTGCGCTGCCATGTTGCAAGCGTTTAAGGTGGCGTTTGCGACTGTCACGCTCGGCCCGCTTGATTTCGGTTTTTTCCAGGCTCAGCAGACGCGCGCTTTCCAGATCGTCCGAGATCAGCACGTTCGAGGCCAGTTTCAGGTTGGCCACAATCCCCTCGTGCATTTCGACCAGCTCTGACCAACCTTCTTTCGAGAACGCGGCCCCCTTTTTGCGCATGTCATCCGCCAATGCCGTCAGGCGTTTGGCCACCACGTCGCCCGCGGTTTCCAGGCGAATGGCATATTCCATTAGGTCCCGCGCAATCTTGGCATTTTCCTTGCCGAACGCATCAGCGGGGATAGCCGCCACATATTGCCGGATACCAGAAAGGCAATCGTTCACATCAGTATCCATGTCCCGAATGGCCCGGATCTGCTCCTTGTCGCCGCTGCGATAAAGCTCCAGCGCAGGCCGGAACATCGAGCCAACCATGTCGCTCATCCGCAGAAGCTCGCGTTTGAGGTTAGACAGGGCCTGATTGGGTCTGCTGAGGGAGTCGAGATCAAGTGCGCTGATCGGTTGCCCGGGCTGCGCGCTGCTTTCAGGACTTTTCGGATCGGGTAGCAGTTTTTCGAATGGCGCGCGCAGCATGCCGCAGAACGGCAGGGCCAGAACCAGAAGCGAGGCGTTGAAAATCAGATGTGCATTCACCAGCATCTGCCCGCCTTGCAGATCGCCCAATACTCCGGTTCGCAGCGCCAGGTTGGCAGCAAACAGCGAGACAATTGACCAACTGCCCCGCAGCGCCAGATTAGCGAAGGGAATGCGCCTTGCAGACAGGGCCATGCCGCGTGTCAGCCAAACCGGGATGAAGGCGGACCCGAAATTAGCACCCAACACCAGCGAGAGCCCGGCGGCAAACGGGATCGCCCCGATTTGCACCAGGGTCACACACATCAAGATCGCAGCGACCGAAGAATGCATGACAAAGGCCAGCGCTCCACCGACCAGGAACGCTGTGATGTAATCACGCGCAAGATACTCGGCGATGGCGGGTAGAAAGGCGCTGTCACGGATCGGGTCCATCGCCTCGCGCAGAAAACGCAGTGAGATCAGGATGAATGCGACACCCATCAGAATACGGCCCAACTGGCGCGGTTTCTTGGCCTCTGTCTTGACGAACAGATAGCCGCCGACCGCAAGCAGTAGCGGCACCAACCAATCCAGTTTGAAGGACAGAACCTGAATGATCAGCGCCGAGCCGAGATCGCCACCCAGAACCATCGCGAGCCCGGTCGGAAAGGCCAACATCCCGCCCGCCGCAAATCCGGAGGTCAGCAATGCAACCGCGGCCGAGCTTTGCAAGACGACGGCCATTGTAAGCCCTACCATCGAGGCCTGCACATAGCTGCGCTGCCCCGTCATCACCCGCTGAAACGATGCACCATAGCTACGCTCGATGCCCGTGCGCACCATGCGCACAGCGTAGAGCAGCAGCATCGTTGCACCAGCCAGACTTATGAGGAAACTGACAATCGCCATTCCGTTATCCGTTCACCAGATCAAGCAGCTCGGAATGCAGTTGCGGCGTGGCCGCCGATATGACTCGGCCGTCGGAGTTCAGACCTAGCGGCTTACCCTCCCAATCGCTCATGATCCCGCCCGCAGCTTCAACTACGGCGGAAACCGGCAGATAGTCATAAGGCTGCAGATCATAATCGATGACCGCATCCACATGGCCCATCGCAAGTAGTGCATGCGGGTAGCAGTCATAGGCGAAGCGTCGGGTCTGTCCCGAATTCATCAACCGATCAAACAGGGCCGGATGATCCCGGTAAATCTTGTCGCCTTCGTTGACGAAAAAAACTGCGTCGCTCAATTGGTGTGTAACGCTGACCGAGACAGGCTTGCCATTCAGTGTGGCCCCTTGACCTTTCATGCCGATCAGAAATTCGTTCAGGGCAGGCATGCCGATGACCCCCAACCGGGGAACACCATTCGTGAGATATCCCAACAGGAACCCAAACAACGGATGCCCCGACAGGAATGATCGGGTGCCGTCAATGGGATCTACAATCCAGACATTCTGCCGATCCTGACCTTCGAACCCCTGTTCTTCGCCAAAGATACCGTCATCTGGAAAGTTCTCAGCCAAATATTGTCGCACCACGGCCTCGACACCCTTGTCCGCCTGTGTGACCGGGCTTTCGTCCGCCTTGAACTCAACCCCCAAACGTCCCCGAAAGTACCCGCGCGCAGCCTGCGCAGCGATATTGGCGATTTCGGCGGCGTGAATCGCGATATCTGACGTACCTTCGGGCGTTGCAACGGTATTAGGTGGGGTTAGCATCTGTTTTTGTCCCTCATTGCAATGCCTTAAGCAGTATTCAGAGACGCCGTCATGGTACAGGTAAACTGGATGACTAACGGATCGCCATTGCACATGGGTGTTCCGGTTGTATCGTCACTCTGCGATGCTGCATTACGCAACATCTTTTAAGCAACAACGTCACAAAACCCCACACAGCACAGCAACATTAACCCACAAAAAACAACTTATTCAACCAAATTATTCCGTTTTTGGTTGATTGGCGGTTTCGTTTGTGGATTTTTGAGCGGTGGGTATCGCCATTCCGAGGCAAAGCAGGCAATACCGCCGCGTAGTTTTGGCAGGAATACACGCGCAGGGCCAAGGATTCGGTTCAGCGATCAGGAGCACCGGGATATGACAGACAAACACAACGTCCTGTTTATCATTACCGACCAGATGCGGGCGGATTGTTTGTTTGGGGCATTGGAGGCCCATGTTGACCTGCCTCACATGCGCGCGTTGATGGAGGACAGTGTTTCTTTCACGCGGCACTTTTCCGTTACCAACCCCTGCGGGCCATCGCGCGCCTCATTGCTGACCGGGCAATACGCGATGAACCACCGGTCGGTACGAAACGGCACGCCCCTGCGCCACGATGCACCGACCATCGCCAGCGAGATGCGCAAGGCAGGGTATCTGCCGATGCTGTTTGGATATACCGACACATCACAGGACCCGCGCGTGTTTGATGCAAAAGATCCGGCGCTCAGGTCATATGAATTCCACATGGCCGGTTTTCAGGAAATGCTGGAAATGCGGTTGGAGATGTCATTCCCATGGCGTTCTCATCTGAAAAACCGTGGATATGAGTTCGAAAACTACATTGACGTGTTCAAACCGGTCGCACCCGATGGCGGCCAGCCTGCACTGAATGACCCGGCCTTCTACGCAGCCGAGGATAGCGATACCGCCTTTCTAACCGATCGGTTTCTGGAAACCATGCCGGCCTATGCGGATGATGACCGGGGATGGTTTGCACATCTGACCTACATTCGCCCGCATCCACCGCTGGTAGCCCCGGCACCATATAACCGAATGTATGACCCTGCCTCGCTACCATTGCCATCGCGGTTACTAACCGCCGAGGCCGAAGAGGCGTTGCATCCGTTTTTCGCTCCGGCACGGGCCAACAGCACGGTTGCCGGATTTGTTGAAGGCTTCCCGGACCTTGAACCTACGGACGAGGTAGTGCAGACGCTGCGTTCGATCTATCTGGGTCTTGCCACGGAGGTAGATCATCATATCGGCCGCGTGGTTTCGTTTTTGAAAGAAACCGGGCAGTACGACAACACATTGCTGGTGGTCACCGCAGATCATGGCGAGATGCTGGGGGATCGGCACAGTTGGGGTAAGATGTCGGTTTACGATGCGGCCTATCATACACCCTTGATCGTGCGCTTGCCCGATGGAGCCCGTGGCAAACGGGTCGAGGCACCCACGGAATCGATTGATATCGTTCCGACGATTCTTGAATGGATCGGGCAGACAATACCGGATTCCATGAATGGGCATTCGCTGTTGCCCTTCCTTCAGAGTGAATCCTCAACCCCGGCTGACTGGCGCCGCTATTCATTCTCGGAGCTGGACTTCGCTGATCCGCTGAACCCAACCCGCTGGCAACGCGATCTGGAAACGGGGTTAGAGGACAGCTGCCTGAGCATCCTGCGCGACAACCGGTTTACATTGGTTGAGTTTGCGGCTGATCTTCCGCCCATGCTGTTTGACGGTGAAGGGCAGGGTGAGATGGAGAACGTGGCAGAACATCCTGAACACGCCGCCACATTGGCGCGCATGACACGCGACATGTTGCGTCACCGGATGCGGAAAATGGACAAGACCCTATCAAACTGGATGATCACACCGGATGGTCCGCGCCATCCTTGACGTTCCTATATGGCTGAGGATCGTCAACCACCCCACGTTACAGTCATCAGCATATCCTCGAACTCTGCGGTGTCGAAAAACAGCACGATCTCACCCGTTGGGCTTGCGGGCAACGGAACCGTCGCCAACTGACCAACCGCCAGATCGCCCAGTTCCGGACGGCGGGTCAATGTGTCCTGAACCACACCTCCGTCGCTGGTATCAGAACGATCAGACACCGTGATTGTTGCCGGAGCAGCATCCAGACTGCTTTCAGCAAAAAGATCGCACCGTTTGAACGTCGTGAGGCGACCAGCCGACCAATAAGGATAGTGCTCGGGTCGGAGTGTCAGCCGCAGCTCGTGACGCCCACCCGCAGGTGGTGTTTCGCGGCGGAAGCGTGCCCATTCTGTCGGGAACTCGTGCCGCAGTGAGAATAGCCGCACATTGCCCACAGTCCCGTCTGCCGCAATATCGGCTTTCAGATGATCAACCGCCGCATTGCGCACGGGTCCACCGCCATCCCGCGCAGTGTAGCGCAGGTGCAAGACGACGTCCGAGATCGTGTCATAGTCGAACTGTTGCGGATCGCCCTGCGTTGGGTCCGCCGGCAGCTCTAGCCGCCATTCGCTGACTGCGCCCACATTCTCGAATGGTAAATAGCGATCATCAGGCATGCCCTCGAACTGACCGGTTTCCATTTGCGCCGCACTGAACACATTGCTTTCGGCGCTGTGAATATCGGCGAAACGGTCGTCTTCGGGGCCCGTGCGAACATAGCCATCCCCGATATCCGGTCGTTGCCGGATGCTGCTCTTGAGATGCACAAGTTTCGCATGGGTTCCTATATAGGGCCCGGAAACACAGGGCAGGCTGAGCGCAACACTCTTGATCCGGCGGAAGTAATGGCCCGGCCCATCCAGATCGAACTGGGCCTCGGGGATTTTAAAGGTACACCGACCTGTTCTTCGCAGATTGACCAGGGCCAGCGGATCGATTTGTAGCAGGCTGACATGTTTGGTCAGCTCGTATTCGTTGCGATTGTGCTCGTGATACGCAAGCTCCATCCGCTTGACGTCGAGCAGCAGCGCCTCGCCTGAAAGAAGCCCTTTGCGACCACCGTCCCAATAGTTGAACTGCACCAGAGTTTTCTGATCCAGCTCGGGCCGCATCAGTTCGGCTTTCATGGTTTGCTCGGCACGCCGTGCGGTATCGAAGGCAAAGCGGTAATACTCGTAATACAGCTTTGACAGCTCGCCCTGCAGCCAGCCGTAAAGTTCTTCGTTGGTATACTTATCCTGCAGGAAATCGCGGGTCTGTTCGGTCAGACGGATTGCCTTTTTGACGTTCAGATATTCGCGATGCTGCGCCTGTTCCGCGATCAGCGACGTCAGGATCTGACGCCCGATCTGCATCACATCATGGGCCGCCAGATTGTGCTGTAAAATCCATTCGTCGGCGCGGCGTTCATAGGCGGCAGCGCGAGCCGCCATCCCGGCCTGATCACGGTTCCAATCCGCGATCATCCCGGATACATCCCCCGCGATCCGCATGACCGAGGACAGCACGGTTCCCACCTTAAAGTCGATGGTGCCACCGAGGCCCCAATAATGCAGGTCCAGTTTCGGGTCGGGGATCGGGGTAAGCGTTGCCGAGATCGAGTGGAACACCGATTTGGCCAGTGTTGTATCCCGGGCTATTGGCAGCAGGATGTTAAGTTCTTCATTCTCTTTTTTCGACAGGTGAAGGTCTCCGCCCCCGGTCTGACCCGACGTTTGTGCGCCGTCGCCATCGCCCGGGCGCTCAAGATCGGGAAACTCCAGCCGCTGAACCGGCACGTCATATTGCGCAACAAGTGCTTCGTAGGCTTCGTCGAAATTGGCCTTTGTCAGGGTCTGACGGGTCAACTCAAGGGTTTCAGGCGCATTTGGATCAGCCTCCTGACCCAGCAGGCGCTTGTAATAGTTCAATCGCTCAAGCGCCGCGCCACGACTGCCTATCAGCGCTTGCGTCGCTGCCTCGGTGTTTTTCCATTGAAGGTAACGAAGATCGACCTGCAGTTTCTGCAAGCTGACTTCGTGACCTTGCCGCAACAGGGCCAGTGCCTCGGCGTCGCGTTTTTCCAAGGCGGTCAGCAAGGCCGACCCGATATTGCGGACCTCTCCGGCCAATTCCGCCGCCTTCTCGATCAACACGCGCGAGCGGACGGGGCTGACCGGTTGATTCAAACCCGAAACGACAGAGCCGATATCCAGCCCAGCCGCCGCCGCCTTGACCAGCATTCCGGGATCGATCGGCGGGTCGAACAGGGCAAGCGGACGAACCTGCCCTTCGATATCCATACAGTTGCGGATTTTGAACAGCCGGTCGGCAACCGTATCCCAATAACCCAGCAGCTTTTCATTATGCGGGATGCAGAAATACAACGTGCGGGCCATACCGAATAACGGCGCAGCGCTGTCGCTGGTGCCCGCACCTGTTGGCGTTGTGAAATTGAAGGGGAACGCGCCTTCAAGCTCGACCAGTGCATTGCCCATCGGATCAAGCCCTTGCGCCCGAAGCTGCGCAAAGGTGCGTGGCGTGGTTGTTCCACCCGCAGGTGAACGCTGCGGCTTGTCGCCCAGCAAGTTCGAGGCGAGCACATAGATCTGCAGCGCTTCCATGATGGCTTCGCGCGTGAATTGCTGGAACAGGTTGTCACCCCAGGCAATCAGATTGTCGAGGTACTTCATCACCACGTGCATCATGAATGAAATCGTCCGTGTGCGCGCGACTGCAAAGGGCTGAAACGGGGTGTTTCGCACCGCTTCATACCCATTTAGGATCGCTTCTTTCTCGGCCAGCTCCGCGTCGGTGCATTCGTCGTTTGGTTTGCTGAGCAGGGTCAACAACGTATCGATGGATTGGGCTTCGCCCTCGCGAAAGGCAAGGAAACGCCAATAGCGTGTGGGCACCGGTACATCGGGGTCATTCTCGGTCGGATCGAAAATCAGATGGAACCAGCGTTGCGCTTCGGTGAAACGTTGGGTCTTGGACAAGTGCACCGCAATGGTCAGCGGCACATGGAACATCAGTTCCCAATTGTAGTTGGCATAAGGCCCACCCATCCGCGTGTCGATTTCCTTCGGGAACGAATGGATGTCGATCTTGTCGGTTTCCTGCGGGGAATAGAGGGAATTGAAGAATGACTTGCGCAAGCTTTTGTGAAACTCCGGGGACAACATCCCGGGCACACCCTGTATGTTCAGACGCTCGATCAACTCCGACACGAAGGGGTGGAAGAAGTTTTCAAACGTGTAGTCCCAGTGTTTTTCATAGCTGATAAGCTTGATCTTCTGGGGGCCGAAAATGTCCTGATCAAGCAGGTGATGATAGCCGTAAGTGCTGATCTTGCTGGTGTCCATGATCAAAGTCCTTTCCGGATCAAGTGCGACGCATGCGGACGGTGCTGCCCATCGGGCCGATGTCGCGGTCGCCAAAGCGGACCGTGCCACCGGTGCCCAGCGCTGTATGGACAAAGGCGTCTTCGGTCACGAATGCACGAAGAGTGCTCAGGTCGGCGCTGCCAAAGCCGGGGATTGCAGTCACCCGTTCAATCCGGTCGGGCTGCTCGGCAAACGGCTCAAACGCCAGCACCATGGTATCGATTGTCGGGTCAACCTCGGCCACGCGGCCAAAATCAAGCCAAGTCACAACTTCGACGATCCGCTGCTTCGTGGACACGTAGAACACATGTCGCGGGTCGGCATAGAAGAACGGCGACTCCCAGGCTTCTCCATTGGTCGGGTGATGCGGCTGTGTGGCCTGATCGGGCGCCTTATTGGACAGCAACCGATGCGTGATCCCGTCATTGGAATAGATCGCTGTAAGGCGGTTTGACCCGGTCGACGTAATACGTTTCGGCAAGAAATGCGGCGCCTTCTTGGGTGAGCGCGTATCGGGTGTGCTAAACGTGTTGTACATGAAGAACGAAACGCCCAACCAATCCTTGTACGAGATCGATATCCGCATCCCGTTGGTCCATGGGAATGAAGACAGGCGGATGCCTTTACGGAAATTGCGCATCTCTCGGGCTGGCACGTTTTCGCGCAGCAACAGGGGCTCATCAGGATCCGAACTGCGCGGCGGTTGCCACACGCCATCCACCCGTTCGGTCCAGTTCAGCATGACCTTGACGTCAAAGGTGGGTTCATCAACATCCATCAACGATGACGCCTCAACCTCGGCCAGCGGGCCTGATCCCGCATTGGGTGTTCCTTGTGCCGTGTTTTCCGGCATCATCTTAATCCAAAACAGGAACAGACGATTGTTCCAGACCAGAGGCATGACCGGATTATCCTCGATATCCAGCGGGATTTTCTCCCACGCACTCCACGAGCCGTAGGCACGGGTCCGGTGGTAATAACTGCGTTTGGCCCCGGCGGTGCGCCCGATAACATGCAACACGTCGTCTGCAGCACCGGGATCGCCTTCGATCTGGTAGAGACCGCATACTTCCAGCTTGGCGACCTCTTCCAGTTTCTGCAGATACCCGATCAGCGAGGTGGCTGCGCGTTCCTCGGTGATGTCACCCTGCAGCAATTCACTCATCGCTTCGCGGAAGAAGGGTGACTGGTCGTCGCGCAATTCTGGCTCCATCCAGTTTTCAGGGTACAGGAAGATTTTCCGGTTTGCCTCCCACACGCGGTAACGCTTCATCCACTCCCAATGCTTGGACCGAAGGCTGGATGCAGCCACACGGGGTTCAAGGTTCATCAGGCAGCGCTCGGTAAAGATCTGGACCGAGGACAATGCGTGACGAACCCGCGAAGTGAGCATGCACGGCTCCATCTGCACATCCATCAGGAAGTATTCGAACAACTTTTCGGGCGTGTTGATATGCGCCGCATCCGGACGCCCGCGCAGATCGTGCAGGATATGCGCCACCAATGCATCACGCTGGCGCTTGCGCAGGCGGTCATTGATCGGTTGCAGGATTTTGAGCCAGTCATCCGGGCTGTAGCGCGCGCGAAGGGCGGCGCGGAAATTCCGCACAATGGGTCCGGTTGGGGTGGGTGTTGCGGCGGCGATCAGCGCTGTCGCCGGAATCCCAAGTGCCGCCAGCCATTCGGCGATGTCATGAAGCCGCTCCAGAACGGCCAGATCGCCAATATCGGCTGGGGTGAGTCCGAAATGTACCAACAGGTCGGCGATATCCACGGGATCCCAGCGCGTGACTTGGAACAACTCAGCCTCGGCGTCGGCGATGGCGACCGCTGGATTCTCGGCTATCGAGACCAGCCGGGCATTTTCAGGGGCATAAGCCGCCTTTAATCGCGCCATGCGCAGGTGGGCCGTTAGCACCCCCATCAGCGCGGCAGAGGTCGGATCATCAGGTGTGCCGGTGACGGGCAGGCTGTTTGGCCAGGCCGCACCCGCAATCTGCAAATCGCCATGTGTCGTCAGGTGCAAGATCTCAGCGACGTCAAGTTTCAGCGTTTCGGACAACCGGGCAATGCGGCGCGTGCGCAAGTAGGCCGCGCCCAGATGCGATACCGGATCAGCCGGGTAGAGATGCGAAGCGCCGATGACCTCAGTTCCTCGGCCCGGTGCACTCCAACGCAACGCCAGTCGGTCGGTCACATTGGCCACGCCCAGCGCGATTTCGACCAAAGTGCCTGCGCGAAGCTCGATCGCGTTGGTGTTTGACCATATGCCGCCCGCCTCGGTCAGAGGAACAGGTTCGCCTGCGATGCTGAGTGTCACGGTCGCGCCCGCATCAGCTTCGACAGCAATGTTGAAGAATCCGTTTTCAGGCGCTTCCAGATATCCCCGTAACTGGATCGAAATCGAAGAACCTGGTGTGGTTTGATTGTCTGGCAGCACTGTTCCAGTGGAGGCGAAATCAATCGCGCCAGATAAGGTTTCGACCCGCGCAGGCGGTGCAGTGTGGGCCGGGCCATCGCTGATTTCAGCACTCAGACCCCCGGATTCGAGCATCAGGGCATCCTCAAGCGCGGAGCTGGCCGGATCAGTCGCCGCATGCAGAACCTCGGCCTTTTCGAACAGGACGGCTGCCAGATCAGCCTCAACTTCGATCGCGGTACCCAGAAGCTGCAGCGCCACCTGGCGTTTCCGTCTTGAGATCAGCTGCGGCAGGATTCCTTCAAGCAGAGCACGATAGGCCTCGGCCTTTGACGCAGTTGAGCTGCGGTATGCGTCGTGAAGCGGGAGCAACTCGGGGAAGCGGGTGAAGAATGGCTGTGATTGTGCCTCGCTTGCGTTGAACAAAGCGTCAATTGCTGGCGTGAAGGCAGCAGGTGTCCCGGCGACGGCCTGCAGGGCATCTCTGACAGTGGTCGACATGAGTCCGTTGAAAACCAGAACCTTGCGGAAATCGTCATAAGCGATTTGATCGGGCGCCTCGGCCAGGATCGCCGGCTCTAGCGCAGGGGCAGAATGGTCATAGGTAACCTCGGCCGAGGATGTGGCCTCCAGATATCCGAAGAACTGCTCGGTCGCTTCGGCCCCATAGACCAGAGCCATGTGGGACCGGGCAATACCGCCATCGGGATCGTCCACCAGAACAAAGTCATTGGTGATAGCCGCAAACCCTGCACGCAGATCGCGTGCCAGGGTCGTGATGTTTTCTGCGGGCGGTGTCGTCTGGCCACTTGGGTCATGGTTCAACAGCAGCGCCAGCGCTGTTTCCAGCGACAGGCCTAGCTCGGACAGGCGATGCACCAGATCGATAACCTTCAGCAGAGCGGGTGCAGTGGCGTCTTGCGGGCCATAGGGGTCAAGACCGGTGGCTTGAAGCAAACGCTCCAATCCCGGCACGCTTTGCTCAAGCGCGCGCGCAAACCAGCCGCGACGGTAGATTGCGCTGACCGTCTCGATGGTCAGGGGTGTCGTGTCATCGAACCCCAAAACAGCGACGATCCGGTTAAATTCCGGACCCGTCAATGAAAAGGCCGCGCGCAAGGTTTCAACCTCGGGCAGCAACAGGGCCGCAGGGTCTGTAAGCACACCGCCAAAACCATCTTCGGCAAAGGCGGGGTTTTCGCGAGCAGGTCGCTGGAACATTTCACGGAATAGCGCGGCGGTTCCATTGGTGCTGATTGGTCCAAAGAGGGCCAGGATCGGGCGCAGCGCGTCCTCGGGCCTTAGCTCCAGCGCATCAAGGGCCGACATGGCGATGCCCAACTGTGGCAGGAGCTCGGCAAAGCCGGCGTCCATGCGAGCCAGGTCCACCTGCGCGTCGGCGCCGCCCGGCATCTGGTTCGTCGGATAAAGCGCCGAGATGATAGCATCCGTGTCGGCAATGCTAAGTTCCAGAACACGCCACAGTCGGACGAACCGGTTAATCCGGATAAAGTCATTCCATTCAAGGCGGTTGGACAGCGGATCAGGGTCTGGGTGACGCAGTTCAAGCGCGCTTAGGTCGCACATATCCGACGGGTCTTGCGGATTTGTAAGCACGATCAGACCCATGATCCGGTCGAAAGTAGTGTCATCAAGCAACCATGCCTCGATATCACCGCCATAGCGTTCAGGCTCGACCCCTGCCGCCATCCGGCTTTGTAGTTCTGCGGAGTTGATCGCGCCGTCCCGGAAGGCCCGGATATCGTCGAAGCCCAGGCCAAGATGCTCAAGCTTCGGGATCAGCGCGGCTCCGGGGTTCACGAACTCGGTCTTTAGGATGTTCACGAGATCAACCGGCGTGATCTCGGTGCGGCGGCATAGGTCGCGCACGCTTTCCAAACCATCACGCACTTCGGCTGCGCTGACACCCGCATCAAAACCATAAAGCGAACGCACTGTCAGATCGGGTCGCGCTGACCCGGCAACCGCCACGCTTTCGGTCAGGACGGCGTTGAGACCGCGCGAGATGTTCAAGCGCTGCAGCCAGATGTCGCGCCATCCGTACGGTGTATCGTCCAGCGCGTCTGACGAACGCAAGTCGGCCATAACCCGATGTAAAGGCGCGTCGAAACGATTGAAAAGGGCCTTCAGTGCCTCCAACGAACGGTCAAACGGCAGGGGGGCAGGGAATTGGGCGGTGGCCAGCGTGGCATAGGCGGCATCGCGTACAAATTGAGGGCTGGCCAGCAACTCTTCAGGCGGTGTTTGACCATCGGTCGAATGACCCTGATATCCACCCAAAGACATGCCGTTGACAACGAAATGCTCCAGCACCTCGTTCACCAAGTCGATGTATGGCAAAGGCGTCAGAGTGTTTTCGCAAGTCAGCGGCAGGTGTTGAATATCAGGCCGCCGATCAAGCAACACATCAAGTGGATTGGTGAAGCCGTTCGGAATCTCGGTCGCGGGGCGATCGAGAAACAGCAGAAGATCGACAAGATAGGCTGCGGGGCTGAGGACTGACCGGCAATGCTCGCATCCGCAATAATCCATCGAACCGAAAAGCTCTTCTAATGTGGAGTATGCGAGCACATCACCAAAATTGTCCGACCCGCCCGGGGTAGGGTTCAAAAACCCGTCAGCAGCGCCCACGCTGGGGCCGATCGCTGGCATCATCCGATGAGTCATATAGGCGGTGGCCAGATTCAGAACCGCTCCATGGACCTGTTCTGCCTTGCGGTAGATCTGCATCGCGACGGCCTCGTTCAGAACGGCCTTGTGGGCGCGCAGGAACTCATCTTGTGGCAGCGCCACGACCGTATAGGCCGAATCCAACCCTGCAGCCAGCATGGCATTCATACTGCTGTCGTCGGGCGAGATCTGATAGACCCGCTGAATGCGTGAGATTTCGCGCACCACTTCTGGCGGTTCGTCCAGCGCATTTTTTGCAATAAAGCGCGCAACGGGCTGCTGACCTATCTGGAAGGTATCGGCATGTTTTGCGAGGAATTCATGAACGTTGTTCGACAACCCGGTATCGACCAATGGCGTCTCCTGCGCCCGGACCATTTCCGCAACAACCGCAGTCGGGAAAGACAGCCGCACCTGAGCGGCCATGAATTCTGCATAGTTGGCGCGTCTTTCGGCGGCATCCCGGCCCTGAACTGCCTCTGGCACGGGGTCGGTATCATCCATGATCGCGGCCCAGGCGTCGGCTTTATGAAAACCCGCCTTCACTAGGCCTCCCAACGTACCGTCCGCATCGCCATCGGTGTCACGATGCAAGCGTTCGACCAGCTTGGAGTTGTTGAGCGTCAGATAGGCAAGCTTGCCATCGGTCTGCAAACGGGCGGCTTTGTCCTGACCCAACTTACCCTCTACCTCGGTCCAGAATGTATTGAGATCATCACCATGCGCCGCATGGAGCGCGGCAAAAGTTTCACGCTCGTCATCCCGCGTCAGCGAAAGTGCAAGCAAAGGCTGCATTCCGGCCAAAGTCCCGGGAGGGGGCGTATCCAGCCGCACGCGCGCGGAGACTTCGGTAAATCGGGCAAGGGAGGCATCTGTCTGATCCGCCAGTTTGGCGTCGATCAATCCTTCATCCAGCGCGGATTTCCAGATTTGCGCCACTTTAGCAGGGGGCGTGCGGAAAACCGCGGTGTCATCGGCGGGAACACCTGCACGTAAAAGCGCATAGAACAGGCCAGAGTCGATGCGTTGACCACGCCGTCCAGCGGTCTTGTCAGACAACTGCTGGGATAGCGACGCCAGTGCCACGGCGCGCGCGTCCCAACCTGTTTTATTGGCCAGATATGTGATGTCCTGACGGGTGTCGCTTTCTTCAAGTTTCGACAAGGCACCGTTGAACTGACCAGAGAGCGCCTTGGTCAGTGTGGCGTGTTCTGAAGACAGTTTTGCGGCACTTTCAGCAGGCAGAACCACGGAAAGCTCGGAATCCGGTCCGGCGTCATATTCCACCGCCGAAGCGGCAACCACATCGTCATTCAAACGCACCTGCACCTGAAGGTCTGGTGCATCCTTGCCGCGCTTGGTTATCTGATCTCCGGTAAACACAATCTCGAAGGCACCGCGTTTACCGGTTGTAGCCTTCCCCAGTTCAACGTCGCCGCCGACACCTTTGTCGACAACAACAACAGCAAGGCCATCAACAGCCGCACTTTGCGCACTTATGACGCGACCGCTGACACGGTAGGTGCCAAAATCCGTCGGTGTGTCCAGTCGAGCGACCAGATCGTTAATCACAGCTGCCGTTCTTTTATCGACACTGCCGGTCGGGGACAGATCGGCCTCTTTCTGAACCAGGCGAACGGCTTCAGTGGTGCCTTTTCCGTAGGTCGGTGTGCGGCCATCCTTTTCGCGCGACACGATATCGGCCAGCGCTCGGTGCGCGCTGATATCATTGGCCAGCAGCAAGCCTTCACGCAGCAGTGCCAGCAAAGCGGATTGCAGATCGCCCACCGTAGCGCGGCGCATTCTGGGCTTTAGCGGATGCGTAACTTTGGTCATGAGGAGGTACCCTTTCTGACAACTGCGTTCACCATTTCAAATGGCCTTTGATGCCCTGGCCTTGCAGGATCGACATCGTGCCTGCCGCGCCCAGGCCAAGGTAACCAGCGGACCGTCGGAAGAAGCCGCCAACGCCGCCCTGACGATGGCCTGCATCGATTTCGTCCACCCAAAAATCGGCCGCTTCGCGTGCGGCGGTTTTTTCGCCTTTGATTGCGGAGCGAGCTTCGGTTCCGGCCAGTGCAATTGAGCCGAAAGCTGCGAGCCCGGCGGCAAGGACCGATCCAGCACCACCACCCGTGACGAGCTTGCCCGACACCGAGACCACGTTGAGAGTGCCCGAGGCCGTGCCCTCGACCACATTTGCGGTGCCCACGCCGGTCTCGCCTTCGGCGATTTGCGTGATCCCTGTGCCAACCTGAATGCCGCTGGCCGCCATACCGATCACCATGAGCCCACGGCCCATGACCCCTAGGATGGCGCGGCCCCCGGACAGGGTCTGCGACACTGCCTTGCTACCCCGCATTGCTTTGGCGAGCTTGGAGATTGAGGTGATTTTGCCTTGCTTGTTCACCATGTTCATGGTGTCGACTTTTTGCACCATCGACGCAGTATCGGGCGCAGCGCCCGGGCGGTAGACTTGCACGGTGCCCTTGATCATGCCGGTATTGGTGTCGAATGAGGTCAACATTCCGTTTCCCTGTTTCGGGATCTCGATCAGCGTCCAATTGCCGTTGCCATGCGCCACCAGGTGAGAACGGACTCCGGCGACCTTCACACCCTGGGCATGGGTGGTGTTGACGTCTGCAAAGGAAACCATGGCAGTGGGCGGGTGCGTGTGTGCGATAGCCGTCGTTCCCTTTGGAATCGAGACCTCGGGCTTGGTGGCCGTGCCCTTCAATATCTTGAACGTGTTGTTCTCTTTGATAAGGGCAAACTCCTGCACGCTGCCTTCGGTGTTTCTGACCTGAGTCGCCAGCGCATCAAGCGTCTCAAGACCCTTCTGCAACGATGCAACTTCAAGGCCTCCGTTGGGCACAGTGGGCGGCGCAGTGCCCTCTGGATCGTTGAGCGTTACCGGGTTGTTATAGGCATAAGCATAAAGGTTCAGCCCGCCTTCAATTCCGATGGGATCGGCGCTGATCCATCGGCCGAGCCAAGGGGCGGCATAGCGGGCACCATGATGGTTAAACCCGGTTTCGGCATCCCGCTCTATCGCGGTATATCGAAAACGTTTCGGACCTAGGCCAGCGGTGGCAACGCCTTGATAGGTGGTACTGCCGAAGGGGCTGTATTCCTCGTAAGACAGAACATTGCCGTTCTCGTCCAGTTCGATCCCCACACTGCCCACATGGTTACTGTGCTGATAACGAATGACGCGGCTGACCGCTCCACCGGCGATCGTCGTCTCAACCAATGCAATACGGCCAGTTTCGTCCCCCACATGCAGGGTCTCTCGGGTCCGCGGGTTTGCACCCGGTTCGCGGATAATGTCGAACCCGCCCAGCGAGATCGTCTCGCGACGGATGGCTCCTGCAGCGGTTTCTGTCACTTTTCGGATGCGGGTCCCGTCAGAGGCGTAAACAAAGAATGTGCGGTCCCCTTGGTGCGCCAGGCCGTCCGCATCATCAGGTCCAACTGCCTGACGGCGGCACATGCGCAGTTGGTTGTCGTGGTCCCATGCGATCTGATCGAGATGAGAAAGGCGCAGCATGTTGCCCATCGCATCATAGCCGTCATCGCCCTGACTGATGATATCATTCACAGCACCGACCGATGTCTGAGTTAAGCGGTTCGAAGGTACCCCCGCAGACAGGGCACTGTCCTCACCATAGGTGTAAGTCCGCGTCCAACCGGGTACCACGGGATCAGAGCCCCGGTGGCGCATCTCAATCAAGTTGCCCGCAATGTCATAGTGAAAACGCTCAAGATACCGGCCAAGGGCGAAACCATCACTGCGGTGCGGCAGCCGAGTTCGCGCGGCGTCGTTATAGCTGTGGGCGCCGGGTGCGCCGCCTTGCTGGCCCAGATGTTCGCGACCCGTCGCCTCGATCAAACGATGCAAGGCATCAAACGTATAGTCGTTAGAGGCATCAACACGGCGATTACGGAAAAAGATCTGCTGTTGCGCGCTGTCGCGGATGTGGGTCACGTGACCGGACACATCGTAGATCATGTGCTGCGCCTGCAACTGGCATCCTGGCCAGCCTGCAACTGGCGGTGTCGGACAGTCCGAACCAAATCCGGTTGCATCGCGCCGGGTGATGATGCGTTCGGTGAGACGGGTCAACGGATCATGCAGGATTTCTGTTTCAACCGCGTTGCCATAGGTGATGCGTTCGCGGTCGCCCCAAGGGTTGTATGCAATGCCTGTGACCACGGCATGATCCGCAGTGGCGGGATCCAATAAAGTGTCAGGTGCCGCGGGTCGTGCGTGCCAGGTGTCCACCCGATCAAGCCGCGAGGACAGGTTATAGCGGTACTGCACAACCTGGATGCGCGCGCCCGGCGATTGCGATTGCAGCGGCACCAGTTGGACCGGGCGGTCCAGCGCGTCAAAGCGGGTTTGCCCTGCGAAAATCTCGGGCTCAGTCGCCACGGGTGCGGCCCAATCGAGCGTGGTGCGAAACTCCTGCGCCAGTTGCCGCTGGCTGCGGATTGGGTTGCCTTTGAAATCATGGGCCAGAATTTCCATCGTGCCGGATTGGTCGCGGCTGATCGCAATGCGTTTGCGATGGTTCAGGGCTTCGGGCGTCGGCAGCGATTCTCCGTAGATCGTTTCATCGATCCGCAGCTCAGGACCCGCATTGATGCTTAGATGAGTGGCGATGGGTCGGCGCAATACATCGAATTCGTGGCGCAGCCGGTGGTCGCGCGCATCCCACGTAAACGCCGTTTCGCCACCTACATCCGTTAGCCGCCAACGGGTACCGCCCTCCATACTGTCGGTCCGAATGGCGGTGCTGAGCATGTCGAAAGCGGTACGCTGAACCTCGCGCCCAAGCTCATCCCAGGTTCGGCGCGTATTGCCTTCGATATCGATTTCGGTCGCAACGCGGTGGAGTGTCTCGGTCGGTAGGGTGCCCGGGGCCGCGTTGCTGTAGAGCGTGCGGTTCGGAGTGAGGCGCGCGATCAGCGCACCACGGGTATCCGCCAAAGCCCGCATCGGTGTGTCATCATAAAGCGCCGATTTCGATGCAGCCTCAGTGGCGCGCTGCCGGTCTTCGGGATCGGGGAAACGGGTAGCCAACGCCTGCACTTGCGCCGGATCGGTTCGCAGCGCGTGCCAAGTGGGTAAATAGGCAGCCTGCGGCAACCTGCGGAAATGGTCGCCAAGATCGGGGTCTTGGGCGGGATCCGAAATCAGTACAGTATCGCCCGGGTCCCATGTCGTCTGGTCCCAAACAGAAAACCGGTGTTTGCTCCATGTATGATCGGGATTCAAAATCCCGATCTCTCTGCCCAATGCGTCGTAGAAGAAAATTGGGCTTACACCGATGCGGATGTCGGACTCATAGGTCGGGCGATCTGTGAAGAACGGTTCGAACTGTCGAACAATATTGCCTTTGTTGTTGCGCACTTGCCAGCCGGTACCGACCCAGCGTGGCGACTGCGATGCGGACATAACCGGCCGACCATCAGGTCCCAGCAGGATGCTCCCCGAGCCATCACGCGTTGGGACCGGACCGTCTTCGGCCTGAATCTTGCGTTGAATTTCCTGCCCCATCCCATCTGTAAAGGTAAGTTCGGCTAGGAACGGGGTGGTTTGACCCGGCAAAAGATCACTGTCGTGAACCTCTCGATGCAGGGAAAGACCGATGACGGGTGATGGGGCAGGATCCCCACGAGAGTGATAATAGGCCCAGGGATCATAAACATAACGCATTGTCGCGCGCCCAAGTGCTGCCAGAGCTTCAGGTCCACGCGGATCAATCAGCACTTGAGTGCGTGCTGCAGGCACCAGTGTCGGATCAAAGCCATCCAGCCTGTCACCTTCGTCGGGCCCATCGACCTTGCCCATTCGGGCCATGCCGGTCACGCGGCCATAGGCGTCAAAGACCACCTCGCTGCGATTGCCGTTCTCATCGGTCAATACCGAGGCTTGCAAAACGCGATAATCCTGTCGGCGTTCGGTGATTGCGCCAGCTGGACCGGTCGAGCGTACCCCTGCCGACATGCGATTGCCCAATGCGTCCTGCGTTTCCTCGATCAGCAGGTCGAAAGCGTCATAGCGGGCTGTTGTTTCCGTATGTGTCGCAGGCTGATGGAACGGGTCCCGCAGGCGATGTGGTCGAAAGAAATGCTGTCGTGCAAATGCCAGCTCTTGCGCGGGCGTATCACCGCTTGAGGGCGACAAAAGCTGACGGTCCGAGGGGCGCCACCACTGGCCGTCGCCGTCAATCTCGGTGTATCCCGCCTGCGCCATCTCGGCCGCACCAACGCGGCCTCCATAAACCTGCGTGACAAGACCCGGCGTGAAGGCCAGTTGGAAGCTTTGATGGAGAAGCCCCAAACTGCCCATCTGGCCAAGCGGCAGTGGGCCGGTCAGCGTATCATCCCTGAAGTACTGACGGCGGTGTTCGATCAGACGACGCTGCACCAGACCCGCGGTTGGGGTCGCTTCATAAGCAAGATCGGCTGCAGCGTTCGCCTCTGTCTCGATCTCATCAAAGGACAAACGCGTACCCTGCGCTGGGCTTAAGCCGGTAAGCTCAAAGCTTTGTTCTTCACATGACACCGGGGCGCGGTAGGTTTGATCTGTCGCGATCAGGTCCGTGACGCGCCGCGTGTGTAATACCGCATGTAACTGCGCCTGACGCACCTGATCTTCAGGCGTCAGCGTCGGATCAGGTGTTTGCCGGCCATACATGACATCGACGCGGCGCAGTTCAGTCCCAAACGGGTCAACCTCCAGAATGACCTGATGCTGAAGGCGCGGGTCATCGGGGGTCCGCTCATAATGCGCGGTTAGGCTTTCCCGGGCATGGGTCAGAAACACGGCATGACGGTTGGGTCCACGGGACTGCAGCAAATGCACAGTCTGCGTTTGCTCGACCACCTGATAGGGGTGACCATTGGGATAGCCGGGCTCCGCCCAGCCATCGAGCGCGTAGGTTTCACGCCGAAGCACCGTGCCGCGAAGCGCGCGCGCAGCCTCGCGGGTTTCTCCGGTTGTCAATCCGGGTGGCAACACCGTGTCGGGCAAAAGCCGCCGCCGCGCTTCAACATCGTCGTCACGCCAAGCGGGTGCGCGCCAGTATTCCCCACGATCCTGCCCATCAAGCAGACCAGCCAAGACATCGGGCAGACTACCTTGGTCGAGATACACGCCGGTATGAAACCATGTTCTGGTCAGTACGGGCGGAACATGAGATGCCGGGTCTTCGTTTGATGCCAGTGGCCCCAGCGCATCTGACGAGAGCGTCGCAAATTCCTCGGTGTCCCATTGTTCGACCATGCCGAACCCGCGAAACTCGCGCTCGACCCCGTCGAAATGACCATGGTGAAAGGCAAAGCGAGATACGAACCGGGTTTGCGCCACACGATCATGTGTGACGATGCGATCAACCACCTGCACCGGGAACGGCAGGCGCGTGGCCCAAGGACGTCCTTCATAAAGGTCTTGCAGGTAAAACCGCGACGACGAGGCATAGCGCAATTCGGTCTCGCCACCGAAATTGTTGACATATCGGGTCATGAGGTGCGGTTTTTGTCCGCCCATCAGATCGACGTAACGCAGAGGCTGACCTGCGTCGCGGGACAAAGTAGAGGACCACACAAGACAGGCGGTGCCCGTTCCAAATAGATCGAGCAGATCAACCGAAGTTTCGGTATCAAGCGGCGGCACATTCCCTAGGCGTCGACGCGGTGCAAGCCGGTTGCCAGACATGTTGAAATAGAGGTCGATACCTTCTGCACCCAGATAGACAATGTCGGTGGTGCCCGAGCCGTCGATATCCGTCAGGCGCAGGCGGCTGCGGTCGAACATTTCGGGGCGATCAAATTGTGGCGCGTCGTCCATCGCCACTTTGGTGCCGAAACGCCCATATCCGCAATTGGGCCAATAGGCGACTTCACCACAGCGGATACGAACCAGATCAGACAATCCGTCGCCGGACATATCCGCCAGAAAAATTGCAGCCTCCGGATCGGAAAACACAAGTCGGGGTCCGTCAGTGTCGTTCCATGGCTGCGCTTGCCTGCGCGCGGGGCCAAACCCGGCCTCGCCTTCAGAGGGGTGCCAGACAAAAGCGGTGTCCTCGGTCAGAAGAATGTCAGCAAGGCCATCGCCAGTCAGGTCAACCATCTTCATGCTGTCATTGGACGCATCTATATGTGGCCAATATTCAAACGCGCGGAAGTCGGACCAACCTGATTGCGCGTCGCGCTCATGGAACCCCGGGGTTGTCCGGTCCATTACCACCAGATCCGGGCGACCATCCCCAGCAAGGTCCATCCATTGACCTGACTCAGCAAATGCAGGCCGCTCGGCAACCAGCACGGGGGCAGCAAAGCGCGCCGTGCCGTTCATTGGCCCAAGGTTGCGAGTGTAATGCCAGGCACCCGGGGTCGAGGTCAGAATTCCACCAACACCGTCACCGTCCAAATCAACCCAGTTTGCCGGATCGGTAAGTCCGGCCGGAGCACCTTCGGTCTGCTCGCGGTCAAGGCTGCGTACAATATCGTTCACCTCGGCCCGGCTATAGGTGAATTCCACCGGTGGAATTGCCTGTCGTCTGTAGGCGAGGAACGTGGCTCCGTTCACATCGCGCGGTGAAACCGTATCGTCCGGAGCGAAGCCCGACTGCGCGACCGCCATGAGGAATGAGCCATAGCGCGTACTGCCGGGGTGCTGACGCTCGTCATCAGTGTCAGCACCGGGAGGGGTGAAATCGTCATAGGAAAACTCGGTTGCCTTCACGAGACCGCGATAGCCCGGTTCGCCCGTCGGCAAGTCGGGGATATCATGAAAGGTCAGAATTCGATGGCAGCGGCGACGGCGCCGAACCTCAAAGCCCGCGCGGTAGCTTGATGTGGGGTCCGGGCGCACTTGCCAATTTCGGCCGGGATCAGCGGATGCATGGACAAGCTCATGCTGCGCGTCCGCCGCCACGTTGGGATCAGGTGCGATTGGCAACAGGTGGTCTTCGCCATAATCGAATACGACCGTGAACAGCCATCCAGCTGCATTCACATCCGGATCAACCAAACGAGAGACTCGATTGCAGTAGCGGATGCGTTTCAGGTACCGCTCGGCTGTGCGGGACCGATTGGCTTCGTGCGCCTGCGCCTGATCGATGCCAACTGCGTCTTCGGCAACATGCTCGTATCGGATGGCGTTGCCTTTGTCGTCAAAGGTCTCGGACAACAACCAGCGAAATACACGGGCGGGGTCGTCCGGGTCTGCCACCCTTGATAGGCCTGACGCGCCATAGATCGAAGTGACGTTTTCGCGCGACGTGACACGCCAATGCGCGATACCCGACGCCTCGTCTGTCCACCGCTCAATGCGGGCAAAAGTGCTTTCGATCCGTGGGCGGAACCTGTGGATGGTCACACCTGGAAACCGCGCGCGATCTTCCCATTGTGCCCCCTGAGAATCGAGCAGCGGCACCAGATCTTCAGACCCAGAAATCAGGAAGACATCCGATCCGGCGGCATCGTCGTATCGGGGCAGGCCTTTTTCCGTTTTGCGCGTGATCTCGGGCAGCGAAAGTGACCATCCAAAGCCGAATATGCCGCTGCTGGTGCCAGCCTCATAGCTCAGTTGCAGCTCTGGTGTGAAACCACCGCGCCCGGGGCTGACAGGAACCGGAATCGTCAAGGACGCAGACCCGGTCACCGGGTTCGAGGTAATCTTTTCACCAATACCAGAAATCGCGCCACCGCCTTTCGGCAGATTAAGCGACAGCACATCTTTGTTGGCGCCATTGTCACCTGAAATGGCGGATGCTTCCGACCTTTGAGGTCGGGAAATGGCAGTGGAGCCTAACATTCGGCCACCATAAATTCGTCATAAAAATATCAGCGCCACAGGGGTGCTTTACGTAGGGTAAGCAATCGGAAACCGCTGGGTCAATGCAATCAGATGGGATCGGCGATTGTCTGCCGTACCGTTCTGGTTGTGTTGTTAAGCACAACCTCGCAAGCCTTGGACAAGGCTACGAAGTTTCATTGCGCCGGCAGATTATCACCGGGGTTGCGGGACCTGCAGAAACAATAAACCAGTAGGGGTAAGGGCAGGGTTCGCGTGCGAATCCGGTTCATGCGGACAAGCTAGAATCAGCGATCCGACTAACGGACGCGCCTGAGGTAAACGTAATAGGCGCCATCGCCGCCATGGCTGATATGTGCGGGTGTTACCTGCAGCACCGCTTGTGCAAGTGGTGGAATAGATAACCAGTGGGGCACCTGATTGCGCAAGACCCCACGCGGTGTTGGAATGGGTCCCGGTTCGTCCCGGTCCTTGCCCTTCCCGGTTATGACCAACACCAGCCGTTTGCGCTGTGCCTGTGCGGTCAGGATGAACCGAACCAATGCGGGATGGGCTGCGCTCATGCGCATCCCGTGCAGGTCCAGCTTGCCTTCGGGCTTGAGCTTGCCGCGTTTCATGCGACCAAAAGACTTGGTGTCCATCTGCACCGGATTTGTCCGTAAACCTTCGGTGATCGATGGCTTCAGGTTATTCCGTGACGGTTTGGTTGGCGCAGTCTGACCCAGTTCAAAGGCTTCTATCCGCGCCTTGGGCGTTTTGGTCGGTTTGGGCTTGGGCAAGGTAGTGGGGTGCACAGTCTGAGGCAGTTCGGGGTGCAAACGCTCAGCCTGTTTGGCCACCTTGCGCCACAAATCGATCTCATCCGCAGTCAGTTTGCGCCGGGTCATCAGAACTCATCCGGTAACAGGGCGTAGGCCCTCTGGATCGGCAACAGCACAACCATACGGCCGGGATCCTTCAAGCGACCGGCGGCCTGCCCGGCATCATCCCCTGTGCCAAAGAAAATGTCGGCACGTTGCGCACCCTTGATCGCCGATCCGGTGTCTTGTGCGATCATCAATCGGCGCAGCGGGTTTTTGCCATCCTTTTCTACCCAAACTGGCGCGCCCAAAGGTGTATAAGCCGGATCTGCCGCGATACTGCGCATCGTGGTCACTGAGCGGTTCATGGCGCCTAACGGCCCGAACTCGGGCGCGACACGCGTCACTTCACGGAAGAAAACATACGAAGGGTTGTGTAGTAACAGCTCAGCCCCGGCTTCAGGGTTTTTGCGTACCCAGGTCCGGATCATCTGCGCGCTGACCTGGTGCGCGCCCAGCGCACCCCGTCGGACCAGTTCCGTGCCGATCGAGCGATAGGGATGCCCATTCGCACCGCCATATCCAACCCGCAATGCACCGCCATCGGGCAGACGTATCCGGCCCGAGCCTTGAATTTGCAGAAAGAACAGCTCAACAGGGTCATCGACCCACGCTATCTCAAGGCCCCGACCTGTCAGGGCGTCACCGGTCAGCAGGTCACGGCGACTGAGCCACTTGCCCGCCTCTCGCGCCTCGGGCGGCATCCGGTAGAGTGGATAGCGGTATTTGTCAGTTGGGGTTTTCGACCCATCCAGTTCAGGTTCAAAATATCCGGTGAACAGGGCGTCATCGCCGTCTTCGACCAGAACAGGACGAAAGAACAGCTCGAAAAAAGCCCGCGCCGCGCCAGGTTCATAACTCTGAGCCACGCCACACAGCGCCTGCCAATCAGGATCGTCCAGATCACCACAGGTGTTCAGAAAAACCGAAAGGGCCGCCCCGTGATCGTCGGCGGCCCAGCCATCGAGGTCATCGAATGACAGGATGGATCGCGTCGCCTCGGCTCCGGCGGCGCTGGCAGTGGTCATGACGACCCCCAGAAATAGCGACCGGAGCGCTGCAATCATGCGTCCGTGGCAACAAGCAGCCAGTTCGGATCGTCCGCGCCCATGACACGGGCAAAGGTCCAGCTGTCCTTTTGGCGTTTGACGGTGTTCGGGTTGCCTTCGACAATATCCCCGCCGCGATCGCGCACGACCGACGTCAGCTCACCGATAAAGCGCATGGTGATCTCGGCCTGATTGGTATCCTTATCGAAGGTCGCATCGACCAGAGTGGTTTCACGCACCCCGATGAATTCGGCTTCGATGGTCAGACCTTTGTCTTCGCGATCCGCAACAACCGATACAAAACTGTCGAATACTTCTTCGGACAGGAACGGCTGGATTTCGTCCAGATTGCCCTTTTCAAAGCCCATCACGATCATCTCATAGGCGCCGCGCGCGCCCTGTACAAATTCGCTGACAGAAAAACTGGGTTCGACCCGCTTCATTGCGGCCAATGTTTGCGCCTGTTCACTGTCTTCGGCCACATGGTCGGTGATGTCGTGATCTGGCCCGCCTTCAATCACTTCGAAATCACGGCGCGCGCCATTGGTATCAGGCTGTTGCTGAAGGGGCGGTTTCTCAAAACCTTCGCGTGTACCCAACACGCTTTTCAAGCGCAGGATCAGGAAAATGGCAATTCCGGCCAGCACCAGAAGCTGGATCAGGGGTGAGTTCATTTCGTCCTCTTTTCAGAACCCGGGCTTTGTATACGCTGCCCTCTGCCACTATGTAGGTGACAGTCGGGGCCAAGTCCACAGCCCGGACCATGCTAAAGGATACCGCAAATGTACTTGTTCTTGGCTTTTTTATTGGTTCCGATCATCGAGATCGCCCTGTTTATCCAGGTTGGCGGTCTGATCGGGCTTTGGCCGACGCTTGCAATCGTGGTTCTGACCGCCGTTCTGGGCACGGTTCTGGTGCGGACACAAGGTCGCATGGCGCTGGCGAATTTGCAGCGATCCTTTGCCGAATTGGACGACCCAACCGAACCGCTGGCCCATGGGGCGATGATCTTGCTGTCCGGTGTTTTGCTGCTGACACCAGGGTTTTTCACCGATGCCATTGGTTTTGCGCTGCTTGTTCCCGGCATCCGGGTCGCAGTGTTCCGCTATCTCAAGTCCAAGGCGACCATCACGCATTTTCAAATGGGCACCGGCGCACAATTCAGGTCGGGGCCAAACCCGTTTGATCAGGACGATGTGATAGATGGCGAATTCACCGAGGTTCGCCCTCGCCAGAACTCCGGAAAGCCGTCTAAGTGGGTGGAAGGCCCGCACCAGCATTGAGCTATCCGGCCCAAATTGCTAAGCAGTGCCGAATTTCAATTCCGGAGAAGTTTCATGGCTGACGAAAGCCCTGCAGAAAACACCGCCGCACAGGCAGCCCCTCAGATCCAGATGCGCGTTCTGGGACAGTTCATTCGCGACATGTCCTTTGAAAACGTCATGGCGCAAAAAGGCGTCTCAGGCGACGTACAGCCCGAGATTTCAGTTCAGGTCAATCTGGACGCAAAGAAACGCACGACCGAGCACCAGTATGAAGTCTCGATCAAGCTAAAACTGACATCCAAGGCCAAGGGCCTGGAAGACGTCCTGTTCCTGTGCGAAATCGACTATTGCGGCCTGTTCCACGTGGAAGGTGTGCCCGAGGATCAAATGCATCCGTTCCTGATGATCGAATGCCCGCGCATGCTGTTCCCGTTCCTGCGCCGTATCGTCAGCGACATTACCCGCGATGGTGGTTACCCGCCGGTCAACCTGGATAACATTGATTTCGTTGCACTTTATCGCAATGAACTGGCGCGTCGTCAGGCCGCCGCACAAGAGCAAAAAACCGACGTCTAAGGTTTTGACCCGCGGCTGGCTGGGGTCAGGCGCGGGTCCACAGGGCGTTCTCGCCCAGTTTCTCAACAAATTTCTGATGTGCTGCGCGCTCATCCTCGGTGATCCGGGATGGCAGGGCATTGGACCGCGCTGTCGGGCGCCATTCCTCACCACCGCCAGATGCTGCACTTGCCGAGGTTGACAAGCCAAAATCGGGCTGACGGCCTCCGATCAGCTCCAGATACACTTCGGCCAGAATTTCCGAGTCAAGCAGCGCGCCGTGCAGCACCCTGTTCGAATTGTCGATGCCAAACCGGCGGCACAATGCATCCAACGAAGCGGGTGATCCCGGAAACCGTTTGCGGGCAATGGCCAGCGTGTCGATTGCCTGATCCATCGGGATCAGCGACACCCCCATCCAGCCCAGTTCGGCGTTCAGAAACTTCATGTCGAACGAAGCGTTGTGGATCACCAGCTTGGCGTCACCCACGAATTCGCGAAACCCTTGCCCAACCTTGGCAAAGACAGGTTTGTCCTTCAGCGTGACTTCGCCTTTTTCCGGCGGGCGCGGGTTTTCCAGCAGGTCGGGGCCGATGCCATGCACACCAAATGCCTCTTCCGGCATAGAACGCTCAGGGTTGATGTAGACGTGATAAGTTTCTCCTGTGGCAACGTGGTTCCACAGCTCAACCGCGCCGATCTCGACGATCCGGTCGCCGCTTTCGGGATCAAACCCTGTGGTCTCGGTATCGAGTACAATCTCACGCATCTGCCAACCCTGCCCGTATCTGCCTGACGATATCCTGCACCTGAGCGCGAGCATGGTCCAGGGTATCCGTGACAATCACGAAATCCGACCGCGCGCATTTCTCTTCGTTTGGCATTTGCTTGGAGCGAATCTGCTCAAACTGAGCCTCATTCATCGTGCCGCGCGCCATGACCCGTCTTTTTTGTTCTTCAGCAGAGATTGAAACACAAGCAACAGCATCCATCGCCGCATCACCACCGGTTTCAAACAACAGCGGAATGTCGAATACCAAGATATCGGCGGACGACGAAGATCGAAATGAGGCGCGATCCGCCGCTACCAGAGGGTGTACGATTTTTTCTATTGTTTTTAGCGCGTCAGGATTATCCGCAATGATTTGCTTCAATGCATCCCGGCTGACCGCATCCTCGGCAATGGCGGTGGGAAACGTAATCCGCATGGGCTCAACCGCAGCGCCGCCCTTTGCATAGAGCCGATGCACCGCAGCATCCGCATCCCAAAGCGCACAGCCTTCATCTGCAAACATCTGAGCGGTCGTGCTCTTGCCCATCCCGATTGATCCGGTGAGCCCCAGCGCAAAACTCATGCCAAGGCCGCCGCGCGGGTTTCAGCGTCCACTTCGGGGCGAACACCGAACCAGCGTTCAAACCCGGGAACAGCTTGATGCAGCAACATTCCCAGCCCGTCGACCGTTGTACATCCAACCTCTTCCGCCTGGTTTAACAGATGCGTTTGAAGCGGCGCGTATACCAGATCGGTGACAACAGCGCCGGGTTGCAATCCATCCAGTGGAACGCGTAACTCTGGCTGCCCTTGCATACCCAAAGACGTAGTATTCACGACCAGTTCTGCATCTTCGATCACGTTGCCCGCCTGCACCCAGTCGACGACCGTAATCCGTTGGCCGAACTCTTCTTTCAAATGATCCGCACGGGTGCGGGTGCGATTGGTCAGCAGGATTTCAGGCACTCCGGCTTCTGCCAGCGCTTGAAGCACCGCCCGCGCAGCACCGCCCGCACCAAATACTACCGCAGGCCCATCTTGCGGGTTCCAATCAGGCGCACCGCTGCGAAGATTGGCCATGAACCCGTAGCCATCCGTATTATCCGCGTGAATTGAACCATCCTCGCGGAATACAAGCGTATTTGCCGCCCCGATGACTGAGGCACGGTCCGAGACATGATCCGCCAACCGCAAAGCAGCCTCTTTATGCGGTACGGTCACGTTGGCCCCAACAAACCCAGCCTTGGGTAGTGTCCGCAGAACGGTTTCCAGATCGGCCGGGGCGACATCCATTGGGATGTAGTGCCCCACCAATCCATAGGTTTTCAGCCAATGCCCGTGCAGTTTTGGCGAGCGGGAATGTGCAATGGGTTGCCCAATCACGCCGGCCAGAGGAACGCGATGCTCCGTCATTGATCGATTACTCCCTTTACGGCCAGAAAATTGAGCAACTCTAACAGGGGCATACCCAAAACATTTAAATAGTCGCCGTCAATGGTAGCAAACAGGCGCACGCCTTCTTCTTCCAGTTTATAAGCCCCCACTGCGTGCCGAATACTGTCCCAGTTCCGCGCCACGTAATCACGTAAATAAGCATCCGAGCTGGCCCGCATCCGCAAACGCACCTGACCTACATGCCGCCAGATGGGCTCACCATCCTGATAGATCACCGCCGCCGACAGCAACATATGTCGCTTGCCGCGCATTGCTTTAAGCTGCGCCAGTGCTTCTTCCGGCGTTTCCGGCTTCGACAGCATCTGACCTTCGAAATCCAGAACCTGATCGCAACCCAGAACCATAGTGCCGGGCACTTTGTCACTGATCTTACGTGCTTTCATTTCGGCAAGCGCATCGGCAACATCACGGGGCGGAGCTCCCTCAGCCATCAGGGCGCGTTTGGCTGTGTCTTCATCCACCCGCGCGATCTGAACCGAAAACGGGACGCCTGCGTTTCTGAGCAACTGCGCGCGGATCACGGACCCTGAGGCAAGGACTATGGGGACAGTCATGTGGAAAACCCCGTGTGCAAATCAATGAGTAGTCTCGAATGGTTTGTATGGCTTTCCGGTTGACACGCAACCCCGGGAATTTGGCGCAAGACTTCCCCGAGTCGCCCGGATCCTGTCCAGACGGGACAAGGATAAGTTGGAATACTCGGATAAGCATCCCGTCCCGGATTGTTCCAATGGTTATCCACAATTCAGCCCGAGCTTTTATCTCATAATTTGTTGTTATTAATAATTTTTTTCTTGACCAACAGATTCTGCGCCGATGTGCTTCACTTTTTCCACCTGGGGAAAAAGGCAGGACAAAAAAGTAATCCACCGAATTTGACCTCCCTACAAAACCATCATCCTTTTTCTTTCTTATTTTTTTTATTAGGAGGGTTTCAGATAAGCCCGGAATACCCAATGACCGATATTCTTTTCGCAATATACCCTTGGGTGAAATCGCTGCACATCATGGCCGTGATTTCATGGATGGCTGGTTTATTCTATCTGCCCAGATTGTTCGTGTATCACGTTGAAAAGGCGCAAGCCGTAGAGGGTGCGCAACAGATTTTCTTTGAAATGGAAGAAAAGCTGCTGCGTGTGATCATGCGCCCCGCAATGGTCGTGGCCTGGATTTGCGGGCTGATCATGGTTTTCACGCCTGGTATTGTCGGATGGGACTGGAGCTGGCCCTGGGTCAAAGGCGCAGCAGTGATCGGCATGACATGGTTTCACCATTGGCTTATGGCTCGGCGCAAGGACTTTGCTGAGGGGCGAAATAAGCTGACTGGGCGGCAGTACCGCATGATGAATGAGGTTCCGACCGTTTTAATGGTTGTTATCGTTCTAGCGGTCGTTGTGAAGTTCTGAGGGCCTGTTTGACTCTTCTTAGGTAAGCGCTTATCTAACGCGTAACGCGCCCGTCCGGGCGAGGTATCTTCCGTTCTGAAATTCCACTCTGGTGCCGCGATCCAAGCGGCCGAGGTTCGTATCATCATGACAACTGAATCCCTGAATCTGGCCGATCTGAAGGCCAAAAGCCCCAAAGACCTTCTGGCCATGGCCGAGGAGCTTGAGGTCGAAAACGCCTCAACCATGCGCAAGGGCGAGATGATGTTTCAGATTCTGCGTGAACGTGCGGATGAGGGCTGGACCATCGGCGGCGACGGCGTGTTAGAGGTTCTACAAGACGGCTTCGGTTTCCTGCGCTCGCCCGAGGCGAACTATCTTCCCGGACCGGATGACATCTATGTTTCGCCTGACATGATCCGCAAGCATTCGCTGCGCACCGGAGATACAGTTGAGGGTGAGATCAAAGCGCCCGATGAAAACGAGCGTTACTTTGCGCTGACCAACGTCACCAAGATCAACTTTGAAAATCCGGACAAGGCCAAACACAAGATTCTGTTCGACAACCTGACGCCTCTATATCCGGATGAGCGTCTGAAGATGGAAATCGAAGATCCGACCATCAAGGACAAGTCTGCTCGCGTGATCGATTTGGTTTCGCCGATTGGTAAAGGTCAGCGATCGCTGATCGTGGCACCGCCGCGGACTGGTAAGACGGTGATCCTGCAGAACATCGCGCATTCCATCGAACAGAACCACCCGGAATGTTATCTGATCGTCCTGCTGATCGACGAACGCCCGGAAGAGGTGACTGACATGCAACGCTCGGTGAAGGGTGAAGTTGTGTCTTCAACCTTCGATGAGCCCGCGACCCGCCACGTGGCCGTATCCGAGATGGTGATCGAAAAAGCCAAGCGTTTGGTCGAGCATAAACGAGATGTTGTTATTCTACTCGATTCGATCACAAGACTTGGTAGGGCATTCAACACTGTGGTGCCATCTTCAGGTAAAGTTCTGACCGGTGGTGTGGATGCAAATGCCCTGCAACGGCCCAAGCGCTTCTTTGGTGCTGCGCGGAACATCGAAGAAGGTGGTTCGCTGACCATCATCGCCACCGCCCTGATCGATACCGGCAGCCGCATGGACGAAGTGATCTTCGAAGAATTCAAGGGCACTGGTAACTCGGAAATCGTTCTGGATCGTAAGATTGCAGACAAACGCGTGTTCCCGGCAATCGACATCCTCAAATCCGGCACCCGGAAAGAGGATCTGCTGGTCGACAAGGGCGATCTGGCCAAGACATTCGTTCTGCGCCGCATCCTCAATCCGATGGGCACAACAGATGCAATCGAGTTCCTGTTGTCGAAGTTGAAACAAACCAAAACGAACGGCGAGTTCTTCGATTCAATGAACACCTGACAAGGTTCTGGCACTGACGCGGGGGCTATCAATGGATACGATATTCGCCCTGGCCAGCGCCCAGGGCAAAGCAGGCGTGGCTGTGATCAGGCTTTCTGGTCCGCAGGCATATGCCTCCGCCAATGAGTTGTCTGGCGGGGGCCTGCCAAGGCGTGGAATGAGAGTACGAACACTCAGCGCGTCGGATGGATCGCGGTTGGATGAGGGCTTGGTTCTGACGTTTCAGGCCCCGTCCAGCTTTACCGGCGAAGACGTGGCCGAGCTTCAGATTCACGGAAGTATGGCGTCAGTCAACGCTGTGCTGACATCTCTTTCGGATATGGACGATCTTCGGTTGGCCGAACCTGGTGAGTTCACGCGTCGTGCACTGGAAAACGGCAAGATGGATCTGGCGCAGGTCGAAGGACTTGCTGATCTGATTGATGCAGAAACCGAAGCACAACGGAAACAAGCGCAGACGATTTTGGCTGGTGCTTTGGGCACATTGGCAGAAAGTTGGCGGCGTGATCTGATCCGCGCGGCTTCTCTGTTGGAAGCCGTGATTGATTTTGCTGATGAAGAGGTGCCGATCGACGTAACCCCTGAGGTTCGAACGTTAATCTCTGGTGTTATGGAGGACCTGAGGCAAGAAGCGAAAGGCGTTCGGATCGCAGAACGCATTCGCACCGGCTTTGAAGTCGCCATTGTTGGCCTTCCGAACGCAGGGAAATCGACCTTGCTGAACGCGTTGGCAGGTCGGGAAGCCGCTATTACCTCGGAATATGCCGGGACAACCCGTGATGTGATTGAAGTTCGTATGGACTTGGACGGATTGCCTGTCACGCTGCTGGACACGGCCGGTTTGAGGCAAACCGATGATCACGTTGAAAACCTGGGAATTGAACTGGCGCGCAAACGGGCAGAGGCGGCCGATCTACGAGTATTTCTGTCGGATGAGCCTGATCAGCTAGGTGTACCGATGCAGGCAGATGACATTCATGTTCTGCCAAAATCTGACCTGCGTGAGCCCTTTTCCGGTGGTATATCGGGGAAAACCGGGCACGGGATTGACCAGTTGATAGACAACATATCGCGTGTACTGACTGTTCGAACAGCTAGCCATGGTATTGCAACGCGGGAACGTCACCGTATTGCGATGACTAAAGCATCGGACGCACTTGCGGCTGCGCGAGATGTTCTGGAATCAGGTCCGGACATGTATGATATAGCTGCTGAAGAGTTGAGAACGGCAATTCGGTCGCTTGAATCTTTGGTTGGCAGGATTGATGTCGAAACCCTTTTGGATGAAATCTTCGCAAGTTTCTGTCTGGGAAAATAGGGAGTGTTTCACGTGAAACATTCGAGATTTGATGTTGTAGTCATTGGCGCTGGACATGCCGGTACCGAAGCTGCCCATGCGGCAGCACGGATGGGTGCAAACACGGCGCTGGTTACTTTGTCCGAACAGGACATCGGTGTCATGTCCTGCAATCCTGCGATCGGAGGGCTAGGGAAAGGTCATCTGGTCCGTGAAATCGATGCAATGGACGGGGTCATGGGTCGTGTGGCGGATCGTGCCGGCATTCAGTTTCGTCTATTGAACCGACGTAAAGGACCAGCTGTTCAAGGCCCAAGGGCGCAAGCGGACCGTGCGCTTTATCGGACCGCGATGAAGGAAGAAACGAAAAAACAAGACAATTTGTCGGTGATCACTGGGGAAGTGGTCGATTTCCTAATGGATGGTGACTGCGTAATCGGTGTCAAACTAGCCGACGGTTCCGAGGTCCCAGCTCAGACAGTTGTTCTGACGTCGGGTACATTTCTGCGCGGTGTAATTCACATAGGAGACGTTACAAGGCCAGGTGGACGCATGGGGGATCGTCCATCGGTTAGGTTGGCTGAGCGCCTTGACGCTTTTGAATTACCGACGGCACGGCTGAAAACAGGTACGCCACCGAGGTTGGACGGACGAACCATAAATTGGGATATACTTGAACGACAGGATGGCGATGCAGAGCCAACACTGTTTTCATTCATGTCCCAAGCGGTGACGGCGCCGCAAATCGCCTGTGGAATAACTCATACCAATGCTCAGACGCACGGAATAATCGAGAAAAATCTATCGCGATCAGCAATGTATGGAGGTCATATTGATGGTGTTGGTCCCAGATATTGCCCTTCAATCGAAGACAAAATCGTCCGATTTGCGGAAAAGGAGTCACACCAGATATTTCTGGAACCGGAAGGCGTGCGGGATCATACGGTGTACCCAAACGGGATTTCAACGTCTTTGCCCGAAGATGTACAAGTCGAATATGTCCAATCCATCATAGGATTGGAAAGTGCGGTAATCTTACAACCCGGATACGCGATTGAATACGACTACGTTGACCCGCGCGTTCTATCTGCGTCTTTGTCTGTGCCCGATGTTCCTGGTCTATATCTTGCAGGGCAGATCAATGGGACCACAGGATATGAGGAAGCGGCCGCGCAAGGCCTCGTTGCAGGTTTGAATGCAGCTCTGGAAACACAGGGGCGTGCGCCAATACATTTTACACGCTCAGACAGCTATATTGGCGTAATGATTGACGATTTGACAACACGAGGCGTTGCCGAGCCTTATCGGATGTTCACATCCCGTGCAGAGTTTCGCCTATCACTTCGCGCTGACAACGCAGATCAAAGACTGACCCCGATTGGTGAGCAGTTGGGCTGTGTGGGTGAACTCCGCCGCAAGGTTTTTGCTGAGAAATCAGAAAAACTTGTAAAGGCAAAGAACAAACTGACAGAGACCACATATACGCCAAAGCAAATTCGCGAAGCTGGTATCAGCATAAATCAGGACGGAAACCGGCGCGATGGAATGGCGGTTCTTGCTTTTCCAGAAGTATCGTTTGAAGACATGGTTTTACTCGAACCCGATCTACAGAATACAGACGATGAAATTCGCCGTCAGGTCGAGCGCGATGCGTTGTATGCAAACTATATTGCGCGCCAACAACGGGATGTCGAAGCAATGAAGCGCGATGAGGCGCATGAAATTCCTCGGGATTTCAATTATTTTGCGCTTGATGGTCTGTCGAATGAAATGAAGCAAAAGCTATCGCAGGCGAAGCCTGCGAATATTGCGCAGGCGAGTCGGGTTGAAGGTGTCACGCCTGCGGCTTTAACCCTCGTCCTGGCGAAGCTCAGGCGCGATGTGAAAGCCAGAAAAGCATGAGTTATCAGAACGCCGTTTCTGCGGAGGCTCTGGATGTTTCACGTGAAACATTCGAACGCCTGGTGATCTATGTATCTCTGCTTGAAAAATGGAACCCAAAAATCAATCTGGTTTCAAGAAATAGTCTTGAAGAGATTTGGATTCGCCATATCAAAGATTCCATTCAAGTTTTTCAGAACGCAGATCGCGTAGATCATTGGGTGGATTTAGGCAGCGGAGGCGGCTTTCCTGGCATGGTCTGCGCAATCATGGCAATTGAATTTGCGCCTGAAACGCGTTTCACATTAGTCGAAAGCGACCAACGTAAATCCGCATTTCTTCGAAGTGTGACCAGAGAGAGTGGCGCCAATTGTTCCGTGATCTCTCGTCGAATTGAAGCCATTGATCCCTTGCATGCGGACGTGCTTTCAGCTCGGGCTCTGGCTGATCTGACCACTCTAATGTCATTTTGTGACAGGCATTTAAGTAAAAACGGTACAGCGTTGTTGCCAAAAGGCGCAACCTGGAAAAAAGAGCTGGAAGATGCGCGCAAAGAATGGAAATTCGAGGCTGAACCCATTAAGAGTTCAACAGAACCCCAAGCCGTTATCCTGAAAATCAAAGGAGTTGCACGTGGTTGATCTGTCTCGTCCTGCTGGGCCTCGGATTATCGCGGTTGCCAATCAAAAGGGCGGGGTCGGGAAGACCACTACAGCGATCAATCTGGCAGCCGGATTGGCCGAGGCCGGATGCAAGGTTCTTGTGGTCGATCTCGATCCTCAGGGAAATGCCTCTACGGGCCTAGGGGTCGAAGATCGCGACTGGACGACATATGATCTTCTTCTTGACGATGCACCATTGGAAGCTGTGGTGCAGGAGACCGAGATCGGTAATCTTTTTGTGGTTCCGGCGACCGTAGATCTCAGCTCGGCAGATATTGAGCTGATCTCGAATGAAAAGCGCAGTTATTTGCTGCATGACGCGCTTCGACAGACTGCAATTGATGCCTTCGATCTGGACTTTGTGCTGATTGATTGTCCGCCGTCCTTGAACCTGCTCACCGTAAACGCAATGGTAGCAGCGCATTCCGTCCTTGTTCCATTGCAAAGTGAGTTCTTTGCGCTGGAAGGGCTGTCACAATTGATGTTGACCATTCGCGAGGTTCGTCAGACCGCTAATCCTGACCTCAGAATCGAAGGTGTTGTGTTAACGATGTATGACAACCGCAACAACTTGTCCCGTCAGGTCGAAAAGGATGCGCGTGACAATCTGGGTGAGATGGTATTTAAAACCAAGATACCCAGAAATGTGCGGGTCAGCGAGGCACCATCTTACGCGCTTCCTGTGCTGCAATATGATTCGGGTTCGCTCGGGGCGATGGCGTACCGGTATCTCGCCCGAGAGGTTATGCACAAGAACAACAAGGTAGCCATTTAAGTGGCCGTGAGGAGGGCAACATGAATGCCAGGAAAGGAAAACCCCGAGGATTAGGTCGCGGGCTATCTGCGTTGATGGCTGATGTCGCACCAGAAGCTGACGGTCGGATTGTATCTGAACCCCGCCGTCCGGATCTCACGGTACCGATCGAAAAACTGCAGGCGAACCCAGATCAGCCGCGCCGCCGTTTCGCGCAAGAGCAATTGGATGAGCTTGCGGCCTCGGTCAAGGAAAAGGGTATTATCCAGCCGCTGATTGTACGCAGCATCGATGGCGGCCAATACGAAATCGTTGCGGGTGAACGGCGCTGGCGTGCTGCGCAGATGGCGCAACTGCATGATATCCCAGTTATTGTTCGCGAATTTGATGACACCGAAGTGCTTGAGGTCGCGATTATCGAGAACATTCAGCGCGCAGATCTGAACGCGGTGGAAGAGGCGGCAGGCTTTAAGCAATTGATGGATCGCTTTGGTCACACGCAAGAAAAGCTGGCCGAAGCGCTTGGTAAAAGCAGAAGCCATATCGCTAATCTGCTGCGTCTTTTGTCACTGCCATTGGACGTGCAATCCCTTGTAATAGAAGGAAAATTATCCGCCGGTCATGCAAGGGCGTTAATCACGGCAGGAAACCCATCGGAGCTGGCGAAACAGGTGGTTCGTGAGGGCCTTTCGGTGCGTGCGACCGAGGCATTAGTGAAAAAGCAGCAAGGCGGGACGGATAAGCCGGCTCCGAAATCCAGAAATCTGAATGCTGGGAAGGACGCAGACACCCGAGCGCTTGAAAAGGATTTGTCTGCGATTCTGGCGATGAAGGTGACGATCAACCATAAGGCCGGATCTGAATCCGGGCAGGTTGTGTTGGCTTATGAGAACCTGGATCAGTTGGATGATCTGTGCGCAAAGCTCAGCCGTTAGGTCGGGTCCAGATAAACAGCATCACAGCGCTGAGCACAATGGCCTGAATGATCAGGACGTGAGAAGGAACCGACAGTAGAACCGATAAACCAAATACGGCGGCAACCGAAAGGGTGGCCGCCTTTTTTGCACCGGGTCTGATCGCGCCAGAGCTTTGCCAATCGACGATCATAGGGCCAAAGGTTCGATGGCTCAGCAACCAGTAATGTAGCCGTGACGATGAGCGGGCAAAAAAGAACGCGGCCAACAGAAGAAATGGCACCGTCGGCAGCAGCGGCAGAGCGACTCCGATCATGGCAAGCGCAACGCATAACAACCCCAATCCGGCCCAGAGAAATTGCATCTGTTACTCCAACAGCTCTCGGATTACCGCGTTGAGCACGGCGCGCCCGTTTGAAGTGGCGCGCAATTGATTGCGACCAAGGGTTAGCATGCCCAGATCGATCAGTGAATCAAGTTTGTCATGCGAAAGTTCTTCACCTGAAAGCCGAGTATATCTGTCTATATTAAGGCCCTCGACCAAACGCAGACACATCATAAGGTATTCTGAGGCTTGTTCACGTTGGCTAAGCTCGAACCGATTGCTTTCGCCGTGCCCGTTGGAGGCAGCCTTCAGCCATTTGTTTGGTGAAAGGTGAGTTTCTGTTGCGAATTTTTGGCCACCCTTTGTGATCCGCCCGTGCGCGCCGGGTCCAATACCGATGTAATCACCATAGCGCCAATAGATGAGGTTATGCCGTGATTCCGCTCCGGGCCGGGCATGGTTTGAAATCTCATAGGCGCGCAGCCCATGCGCTTCGCAGATTTCCTGCGTCGCCAGATACATATCCGCAGCGTTGTCATCCTCGGGCAAACCGCGCAGTTTGCCCAGGGCATAGCGATCACCAAAGGCTGTGCCTTCCTCAATGGTCAGTTGGTATAGCGACAGGTGATCAACTGCCATCGATAGGGCTTCGGTCAGCTCAGCACGCCAGGCGTCCAGAGTTTGATGCTGGCGGGCATAGATCAGATCAAAGCTCACACGGTCAAAGCAAGAGCGCGCGATATCGAAGGCAGCGCGAGCCTCGGCAACCGTGTGAATGCGCCCCAGACGACGCAGGTCATCGTCGTTCAAGGCCTGAACACCCATCGAGATGCGGTTCACGCCCGCATTATGATAGGCCGCGAACCGCCCGGCCTCGACCGAGCCTGGATTGGCCTCAAGCGTGATTTCCATATCGTTGGCCGATCGCCAAAGGGCGCGGGCCTTGTCGATGATGGTGGCGACGGTCTCGGGGGCCATCAGTGATGGAGTTCCGCCGCCAAAGAAGATTGTGTTCAAAACCCGGTCAGGAGTTTCGATGGCCGAGCGGCTCAGTTCACTGAGATAACACTCAAGCCATTGTTTTTGATTAATATTCTTGGAAACGTAGCTGTTGAAATCGCAATAGGGGCACTTGGCCTCGCAAAAGGGCCAATGCACATAAAGGCCAAAGCCCCCGTTTCGCCAATCATCCGCCAAAGCAGCCTTTCACGAACATCTCCACCGCGCGCCCGCGATGGCTGATCTTGTTCTTTTCCCAGCGATCCATTTCGGCAAAGGTAATGTCGTGCCCCTCAGGGACAAACATGGGGTCATAGCCGAACCCGTCCTTGCCACGGATCGGCCAAGTCAGGTGACCGGGCGCGATGCCCTCGAACACTTCGTCATGCCCGTCGGGCCAGGCCAGAACCAGTGTGCAGCGAAACTGGGCCATACGCGGGTGGGGGGCGTCTTTCGCCTCTAGCTCATTATGGGCGCGAGTCATCGCCATCAGGAAATCGCGGCCACTGCCGGTTTCGGCCCAATCGGCGGTGTAAACACCGGGTGCGCCGTCCAATGCATCGATGGTGATCCCGGAATCGTCCGACAAGGCAGGTAGGCCGGTCGCCTTTGCAGCTGCGTGGGCCTTGATCCGGGCGTTACCGACGAAAGTGTCCTCGGTCTCTTCCGGTTCGGGCAGGTTCATTTCGCCCGCGCCGACAACCGTTACGCCAAAGGGCTCAAGCAGATGCGCCATCTCCTCGAGCTTGCCTTTGTTGTGGGTGGCGACCAGCAGTCGATCACCTTCGAACCTGCGAGTCATGCGGTTGCAGCTTTCTGGGCAGCAGCAAGTTCACCCACGCCTTTCTCGGCCAGATCCATCAGTTGATCCATTTGCGCGCGGTTGAAAACGGATCCTTCGGCGCTCATCTGCACTTCGATCAGCTTACCCGAGCCGGTCATGATGAAATTGCCGTCAACGCCAGCTTCGCTATCTTCGGGATAGTCCAGATCTAGCACGGGCTGACCGGCATAAATTCCGCATGAAACGGCGGCAACAGGGTCTAATAAAGGGTCAGAGATCACATCGCCTGTTTTCATCAGCTTGTTCACGGCCAGACGTAGCGCTACCCAACCGCCAGTGATCGAGGCACAGCGGGTGCCGCCGTCGGCTTGAATGACATCGCAGTCAACAGTGATCTGCCGTTCTCCCAAGGCAACCCGGTCTACACCGGCGCGCAAAGCGCGGCCGATAAGGCGCTGGATTTCCACGGTGCGTCCGCCTTGCTTGCCGCTGGCAGCCTCGCGCCGCATCCGCGTATTGGTCGCACGGGGCAGCATGCCATATTCAGCGGTGACCCAACCCAGGCCCGAGCCCTTTATAAAAGGCGGCACGCGATCCTCAATTGTGGCGGTGCACAGCACATGCGTGTCGCCCATCTTGATCAGGCAAGAGCCTTCGGCATGTTTGGTGAACCCCGTTTCAATTGAAACGGCGCGCATTTCGTTTAGATCACGTCCTGAGGGTCGCATGAGAAATCCTTTATCTGCTGGGTTGGGGATACCGTCCTGCGGCGTTACGATGCAAGCCCGATTGACCTTTCATTTGCCTGCGATTTAATGACGATCCAGCAGAGGGCCGCCGATGAGCGAAGCAAGCAAAATTCTGGACGAGATGAATGACCGGTCGCGCGAGGTGTTCCGGTTGATTGTCGAAAGCTATCTGGAAAGCGGTGAACCCGTGGGCAGCCGGACTCTGACGCGCACATTGTCCGAGAAAGTCAGTGCTGCGACCGTACGCAATGTGATGCAGGATCTTGAATTTCTGGGTTTGCTCGACAGTCCGCATGTCAGCGCTGGTCGAATTCCAACACAGCAGGGGCTGCGCATGTTCGTGGACGGATTGCTGGAAATGGGCGATCTGGGTGCGGATGATCGGCAGAAGCTGGACGAAACACTAGGCTCTAACGCAGGCGATGTGGGTGGTATGCTCGATCGCGTCGGCGCGGCGCTATCACACGTGACACAAGGGGCTTCGCTGGTTCTGACGCCAAAGCATGAGGCCGAGATCAAGCATATCGAGTTCGTCTCGCTTGGGCATGACCGGGCCTTGGTGGTTCTGGTGTTTTCGGACGGGCAGGTAGAAAACCGGCTGTTTACACCTCCGCCTGGCCAAACACCCAGTTCGATGCGCGAGGCAGCCAATTTCCTGAATGCGCTGATCGAAGGACGTACGCTTGGCGAAGTGCGCCGTCAGATGCTGTCACAGATCGACGCGCGGAAACAGGAAATCGATGTTCTGGCGCGTGAGATGGTCGAGAGCGGCATTGCCGCTTGGGACGGGGACGGCGGCGACTCGGCCCGGCTGATCGTGCGCGGGCGTGCGAATCTGTTAAATGAGCCGGGTCAGGCAGAAGAGCTTGATCGAATCCGCACCCTGTTTGACGACCTTGAACGCAAACGCGATATCGCCGAATTCCTTGAATTGACCGAAGAAGGCGAAGGTGTGCGCATTTTTATTGGCTCTGAGAACAAACTTTTCTCACTTTCGGGTTCCTCTTTGGTGGTGTCTCCATATATGAACGCTGATCGTAAGATAATCGGTGCGGTTGGGGTCATTGGACCCACACGTCTGAATTACGGGCGAGATCGTACCAATCGTGGATTATACGGCGCAACTGGTCGGCAAGCTGATTTCCGACCGGAGCTAGAGGGTAAGAGATGGCAGAGCCCAAGAACGAAGATTTTCTGGACGACATCATGTCCGCCGAGGCGGAAGAGTTTGCCGAAGATTTTGCTGAGATCAGCGATGAGGCGCTTGAGGTCGATCAACTGCGTGCTGAGCGCGATGATTACAAAGACAAGTTCATGCGTGCGCTGGCCGATGCCGAAAATGCGCGCAAGCGTGGCGACAAGGCGCGTCGGGATGCGGAACAGTATGGCGGGTCAAAACTGGCCCGCGACATGCTTCCGGTTTACGACAATATGAAACGCGCGCTTGAGGCCGCGACGGATGAGCAGAAAGAGGTTGCCGCCGGCTTGCTGGAAGGTGTCGAGTTGACCATGCGCGCGCTGAAGGATGTGTTCCAGAAGCATGGGATTGAGGTGATTACGCCTCAGGTCGGGGACAGGTTCGACCCGAATGTGCATGAGGCGATGTTCGAGGCCCCGGTGCCCGGAACCAAAGCCGGCGACATCATTCAGGTGTCGGCAGAAGGCTTCATGCTGCACGACAGGTTGTTGCGTCCGGCGCAGGTTGGGGTGTCGTCAACGCCCGCAAGCTGAACAGTTCCTGGGTCAACCGGGTACGAGGCGGTCAGGATCTGGTCGCCTCTTTCAGTTTGTAGATCAAGTCCAAGGCTTCGCGGGGGCTGAGTTCATCTGGAAGGATGGTTTCCAGCATATCAGCAACGGGCGAGGTTTTTGGCGCAGGGGGAGGCGGCGGCGCAGCTGAAAACAGGGGCAGATCGTCGATCAGTGCTTTCTGCTTACCGCCTTCACGTTCGGTTTTTTCTAATTGATCCAACACGATACGGGCGCGGTCCACGACCGAGGCGGGCAAGCCAGCCAATTGTGCAACCTGGACGCCGTAAGACCGATCGGCAGCGCCTTTATGTACTTCATGCAGAAAGATGACTTCACCCTCCCATTCTTTGACTGCAACGGTCGCGTTTTCTACTCCGTTCAGACTTCCAGCGAGTGCAGTTAATTCGTGGTAGTGGGTGGCGAACAATGCGCGGCATTGGTTTGCCGCGTGTAGGTGTTCCAGTGTGGCCCAGGCAATGGAAAGGCCGTCGTAGGTCGCGGTGCCTCGGCCGATCTCATCAAGGATTACGAGCGCGCGGTCGTCGGCCTGATTCAGAATAGCTGCGGTTTCGACCATTTCGACCATAAAGGTCGAGCGGCCGCGCGCCAGATCGTCTGACGCTCCGACGCGGCTGAACAATTGACTGACTAATCCGATTTGCGCCTGTTCCGCCGGAACATAGCTGCCCATCTGCGCCAGTAGGGCGATCAGCGCATTCTGGCGCAGGAAGGTTGATTTACCGGCCATGTTGGGACCGGTGAGCAACCAAATTGCAGCGCCTGCATCGGCGCTCAGATCGCAGTCGTTGGCGATGAAAGCATCGCCGCTTTGCTGCCTCAGGGCATGCTCGACCACCGGGTGACGGCCTCCTTTGATGTCGAATGCGCGTGACCCGTCGACCTTTGGACGGCACCAGCTTTCGCCGCGAGCCAGATCGGCGAGTGCAGTGGTTAAATCCAGCTCAGCCAGTCCGCGCGCGGCCTGATTTAGCCGTGCGGCAATATCCAGAATAGCCCCAGAAAGCCTTTGATAGAGCCGTTTTTCGATCTCTAGCGCGAGATTTCCGGCATTCAGAATCTTTGTTTCGATCTCGGACAGCTCCACTGTGGTGAAGCGCACCTGATTGGCGGTGGTTTGGCGGTGGATATAAGTCTCGCTAAATGGCGTGTTCAACATTTTCTCGGCATGGGTTGCCGTGGTCTCGATGAAGTAGCCAAGCACATTGTTGTGTTTGATCTTCAGTGACGTGATGCCGGTATGCTCCGCGTATTTCTGTTGGAAACCTGCGATGACCGAACGGCCTTCGTCACGCAAGGTGCGCGCTTCGTCCAATTCGGTATCAAACCCGGGGGCGATAAAGCCGCCATCGCGGGCCAGCAAGGGTGGATCGGCAACCAATGCTTCGTCCAGCAAGGTCAACAGATCGTCAAATCCGACAAGGTTCTGGACGGCAGTGGCCAGCAGAACAGGCAGATCCTGTGAGGCACAGGTTTCGGCAATTGTTGCGGCTTGTTCCAATCCATTGCGGATAGCGGCCAGATCACGCGGGCCGCCCCGGTCCAGCGAAAGCCGGGACAGGGCACGATCCAGATCAGGTGTTTTGCGCAAAGCTTCGCGCAGATCTGAGGCGATCAGGCTATCTTCGACCGCTAAAGATACCGCGTCGAGTCGGGCGTGGATCACATCCAGATTACGCGAGGGGCTGGACAGTCGCTGTTCCAGAAGTCTTGCGCCACCTGGCGTTACTGTTCTGTCGACCACGGACAGCAGCGACCCGGCGCGCCCACCAGACAGCGACCGGGTCAGTTCCAGATTGCGTCGCGTTGCGGCGTCGATCTGAACCACGCGATCCTCGGATTCCTTCAGGGGAGTTTGCAGTAGTGGCAGTTTGCCCTTTTGCGTGATCTCCAGATAATCGATCAGCGCGCCCATGGCCGAAACCTCGGCGCGCCCGAAGTTCCCGAATGCATCCAGTGCGCCCACATGAAACAACCCGCAGATGCGTTTCTCGGCTGCAGCGCTGTCAAAACTGGCGCGTCCAACAGGGGTGAGCGATATGCCAAGGTCCATGACGGTTTCATGCAGCTTTTCCTCGGACCCATCGGCCACGATCAGCTCGGACGGGGCCAGCCGAGCGAGTTCAGGGCTCAACCGGATTGACGTCAGCGGCATCACGTGAAACGCACCGGTTGAGATATCGGCCCAGGCCAGTGCGGCTTCGTCCCGAACCTCGGCATAGGCGGCCAGAAAGTTGTGCCGCCGCGCCTCTAGCAGGGCATCTTCGGTCAGTGTGCCGGGCGTCACCAGACGCACAACACCGCGCTTTACCACCGATTTAGAGCCTCTTTTCTTGGCTTCCGCCGGGCTTTCCATCTGCTCGCAGACCGCGACGCGGAATCCTTTGCGGATCAGGGTCAGCAAGTAGCCCTCGGCAGAATGCACCGGCACGCCGCACATCGGGATATCGTCGCCATTGTGTTTGCCGCGCTTGGTCAGCGCGATATCCAACGCCTCAGCCGCGTTCACCGCATCCTCGAAGAACATCTCGTAGAAGTCACCCATGCGATAAAACAGCAGGGCATCTGCATGAGCCTCTTTGATCTCAAGGTACTGCGCCATCATCGGCGTGACTGTGGACAAATTCGGCCCCCTTCTGGCGTGTTCCGGGCGCGACCTTACAAATCCCGCATCTTCAGTAAAAGGTGAAAACTCATTCTCGTTGAGGCGCGGCCCCGCCTGCGTTATGAGGCAAAAGCCCCAAAGTCATGGAAACGACCTGTAAGATGCCCAAAGCGAAGATCACCAAAGAAGAGGCGCTGGCCTTTCACCTAGACCCGACCCCCGGCAAGTGGGAGGTGCAGGCCACCGTACCCATGACCACGCAGCGCGATCTTTCGCTAGCTTACAGCCCTGGCGTTGCGGTTCCCTGTGAAGCCATCGCTGAAGCACCAGAGACGGCGTATGACTATACAAACAAAGGCAATCTGGTTGCTGTGATCTCGAACGGGACCGCCGTTCTGGGCCTAGGGAATCTCGGCGCGCTGGGCTCAAAACCGGTGATGGAGGGCAAATCTGTCCTGTTCAAGCGCTTCGCTGATGTGAACTCGATCGATATCGAGCTGGATACCGAAGACCCGGACGAGTTCTGTCGCGCTGTGCGCCTGATGGGCCCGACCTTTGGCGGAATTAACCTTGAGGACATCAAAGCGCCCGAGTGTTTCATCATCGAACAACGCTTGAAGGAAGAGATGGATATCCCGGTCTTCCACGATGACCAGCATGGCACAGCAGTGATTTGTGCGGCGGGCCTGCTTAACGCATTGCACATCTCGGGCAAAAAGATCGAAGATGTAAAAATCGTCCTGAACGGGGCAGGCGCTGCAGGAATTGCCTGTATCGAACTGCTCAAGGCCATGGGTGCACGGCACGAGAATTGCATCGTCTGCGACACCAAAGGCGTGATTTATCAGGGCCGGACCGAGGGCATGAACCAGTGGAAGTCGGCCCATGCCATCACGACTGATCTTCGCACTTTGGAAGAGGCCATGAAGGATGCGGATGTATTTCTGGGCGTTTCGGTCAAAGGGGCGGTGACACAAGACATGGTCGCCAGCATGGCTGACAATCCGGTGATTTTCGCCATGGCGAACCCTGACCCGGAAATCACCCCGGAAGAGGCGCACGAGGTGCGCGTTGATGCGATCGTCGCGACGGGCCGTAGCGATTATCCGAATCAGGTGAATAACGTTCTGGGTTTTCCTTACCTGTTCCGCGGTGCGCTGGATATTCATGCCCGTGCGATCAATGACGAGATGAAAATCGCCTGCGCCCATGCTCTGGCGCGATTGGCACGTGAAGATGTTCCGGATGAGGTTGCCATGGCCTATGGCAAGTCGCTGACTTTTGGGCGCGACTACATCATTCCAACGCCTTTTGATCCGCGCCTGATCCACCGTATCCCGCTTGCGGTTGCCAAGGCTGGTATGGATACCGGCGCGGCGCGACGTCCGATCATCGATATGGACGCTTATGAGCTGAGCCTGAAATCCCGCATGGACCCGACGGCCAGCATCCTGCGCGGCTTGAACGCGCGGGCGCGTCAGGCGCAAAGCCGGATGATCTTTGCCGAGGGTGACGATCCGCGCGTATTGCGCGCGGCCGTTATGTACCAACGCTCGGGCTTTGGTAAGGCTCTGGTTGTGGGCCGGCCAGACGACGTAAAGGAAAAGCTCGAATCCGCAGGCCTTGGGGACGCGGTGCGTGAGATCGAAGTGGTGAACGCCGCCAATACCTCGCATCTGGAGACCTACAAGAATTTTCTGTATCAGCGCCTGCAACGGAAGGGCTTCGATCACAAAGACATTCACCGCCTCGCTGCACGGGATCGGCATGTGTTTTCGTCTTTAATGCTGGCGCATGGTCATGCGGATGGTCTGGTGACAGGGGCCACTCGTAAGTCGGCGCATGTGCTGGACCGCATCAACCATGTGTTCGATGCGGATGCCGCCCATGGTGCGGCGGGGGTTACCGCATTGCTGCACAAAGGACGGATCGTTCTGATTGGCGACACGCTGGTGCATGAATGGCCTGATGAGAACGATCTGGCCAATATCGCTGAACGCGCCGCAGCCGTGGCGCGCCACATGGGGCTAGAGCCCCGGGCGGCCTTTGTCAGTTTCTCGACCTTCGGTTACCCGGTGTCTGAACGTGCTGAGAAGATGCACCGCGCCCCGGCAGTGCTGGACGAGCGCGGCGTCGATTTCGAATACGAAGGCGAGATGACGGTTGATGTCGCCCTGAATGTTGATCAGCAGGAAGCCTATCCGTTCCAACGACTGACCGGACCAGCCAATATCCTGATTGTTCCTGCACGACACTCGGCCTCGATTTCGACCAAACTGATGCAGGAAATGGGCGGCGCCACCGTGATCGGCCCGATCCTGTCCGGCGTCGACAAGCCGATCCAGATCTGTTCGACGGTCTCGACCGCAAATGACATTCTGAACATGGCCATCCTGGCCTCCTGCGATATCGGGTAAATCATGACAATCTGGAACCTTGGCTCAATCAACGCGGATATGGTCTATGCCCTGCCGCATTTGCCCGAAGCGGGTGAGACACTGGCGGCCAGTGGGCTACAGAGGTTTCTGGGTGGCAAGGGCGCCAACATGTCTGTGGCGTCTGCACGAGCCGGATCGCGGGTATCCCATATCGGCGCGGTGGGCTCGGATGGCCTTTGGGCACGGGACCGGCTGACCGAATATGGCGTGGACGCGCGGCATATTGCCGAGGTGGATGTGCCGACCGGTCACGCCATCATCGCAGTAGATGCGCAGGGTGAAAACCTGATCGTTCTGTATCAAGGCGCCAACCATGCCATCTCGAACGACCAAATTGGGCAGGCGTTGTCCTCGGCTGTTTCAGGTGATCTGCTGGTGATGCAGAACGAAACCAATGCGCAGATTGAGGCCGCTAAACTAGGTTGTGAAATGGGGCTGACCGTCTGTTACGCCGCCGCCCCATTTCAAGCAGACGCAGTTCAAGCGGTTCTACCGTATTTGGATTTTCTGATCCTCAACGAAGTCGAGGCCGAGCAATTGCAGGATGCAACGGGTCTCGCCCCTTCAGACCTGCCGGTCGAACATGTGATCGTCACCTTTGGCTCAAAAGGTGCGCGCTATTATCAGCAAGATCATCAACCCCAAGCGTTTCAGGCCCATAAGGTCAACGCTGTGGATACCACCGGGGCAGGTGACACATTCACCGGCTATGTGTTGGCTGGAATGGACCGGGGTATGCCGATGGCGCAGGCGATTGCCCAAGCAAACCGTGCCGCGGCCCTGATGGTCACGCGGCACGGCACTGCAGATGTCATTCCTGATCTGAAAGAGGTGCGCGAAGCGCAGTTTGACTAGGACCCTGCAAAGGGCGCTTCGTTGCCCCACAATTGTTTGACCCGCGCATCGCGGCCGCAGGCTTCGCGGTAGGCCTTATAGGCGTTCTTTTGGCGCTTGGGACCAAAGCGGGTCAGTACCAGCTTGCTACCCTTGTAATAATCCTGGTGATACGCCTCGGCTGGATAAAACGTTCCGGCTTGCAGGATCGGCGTGACCACAGTCTGCCCCAGCGCGTTTTGTGCGCTGGTCTTGGCTTGCTGTGCCTGCGCCTTTTCCGCTTTGTTAGAGACGAAAATTGCTGTGCGATAGCTGTCGCCGCGATCGCAGAACTGGCCACCCGCATCCGTGGGATCGACTGAGCGGAAGAACATGTTCAGCAAGGTTGCACGGGAAACGCGGGCGGGATCGAAGGTGATCTGGACCGCCTCGTAATGCCCTGTTCCGCCTTTCGAGACCTGATCATAGGTGGGACTATCCGTCTTGCCACCGGTATAGCCCGAGACTGCGCCGATCACGCCGGGCACGGACTCGAAATCGGATTCCACACACCAGAAACAGCCACCGGCGACTGTTAGCGTCTCAGTGCCAGCGGCCGGAGCAGGTAAGGCGCGCAGCATTGCTGCCAACAAGATCAGCACAAACAGAAGTGAAGGTTTCAGGCAATCAAGGTAAGTGATCCGGGTCATGGCAGGTCTCCTTCCGAAACCAAGCTGCCCGCAGATTTTTGTGCTTGCAATGCGCTGACATGATTTGTCACGCGCTGGTGAGACGAGTTTATCAGCCCAGCAGTTGCCCCAGCTTCATCGCAACACCCATGTTGCCCGAGATTTTCAGCTTGCCCAGCGCAACCCCGGTCATTGGGTTCAGCTTACCGGTCAGCAACTTAGAGAGGTTCTCGCGTGAGATGCGGATGGTGCAGTCTGTGTCCCGATCCTGGGTTGAGGCAGTATTCTCCGCCAGAACGATCACGCCCTCGTCGCCACAATCAAACTTAAGCGATCCGTCAAAGTTTTTGCCGTTCAAACCCTTTTGAATTCCGTCTGCGATGTCTTGCAGCATTATCCGTCCTTCCCTGATTGACGTATGCGTAAAGACAATTTCCTGATCCGGGCAAGCCCGACCCGACGGAAACCCGGCAAAGAAAAACCCCGGTGCCTGATCTGACACCGGGGCCAGATCTAAAATTCTGAACGCTTACTTGCTCAGCCGTTTATCACGCGCGGCCAGAAGCTTCAGGCGCAGTGCGTTCAACTGGATGAAGCCTGCCGCATCTTTCTGATCATATGCACCAGCGTCTTCCTCAAAGGTCACGTGCGCCTCGGAGTACAGCGAATGATCCGACCAGCGGCCCACGGTCGAGGCCAGACCTTTGTACAGTTTCACACGGACGGTGCCGGTGACATGTTCTTGCGACTTGTCGATGGCCGCCTGCAGCATTTCCCGCTCGGGCGAGTACCAGAAGCCGTTATAGATCAGCTCGGCATATTGCGGCATCAGCTGGTCTTTCAGGTGCATCGCGCCACGGTCCATGGTGATGGACTCGATACCGCGGTGCGCTTCTAGCAGGATGGTGCCGCCGGGAGTTTCGTAGATGCCGCGCGATTTCATGCCCACGAACCGGCCTTCAACCAGGTCCAAACGACCGATGCCGTGCTTGCCGCCATATTCGTTCAGCTTGGTCAGGATGGTCGCGGGGCTCATCGCCTCGCCATTGATGCTGACCGCGTCGCCTTTTTCAAAACCGATCTCGATAAACTCCGGCTCGTTCGGCGCATCCTCGGGGTGGACGGTGCGCTGATAGACATAGTCGGGTGCCATATCGGCGGGGTCTTCCAGAACTTTGCCCTCGGACGAGGTGTGCAGCAGGTTGGCATCGACCGAGAACGGGGCCTCACCACGCTTGTCCTTGGCGATCGGGATCTGGTTCGCCTCGGCAAATTCCAACAGCTTGGTACGGCTGGTCAGGTCCCACTCACGCCACGGCGCGATCACCTTGATTTCGGGATTCAGTGCGTAAGCAGCCAGTTCAAAACGAACCTGATCGTTGCCCTTGCCAGTCGCGCCGTGGGCCACAGCGTCAGCACCGGTCGCTTCGGCGATCTCGACCAGACGTTTCGAGATCAGAGGCCGTGCGATCGAGGTGCCCAGCAGGTACAGCCCTTCGTACTGTGCATTGGCGCGGAACATCGGGAAGACAAAGTCGCGAACGAATTCCTCGCGGATATCTTCGATATAGATGTTCTCGGGTTTGATCCCCAGCAGCTCGGCTTTCTTGCGGGCGGGTTCCAGCTCCTCGCCCTGACCCAGATCGGCGGTGAAGGTCACGACCTCACAGCCATACTCGGTCTGCAGCCATTTCAGAATGATCGAGGTATCAAGGCCACCGGAATAGGCCAGAACAACTTTCTTGGGCGCGGACATCTGATTTCCCTTTGTACGTAGAACGACTGGCCCCTAGCGGGTTTTGGACGTGGGGGCAAGCTGTGTGGATTGACGCAGCCCGGGAATTGGGGTGAAACGGGCGGATAGAGAACAAGGATTGGTTGAGAGGGCGGTACAGTTTGTTAGGCTACAGGATATTTAGACATGCGGTTCTAATGCTCTTGGACAACATATCGGTTGCGTTAAGGCTGAGCGTTTTTCCGTTTCTTGGTTTGGGCGCGGCTTTCTATTTACTGACTATATTTCCGATGGAAGGTTTGGCACAGGCAGATGATATTTCCAGTGCTACGGGACCCTTCCTATTTGGCATTTTAGCTTTGATAGCTACCTACTTGATCGTACTCGTTTGGGTTGCTGTGGGCTGGCATCGCTATGTACTTCAAAGCGTCGAACCTCATCTGGCATGGCCAGTTTGGAAAAGAGATAGGATTTGGGCCTATGCTGGCGCATTCCTAAGGATTATTCCGTTGAGCATTCTATTCTGTTTTGTCGCACTTTTGATTTTCATTATACCCGCAGCCCTCTTCAATGGAGGCAATGTGTCAACCAATGACGGAACACTTCTTGGTTTTTTGCTTGGGGTTGTCATCTCATACATCACGATGCGGCTATCGCTCGTGCTTCCGGCCGCTGCAATCGGAGAGTTTATGAGGGCTCCAGACTCTTGGAGCATAACCAAGGAATACTCGAAGCCAATCTTCGTCGCGGCACTTTGCGTTGGCGTTTTAACTGCGATTCCGAACCTGCTGCTACTAACACCCCTTGCTCCGATAGTTGGTGGTGTTGTCTATTTCCTAGTTGCTCAGTGGTTCCTGTTCATGCTGGGTATCAGTATCATGACAGCACTCTATGGTTTCGTAGTTGAAAAACGCGAACTGCGCTGACCCGCGTACACATATGTATTCCTTGCCCTTTCGACGATGATGGGGCAGGGAATCCAACATGACTGATTTCACGATCCGCGCCCGCGCTGCCGAAAAGGCAATGCGCTCAGTGTTTCCGGCAACTCCGTTGCAGCGGAACGCCCATCTGTCCGACCGTTACGGCGCGGATATCTGGCTCAAGCGCGAAGACCTCAGCCCGGTGCGGTCGTATAAAATCCGTGGTGCGTTCAATGCGATGCGCAAGCAACAGGGGCAGGACCTTTTCGTTTGCGCCAGCGCTGGCAACCATGCGCAGGGCGTGGCCTATATGTGTAAGCATCTGGGTGTGCGGGGTGTGATCTTCATGCCGGTGACCACGCCGCAGCAGAAGATCCAGAAGACGCGCATTTTCGGCGGCGACAATATCGAGGTTCATCTAATCGGTGACTATTTCGATGACACGCTGGCTGCGGCGCAAAGCTGGTGCGCAGAACAGGGCGGGTATTTCCTGTCTCCGTTCGATGATGCGGATGTGATTGAGGGGCAGGCCTCTTTGGCGGTTGAGATCGAAGAGCAATTGGGCCGAGTGCCCGATCATGTAATTCTGCCGGTTGGCGGCGGCGGTATGTCTTCGGGGGTGGCGACCTGGTTCGGGGACCGGGCGCATTGCCTGTTCGTGGAACCGGCCGGCGGGGCGTGTTTGCGCGCGGCTCTGGCGGCGGGGCACCCGGTGGCTCTGGATCATGTGGATACCTTTGTCGATGGCGCAGCGGTGGGCCGGATCGGTGAGAAACCGTTTGAACTGCTGAAATCGCGGCATCTGTCGGACGTGCTGACTTTGTCCGAAGACCGCATCTGCACCACCATGATCGAAATGCTGAATGTCGAGGGCATCGTTCTGGAACCTGCCGGTGCATTGGCGGTTGAGGCCGTGGGTGACGTGCAAAGCTTTGTGCGTGGCAAGACGGTGGTCTGTGTCACCTCGGGCGGGAACTTCGATTTCGAGCGTTTACCAGAGGTCAAAGAACGTGCGCAGCGCTATTCCGGGGTGAAGAAATACTTCATCCTGCGCCTACCGCAGCGCCCCGGTGCCCTGAAAGAATTCCTCGGCATCCTCGGCCCTGAGGATGATATCGCACGGTTCGAATACATGAAGAAATCGGCGCGCAACTTTGGCTCGGTGCTGATCGGAATCGAAACCCGAAAGCCCGAGAACTTCATGCGCCTGTTTGCGCATCTGGATGAAGCCGGGTTCACTTATACGGATATTACCGAAGACGAGACGCTGGCACAGTTTGTGATCTAGCGCAGGTTTTCGGCCAGACCGGCCTGAAACAGTTTTTTCGACTCGTCGTAGGCCGCGATAATCGCCGATAGATCAACGGCGGCGTTTTCACCTGCGGCTGCGCGTCGCTCACCGTCCTGGCACAGTTTCGAGAAACTATCAAAGCCAAGACTCAGCGCGCTGCCCTTCAGGAAATGCAGGTTCTGTTCGATCTCGGACCGGGTAGTGTCATCGCGTAGCTTAGTGATAACTTCCTGAACCTCGTCCAAAAAGATTTCGACAACCTCGGTGAACTCGTCTGCGCCGACTTCATCACGTAACTGTCTGACTCTGGACCACTGAATCATGCCACCCTCTTGCGATTGCATATAGTTAGACCGTCGCGGGTAAAGATGGGGTTAAATCGCGGCCATTTTGTTTTTCATAGGATGTTAAGCTGAGAGGCATAGCGTTGCGACAACTGGAGAGTTGAGCAAGTACAGGGACTTCATGGTGCCGGATGCCAGTCAAGTTGAGACCCGGGTCGAGCTGGATTTTGGTGCGATCCGCAAGGTTCTTGTTGTGGACGACAGCCGTCTGCAGCGGCGCATTCTGGTGGCCTCGCTTAAAAAGTGGGGATTCGAGGTTCTTGAAGCCGACAGTGGTGAAGCCGCGATAGAGCTTTGCACCTCGGACCCGCCTGATCTTGTTCTAAGCGACTGGGTCATGCCAGGTATGGGCGGGCTTGAGTTCTGTCGCGCCTTCCGAGAGCTGGACAGTGAGCAATATAGCTATTTCATTCTTCTGACCTCAAAAAGCGAAAAGCAGGAGGTCGCGCGCGGTCTGGATGCTGGGGCAGACGATTTTCTGATCAAGCCGCTTGAGGCTGATGAGCTGCGTGCGCGCATATCGGCCGGGGCGCGTATTCTTGACATGCAACGCGAATTGTCCCGAAAAAACCAGTTGATCGAAACAGCGCTGAACGAACTGAAGCTTGCCCATGATGCGATCGATAAAGATCTGATGCAGGCCCGAAAGATTCAGGACTCGCTGGTGCCCGAATTGAAGGGAACCTTTGGCAACTCACAGGTCAGCCTGCTTCTGAAACCTTGCGGTCATATCGGCGGTGATCTGGTGGGGATGTTCTCGCCCGGTGTCAATCGGCTGGGGTTTTACAGCATCGATGTCTCCGGCCACGGGATCACCTCTGCGATGATGACGGCACGGCTGGGCGGGTATCTGTCCAGCACGCATTTCGATCAGAACATCGCGATGGAGCGTCGTTTTAATAAATTCTACGCCCTTCTGCCACCCGAAGAGGTCGCGTCGTTGCTCAACTCGCGTCTGATCGCCGATGCCGGGATCGAAGAATATTTCACCATGGTCTATGCCATCATCGATCTGCGCAACGGACATCTGAAAATGGTGCAGGCCGGACACCCGCATCCGCTGTTGCTGCGCCGTGATGGTAAAACCGAGTTCCTGGGCGAAGGCGGGTTGCCTATTGGTTTGCTGCCTGAGGCGCAGTTTCAGCAGACGGAAACCTATATGCAACCGGGCGACAAGCTGCTCTTGCATTCGGACGGGTTCACCGAATGCCAGCTCGCCGACGGCAGTCTGCTGGATGATGACGGGTTAAAGGCGATGGCTGTTGAATGCGCCGCCGATCACGGTGGACCGGAATTCCTGGATGACATGTTCTGGCGTCTTACACAGGTGATGTCACCGGACAGCGGAATTGCGGATGATGTCTCTGCAGTGTTTTTTGAATATAACGGACCTTAAAGCCCATGCAGGTGGCGCTGGGCGAAATGGGCGTCGCCCTCATTGCCCAACAGATGAACGGCATCTGCGGTCTCCATCCAAATGGCCTCGTGAAGGTCTTCGGTCGGAGGGCCTAGGCGTCTGACCGGGTGGGCGCGGTAAATCAGGCAGACCTTCTCGGCCCACAGGCCGTATTCCGGCATGTAGGTATATCGACGAAACGCACCCACTCTCCGGGGCGCGGCGATCAGCCAGCCGGTTTCTTCGTAAACCTCACGGTGAAGCGCTGTAATGGGTGATTCCCCCGGATCGATGCCGCCGCCCGGCAGCTGCAGATCGGGTCCGGGTTCCAGCTGACAGGTCAGCAGCAATCGGTTGCCTTGTGGCAATAGGGCATAAACGCCGGCCCGCCGGGTGTATTTTCGCTCTGCCTCGGGGCTTTCACCGAACCGTCTGATCATGTAAGGCCCCTTTCAACCCAAACTGTTCAACCTATATGGTGGCGGTATGCCAACCTGTGGCGCTTAAGGAAACCCCATGTCTATTGGAACCAAAATCGCGTGGGACGATACCGTCCTGCCCTTTCAACTCGATATACCCGACATGCGAGGCCGCGTGGCCCGGCTGGACGGCGTGTTGGGCGGCATCTTGAAACAGCACGACTACCCCGAGGTGGTCGAGGCGCTGGTGGCCGAGATGGCCCTGCTGACTGCATTGATAGGGCAAACGGTATCGCTGCGCTGGAAGCTGTCTCTGCAGGTGCAATCCAAGGGCGCGGTGCGGATGATCGCAACCGATTATTATGCGCCACAGGTCGAGGGCGAACCCGCGCAGATCCGCGCCTATGCGAGCTTTGACCGCGACCGGCTGACCGATGCAGCCCCTTTCGATCAGGTGGGTGACGGGTACTTCGCCATCATGATCGACCAAGGTGAAGGTACACAGCCTTATCAGGGCATCACCCCACTGGCTGGGGGATCACTGAGCGCGTGTGCGGAAGCCTATTTCGCGCAGTCCGAACAGCTGCCGACCCGGTTTTCGTTGAGCTTCGGCAAATCGACCGAACCCGGTGTCGGTGAACACTGGCGCGCTGGCGGGATCATGCTGCAGCACATGCCCAAAGCCTCGCCCTTTGCCGCTTCCGGGGAGGGCAGCGGAGAGATCCTGTCTGCCTCGGATCTGGTGGATGGTGAAGAGGGCGAGAACTGGGATCGCGTCAACATCCTGCTCGACACCGTGGATGATCTGGAGATGATCGGGCCATCCGTTGCGCCAACCGACCTTCTGGTGCGTCTGTTTCACGAGGAACAGCCTCGCGTCTATGATGCACAGCAGGTAAAATTCGGTTGCACTTGTTCCGAAGATCGCGTGCGCCAAAGCCTGTCGATCTATTCGGCGCAGGATATTGCGACAATGACCACGGACGAAGGCACCGTCACAGCAGACTGCCAATTCTGCGGTGCGCACTATGTGCTGGACCCTGCGACCGTCGGGTTCGAGGCCGAAGGCCCGGATGGCGCGTGATCTGATCACAGACCTGACCGAGGCGCTGAGCCGTGACGGGCCCGGGTCCAGTGACTTTGATCTGAACCCGGAAACGGTGCTGCCGGCGGGGCGCAAACTGCGCCCTGCGGGCGTGTTAGTGCCTGTTTCTGTGACCGGAGACGCATCTCGATTGATCTTGACCAAACGCTCTTCGGCGTTGAAACACCATCCGGGCCAGATCGCCTTTCCGGGTGGAAAACAGGATGAGGGCGACATCGACGTTACTGCGACAGCTTTGCGCGAAGCACAGGAAGAAATTGGTCTTCCGCCAGAACTACCCAGTATTCTGGGTCATCTGCCGACTCATGAAACCGTGACATCCTTTTCGGTCACGCCGGTTGTTGCGATCCTTGAAGCCAGTTTTGAACCAGTCGCCGAACCGGGCGAGGTGGATGAGATCTTCTTCGTTCCGCTTGCGCATGTCCTGAACCCAGAGAATTATGTCGTCGAGTCGCGCCGTTGGCGTGGCCAAAGACGGTATTACTATGCTGTGCCCTATGGCCCCTATTATATCTGGGGTGCGACGGCACGGATGCTGCGGGGATTGGCAGCGCGGATGAGTGAATGAAGCGGATCACAGAAGATTGGTTAACCGACCAAGCCACGCAGGATGTATGCACCGCCCTGACCAACGGCGGGGCGCAGGCGCTATTCGTTGGCGGTTGTGTGCGCAATGCTCTGCTGCAGGCGCCGGTTTCTGACATTGATATCGCCACAGACGCTGAGCCGGAACACGTCGTGGAACTGGCGCAGAAAGCTGGGCTGAAGCCGATACCAACAGGGATAGACCATGGCACCGTGACGATTGTCAGCAAAGGTATCCCGCACGAGGTCACGACGTTTCGCCGTGACGTCGAAACGGATGGTCGGCGTGCTGTCGTCGCCTTTTCCGACAAGGTCGAAGAAGACGCCGCGCGTCGTGATTTCACCATGAACGCGCTTTATGCCAAACCTGACGGCACAATCCTTGATCCGCTGAACGGTTTGCCGGATCTACAGGCGCGTCGCGTACGGTTCATCGGGGAGGCCAGTGATCGCATCCAAGAAGACTACCTAAGGTCGCTCAGATATTTCAGGTTTCATGCTTGGTACGGGGATGTGGATGGTGGCTTTGACCCCGCTGCACTGGATGCAATAGCTGCAAATTTGGACGGGTTAGAGACACTTTCGCGCGAACGGGTCGGGGCCGAGATGCTTAAACTGCTCGCAGCGCCTGACCCCGCGCCGTCGGTGGCCGCCATGCGCATCACTGGCGTTTTGGCGCAGCTCTTACCCGGGGCTGATGACCGGGCGCTGGCGATCCTGATTCAGCTGGAACAAGACGCCCATGCAGCGCCCGAAGCGATTCGTCGTTTGGCCGCGATTGCATCGCCCGAAGTGGCCAAAACCCTGCGTCTCAGCCGCGCGCAACTGCAGCGTCTGGCTCGGATGCGCGACGAAGCGATGGCGACGACCAGTGTCGCAGAATTGGGTTATCGCTATGGGTCGGAAGGCGGATTGCACGAGACACTTTTGCGTCATGCATTTCTTGAACAGCCTTGGTCCGAAGACCTGAACCGAGCTTTGCAAAAAGGGTCCGCGGCCAGTTTCCCGATCAAGGCGGCGGATTTGATCCCCGCCTTCTCGGGCCCCGCGCTGGGCGCAAAACTGGCCGAGCTTGAGGCGCGTTGGATCGCGTCGGATTTCGCGCTTAGCCGCGAAGAATTGCTGGCCGACTGATTTGAAGTCTCAAAAAGGGATGACAAACCCGATTTGATTTGGCAGGGTGCGCCTGACTCATATGGAGGGAGGAATGCGAATGTATTACGGGATCTGGTTCGGCTAAAGCCCGGAACACTTTGACCCGTAGGGGTGGTGTTCTGGCGCCATCTTTCTTCGCATGACCTATTTTCTGCTCAATCGGAGCAATCTCCATGTTTCGCTACTTCGAAAATCTCATTGACCCTTTTGTTGCCTATGAACAGGTAGACAAGCCACCGACGCGGCTGTGGCCTTTCATGCTGGACTACTCGCAGCCTTTCAAACGCGTTTTCGTAATGGCCGCGCTGATGTCTGTAGTCGTTGCGGCGGTCGAGGTCGGGCTGATCTTCTATATGGGCCGCGTTGTGGACCTGTTGGGCAGTTCTCCTGCTGAATTCTGGCAGGCGCACGGGACTGAATTGGTCGTGGTTGCCGCCTTGATCCTGTTTATTCGTCCCATCCTTCAGCTTGTTGACGTCTTGCTGCTCAACAACACAATCCTGCCGAACTTTGGCACTCTGATCCGTTGGCGGGCGCATAAACATGTTCTGCGTCAATCGGTTGGCTGGTTCGAGAATGACTTTGCCGGGCGCATCGCAAACCGGGTCGTGCAGACCCCACCCGCCGCGGGCGAGGTGGTCTTTCAGGTCTTTGACGCGATCTCGTTCTCGATCGCCTACATGATCGGTGCGGCTATTCTGCTGATGGCGGCTGATCCGCGCCTGTTGTTGCCGTTGCTGATCTGGCTGGTGTTTTACGGCGCGCTTGTGCGATGGACCGTTAAGCGGGTCGGCCCGGCATCTCAGGCGGCGTCGGATGCACGCTCGACCGTGACGGGCCGGGTGGTGGACAGCTATACCAACATCCACTCGATCAAGATGTTTGCCCATGACACTCAGGAACAGGACTATGCGCGCGAGGCGATTGCGGAAACCCGCCGCACTTTCCAGATCGAGATGCGGATTTTCACCATTATGGATGCCGCGCTTGTTGCGTTGAACGGTGTGCTGATCGTGGGTGTCGTTGGTTGGGCGATCTTGCTTTGGACGCAAGGTAGCGCAACGGTCGGTGTGGTGGCCGCCGCCACAGCCTTGACGCTGCGGCTGAATGCCATGACCGGTTGGATCATGTGGGCGCTGACCAGCTTCTTTCGCGAATTGGGTATCGTTGCCGAGGGTATGCAGACCATCGCGCAGCCCATCGATCTGTTGGACGAACCTGATGCGAAACCTTTGCGGCTGGGTAATGGCCAGATCGAAATACGCGATCTGTCTCATCACTATGGACGGGAAACCGGTGGTTTGGATCACGTCAACTTGACTATCCGGCCAGGCGAAAAGATCGGCCTGATCGGTCGGTCAGGTGCGGGAAAATCGACCCTAGTAAAGCTGCTTTTGCGGTTTTACGACGTCGAGAAGGGTGCGATCCTGATCGATGGTCAGGATATCTCGAAGGTCACGCAGGACAGTTTGCGCAGCCATATTGGCATGGTTCAGCAGGACAGTGCTCTGTTACACCGCTCGGTTCGGGCCAACATCCTCTATGGTCGGCCTGATGCGACCGAAGAACAGATGATTGCCGCTGCGAAACAGGCCGAAGCGCATGAGTTCATCCTCGATCTGCAAGACCCGGAGGGCCGCACTGGCTATGATGCGCATGTGGGCGAGCGGGGCGTGAAACTGTCGGGCGGTCAGCGGCAGCGTGTAACGCTGGCGCGGGTGATCCTGAAAGACGCGCCGATTTTGCTATTGGACGAGGCGACATCTGCCCTAGATTCCGAAGTCGAAGCCTCGATACAGGACACACTCTACGGCATGATGCAAGGCAAGACCGTGATCGCCATCGCGCACCGGCTCAGCACGATTGCTCAGATGGATCGCATCCTTGTGATGGATGGCGGCCGGATCGTTGAACAAGGTGGTCATTCCGATCTGTTGGCGCAAGGAGGGCTTTACGCTCAGTTCTGGGCGCGGCAATCTGGAGGCTTCCTGAACCCGGAGGCCGCTGAATGAGGATTGCCGACCTCATCCAACCGTTCAAAGACACAGAAACGCCCCCGCCGCAAACGCTGGGGGCGTTCACCCGTTGGAGCTTGTCCGGCGCCTGGCCGATGCTGTTCGTCGCAGCCGCCTTCTCGGCGATCGCGGGTGCGATGGAAGCTGGCACCGCCTGGGTCCTGGGCCGCGTCATTGATCTGACCACTAACAGCAGTCCCGAGGCGTTTCTGACCGGCGGCAATCTCGCGATCATTTTGGGTGCTGTCGCATTCTTCATGCTTCTACGCCCCGCACTGTTCGGACTGTCATCGGTGGCAAACAACTACATCGTCATGCCCAACATCACGCCGTTGGTTTTGGCAAAACTGAACCGCTGGACGCTGGGCCAGTCGGTGACCTATTTCGATGACGATTTCGCCGGACGTATCGCCCAAAAACAGATGCAGACATCGAACGCCATGACGCAAGTGGTGTCCGAAACAATCAGCGCTATTGTCTTCGCTATTGCCTCTCTTGCAGGCTCATTGCTTTTATTAGGGTCTATTCACCCGCTTGTGATGCTGCCATTTGTTGCCTGGCTTGTTGTCTATTTCCTGCTGGTGCGCTGGTATCTTCCACGCATCCGCGTACGCTCTGCCGCGCGGGCGGGGGCGCGGGCGATGGTATCGGGGCAGGTGGTCGATACGATCACCAACATCAAAACCGTCAAGCTGTTTGCCCATTCCGAGTTCGAAGATCATACCGCCCGAAATTCCATGGTCGACCTGCGTGAACGGTCGCTGGAATTCGGCAAGCTATCGGCCAGTTTCCGGTTCATCCTAATGACTCTGGCGGGGGTGCTGCCGGTCCTGTTGATCGGCGCGACACTGTGGTTGTGGCAGGCGGGCATCGCGACGGCCGGGGACATCGTGGCGGCCGGGGCCGTGGCGATCCGCATCTCGCAAATGACCGGCTGGGTCAGTTTCACACTGATGGGCCTTTACGCAAATGTCGGTGAGATTGAAAACGGAATGCACACACTGACCAAGCGCGTTCGGGTCGAGGATGCTCCGAACGCATCGACACTTGTGGTCTCAGAGGGCGAGATTGCCTTTGACAGCGTCAGCTTTGCCTATGGCCGCGATATCGGTGGTGTTGCTAATCTTAATTTCACTGCCGCACCGGGTGAAAAGCTGGGCATAGTCGGGGCCTCAGGTGCGGGGAAATCCACTTTGGTTTCACTTTTGCTAAGGCTCTATGACGGGGAACATGGCGTTATTGCCATCGACGGGCAGAATGTCTCTCACGTGACTCAGGACAGCCTGCGGCAACAGATTGGGATGGTCACGCAAGAAACCGCGATGTTCAATCGTTCGGCGCGCGAGAACATCCTCTATGGTCGTCCTGACGCGACTGAAGATGAGCTGATAGAGGCCGCGACCAAAGCCGAGGCGCATGAATTCATACTCGGTCTAGAGGATGCGCAAGGACGCAAGGGCTATGACGCGCATCTGGGCGAACGCGGTGTGAAGCTGAGCGGCGGGCAACGACAGCGGATCGCTCTGGCTCGCGCTATCCTGAAAGACGCACCGATATTGGTTCTGGACGAGGCGACGTCGGCATTGGATTCCGAGGTCGAGGCAGCGATTCAGACGGCACTGCACCGGGTGATGCAGGGCAAGACCGTGCTGGCTATTGCCCACCGCCTGTCCACGCTTAGCGAGATGGATCGGATTATTGTTCTGGACCACGGTCATATCGTTGAAAGCGGCACACATGAGGCTCTGCTGGAGCGTGGCGGGTTGTACGCCCGGTTCTGGCATCGCCAATCGGGCGGCTTCATTCAGGCCGAGGCTGCAGAATAAAGGGTTTTGTTGCGCTCAAACCCCAGTTATCAGGCCTCCATGACGCAGCAATACACAATAAATCGCCTTGGACATCAGGGCGACGGAATCGCCGATGGTCCGATCTATGCGCCACGCACTCTGCCGGGTGAAGTGGTCAGCGGTACGTTGCTGGGTCAGTTTCTGAACGATATTCGCGTCGAAACACCCTCGGATCAGCGGGTCAAGGCACCCTGCCGTCATTACAAGGCCTGCGGCGGCTGCCAGTTGCAACATGCGACCGATAATTTTGTCGCCGAGTGGAAAATTGAGGTGGTGCGCAACGCGTTGGCCGCGCAGGGGCTCAATGCCCTGATGCGGCCCATTCACACTTCGCCTGAACGATCCCGCCGTCGGGCCACCATCGCCGTGCGGCGCACCAAGAAGGGTACGTTGGCCGGGTTTCATGGTCGCGCTTCTGACACGATTACCGAAATCCCGGATTGCCATTTGCTGCACCCAACCTTGATTGCTGCCATCCCGGTGGCCGAAGCCTTGGCGTTGTTGGGTGGAAGTCGGAAAGGTGTGTTGGCCGTAACGCTGACCCTGTCCGAAGGCGGTTTGGATGTTGCGGTCAAGGGCGGCAAACCGCTGGATGGACCGTTGGAACTTGCGCTCGCGCAAGCGACCGAGCATCACGGCCTTGCCCGGCTTAGTTGGGATGATGAGGTTATCGCCATGCGTGTGCCTCCGATCCAACGCTTTGGAACCGCTGGTGTCACCCCACCGCCCGGAGCGTTTTTACAAGCCACAAAAGACGGAGAACAGGCTCTATTACGGGCTGTTTCCGACGCTTCGTCGGGGGCAAAGCGGATTGTCGATCTATTCGCTGGATGCGGGACATTCTCGCTGCCGCTGGCACAGACAGCTGAAGTTCATGCAGTTGAAGGTGAGGCCGAGATGACGAAGGCCTTGGATCAGGGCTGGCGCAAGGCGCAAGGCTTGAAACAGGTCACAGTCGAGGCCCGAGACCTGTTCCGCCGCCCGCTCATGCCCGATGAACTCAAGAAATTCGACGCCGTTGTGCTTGACCCGCCGCGCGCTGGGGCCGAGGCGCAGGTGGCCGAGCTGGCGCAGGCCATGCGCCCGGTGGTTGCTTATGTCTCGTGCAACCCGATCACCTTTGCCCGTGACGCAAAAACGCTGGTTAACGCCGGATATGCCCTTGAATGGGTACAGGTGGTTGACCAATTTCGATGGTCGTCACACACCGAACTTGCCGCTCGGTTCATTTTGAACAAATAACCCTGAGATAAGGACCGCCCGCATGGTGATCGCCCAACGACTGCTGCCCATCATCGAAGCACCGGCTTTCGGGAAATTCATCACCGGTGTGATCCTGTTCAACGCGGTACTGCTGGGGATGGAGACATCGCCCACGCTGATGGACGCAGCGGGTCCACTGATCGTGACGTTGGACAAGCTGTGCCTTACCATATTCGTCATCGAAATCGTCATGAAACTGATCGCCACAGGGCGCCGGTTCTTCACCAGCGGCTGGAATGTGTTTGATTTCGTGATCGTGGGCGTGGCCCTAGTTCCCAGTGCAGGGGCGCTTTCAGTTCTGCGGGCACTGCGTATCCTCCGGGTCCTGCGCGTCATCTCGGTCGCGCCGCGCCTGCGCCGAGTGGTCGAAGGCTTCATCTCAGCCCTGCCGGGCATGGCCAGCGTGTTCCTGCTGATGGCGATCCTGTTTTACATCGGCGCTGTGATCTCAACCAAGCTTTTCTCGGGCACGTTCCCCGATTGGTTCGGCGATCTGGGTCTGTCGGCCTATACGCTGTTCCAAATCATGACGCTGGAAAGCTGGTCCATGGGCATTGTCCGCCCTGTGATGGAGGTGTATCCCTACGCTTGGCTTTTCTTTGTTCCCTTCATCATGGTGACCACCTTTGCGGTGGTGAACTTGCTGGTCGGTCTCATCGTGAACTCGATGCAGGATGCCCACCATGCCGAGGATGAGGTCAAGACCGATGCCTATCGTGATGAGGTACTTGAAAGGCTGGAATCGATTGAACGCCGACTGACGGAACAGTCGAACAGCAAAAAGTGATTTAAGTTTCACGAAAATCTGGCATAATAATTGACAAAAAAGAGCATCAGGCAGTGAAAATAATGGATCGTCGAGCATTCGGAATGGGCGCAATGGCAACGCTGAGCCTTTCAGCATGTGCCTCAGCCAAACCCAGATTTCTTTCTTATCGCGGGCCCGAGGTGACCTCGATGGTCATCAACAAAGGTGCACGCAAGCTGTATTTGCTCCATAACGAGCAGATTTTGCGGGAGTATGATATCGATCTAGGATTTGCGCCCAACGGCACGAAAAACAAAAAAGGCGATGGTCGTACGCCCGAGGGTACCTATCTGATCGACCGCCGCAATCCGCGCAGCAGGTATCATCTATCGTTGGGTATATCGTATCCCAATTCGGAAGACTTGGCTAAAGCCAAGGCCGCAGGTGTTGATCCGGGCGGCGACATCTTCATTCACGGACAACCCAATCTGCGATCCGAGTTCAAGCGGGCGAAGAAGACCCCGGATTGGACGGCAGGTTGTATTGCGGTCAAGAATGATGAGATCGAAGAGATCTACGCCATGGTGAATGAAGGAACCGTGATTACTCTGCGTCCCTAAGCAAGGTTCAAAGCGGTTTCCAGTCACCAAATCCAAATACAGTATAGTCGCGCTGGTACGCTTCCTTCGCCAGCGCTTCAAGCTGTGCGTCGTAAATCTGATCAAGTGCAAACGGCGCGTCCGGCTTGGTCCTGTTTGGGGTTGGCGGGGCTGTATGCCCAACTTTGTTGGCAAGGTCGGGCAAGGCGGTTTCCATCTCATCCTCGCGCAGGATCAGGTCGGGCATGGTGAAACCGGCCATGCCTTCCAGCGTCTGCGCCTGTCCGCACCATTCCCCATCCACACGGATCGGGGTTTGACCCGCCAGAATACTGCGCAGCATGCCCAAAAAGGCCGCGAACGCCTCGGAATGCTGATCGCGGGTATAATTGCTGAGATCACCCTTGGCAGGCAGCGGGACCTTGTACCGTCGGCTCAGCATATTGCGAATGCTGACATATGCGCCGGGGCCTGTGTGCAGAATACGGTCGCAGAACACAGCGTGCGCGCGCGCCAGCGGATGGCGCAGCACCGTGAATTTGCGGTGACCGGGATGATCCTGCATCCATTGACGGGTCTGTTTTTGATTGCGGCCGGTGATCAGGTCGGCTTGTGACACCCCGTCCAGATCGGCAATCCACTGCACCACTTCAGCCTCGGGGCCGCCGCGCACCGGAAGGTACATCAGCGAAGTTTGCGCAGCACCCACATAGCGCGAAACAGCCGGCCCGCGGTGCGGCTCGTAACTTGGGATATGGTGTAGCTTGAAGCGGTCACGTTGCGACAGGGCCAGCTCCATATCATCCGGATTGGTCACTTTCGACAGGGCAGGCGCTGGGTTTTGACGTTTGAGATGCTGGTTCAGCTCCTTAAGACGTGCGCTGACGCCAAGCCACGCGGCAAGGCCGTTCAGAACGTCCAAATCTGTTAGATCGTTATAGTCGATGTAAAACGGTGTTTGCCCGGTGGTCTGCAGATGTTTGAGCACTGTTTGTTGAAATGCTTGCCGCTGGTCGAGCTGTTCGGCGAATTCTTCGGCATCGAAGGTGATCTGAGCCTCCCGCCGTTGCTTGATGTTCACTAACCGCCACTGCTTTGTTTCCAAGGCGATTTTCCACGATATGTAGCTATCCAGAGGGTTGCGCATCAGAATGATTTTGGCGCAGCGCGGATCATCCAGCGCCGGTGGCAGCGCCCGCGCATCGTGGTCGGTGAAAAAACGAAAGCCGTTCATCTCGCCCGGCGCGTTTCGGATGGCATCGATCAGCGCCATCGGGTCGCGTTCACGATCTTCCAGGGTAAAGCCCAGAACGCTGTCCAGTTTTGGCAGGCCGACGAAATAGGGGTTAAACGCTTCTCCGTGACACGTGACGCCATCCAGCGTGTTCAGCTGTAATTCAAGCAGGTTCGAACCGGTGCGCATATCGGCCAGAACGATGAAATAATCGAAGCGGCGGGTCATTTTATGTTACTGCACCAAATAGGGCTTCTTGAACGATTTGGACTGTGCGCCAAACACGTCATTCACGGGGAAATCCCCCATCAGATAGGGGTGCATCCCCTGGTTCTTGAGGTTTTGCAGGAACTTTCCGAACCCGGTCAGATCGACCATCGTTGGTGCCTCGGTCAGATGCGTGGGTTTGGGCGCGCCCATGTCCTCCAGAACGGTCTGCAGTTGTTCCATGGGGGATTCCACAAACTCTGCCATTGTCCATATTCGGATGCGCGTCTTTGCCCGAGCGGCATCCAGCAGCTTGAGCTGTTTGCTTTCGATCTGTTGTAGGCGGGCAGCTTCGCACCGGATATCGGCAAAATTCAGGTTCGAACGGAACAATGGAACCGCCCAGGCCCCCGAGATGACCGCAATATGTGCATTCTGGTCTTGCGTCAGGAATTCATTGATTTTCTGAATATCCGTTGGCCCGAATTGAAAGCACTGACGCTCGCCTCGTGTGTTCCAGATGAGGTTCGACAGAAAGGCCGAGGGGTTATAATCGCGTAGCGTTGCGCAATCGCTGAGCGCACCGTTGATGATCGTCTCATCTTCGGCAAATTGCGCCCGTTCGGGACCGAACAGATGCCCATGCACCCGCCCGCCGATGGCGTTTGTCAGCCAAGGTTCGAAATCCTCGAACAACTCGGTAAAGCCTTGAAACACCGAATAGGGAAAGGCTGTCAGGCTGCGTTCCGTAGCCGCGCGGGGGAAGCGGCTTTGCATATAAAGACCATCCCGTCCGCGAACGCGCCGCTCGACCGCTTTGGAAAACACCCGGTCGATCTTGCCGGGGTTGGGCTCGGCCGGGGTCAGTGCGCTGTCCTGGTCGGTCAGGAAGGTCTGATACAACCGGCTAGCGCTGTGCCAGACTTTGCGCGCCACGAAACAGTCGGACCGGCGCAGCAATTGTAGGTGATCGTCGTAGAACATGTGCGGCCGACCTTGATAGTCGAACTTCGACAGAGTCAGCGATCGGCTTTCGATATGGGTGGAATAGAGCCGTGCCAGTGTCTGGAAATAGCTTTCATCGGGAATCCAGACCTGGCGAAAATAACGATCATATTCGGCGCGCTTGGGATCCTGAAGAATGGCCGACAAGGTTTGACGGGTCAGACACCACCATTGGCTGCCCATATGCGGCACCAAACCATCGGGAATTGCGCGGCGCAATCCGAGGGCGCGTTGCAACCGCACGTAATTGTCGAACAGTTTTCGTTGCCTGCGCCACGAGAAGGGGAACCGCAGGGTGAAACGTTCCAGATCCAGACCGCCAATCGTCCAGCTGACGTCGCGCGTGGTTGCGCTTTCGATGAAATCGACACGGGGCCGGTCGGCCAGATAGTCGATCAGATCAGCGACCGGACGCAGCGGCAGACACGCGCCTGAAGACAGATATACATGCCGGACATCTGGAAACCTCTCCAACATCAGCGATGCGGCGGATTGCGATGCTGCGACAATACCCCAGCCGCCCCATTCGCAGACATGGCGTTTTGAAAACAGGATCAGCGGTTCATCCGAACAAGCGGCGACAAAATCGGAATAAGCCGGATCGCCGACTTTCTGATCTACATGAATGACCACAGGACAGCCCGAGGCGGCCCAATGGCGTGCCACCTGCTCAACCCGATCCAGCGCGGTGTGCACCAGCATTACGATGCCCAAGCTGCTCATGCCCAGTTCCCCTTGGACATCAGGCCGAGGATCTCAATCTGTCGCCAGTTGATGTATTTCTCGGACCATTTGTTCCAGAAAACCGGATTATCCTCTAACTGCTTGGCATAAGCCTTGTACTCGCCCGACGCAGCATAGTGCTGTCCGCGCAGCAACTCTTCTTTAGCTTTTTCCCCAAGCGTATTGATCAGCTTTGCATGCAGCAGCGCTCCGCTGGTTTTTTCACCGCCCTGCTCTTCATAGACCTGATTGAGCCCGCGCGGCAGCAAGGCGTGGGTTGAGCTGACATAGGCGTAGCGCCGGTGCCATTTCACAAGAGGTATCTTGTTCAGGGCCGGAGCCTTCAGGGGATTGTTCTGAAAGAAAACCCGTGCGCGTGCACCGCCTTGAATCCACAGATTCCCATAGGTCGGGTTGCGGGTAATCATGAAGTTGCCTGAATCGAACCAAGGCGCGACTTCAAAAGGGTTCTGGCCCTCATGATAGGGCGCATCCATGATTCCGGTTTCGGGATACATGTCGATCAGCATGGTGCCGAAACTGCGCACACCAGTATCGTCCAGCCAGTCGGTCAGGGCGCGGATCGGGCGGGTATCGCAAAAAGGATAGATAAAGAATTCATCCGGATCGACCGTCAGAACCCAGTGCTTATGCGCATAGCGGCGCAGCAGGTAGTTGGACCAATCCAGACCAAAGGTCGCATTCTTGTAACCTACATCCGTCCACCACAGCGAAACGTCCGGCTGGCTTCTCAGGTATTCGTGGGTGCCGTCATCGCTGTTGTTGTCCACGCACAGGAAGTGATTGATGCCAAGCTTTCGATAGTAGTCTAAGAAATAGGGAAGGCGGATCTTTTCGTTCCGCATCACGCTCATCAACAAGATGTCGTTTTCTTTGATCTTGTTGGTGTTATCTTGCACCGCTTTCAGATCCCGACGCCGACGTAGGCAACGCAGCAGGCGGCGCTTGCGCCGCAATCTCATGCGATAGGAATCCAAAAGGCTCACGCGGCTGCCCAACCTTTTTTGATACGCGCGTCTGCCCGGGGCCGCCTGAGGCCTGAGTGGTGCCGGACATTAACGTTTTATGACATCTCTGCACCTTGTGAGGCAACGGGTTTAAATCCGGTTTACTTCCCCCCTGTGGCAGGAAATCCGCCCGCGTTCATGAGCCCAAGGTCTTGTAACTGTTGCCAATCACCTAGTTTGACCGAGTCAGAAGTCCAAAGATCAGGCCCGCTGATGATCCCGTCATAATAGGCGCCGAACCGATCGGGGTCGTGAAAATGTTGCCGCCTCTGTTTTTCGATCCGCGATTTGTCGACAACCTCAGGCAGGAATTTCGTATGGAGCAACACGCCCGAGGCGGTCTGCCCACCCGGACCGTCATATTCAAAATTCAAGAACCGGGGCAGCGCGGAATGGCACGAATTCACATAGGCCGTATGTCGTGACCACCGGGTCAGAGGGATCTTGTTCAGCGTCGGTGATTTTTGGGGCTGATCTGCAAAAAACACCCGCTCGCGTACGCCTCCCTGAACCCAAAGGTTGCCCATCGGCCTTTGGCGCTGAGCACGATAGGGGCCGGGGTCAAACCAGTTCAGGCAATCGGTTGGATCGGAATGCGGATCATAACTTTGCTTGCCCAGCCGACCTTTGGGATAGAGATCCAGCATCATCGCCCCAAACGTGGTTTGACCGCGCGCGTCCAGCCATGCAGTTAAATCGCGCATCGTATGGGTGTTGTGATGGGCGTAGATCAGTAACTCATCGGCGTCGACCATCAACGTCCAGTGGTCGTACCCAAGTTTCCACTGCAGCCAAGTCAGCCAATCCAACCCGAACCGGGACGCGCGATAGCTTGCCGTAGTCCGCCACAGCGACACATCCGGCTGTTCGAGCAAATACGGGACTGAGCCGTCCTCGCTGCCATTATCCACCATCAGAAAATGATCAATGCCCAGCGTGCGATAATGGTGAAAGAACCACGGCAGACGGGTGATCTCATTCCGCAGCGTGGTAAAGGCCAGAATGGCGCCGGGTGTGATCTTTTGCGTGTTGTCAGTCAACGACTTCAGTTGATGGCGGCTGCGAAAGGATCGCCACAACAGCCGCTTGCGTTTCAGGCGCAGCTTGTAGCGCTGCACCCAGGTCAGCGGCTGATCCTCAAGGTTCACTTGGTATAGCCGCCATTCTGATGCCAACGCCAGGCATCCGTGATCATCGTCTCTAACGTTGATCTTTTTGGTGTCCAGCCCAGCTCTTCCTTGGCTCGGACCGAGCCTGAAACTAGACTCGTGCAATCCCCGGCCCGGCGCGGGCCGATGCTGTAGGGTACCGCGCGGTTGGTGACGGCCTTGGAATGCTCGATGACTTCCATCACCGAAAACCCCGACCCGGTGCCCAGATTGAACACGCGGCTTTCTTTGCCTTGCTCAAGCCATTTCAACCCCAGAACATGTGCATCGACCAGGTCACAAACATGTACATAATCGCGGATGCAGGTGCCGTCGGGTGTATCGTAATCGGTGCCGAATACAGTCAAGCCACTCCGCTTGCCATCGATGGCGTCCAGCATCAGCGGCACCAGATGGGTTTCTGGTTGGTGAAACTCTCCAACTTCGGCATCCGGGTCGGCCCCGGCCACGTTGAAATAGCGGAAGATCACGTGCTTCAGGCCATATGCGGCTTGGAAATCACGTAAGATGTCCTCGATCGCTCGTTTCGAGGCACCATAGGCATTCAATGGCTGCTGTTGCGTGCTCTCGTCCAGCACAACGTTGTCATGTTCGCCATAGGTGGCGCAGGTCGACGAGAACACAAAGTTCAAACATCCCGCATCCACAGCCGCCTGTATCAGTGTCAGCGAACCGGTGACATTGTTCGACCAATACGTTCCGGGCTCAGCCATCGCTTCGCCGACCTGACTGAGGGCGGCGAAATGTATCACGGCGGCGGGTTGGTATTTGGCGAACACTTCGTCCAGCCGGGCGCGGTCCAGCAGGTCGCCCTGCTCGAAAGGGCCGAATTTCACCGCGTCCTGCCATCCGGTGACAAGATTGTCATAGGTTACGGGCGTATACCCCGCCCTTGCCAGTGCCTTGCAGGCATGAGAGCCGATATAACCTGCACCACCTGTAACCAGAATATTTGTCATTCAAGCCCCATAGCGGCCATCATTTCTTCGATCTTGGCCACGTCCTGCGGGTTGTTCAGCTCCCAGAACTGACGACCTTTGGCTTCAACTTCGACACACAGAACCTTGCGGCCGTTTTCCATGAAGCGCAGCTGTTCCAACCCTTCCAGTGTCTCCAGCGGACCGCTAGTCCAGCCCGGATAAGCAGTCAGAGCGTCAGGCCGATAGGCATAAACTCCGACGTGGTGGAATACCGGTGTCGGGTCACTGCTGGCATAGGTCTCGGCTGTGAAAGGGATCACTTCTTTCGAGAAGTAAAGCGCGCTGTGGTCATTGCCGAACACCGCTGTAGTGCCCCCGACCCGGCCTTGCTTGCGATCGTTCAGTAATCCGTTCAGTGCGTCCCCGTCACAGCGCAGCACGGGGGTGGCCATACCCGCATCTGGCGCGTTGCGCAGACCCGAGATCAGGTCTTCAACAAACCAATGCGGGGTCAAAGGCGCATCCCCTTGCAGGTTGACGACGATGTCATAACCGCCACCCAGAGCCGAGTGCGCCTCGGCGCAGCGTTCGGTACCGTTGCGGCAGGTGTCTGAAGTCATCACCACCTCGGCACCAAATCCCTCTGAGACTTCGCGGATACGGTCATCGTCGGTTGCCACAACCACGCGATCTACGCCTGACACGGAAATCGCGGCGCGCCAGGATCGTTCGATCAGAGTCATGCTGGTTCCGTTTGCCCCGGTCAGCGGAACCAGAGGTTTGCCTGGATAGCGGGTCGAAGCGTAGCGCGCGGGAATGGCAATCAATACTGACATCAGGCTTCCTTCAGCTCAACGCCTGGAGCATAGGCGATGAAAAATGGATTGGCATAGCCGTCTTTGCCATAGGTCAGCGGCGAATGGTCGTCAAAGCGCACCACATGTCCGCCCGCACCGGCCAGAACCGCGTGGCCCGCAGCGGTGTCCCACTCCATGGTGCGGCCAACACGGGGGTAGAGGTCGGCCTCTCCCGTCGCCACCAGACAGAACTTCAGCGACGACCCAGCGCTTTTGCTGTCGCGCACCTGATATTTGTTGATGTAGTCCTCGGTCGCCTGATCCCGATGCGACTTGGATGCAACGATCATCAGCGCCGAATTGTTTGGTTTAGAGACTGATATTGGCGTCAACACACCCGGCTGATCTTTGTCCAGTGCGCCGGTTTCCTCGACAGCTTGCCCATCGGCTTGCGTATAGAACATCCGCCCCCGCGCCGGTGCGTAAACCACACCGCGCGTCGGCACGCCGTTCTCGACCAGAGCAATATTTACGGTGAAATCGCCCCGCCGGTTGATGAACTCTTTGGTGCCGTCCAGAGGATCAACGATCAGAAAGGTATCACCCTTTTCGGAATGCGAAGCTGCCTGTTCCTCGGTCACCAGCAGGATATCTGGAAAAGCCTCGCGCAATCCGGCCGAGATCAAAGCATCCGCCGCCTCGTCCGCCTCGGTTACCGGGCTTGAGTCTGACTTGACCTTGACGTCGAAATCATCTGCTTCATAGATCTGCATGATCTTGTCGCCTGCCTGCAAGGCCAGCCGCCGGATGACGGGAATAAGCGCGTCATAAGTCACAAAAAAGCTCCGTTCCTGTGGTTTGTTGATCAGGGCATCTCACGGACTTATGATGCGATGGATACGGAACAGCAAGAATTTCGTGCCAATTTGCGGCTGACACAGCAGGAAAGAGTATTCGAGTGTTTCACTACAAGCGAAATCAGTCGTTGCTGGGCGGGGTTTTCACCACCGCCGAGCTTATATTCCATGCGGTGGTCCGCAATATCCGCTCGCAGCATTCAAATGCGGTGATCGCAATCCTGATAAACATTGTTCAGGTCGTTCTTCTGGTGACGGCGTTTTATATACTTATGACGCTAATTGGTCGAATGACCGGCATGGCCAAAATCCGGGGCGAGATGGTTTTGTTCCTGCTCTCCGGAGTTTTTCTGTTCCTGACGCATATCAAGTCTGTCGCTGCTATCGCCGGGGTTGGATCCGGCAACAATCCGATGACACTGCATTCGCCGATGACCATGATGGTGATGTTGTCAGCTTCTGCCTTCGGTATTCTGTACACGCAGCTTGCCTCGATCCTGGTCATCCTGTTCGTCTACAGCGTAGCCGTCTCGCCCCTTGTAATTCAGGAGCCCGGCGGTGCTTTTGGGATGCTTTTGCTGGCATGGTTTGTAGGATGCTCGGTCGGTCTTGTGTTTCTGGCGCTAAAGCCCTGGTTTCCAAATACAGTAAGCATCCTGACAAGTATGTACCGTCGTCTGAACATGATATTTTCTGGCAAGATGTTCGTCGGCAACGCATTGGGTGGGTTCATGCTGACTATGTTTGCGTGGAACCCGCTGTTTCACATCATAGATCAATGCCGTGGTTTTGTGTTCCGAAACTACTTTCCCCGCAACTCCAGTTGGGAATACGCGCTTTGGGTCGGGATAATCCTGACGATGATCGGCCTGCTGGGCGAGTTCTATACCCGTAAGCAGGTCTCGAAAAGCTGGGATGCGCGACGCTGATCTTGGCGGTGCACACTTTATCCTGAAAAGCTGATCCCGAATTTGGATTGTGTTTCACGTTGCGACTCTCAAAGTCAGGTTGATGCGTCCGCCCTTTGGCAAAAGTTTGGATGATCCAAACCGGATGCGATCAACCCCGTGATAGGTCAAGCGTGCCGGGCCGCCCATGATCACCACATCGCCCGAGCTCAGCCAGATCGACTCGGTCTTGCCACCCCGTGTTGTATTGCCGATGCGGAACAGCGCGTCATCGCCCAATGAAATCGACAGCACGGGCCACGAGAAATCGGCCTCATCCTTGTCCTGATGCAGGCCCATCTTGGTGCCTTCACCGTAATAGTTGATCAGACAGCAATCGGGCTGGCGATCCGCGCAGGTCAGGTCTTGCCAGATGGTCAATATCTCATCTGGAATCGCGGGCCATGTCATGCCCTTTGGGTGCGTGTCCTGATACCGATAGCCCGCCCGGTCAGTGACCCATCCCAGCACCCCGGCCGAGGTCATGCGCACTGACATTTCCTTGCCCGAAGGTGTCACGGGCCGATAAAGCGGTGCCACTTTCAGAATCGGCCTAAGCAGGTCAACTAGATGCGACTGCGCCGCCGCATCCAAATAGCCTTTCCGAATATCAAATCCGCGCAATAACAGCCGCGCCATTCCAGAATCCCCAAACCTTGCCAAAACCTTGCCAAAAAAGGCCACAGATTCCCGAAAACCTGCGTTTCTGAACGCTTGCAGGCCCCTGTTCTCGCCCTTATATACGCCTCGACGCGCGATGGTGTAGTGCTGTCGCGCACATCAATCGGGGGCAGGATGCCGCAACGGGTCCAACCCTCGGGACATCGCCTTGAATGGAAAGGGATTGAAAATATGGGAAAAGTAATCGGGATTGACCTCGGTACCACCAACTCGTGTGTGGCCATCATGGACGGCTCGCAGCCGAAGGTCATCGAAAACGCCGAAGGGGCGCGGACCACGCCCTCGATCGTCGCTTTTACAGAAGATGAGCGTCTGGTCGGTCAGCCTGCAAAACGTCAGGCGGTCACCAACCCCGACAACACGATCTTTGGCGTCAAGCGTCTGATCGGTCGTCGTGTGGATGATGCAGAAGTCGAAAAAGACAAGAAAATGGTGCCCTACGCCATCGTTGATGGCGGCAATGGCGACGCGTGGGTTGAAGCCCGCGGTGAAAAATATTCCCCAAGCCAGATCTCGGCCTTCACTCTGGGCAAGATGAAGGAAACCGCAGAAAGCTATCTGGGTGAGGAAGTCACGCAAGCAGTCATCACCGTTCCGGCATACTTCAACGATGCTCAGCGTCAGGCCACCAAAGACGCCGGTAAAATCGCCGGTCTGGAAGTGCTGCGGATCATCAACGAACCGACAGCGGCTGCTCTGGCCTATGGTCTTGACAAGGAAGAAACCCAAACCATCGCGGTTTATGACCTTGGTGGTGGTACTTTCGACGTAACCATTCTGGAAATCGACGACGGCCTGTTCGAGGTGAAGTCGACCAACGGTGACACCTTCCTGGGTGGTGAGGACTTTGACATGCGCATCGTCAACTACCTGGCGGATGAGTTCAAAAAGGAACACGGTGTCGATCTGTCTGCCGACAAGATGGCCCTGCAGCGTCTGAAAGAAGCTGCTGAAAAAGCCAAGATCGAGCTGTCCTCAACCTCGCAGACCGAAATCAACCAGCCGTTCATCTCGATGGGTTCGAACGGTCAGCCGTTGCACATGGTCATGAAACTGACCCGTGCCAAGCTGGAATCGCTGGTTGGCGACCTGATCAAGAAGTCGATGAAGCCTTGCCAGGCTGCCCTGAAAGACGCAGGCCTGTCGGCTGGCGACGTGGATGAGGTTGTTCTGGTCGGTGGTATGACCCGGATGCCGAAAGTGATCGAAGAGGTCACCAAGTTCTTCGGTAAGGAGCCGCACAAAGGTGTGAACCCGGACGAAGTTGTTGCCATGGGCGCCGCCATTCAGGCCGGCGTTCTGCAGGGCGACGTCAAAGACGTGGTTCTGCTGGACGTGACCCCGCTCAGCTTGGGCATCGAGACGCTGGGTGGCGTGTTCACCCGTCTGATCGACCGCAACACGACCATTCCGACCAAGAAGTCTCAGGTCTTCTCGACCGCCGAGGACAACCAGAACGCCGTGACCATCCGCTGTTTCCAGGGTGAGCGCGAAATGGCTGCGGACAACAAGATCCTGGGTCAGTTCAATCTGGAAGAGATCCCGCCCGCACCGCGCGGCATGCCTCAGATCGAGGTGACTTTTGACATCGACGCCAACGGCATTGTCTCGGTTTCGGCCAAGGACAAAGGTACTGGCAAAGAGCAGAAGATCACCATCCAGGCCTCGGGCGGTCTGTCGGACGAAGATATCGACAAGATGGTCAAGGATGCCGAGGAGAACGCCGAGGCGGACAAGGCCCGCAAAGAGCTGGTCGAAGCCAAGAACCAGGCCGAAAGCCTTGTCCACGCGACCGAGAAATCGATCGAGGAACATGGCGACAAGGTCGACCCGTCGACCGTCGAAGCGATCGAACTGGCCGTTGCTGCGCTCAAGGATGAGTTGGAAACGGACAATGCCGACAAGATCAAGTCGGGCATCCAGAACGTGACCGAAGCGGCCATGAAACTGGGTGAGGCGATCTATAAGGCACAGACGGAAGAGGGCGAAGATGAGCCCGCAGCCGCAGATGCCGCGCCGGGTGACGATGACATTGTCGACGCCGAGTTCGAAGATCTGGACGACGACAAGCGTAACTAACGGGTAACCGGGCCAATTTGGGCCGGTCCGGTTGCCGGGCCGGCCCGATTACGTTGAGGCAGAAGGAAATACTGATGTCCAAACGCGACTATTACGAAGTGCTCGGCGTGTCCAAGGGCGCTTCTGCGGATGAGATCAAGAAAGGCTTTCGCTCGAAAGCCAAACAGCTGCATCCCGATCGCAACAAGGACAACCCCGATGCCGAAGCGCAGTTCAAAGAGGCCAACGAGGCTTACGATGTTCTGCGTGATGCTGACAAGAAAGCCGCTTATGACCGCTTTGGTCACGCTGCGTTTGAAAACGGCATGGGCGGCGGCGGCGGCCGTCCCGGTGGCGGCTTCGGTCAGGGCGATTTCTCCAGCGCGTTCTCTGACGTGTTCGACGACCTGTTCGGCGACTTCATGGGTGGCCAGCGTGGGGCAGGCGGGGGCCGTCGCGCTGCACGCGGTTCAGACCTGCGCTATAACCTGCGGGTCACGCTGGAAGAGGCTTATGCAGGCCTGCAGAAAACCATAAACGTTCCTACGGCTGTGGCCTGTTCCTCTTGCGAGGGAACTGGTGCCGAAGGTGGTGTTGAACCTACTGCATGTCCGACTTGTTCCGGCATGGGCAAGGTTCGCGCGCAACAGGGCTTTTTCACGGTTGAGCGCACCTGCCCGACCTGCTCTGGTTTGGGTCAGATCATTAAGAACCCTTGTAAGTCGTGCCAAGGTGCGGGACGCGTTGAAAAAGATCGCGCATTGTCCGTGAACATCCCTGCCGGTGTCGAGACCGGCACCCGGATTCGTCTGGCCGGTGAGGGTGAGGCTGGAATGCGTGGTGGTCCTCCGGGTGACCTCTATATTTTTGTCGAAGTTTCCGAGCACAAGCTGTTCGAACGTGACAGCGTGAACCTCTATTGCCGTGTGCCAGTCAGCATGGCCAAGGCAGCACTTGGCGGTTCGATCGAGGTGCCGACCATCGACGGTGGTCGCGGTCGTGTTCAGATTCCTGCCGGCAGCCAGTCGGGCCGCCAGATGCGCCTGCGCAGCAAAGGCATGCCCGCCCTGCGCGGCGGAGGCATCGGGGATATGTTCATCGAACTTGCCGTGGAAACTCCGGTCAATCTTACCAGCCGTCAGAAAGAACTTCTGCGTGAGTTTGACGATTTGGGTGAGGATAACCATCCGGAATCTAAAAGCTTTTTCTCTTCTGTAAAGTCCTTCTGGGATGGCATGAAGGGTTAAACGGTTAAGCAGGGGGGCTCTGCCCCCATCGCCCTTTGGGCGACCCCCCCGAGATATTTATGGCCAGATGAAGCAGGGGATCCGTGTGTTGCCGATCCGGCGGGCAGGGATAGGGCGCGTTAACTTTTCGGAAACCGATTCTGCGTCAGAGTGGTGTTATGACCCAAGACGCCTTTGCCGAAGCCCCCATGCTGTTCGATACGGATGAAGCACCGGCGCAGCCGCTGCCCGTTGGTCGGTTACCCTCCTACATCAAAGACCATCGCAAGCGGCTGCGCGAAAGGTTCATTTCTGGCGGATCAGCAGCAATGCCGGATTATGAACTGCTGGAACTTGCTCTATTCCGATCCATCCCGCGTCAGGATGTGAAACCGCTGGCGCGCGCGCTGATGGATGCGTTTGGTGATTTCAATCGTGTGTTGACGGCACCCGAGGAACGGCTGCGTCAGATCAAAGGCGTTGGGGACACGGTGATTACCGATCTGAAAATCCTTGAGGCCTGTGCCCATCGCATGGCGCGTGCCCGGGTGATGCAACGGCATGTGATCACGGGATGGGATGCGCTTCTGGACTATTGTCACACCACGATGGCGCACCGCGAGATCGAGCAGTTTCGTGTGTTTTATCTAGATCGCAAGAATGTGCTGATTGCGGATGAAGAGCAGGCCAAAGGCACGGTGGATCATGTGCCGGTCTATCCGCGAGAGGTCGCGAAGCGGGCGTTGGAACTCAATGCCTCGGCTCTGATCCTGGTCCACAATCATCCATCCGGTGATCCGACGCCGTCGCAGTCGGATATCGATATGACCAACCGGATTCAGTATGCGTGTTCCGCCCTTGGGCTGACTTTGCATGATCACCTGATCATCGGGAAATCGGCTGAACTGAGTTTCCGCTCGCAAGGCTATTTGTAAGGGTTATCGGATCCAAACTTCGACCCGACGATTCACCTTACGGCCCCATTCGGTGTCGTCGCAGGCCATCGGCATGGCCTCGCCAAAGCCCTCGACACTGATTTCGATGCTGTCGGGGAGGCTGGTTTCGACCGATGCCAGCACTGCGTTTCGGACGGTTTTGGCTCGCTGCAGGGCAATACGTGAATTGGCGACCGCCGCGCCCTCGCCGTCACTAAACCCAACAAAGATCAATTGACGCGCCTCCAACGTTCCGCTTTCCAAAGCTTGCGCAAGGTTCAAGATGTTTGACCGGGACTGAGCATCGGGTCGCGACGACCCCGGTTCGAACCGAAAGGACAAAGATAGCCGCGAAAGTGTACGGAGGGTTTCGATCATGCGCTGCAACTCTTCCAACCCGACCTCAGCTCCACCGGTGCTGATCGCATTGGCCAGCCGATCGCCTTGCAGCCCAACCTGGATTGTTTCAAGGGATTGATCGACAAATCCGGCTTGCCGGATGACCATCTGTGCGGCGCTGCTTTGGGTATAGGCCAAAAACTGTCGCGCGACTTTGGGCAATCGTCTTTGTGGCAAATAGAAAAACATGGGTGAGGTCAGCGGATAATCTTCGGTCTTGACCGATTGCCGTGTTGCCGACAGGGCATGTCCGCACCCACCGGTCAGAGGCAGGGCGCGCACAGTCCCGGCCTCGGCAAGACTGGCGACGCCGAGCGCGAACGGGTCGTTCGAGACCGTGCGCACCAGATTGCTGTTTCGATCGTGGCGCGTGACCTGAGCGGTCATATGCGCGTTGGCAGGTGCTAACAGCAAATCCTCGACCGCCTGATCCAGCCCAGAACCGACCTGTGGCAGATGCAGAGAGATCGGCGCATCAGGCCCACCGAGATCGCCCCAATTTGCGACTTCGGCGGTGAAAACCTTCACCAGATCAGCAAGCGATATCTGGCGCACGGGATTGTCGGCCGACACGATTGGCACGATTGCATCCAGAGCCAAGACGCGCGACCGACGGGTTTGCGTCAGATCTCCGAGCCCAGCGGCTTTGGTCAATTCCAGTTCGTCTGATCGAATTTCCCGCTGCGCCAACACGACATCTGCGGTGTTCTCAACCAGATCGATAAAGCCGTCAGCCGTATCCGTTGCACGAAATATGAACCTCGCCAAAGGCGCCTGCCGATCAGGGTGATTCAGAGCGTAGACCCGCAGGTCTCCGGTGCCCTCGGGCTGTGACAGTGTTAACCCTTCCTCGATGGCAAAGCCCTGTGCAAGCGCGGGCAGCAGTGTCTCGGCGATCACTGATGAGCCAGAGAAACGAACTTCGGCCACAAAATCCGTCAGGTTGGGGCAGGCTGGGCCGTCGCAGGTGACCCCTGATCCATCGACCGTCAGCTCTCCGAATTGCGTATCGACACGGTAGAATTCACCGTCGTAACCAAGAAGGGTGCCGACCACTTCTACCTTGCCGTCATGCGAGGTCAAAGTGATGTCCTGCGCGAATACGCTTTGTGCCAAGGATAAGGCAAAAAGCGCGGCGAACGCCGCACGAAGAATGCTCATTGGAAACCGTAGATCTGCCTGCTGCTTATTTGGCAGCGATTGTCAGGTCTGAGAACAGATTATTCAACACCAGAAAATCGCCAGCTGCCTCACAACCGGGCATATCCAGCGACAGGTCGCGTGAGCGTAGCCGTTCCGCGCGCCATTCCAACGATTGCACGCTTAGGGGCTTGCCGCAATTTGCTTCGGTGACCTCAGTTTCAACCGACAGAGTGATACTTCCGGCCTCGGTTGCGGTCTCGATGGGGTATGAATAAACCTCGATATTGCGCGCGACGTCCGAACCGCCCTGACCCAGATGGATCACCGAGCCCGCGCCGCCGGTCTGGGACCCGGACCACACGTGGCCTTCTTCCCCGTAACCTGCGCCGAATTCCAGCGCATGAAGCTGCAGATCGGTTTCGCCCTGCCACTGCAAGGCAACCCGGTTGAAGCTGTTGATCTCGGGCACATGCGTCGTCGCAACGGTGCCTTTCTCATCCGGCAGCGAGATCAGGAAAATAGCGTATTCTGACAGCGCCGGGATGGTCAGGTTCAAGCCGCCAAGCGCATCGGTCTCGGTGCTGAAAACCAGCCCGTTGTGATGAACCTCGATGGTCTCATTGGCGTGGCAGGGGGCCTTGACCCGCAGCCGTACGTTGGCGCCGGGCACAGCCATGGCGCGCGCGCTCATATCGCAATTCGAAGGCAAACGGCTGGTTTCTGGCGCTGAGCGTATGGATTGAGATAGATCCTTGGGACGCGTTTCTGTCGGGGAAGAAGAGGTCAGGACAACGCTTTCCAGTCCGGTCAGGTCCGAGTCCTGTTCCGAGATCGAAGCGACGCGTTCACCGCTCGGCTCAGCATTGGGTTGCTGCGCCGATCCGCTTTGCATCAAATATCCAATGGCCAGAGCGCAGGCAACGGTTCCGCCCGTGGTCACGTAGTTCTTAATGACAAACAAGACACCCTCCCCAGTTGAAGGAGCGAGTCGCAATTTGCTTCCCAATCAAGGCCAATATGTGGCCGTGAGGCGGACTCATTGTGGTGGAAAGCAGGTGACGTTAAGTCAACCTGCCGTGGCAATGTTTGAATTTTTTCCCCGAGCCACAGGGGCAAGGATCATTGCGTGACGGGTTACCCCAAGTCGAAGGATCATCCTCAACAAAACCCGGACGACTGTCACCAGACGCTTCGGCTTCGGCGATCGCCTCAGCATTCCCGGCAGCTTGATCCACAGCTTTCTGCGCCTGTGCCTGTTGCGCCGCCATCTGCGCGAGCATTTCCTTCTGTTCTTCTTCGCTCAGCGGGCGCACGCGCGACAATTGCTGAGTGACGGTTTCGCGCAAGGAATCAAGCATCCCTTCGAACAGCTGGAAGCTTTCGTTCTTGTACTCGTTCAGCGGATCGCGCTGTGCATAGCCACGGAAACCCACGACCGAGCGCAGATGTTCCAGCGTCAAAAGATGTTCGCGCCATTTGCCATCGATAGTCTGCAGCAGAACCTGCTTTTCGATGTTGCGCATGTTTTCCGGGCCAAAGGCCACGGCCTTCTGCGCCATCATTTCATCGGCGGCCTTGATCAAACGTTCGCGGATTTGCTCGTCATCCACGCCTTCCTCGGCGGCCCAGTCCTGAACCGGCGCATCGATGGTTAGCTTGTCTTTGACCGCTTCGTGCAGACCTTCTGTATCCCATTGATCTGCATATGATTTTGGCGGCATGAATTCGTCGATCATATCGTCGATCACCTGCTCACGCATATCGGACACGACATCCGACAGATCATCCGCTGACATGATTTCACGCCGCTGGCTGAACACGACTTTCCGCTGATCGTTCATCACGTCGTCGAATTTCAGAACGTTTTTGCGCATGTCAAAGTTGCGACCTTCGACTTTGGATTGCGCCCGTTCCAGCGATTTGTTCACCCAGGGGTGAATGATTGCCTCGCCCTCTTTCATGCCCAGCGTGGTCAGGACCTTGTCCAGACGTTCCGAACCGAAGATGCGCATCAGGTCATCTTCCAGGCTCAGGTAGAACACGGTGCGGCCCGGGTCACCTTGGCGTCCCGAACGCCCGCGCAGCTGGTTGTCGATCCGGCGGCTTTCATGACGTTCGGACGCCATTACGTAAAGACCACCGGCCTGCAGCACCTTTTCCTTTTCTTCCGCGTGCTTGGCTTCTTCTGCCGCACGCAACTCGGCCGGGTCAGCCTCGGGGTTTTCCGCCAGCGCCTGCAGCACCTTCATCTCAACGTTACCGCCCAGCTGGATGTCAGTACCGCGACCCGCCATGTTGGTGGCGATGGTCACCGCACCCAGACGGCCGGCATCTGCCACGATCTGGGCTTCCTGTTCGTGCTGACGGGCGTTCAGAACATTGTGCTCGATACCCTCCTTAGTCAGCATCTGGCTGATCACTTCGGACTTTTCGATCGACGTCGTGCCGACAAGAACCGGCTGACCTTTTTCACCGGCCTTTTTGACCTGTTCAATAATGGCACCGTATTTTTCGGCTGTCGTGCGATAGACCTGGTCGTCTTTGTCCTCACGCGCGATTGGTTTGTTGGTCGGAACCTCGACCACACCCAGACCATAGATTTCCTGAAATTCTTCCGCCTCGGTCAGCGCAGTGCCGGTCATGCCGGACAGCTTGTCATAGAGGCGGAAATAGTTCTGGAATGTCACGCTGGCCAGAGTCACATTCTCGGGCTGAATCTGTACGCCTTCCTTGGCTTCGATGGCTTGGTGCAGACCTTCCGACAAGCGGCGGCCCGGCATCATCCGACCGGTGAATTCGTCGATTAGCACCACATTGCCATCCCGAACGATATAGTCCTTGTCGCGTTGGAACAGTTTATGCGCGCGCAGGCCCTGATTGACATGATGCACTACAGTGGTGCTTTCGGGGTCGTACAGCGAATGCCCCTCGGGCAGCAGACCCGCTGAAAGCAGTTGCTGCTCCAAAAACTCGTTGCCTTCATCGGTGAACGTCACGCTGCGGCTTTTTTCATCGAGCGAGTAATGATCGTCCTGCAGCGTCGGGATCACGGTATCGATGGCAGTATAAAGGTCCGATCGGTCTTGTGCCGGCCCCGAGATGATCAGCGGTGTCCGCGCCTCATCAATCAGGATCGAGTCGACTTCGTCGACGATCGCGAAATTGTGGTGCTTCTGATAGACCTGTTCCAGATCGGCCTTCATGTTGTCGCGCAGATAGTCGAAGCCCAACTCATTATTTGTGGCATAAGTGATGTCACACTTGTACGCCGCCATCTTCTCGGCATCCGGTTGGCCCGACCAGATCACACCGGTCGTCATGCCAACGGACGCAAACACCTTGCCCATCCATTCCGAGTCGCGCTTGGCCAGGTATTCGTTCACCGTGACCACATGCACGCCCTTGCCGGTCAGAGCATTCAGATAGGCGGGGAAGGTGGCGACCAGGGTTTTGCCTTCACCCGTTTTCATTTCCGAGATATTGCCCTGGTGCAGGAACAAACCACCCATCAACTGCACATCAAAGGCCCGAAGACCCAGGGCGCGCTTGGCCCCTTCGCGGACATTGGCAAATGCTTCCGGCAGCAAGTCATCCAGCTTTTCACCGTCCAGCGCTCGTTTGCGCAGCTCAGCGGTTTTCTCGATCAGGCCATCGTCGGTCAGGATCTCGAACTCCGGCTCCAGCGCATTGATCTTTTCGACCAGCGGGCGGGCCGCCTTGATCTTGCGGTCGTTCGGTGTTCCGAACACCTTTTTGGCGAGCGTTCCGAGTCCCAGCATGTTCACTCCAGCGGATCTGTTTTTTTCTTGGTTGCGACAGGCTTGCCCACCTTGCGCGCAGCCCCTAGATACGGGGGGTGAAAGGCGGTCCTGTCCAAGGCTTCAAAGCGATGTAAGGGGCAGGTTCCACAGTGTCAACGCTGCGCCCTGTCGCGGCAAAGAAATAGGATAATTCCATGCCCAAAGGCCTCACTTTTCTGCCATCGCTTGCGCTTGCTGCCGTGATGGCGTTGCCGCTGGCCGCCCAGGACGCACCGGATGCCAACACCGTGGTTGCCCGCGTGAACGGCGACGAGATCACGTTGGGTCACGTCATCGCCACCGCCTCGGCGCTGCCGGCGCAGTATCAGCAGCTTGAAGATGAGGTGCTATATGATTTCATCCTCGAGCAACTGGTCCAACAGCACCTGCTGAGCCTTGAACAGGAAGAGCTGAATACACTCAACGCCCTTCGACTGGAAAACGAAACCCGGTCCCTGCGCGCCGTGCAAACCGTCGAAGCGCTGACAGCCGCCAGTGTCACTGATGAGGCCTTACAGGCCGCCTATGACACGCAATTCGCCGAGTTTCAGGGCGAAGACGAGTTCAATGCCAGCCACATTCTGGTCGAATCCGAGGACGAAGCCAAAGCTGTCAAAGCCCAACTTGAAGAAGGCGCAGATTTCGCTGAGCTAGCGAAAGAAAAATCCACAGGACCCTCTGGCCCCAATGGCGGTGCGCTGGGCTGGTTCGGCAAAGGCCAGATGGTGCCCGAGTTTGAAGGTGCCGTGCTTGGCCTTGAAAAGGGTCAGGTCTCGGATCCGGTGCAAACCCAGTTCGGTTGGCACGTGGTCACGCTGAACGACAAGCGCAAGACCGAGGCCCCCGAATTGGCGGTCGTGCGCGATGAATTGGCTCAGACCATTCGGCAAGAAGCAATTCAGGCCAAGATTGACGAGTTGACGCAGCAAGCGCAGATCGAGCGTCCCGAGCTCGAGGGCGCCGGCCCCGAGGTCATGCGCCAGCTGGAGCTGCTGCAGGAGTAACCCCGTGGCCACGATAACCAAGGTTTCACCGCTGGCCCCGGCGGCCTTCCCCGAATTGCCCGCGATCGACGGTGTGCGCTTCGCCACTGTCGAGGCTGGTGTCCGATATCAAGGCCGCACCGATGTGATGCTGGCCGTTCTTGATCCGGGCACCTCGGTGGCCGGGGTATTCACCCGCTCGGCCACCCGTGCGGCCCCCGTTCTGGATTGTCAGGACAAGATCGGCGGGCCCGGCGACGGGCCTGCAGCGATCCTTGTGAATTCGGGCAACGCCAATGCGTTTACCGGCCATTACGGGCAGACCTCAGTGGCCGAGGTGACACAAGCCGTTTCCAAAGCTACCGGAGTCGCGGTAGATCGGGTTTTTACCTCGTCGACCGGTGTCATCGGCGAGCCGCTGCCCCATGACCGCATCGTTGCACAGCTTGAGGCGTTGAAGGCGGGCCTCAGCCGTCACGCGATCGAGGACGCGGCGCGCGCGATCATGACCACCGACACCTTCCCGAAGGGGTCGTCGGCGCAGGTCGATATTGGCGGCCAAACAGTCTCTATTGCGGGGATAGCGAAGGGTTCCGGCATGATCGCGCCCGATATGGCGACAATGCTGGTTTATATCTTCACCGACGCTCAGATCGAGCAGACAGCGCTGCAGGCGATGCTGGGCGCGCAGACCGACCGGACCTTCAACTGCATCACCGTGGATAGCGATACCTCGACATCCGACAGCCTCTTGCTTTGCGCCACCGGGGCATCGGGCGTCGATGCCACCGGCAATGCCGCCTTCGCGCAAGCACTGGAAACAGTGATGTTGGACCTTGCGCAGCAAGTGGTCCGCGACGGCGAAGGGGCCACGAAATTCGTCGAAATTCGTGTGACCGGCGCCGCCACGGATGCTGATGCCAAAACCCACGGGCTGGCTATCGCCAACTCCCCGCTGGTCAAAACCGCCATCGCGGGCGAGGACCCGAATTGGGGCCGCATCGTCATGGCCATCGGCAAATCCGGTGCTGCTGCAGACCGCGACCTTTTGAGCATATCGTTCGGAGACATCCTTGTGGCTGAAAAAGGCTGGGTCAGCCCCGACTACCGCGAGGAAGACGCTGCGGCCTATATGAAAGGTCAGGATTTGGTGATCGCAGTCGATCTGGGACTGGGTCAGGGCGCTTCCACCGTCTGGACCTGCGATCTGACCCACGGCTATATCGAAATCAACGCGGATTATCGCTCGTGAAGACAGTATTGGTGTCTGCTGTCGCTCTGATCGACATCGAGGGCCGCGTCCTGCTGGCCCAACGTCCCGAGGGCAAATCCATGGCCGGTCTCTGGGAATTCCCTGGCGGCAAAATCGAACCCGGCGAAACCCCCGAGGCCGCCCTGATCCGCGAGTTGCACGAGGAACTGGGCATCGACACCTGGGCCTCGTGCCTCGCCCCGCTGACCTTTGCTAGCCACAGCTATGACGATTTCCATCTGCTTATGCCGCTATTTGCCTGCCGGAAGTGGGAAGGCATCCCACAGTCCAAGGAAGGCCAGGCGTTGAAATGGGTGCGGGCAAATGACCTGCGGAACTATCCGATGCCCGCGGCGGATGTCCCGTTGATTCCGATTTTGCGGGATTGGTTGTAGTGTTTTCCATATATTTCGAGAAAAAGTTGTGAAGAATATTTCTGCAGTTTTGATTTTTGTTTCTACGACTGCGTACGCGGGCGAAAGGGAAGAACTCGTCGCGGCTCTGATGCAAGGGGGAAGCCATCAATTCGAAGATGAACGCCGTGAAGTTCAGGTTGATGGGTGTCAAATGACCAACTTTAGGTGGCGCGAAATACCCAACCATGGCTGGGTTCTCTGGACTTCATTCCAATTCGATATGATTGACGCTCAACTCAATGAGGACAATCGTTTTCCTGGAAAGAAGTACGCCTATGGCAAGCTTTACGACGGTACACCTGAGGTAGGTTTGGCGCTGTACGGATTCACAATGCGAGATGGCACGCTTACTAGACAAGAACGATCGGTGTTAAGAGAGCCCTCGTCGGATACGTCTCCTTCTCCTAGAGGTGACGGAAATAGCCACTACTACGAGTGGCGAGATAGCATGGTGATTTCGATGACTGGGCCCGGTGTGGAAACAAAAGCTATTACGTTTACAGAGGCTTATGACGCATACGTCAGCAAGTACTGCTCCTTCTCAAGTTAACATTCCTGTATTTCTTAGCTCGTAGGAATTATCAATTGATGTAACTGGAACCAAAGTCACTCATGCCGTTAAACGGCCACTCTTCGCCAACGCATGACAGCTGGTAAGCCTTCTTGCGCGTTTCGTACAACTCGAAAGATCACCCCTCCATCCCTGTTACAATTCGTAAGAATTGAGAAAACATCAGGCAAAACTTGACGCTGATCGTTACGACGTCCCTTATCGGGGCATTGGCGTTCGGGCACCATCCCGAACCCGCCATTTTCGGCCCGGGGAGGGGTCGGATGGGGAGGAGAAAAGATTGGCTCAGACGCAGTCGGGCGCTGAAGGGATGGACTCTCTTCCGGCGCTATTACACCGCAATGTGACCCAGTTCGGGGATGTCCCGGCCTATCGGGAAAAGGAATTCGGGATCTGGCAATGCTGGACCTGGGCGGAAGCCGCCAAAGAAATCCGTGCCATCGCGCTTGGGTTTCTAGAACTTGGCGTTGAAAAGGGTGACCATATTGCTGTGATTGGTCGGAACCGTCCCGCCCATTACTGGTCGATGGTTGCCGCTCAGATGGTAGGCGCGGTGCCGGTGCCTCTGTATCAGGACTCGGTCGCCGAAGAGATGGCCTATGTGCTGGAACATTGCGGCGCGAAATATGTGGTCTGCGGTGATCAGGAGCAGGTCGACAAAGTCATCGAGATTCAGGAAAATCTCCATCAGGTCAAACACATACTTTATACCGACAAGCGCGGGATGCGGAAGTATGACCACTCGCAGATGAACGCGCTTGAGGACATCATGGCCGAGGGCAGTGCGGGTCACGCACGGTTTGATGCGGAACTGGACAAGCGCATTGCGGCGATCACCTATGACGATACCTGCGTGATGCTCTATACCTCGGGCACCACGGGCAAGCCCAAAGGCGTGGTGCTGTCGAACCGGAATGTTATTGAAAGCGCCAAGAATTCCGCAGAGTTCGATCATCTGACCCGAAATGAGGATATCCTGTCCTACCTGCCAATGGCGTGGGTTGGGGATTTCATATTCTCCATCGGTCAGGCCTATTGGTGCGGTTTCTGTGTGAATTGCCCGGAAAGCGCAGACACGATGATGACCGACCTGCGCGAGATCGGGCCGACCTATTTCTTTGCCCCGCCGCGGGTGTTCGAGACCCAGTTGACCAATGTGATGATCCGGATGGAGGATGCGGGCAAGCTGAAGCAGCGCATGTTCCATTATTTCATGGCCCATGCCAAGAAGGTGGGTGGCCTGTTGCTGGACGGCAAGCCGGTGGGCTTTGGCGACAAGCTGAAATACACTCTGGGCAATTTGCTGGTCTATGGCCCGCTCAAAGATACGCTTGGCTATGGCCGGTTCCGTGTGGGCTATACGGCGGGTGAAGCGATCGGGCCGGAAATCTTTGATTTCTACCGCTCTTTGGGCATTAACCTGAAGCAGCTTTACGGTCAGACCGAAGCGACCGTGTTCATCACCGTGCAGCCGGATGGCGAGGTACGGGCGGATACGGTTGGTGTTCCGGCCCCAGATGTCGAGCTGAAGATCGATGATAAGGGCGAGATTCATTACCGCTCACCCGGCGTGTTCGTCGAGTATTACAACAACCCGGATTCGACGGCCTCGACTAAGGATGCCGAAGGTTGGGTGGCGACGGGGGATGCCGGGTTCATCGAGGAGAACTCCGGCCATCTGCGGATCATTGACCGTGCCAAAGACGTGGGCAAGATGGCTGATGGTTCGATGTTCGCGCCGAAATATGTCGAGAACAAGCTGAAGTTCTATCCCGATATTCTTGAAGTCGTGCTGTTCGGGAATGGCAAGGATCGATGCGTCGCTTTCATCAATATCGACCTGACGGCGGTCGGAAACTGGGCGGAACGCAACAACGTGGCCTACGCGTCCTATCAGGAACTTGCGGGACATCCTCGTGTGTTAGAGACGATTCGGAGCCACGTTGAAGAGGTAAACAAGTCGGTCGCAGCGGATGAAATGCTATCGGGCTGTCAGGTGCATCGCTTTGTGGTTCTGCACAAGGAACTGGATGCCGATGATGGCGAGATGACTCGGACCCGCAAGGTGCGGCGTGGGTTTGTCGAGGACAAATTCAGCGACATTATTGCGGCGTTGTATGACGGGTCGTCGAGCGTTTCGACCACGACTGAAGTGACCTATGAAGATGGTCGTAAGGGATCGATTTCTGCGACGTTGGAAATTGTCGATGCGCCAGTGGTTCCGGTCGCGCAGCACAAGGTGGCGGCGGAATGAGTGGGCTGACGCGCGCCGCTCGACCTGCGGTCATCGCCCCGCCCGCCATCCCGTTTTTGTGTCAGGGAGGTTCTGATGCTGGATAACTCCGAAGGATATGTCACCGAAGACGGCCGCAAGATCGGCGGTGTGGTGATGGAGATGAAGAACATCACCCTGCGCTTTGGCGGCGTGGTGGCCATCAAGGATATCTCGTTCGATATTCGCGAGGGTGAGATCCGGGCGATCATCGGGCCAAACGGCGCGGGCAAATCCTCGATGTTGAATGTGATCTCGGGGTTCTATGTCCCGCAAGAAGGTGAGGTCTGGTTTCACGGCTCCAAGCGCCCTCCGATGCGGCCGTTTGAGGTGGCGCAGCAGGGGATCGCGCGGACGTTTCAAAACATCGCTCTGTTCGAAGGCATGAGCGTGTTGGATAACGTGATGACCGGGCGTTTGGGTTTTATGAAGACCAATATTCTTCAGCAAGCGCTGTGGAAGGGCAAGGCCGAGGCAGAAGAGACCGAGAACCGCGAGGCGGTCGAGAAGATTATTGATTTCCTTGAGATTCAGCACATCCGCAAAACGCCGGTGTCCCGCCTGCCTTACGGGTTGAAGAAACGTGTCGAACTGGCGCGCGCGCTGGCGGCGGAACCGAAACTGCTGCTGCTGGATGAGCCGATGGCCGGGATGAACGTCGAAGAGAAAGAGGACATGAGCCGCTTTATCCTCGACGTGAATGACGAGTTTGGCACCACGATTGCGCTGATCGAGCACGATATGGGCGTGGTAATGGATCTGAGCGACCGTGTGGTTGTGATGGATTACGGCAAAAAGATTGGTGACGGCACCCCGGATGAGGTGCGCAACAACCAAGAAGTCATTGATGCCTATTTGGGGGTCAGCCATGACTGAGGTCCGGGCAGAATTGGGGAGGGGCTGGCATGCCTGAACAATTAATCTTCGCGATGGAGGTCATCCTCAACGGTCTGATGGCTGGGGTGCTGTATGCGCTGGTCGCGCTGGGCTTTGTGCTGATCTACAAGGCGTCGGGGATTTTCAATTATGCCCAAGGGGTTATGGCCCTGTTTGCGGCGATGACGCTGGTCGGAATCATGAACGGGCAGGTGCCTTTTGCGCATCTGATCAACGCGACTTTCGGCACGCATGTTTATAATTTTGGTTGGAATGTGCCCGCGTTGCTTGCGATTATTCTGACCATGGCCGTGATGGTGTTGCTGGCCTGGTGCGTGCAGCGGTTCGTGATGCGCCATCTGGTTGGGCAGGAACCGATTATTCTGTTCATGGCAACCATCGGTCTGGCCTATTTTCTAGAAGGCGTCGCGGACCTGATGTGGGGGTCCGAGATCAAGACACTGGATGTTGGTCTGCCGCAGGGGATCAACTTGTGGATCGATGAGACGACGTTCAACATTTTCGACTACGGCTTCTTCATCGACAATCTCGACATCGTGGCGACGATCATCGCGGCGCTGCTGGTGGCGGCCCTGGTCGCGTTCAGCCAATACACCAAGCAGGGTCGGGCGATGCGTGCGGTGGCGGATGACCATCAGGCGGCGCTGTCGGTCGGGATTTCGCTGAACTTCATCTGGGTGATGGTCTGGTCGGTGGCTGGTTTCGTGGCGCTGGTCGCGGGCATCATGTGGGGCACCAAATCGGGCGTTCAGTTCTCGCTGTCGCTGATCGCGCTGAAGGCGCTGCCGGTGCTGATGCTAGGCGGATTCACCTCGATCCCCGGAGCCATCGTCGGTGGCCTGATCATCGGTGTGGGTGAGAAACTGTTCGAGTTCGCCATCGGCCCAATGGTTGGCGGTGCGACTGAGAACTGGTTTGCCTATGTATTGGCGCTGATATTCCTCGTGTTCCGACCTCAGGGCCTGTTCGGCGAGAAGATCATCGAGAGGGTTTAGGGCGTGACCAAGCTGATTGCTATCATCAACGTGATCGCATGGGCGGGGTTTTGGGCTTTCGGCTACATCGCCCTGACATCGAGCGATCTGACCGAGGGCCAACTTGTGATCGCTGTAATTCTGGCCTTTGCCGGGCTGGTCATGGGCATCCTGGCTTACATGAAACTGGTGCGCGCTTCCGAGGCCACCGGATATGCCAAAGGGTCCAATCAACTGGACGCCGCTGCCCGCAATCGGGCGCAGGAAGAATGGGGAAAGTAAGATATGTTCTATCGTGAGGCCGGGGATTTCAAAACCTCATATATCGCCGACAGCCAGACTTTCCCGATCAAGTTTGACCGGTATCGGTATTATGTCGTGCTGGCGGTGGCGTTCGGGATCATTCCGTTCATCATCAACGACTATTGGGCCAACGCGCTGCTGCTGCCATTCCTGATCTATGCGATTGCGGCGATCGGGCTGAACATACTGGTGGGCTATTGCGGACAGGTGTCGCTGGGCACCGGCGGGTTCATGGCTGTGGGGGCCTATGCCTGTTACAAGTTGATGACGGCTTTTCCGGATGTCAGCATGTTCATCCATGTGATCCTTGCAGGCGGCATCACCGCGATCGTGGGTGTCCTCTTCGGCTTACCTTCTCTGCGGATCAAAGGATTCTATCTGGCGGTGGCCACGCTGGCGGCGCAGTTCTTCCTTGTGTGGCTGTTTAACCGGGTGCCGTGGTTCTACAACTACTCGGCCTCGGGACAGATCAATGCGCCGGAACGCGATGTGTTCGGTATCATTATCACTGGCCCGAATGCTCCGGCATGGGCGACTTATTTGTTCTGCCTGATCTTCTTGACCGTCTGCGCAATCATCGCGCGTAACCTGACCCGCGGCACCACTGGTCGTACCTGGATGGCAATCCGCGACATGGACATCGCGGCCGAGATCATCGGGGTGAACCCGCTCAAGGCCAAGCTGACAGCTTTTGCCGTCAGCTCGTTCTTTGTGGGCGTGGCCGGCGCGCTGTTCTTTGCGGTCTATCTGGGCGCGGTCGAGGTTGGAGAAGTGTTCGGCATTCAAAAATCGTTCCTGGTGCTGTTCATGGTGATTATCGGCGGATTAGGGTCTATTTTTGGATCCTTTGCCGGTGCCGCCTTCCTCGTGTTGCTGCCAGTCGTTTTGAAACTGCTTGGCGTCGATCTGCTGGGCTGGCCCACAGATATCGTGGCGCACCTGAACCTCGTCATCGTCGGTGCTCTGATCATCATGTTCCTGATCCTCGAACCGCACGGTCTGGCGCAGCTTTGGCGTGTGGCGAAAGAGAAACTCAGACTCTGGCCGTTCCCGCACTAGGGACCGGCCCAACGAAAAGACGGGTGTGAAACCCGAAACCCAACATCGGATCAACCAAGGGAGGAGACACCCGATGAAAAAGAAACTGGCAACCCTGGCGCTGGGCGCCGTGATGGCCGCAGGTCCGGTCATGGCCGACCTCGTATTCCCGTCGCTCAGTTACCGGACCGGGCCTTATGCGGCCGGCGGTATCCCATTTGCGGACGGATATGCCGACTACTTCACACTGCTGAACGAACGCGATGGCGGTATCGGCGGTGTTGCGGCCAACGTGATCGAATGCGAGACCGGATATAACACGGAAAAAGGCGTGGAATGTTATGAATCGACCAAGGGCGAAGGTGCTCTGGTCTATCAGCCCCTGTCCACCGGCATCACCTATCAGTTGATCCCTAAAGTGACCGCAGACGGCATTCCGCTGCACACAATGGGTTATGGCCGCACCTCGGCGGCGAACGGTAAGGTGTTCAGCAACGTGTTCAACTATCCTGCCAACTACTGGAACGGGGCGTCGGGCGCGATCAACTATCTGCTGGACGAAAACGGTGGCGACTTGAGCGGCAAAAAGATCGCGCTAGTCTATCACAACTCGGCCTATGGCAAGGAACCGATCCGTACGCTGGAAACACTGGCTGAAAAACATGGCTATGACCTGACCCTGCTGCCGGTCGACCACCCCGGTCAGGAGCAGAAGTCGCAGTGGCTGCAAATCCGCCGGGAAAAGCCCGACTATGTGATCATGTGGGGCTGGGGCGTGATGAACCAGGTCGCCGTGCAAGAAGCCGCCAATATCCGCTTCCCGATGGAGAACTTCATCGGCGTCTGGTGGTCCGGGGCCGAGTTTGATGTTGAGCCTGCGGGTGATAAGGCCACCGGCTACAAAGCGCTGACCTTCACCGGTCTGGGCGACGACTATCCTGTCTATGACGACCTGAAGAAATATGTCGTCGATGCGGGCAAAGCTGCAGGCGCCGGTGATCAACTGGGTACGGTGCAGTACAACCGCGGCCTCTATGCTGCGATGCTGGCCGCAGAAGCAGTGAAGACCGCGCAAGAGATGCACGGCACTGCCGAGATCGACGCATCGATGATGCGCGATGGCATGGAGGCGCTGGAGATCACCAACGCCAAGATGGAAGCGCTGGGTATGGCCGGTTTCGGTCCTGAATTCGCGGTCTCATGCGAAAACCACGGCGGCCCAGGCCTTGTCGGCGTTGTTCAGTGGGATGCAGCGGCGGGTACCTGGAACTCGATTCAGGGCTTCGAACCGACTGACGCTGAGGTGATCAACGCACTGATCGACGAAGACTCGGGCGCATATGCTGCTGAGAACAATATTTCTCAGCGCTGCGAATAAGGTGCTCTGAACCAAACGGGGCGGCGGATCGCTGCCGCCCCGAACCCCACACTCGCACAAGGATACGCGCTGATGTTGGATGCGGCACAAACCACTGACGTGCAGGCGGAAACCCTGCTTGAGGTCAACAATATCGAGGTGATCTACAACCATGTGATCCTTGTTTTGAAAGGCGTCAGCCTGACTGTGCCCAAGGGCGGCATCACAGCCCTACTGGGTGGCAATGGTGCGGGCAAGACAACCACATTGAAGGCCGTGTCGAACTTGCTGCATTCGGAACGGGGCGAGGTCACCAAAGGCTCGATTAAATATCGCGGCGAGGGCGTGCATGAAAGCGACCCGGCTGCCTTGGTGGAGAAGGGCGTCATTCAAGTCATGGAAGGCCGCCACTGTTTCGAACACCTCACAGTCGAGGAAAATCTACTGACCGGTGCCTATACCCGTAAGGACGGGTCTGCCGCGATCCAGCAGGATCTAGAACTGGTCTACAACTACTTCCCACGCTTGAAGGAACGCCGTCGTAGTCAGGCCGGTTATACTTCGGGCGGTGAGCAGCAGATGGTTGCGATGGGCAGGGCTCTGATGTCGCGCCCCGAGACCATCCTTCTTGATGAACCCTCAATGGGTCTGGCTCCGCAACTTGTCGAAGAGATTTTTGGCATCGTAAGGGACCTGAACGAGAAGGAAGGCGTGTCCTTCCTGCTGGCTGAGCAGAACACAAATGTGGCTCTAAGGTTCGCTCATTACGGTTATATTCTGGAATCTGGCCGCGTGGTGATGGACGGCCCCGCCGCTGAATTGCGCGAAAACCCGGACGTAAAGGAATTTTATCTCGGCATGTCTGACGAAGGCCGCAAGAGCTTTCGAGACGTGCGCTCATACCGCCGACGCAAGAGATGGCTGTAAGCGGGTGGAGGATATTTCAATGACCTATTTTGATAAGCTTGAAACCCGATCCGCTGACGAGCGCACCGCTGATCACGCGCGCGCCTTGCCAGAACAGATTGCCCGCGCGCAAAAAGCGCCCGGATATGCCGGCATCCTGTCCAACGTGGACGCCGGCACAGTGACAGACATGCAGGCGCTGGCACAACTGCCGGTTCTGCGAAAATCCGATCTGACAAAGGCGCAGGGCACCCGGCCTCCGTTTGGAGGGTTCACCGTCAAACCGGCGCGGAATTTCCAGCATGTCTTTCAATCTCCGGGGCCAATCTATGAACCCGGCAGCACTGATCACGACTGGTGGCGCATGGGCCGGTTCCTGAATGCTGCAGGGGTTGGTCCGGGCGATATCGTTCAGAACTGTTTTGGCTATCACCTCACCCCCGCGGGCATGATCTTTGAAAGCGGCGCGCAGGCCGTTGGCGCGTCGGTCCTGCCTGCAGGTACAGGTCAGACCGAGTTGCAGGTGACCGCTGCGCGCGATGTGGGTTGCACCGCATATGCAGGTACGCCCGACTATCTGAAAGTCATTCTTGATAAAGCTGAAGCCATGGGCGTCGCGCTTAAATTTTCCAAGGCCGTTGTGGGTGGCGGGGCGCTGTTTCCTAGCCTACGACAGGATTACGCCGATCGGGGCATCGTCTGCCTGCAATGCTACGCGACCGCTGATCTGGGCAACATAGCTTATGAAAGCCCTGCGATGGAGGGTATGATCATCGACGAACACGTGATCGTTGAGATCGTCACCCCCGGCACAGGAACCCCGGTTGCACCTGGTGAAGTAGGTGAGGTGGTTGTGACCACGCTGAACCCCGATTACCCGTTGATCCGTTTTGCCACCGGTGATCTGTCGGCGATCATGCCCGGAGAGTCTCCGTGCGGGCGCACAAATATGCGTATCAAAGGCTGGATGGGTCGCGCCGATCAGACCACCAAGATCAAGGGCATGTTCGTCCGCCCCGAACAGGTGGCCGCGCTGGTCGACAAGCATGATGAAATCGTCAAAGCGCGTGTCATTGCGGCGCGACAGGGCGAGATGGATACCATGACTGTTCAGATCGAAAGCCCCTGCGAGAACGATGGTGCCTATGCAAAATCGGTGGTCGAAGTCCTGAAACTGAAAGGCGCGATTGAAGTTGTGGCGCCGGGCTCATTACCAAAAGATGGCTTGGTGATCGAGGATCAGCGCGTTTATGAATAGGGATCTGCGGCGAACATTGCCGCAGTTTTTGTTAGTCCGCCCACTGGTGTTTCTTAGAGTTTTAGTCGATTAAAGGCAGACCCTACGGGATTCTCAGTCAGACGCCATGGCCGAAGTCGAATATTCAGAACACGGAACGCATAATCGCGGCGCACTAGGCACACGCTTTGTGGGCGGCATTGCCTATGTCGTGGCAGCCGCCTGTCTGTTGCCAATGGTGGCGGTTGTTCTGGCGGCGGTGACCGGTGGCACCGACACAATTTCCCATTTGTTAGAGACTGTTTTGCCTGGCTATGCGCTGACCACGGTGATCCTGGTGGTGCTGGTCGCAGCAGGGACGTTTTCGATTGGCGTCGGCGCTGCGTGGCTGGTCACGATGACCCGCTTTCCCGGAGTGCGGTGGCTGGAAATCGCTCTGGTCCTGCCGCTGGCCTTTCCGGCTTATGTGCTGGCCTATGCCTATACCTTCATTCTGGATCACCCCGGAATCGTTCAGACCACGCTGCGGGATGTGACCGGCTGGGGCCCGCGCGACTATTGGTTCCCCGAGATTCGCTCGACCGAGGGTGCGGCGGTGATGTTGATCCTGGTGTTGTATCCCTATGTCTATTTGCTGGCGCGCGCGGCGTTTCTGCAGCAAAGCGCCACGGCCTTTCTGGCGGCCCGGGCGCTGGGCAACGGCCCCTGGCATGCCTTTTGGCGCGTATCCCTGCCGATGGCACGCCCGGCGATTGCAGGGGGCGTCTTGCTGGCGGTGATGGAAACCATCGCCGATTTCGGCACAGTCGCCTATTTCGGTGTGCAGACTTTTGCCACTGGCATCTACACAAGCTGGTTTTCCATGGCTGATCGCGCTGCTGCGGCGCAACTCGCCCTTTGTCTGTTGGGTTTTGCGCTTGTCATGGCCGTGGCCGAGCGGACACAGCGCGGCAAGGCCAAATACTATCAGGCAGGCAAGCGCCACGCAGGCCTGCCAGCGGCGCAACTCAAGGGATGGCAATCACTTGCGGCATTTCTGCTATGCGCAATTCCCGTCCTGTTCGGATTCCTTCTGCCTGTGGTTATCCTGGTGCAGATGGGGTTGGAATCCGAGCAGAACCTGCTGTCGCGCCGATATATCGGGTTCATACAGAACTCGCTGACACTGGCGGGGACTGCGGCGGTTATCACCGTCAGCGCGGCGATTTCGATAGGATTTTTCCAACGCCTGCGCCCCGGACGCGGGTCCGCCATGGCGGCTTATGTGGCGCGGTTGGGCTATGCGGTGCCGGGTGGCGTGATCGCCGTGGGGCTGATCGTCCCCTTTGCGGGTTTCGACAACGCGCTGGATGCGTGGATGCGCCAAACCTTTGGTATCTCGACCGGACTGCTGGTCACTGGATCCATCTGGTTGTTGATCGCGGCCTATATGGTGCGCTTTCTGGCCGCCGCGCTCAGCGCCTATGAGGGTGGGCAGAGCACGGTTCACGCCAATATGGATGCCGCCGCGCGGTCACTGGGTCAAACCCCGTTAGGAACGCTGCGCCGGGTGCATCTGCCGATCCTTACGCCTTCGCTGCTAACGGCACTGTTGATTGTCTTTGTGGATGTGATGAAAGAGCTGCCCGCGACCCTGATCATGCGGCCTTTTAACTTCGACACGCTAGCAGTGCAGGCCTATCGTCTGGCCTCGGATGAGAGGCTTGAAGGTGCAGCGGTTCCGTCGCTGGTTATTCTGGCTGTCGGGTTGCTGCCGGTGATCTTGATTTGCCGTCAGGTTGGGCGCAGATAGCGGGCGGGCGATCCAAAAATACAACACCTTGATGCCAGTGGGCTTGATTCGACGGCGATTTCCGGCAAGGCTTGTCATATGAACATGCAGCCTCCCAGCCGGTTCGGGTCCGGCTCTGCCCAGATGCCGGTCGCGTTTGACCGGCGCGAGATGTCTCAAATCCTGTCTGTTTATGGCCGAATGGTTGCTGCCGGTGAATGGCGCGACTACGGAATCTCGAACCTGCGGGATATGGCGGTGTTTTCGATCTTTCGGCGCACGGCGGAACATCCCATTTACAGGGTCGAGAAGCACCCGCGCCTGCGGCTACGTCAGGGCATGTATTCCGTGGTCGGCATGGATGGGCGTATATTGAAGCGCGGGCACGATCTGCGCGCGGTTCTGAGAGTTCTGGAACGCAAGCTCATCCGTGCGGTTGACCTGGATTAGAGCCTTTTGTGCGCTGTAACCGGCCCGTCGCCCTGGGCAGCGATCCGGGCAATCGCTTGATCCATCGGTTCGAGCGCGACAGCCATGTGATAGGCGTTGGCGTGAAGTAGAAGGTTTTCGGCGGCAACCCAGGCAACATGGCCTTTCCAGAACAGCAAGTCTCCGCGCCGTGCGGGATCGCCCTCGGGCACCGATCCACCAACTTCGCGTTCCTGATCGCCGCTGTCTCCGGGACAAGGAACGCCGCAGGCGAGCAGTGCGAGCTGTACGAGGCCCGAGCAATCCAGCCCGAATCGACTGTTACCACCCCAAAGATAAGGGGTGCCGAGAAGAAGTTCGGCCGCGGAAACGGGATCGGTCAGCAGGGAATAGGCGGGCACGGCATGCACCCCCGGAATGAACCCGATTGGCGTTTCCAGAAACCCGCCCTCCTCAGACAGAGCCCTGATTTTACTGCCAAAGCTCAGCGAGGTCAGATCGCGGCTTTTAATATCGGGCTTCTCATAGGCATGGGTCGAAGCGGCGACGATCCAGTGAGTCTGTGGCTCAATTGGTCCCAGATGGTCTGTCGCCACCCATCCGGTATAGCCGTCCTTGCTGGCTGAGATCTTGCTCCAGCCGTTTTGGTCGTCCAAAACAGTGACCGTGTCGCCGAACAACAATTGCCGGTCGCGCGGACCGTCAGGGTGGCGTAGCAGGTCTATGACCGGTTGAATGATGCGCGCCTGAGTCATAGGCCAAGGATCTCTGGCAAAGCCCCCAGGAGGGCACGCGGGCCTTGGCCCAAACCACCCTTGCTGCGACCGGGTTCCTTACTGCGTTGCCACGAATAGATGTCAAAATGCATATAGCGACTTTCGGCAGCGAACCGGCGCAGGAACAGTGCCGCGGTGATAGAGCCCGCAAATCCACCAGAAGGCGCATTGTCGAGGTTAGCGATGCCGGGTTCGATCATCGCTTCATAGGGGTCATGAAAAGGCATACGCCAGACCGGATCAGCGGCAGCCCGGCCAGCACGCGCCAGCACGTCCGCGGCTTTGTCGTCATCGGTATAAAACGGGGCCAAATCAGCGCCCAATGCAACCCGGGCCGCGCCAGTCAAAGTGGCCATCGAGATGAGCAGGTTTGGTGCCCCTTCATGCGCCAGAGCAAGGGCATCGGCCAGCACCAACCGACCCTCGGCATCAGTGTTGTTGATCTCAACCGTTAGCCCATTACGCGCCGTCAGGATGTCGCCGGGGCGGAAAGCATTGCCCGCTACTGCGTTTTCGACCGCCGGGATCAGGACCCGTAATTGCACCTTCAAATCCAGCGCCATGATCATACGGGCCAGACCCAGCACATTGGCCGCTCCGCCCATATCTTTTTTCATCAACCCCATCGAAGCACCGGGTTTCAGATTCAGGCCGCCGGTATCGAAACAGACCCCTTTCCCAACTACTGTTAGTTTTGGCCCGTGGTCACCCCAGTTCATCTCGATCAGACGCGGGGCCTGTTCGGCAGCACGCCCGACCGCGTGGATCATCGGAAAATTCTGTTCCAGCAACGCATCGCCTGTGATGACCGAGATGTCTGCGCCGTGTTCCCGTGCCAGTGCCTCAACCGCGTGTTGTAATTGCGCCGGACCCATGTCCGAAGTGGGTGTGTTGACCAGATCCCGTGTCAATGCCTCGGCATTGGCCATGATTTCGATCCGCCGGGCATCTACGCCCTCGGGCGCGATCAGCGTGGCGTTAGCCGGGCTTTGCGCTGCATAGCGATCAAAGGCATATCCCGTCATCAGCCAGCCCAGGCATTCAGCCTCAAGCACATCTGCGGGAACGCCCGAGGCGATATGATAGGTGCCCTTGGGCAGCGATTCTGCGGCAGCGGCTAGCGGAAATCGCTTGCGTACCCGTTTTGCCGCGCTGCCATATCCCGCCATGGCAAACTGCGGATTACCATCTGTGCCGGGCACCAGAAGTGTTTGACCCAGAGCTCCGGAAAACCCATCGGCCGCAACCCAAGCTCGGATATGATCCGGCTGATCGGTCAGCCAGCTTTCAAAATCTGATTGCTCTAACACATGTAGTGGCAGCGATGGGTCGGAGGCAGGGGCGAAGGACAGGGTCATGCTTGTCTCGGCTGGTTGGATTTTCGCCCAGACTATCTGTCTGCGGCGCACTCGCAACCCCCTCTCAGACAGATAGATCTTGCTGGTCCCAGACGGCAGTCAGCGATCGCTCACCCACACGGATCAGGCGGCTCAGAGTCGCCCCTGTCGCGACCGCATCGCCAGCGTCGACAGTACAGGCTACATCGCCTGCCACACGTGCCAGTGCTGTCATGCCGATTTGCTCGGATATGGCCACGAGAGATTTTGCGCATTTGCGCAGCCCGGCCCAATCGCGTTGCCGCCAAAACCGTTCACAATTCGACAGCCGCAACGCCAGTTCTTCAACCGTGCGGCACAGCACGTCCATCGCGTTGGTGTCGCCAAGCTGATTGTACAGGCTGCTCAGGCGGTCCGGGTCCAGACGCACGGGTTCTTTCTGTTCCAGTGTGATAATCTTGTCCACCACATTCACCCCAATTGAAATGCCCCCACGGCACTGTCAGAGATTGGCGGCAAAATACTTTGTAAAACCTTGCACCGGTTCAAAAGAATGGGTCGAATTTTCTGAGAATTCAGGCTTCCACGCGGTTCTGTGGGCAAAACCGGGCGAGAGTCCGGTCACACCTCTTGCGTTGACGCTCACTTGCTGCCAGTACCATAGAAACCGGACAGAGAAGGACAGGATCATGCCGATTACCACTGACGAGCTGGCCGCTGCCCGTACCGCCTGGGGCGATGGGTTGATTGCGATCTCCAAAGCTTTTGAAGACGGTGGGATCGATGCGGCCCGTTCCGTTGCCGAGGGTGTTCTGGATGCGGCATACGGCTATAATCTGGGTCCGGTCCTGTTCAAACCAACTATGGCGTCCGGAGATCAAACCTTTCGCCCGACTCGCCACGGTGCACTGGCCTATTTTGTCGGTCACGATGCCGAATTTCCGCTTGATGGCGGTTTCGGAATCAAGGGTTGGCGCGAAATGGCAAGTGAGACATCGGCCAGCTTCGTCGAAGGCGATGTCGCCATGTGGATGGGCAAGGTCATTCTGACGGATAGCCAAGGTAACATCACGCAAGTCGACAAAAGCTTCGGCTACAAAAAAGACGCTGACGGAGTGCTTCGCATCGTGCTGCACCATTCGTCGCTGCCTTACCAGCCACCGGCGTGATCCTGCGGGTCATACGATCGGGCCTCTGAAATTACGTCGATTTTTTGATATGTTTCCGATGATGTTGTCAGAATCGGATCGAGCTCATGAAATTGATTAAACGTATTCTCGTCACTCTACTGGTGATCATTCTGGCGCTTGTCGGATTATCATATCTTTTGCCTGGTCAGGCCGAGGTGTCCCGCAGCATCACAATCGACGCACCAGCCTCGGCGATCTTTCCCTATGTGAATTCGATGCAGGAGACCGAGAAATGGTCCCCCTGGCTGTCCCGAGACCCCGAAACCAAGCTGAGCTATAGTGGCCCGGAAGCGGGTGTCGGAAACACACTGAACTGGGCCTCGGGTAACCCGCAGGTGGGCACCGGTTCGCAGGAAATCACCGAGAGCACCCAGGATCAATCCGTGCAAACCGCACTGGATTTTGGCCCGATGGGGACAGCCACCGCCTCGTTCCAGTTGCGGCCCGAAGGATCAGGCACACAGGTTACCTGGGGATCTCGTATCCGACCTTGGTATGAACCCCATGTCCCGCTGGATGGGCCTAATGATGGACAATTGGGTCGGCGGAGATTACGAGCGCGGGTTGGAGAATTTGAAGACGCTGGTCGAGGGACAGGGGTGAAGGATCAGGCAGGAGGCATCTCTCTGATGACTGCTTTGAGGCCATACCAGAAACGATTGTTGAACTGTACTTGCGCTCATAGCAGTCCCTTTGCCGCGCAGGAGGCTGGGATCAAGCCATCGTGCAGCGCAAATCGCCTCCGCTGATGCGGTGTTCAACTCGGTTCAAGCCCATACAGAACGGGGCGTGGATCGGTTGGTCCTTCGCTTCAATGCCATTTGTAGTGCCTACCATTTTGACGACAGCTTAATCGGGGCGACCACCGACAACCCGTCTGTTATTGAATATCAAATCGTGAAGACCGTAGGTTCGAATGTGCAAGTTGGTTTCTCGAAAGCCACAGATTCGATTTTGATGCTCTGAACATTTGGAAAGGTGTGTTTATGAGGCGAACGGTATTGATGTTAGCTGTTTTGGCATTAGCGGGATGCGCTTCAACCACCACTCCTCCATCAGCACCTATTCCAAACCCCGGTCGCGCGAGCGCGCCCGTCAGTTCACAACAGGCACAAATAAGGTTCCGTCAGGTCGCCTCACGAATAGAACCTGTGGCAGAACGAGAATGCCGCCGCCGCACTAAGAATGTGAATTGTGATTTTTTGATCCGCATTGATCCAGACAAAAAAGCACCCTCAAACGCGTATCAGAGTTTAAGCAAGTCGGGGCGCCCCGTTATCACAATGACTCAAGCGCTGATACGGAATGTAAACAACACTGACGAACTTGCATTTGTTATGGCGCATGAGGCCGCTCACCACATTCAAGGGCATTTGGCGCGACAGGCCCAAAATGCGGCGGCTGGTGCGGTGCTTTTGGCCGGTCTAGCAACAATTGCGGGGTCAGGGCCGAATGACATTGCCGCAGCACAAGACCTTGGAGCCTTTGTTGGCGGCCGCAGCTATTCAAAGAACTTTGAATTGGAAGCTGATCGACTAGGCACTGTAATAGCCTACAAAGCGGGTTATGATCCACTCAAGGGTGCGCTGTACTTCGCACGAGTTCCTGATCCTGGTGATCGCTTTCTGGGGACGCATCCCCCAAACTCTCAAAGATACCATGCGGTAAAAGCGACAATGTCCCAGATCGGTGGCTGACCAACTGGTGCTGGATAGGCAATGGCAACGCATGCACAGGGCGGCTTTGTCCCGCAATTTTGTCATCTCTGCCCGTCCACAAAATAATAAACCCCACTGGCGGTGCAGCGGGGTTTAATAGAGTCATAACTAACTGGCGAAGGTTACCCCTTCTTCAGAACTTCACGGCCCAGCAATTCTGCAATTTGAACAGCGTTCAATGCCGCGCCTTTGCGCAGGTTGTCCGAAACGCACCACAGGTTGATGCCATTCTCAACCGTCGAATCCTGACGGATGCGGCTGATGAACGTGGCGAAATCGCCCGCGCATTCGATGGGCGAGACGTAACCACCGGCTTCACGCTTGTCGATTACCATGATGCCCGGTGCTTCGCGCAGGATGTCGCGGGCTTCGTCTTCGTCGAGGAACTCTTCGAACTCGATATTCACCGCCTCGGAGTGGCCGACGAATACCGGAACGCGAACGCAGGTTGCGGTGACCTTGATCGACGGATCGACGATCTTTTTGGTCTCGACAACCATCTTCCACTCTTCCTTGGTCGAGCCGTCTTCCATGAAGACGTCGATTTGAGGGATGACGTTGAAGGCGATCTGTTTCTGGAACTTCTTCGGCTCAACCTCGGTCGTCGGGTTGTAGATGGCCTTGGTCTGATCCCAAAGCTCGTCCATGCCTTCCTTGCCGGCTCCCGACACCGATTGATAGGTCGAGACGACCACGCGCTTAATGCGTGCACGGTCATGCAGCGGCTTCAGCGCGACCACCATCTGCGCGGTCGAGCAGTTTGGGTTGGCAATGATGTTTTTGTTTTTATAGTCGTGGATCGCCTCGGGGTTACATTCCGGCACGATCAGCGGAATGTCCGGGTCATAGCGATAGAGCGAGCTGTTATCGATCACCACGCAGCCAGCCGCCGCTGCCTTGGGGGCGTAGACCTTGGTGGCCTCGGAACCCACGGCAAACAGCGCCATGTCCCAACCAGTGAAATCGAATGTGTCCAGATCTTTGGTAGTGAGCGTCTTGTCGCCAAATGTCACCTCAGTACCCAGCGAACGACGGCTTGCCAGAGCAGCAAGTTCATCGACAGGGAACTGGCGTTCCGCCAGGATGTTCAGCATTTCGCGGCCCACGTTACCCGTGGCGCCGACGACTACGACGCGATAGCCCATTTCATGTCTCCAAAGTTAAGGACGCGCGTTCATAGCCGCGTTGCGGCAAAGAAAAAAGAGGGGTTTCGGCTTATTTCACCCCGTCACACCGATTTGACACAGTTCAGTACCGTTCAGGGTTGTTTCAGCAAAGATCGATAAACCTCGACAATCGCCTGCGCCTCGCCTTCGATCTCGAAAATTCTGTTCGACATGGGCGCGGGCGACTTGCCCGGCGGAAGCCAGCGCTGCGCGGTCCTGCACCATATCCTCCAGCGCGTCGACCAGTGCAGGGGCATTGTCTTTCTCGACCAGTCTTCCGGTCTCACCATCCTTGATTTGCGCACTGAACGCTCCGACCCCGTGACTGGCTATGGCTGGAACGCCTGAGGCCATCGCTTCAAGCGGTGTAAGGCCGAACCCTTCGTGCCGTGCGGGCGCAACGAACAGATCGAGCGCGCGATAGGTCTCGACAATCTCATCCCAAGGGCGCTCACCCAGAAAATGAACGCGGTCGCCCAGCCCGGCGTCCTGCAGCTTTTGCTCCTGCTCAGCCTGAAACGCCTCAAATTCGTTGGTGGTACGCCCGGTGAAGATCACATGCGCATCGGGGTGATTAGGCAGCACCTTCAGGGCGGCATCGACCAACAAGTCGACCCCTTTCTGAGGGCGGATACGGCCAAAACACCCGATCAGCAGCCCGTCTGGCAGGCCAAGTTTTTGGCGCAGGGCGCTTTTGTCCTCGGCTGGGTGAAACAGCTCGGTGTTGACGCCATGCATGATGACAGTAGCGGGATGCTCTAGAAAGGAAGCGGCCTGAGGCGTCGTCGCGATCAACGCGTCCATTTTCGAAATCAGCCGCTTGGTGAACCCGGAATGATCACGTTGCGCGGCTGAGGTAAATAGCAGTTTGTAGTTGCGCCGAAGCACAGTGCGCAGAAACAGGCCCATCAGCATCTCGGTATTCCGGCGTGCATGCCAAACCCGTTTGCGATTGGGTAGAAACAACAGTTTCCAGAGTCTGATATGGGGCAAATCTGGCGGCAGGCCGGGACCGGTGGCACGGATGCCGATCATTTTCTGCTGGATTGGCAGCAGTCGGATCACCGTCGTTGTCACGCCCGACAGGGAATGCTTCAGATTGGGTGCAATCACCTCAATGTCCTGCACGGGCGGTCTCCGGTTTCAGTCCACGCTGTCCCGACTGAATAGATAGATCACGCAGCCAATGGCAAGGGTGACGGCGAAAAAGCCGAAGATCGCCGTATAGGGTGCTGAGGGGCTGATCCCGGCGCTGGCCGCATGGATGCGCCCGGTGGCAAATTGCGCTAGACCGACGCCGCCGACGCCAAAAAGGTTTAGCAGGGTGACGCCCCGCCCGACCAGATGCGGCGGCACGAAGGCCCGGCCATGGGCCATGATCACCGGAAAACTCGCGCCCAGAAAGCCGATCACTGCCAACAGCAGCACCGAGACCCAAACGCCGCTGTCAATCCACAGGCACAGCAGGCCCAGTGCTGCGACTCCCAAGGTATTACCGCCCAGGATCACCCATTTCCGGGTGCCCAGGATACGGTCCAGCGGCCCATAGGCGAAGGTTCCCGCGATCATCGCGGCCCCCATGATCAACGTTGCCGTCCCGATCTGAGCGGTGCTGAGCCCGAACACGTCATTCAAATACGGCCCGGCCCAAAGACCTCGGATCGCACCCGATGGCGCATAAGACACAAGCATGAGAGGCAGAATGGCCCAAAGTGCAGGTTCTTTCAGCAGGTCTAGAAGTGATCCTTTTTGCTCGGTTTTTACCTTTTCAGGGTCATGCACCGTCAGCCAGATCCCCGCAGCCACCGCAGCAGAGATAATCGCCAGACCGGCCAGCGTCGCGCGCCAGCCCATCAGCTCGACCGCCAGCGCCGTGGGGTATGAGGCGACCAGATTGCCGACAGATCCCACGCCCAGCATCACGGCGGCGAGCGTGGCGAATTTGGCAGGTGGAAACTCTCGTGCAAAGATATAGTAGGATGCCATCAGAACCGGCGAGCATCCTACCCCGATCAACGCCATGGCGAGCGCCACATGGAACGGGGTCGTTGCGACCGCGAACAGGCCAGCCCCGCCAGCCCCGCCGATCAGCAGCAGCACCGCAGAACTGCGCCGAGGACCGACGCGGTCCAGTGCCCAGCCCACAGGAATCTGCATCGCCGCAAAGATTAGAAACCAAAGACCTGAAGCAAAGGCGAGGTCTTCGGGTGTTGCGCCGATATCGCGTCCCAGATCGGTGGTCAAAACTGCCAGAAAAGCTCGGAAAAACTGGCTGAGTACATAGGCCAGACACAAGATCACCAAACCTGCCTGCATTTCTTGACCTATTGTCTAGCTGCCCCGCCCCGATGCTTTGCACGCCGCGTTGATCGGCACAAGTGCCATGATTGAATCGATTGGGGCGGACATTCTTCACAATTGAGCTATCATCACTGCAGAATTAGGATTTCCCGAGTGTGTTATGACCCTCTCAGACTCTGTATTTTATGCCTCCGTCCCCATTTCGGACAATTTCCTCAGCCTCAGTGACCCCGCGCAGTTCACACCTTTGCCAGAGACATGGGTTCTGGGCGTCGCCGATATCGTAGATTCGACCGGTGAAATCGCGCGGGGCCGGTACAAGACCGTCAACATGGTGGGGGCGGCCGTGATTTCAGGCATGATCAATGCGCTGGGCGGGCGCATATTCCCGTATGTCTTCGGTGGTGATGGTGCTGGATTCGCCGTATCGGACGAGGATGCCGAGATCGCGCGAGATACGCTGGCAACATTGCAAAGCTGGGCCGAAACGGAATTCTCAATCACTCTGCGTGCAGCGCTGGTTTCGGTGGCCGACATCCGCGCCGCTGGACGTGATCTGCGTGTTGCTCGCTTTGCGCCGTCCACCGGCGTTGACTATGCGATGTTTACCGGCGGGGGACTGGCCTGGGCCGAGGCTCAGATGAAATCCGGGCAACTTGTTGTGCAACCAGCCGGACCTGACGCGCAGCCCGATCTGACCGGCCTATCTTGTCGTTGGTCCAACAGTCCAGCGAGGGTTGGTCAGATCGTTTCACTGGTTATTCAGCCTACATCAGAGTCTAATGAGGCTGAATTCGCCGCCCTGACTCAATCCATCCTGTCCGTCGCCGAAGGGCTAGAACGCGCCGGTCACCCGGTTCCGGCCAAAGGACCTCCGATGAGTTTCCCTCCGCCCGGCGTCGATATCGATGCCCATGTCTCACGCGCGGGTCGGAATCTTCTGATGCAGAAAACACGCTTGATGATCGGGAATATGTTGATCGGCTTGTTGTTCAAGACCGGGATGCGCCTGGGTCAATTCGAACCCAAGCATTACAAGGAGATGGTCAGTAGCAACGCTGATTTCCGAAAGTTTGATGACGGTCTGAAAATGACGCTGGATTGTGACTCGAGCACGTTGGAACAGCTCACTCAGATGCTGGACGACGCGCAAACAAAAGGCAAAATCAGATATGGCATGCACGCCCAGCAAGAGGCGATGATGACCTGCTTTGTTCCCTCGGCCATGCGCGACGACCATGTGCATTTTGTTGACGGGGCCTCGGGGGGATACGCGCAGGCTGCAGCGTCAATGAGGGCCTAAAGCCCTCGAGCGATTTCAGTGATCACGTCATAGGCCATCATTACGTCCTGTTCTTTGGTTTCAAACTGACCTGCCTGAAAGCGGATGACCATATCGCCATCCACGCGGGTCTGTGTCAGGTAGATCCGCCCATCATCATTGATTGCATTCACCAGCCGCAGGTTCAGATCATCCAGATCGTCGGCCCCATCCGGCTCGTATCGGAAGGTCCAAAGAGACCACATTGGAGGCGTCACGATCCGAAAATCCGGTTCTGCTGCTAGACGGTCATGCAGCGCGCGCGACCAATTGACGTGATTCCGCAGCCGTTCGCGCAGCCCCTCCAGCCCATAGGTGCGGATGACGAACCACAGTTTCAGCGCGCGGAACCGACGTCCCAATGGCACCGACCATTCCGAGTAATTGATGATCCCGTCCTTGCCGTGGGTTTTCAGATATTCCGGGCTGATCGCAAGCGTGCGGACCAGATCATCGGGGTTTTTCAGGAAATGCGCACAGCAATCGAATTGCACGCCCAGCCACTTATGGGGATTGAATACAATGCTGTCGGCCTGATCGATCCCCGGCCAGTAGTGACGATATTCGGGGCAGATCATCGCCGACCCCGCCCAGGCTGCATCGACATGGGAATAAAGGCCGTATTTCTGTGCGATCGCAAGGCAGCGATCCACTGGATCAGTTGCCCCGGTTCCGGTCCCTCCAACACAAAGGATCACGCCCGCCGGGTGGAAACCAGTCTCTAAATCTGATTGAATCGCTGCTTCAAGCGCCTCGGGGTTCATTCCACGCCAATCACCTTGCACGGGGATGCGCACCAGATTGTCCTGTCCAATCCCCGCAACCCAGATTGCGCGGTCGATTGAGGTATGAACCTCGGAAGAGCAATAAATGCGCAGTGGCTTTTGACCGAACAGCCCCAGCGTGTTGCCCTGCCAGTTCATCGCCTTCTCGCGCATGGTCAGCACAGCCGCCAATGTCGCAGATGACGCCGAATCCTGAATGACCCCGGCAAAACCTTTGGGCAGGTCCAGCGCTTCGCGCAGCCAGTCCATCATTCGTGTTTCCATCTCGGTTGCGGCGGGCGAGGTCTGCCACAGCATACATTGCGGCGCGATGGCGCTGGCCAGGAACTCGGCCAGAACAGACGGGGCCGAGGCGTTCGAATTGAAGTAGGCGAAGAACCGAGGGTGTTGCCAATGGGTAATGCCGGGCATCACGATTTGTTCGAAATCATGAAAGATGTCCTCGATCGGCTCGCCCTGCTCAGGGGGATGCGCGGGCAGAGCGTTCAGGATATCGCCCGGCTCGGTCCGGGCGCGCACGGGCTTGTCGCCCACCCTCAGGTGATAGTCTTGCGTCCACTCGGCAACCTTCTTGCCCCAATCGGAGAATTCATTCCATTTCATCTTATCCGCCTCGGTAGCCTTTTTGTCAGTATCATATGCTAAACAAGTTAAGTAAAGTCCAGTAAACGAAACTCAACCACAACCAACGTTCTATTGCGAAATATTTGGAATTGCGCGAAAATTCCATATGTCAAAGAACTTACCACAGACGTCCCGATCATTGCCGATAGCGCTGTTGCGCGCTCGGGAAAGGGTGATGGGGCCTATTCGTGGTGTGCTAACGGATGCTGGCGTCACCGAGCAACAATGGCGCGTTCTGCGCGTTTTGCAGGAAGAAGGGCCTCAGGAGCCTACTCAGATCGCCGAGCGCGCCTGCCTCTTGTTGCCCAGCCTGACGCGCATTCTGAAAAAGCTAGAAGACAGCAAGCTGATCATGAGGCGGCCGGATACCAAAGACCGCCGCCGACAGATTGTCGAAATCAGCGAGAATGGGTTGCAAATTATCGACGCAAATCTGGCGGAAATGTTGGAGCTGGCGGAACACACCCGCTCTTTGCTCGGGGCAGAGCAGCACGAGAAGTTGCTGGACCTTCTGGTAGAGCTTCACCAGCTGGAAGGCTGAGCGCAATGCTCAGAACAGGCTCTAACCAAGTTGTTTGCCGTCGTTCAGACCTCGTTTTAGGCCCCAAACTATAAGCATTGTGGGCGGAGAAGGTAATATTCGTTGCCCGTAGATGGTTCGCGTCGTAGCCTCATCCTTACCTTTAACAAACGGTTCAATGCAGATGGATGGGCCCAAACCGCCAGAACCGGCACCGCCTGCACATATTGCAAAGCAGGATTTGAGCGAACGAGTGGGCGCGCGTGTACGCCGGGCGCGTCAAATGCGAGGCATCCCGCGCCGGATCCTGTCTGAGAACTCGGGCGTTTCCCCACGCTATTTGGCGCAGCTTGAGGCGGGTGAGGGCAACATCTCGATCGGCGTGTTGCACCGTGTCGCACAGGCACTGGATTACAAAGCCGAATGGTTGATTGGTGAAGATGATCCGTGGGATTCGGATGCTTTGCAGATAGTTGAGCTTTTCCGACAAGCCAGCGACGACGTCAAAGAAAGCGTCAGGCGTGCATTGCAACCTCACCCAGATGAGGATGCACGTGCGCATCGGGTTTGTCTGATTGGGTTACGCGGAGCGGGTAAGTCAACTCTTGGTGCTATGCTGGCCGCTGCACAAAGACTGACGTTTGTTGAGCTCACAGCCATGATTGAAGAGATGGCCGGCATGCCCATGTCTGAAGTGATGGCGTTCTACGGGCAAGACGGGTATCGCAATCTGGAAGCGCAGGCGCTGGATCGGGTGATTGCAGAGCATGATCGGGTCGTGCTGGCAGTCGCGGGCGGGATAGTATCAGAGCCTTCGACCTATGCTACCCTGCTTGGCCGGTTTCACACCATCTGGCTGCGCGCGTCACCGACCGAGCATATGGACCGCGTGCGCGCCCAAGGCGACGAACGCCCGATGGCTGGAAATCCCAAGGCGATGGAGCAGCTCAAGAACATATTGGCCAGTCGCGAGGCTTTGTATGGGCGGGCAAATGCGCAGCTAGATACATCGGGCAGGGCGCCCCATGTTTCGCTGAACGAGCTGCGCCTACTGATTGAGGAACAAGGTTTCCTGATCGAAAAATTGGGTTCTATTTAGGATCTTTCAGCCAATCCTTTTCAAATTCCACCCCGTCCAGTTCCGCAAATCGCCGTACCCGGTCCAATTCGGCCTGCAGGCGGCGGGTTCTTGCGTCAGACCAACGCACCGACCGTTCTGGCCATACGGATCGGACTTGCAACAGTCCACGGTCTCGCTGGGCCTTCATGTCGATGCGTCCGATCAACCGGTGCCCTTCAAGCAACGGAAAGACATAATAGCCGTAGGTACGCTTGGGTTCGGGTACGAACACCTCGATCCGATAGTGGAATCCGAACAACCGCTCGGCCCGGTTCCGGTCACGCAACATAGGGTCAAAAGGGCTGAGAACTCTGATCCGGCCCGGCGCATCGGGCAGCTCTGTAGCGTGTTCACATAGACCGGGGCGGGCGAACACTTTTCGTTCCCGCCCGTCTGCGCATTCGGCGCAGATCTCTTCGATTTCACCCTGTGTTAGAGCCTGTTGGCACCAGGATTTTGCCTCGGCAGCGCTTACCGTATCCCAGAACGCGGCAAGCTCTCCCGATGTGGCGAACCCCAGCCGGTCGAGTGCGGCGTTACACAACCAATCCACAGTTTCATTTGCGTCGCAATGCAAATTGCCGGGGCAAAGTTGAGTTTCTATAACCCGCTCTGTCAGATCATAGCGTTTCTGAAACCCATCGCGTCCAACCACGGTCAGCGCGCCGGATCGCCAGAGATATTCCAGCGCGGTCTTGGATGGATGCCAGTCCCACCAACCGCCAGATCCCTTTTTCTCGTCTTTTCCGACATCGGACGAGCCAACCGGACCATGGTCGCGGATATGTTGTAGGACGGTTTCGAACTTTTGCTCAAACCCGTCACGCCGCCAGTTCTTCCAGCGGGCTTTCAACATGTCGGCATCGCGCAGGAACCGCAGATGCCAATGGCGATAGAATTCCATTGGGATCACCGCCGCATCGTGCGTCCAATGCTCAAACAGCGCGCGGTCGCGTTCATAGAGGTGTTTGAGGTGGCGCGCGCGATAGCTGGGCTTACGCGCATATAGGATCATGTCATGCGCGCGAGCGACGGTGTTGATACTGTCGAGCTGGACAAACCCTAAACGATGGATCAGCTGTAACAAGTCATCGCCTTTGGAACTTCCAGTAGGCTGTTCCAAAAGCGCGTGCCGATCCATGAACAGCGCCCGCGCCGCGCGGTTGTCCAGACGTTGCTGCGCCATCGGGAGTTATCGCCGTTTCAGCGTGTCGCCATAGCTGATTTTGGGGGTCAGGGTAACACGGGTTTCAACCTCGGAATCCGGATCGGCCAACTTCGCCGCAATGATCTCGGCCGCGGTGCGCCCAATCTCGGTCCGGCAGGCATCCATGGTGGCCAGCTTGCGTGGTAGTCCCTGCAGCAGCTCCACATTGTTGAATCCGGCCAAACCGATCTGACCGGGCACATCGATCCCTTGGTCCAGCAAATACAGCAGCCCACCCGCGCCGATCATATCGTTGGAATAATACAGAAAATCCAACTCGGGCGAGCGTTCCAGCATCGCTTGTGTCATCTCGCGCCCCTTGGCCAGCGCTGAGCCACCCGAATAAAATTCACGGTCCTCAATCTCGATCCCGTGCTTGCCCAATACTTCGGTGAAGCCTTCGAACCGTTTACGGGCACGGTGGTCTAACGGCATCTTGGTGCCCATAAACCCGATATGCTCATAGCCCGCCTTCAGGATTGCCTGCGCCATTTCGCGCCCGGCGCGGCGGTGAGAGATTCCCACCATCGCATCCACCGGTTTGCCATCAGTATCCATGATCTCGACCACCGGTATGCCAGCTGAATCCAGCATAGCGCGCGCGGCTTCGGTATGCTCCAGTCCGGCAATGATCACGCCTGAGGGCCGCCACGAGAGCATCTCGTACAGCACTTTTTCTTCTTTTTCTGGCAGATAGTCCGTGACGCCAACCACCGGCTGCAGTTCAGTATCTTCCAGCACCTGATTGATACCGGTTAGAACTTCGGGGAAGACCATATTTGACAATGACGGGATGATCACAGCGACCAGATTCACCCGACTTGACGCCAATGCTCCCGCGATCTTGTTGGGCACATATCCCAACTCTTTTGCGGCGGCCAAAACACGGGTACGGGTGGCATCCGACACATCCCCGCGATTACGTAGCACCCGGCTAACGGTCATTTCGGATACTCCGGACGCTTCCGAGACATCACGAAGGGTAAGCGGGCGTTTTGTTTCTGTTGTCACCGAGATACCTGCATTGTTTGTTTGGCCGATGGTAGCGTGAACAGGGCGAATTGTTCAACTGTTGTGCAAAGCTCATGACAATCTGAAAAAACCCCGCTAGAGAAAACGACGCGCGGCCCCGTGGCTCAACTGGATAGAGCAGCCCCCTCCTAAGGGGCAGGTTGCAGGTTCGAATCCTGCCGGGGTCGCCAAGCTTTTCTGAACGTACCCGATTAAATGCGTTACAGATCAAGCGTTCTAAATCTCTGCCCTTTGGGAGACGAAGGAATTATACCCTCGTCACTTCTTGCCGGGTGTGCCGTCGAATTTCTTTTCGATGTCGCTCCAACAGTCGATGTAATCGTCCTGCAGTGGTGCCTCATTGGCGGCGAACGCTGTGAGATGTTGCGGAAAGCGGGTTTCGAACATGAAGGACATGGTGTTCTCCAGTTTGTCTGGCCCCAGGTTTGAATTCGATGCTTTTTCAAAGGCTTCGCGATCCGGGCCGTGGGGCAGCATCATGTTGTGCAGGCTCATACCGCCGGGAATAAAGCCCTGCGGTTTCGCATCATATTGGCCGTAAATATTGCCCATCAGTTCGGACATGATGTTCTTGTGGTACCAGGGCGGACGGAAGGTATCTTCCATGACCATCCAGCGCTCGCGGAACAGAACAAAGTCGATATTTGCGGTGCCGGGCTGGCCTGAAGGTGCGGTCAGAACGGTGAAGATCGACGGATCCGGATGATCGAACAGGATGGCTCCGACCGGGCAATAGGTACGCAGGTCGTATTTAACGGGTGCATAGTTGCCATGCCACGCCACCACGTCCAGCGGGCTGTGACCGATTTTAGTCTGGTGAAACTGGCCGCACCATTTGACGGTCACGGTTGAGGGCACTTCGCGGTCCTCAAACGCCGCGACCGGGGCTTTGAAATCACGCGGATTGGCCATGCAGTTGGCACCGATCGGACCGCGGCCCGGCAGTTCGAATTTCTGGCCGTAGTTTTCGCACACGAACCCGCGCGCAGGGCCTTCCACAACTTCGACCCGGTAGACAAGACCGCGGGGGAGAATGGCAATTTCCTTGGGTTCGAGGTCGATGATCCCCAATTCGGTGTAGAATCGCAGAACGCCCTCTTGCGGCACCACCAGCAGCTCGGAGTCAGCCGAGAAGAAGTAATCATCCTGCATCGAAGTGTTCACCATATAGATATGGCTGGCCATCCCGACCTGAGTGTTCACATCCCCGGCAGTGGTCATGGTGTGCATGCCCGTGACCCAGGTTGTCTGTTCACCGGTATGGGGCACCGGATCCCAGCGGTACTGTCCCAAGCTGACAACGTCAGGATCGACATTGGGCGCTGATTTCCAATAGGGAACATCGACTTTTTCATAGCGATGTGAATGCTTTACTGACGGGCGGATACGATAGCACCAGGTGCGCTCGTTCTGGTGCGAAGGTGCCGTGAACGCTGTGCCTGAAAGCTGCTCACCATAGAGGCCGTAGTTGCATTTCTGCGGGCTGTTCATACCCTGGGGCAGAGCATCAGGAAGCGCTTCGGTTTCGTAATCGTTGCCAAAGCCCGGCATGTACCCTTCGTGCGGCCCTTTCAAGGATGGGGCAACTGTCATGCGTTCATTCTTGGTCAGCTCATTCATTTTGCACGTTCCTTCCGGACAGATACGATCGAATTTAATCGGTGTGGTAATAGTTGACTTTGTAACTAACAAGCGTGACGGGAAGGTATCTTCAAAAAAGATGAGTTTGATTTGCAGGAAATTGCCATAGCCTTGCACCAGGTCCTTCTTAGACTGGCAAAAGGTAGTGCAACAGAGATTGTTAATTCCGGTAGCTACGGGTCGATTCTCGGGGTCAAATAAAGAAATTGACTCAGACAGGCCAAACCAGTCTGATTGTACATCGGTCAAGTGACCGAAAGTGCCAGGGGTTCAAATTTTATGGGAATTTTGGTGCCCAGGAGAGGACTCGAACCTCCACGTCCATACGGACACTAGCACCTGAAGCTAGCGCGTCTACCAATTCCGCCACCTGGGCAGGTGTCGTGGAGGGGCGTTTAAGCTGACTGGCAGGGGGCGTCAACCAGATTCGGGGGGTTTTTGAAAGTTTTTTGATGCGTGCCCCAACTTCTGGTTCACGCGACGGATTTTCAGAGAAGCGCGGCGTTATTGCGCCTTGTTCGACGGGCTCGTGGGCGCTAGATCAAATCAGACCAAGACAGCAGGAGCGCCATCATGTCGAAACTCGTCACGATTTACGGTGGATCGGGCTTTGTCGGCCGATATATCGCGCGGCGTATGGCTGCCGAAGGCTGGCGTGTCCGCGTCGCTGTGCGGCGGCCCAATGAAGCGATGTTCGTCAGACCCTATGGCGCGGTTGGTCAGGTCGAGCCTATCTTGTGCAATATCCGTGATGACGCCTCGGTCGCTGCAGCGATGCATGGTGTGGACGCCGTGGTGAATTGCGTCGGCGTATTGAATGAGCTGGGCAAGAATGCGTTCGACGCAGTGCAGGCCGAAGGTGCCGAACGGATCGCCCGGCTGGCGGCCGCTCAGGGTATTGACCGCATGGTCCATATCTCGGCCATTGGTGCGGATCCCGAATCCGACAGCGAATATGCGCGCACCAAAGCGCAGGGCGAGGCGGGCGTTTTGCAACACATGCCGGGTGCCGTCATTCTGCGCCCATCAGTCATTTTCGGCACCGAAGACCAGTTTTTCAACCGCTTCGCAGGAATGACACGGATGAGCCCGTTCCTGCCGCTTGTTGGGGCGGAAACGAAATTTCAACCTGTCTATGTCGATGATGTTGCGCAAGCGGCAGTTCAAGGCGTTCTGGGCAAAGCGTCTGCCGGTGTTTATGAACTGGGCGGGCCAGAGGTAAAGAGTTTCCGCGCCTTGATGCAGCAGATGCTCGACGTAATTCATCGCCGCCGGATCATCATCGGGATGCCTTTCTGGGCGGCGAAAATCATGGCGGGTGTGTTGGATATCGCGAAGTTCGTCAGTTTTCAGTTGTTTCCGAACAATATCCTGACTCGTGACCAACTTAAGAATCTGCGGCGCGATAATGTGGTGGCGGATGACGCTAAAGGTTTTTCGAACCTCGGGATCGAGCCCGCAACGTTGGAGTCGGTTCTGCCAGAATATCTGTGGAAATTCCGCCCCGCGGGTCAGTATGACGATATTCAGAACTCGGCCAAGAACCTGCGCATCTGATCAGCTATAGGCAATCACCAGCAGGATTGCTCCGAGGATGACCCGGTAGATCACATAGGGTGTGAAACTGACGCTGCGCAGAAGCCGCATCATCAGGTTAAGCGCGAGCAGAGCCGAAACAAAGGCGAAGGCTGCGGCAATCGCTCCGTCCTTGGCCAGCTGTGTATCTGCCTCACGGACGACATCGATCGAAAGCAGGACGCCCGAAGCGATGATCGTTGGTATCGACATCAGCATGGCAATCCGCGCACCATCTTCGCGTGTATAGCCAAGCTGACGAGCGCCTGTGATCGTAATCCCCGAGCGTGAAGTCCCCGGGATTAAGGCCAACATCTGCCACAGCCCCATGATCATTGCGTCCTTTAAGCCCCAGTCCGAACTACGTTTGGTTTGTACCCCCTTTTGATCCATCCAATACAGCACTAACCCGAAGCCAAGCATCGCCCATCCGATGACGGCGACTGAACGCAGAGCCTGCTCAAGCCCCGTCAGGTACACGATCCCGCCCGCAATGACTGTCGGAATCGTGGCGATGACCAAGCCCAGTGCCAACCGCGCCTGAGGCGTCTCAATTCGTCCTCGGATAATTTGTGGTATCCCGGCTAGGGCTTGTTTCACATCTGACCAGAAATAAAGAATAACCGCGCCAAGTGTTCCTACATGGACGGCGACATCGATTGCCAGGCCTTGATCAACCGCGCCAGTCAGGCGGGGCAACAGGATCAGGTGCCCGGATGAAGATACAGGCAAGAATTCGGTGACGCCCTGAATGATCGCCACAAGAATCAAGTGAAAAAGGCTCATCTGCTCTGCCGGTACCGTGCTCGTTTTGTTGAGAACAATGGGTATAAGCGGGCAACGGGAAAGTGAAGTGCTCAGATAGGTCCGAATCGGAACTAAAAACACGACAAATTTCTCTGAAAAAACATCGAGCGATGCAGTTTTCTCAATATAGGTCAGTATTGTTGACTTTTCATCCAGAGTGACATCACTTAAAGAACCCTGACCAAGCCAATTCATGGAGTCTGACCCGTGGCCAAGCAACCGATGCTGAAATTTGTGCAGATCGATCGTGTCATGCCTGAAAAGCGTGCCGCCAGTGACCGCAAAGAGGACTTCGATGAAATCTATGCCGAGTACGCCGCGGAGAAGGCGGCCGAACAGGCCAGCCGATGCAGCCAGTGCGGAGTGCCCTATTGCCAGTCCCATTGTCCGCTGCACAACAATATCCCTGATTGGCTGAACCTGACGGCAACCGGGCGGTTGGAAGAGGCGTATCAAACAAGCCAGGCTACCAACACTTTCCCTGAAATCTGCGGCCGCATCTGCCCACAGGACCGTCTGTGCGAAGGCAATTGCGTGATCGAGCAATCGGGCCACGGTACGGTCACCATCGGCTCGATCGAGAAATACATCACCGATACAGCCTGGGACAAAGGCTGGGTCAAACCCGTTCAGCCTCGTGCCGAGCGCGACGAAAGCGTGGGTATCATTGGCGGTGGTCCCGGAGGATTGGCAGCGGCGGATATGCTGCGCCGGGCGGGTATTCAGGTCACGGTCTATGATCGATATGACCGTGCGGGGGGGCTGCTGATGTACGGCATTCCCGGTTTCAAGCTGGAAAAGGATATCGTCCAACGCCGAAATGACCTGCTGGCAGATGGTGGTGTTGCATTTGAGCTGAACTGCGATGTGGACGCCGCGAAATTCGCGGAAATCCACGCGAAACATGATGCGGTGATTATTGCAACGGGCGTCTACAAATCCCGTGATCTGTCCATGCCCGGCAGCGGTCTGGGTGGGATTGAAAAGGCGATCGATTTTCTGACAGCCTCGAATCGCAAAAGTTTTGGCGATGCGGTTGATGACTTCGACAATGGCCGCCTGAACGCGGAAGGTAAGAAAGTGGTCGTCATCGGCGGGGGCGATACCGCAATGGATTGCGTGCGCACGTCGATTCGTCAGGGTGCGACGTCGGTCAAATGCCTCTATCGTCGGGACCGCGCCAATATGCCGGGCTCGCAGCGTGAGACCCAGAATGCCGAGGAAGAAGGCGTGATCTTCGAATGGCTTAGCGCACCCAAAGGCTTTACCGGCAATGAGCAAGTAAACGGTGTCATGGTGCAGAAGATGCGTCTGGGCCAGCCCGATGCCTCGGGCCGTCAGGCTCCCGAAGTGATTGAGGGCGCAGACTATGTCGAAGAGGCCGATCTGGTGATCAAGGCGCTTGGCTTCGAACCCGAAGACCTGCCCACCTTATTCGGCCAACCTGATCTGCCTGTGACCCGCTGGGGTACAATCAAAGCTGCGTTCCAGACCGGTGCAACCGAGATGGAGGGCGTTTATGCCATCGGCGACATCGTGCGCGGTGCTTCGCTGGTGGTCTGGGCGATCCGTGACGGGCGCGATTGCGCAGATGCCATAATTGAGCGTTTTAACGCCAAATCCGCCATCGCAGCCGAGTGAAACAAAACGCAAAAGCAATTCGAAAAATCCCAGCGGGTATGCGTTCGAAAGCGAACGCCGACAGATGAACAAAAGCCTGTGTGCCCCCTTGGGAAGAAGGAGACAGCCAATGACCAAATATGATGCCGATTGGGTGCGGGCCGAAGAAGCCAAGCGCAAATGGATGGCAGAAAACGGTCTCTATTCAGAGGAAGAAGAACATTCCTCGTGCGGTGTGGGCCTTGTTGTGTCCGTCGATGGTAAGCCGTCACGCAAGGTGGTGGATGCCGGGATCGATGCGCTAAAGGCAATCTGGCATCGCGGCGCGGTGGATGCGGACGGTAAAACCGGGGATGGCGCAGGTATCCATGTGCAGATCCCGGTTCCATTCTTCTATGATCAGATTCGTCGCACGGGTCATGAACCAAACTTGGATGAACTGGTTGCTGTCGGTCAGGTTTTCCTGCCCCGCACGGATTTTGGCGCGCAGGAACAGTGCCGGACCATAGTGGAAACCGAAGTTCTGCGCATGGGTTACTATATTTATGGCTGGCGACATGTGCCGGTTGATGTGACCTGTCTGGGCGAAAAGGCCAACGCGACCCGGCCCGAGATCGAGCAAATTCTGATCTCGAACTCCAAAGGCGTGGATGAAGAGACATTCGAGCGTGAGCTCTATGTCATTCGTCGCCGTATTGAAAAAGCGGCGCTGGCCGCAGGAATCTCGGGGCTGTATCTGGCATCGCTGTCTTGCCGGTCGATCATCTACAAAGGCATGATGCTGGCCGAGCAGGTCGCTGTTTTCTACCCCGACCTGATGGATGAGCGGTTCGAGTCTGCTTTTGCCATTTACCACCAGCGCTATTCGACCAACACGTTCCCGCAATGGTGGCTGGCTCAGCCCTTCCGTATGTTGGCCCACAACGGTGAGATCAACACGCTGAAAGGCAACATCAACTGGATGAAAAGCCACGAGATCCGCATGACCTCGGACAGCTTTGGCGTCTATGCCGAGGATATCAAACCGATCATAGCGGGCGGATCGTCGGATTCTGCCGCATTAGACTCGGTATTCGAGGTCTTGGTGCGTGCTGGGCGCTCGGCGCCGATGGCGAAAACCATGCTGGTTCCGGAAAGCTGGTCCAAGCAAGCTATCGAGCTGCCGCAAAGCTGGCGCGACATGTATTCCTACTGCAATTCAGTGATGGAACCTTGGGATGGCCCTGCTGCGCTGGCAATGACGGATGGCCGCTGGGTATGTGCCGGTTTGGATCGGAACGGTCTGCGCCCGATGCGCTATGTGGTAACCGGCGATGGTCTGGTCATCGCGGGGTCCGAGGCGGGTATGGTGCCGATTGATGAGGCCACAGTGACCGAAAAAGGCGCGCTGGGACCGGGCCAGATGCTGGCTGTCGATATGAAAAAGGGCAAGCTGTTCCGCGACAAGCAGATCAAGGACAAACTGGCCCGAGCACTGCCGTTTGGCGACTGGGTCGGCAAGATCAACGATCTGGACGAGTCACTTGCGGGCGTTACGGAACACCCGAAATTCACTGGAGAAGAACTGCGCAAGCGTCAGATCGCGGCCGGGTATTCTGTAGAAGACCTAGAACAGATTCTTGCCCCGATGGCAGAGGACGGCAAAGAGGCGCTGGCTTCGATGGGGGATGATACGCCCTCGGCTGTTCTGTCCAAGCAATACCGCCCGCTTAGCCACTTTTTCCGGCAGAACTTCAGCCAGGTGACGAACCCTCCGATCGACAGTTTGCGTGAATACCGTGTGATGTCGCTGAAGACGCGGTTCGGCAACCTTAAGAACGTGCTGGACGAAGACAGCAGCCAGACCGAGATCATCGTTCTGGAAAGCCCCTTTGTAGGCAATGCACAATGGGACACCCTGGTCAATCAACTGGGTTCACCCCTTGCGGAGATCGATTGTAGCTTTGAACCCGGCCGAGGCGCTCTGAGCGCCGCCTTGGCACGTGTTAGAGCCGAAGCAGAAGAAGCCGTGCGCTCGGGCGCGGGTCACTTGGTTCTGTCTGACATGAATTCAGGGCAAGGTCGTGTGGCGATGCCGATGATCCTGGCCACCAGTGCTGTGCATTCGCATTTGACCCGTCAGGGTTTGCGGACCTTTTGTTCGCTGAACGTGCGGTCTGCTGAATGTGTTGATCCTCATTACTTTGCGGTTCTGATCGGCTGTGGCGCGACTGTTGTGAACGCCTATCTGGCCGAAGACTCACTGGCTGATCGCATTGACCGTGGTCTGCTGGACGGCACCCTGACCGAAAACGTTGCGCGCTATCGCGAAGCCATCGACCAGGGTCTGCTCAAGATCATGGCCAAGATGGGTATTTCGGTGATCTCGTCCTATCGCGGTGGTCTGAATTTCGAAGCCGTGGGTCTCAGCCGCGCGATGGTGGCCGAGTATTTCCCGGGCATGACCAGTCGTATCTCCGGCATCGGTGTCACCGGCATTCAGACCAAAGTCGAAGAAATTCATGCCAAGGCGTGGGACAGCGGTCTGGATGTTCTGCCCATCGGAGGTTTCTACAAAGCGCGTAAATCGGGTGAGACCCACGCGTGGGAAGCAACCTCAATGCACATGATGCAAATGGCCTGTAACCGCGCCTCATATGAGCTGTGGAAACAGTATTCGGCCAAGATGCAGTCCAATCCTCCGATTCACTTGCGCGATCTGATGGATTTCAAGCCGCTGGGCAAGCCGGTGCCGATCGAAGAGGTCGAATCGATCACTTCAATCCGCAAACGCTTTGTCACTCCAGGCATGTCGCTGGGTGCCCTCAGCCCCGAGGCGCACAAGACACTGAACGTGGCGATGAACCGGATTGGCGCGAAGTCGGATTCCGGCGAAGGTGGTGAAGACCCTGCGCATTTTGTGCCCGAGCCCAACGGTGACAACCCGTCGGCCAAGATCAAACAGGTGGCCTCGGGCCGGTTCGGCGTGACCGCCGAATACCTGAACCAGTGCGAAGAGCTTGAGATCAAGGTCGCCCAAGGCGCGAAACCGGGTGAGGGCGGTCAGCTGCCGGGTATGAAAGTCACAGACCTGATCGCGCGTCTGCGGCATTCTACCAAGGGTGTGACGCTGATATCGCCGCCGCCGCACCACGACATCTACTCGATCGAGGATTTGGCGCAGCTGATCTATGACCTGAAACAGATCAACCCGCGCTGCAAAGTGACGGTTAAGCTGGTGGCGTCCTCGGGCGTTGGCACGATTGCTGCCGGTGTGGCCAAGGCGAAAGCGGATATTATCCTTATTTCGGGTCACAATGGCGGCACTGGGGCCTCACCTGCGACCAGCATCAAATATGCCGGCCTGCCATGGGAAATGGGCCTGACCGAAGCCCATCAGGTTCTGGCGATGAACAACCTGCGCGACCGTGTGACCCTGCGCACCGATGGTGGCCTGCGCACCGGTCGTGACATCGTTATGGCCGCGATGATGGGCGCCGAGGAATACGGCATCGGTACCGCCGCCCTGATCGCAATGGGCTGTATTATGGTGCGTCAGTGCCAGTCGAACACCTGTCCGGTGGGCGTGTGTACGCAGGACGAATCGTTGCGTGCCAAGTTTACTGGCAACGCGGACAAGGTGGTGAACCTGATCACCTTCTACGCACAGGAAGTGCGAGAACTGCTGGCTAGCCTCGGCGCTCGTTCGATTGACGAAATCATCGGTCGTGCTGATCTGCTAGCACAGGTCAGCCGCGGATCGGCGCATCTGGATGATCTGGACCTCAACCCGCTGTTGATCACCGTCGATGGCGCACATGATATCGTCTACAACCGCGACAAGGATCGTAATGCAGTGCCGGATACGCTGGATGCCGAGATTGTGCGCGATGCGGCGCGCTTCCTGAAAGACGGTGAGAAGATGCAACTATCTTACGCGGTGCAGAACACGCATCGGACCGTGGGTACACGTGTCTCAAGCCACATCGTCCAGAATTTCGGCATGCGGAACACGTTCCAGGACGATCACTTGCATGTGAAGCTGCAGGGTTCGGCGGGCCAGTCACTGGGGGCTTTTGCCGCTCCGGGTCTCAAGCTGGAGGTCTCGGGTGATGCCAACGACTATGTCGGCAAGGGGCTTTCGGGCGGCATGATCGTTGTGCGGCCCCCGCAGGTGAGCCCGCTCAAGGCGGAATATAACACCATCATTGGCAACACCGTCCTATACGGTGCCACCGATGGCCACCTATTTGCAGCAGGCCGCGCAGGTGAGCGGTTCGCGGTGCGAAATTCAGGTGCCAGAGTAGTGATCGAAGGCTGCGGCTCGAACGGATGTGAATACATGACCGGCGGTGTTGCGGTTATTCTCGGCGATATCGGTGCCAACTTTGGTGCGGGGATGACGGGTGGTATGGCTTATCTGTACGACCCCGAAGGCAAGGCCGAAGCGCTGATGAACATGGAGACGCTTGTCACCTGTCCGGTGACAGTGGACCATTGGGAAGATCAGCTGAAAGCAATGATCGAGCGCCATGTCGCGGAAACCAATAGCCGCAAAGCCATTGATATCTTACAGCATTGGGATGTGGAAAAGACCAACTTCCTGCAGGTTTGCCCGAAAGAGATGTTGAACAAGCTCAGTCATCCTTTGACCACCGAAGTGGCGGCGGTTCCTGCAGAATAAGTCTTGAGAGATCTAAATCTTTGGCCCGGCGTGTCGTTCCCAACACGCCGGGCATTCTTTTGTCTGGCCATATTGTTTCCAATTCTTGTGTAATGCCGTGCATAACGCCTAGCTTTAGTCATAGTTTATTCGGGAAATGCAGGCATGCTGCTATCCCAATGATGTGAGTGAAGTGGAATATCGGTGTGCCCACGACGTATACAGACCAGTTTTTTGTGCTCGACCCGGCCAATCCGGGTGCGAACGGAACCGTTGTTGGATCCACGCTGAACGTCGAGTTCTTTGATATCATCGATCAGAATGACGATGATCTGGTCAACCGGCTGAATGGAGACTCGGTTGACGGATCTGACATCACTGCGTCTTACTTCGATGATATGGTGACGATCGAGTTGCCGGGTGGTGCGCAGGTTACATATACCGGCGTTACCTTCTACCTTGCTGACGGGCGCGAGGTTTTTACCCCAACAGACGGATCGGTTCTGCAGCAAGGCACGTTTGTTTCTTCTTCAGTCACCGATTTTAGCGATGATGGGGCTTCGTTTGGTTCGGTCGATATCGCCAACGGTGATCTCGGTCCGCCCTGCTTTACGCCCGGCACATTGATTAATACCCCCGATGGGCCCCGGCCGGTCGAGGACCTGAAACTTGGAGATCTGGTTACGACCGCGGATAGCGGCGCTAAACCTGTGCTCTGGATTGGTCGGACCAAGGTAGCAGCCGAGGGTAAACTGGCCCCAATTCGGTTCGAGACAGGGATGTTCGGGCTCACGCGCCCTTTGCTTGTTTCGCCGCAGCACAGGATGCTGATCGATGATTGGCGTGCACCCTACCTGTTTGGCCATGAAGAAGTTCTGATCGCTGCCCATTGTCTTGTGAACGGAACAACAGTCACGCGTGTCGAAGGGGGCGAGGTGGATTATATCCACATTCTGTTCCGGCGACATGAGATCGTGTTCGCCAATGGCGCCAAAAGTGAAAGCTACTACCCGGGACATGCACTGACCCAGGCCGAGCGTCGGACGCAAGCAGAAGTATTGGCCTTGTTCCCGGAGTTGGCGGCGCGCGGAGCAGCCTCAGTCAGAACTGCACGCCCGGTTGTGCGACCGCGCGACGGACAGATGTTGTCGAAATAATCCGTTTCAAATACGCCCTTCGCGGCGTATAGCAAGGCATGGCAAAAAAAGCAGTCCGCAAACCGCGCGGTAAGAAAAAGAAGGCGTCCAGATCAAACAAAACAACAGGCCCCATCGCTCGGATACGGCGCTGGGCCCTTCGTGTTGTTCTGGCGATGGTCGTGGCTTTTGTGTCTTTGGTTCTGATCTATTCAGTCGTGAACCCGCCGGTCACGCATACGATCTGGTCCGAGTGGCGTCGGCTTGGGAAGGTTGATCGCGAGTGGGTGCCGATCGAAGAGATTGCCCCGATCATGGCGCGGTCGGTCGTAGCAGCCGAGGATGCCAACTTCTGCCTGCATTGGGGCTTTGATGTCGAAGCGATCCGCGATGCGCTGGAAGATGGCGGTAGCCGGGGTGCATCGACCATCACGCAGCAGGTGGTCAAGAATGTATTTCTCTGGCAGGGGCGCAGCTGGGTCCGCAAGGCGCTTGAAACCTCGATGACTCCGGTTGTTGAAATCGTCTGGAGCAAGCACCGCATTCTCGAAGTGTATCTGAACGTCGCGGAAACCGGACAAGGGATCTTTGGCGTCGAGGCCGCGGCGCAGAAGTATTATGGGGTGAGTGCGGCAAAAATGTCTCCGACACAAGCGGCGCGTGTGGCGGCGATTCTGCCATCCCCGCGCAACCGGTCGGTGACGGATCCATCGGTGCGGACCCGCAGGCGTGCCGCGTCAATTCTGGATGGAGCGGCCACCATCCGCGCAGATGGACGCGCCGCGTGTTTCGAGGATTGAAACCCAGACCCCTCAGCGGCTAAAGCTTGAAGGGTACTCTACTGGTTCGAATGGAAGTTCATGGCGCGTCTGTTTCACGTCCCCCTCTCGCCCTATTGCCGCAAGGTTCGCCTGTCTCTGGCCGAAAAGAAGATCGAGGTTGAGCTGGTCGAAGAACGATACTGGGAACAGGACCCGGATTTTTTGCGCCGCAACCCGGCGGGTAAGGTTCCTGTGCTGCGACTGGATGGTCAGATCATGGCCGAGAGCGCCGCGATCTGCGAATATATCGAAGAGACCCGACCCGAGCCACCCTTGATGCCTAAAAAAGCCGAAGCACGTTATGAGGTGCGGCGTTTGGTAGGCTGGTTTGATGACAAGTTTCACCACGAGGTGACCTCAAAGCTACTGTATGAGCGGGTGAACAAGAAAGTAACGGGGCAAGGCTATCCGGACAGCAAGAACGTCAAGGAAGGCGCGCGCGCGATCAAGTATCATCTGGATTATATGGCCTGGCTGCTGGATCACCGTCGCTGGCTGGCCGGAGATCAGATGACATTGGCCGATTTCGCCGCGGCGGCGCATCTGTCGGCGCTGGATTACATTTCGGACGTAGATTGGAACCGAAGCTCTGCGGTGAAGGACTGGTACGCCAAGATCAAATCCCGCCCGGCGTTCCGCTCTATTCTGGCGGATCAGGTTCCGGGATTCCGGCCACCGCCACATTACGCGGATCTGGATTTCTGATAGATTGAGGGGTAGGGGGCTGTCCGCCCCCTCTTGGCCATTGGGCCAATTCACCCCCGAAGGTATTTTTGGCCAGATGAAGAGCGGATCGGAGTTGAAACAGCGGTTGGTGGAGCAAGCCTTGTCTGAGGGGTTTGTCGCCTGTCGGCTTTGTCGTCCTTGGGATGTGCCCCTTGTTCCCGAACGGTTGGATGCCTTTCTACAAGCCGGATATCATGGCCAGATGGGCTGGATGGCTGAGCGGGCTCATTGGCGCGGTGATCCGTCTGTGCTGTGGCCTGACGCGCGGTCGGTGATCATGCTTGCGGAGAGCTATACGCCCGAGCATGACCCGACTGCGGTGTTGGCGCATTCCAACTTGGGCGCCATTTCGGTTTATGCGCAGAACAAGGATTATCACGATCTGGTTAAGAAGCGCCTCAAACGATTGGCGCGCTGGCTGATTGCCGAGGGTGGGGGTGAAGTGAAGGTGTTTGTCGATACTGCTCCGGTGCCAGAGAAGGCGCTGGGGCAGGCCGCTGGGCTGGGGTGGCAGGGCAAGCATACCAATCTTGTCAGTCAGGATTGGGGAAATTGGGCCTTTTTAGGGTCTGTTTTCACAACTTTAGATTTGCCTGTGGATGGCGCTGAGGTCGACCATTGTGGCTCATGCCGCGCGTGTTTGACGGCCTGTCCGACCGACGCGTTTCCGGCACCCTATCAGTTGGATGCGCGGCGCTGTATTTCGTATCTGACCATCGAGCATAAGGGGCCGGTGGAGGAAGAGTTGCGCGCGCTGTTGGGCAACCGAATCTACGGCTGCGATGATTGTCTTGCGGCCTGCCCGTGGAACAAGTTTGCGGTCGCGGCCAGTGACCTTCGCTATGCGGCGCGGGAGGAGCTAAAGGCGCCTCCGTTGGCGGAACTGGCGCAGCTGGATGATACAGCATTCCGCGCGATGTTCTCGGGCTCGCCGATAAAGCGGATCGGCCGGAATCGGTTCGTGCGGAACGTGCTTTATGCGATTGGGAACTCAGCGGTGCCGGCGTTACTGCCGGTTGCACAGGCGCTGACCGATGATCCGGATCCGACCGTGGCTGATGCAGCGCGCTGGGCGGCATCCCGGTTGTCGTAAACAGGCTGGACGCGCCGCAGGAAAACGCTACACCCGGTTCTGGCGAACAGATGGAGGACCCGATGGCGTTGGCTTTGGGGGTGGATACGGGCGGAACCTATACGGATGCGGTGCTGATCCGGGATGAGCGCGAGGTGATCGCGTCGGCCAAATCGCTGACCACGCGGGCGGATCTGGCGATTGGTGTGGGCCGCGCGGTTTCTGCCGTGCTGGTGACGGCTGATGTGTCTCCGGATCAGATTGGGATGGCATCGTTGTCGACAACGCTGGCCACCAATGCGTTGGTCGAAGGCCAGGGCGGGCGCGTGGCGTTGATCTATGTCGGGTTTCGGGAAAGCGACCTTGAGAAACACGGTCTAAGAGAGGCGTTGAAGGGCGATCCGGCTTTGGTTCTGGCTGGGGGGCACAACCATGCCGGGGGTCAGGTCGCCGAATTGGATGTTGCAGGGCTAGAGGCCTTTCTAGGCTCACATTCAGGCATTTCCGGCTATGCGGTTGCGGCACAGTTCGCGACCAGGAATCCGGCGCATGAACTGGAAGTGGCGCGCGTGATTTCCGAGCGTACGGGAGTGCCGGTCACGTGCTCTCATCACCTGTCGGCCAAGCTGAATGGGCCAAAGCGTGCGGTGACCGCCGTGCTGAATGCACGATTGATCGGGATGATCGACCGCTTGATCGGGCGCGCGCAGGATCAGTTGCGCGCGCAGGGCATCACCGCCCCAATGATGGTTGTGCGTGGGGATGGCGCTTTGATGAGCGCCGAGCAGGCGCGGGAGCGTCCGATTGAAACGATCCTAAGTGGCCCCGCGGCCTCTATCGTTGGCGCGCGCTGGCTGACTGATGTTGAGAACGCGCTGGTGTCCGATATCGGCGGGACCACGACCGACGTCGCGCTGATCAGAGATGGCAAACCTGCCATCGACCCCGCAGGCGCGCAGGTTGGCGGTTTCAGGACCATGGTTGAAGCGGTTGCGATGCGGACTCATGGTTTGGGCGGTGACAGTCAGGTGCATGTGGTGACCGAAGGCTTGGGCGGCGGTGTCTTCCTTGGGCCGCGTCGGGTGCTGCCGGTGTCGCTGATCGCAGCTGAGGCCCCGGATGTGGTACATGCGGCATTGGATGAGCAATTGCGGGCGACGACTGTAGGTGAACATGACACGAGGTTTGCCCGTCGTGTGCCGGGTATCCCCGCCGATGGTGTCGGGGCGCGTGAATCAGTGTTGCTAGACCGGTTGGAGGATCGTGTTGTGCCGCTCAGCAGTCTGTTGCAAACCCGGATGGAGCATGGGGCACTGGGTCGTTTGGTGGATCGCGGGATCGTACAGGTCTCGGGAGTCACCCCTTCGGATGCCAGCCATGCTCTGGGGCGGCTTGCGGATTGGGACTGCTCGGCAGCGCTCAAGGCGCTGGAACTGATGGCGCGTAAGCGGGTTGGATCAGGGGACAAGCTGGCAGCATCGCCTGAAGCGCTGGCTCAACTCATTGTCGATCAGTTGACGGAACAAACCTCATTGACCTTATTAGAGACTGCTTTTGCCGAGGAAAGCCATGGGTTTGACCAGCCTGCAATAGATCTGGCCCGGCATGTTCTGACGCAGCGCGGGTTGGCGAAACACCGTGGGTTGTTGGCATTGGATACCGCGCTGAATGTGGATGTGGTGGGCCTTGGGGCTTCGGCCCCCAGCTACTACCCGGCGGTCGGAGAGCGGTTGCATTGCAAGATGGTACTGCCAGAGCATGCCGGTGTTGCAAATGCCATCGGTGCGGTTGTCGGGCGGCTGACCCTTCGGCGTGCCGGTTCAGTTACGTCCCCGGCCGAAGGCCGCTATCGGGTACATCTGGAAGAGGGGCCGCAGGATTTCTCGGACTCGAATTCCGCTCTGCAGCTGCTTGAAGAGGTGCTGCGCAACGAGGCTGAGGGCGCGGTGCGCCAAGCAGGTGCCGAGGATATACGCGTGACAGTCGACCGCGATATCCGCACCGCCAAGATTGAGGCGCAAGAGGTATTCGTCGAAGCGTTGATCACGGTCGAGGCCAGTGGACGGCCTCGGGTAGCGGTCGGGTAGCCCCTACAGTTCGTATGCTTCCACCGAACTACTACTACCAGTGGGCGCGGCTACTAAATTTAGATTAGACTCTCAAATTGACTGTGGATAAAATGAAAGCGTCCGGGGATTCCCGGACGCTAGCCGCTGCGTAGCAACGGATCGTGTCTCCAAACACACCCAAGATTCTCATGATTGAGGGTGATCGGTCAAGCGCTAAGCAGCAAACTAAAGCACGCGCGACCGAAAATTGCGCCACAATGGAGAATACTGGTATGTACTTCGAACTTTACCGCGACTCGTCAAATGATTGGCGTTGGAGGTTAAAGGCCGCCAACCACCTGACTGTGGCCGACTCAGCCGAAGGTTATAGAAACAAGTCGGATGCGATGAACGGTATTCGTCTTGTTAAAGGTTCTGGCGACGCTCCAGTCTATGAGTAAACAATCGATGGCGGTATCATTGGATGCCGCCATTCTGATTTACTCTGCGGCGCTGGAACGTTTTGGCAGCACCCAGTCCGGGCGCGGGAAATGGCAGGTGTATCCGTTGGGGATGCGCTCTAGGTAATCTTGATGCTCGGGCTCGGCTTCCCAGAAATCGCCGACGGGTTCGACTTCGGTCACCACATTGCCGGGCCAAATGCCGCTGGCGTTGACATCGGCAATTGTATCTTCGGCCACCTGTTTCTGGGCATCGTCCACATAGTAGATCGCCGAGCGATAACTCATTCCGCGGTCATTGCCCTGACGATTCAGGGTAGTCGGGTCGTGGATCTGGAAAAAGAACTCTAGCAGATCGCGATAGGTGATCTGGGTCGGGTCGAACCAGATTTCGATCCCTTCAGCATGGGTGCCGTGGTTGCGATAAGTTGCGTTTGGCACATCGCCGCCGGTGTATCCGACGCGGGTGCGCGAGACGCCGGGCAGTTTGCGGATCAGGTCCTGCATGCCCCAAAAGCAGCCTCCGGCCAGAACGGCGCGTTCATCGGTCATCAGATATCCTCCACATGGATCAGAAATTCGCCATACCCTTCGGCCTCCATCTCGTCGCGATGAATGAACCGCAGCGAGGCGGAATTGATGCAATAGCGTAGCCCGCCATGTTCGCGGGGCCCATCGGGAAACACGTGGCCCAGGTGGCTGTCGCCGTGTTTCGAGCGGACCTCGGTCCGGATCATGCCATGAGTGGTGTCGCGAAACTCTTCGACATGTTCATGTATGATTGGCTTGGTGAAACTGGGCCAGCCGCAGCCGGATTCTGTATTTGTGGGTCGAGGCGAACAACGGCTCGCCCGAGACGATATCCACGTAGATGCCCGGTTCCTTGTTGTTCAACAGCTTGCCAGTGCCCGGGCGTTCGGTGCCGCTGCGCTGGGTGACGTGAAATTCTTCAGGTGAGAGGGCCGCAATGACCTCGGGGTCTTTGGTATAACGGGACATGGATCCTCCGGTGTTTGAATGATGATGTCCTATTTGGGCATAGATGCGTAGGAATCAAAACCATATTACAGCGCGCTCGCGGGTCTGTGCAGTTGATCCAAACGAATGCACAGCGCGTATGATTTATAACAGGAGGTGAAGTGATGTTCCGTATGGCTCTGTTGACTGCTCTGATCTTGTTGGGCAAAGCCCTTCAGGCGGCACCACTGACGGGCGAATTTTCATCAATCGATGGCGGGACATTATCACTGGAAGACTGGCGCGGACAGCCCGTGCTTGTGGTCAACACGGCGTCGCTTTGCGGCTTTACCGGACAATACGCAGCGTTGCAGGAGCTGCACGAAACATATGAAGTACGCGGGCTGGTGGTACTGGCGGTCCCGTCGAATTCGTTCAAACAAGAGCTGGCGTCGTCGAAAGAGGTCAAGAATTTTTGCGAACTAAATTATGACCTTACGCTTCCGATGACGGATATCACTCCAGTGAAAGGTTCGGATGCCCATCCGTTTTACCGAGCTGTTGCTGCGCAGACTGGCTTTGTCCCGAAATGGAACTTTAACAAAGTGCTTATTGGCCCCGAGGGTGAGGTCGTTGCCACCTATGGGTCAAGCACCAAGCCAAATGCGCCTAAATTGATAGATCAGGTCGAGGCGTTACTGCGCTGACCGGGTTCGCGCGACAGCTGTACGGCAAGAATTCCCAGCGTTGTGATCAGAACCCCCACCGCATCCAATGGGCCCAACTTCTCACCCAGTAAAATGGCGGCGATGGTCACGCCGAATACCGGGTTGAGGAAATGGAACGTTGCTGCACGGATCGGGCCGATGCGATCCAGTAGCAGGAACCAGATGAAAGTTGCCAGAAGGCCCGGGAATAGCGTGGTGTAGGTAAAAGCCAGCATAAAAGGCAGTGTGGCGTGGATATGAATAGACTCGAACACCGGGGCGGCGAGAAACAGCACCGCCGATCCGATAAGCATCTGCAGCCCAACCACCATCATGAAGTTACCGCCCGAAGTCGCCCCCCGAACAGCCAAGGTGGCAAAGGTCAGCGCCAGCGCCCCGATTCCGCAGAGCAGAACCCCGAACAGATCGACACCAGCGTTAATCCGGCTACCCATGATTAGCGCGACACCGACAAAACCTGCCAGCAAGCCGACGATGCCCAGCGGGCGTATCCGCTCACCCAATAGCAGCCAGCCGGCTAGGGCTACCAGCAGGGGCATAGTCGAGGCGATGATCGCCGCGACCGAAGCCTCGACTGTCTGCATCGCATAGAAGTTTAGACCCAAATAAAGGGCATTTTGGCAGATTCCGAACAGAATAGTGGCGCGCCATTGGTTGCGAGTCAGGCGCCAGCTTTGCCCCATGGCGCGTGCGATCGCCACGCCAATTAGTCCCGAAATCAGAAATCGCAGCGCCAACGAGAACAAAGGCGAGGCATCGGCAACGATGATCCGCGCCGAGCTGAAGGCCGAAGACCAGATGAGGGCGAAAACAAGCCCCATGGCGATGGCGCGCAGGTCCATTACGGCCTCCTGATGAAATTCGGGCGACTGTTCCTGATTTTAACATGAGCTGCAAGGACCCATTGCGTCGAATAGCGGGGTCGCCCGATAGTTGGCATCAATGAGCTTGCGCGCAATGAGAATGAGCAGAGCTTTTGTAGAAAAGCGCTGCTCATCATTATGATTCAGCTTGTCGCTTGATTCAGGCGAAAAAGCTAAGATCGTCCATCGAGAACCAACCCGCGTTCTCGACATGGTCATTGGTAATTTCACCTCCCGATGCAACGAACTCGACGTGATCAATATCGCGCCAGTCAAACTCGTGTGTGACGTGATCGAATGTCAGATCGACCTCTGCAGAGTGCACCAGCTCATCGCCATTATAGGCATTGATAGTGACTTGGTTTGCCCAGTTCGATTCAGGTATATACGTGGTGTCCGATCTGGAAGCATTGGCCAAGGAAACGCTGTTGAAGTTGAATTCTTCGCCATCGCTTTTCGAGAAGCCGACAGTTGCCCCCCAGGAATTGAACGCCTCCAGGTCGGGGTCGGGGTTTGAGCCACCGTATTCGTATGGGGTTAGAATACCATCAGTGTTGCTCTGCCCTTTGCTAACACTTGCAATAAATGCACCATTCAGCACCTGATCACTGTCATTGATGCGGGTTCCGTCATTGAAATCCAGCACGAACTCTTCAAGCGGGTCAGGCGCGGTCAGTTCCGGGAAGTATTGGAGCAAGGATTCAGGGATGTCCTCGACCTTTTCATACAAAGAAATCTCTTTCCCGCCTGCGTCTGGATAGCTGGTGACCTTCAATGCCCAAGAAGCACTGTCGTCCCCGTCCAGTTGCAGCACGTCAGAACGTTTTCCATCCGCATAAAGTGTAACGGTTACGTCCCCATTATCTTTCTCCAGCCGACGTTCCGAGATTTGTCCGTCCTGATAGGTGGTCGTGATCGAGATCCCAGGATTTCGCTTCCAGCTCATCGGTCTGGCTGATGCTGACGCGCTGGCCATCTGACCAGACCTCGTGTTTCACGACTCCATTGTCATATGTCGTTGTCTTTCAGATTTCTTTCCACTGCCATCAAATGAGGTGCTGATGGTTTCCCACGACTTTATGTCGCTTCCGTCTGTCTGCGTTACGTTGCTATGCTGTCCGTCTGCCCACGTTTCCTGTTTGACAATTCCATTGTCATAGGTGGTCGTCCGTCCGGTTGTCTCTCCGTTGACATCGAAGAACGTGTCGATCCGATCCCAGGATTTGGTTTGTAGAAAGTCCTGAACAGTACTGAAATGACCGGGCGCGAAGGCTTCAACCGTCCGGGCACCATTATCGTTTGTTATCGTGCGGCCTACGATATTGCCCGACGCATCATAGCGTAGAACGATCTGGTCCCAGGGTTTTGCACCGTCTCCGAAAAACCCATCTTGGATGAGAATCTCATTCGGAACACCATTTTGAAAGGTCTCGGTCACGCGGATACTGTCTGGATAAACCGTTCCGCGTTCGGTCATTATGCCATTGGCGTCATAGTCAATGAACCGATTATCAAAGCCCAATGCCTCTTCTGTTCCGACATAAAATTCCTGACGCAAAACGCCGTCTTCGTAAGTCCCGAAGACCTCGTATCCGGCATCAAAAGTCGTCCGCGTTGCAACGACAACATCGTCTTCAATCGTGTATTGGATGCTTGCCCAGTCGAATTGATTTTCTGTATCGAATTCAGTGGTTTGATATCGTGCCAAAAATCGAGATTCCTCAATAATACTTCCCATTAAGCGAGTGGATGAGGAATATGACACAACTATGGCGATAGCTGCAAAAACTCGATATTAATCAGATGTTTACATAGCTTATTCAGGCAAAAAAGGGCCGCCCGGTGGCGACCCCTTCGATCTTGCGATCTGTCTTCGGCGAATTAGCCGTTGACGCTGTCTTTCAGAGCTTTCGCGATGGTCATTTTGACCACTTTGTCGGCTTCTTTCTTGAACTGCTCGCCGGTGGCGGGGTTGCGCACCATGCGCTCGGGGCGCTCGCGGCAGTAGATTTTGCCAACGCCGGGCAGGGTGACGGCACCACCGGCCGAAACTTCGCGAGTGATCAGGCCGGTCATGGCCTCCAGCGCAGCATTTGCGGATTTCTTGTCAGTTCCCATTTCCTCAGCGAGAGCAGCCACCAGCTGAGTCTTTGTCATAGGCTTTGCCATTTCTTGGTCTCCTTAACGTGCCCGATCTATAGGGCCTCACCGCGTAACTGTAACGGGATATTGTGGCTGAACACAACGAATAGTAGCACTAAAAACCCCAAAAATAGGGGAAATTCGTTGCTTTTTTGCTTCAGAGAAAGGCCGTTTCGTCAAACGAACGCAATTTCCGGCTGTGTAACCGTTCCAGCGGCATGCCGCGCAAGTGCTCCATCGCCCGGATTCCGATCGCCAAATGACGACTGACCTGAGTGGTATAGAACGCCGAAGCCATGCCGGGAAGCTTTAATTCACCATGCAAGGGCTTATCCGAGACGCACAGCAAGGTGCCGTAAGGAACGCGGAACCGATAACCGTTGGCTGCGATTGTTGCACTTTCCATATCCAGCGCAATCGCACGGGACTGGCTGAGTCGTTGCACCGGGCCGGACTGATCGCGAAGCTCCCAATTGCGGTTATCGACCGAGGCGACTGTACCTGTTCGCATGATACGTTTCAGCTCGTAGCCTTCCAACTCGGTTACCTCGGCCACAGCCTGTTCCAGCGCGACCTGGACTTCGGCCAGCGGTGGGATCGGCACCCAGACGGGCAGGTCGTCGTCCAGCACTTTGTCCTCGCGCAGGTAGGCATGTGCCAGTACGAAATCCCCAAGCGCCTGCGTGTTGCGCAGACCGGCGCAGTGGCCGACCATCAACCAGGCGTGCGGGCGCAGAACCGCAATGTGGTCGGTGGCTGTTTTGGCATTCGATGGCCCGACGCCGATATTGACCAGCGTGATCCCAGACCCATCCGCGCGTTTCAGGTGGTAGGTTGGCATTTGCGGCAGTTTAAGGGGCTGTTCCAGTACGGCTTCGGCATCCGTGATCTCGACATTCCCGGTCGAGACGAAGCTGGTATAGCCGCTGTTGGGATCGGCCAGTTGCGCCCGTGCGTAGCTCTCAAATTCCGAGACATAGAACTGGTAGTTGGTGAACAGCACGTGGTTCTGGAAATGACCGGGGTCAGTCGCGGTGTAATGCGAAAGCCTTGCCAACGAATAGTCCACCCGCTGGGCTGTGAAGAGCGCAAGGGGTCCCGCTTCGTTTTCCAGCTCGTGCACGCCATTCACGATATCGTCGTTTGTTGTATTCAGGTCCGGTACATCAAACGCATCGCGCAGAGTGAACCCAGCTGCACCCTGATGCGGGACAACCAGATCCGGGTTATTGGCGACAGCGAAATGGACCGGGATCGGCGTTTCCGAGGCGCCGATTGTGACCGGCTGATCGTGGTTCTTGATCAATAGCGCGATTTGCTGGGTAAGGTAGGACCGGAACAGATCGGGGCGCGTCACTGTCGTGGCATGAGTACCTGGTTCGGACACGTGACCGAAGCTCAGCCGACTGTCGACCTGCGCGTAAGACGAGGTCCTGATCCGAATTTCGGGGTAGAACGCCCGGAACCTCTCGGTAGGAGCGCCGTTCTTAAGTGCATTTGCAAACCTATCGCACAGGAATTTTGTCGCCTGTTCATAGAGCTCTTCTAAACGTGCGACAGCTGCAAGCGGATCGCTAAATTTCTCGGGGTTGGGAACGTCAGGTGTTCGGATAGTAGTCATGCAAGGGGTTCCAGAAGGTCGATCTTTTCGAATGTACGTACGTCCACCAGCCCAAGGTCCGAGATCCGCAGTTCAGGAATCACAACCAGGGCCAGCAGAGAATGCTGCATATATGCGTTGTTAAGCTGACAGCCGCAGGTCTTCATCGCCTCGACCATTTGTTCTGCTTTGGCGGCAACCTCAGTCGCTGGGTTGTCGGACATCAGGCCTGCGATCGGCAGTTCCACCAAGGCCAGTTCCTCGCCATCGCGAAAGATTGTGATGCCTCCGCCCACTTCGGCCAGCCTGTTCGCTGCCAGCGCCATCTGTTCACGGTCGGTGCCGACAACAATCATATGGTGGCTGTCATGCGCAACGGTCGAGGCCATGGCCATTTTGCCTTGATACCCAAAGCCCGAGACAAAGGCGTTGGTCACACCTCCGGTAGCGCGATGCCGTTCGACCAATGCGATTTGGCACACATCGCCTTCGCCTTCAACAAGCCCTTCGATAATCGGTAGCTCGGATTTCAACGCTTGCGTTGGAGCTTGGTTTTCAACCACCCCGATCACGTTGGCCGTGACACGGTTCGCTCCGGCAGGGGCTGCGATTTCAAAGTCTGTCGAGGTCAGCGCATGCCCTAGGTGTACGGTATTTCGCGCCTTAGCGGGCCAGTTCAGATGCGGGCATTCGACCGTTACCGTCCCGTTTTCAGCCACAATCTGACCGCGCGCAACCACGGTTTCGATCGGAAGCTCTACCAGATCAGAACTCAGGATAATGTCAGCGCGCCGCCCGGGTGTGATCGAGCCGATCTCGCGTTCCAACCCAAAATGGGTCGCCGTGTTGATCGTCGCCATTTGCAGCGCAACCAGAGGATCGCAACCACAGGCAATCGCATGTCGCACTACGCGGTTCATGTGTCCGTCATTTACCAGCGTTCCCGAATGGCAGTCGTCGGTGCACAAGATGAAGTTGCGCGGGTCCAGCCCTTTTTCAGTCACCGCAGTAATCTGGCTTTCGACATCATACCAAGCCGACCCCAACCGCATCATTGACCGCATTCCCTGACGGACACGTGCGATGGCGTCTGCCTCGCAGGTGCCCTCATGGTCATCAGCAGGGCCGCCGGCGACATATGCCGCGAAATCAGACCCTAAATCAGGCGAAGCATAGTGCCCGCCAACAATTTTCCCGGCGCGCTGTGTGGCTGCGATCTCTGCCAACATTTTCGGATCGCCATGAATGACACCGGGAAAGTTCATCATCTCGCCCAGTCCGATGATACCGGGCCACGACATCGCCTCGGCCACATCCTCAGCAGTGATTTCGTACCCGGTCGTCTCCAACCCGGGAGCTGATGGCGCGCAGGACGGCATCTGAGTGAAAATGTTCACCGGCTGCATCAGCGCCTCGTCATGCATCAGTCGCACACCTTCTAACCCCATCACATTGGCGATCTCATGCGGGTCGGTGAACATCGAAGTTGTGCCATGCGGAATGACTGCGCGGGCAAATTCTGCCGGGGTCAACATGCCCGATTCGATATGCATATGTGCGTCGCATAACCCCGGCACCAAATAGCGACCGTGCGCCTCGATGATCTGAGTCTCAGGACCGATACAATGCGCGGCGTCCGGCCCCACAAAAGCGACGCGCCCCGCAGCAATCGCCACGTCATGGTCAGGCAGGGTTTCGCGGCTATGCACATTGACCCAGACGCCGCCACGGATCACCAAATCGGCAGCCTCGCGGCCAGCAGCAACAGCGATGAGACGAGGGGCGGTATCGGGCCAACTTGGGAAGGGAGTGTATTCCATGGCCCAACTTTCCCGAATGCGGCGCAAGGTGCAACCCCCACTATTAAGGTATCATGGAATCATCACAAAACCTGCCATCCGCAGCGCGCCAGCGCTGCCACGCCCAACCAGAGGAGAGGCCCGAAGGGCATTGACGATGGGTGGGAGCGACCCGCGATTAGTTGTGGCGATCGGCTTCAATCTCTGCGCGCAGCCAGTCGACAAACGCCAACGCGCCCGGCGTTTCCTCGGCTTGGGGCGATAGCAATAGATAATAGGCCTCGGGCATAGCAGCGCGATGGTTGAACGGCGCGATCAGGCGCCCTTCTTCAATCAACCGTTTTGCGATCATGTCGTGGGCTAAACACAAGCCTCCTCCGGCCATCGCAACCGACAGGCTGACCAGATAGGTCGTCGAATAGGTTACCTTGGGTTTTTGCCAAGTTAGACTCTGATCTGTGATCCAACTCTCCCAATTCGACAACAAATTTGAACAGTCGAATAGGGGCTGTTCCTGCAGAGTTTCCAGCGTCACCGGGAAGTCGGGGGCACAGACAGGATAGTAGTGATCTGTTCGCAGCAATTCCGTTCGCACCGTATCGGCTGGGCGCAGCGAATAGCGGATTTCCACCGCCGCGCCTTCGGCCATTTCGCGCGGCTCCCAGAGCTCAGTGAAGATATTCAGATGTACATCCGGATGCAGTTCCCGAAACCGGGGTAGGCGCGGAGCCAGCCAGTTGACGGCAAATGTGATGTTGCTCTGGACCTGAACCGCGTTTTGTTGTGCGCCCGTGACGGCTTGTGTCCCCCTTACCAGAGTTCGAAAGGCTTCACGCACGACCGGCAGATAGGTGATACCAGCTTCGGTCAGCTCCAATGCACGCGGACGACGTAGGAATAAGGGCTGACCCAAATAGCCCTCTAGTGATTTGATTTGCTGGCTGACTGCGCTTTGCGTCATGTTCAAATCCCGCGCCGCCCCGGTGAATGATAAATGACGGGCTGCAGCTTCAAATGTGCGCAGCCAGCCGAGCGGAGGAAGTGATTTCTGCATGCTTATAACTCTGCCAGTAGTTCTACTAATGAACTAGGCTTGTTTTTTTCGTTGGTCAAACGTTTGCGGCGAAGGCACGATTTCCAGAAATTGAATACCCCGCGAAGGAGCCCGGCATGAGCGTTACAAACCTGCGTCCCAACATCGATCATTGGTCCGAACGCGTGGACATGGCCGCCGCATTCCGCTGGACCGAACGGTTGAACATGCATGAAGGGGTGGCGAACCATTTCAGCCTCGCGGTGAATGAAGACGGCACGCAGTTCCTGATGAATGCCAACCAGATGCATTTTGCGCGTATCAAGGCGTCAAATCTGCTGCTGCTTGATGCCAATGACAAAGATGTCATGGATCAGCCCGGCGCACCGGACCCAACGGCTTGGGGGCTGCACGGATCGATCCACCGCCATTGCCCAAATGCGCGCTGCGTGATGCACGTGCATTCGATTTTTGCGACGGTTCTTGCCTCGCTGGCAGACAGCACCTTACCGCCGATCGATCAGAACACCGCAACTTTCTTCAATCGCTACGTAATCGATGAAGAATTCGGAGGTCTGGCTTTTGAAAACGAAGGTGAGCGCTGTGCCGCGATGCTGTCGGACCCGAAAAAGAAAGTCATGATCATGGGCAACCACGGGGTTTTGGCGATCGGCGACAGCCCGGCAGATGCCTTTAACAGACTCTATTATTTTGAACGCGCCGCAGAAACGTACATTCGCGCTCTTCAAACCGGGCAACCTTTGCGCGTTCTGTCCAATGAGATTGCTGAGAAAACCGCGCAAGAGCTTGATGAATATCCCGGTCAGGCCGAAGCACATCTACGCGAAATCAAATCTGTTTTGGATGCCGAAGGCTCGGATTACGCAACCTGAAGCGCACTGTTAGGAGTTTCAGCCATGACCGATATGCATGATGCAGAAGCCGCCCGATGGAATTACCGCCCCGAAGGGCCCGTCGGTTTGAACCCTTTGTTCAACTGGCCGCCGCGTCCTGCGGCTATCCTGAACTGGTACAAAGGGGCTTGGCTTCCCCTTACGTCGCTGACGCTTTGCATGGTGATGGCTTTTGCCGCCTATTTCGTGTTTTTACCTCCATTAGAGACCATGCAGAGTTTCGCGCCCGGCTGGATGTTCCGTATCTGGCTGCTGAACATGGTGCCTCAGATCATGATAGCAGGAGGTCTGCATTGGTGGCTTTACATGCGCAAAGGGCAGGGCAGGTACAAGAAATTCGACCGGCGCGATCTGACACGTGACAATGGGTCGTTTACCTTTCGAAATCAGGTTTTGGATAACATCTGGTGGACGCTGGGAAGTGCGATGACTGTGGCGACTGTCTATCAGTGGCTGATCTACTGGGCGATGGCGAATGGCTATGCGCCAGTGATAACCTGGGCCACGGCCCCCGTTTGGTTCGTGATCTGGATGCTTTTCATCCCGATGTGGTCAGGGCTTCATTTCTACTGGGTGCACCGATTGGAACATCACCCGAAACTCTACAAGCACGTTCATGCCGTGCACCATCGCAACGTCAATATCGGACCATGGTCAGGAATATCGAACCACTGGTATGAAAACCTTCTCTATTTCACCACTTACTTCATCCATCTGATTGTACCCTCGCATCCGCTGCATCTGCTGTTTCACGCCTACTTCCAGCAGATCAGCCCTGTACTGTCTCACTCGGGTTTCGAAAAGCTGAAGGCTGGTGAAACGGATGCCGCGCGGGCAGGGGACTTCTTCCACCAGCTTCATCACCGGTATTTCGAGTGTAACTACGGCACATCCGAGATTCCGTTCGACAAGTGGTTCGGCACTTATCATGATGGTTCAGCCGAGGCGACAACGCGGACACGGGCTTTCAAGAAGCAGATGTATACTTAGATCACGAGGGCGTTCTGCCCCGCCGAGTTCTGCATAGGTCCGTATATGACCTACGCAGAGCTTTGGTCAGGTTTTCTCAAACAACGCGATCAAAGCGACGTCATCTTTGTTAGGGCCGGCAGCAAGATCGCCATAAATCCGGACCTGCGTTAACGATAAGTCTCTGATCTGATCCGCTTCGAGGCGGCGGAAGGTATCGGCGAACCCGAGCGCCTCAAAGTGTTTTGCGTTGATCGACAGGGCGAACTGCGCACCGTGGCGTGCGACGCGCAAGAGCGCTGGCAAAACTTCTGGCCCAAGATGGCCATGGGTGAACGTTCCGGACGAGACGACACCGGCATAGCTGCCGCGCGGAACCGGCAGGCCCTGATTGAGATCGGCTTCGATCGCGTCGCGATAGATATCCTTGCGCATCGCCTCGTCCAGCATCTCGGCACTGATATCGGTGGCGTCGATCGGACCCACGCCCAACCCGGCCAGAATCGCTCCGCATAACCCCGTGCCCGCGCCTACATCCAATACCGGGCCTTGTCCGCCTGCACCCACAAAAGCGCGTGCCGTGTGGTTGTGGAGTTGATAGTCCTCAAGCGCTGCGAAACTGTCGTCATATTCCCCTGCCCATTCCGCATAAAGGCGCTTGTTCTCCTCGGGCGATTTCAGGGAGTAGGCTGCGTGCAAGTCAGGTGTCTTTTTGGTCATTTCTCAATGAATGCGCATCAGAGGATTCGAATCAAGTGCGTCCATCCGGCGCTTGCATCCACGTGCCGGGCAGATCATCAAAGGGACCATGACACAGACACTATTCTCCTTCGGCCACGGCTATTCTGCCCGAGCGATATCGAGGCAACTGGATCCAACCACATGGCGGGTCATCGGAACCACGCGTGATTCCCAGCAACTTGAGACAATCCGCGACTCGGGCGCCGAGCCTTGGGTCTGGCCGGGGGATCGGCCTGATCTGGATGGGGTGACGCATCTGCTTGTCTCTACAGCACCCACAGCCGATGGTGATCCGGTGCTGGCGGAATTGAAGGATGAGATCGCCGCGCGGATCGGACAGTTCAAATGGGTCGGCTACCTTTCGACCACAGCCGTTTACGGGGATCACCAGGGAGGCTGGGTGGATGAGACGACGCCCGCCACACCGACGGCTGAACGTGGCCGTTGGCGCGTGCGTGCCGAGGAGCAATGGGGCGGCATTCCGGGCCTGCCCTTGCATATCTTCCGACTGGCAGGGATTTACGGGCCGGGTCGCGGGCCGTTTTCAAAGCTGAAACGCGGTGGGTTGCGGCGGATCATCAAGCCGGGCCAGGTGTTTTCGCGCATTCATGTTGACGACATTGCACAGGTTTTGATCGCGTCGATGGCCAAACCCAATCCGGGTGCGATCTACAATGTCTGTGATGATGAACCGGTGCCGCCGCAGGATGTGATCGGCTATGCCGCCGAATTGCAAGGTCTGCCGATGCCACCTGCTGTTCCGTTTGATGAGGCTGATCTGACCCCGATGGCGCGCAGTTTCTATAATGAGAACAAGCGCGTTCGGAATGACAGGATCAAGGATGAACTGGGCGTCTCATTGCTCTATCCGAACTACCGTGTAGGGTTGGAAGCACTGATGCAGCATCAGAAGGATGCCACTTGATCACCGCGCCTTGCCAAGAAACCGGCACGGATTGTATGGGATTTCGATGAAAGACCGCTCTGTCCCGCTGAACATTACCGTTTCGACCCTGACCCGGCAGCGGCCCGAGATGCTGGCCGCTTTGATTCGAAGCTGGGGAGAGATGAAGCTGCCGCCCGACTGCTCGGTGCGATGTTTGGTGGTGGAAAACGACAGCGCAGCGCTCAGCGAAGGTACCGTGCAGGCAGTAGGGGAGAAGCTGCCTAATGGAGCAAGTCTGAACTATGTCCTTGAGACCGAACTCGGCATCCCGTTCGGACGCAACCGAGCCGCGCGCGAAGCGTTGGAGAATGGCTCGGATCTGCTCTGTTTTGTCGATGATGACGAGGTGGTGGCGGTCGATTGGCTTGAACGGTTGGTCGCCGGGTATCGCAACAGCTCTGCCGTGCTAATGGGCGCTCCGCTTCGTGCGGCGGGGCCATCGGGGCAGGAGACCGCGATTCAGCGGCTGATGTTGCGCAATATCAGCAATCGTTACCTCGACAAGGAAAACGCGGCTGCAAAGAAAGCCACGTTGAACGGTACCGGTGGCGTGACCATCGTGACAAATAACTGGCTGGGCGAGACACGTCTGTTCAGCGAAACCGGCCTTTGGTTCGATGAAACCATGCGGATGACCGGGGGGACGGATGCAAAGTTTTATGCCGAGACCGTTGCTGCAGGCTTACCGGTCGGCTGGGTGCCCGACGCTTTTGTGTACGAGACCATTCCTCCTGAAAGGTTGTCATTCTGGTATCAGACCGCCCGGGGAAGGGACCAGTCCAACACCCATATGCGCCGTAAGCTTGATCAGAAGCCAACAAGGGCGATCTTGGGGTTTTTGAGCACCCCCTTCCGCTTGTTGGCGCTGTTAGGGGCAATCCTTCTGTTTCCGTTCCAACCAGATCGGCGATTGATCCAGATCGCCCGAACGGTTGGGTGGCTTGTCGGGGTATTGGGAATTCCCTTCGGCTATAAATCGGCCCTTTATAAGAAGGTCAGTGGCCACTGAATCTGGGCCGGTCAATCCGTTTTGCGTTAGACTCAGTTCAGTCGTTTCATGCGCGGCCATCATCGTAAGCTTATTTGCGTCCACTCTCTCTCGTGCCCGACTTGCGAGGCACGGTGAAGCTTGGTGGTGCAATCGTAATCATGCGCTTCAGGGTCAGGCCGCGCGTAGACGCTCAAGTGATAGCTCTGGATTATCAATATCATCAAAAAACAAAACTTATATGAATGGCTTGGATTTGCTAAATCTACATCCAAACAGAAAGAACGAGTCGTTAATGCTATTTCCTACAATGAAGGCAGGGCCGATCTGCGCGATCCCGCGTAACGCCCTTGTCAAGGACGAGCGCAAAAACAATCAAGACCCCTGTTTCTCGTTTCAAAGTTAACCGCGCGACGCACACATCTAGCCAGGACTGGAGATCGATATGGACGGAAGTGATACCCCCAACATGGGCAAATGCCCGGTAATGCATGGCGCCGAGGCCCGGTCCAACCGGGATTGGTGGCCGAACCAACTGAACCTGTCGATTTTGCATCAGCATAGCCCTGCATCGAACCCGATGGGCGAGATATTCGACTATGCCGAAGAGTTCAAGAAGCTCGACCTGAAGGCACTGAAGGAAGACCTCTATGCGCTGATGACGGATTCGCAAGATTGGTGGCCCGCAGATTATGGGCACTATGGCGGTTTGTTCATTCGTATGGCCTGGCACGCAGCGGGCACCTACCGCACGGCAGATGGCCGCGGTGGCGCATCGACTGGCAATCAGCGGTTCGCTCCGCTGAACAGCTGGCCGGACAATGGCAACCTGGACAAGGCGCGCCGTCTGCTTTGGCCGATCAAGCAGAAGTACGGCAACCAGATCTCGTGGGCTGACCTTTACATATTGGCGGGCAACTGCGCGATCGAATCCATGGGCGGTACAACATTTGGATTCTCCGGTGGTCGTGAAGACATCTGGGCACCCGAAGAAGACATTTATTGGGGTGCCGAGACCGAGTGGCTGGCCCCAACCGAGAACCCGCACAGCCGCTATTCGGGCGAACGTGATCTGGAAAACCCGTTGGCCGCTGTGCAAATGGGTCTGATCTATGTGAATCCCGAAGGTCCAGATGGTCAGCCAGATGCCTTGGCTTCAGGTCGCGATATTCGCGACACCTTTGGCCGAATGGCGATGAATGACGAAGAAACCGTTGCTTTGGTTGCGGGTGGTCACACCTTTGGTAAGGCCCACGGCGCCGGTGATCCCGGTCTTGTCGGTCCCGAACCCGAGGCCGCCCCGATGGAGGCGATGGGCTTTGGCTGGATCAACGACTTTGGCAGCGGCAAGGGTGATGATACCACCACCAGCGGCATCGAGGGTGCCTGGACCGCAAACCCGACCAAGTGGGACAACGGTTACTTCGACCTGCTGTTTGGCTACGACTGGAACCTGACCAAGAGCCCAGCGGGCGCGTGGATCTGGGAACCTGTTGGGGTCAAGGAAGAGGACATGGCCCCGGCAGCGGGTGATCCATCGAAAAAGGTCAAGACTATGATGACCACCGCCGATATGGCGATGCGCATGGACCCGATCTATGGCCCGATCTCGAAGCGCTTCCACGAAAACCCGGACGAATTTGCCGATGCCTTTGCCCGCGCGTGGTTCAAACTGACCCACCGCGACATGGGTCCGCGTGCGCGTTATCTGGGAGCCGAGGCACCCAGCGAAGAGCTTATTTGGCAAGACAACGTCCCGGCCGTGGATCACGCGCTTATTGACGACGCTGATGTAGCCGATCTGAAAGCCAAGATACTCGCGACGGGATTGTCTGTCTCAGATCTGGTGTCGACCGCTTGGGCTTCGGCCTCGACCTTCAGGGGATCGGATATGCGTGGCGGTGCCAACGGTGCGCGCGTTCGTCTGGCCCCGCAGAAGGATTGGGAGGTCAACGAACCGTTGAAACTGTCCAAGGCGCTGGATGCGCTGGAAGGCGTTCAGAAAGCGTTCAATGACGCACAGTCTGGTGGCAAGAAGGTCTCATTGGCCGATCTCATTGTCTTGGGTGGTGGTGCTGCCATCGAAAAGGCAGCCAAGGCCGCAGGTCATGACGTTGATGTTCCCTTTAGCCCCGGCCGCACCGATGCTTCTGCAAGAGCAGACGGATGTCGAGTCTTTCGCGGTGATGGAACCGATAGCGGACGGTTTCCGCAACTACCTGCACAAGGAATACTCGGTTCCGGCCGAGGCCCTGCTAGTGGACAAAGCGCAACTGCTGACGCTGTCGGCACCGGAGATGACTGCGCTTGTAGGTGGGATGCGTGTGCTGGGCACAAACTTTGACGGAACTTCTCATGGTGTGCTGACCGAACGGGTCGGCACGCTCAGCACCGATTTCTTCGTGAACCTGCTGGATATGGGCACCGAATGGAAACCATCCGGTGACGGCGTCTATGAAGGCCGCGACCGCGCAAGTGGTGACGTGAAGTGGACGGGTACCCGCGTGGATTTGGTCTTTGGGTCGAACTCGCAGCTGCGGGCACTGGCCGAGGTCTATGGTCAGGACGACGCAGGCGGCAAATTTGTCTGCGATTTCGTCTCGGCCTGGAACAAGGTGATGAACGCGGATCGTTTTGATCTGAAGTAACCCTATAACCATCGCAGTAAATTGCGCCGCCCGAGGAGAGTCGGGCGGCGTTTTCATGCGCCTGGCTCAGGGCGCGTACCAAGCATTGGGTACGATTCCGCCGAGAGACTGTTCTTTCTCTTTCTATAAACCTCTTTTTTGTGAGTTCTCGGGAGGATTTGTTAAGCTAACCTGTTGTTTTTATTAAGGTGAAGAGGAAGGTGGTCGGAAATGTGAAGTTTTTTAAAATTGGGGGTTGCAGGTCCCAGACCTAATCCGTAAATACCCCTTCACCGGCGCTGCTGAGGTGCTGGGACGCGGTGGAAGCTGCGGAGACGCTCGGGAGAGACTGGGGGCATCTGAGGTTTTTGATTGGGCGGTGGCGCTGAGAGATTGGCGTTATGGTCTGGTTTTTGGGTCTTGGTTGTTTTGTTCTTTGACATTGATGGATAACTGAAGAGATATGTGGGCGGTTTGGTTCGTTTCGACGGATTGAATGTCTGTATATCGCGCTGGTAGGGGTTTTTCCCCGATGACCAGTGTCAGCTTCACTGTTTGTACGGCTTTCGGTTTCTGATGA
>NZ_CM152618.1:3207500-3744077 GCF_056583445.1 Ruegeria sp. S84
TCAAGTCTTTCTCTTTCTGGATCAAATCAAGCGCGAGAAGGGCGTTTGGTGAATGCCTTGGCAGCAAGAGGCGATGAAAGACGTGATACTCTGCGATAAGCCATGGGGAGCTGAGAATAAGCTTTGATCCATGGATCTCTGAATGGGGCAACCCACCTGAAAGCTTCATATTGTTATCTTTGATACTCAATATGGGGTTTAAACAGGTACTTAAGACCTGAATACATAGGGTTTTAAGAGCAAACCCGGGGAACTGAAACATCTAAGTACCCGGAGGAAAGGAAATCAATTGATACTCCCCTAGTAGCGGCGAGCGAACGGGGACCAGCCGAGCCAGATAAGTGACTAGAACACGTTGGGAAGCGTGGCCATAGCGGGTGACAGCCCCGTATAGGAAGCTTTGATGGACGTATTAAGTAGGGCGGAACACGTGAAATTCTGTCTGAAGATCGGAGGACCACCTTCGAAGGCTAAGTACTCCTTGCTGACCGATAGCGAACCAGTACCGTGAGGGAAAGGTGAAAAGCACCCCGACGAGGGGAGTGAAACAGTACCTGAAACCGAACGCCTACAATCAGTCGGAGGATCCTCGAGATCTGACGGCGTACCTTTTGTATAATGGGTCATCGACTTGGTCTTACGAGCAAGCTTAAGCCGTTAGGTGTAGGCGTAGCGAAAGCGAGTCTTAATAGGGCGAATGAGTTCGTGGGATCAGACCCGAAACCGAGTGATCTAGGCATGGCCAGGTTGAAGGTAAGGTAACACTTACTGGAGGACCGAACCCACATCCGTTGAAAAGGATCGGGATGAGCTGTGCCTAGGGGTGAAAGGCCAATCAAACTCGGAGATAGCTGGTTCTCTGCGAAATCTATTTAGGTAGAGCGTCATCCGAATACCCCGGGGGTAGAGCACTGGATGGGTAATGGGGCCCCACAGGCTTACTGATCCTAACCAAACTCCGAATACCCGGGAGTACTAGATGGCAGACACACTGCGGATGCTAACGTCCGTAGTGGAGAGGGAAACAACCCTGACCTACGACTAAGGCCCCCAATTCATGGCTAAGTGGGAAAGCAGGTGGGACGACCAAAACAACCAGGAGGTTGGCTTAGAAGCAGCCATCCTTTAAAGATAGCGTAACAGCTCACTGGTCTAAATAAGTTGTCCTGCGGCGAAGATGTAACGGGGCTCAAGCCATGAGCCGAAGTCTAGGGATGCGTAAGCATCGGTAGCAGAGCGTAGTGTGACATAGCACTTATCTTGTATTATCGCCGGTCATTTGGTGCGAGTAATCGCGCTCAAGTAGCCGAATAGGCGGTAGCGCAAGATAAAGTGCTTTCGATGAAGCGGGCGCGTGAGCGATCCCGTGGAGAGATCACTAGTGAGAATGATGACATGAGTAGCGACAAAGAGTGTGAGAGACACTCTCGCCGAAAGTCCAAGGGTTCCTGCTTAAAGCTAATCTGAGCAGGGTAAGCCGGCCCCTAAGCCGAGGCCGAAAGGCGTAGGCGATGGGAACTAGGTTAATATTCCTAGGCCAGGAGGATGTGACGGATCACAGGTGTAGTTCAATCTTATCGGATTGATTGGGCTGCTGAGTGGTTCCTGGAAATAGCCCTCCATCAGACCGTACCCTAAACCGACACAGGTGGACTGGTAGAGCATACCAAGGCGCTTGAGAGAACGATGTTGAAGGAACTCGGCAAAATACCTCCGTAAGTTCGCGAGAAGGAGGCCCGGTTCCTAGGCAACTAGGGGCTGGGGGCACAAACCAGGGGGTGGCGACTGTTTATTAAAAACACAGGGCTCTGCGAAGTCGCAAGACGACGTATAGGGTCTGACGCCTGCCCGGTGCCTGAAGGTTAAAAGGAGAGGTGAGAGCCTTGAATTGAAGCCCAGGTAAACGGCGGCCGTAACTATAACGGTCCTAAGGTAGCGAAATTCCTTGTCGGGTAAGTTCCGACCTGCACGAATGGCGTAACGACTTCCCCGCTGTCTCCAACATCGACTCAGCGAAATTGAATTGCCTGTCAAGATGCAGGCTTCCCGCGGTTAGACGGAAAGACCCCGTGCACCTTTACTACAGCTTCGCACTGGCATCAGGATTGTGATGTGCAGGATAGGTGGTAGGCTTTGAAGCGGAAACGCAAGTATCCGTGGAGCCTCCCTTGAGATACCACCCTTCGCACTCTTGATGTCTAACCGCGGTCCGTTATCCGGATCCGGGACCCTGCGTGGCGGGTAGTTTGACTGGGGCGGTCGCCTCCTAAAGCGTAACGGAGGCGCGCGAAGGTTGGCTCAGAGCGGTCGGAAATCGCTCGTTGAGTGCAATGGCAGAAGCCAGCCTGACTGCAAGACTGACAAGTCGAGCAGAGTCGAAAGACGGCCATAGTGATCCGGTGGTCCCGAGTGGAAGGGCCATCGCTCAACGGATAAAAGGTACGCCGGGGATAACAGGCTGATACTGCCCAAGAGTCCATATCGACGGCAGTGTTTGGCACCTCGATGTCGGCTCATCTCATCCTGGGGCTGGAGCAGGTCCCAAGGGTACGGCTGTTCGCCGTTTAAAGAGGTACGTGAGCTGGGTTTAGAACGTCGTGAGACAGTTCGGTCCCTATCTGCCGTGGGTGTAGGAGACTTGAGAGGAGTTGCCCCTAGTACGAGAGGACCGGGGTGAACGATCCACTGGTGGACCAGTTGTCGTGCCAACGGCAGTGCTGGGTAGCTATGATCGGACAGGATAACCGCTGAAGGCATCTAAGCGGGAAGCCCCCTCAAAACAAGGTCTCCCTGAGGGCCGTGGAAGACCACCACGTCAATAGGCCGGAGATGTAAGCGCAGTAATGCGTTCAGTTGACCGGTACTAATCGCCCGATAGGCTTGATTTGATCCAGTAATGGAAAGACAAATCACCAAAAGCATACACTGACCTTGAGTTGGATAACGTCGCAGCGCCAAGCCGCGATGTTGGTTGATACTATAACCGAGTGGCAACGCGCCTTTTGCAAGCAAAAGGCGCTGCCTGCCACCTCGTCGCTTTCCTGCAACGCAGGAAAGTCGACATGGGCTTTTCCTCGGTTTGGTGGTCATAGCGCAAGTGAAACACCCGGTCCCATCCCGAACCCGGAAGTTAAGCACTGCCGCGCCAATGGTACTTGGGCTTAAGCCCCGGGAGAGTAGGTCACCGCCAAACCTAGAAAAAGCCCACATCTCTCTAACACGATGAAAAGAACACTACCCGGTCTCAAGTAGCCGAATAGGCGCTAGACCAACACAAGACCTCAAGTAGCGTAAGCGATAGGTCACTTAAAGTGTCGCGGGATGGAGCAGCCCGGTAGCTCGTCAGGCTCATAACCTGAAGGTCGCAGGTTCAAATCCTGCTCCCGCAACCAACTTTAGAAAATCCCAGAGCAGCCCGCGCAGACTACAAACAGTCCACCGGACTGTTCGATTAACGATCAAGCACTTTATAGCGCCACGCCCTTAAATCGACGCGTGAGGAAGAATGGGAGAATAGGGATGACCCTGAATCTATTGCTCTACGTGCTTCTGATCCCAACCCATTAATGGCGCGATATTGATATTCTTCACCAAGCGTTCCGATCGCTTAAGGCCAATGCCGCGTTCATGCGCAGTCTGTTGGCGTGAAAGCCCTATGATCAGCTTGATCCGTCCCGCAGCAGAGACGAATCAATCCGTGCGCTTCATTCCCATATTCAATCTCCATTGCGGCAAAATGCCTTGAAAGGAGCGGCATCAACCAATCACACGTACTAGTTTGTTCAAACCTGCAAAAGTAGTTTTGCAACGTCCAATAGTCCTGCCTGCCCAAAAAGCTCATCAGTGCTCGGTGTAGTATATGAGTTCATGGCATCTGGCTGCAAAGATGACCCTGCATCTAACCAATACCAGTGGTCTAGATTTAGTTTATTGGTATCAGCCGAAAAACCTTCGAAAATGTTCTTGACGTCAACACCTGACACCTTTGAAGTCGACTTGCGCTGCATCATCGCGATTGCTCCGGCGACCAAGGCAGCAGCACCCGATGTGCCTCCAAATTCAGCATATAATCCCGAAGGATCGTCGCGCGCACTTTCTCGTTTCTTCACAGGGCCAGCGAATGTTCCTTCCACGTAGCCCCGCGGTCCTGGAACATCCAAGGAAAGTAACCGTTGTGAGGCAAATGAAATTTCAGGGATATCATCATAAGGTGGTTCGCGCTTTTTGTGCACGTTCTCTACCCAGAAGTCGCCTGCTGAAGCAGCGCGACGGTCCAATCGGATTTGGTATCTGTTATATACTTCTCCGTCATCTGAAGGTGCGACTACGGTCAGATCACCCGAGTAGTTGGAATAACCCGATCGGTAGCCGTTGTAATTGACGGCGCCTACTGAAATGACACCGTTTGCGGAATTCGATGACAAACTGGCCGGGTAAATCAGTTCACTCCTGCCCTCATTACCTGCGGCGCATACAACAGGCGTCTGCTTGCTTACCCATTCTATGACTTTCTCAAGTAGAGCCCAGGATTTTTGGATATCCAAAATATCTTCATGAACTTCTCCCGCCTTACTTTTGTGAAGGCGGGTCTCTTCATCATCGTCAAAAGATGTTGGATAGCCGGGCCAATACGAAGGGTCAGCGGCATCGCGCGGAAATAGAATGACATCCACACCTTTCGCTTCTGCATAAAGAAAGGCCGCTATCAGTTCCTCAGGGCTAGGAGATATTGAAGTTGTGATAGGAACTACTTTGCTTAGCGGGTCTACGCCAAAGTAAGGGGCAACATTACCCGTATTGCCGAACTGATCCAATTCATAACTGGTACCGCTCGTCAGGCCGGCACATCCAGTCCCGTGAGCGGCATACCGATCATCATAGGCATCGACGTAACGCTTGACGCCAAAACCGTTACTAATTCTGTTAATTATCTCTGTTTCTTCAGGGTCGAGCCCAGGTATGACCAAAGCGCTGATACCGGTCAAATGTTGTTCTGGTAGCTCGCGGTGTCTGTTTGCTGCAGGATATGCCGATAACTCCTCGTACTTTGCTCCATACGGGTGGCTCGCTAAATCAATTGCGTCATTCCAAATAACCTGATCTGGAGGGGGAAGGGGGGCCTCTGGCGCTTCTAAGTTTGGATGATGCCGGGCCACCCCCATATCAATGAGGCCGATTTTTATATCCCGTCCTGCAAAATCCCATTCGACACCAGTTATCGTCGGGCAAACCTCACCAGATGAGGTGCCAGTTGGTACGGAAATCGCATTGATCGCCACCAGATGCCAAAGATAGTAGTAACGTTTATATAACTCATCGCCAACAGGCATTGGCTCACCTCCCCTTTGTAGCTATCCCAGCCATTCGTCCTGGGCTTCATCCATCAGTTCATCGAGAGCTTCTGTTAGATAAACCACTGTTTTCTTTGCGAGACTTCGTCCTGCAGCTGTATCGCTTGGGTAGTGTACACCTGCCCACTCTCTGTTCTCGGCAATACGCTGGGCGCGATGGAAAAGCGCTATCGTTCCCGGATGCTCGGGAACCAGCCGAGAGAACAGCTCGGCAATCGCGAATGATTGATAAGAATGGTTGGATGGATATGCAGCGTGAAAGGGTACGGGGATGTAAGGACGGATAAGTGGCTGCACGATGTTTGGTCGAGGTCGGCTGAACCTATTCTTGTAAGTAAGGCCGATCTCGTTGGTGATTTCCAGCAAGATGACCATCAAGGCCTTCGTCGCATCAAAGCCGCCTTGCTCGTCTATCCCCAAAGGAGTCAGGTAATCGTCAATTCCGAACTGCGCTTGTGCAACAATTTCGTCGCGGCGACGCACTTGATCTGGCTGTTTCAGCTGTTCTTGAAGCTCCAGCAGATGAGTGGTTTCAATCAGGCTTTCATCGGGTCCTGGAGGTGGAAGAAGATCAATATTCTCCCAGATTTTCCCGAGAATACTGGTATCAATGGGAATACCAATCTTACAGAGATCACGCATTTCGCGCCAGCCAAATGCCGCTTCACTACCATCAAATCCGAATTCACTACGGTTTCTGTTCCGATTTCGATTCCTGTTTCTGTTCCGATTTCGATTCCTGTTCCTATTGCGGTTTCTATTTCTGTTGCGGTTAAGCGCAAAAGATGAAGACTGACCCATTGCAATTGTAGCCACTCCGGCAGCAGAAAGGCGCTCGACCATACCCTTAAGTATCTTACTTCCTTCGGTATCTCTATTGACTGTGTCGAAAGTGATTTTATTCAATTCGCTGAGCAGTTCGCCAAAGAACTGAATTCGGGATTCGTCCTTTTCATCGAGTGCCTCGAAAGCTAGCTCCAGATATTTAGTTGATAGTTCTTTTCCTTCTGGATGAAACATCTTCTTCGCATTCAACAGGCTCGCACTGAACTTCAGAATCTTACACGAAATCAATTCTCCGCGCCGAACAAGCATACCGTAGTCGTTGAGAAACTTAACGTAGTCCAATGAACTCCCCTCCCTAAATCCAAATACTAAATTTGTTTTGGTAGCCCGATACGGCTCAGACCATCCTCCATTAATTTTGCGCTGAAGCGGGTCGGAACCGGAAACCAGTCTTCTCGAATACTTGTGAGAGACATGTCTGGCTCCAATTCGACAAGTCGATGTAACGCTTTCTCACCTTTGGTGTGATCGCCCAAGTGACCGTATGATGCCGCCAGATAGCGCATAACTGCTTTAAACTGTGGTTGTACCGCCATTACGTTTTCGCCAAATTTGACGGCTTGTTCGAAGTCGCCATTTACCAACGAAGCTACGCAGCTTGCGCCGTCGAATAGATGACGATAAGGGCTGTGCCGTCCGATAACCCTAGCTTTGTTCGCGGCCTCCACTGCAAGCCTCGGACGATCGGTATAGCAATAGAGCATCGCAGCAGAATCCCAACACATTGCACGATATGGGCTCAACTCCAGGGCTCTGTCAGAAAGGTCCTGAGCAATCGAAAACTCGCGGAACACGTAGGAATAGACGTGAGCGACAAGCCCTAAAACGGTCCCGTTATCTGCGTCAGCTTCGACTGCTCGCCTCGCTAGCTCTCGTGCTCTTTCTTCAAGCTCAATGTCCCACGTTCCGTAACGTTCGCCGATTTGGAACGTCGTAAAATATGCTAGCCAGGCCAAGTAAACAGGCTTGGGGTCGATTTCGTAGGCCGCCAATATGTCTGCCTGCAAATGGTCCAAACCGGGTCCGGACATTGTTAGCAAGTGATGGACTGCTGAGATCGCCGTCTTTGCAGCATGATGGGCAGCGGGGTCTCGCATATGACGCCCATTCACCAATGCCGTGAGGAGCGCATCAGTAGCGTAGCTTACAAAAGCTGCAACGCTGGAGGTTGAGAGCCCAAGAAAGTCGCCCTGATCAGCCACCACATTCTGATTCCAAATAACTTTCCGGTCCTCGGGGCGCATTGCAGTGACAGAAACTTGAAGCATGCTTTCGCAGGCTGACGCTCTGCACTGAAGAAACAAGTCGGGACCAACACCGTGGCTGGGGCTGGAGTTGTATGGCCCGGGCACGTTCGGGGTGCGATAGTCCTGAACAATCAGGGCCTCGGTTTCCGAAAGAGATTTTGATAGCTGCTCTGCGACGATATTTGCTACGAAAGAGGCTTTTTCCGATCCCGCTCCCACATCTGAGGCTAGAAGGCCAATTACGAAATTTGTTCTCGTAGTTTCTACCCATGACGCATTAGGCGTTGGCTGAGTTGTGAGATCGGTTTTACTTACTAGATTAGCACCATCTTGGTTGATGCATCGAACCGCAGACCGTTGATGCTGGAGCCAATCCATGAAAGCAGCATTGCGGCAATTGAAACCCTCCAACAGCCTATTATTCGATAGTTCTACTGTTGGCTCCGTTAGGTCTATTTCCAATTCTTGTTGATTGAGGCAAATGAGATCTTTGTCGCGAACTACACTGATTAGGGTTGCCAAACCCGTGTGTTCATTGGTGGCGTCGACGAGCCGCTCCAATAAAGCAGACCTTTCAGAAGTAGACTGGTCCTCCCAAATAATTTCGCCAGCCCGATGCGCTGAAAAAACACCTTGAGAGCAAGCTAGGAGCGAGAGAAGCATTGTCTGCTCGTTGCTTAGGTCCAGCAAAGTGTTTTGGGAGCCCCAATACTTCGGATACCCAATCAATTCGAGACGGGCCTTTGACAGCGACCCTTGGTCCGAAACCCTGATCACCTTGAATAACTCGAGAGAGTTTCCCAAATTTTTTAGTGTTGGGTAGCCGATGGAGACAAACCGAAAGTCGTTTCCACCCCGAAGCGAATTTCGGACCGCACTGGAGACCAGGACGTCACCGGCCGATCCAGCACTTTCGATACGGGCCGCAGTGTTCACGGTGTTCCCTATGATTTGGCGGTCTATTTCAAATGTATCACCAACATGTACACCGATCCTGAACCCGCGATCATAGTTTCCGACTTGTGCGGAAAGAGTTTCCTGTACCCTCAACGAGGCTTCTACCGCGACTGAAACACTTCTGAATGTCGCGCAAAAACCATCACCAGCAATACCCGTGACTTCACCTCCAAGAGCGACCACTACTTCACTGGCTAAATTCAGATCCGCGCGAATAGTGGATAGGGTTCGCATTTCAGTTTCGCGAACCGCTAACGAGTACCCACATGCATCAATGAACACGATGGCCATTAGGCGGGCTTCTGGTGTTTTAGTCTTCGAAAACTTTGTCTGGTCTACCCCATATCTTGACCTCAAAGTAAATAGATTAAATGTTTCTAATGCCTAAAATTCGACACCCTGATCGATTGTTTTAAATAAAAATAACCCCACAGTTAGGGTCAGTAGTACACTAATCTCAGTAACTCGTCGACATTAAACGCGCTCGACATTTGCAATTGAGAACGCAGGTATTTGTTAAGTTCCAGATATAAATAAATAAATTTAGTGGTGGGTGATATGAACTGATACTTTCCGGTCATTGGTAGGTGTCAAAGAGGGAAAGCTTCCGCATTACTTCATAAGTGCTTGATTCCGGTGAATAAGAATGAAACGCACCGTCGCAGCGCGAGATAAGGATGCACATTAAGAGGTCAAAGAGTGAATGCCACTTGAATATCGACAAAAGGCGTTTCTTGACATCTTGTCATTGGCTTCAATTTTTGCATCAACACGTACCAAGACTTCAAGCGCTGCTAATTCATCTTTCTCTATGACAACACAACGGTAAAACCCAAGGGTCGTGTTACAATTGAATTAGATCTTTGGATTTCTACCAATTGAAGCATTGTACTATATTTCGTCAAAATGGATGCTTATCAGTTGAAGTATATTGAACTAACCTAGAACTCCCCCGTTTTTTGTTTAGAACAAATTTTGCTCCCAAGGTTTGATGACTTGAACCGTTCTCTGGAACGAAGGATGCGCGATGGGCACAGATGGGGAAGCAAGATGCATTCCAGTTTAAAGTGTCAGTTCAGTAGCTCGGGAAGTGCCCATCCAGTGTTGGCCGTGCTATTTGGTTGAAGCTTGATGAGGCTATCCCTCATCCAATGAGAGGTATCGTAGTTTCTGCTGAGAAGGACACCATGCAGCGATGGTCCGCTTATCGAGCCATCTTCATAGGTGGAGAGAGTGACGTCATAGAGTTATCTTTCGAATTCAAACTCTCATCACTGAGCACCTTCGAAGTGCAGGGTTCTCAGTGGCCCCGAGAGTCTTTCCGAAACATCTTGTTTCCAATTCACGAACTAAGAGTTTCGAATTTAGCCGTGGACACATTTTTGCCATAATGCCATCCTGGCACAGTGGGCGGCATGTCTTTATTTTTAGCACTTTCTAGTTTTTCCAACTGGATTTGAGGGGGTTACCTAGTTCGATATGCCGCCCCACGAGCAATCTTCTGATCGTCCAATGAATGAAGCGCATTCTCGGTGGCGTTGATACAATGCGCGTTCAAACCATTTGTATCGCGCAACTGGGTGTAGTTATGGTGTACCTCGACAGCGCCATTAGATTCTATGTGCGCAGTTTCAGGTATCTTTCCATTGATCGTTGCGCGCTGAATGATGTGCAATCGGCGATGCAGAGGTGCAACAGGTCAAGATAGAAATGCCATCAGAACGACCCCAACTAACGTCCTGAGAGCGGTATCTGAGCAAGTAAGCGCTGCCTGGATAGCAAGTTTCCGCAACGTAAACATAAGCTCACTTTTCGCCTTTCAAGACTTGCTCTATGCCGGGTGCAGCATTCCGGTGGGGGCCGATATGAAACTTAGTGCGTTGGAAATCCTTTGCGTCATTTTGGCAAGTGTTGTGGCAGTGGCTGGTTTTGCCGGAGCCGTGAATGCGCTTGTTTCAGCGATCTAATGTAGCACCGCAAAGTTGTAGGGCCTTTAGGCGCATGTTGTCGCGCTCGTGACAACTGTTCTCTCGGGGTGTCGGTGGCTTTGTAGTAAGACATTGAAACTAAAAAATTAAAGAAACACCATGTACTTCTTTTTCGTTCATCGTTGACGCCGTCGTCACCCAAAGTGAACAGGTCTAGGGCCCGAAAACAAGCCCGCTTCGTCCAAATCTCGCGGTGGCGGTATTAGATTGAAAGCGTCGCCTCACATTCCACCTAGCAGAGGGGTTGGCGAGGGGGTCGAGCCAACCCCTCTGAAGGGGATACACGGAACAGTGAAAGTGGTCCGTTGAGCTCAGGTTATGCGATGCGTGTAGGCCCGTATATTGGGGGTTCCCCGTAGTTGGGAAAATTAATCTTTCAGACACATTCCGGACATCTCGCCCAGATACCAAAACGATACGGCGCGCCTAGAAGATGTCTGATGATTTCTTGAGGGGGTACGAGTTTGGCGCGTCGTACCTTGAACCTCGATGATTTCCCAAAAACCTCAAGCGAGGCTGATAACGATGCCCTGCTTCAAGGACGCGTCCGCCGCATCGGCCAGCAACTGAGCCCGCAGCCCATCGATGATACCTGGTGCAAGTTGTCCTGATCCGGACACAGCGGCAATGAAATGGGCCATCTCGGCTTGATAGGCGCCTTCGTAGCGTTCAAGAAAGAAATGCTGGGCGGGGGCTTTGCGGAAACCCAACGGAGTCGCGACCTCAACCGCATTCTCCAACATGTTTTCAGCCCGCAACATGCCCTTCTCGCCATGCACCTCGATGCGCTGATCATAGCCGTAGCTGGCGCGGCGCGAGTTGGAGATCTGGCAAATCTTGCCACTGGCCGTCGTCAGGGTTACGGCTGCGGTGTCGACGTCTCCGGCTTTGCCGACCTCGGGATCGACGAGCGATGATCCAACAGCGTAAACGCTGATAGGTTCTTCGCCCAGTAAGAAACGTGCCATATCCAAGTCATGGATCATCATATCGCGGAACAACCCACCTGAGCTTTCGATATAGCTGATCGGTGGCGGCGAGGGGTCGCGGGACAGAATGGTAACAATTTCGACCGCGCCGATCTCACCTTCGGCGATGCGGGATTGAATATTGGCAAAGCTCGGATCAAAGCGGCGGTTGAAGGCCGTCATGAAGGGCACGCCGGTGGCTTCGACCACCTTGATGCAGTCGCGGATGCGGTCAGCGGACATGTCCACCGGCTTTTCGCAGAAGATCGCTTTGCCGGTATTCGCCGCTTTATGGATCAGATCGTAGTGGGTGTCGGTCGGAGTACCGATGACGACAGCATCGACATCTTTGCTTTCGATCAGTTCGTCCGCCGACAGGATCTGTGCGCCAGTTTTGTCGGCCAGCATCTGAGCCGGTTCTGTGAATGCGTCCGCCACTGCGCTCACCCGTGCGCCATCAATCTGCCCGATCGAGCGCGCATGAACCTGACCGATCCGCCCGCATCCCAATAGCCCAATATTCAGCATGTCATGCCCCTTTGAACGCTTTCAGTACTCGGCGCGTCGCCTCGACCACCGGTTCATGTGTATCTTTCAGTATTTGAACGCGGTCGAACCTGTCCGGATCGGCATTCACGGCCGTTCGCAGGGCATTCCCAAAGGCCATTCGCAGCTCGGTCCCGATGTTAAATTTGCAGATTTTCGATCCGCGCGCCAGCGCAGCACGTTGCGCAACCGGCACGCCCGAGCCGCCATGGATCACCAGAGGTATCTCGGTCACGGCTTCGATGGCGCGGATACGGGTCTCGTCCAGACCGCCCTCTTTGTTCTGCTGCAAGTGGACGTTGCCGACCGAGATCGCCATTGCATCCACGCTGGTCTCTCGGGCGAATTGCGCGGCTTCCGCCGGGTCGGTTCCGTCCGAACCTTCACCACCCGAATAGCCGACAAAACCGATTTCACCCTCGCAGGAGACACCAGCGGCATGGGCCATCTCGGCAATTGCAGTGGTCTCGGCGATATTCTGTTCCAAAGGCTTGCGTGAGCCGTCAAACATGACAGAGGTGAAGCCGCTGTCGATGGCGATGTGGCATTCGTCATGGGTGTAGCCATGGTCCAGATGCGCCACGACGGGCACGCTGGCACATTCGGCCAGATGGCGGAACATCTTGCCCAGAACCGGCAGCGGCGTGTGTTCGCGGCATGATGGGCCGGCTTGCAGGATGATCGGTACGCCTTCGGCTTCGGCAGCGGCCACGTAGGCACGCATATCCTCCCAGCCCAGCGTCACCAACCCGGCCACGGCATAGCCGTCACGCAGCGCGGGTTGCAGCACGTCCGATAATGTCACAAGGCTCATTTGAACTTGGCCACCATGTCCATAATGCCCGGGATCGTATGCAGCTGGGCTGCATGGGTCGGTTGGAAATACTGCTTCAGCGAGCGCTGACTGAGCCCGCCGAGGATGGTGAAATAGTACATTTCATACCCCGGCAAAACTGCGCAGGGGTGATAGCCCTTGTCCAGCAGGATCGTCGAGCCATCCATGATGTGATAGGCATCACCCGGCTTGTTGTCTTCGCGCTGCAGCATCTGGACGCCAGAACCATAGTTGGGCCGGAAGCGGAAATTATAGGTTTCGTCATGGCGGGTTTCGATCATTTCGCCATCGTCGCTTTTGCGGTCGGTGTCATGTTTGTGGCTGGGAAAGCCGGACCAGCCGCCCTGACCCACGGTATAAAGTTCAGACACCAGCAAGCGGCCGACCTTGTCGTGATGGTTCGCGCCCAGAATGTGTTTGATTTTTCGATGGGTTTTGGTGTCGTCCGATCCATACTGCACCAGATCCAGCTCGGGTACGCGGACATCAAAGGGTTCAAGCACACGGTCGAATTTTGCGCCCGCGATGAAGGTTTCGGTTTCATCCGTCATGCAGGTTATTCGAACCTTGGCGCCGACGGGAACGTATACGCCCTCGGGCTCGCCATCCCAGACGTCGATGGTGCGGTTGCCAAGGTTGGTATAGATCGCGCCGTCCACATCGACATCCACGGTACCGGTGGCGGGCACGATGCAGGTCTCATAGCCCGGTACGGCATATTCGAACACCTCGCCCTTTTTCAGTTTGACGATGTTGAAATAGTTTAGCGGCACCAGATCATGGTCGGCATCGACGATAGGTTTGTTCTGGTTGTCATGGGGCGCAATATGCATCTGCGTCTCCTTTCAGGTATCCGTGGAGCCCGGGTGTTGGGCCAGAAATTCGTCAAGTTCGGGCGTGGTTGGCATGGCCCCGGCGCAGCCGGGTTTCGACACGACGATCGACGCGCAGGCCGAACCGCGCAGCACCGCATCGCGCAGGTCATGCCCCGCAGCGACCGAGGCCAGAAGACCGGCCAGAAAACTGTCACCCGCGCCGTTGGGCTTCACGGCGGTAACCGGGTAGATGCCGGTGCGGACCTCTTGCCCGTCTGCCAGCGTAATGGCCCCCTCATGGCCCATCTTGTAGATCACCATCTTGCCATTGGCCGCCAATTCGCGGGCCTTGTCTAAACCTTTTTCGATGCCGCCCGCCATAAAGCCGAACTCTTCATCATTGCCTACGATCAGATCGCTTTCATTCCCTGCGCGGGTCAGAACCTCTGAGGCAACTTCGGGTGATGGCCAACTATAGGGGCGGTAATCGATGTCGAAAATCACCGGCAGGCCTGAGGCGCGCGCATTTTCAAACGCGCGGAAGGTGGCCGAGCGTGAGGGTTCCGCAGCAAACACCGTGCCCGCCGTGATCAGGGCTGAGAAGGCGCTGTAGTCGACCTCATCCATATCCGCCTCGGTTACCTGGAAATCAGCGGCGCCGTTGCGGTAGATGACATTCTGAAAGTCTTCGATGCAACTTTCGTAGACAGCCAAAGACGTACGCGCCTCGCCACCCACAGCTCGGACATATCTCGTTTCAACGCCATAGTCGCGCAGCCGGTTCACACAAAACCGCCCCACGGCATCATCCGAGACCGAGGTGACCAGCGCCGCTTGCGATCCCAGCTTCACCAGTCCGGCGCAGATATTGGCGCTTGATCCGCCCAGATCGGCGCGAAACACTTGTGCGTCTTCGCTTTTGGTTCCGACCGGATCCGCAAACATGTCCATTCCGGCCCTGCCGAACACGGCAAAGCGGTTACCTTTTATACCTTCGATCAGAGTCACGTGCGCCCCTCGGTATTGCCTGCCCGCGCGGCATCCAGCACCTCGGGGTAGGGATAATTCAGGCCCAGCAACTGCCGCAGATCGGGACTTGCCTGATCAAGGAAATCCTGCGGTAGCGCAGCGGGCATATCTTCCATCGGTTTAACCCATTTGGGCAGATACTGGATCAGGATCGCGCTGCGGTCGTGATCCGCTTTGTTCGGCATCGCGCAATGCCACGTTACGCCATAGAACAGAGCAACATCGCCAGGCTCACCGGTCATCTGCTCGCATTTGTCATAGAACTTGTCTTCGGGCGTGGGATAACGAAGCTCTTTCTGCGATCCGGGTACATAGCCGGTCGCGCCGCTTTCCTTGGTGAACGGGTCCAGCAAAACCGAGACCTGTGCATTCATTGGAAATGATCCATTCAGACCGACGGGATGCGTTTCGGGGCTGTGAAAGTCCCAATAGGGATAGTCGACATGCGGCTCCTGCCCCGGCCCGCCCGGCAGGATGCGATTGGCAGCGATCGAGCCCATGATGAACTCGGTCCCCAGAAACTTGCGGAGGATCTTCATCAGAACCGGATGTGCAGCCATGCGTGAAAACACGTCGCCCTTGGCCAACAGGTTCCAGACCCGCCGCTGCAGGTTCAGTTTGCCATCTTCTTCCGCAGCGCCTTGGAAATGGGTCACTTTCTCGGCCGCTGTTTCGGATTCGGCCATGACGATGGCACGTGCCTCGGCGATCTCTTCAGGGGTGAAAAGGCCCGAGATTGCGACGACTCCGTCACCGTTCAGCAATTCATCCACAATGACGTCTGGGTCAGCCGTTTCTGCCTTGAACCGTTTCATCAGATGCCCTTGCGTTGTTTTTCACGGGTCGATTCCCATTCGACATGGGCATCACGAACCCTCTCGTCAGCCGAAGTGTGGGGTGTTCCAACCTCCCACCATGCATGGCCTTCAGTGGTCCAGCCTTCATAGGCGTCCACGTCCATCACAATCACATAAGTCTTGTCGCTGGCCTTGGCGCGCTTGAACGCTTCGGCCAGCTCTGCCGGGTTCGCGACCTTTTCGCTGGTGGCCCCCATCGAGGCTGCGTGGGCCGCGAAATCAACGCCAAAGGCTTCGGGGATGGTGGGGCAGTCTTCCAGCAGGTTGTTGAAGCTTTCGTTGCCTGTGTTGTTCTGCAGCTTGTTGATTACTGCAAAACCGCCATTGTCCAGCACCAGAACAATCATCTTCTTACGGCTCAGAACCGAGGAATAGATGTCCGAGTTCAGCATCAGATATGAGCCATCACCGCAGAAGGTAATCGTGTCCTTATCCGGCTCACGCTCAGATTGGGCAATGCGCGCGCCCCAAGCGCCCGCGATCTCATAGCCCATGCAGGAGAATCCGAACTCGACATCAACGGTGCCAATATCCAGCGTGCGCCAATTGGCAGTGACCTCGGCGGGCAAACCTCCGGCAGCGGCGACCACACGGTCACGCGGGTCGCAAAGCTCGTTCACAACGCCGATGGCTTGCGCGTAGGAGCTTGGGCGGTTCCCGTACGCGACATTCTCGGCCACATAGGCATCCCATTTACGCCGTTCGTCCTGCGCCAGTGAAACCCAATCGGATGCAGCCGTGTAGTCAATTGCCTGTGTTAGAGCCTGAATTGAAAGCTTGGCATCCCCAACAACTGGTAAGGACATGTGCTTACCCGCATCATGCCGCGCAGCATTGATCGAGATGAACTGAGCGTCTTTGGCAAAGGCGGTCCACGATCCGGTGGTAAAATCCTGCAGCCGCGTGCCAACAGCGACGATCACATCGGCTTGTTCCGCAATTGCGTTCGCACTGTCCGATCCAGTGACGCCGATCGGGCCAATGTTCAGCGGATGGGTCGCCAGCATATTGGCGCGGCCTGCGATGGTTTCGACGACCGGGATCTGAAGCTTTTCGGCGAATTCGGTCAGCTCGGCCACGGCTTGCGAATATTGCACGCCGCCACCCGCGATGATCATCGGGCGTTTCGCCCCTGCCAACGCGGTAGCAGCATCGGCGATTTCATCCGCATCGGGAGATTGGCGGCGAATGCGATGCACTTTTTTCTCAAAGAACTTCACCGGGTAGTCATAGGTCCAACCCTGCACATCCTGTGGCAACCCAAGGAACGCCGGCCCGCAATCGCCCGGGTCCAGCATTGTCGCTATAGCGGCGGGCAGAGATTGAATGACCTGTGCCGGATGCGTGATGCGATCCCAATAGCGGCTGACCGGTTTGAAGGCGTCATTCACACCAAACGTCGGGTCATAGTAGTTCTCCATCTGCTGCAGAACCGGATCCGGCAAGCGGGTGATGAACGTGTCCCCGCACAACATCAGCATTGGCAGTCGGTTCGCATGGGCCAGTCCAGCAGCAGTCAACAGATTCGCAGTACCGGGCCCTGCGCTAGCGGTGCAGAACATGAATCGCTGACGCAGCCATTGCTTGGCATAGCCCGCGGCGGCGAATCCCATGCTCTGTTCATTCTGCCCGCGATACAACGGCAGCTCATCCCGGACAGTATTCAGTGCCTCGCCCAGGCAGGTCACATTGCCATGACCAAAAATCCCGAAACCCCCGCCACATAGGCTATATTCCTGCCCGTCGATCTCGATGAACTGGTTCGACAGCCAGCGAATGATCGCCTGCGCCGTTGTCAGGTAAACAGTTTCGTGTTGCGCGGACATGTCTGCGGGCTCCTTTAGGAAAATTATGATGCAGTGCCGAATGCAGCTTGCGAGAGTCCTATTCTCACGATACAAGTTTTGCAACCGGTTGCAAATGGTTTTCAAGAAAAAGCGAGGGAGGACGTCGGAATGGCAGAGATCGGCATTGGCATTCTAGGCGGCGGATATATGGGCAAGGCCCATGCGGTCGCCATGTCCTCGGTTGGGGCGGTGTTCAACACGGCCTTGCGACCACGGTTAGAGATGGTGTGCGCCTCGTCACCGGAAAGCGCTGAGCGGTATCGTCAGGCCTATGGATTCGCGCGCTCGACGAATGACTGGCGTGTGTTGGTGAACGACCCGAAGGTCGAGGCCGTTGTGATCGCCACGCCTCCGGAAACACATCGCGAGATCGCTCAGGCAGCGTTTGCGCTGGGCAAACCTGTGCTGTGTGAAAAGCCTTTGGGCGCGTCGCTGGAGGATGGTGCGGCGATGTCAGCAGCGGCCGAGGCCTCGGGCTTGGCCAACATGGTTGGTTTCAACTATATCCGCACCCCGGCCAGCCAATACGCTCGCGCTCTGATAGCCGAAGGAGAGATCGGCGACATCACATGGTTTCGGGGTGAGCATACCGAAGATTTCTACGCGCACCCTCAAGCCCCGGCAACCTGGCGTACAACAGGAATGTCGAACGGAACGATGGGTGATCTTGCGCCTCATATGATCAATGCCGCACTGGCTTTGATCGGCCCGATTTCACGCGTGATGGCCGAGGTCGAAACCGTGCACAATAGCCGCCCGGGTGGCGAAGTTGACAATGACGACCACGCTCAGATGATGGTGCGGTTCGCGAACGGAGCAATGGGATCGATCTATATCAGTCGAATCGCGACTGGGCGCAAGATGGGCTATGCCTATGAGATCAGTGGCACCAAGGGTGCGATCCGCTTTGATCAGGAAGACCAGAACGTTTTGTGGCTCTACCGTATGGAGGGTCCCGAAGCTGAGCGTGGCTTTCGTAAGATCCTGACCGGCCCTGCGCACCCGGACTATGAGCCGTTCTGTCAAGGGCCGGGCCATGGCACGGGCTATCAGGATCAGATCATCATCGAGGCGCGAGATTTCCTGCGCGCGATCGAGACAGGTAAACCGGTCTGGCCGACCTTCCACGACGGGCATGAGGTCAACCGGGTCGTCGCTGCGGCATTGGCATCGTCAGCGGATGAAAGCTGGAAAAATATCGAAGATTTCTGAGCATCGGAGACAAGACAAGATGAGCATCAGAATTGGCAATGCGCCCTGTTCCTGGGGCGTGGAATTTGCGCAGGACCCGCGCAATCCGCATTGGAAAACAGTTCTCAGCGAATGCGCTGCGGCCGGGTATAAGGGTATCGAACTCGGCCCGGTGGGTTTCATGCCCGAAGACCCTGCGGTGCTGGCCGATGCGCTGGCCGAGCATGATCTTGAACTGATCGGCGGCGTTGTGTTCCGCAACTATCACGACCCCGACGCGTGGGAAGACGTGCTGGACGCCACCCACCGCACCGCTCGCGCATTGAAAGCGCATGGGGCGCAGCATATGGTGCTGATCGATGCGATCTCACCCCGCCGCGCGCCAACCGCTGGTCGCGCCGATGAGGCTGAGCAGATGGACAAGGCCGAGTGGACGGCGTTCCGGGATCGCCTTTCTGAAAGCGCGCGGATCGGGTCCGAGGAATACGGGCTGACCGTTGGGATGCACGCTCATGCTGCGGGCTTCATGGACTTTGAACCTGAACTTATCCGTTTGCTGGACGAGGTCGATGAAAGCCTTTTGAAAATTTGCTTCGATACGGGGCATCACTCTTATGCCGGGTTCGATCCGGTCGGCTTCATGAAGCGCTACGTTGATCGGATCTCGTACATGCACTTCAAGGATATCTCTCCGACAGTGAAAGCGGATGTAATTGCCAATCGGACGGGCTTCTATGATGCTTGCGGGCAGGGGATTTTCTGCAATCTGGGTGAAGGCGACGTAGACTTTCCAACCGTTCGCCAGGTGCTGCTGGACGCAGGTTTCACAGGATGGTGCACGGTCGAGCAGGATTGCGACCCAACGCTCGACCCTGATCCTGTAGGGGACGCGCGGAAGAATCGTGAATACCTTGAATCCATTGGTTTCAGTTAAGGAGGTCCAGACCATGACCAAGCTGAAATGGGGCATGATCGGAGGCGGCGAAGGTAGCCAGATCGGACCGGCGCACCGGCTGGGGGCGCTGGCGGACGGGCATTTCCAATTCACCGCCGGAGCGCTGGATCACAGGCCTGACATTGGTCGCGAATACGCCCAACGATTGGGTATCGCGGCAGACCGAGCCTACGGCGACTGGACCGAGATGCTGGAAGGTGAGCGCGGGCGCGAGGATCGGATTGATCTGGTCACTGTAGCCACTCCAAATGCGACGCATTTCGAGATCACCAAAGCGTACCTTGAGGCCGGGTTCAACGTGCTGTGCGAAAAGCCCATGACCATGACGGTGGAAGAGGGCGAAGAGATTGTCAAAGTCGCCGAGAAATCAGGGAAGATTTGCGCGGTAAACTACTGTTACTCGGCTTATCCGATGGTGCGTCAGGCTCGTGCGATGGTGCGCGCAGGTGAGATCGGCAAAGTCCGTCTGGTCGTTACCAATTTCAGCCACGGCCATCACGGAGACGCCACCGATGCTGACAATCCACGCGTGCGCTGGCGCTATGATCCTGCGATGGCGGGTGTTTCCGGGCAGTTCGCTGATTGCGGTATCCACGCGATGCACATGGCCGGATTCATTGCGGATGATGAGGTTGAGACCCTGTCTGCAGATTTTGCTTCAACCATTGGCAGCCGTGAACTTGAAGATGATGCCATGGTCAACTTCCGCACGACAAAAGGCGCTGTTGGCCGGCTGTGGACCTCTTCGGTGGCCATCGGTCGGCAGCACGGGTTCGACATTCAGGTGTTCGGAGAAACCGGCGGTCTGCGATGGGCGTCGGAGCAGCCGAACCAGCTTATCTACACGCCTGTTGGTGGTCGCCTGCAGATCATAGAAAAAGGCGAAGGCGGGCTGCATGAAGACGCGCAACGTCTCAGCCGCGTGGCGATTGCGCATCCCGAAGGGTTCCCGCTGGCAGTTGCGAATATCTATTGCGATCTCGCAGATGCAATTGCCGGGGAAACCCGCGACGGCTTGCCCAATGCGGCAGACGGCGTGCGGTCGATGGCGGCTGTGCATACAGCGGTCGAGTCGGCGAAACAGGGCAGCGCGTGGATGGATGCCCGGCCACCGATGTTTCGTTAACTCTCAGATACGGGGCGCAATGTGCCCCGTTCCACCACCGAGCATGGGAATATCCGTGCCTCCGGATATCGGTCGGGTTCGTTCAGGGTTGCCACCATCAGCTCGATCGAAGAACTCACGATTTGCCGGATCGGCTGATGGATGGTGGTGAGATCAATATTCTCCCACCGTGCCATTTCCATGTCGTTCAGGCCGATAATGCCGATGTCTTCGGGCACCCTTAGGCCACTATCCAGAATTGCGGACAACACCCCGATGGACAACACGTCATCGCCGCAGAAATATGCATCAGCCCGCTCAGATTGCAGCAAGCGTAGCATTTCCTGACGACCTGCATCGAATGAGTAAGCCTCAGCAAACGAGCAGGTCACATCAATGCTAGGATGCCGGGCCATCTCTGACATGAAGCCCGCATGGCGATCCTGAGTCGAGGTCGCCGCTTCGGGCCCGCCTAGAAAGGCTACTTTAGTATAACCACGCGCGACCAGCTCGCGGGCCGCCATGCGTCCGCATTCCACATTGTCGATCCCGACCACATGAACCTGCGGTGAAGAGCATGACCGGCCAAAGCTGTGCACCACTGGTACGCCAGCATCCCGAAACGCTTTTGCAAAGCCGGGCGGCAAGGTCGACGACGCTACGACAACGCCATCGACCGAATATTGGCGCAGCATTCGTACCGAATTTTCGGGTTCAACCTCGTCGGTCAGATTCACCAGCAACGGGCGCAGGCCTCGGTCCTGCAGCCCTCGGGTAAAGAGGTCGAACACTTCAAGAAATATCGGGTTGTGGAAATTGTTCGAGACCAGCCCGATCAGCTTAGTTCGGCCTGTGGTCAGAGATGAAGCCAGTGCATTTGGGCTGTATCCCAGCTCACGCGCGGCCTTCTCGACTTTTCGGCGCATCTTGTCGGAAACCGAGGCCCCATCGGTGAAAGTGCGCGACACCGCCGAGCGTGAAACGCCGGCGCGTTCTGCAACCTCTTTCAATGTGACAGCCATGATCCGTCTGACCTTCCTGCGTTTAGTGGCAGTCCTTTTACCTGTATTCTTTGGCAGATACAGTATGAAACACATCTGACACCGTTTGCAACCGGTTGCAAAATTTTGACAGATATGCTCTAACTCGAGTCGGAGAGGTGCGAAGGACTGCCTCAATCCGCGATAACATGAGTTTTGGGAGGACATCATGACTTCACTGACGAAGAAGTTGGCGCTGGCGGCGGCGGTAGCTGCGACGCCTCTGATCGCAGCCACGGGCGCTGCGGCGGAAGGTGAGAAATACATTCTGGTCAGCCACGCGCCAGACAGCGATAGCTGGTGGAACACGATCAAGAACGGCATCGCGCTGGCAGGCGACCAGATGGGTGTCGAAGTCGAATACCGCAATCCGCCCACTGGCGACCTTGCCGATATGGCGCGGATTATCGATCAGGCGGCTGCTTCGGGTCCGAACGGGATCATTACCACGTTGGCGGATTATGATGTGCTGAGCGGACCGATCAAATCAGCGGTCGATGCGGGCGTTGATGTCATCATCATGAACACTGGTACGCCGGATCAGGCCCGGGAAGTTGGTGCCCTGATGTATGTGGGTCAGCCCGAATATGATGCCGGATTTGCTGCAGGCCAGCGCGCCAAGGGTGACGGCATCGGCTCGTTCCTTTGTGTGAACCACTATATCGTTCAGCCCTCAAGCCAGGAACGTTGTCAGGGCTTTGCAGACGGCTTGGGCATTGAACTGGGGGATCAGATGATCGACGCCGGTCAGGACCCAGCCGAGATCAAGAACCGCGTGCTGGCCTATCTGTCGGCGAACCCGGATACTGATGCGGTTCTGACACTGGGTCCAACCTCGGCTGATCCGACAATTCTGGCGCTGGAAGAAAATGGTATGGCCGGTGACATCTATTTCGGCACCTTCGATCTGGGTGGTGAGATTGTCAAAGGCATCAAGTCTGGCGTGATCCAGTGGGGAATTGATCAGCAGCCCTTCCTGCAGGCTTACCTGCCGGTTGTTGTGATGACCAACTACCACCGCTATGGCGTTTTGCCGGGCAACAACATCAATTCGGGTCCCGGCTTCGTAACTGCTGATGGTCTGACCAAGATCGAAGAATTTGCTGGCGAGTACCGCTGATTCTTACAGCGCGGGCGCCCCGCCAAAGCGGCGCCCGCCAACAACTATCTGACGCAAAATCACTGCTTAACTCGGAGGGGCGTTCTAATGAGCGAGTCTGCTCAAAACACGGCTGTAACCGACGAACGGATTAAAGAAATATCGCCGCTGCGCAAGGCCTTGATCCGGCCTGAACTCGGCGGGATGGTTGGCACCGTTGCCGTCTTCACCTTCTTTCTTTTGTTCGCTTTTGACAGCGGCATGTTCAACGCACAGGGCATGATGAACTGGTCGGTTGTCTCGGCGCAGTTCATGATCATCGCCGTGGGTGCCTGCCTTCTGATGATCGCGGGTGAGTTTGACCTGTCAGTCGGATCGATGATCGGCTTTTCGGGCATGATGATCGCAATTTTTTCGGTCACGCTGGCGTGGCCGGTCTGGATGGCAATTCTCGTCACGTTTGCAATGGCGGTGGCAATCGGCGCGCTGAACGGTTGGATCGTGATCCGGACTGGTTTGCCCAGCTTTATCGTAACGCTGGCCTTTCTGTTCATTTTGCGCGGCTTTACAATCTTCCTGCCGCAGGTGATCGAGCGCAAAACTATTATCGGCGGTGTGAAAGACGCAGCCGAAGGCGATTGGCTGGCGCCGATCTTTGGTGGTAAAATTTTGCAGGGATTGTTCCAATGGCTCGGGGATGCCGGGATTATCGCCGTATTCGAGCGTGGCACCCGCGCCGGTCAGCCAGTTGTGGATGGTATTCCAATGCTGATCGTCTGGGCGATCGCACTGATCATCTTTGGTCACGTGCTGCTGACCAAAACGCGGTTCGGCAACTGGATCTTCGCCTCGGGCGGGGATGCTGAGGCGGCGCGCAACTCGGGTGTGCCTGTGAACCGGGTCAAGATTCTGATGTTTATGTTCACGGCCTTCTGCGCCACCGTCTTTGCGGTCTGTCAGGTGATGGAGTTCGGATCGGCTGGTGCCGACCGGGGTTTGCTAAAAGAGTTCGAAGCGATCATCGCCGTGGTCATCGGCGGCGCGCTTCTGACCGGAGGATACGGCTCGGTACTGGGCGCGGCGCTGGGCGCGTTGATCTTTGGCGTGGTGCAACAGGGGTTGTTCTTTGCCGGTGTCGAAAGCTCGCTGTTCCGGGTCTTCCTTGGGGTGATCCTGCTGGGGGCTGTGATCCTCAACACCTATATTCGCCGCATCATCACGGGAGAGCGTTGATATGAATCCCGAAAATGAACCCATCATCCAGATGAAAAACATCGAAAAGCACTTCGGCAGCGTGATCGCGCTGGCGGGTGTCTCGGTGGACGTGTTTCCCGGTGAATGTCACTGCCTTCTCGGCGACAACGGTGCGGGAAAGTCGACCTTCATCAAGACCATGTCGGGCGTGCACCAGCCCACCCACGGAGAAATTCTGTTCGAAGGCCACCCCATGCATTTCGCCGACCCGCGTGATGCCATCGAGGCCGGGATCGCAACCGTACACCAGCATCTGGCCATGATCCCGCTGATGTCGGTCTCGCGCAATTTCTTCATGGGCAATGAGCCGGTAAAGAAGGTCGGACCTCTTCACTTTTTTGATCATGACTATGCCAACAAGGTCACGATGGAAGAGATGAAGAAAATGGGGATCAACTTGCGCGGCCCTGATCAGGCGGTGGGCACGCTGTCAGGTGGTGAACGCCAGACCGTCGCCATCGCGCGGGCGGTGCATTTCGGGGCGAAGGTTCTGATTTTGGATGAACCGACCTCGGCCCTTGGGGTGCGCCAAACAGCCAACGTTCTGGCGACCATCGACAAGGTGCGCAAGCAGGGTATTGCAGTGGTCTTTATTACTCATAACGTCCGCCATGCGTTGGCAGTGGGGGACCGGTTCACGGTACTCAACCGCGGTCAAACGCTGGGTACGGCGCAGCGTGGCCAGATCACCCCGGAAGAGCTGCAGGACCTGATGGCCGGTGGTCAGGAGATGGTCGAGCTTGAAGGCAGTCTGGGCGGAACCGTCTGATACTTTTTTGCCCCGCTGGCTGTGCTGGCGGGGTGACTACTTCTTCTCGAAGTACAATATGACTTCACCCAGCCTTACGCCAAAACGCGAAACATAGGCTCGGTTCAATAACCGGTCATCCGACAACAACCACATCCAGTCATCGAAATTGACACGCATGGTGCCGTCTTTGACGGGCAGGTCGATTTTGTACTTCCAGTTAAACGTATCGCCCCTTTCGACCCCACTGGCTGTGCCCAGCACACCGGGAGCGGTGCCGGTCCAGGTGTCATCGCCGGTCTTGGTCAGGGTCCAGATCCGTTGTTCGGTCGCACCATCGTCATAGACGAAATCTTCGACAAGCGTCAGAGTCTCTCCGTCCCATGTGCCGTCAATATCGACCTGGAAGCGACGCGGGACATTACCTAGTACATCCTGAAACTGACCATAAGCGACAGTCTTACCTTCGAAGAACTCTTCAAGGTTCAGCTGACGATCTGACAGAAACGATTTTGGTATACGCGGTTTGGCCGAGCATGCGGCGAGGATGGCCAACCCCGCGATCGCGACACCTGCAATAAGGGTACGGCGGGCGATCATTGCAAAACCCTCAGCTCAGAGTCTGCATCGTGGCCGTTTGCGCCATGCAGATGGGTGGATTTCACTTCAGGCGCAGGGCGCATCGTGGCGACCAGCTCGGCCACCTTGATCCCGAATTTTCGCATCTCGGACCGGTTCATGATTACACCGTTCTCCGTCAGATACATCCAGTCGGTCACATCCAGTGTATGCCCGCCCGCGTCCTCGGGCAGGATGATGCGATAGGTCAGCTTGACGGTTGAGCCCGAAATCACGCCTTTGCCCTCGCCGACAATATCGTCCGCTGTTGCGGTGAAAGTGTTGCCCGTGCCCAACGTCAGATGCCATTTGCGGGTCATCTGTTTGCCGTTGGAATAGGTGAAATACTCGGAAAGCGTACCGGTGTTGCCATCCCATTCGCCGACCATACGCGCGACAAAGCTGTTCGACATCTTGCCGTTAGGGCCATAGATCAGCCCTTCCGACAGGATCTCTCCATTCAGGTTCTTCTTCAGCGAAAACTCAGGCCCGGTTCCGCTGTAGTCGGAAGGTGATTGCGAGCGGAAACTGAGGAACCGGTTCTTCACAGCAAACAGCGCAAAAATCGCAAGCAGACAGATCAGGAGCGTTTTCATTTGGCAGAGACCTCTGTCGGGAGGGTCAGGACCATGCCAAACGCTCCGAGTTTCAAGATGCAGGGCAGCACCGCATAGGCGAGGGTGAGTGTATTCAAAGCCTCGGCAGAATTGGCCTGTCCAGGTGTAAAGCCGCTGCGTTCCAGTAGCGGCAGTGTGAAAAAGGCGGCCAGAGCTAGACCCAGCTTACCTGCGAAAGTCCAGATGCCGAACGCAGCAGATGCGTTCAGCCCGGCCCGGGTCAGAACGACCGAGAACATTGCAGGCAGGACAACCATGTCCGCCCCAAGCGCCGCGCCGGATGCGAGGCATATGATTGCGAAACCGATGAGATTCCCAGGGGCTAGAAGAGCGGCCCCGACAAAGCCGAGAATGGCCAGCGGCATGGCGATCATCAGAGTCTGTTTCGGGCCAATCCGATTGCTGAGCCTGGCCCAGAACGGAACGCTGAGCCCGGCGCTGAGGAAGAACAGGATCAGCAATGGCCCCGCTTTGCCTGGCAGTTGCAGCCGATCTTCAACAAAGAACAGAAACAGGGTCGAGGTGATGGCGACGGGCAGGCTGTTGACCAACGCAAGGGCAAGCAGACGTAAAGCCCCAGCCTGTCTTAGGCCTGCAAAGGACAGCCCTTGACCGGTGATCGGCGTGCGTCGCCACATTGGCAGGGTAACAGCCAGAGTCACAACGCTCAGAAGCCCGAGAAACATTCCAAAGGCCGGATACCCCTGCGCGGCTGCGCCAAGCGCCACGAACACAGCGGGTGCTGCGGCTGCTATGATAACTCCGGTCAGTTGTCCGCCTTCGCGGAAGGCGGCCAGTGTCATCAGTTCCTTCGCGCTAGCCTGTTTCGCCAGGGTGGCGCTGCGGCCATAAAGCAAGATGGTCCCGAGGCTGTAGGCCGAGAATAACAGGATCAGAATAGACACTAATACAGCGATACTTGTCCCTTCTGGCAAACCAAACAGCAATGGAAATCCAATCGCCAGACCCAGCGCAGAGGCGGCGGCAAACAACATTTGCCCACCGGGCCAGCGATCAATGGCCCAGCCAATCAGTGGATCTTGCACCAGATCGACGAGCCGAATGACCAGCAGAATGGTGCCAATGACCCCCAGCCCGATACCGAGATTCACGGCGGCAAAGCGCGGCAGGTGGATGTAAAGCGGGATACCTGCTGCAGCAAGCATCAGCGCATAGAGGCTGACACGCGGGTACAGCATCACTGCCCCTTCAACTGCTGTGTGAACGAGGCGGATCGTGTATTGTTACCCAGAAAAATTGACATGAAGCTGCGTGTGATACCCGGATTTGTCAGGGTGCAGGTTTTGCTTCCGTTGCGCCAGAAGCTGACGTTGTTGGGGCCTTGCGCGATGGCCAGGTAGCTATCGCCTTTGCTGACCGCCTGAAAACAGCCCTGCAATTGGGCTTCCGTCGGCGCAGGATTGCCTTGTCGGGCCATCTCTTCCCGGGTCGACTCGACCAGCGCTTTTTGTTTCAGGTTTTTTCGATAGGTCAATTGTAGGCCGAAATTCTCGTTCCAGCTGAATGCGGCACCGCCGGGCGTGTAAAGCTTGGCGTCATAGAGCGGCAGCCCCAGAAAACGGAATGTCCCGGTGCCGCGCAGCTTAGGGTCTTTGATTGCATCCGACAAAGGCGAAGCCGCCAGTCCGCCGGGGACCATCAGCGCCAGTGACAGCAGCGCAGCGCAACAGGTTCTATACGCTGGCCGAAACAGCGAGGTCCGTTTCAGGGATACCATTGTCAGCTCCGATGCTCTGCGGGATGGCGGTGAGGCGCTCGACAACATGCATTGCACTGGCAATCCCGTCTTCGTGGAAACCATGCCGGTTATACGCCCCGGCAAACCAGGTTCGGTTCTGTCCTTGCATCTCGCGGATTTGCCCTTGCGCGCGCAGGGCGGCTTTGTCGAACACCGGATGGGCGAACTCGACCTCGTCATAGATTTTGTCCGCGGGAATGTCTGATGCGGCGTTCAGGGTCACAAACAGCGGGTCACTGTCGGGGATATTCTGAAGCCGATTCATCCAATATGTGACCCCAACATTGCCCTTTTGCGATCGATAGGTCCAACTGGACCAGCAAGCACGCCGCCTGGGCATTTGGCGGGGATCACAGTGCAGGATAGCTTTGTTCGGTTGATATCTAATCGCGCCGAGCGCCGCTTTTTCCGCTTCGGTCGCTGCATCACCCAGAATGGCGAGAGACTGATCGGAATGGGTTGCCAGTATGATTTCGTCAAACAGAGCGGCCTCACCTCCTGCATGGACGGTGACGCCCAGATCATGCCGCTCGATCCGCTGCACGGGTGCGGACAGTCTGATGTCAGCACCGCGCGCACGTAGCGCAGTTTCGATCCGGCGGACATACTCGATGCTGCCGCCTTTCACGGTGTACCACTGGTGCTGATTGGCACGGCCCGAGGCCAGCAGCGCGTGATTGCGGAAGAACTGCACCAGCGAGCGGGCTGGGAACTGATCGACGAACTCGACCGGAGTTGACCAGATCGCGCCGCACATCGGCATCAGATAATTGTGCCGGAACCAGTGGCCGAGACGCAGTTGATCCACAAGCTCACCGATCGTGGTGTCGTCGTCCTGCGCGGCTTCGGGGGCCTCTTTGCCAAACCGCAGGATATCGGCGATCATCTTGTAATAGGCTGGACGCGCGAGGTTGCGCTTTTGCGCGGTCAAAGTGCGCAGATTGTTCAACCCATATTCAATGCGGCCATTGTCGATAGTTGCACCAAAGCTCATCTCACTTTTGGTGACCGGCACGTTCAGCTCATCAAACAGCCGGGTCAAATAGGGGTATGTGACATAGTTGAAGACGATGAAACCGGTATCTACCGGCTGATCTCCGTTCTTTCCGGCCATCACCGTGCGGGCGTGGCCGCCCAGTCGAGGTTCAGCCTCGAACACGGTTATATCGTTGTCTTCGGAAAGGTAATAAGCTGCGGAGAGACCTGAAATGCCTGCGCCTATGACTGCGATTTTCTTGCGTACGCCCCGGGTTTCGTCGAACATTCCATCCTCGTTATTCGGTATTTACAACAAGATACGCAGGGAATGAGGCTTTGGATCAACCGCGTTAGAAGTTTTTTTCCGACGCTCTATGTAGTGTTATCTGGCCGAATGCTACGAGCGCTGGGCGTGATCCATTGCTGCTTTCAGAACGTATTCGACCTAGTAGTACGAAAAAAGACTTACGCATGAGCAGTTTTGACGGAAAAACCTATTGGATCATTGGCGCCAGCGAAGGGCTGGGTCGTTGCTTGGCCGAAAAGCTGAGCCGCGAAGGCGCACATCTGATCCTTTCTGCTCGCAATGCCGAGCGATTGGATGAAATCTGTGGCACCTTGCCTAATGCACGTGCTGTACCGATGGATGTGACTGATCTCGACACTGTGCGCCGCGCTGTGGTGGAGGCTGGCTCAATTGACGCGCTTGTCTACAACGCAGGCGCCTATGAGCCGATCAGTACGTCAGATTGGAACACCGATGCCGCCTTGGCGATCAGCGATGTGAACTATTCCGGTGCGCTTCGGGTGTTGGGTGAAACCGTCCCAGGATTTGTGGGCTCAGGCAGTGGTGATATCACGCTGATCGGGTCGCTTGCCGGGTATCATGGGCTTCCCAATGCGATCTCGTACGGGGCCAGCAAGGCTGCGCTGATCTCGCTGGCCGAGACCATGCGGCACGATCTGGCAGGGTCAGGCGTGACGGTGCGCATTGTCAATCCGGGGTTCATCAAGACCCGTCTGACCGACAAGAACAGTTTCAAAATGCCGATGCTGATGACACCCGAAGATGCGGCCGATCGCGTAGTGCGCGCCATGTCCCGTCGCCGGTTTCGAACCGATTTCCCGGCACCGTTCTCATGGGTTGTGCGCCTGATCGATTATTTGCCCGATATTCTGGTGTACCGGGGAAAGTGACCCTATCCGCAGGTAAGCCTCTGAATTGTGCCTGCGCCGTTCACATAAACGTTCAGCCGGTCGATGCGATAATCCTGCGTGGCAATATCATCCGGGCCCAGAACGCGCGACCGTTCAGGCAGTTGGGCTTGTATGGTTGAAACCGGCTCACCAATGGTGTTCGCAAACGGTTCTCCCTTACAAAATGCAAGATCAACCGGTGCCTCCTCTAGTTCAAGCGCCGCGTCCTGCGGTGCAGAGGTCTCAGAACATGCGGTCAGAAGAATTAGGATCGGAAATAAACGGTACATTGGCGCAGGGCTTTCTGGTGATGTCGTTTCTGAAATATCAAAGATTTAGCCAACCTGTCATGAAAGCGCAGTTGAAAAAACCCTGTATTTGACGCAGGGTCGGGCAAAACAGACAGGGAGACAAGCACCATGCGTACCCGTGCCGCCGTCGCCGTTCAGGCAGGCAAACCTTTGGAAGTGATGGACGTAAACCTTGAAGGCCCCAAAGCGGGCGAGGTTCTGGTCGAGATCAAGGCGACAGGCATTTGCCATACCGATGAATTCACCCTGTCGGGCGCCGACCCTGAAGGCTTGTTTCCCGCCATTCTGGGCCATGAAGGCGCAGGTGTCGTGCTTGAGGTCGGCCCGGGTGTAACCAGCCTGAAACCCGGCGATCACGTCATCCCGCTTTACACGCCCGAGTGTCGTGAGTGCGAATACTGCCTGCATCCCAAGACCAACCTGTGCCAGGCAATTCGCGAAACCCAAGGCCAGGGCCTCATGCCGGATGGCACCTCGCGTTTTTCTACGTTGGATGGCGATCCGATCCTGCACTACATGGGCTGCTCGACCTTCTCGAACCATACGGTTCTGCCTGAAATCGCGCTCGCCAAAGTGCGTGAGGACGCGCCCTTTGACAAGATCTGCTATATCGGCTGCGGCGTGACCACCGGAATTGGCGCGGTGATCAACACTGCCAAGGTAGAAATTGGCAGCCGTGCCATCGTGTTCGGCTTGGGCGGTATCGGCCTGAACGTGATTCAGGGCCTGCGTCTGGCTGGCGCGGATCAGATCGTGGGCGTTGATTTGAATCCAGCCAAGGTGGAAATGGCGACCAAGTTCGGCATGACGGATTTCGTGAACCCCTCTGAGGTCGAAGGTGATCTGGTGCCGTATCTGGTCAACCTGACCAAGGGCGGCGCGGATTATACCTTTGACGCCACAGGCAATGTCGGCGTAATGCGCGCGGCGCTGGAATCGGCTCACAAGGGCTGGGGTGAATCGATCATCATCGGTGTGGCCCCTGCGGGCGCTGAAATCTCTACCCGTCCGTTCCAACTGGTCACCGGTCGTTCATGGCGTGGTACTGCCTTTGGCGGCGCGCGTGGTCGGACTGATGTACCGAAAATCGTCGATTGGTACATGGATGGCAAAATCGAGATTGACCCGATGATCACCCACACCATGGGCCTGGACGATATCAACCACGGTTTCGACCTGATGCATAAGGGCGAGAGTATCCGGTCGGTGGTCGTCTACTAAGGCTCTATACCGGCTGAAATGGATTGCACGGCGCGCTGCAATGCGCGCCGTTTATTATTCTCCGGGCCTCGTCGCTCCAGTATCTGACCGCGGCGACCTGACGCGCAGCACAGGCGTATTAGCAGAGGTAGTGTTTGATCGGCTCTCTCGCCAAACCACGAAAACACCTGATGCGATGATGATACTTGCGCCAACGGCGACCCAGATATCCGGGTGCTCGCCAAAGAAAATCACGCCGAAGATCGTGGCCCAGATGATCTGGCTGTATTGACTAGGGGCAATGGCGCCGGCGGGGGCGGCGCGATAAGCAAGGATGATCAGGTGCTGTGCGATTACCGAGAACACCCCGACAAACGCCATCATCGCCAGATGCAGCAATGATGGTGGTTGATAAACTGCCGGTTGGGCGACGCTCATGACGGCGATGGCCAGCAGCATAGGATAAAGGATTAGGACGGCAGAGCGTTCTTCATTCCCGATTTTGCGGACAAGAACCGAAGCAAATGCGCTGCAGAAGGCTGCTGCCAGAGCCGCTAAATGGCCCAGGGTGATTTCGGTCGCGCCAGGGCGCAGGACGATCAGGACGCCGATCAGGCCGACGCCCACGGCCGCCCACCTTTGGGCACGGACCACCTCACCCAGAATCGGAATCGACAGAACAGTTACGATCAGCGGGAAGGAAAATAGCAGGGAATAGACTTCGGCCAGCGGCAGCACCGAAAAAGCGTAGAAGGCACAAGACATGGCCATGATCATCGTCGCTGATCGCAACAGCACCAACCACGGATGCCGCGGCAGGAAATTCCCAGTGGTCCGATCGGCCAGAATTGTTACTGCCATAGGGACAAAGGAAAACAGCGTCGCAAAGAAGATGATCTGCAAAACCGAATAGGTGCCACCCAGCACCTTGATCAGCACGTCATGCGTCGCGAAGACGGCAAAGCCTAAGAACGCAAAGGCAAGCCCACGAAGGGTGGAGTTCTGAGCGCTCATGACAAAAGCCTCAATCATAGATGGATCGTTTGGGGTGTTTGATGTTTGCTTAGACCCAAATTGGTCTGACGGGTAGCCCTTATTTTATCGCTAACATTCTTTTGCAGGCAGGGTTGCAGATTTTGCAATACGCAGGAAACGGGTCGAGTCCAAAACAAGCGATTGCCATGATCATCTCAAATCAAGGAGAAACATCATGCACGGAATTTCAGCCCTACCAACACAGCAGGTTCAGGCATATCGCGCCGGTGCGCCGGATGGATATGGAAACCCACCAGAGCGTGCGATTTCCAATGGGGCGGGCAACCCATGCCGTCATTGTTTGAAATACATACCGGAAGGTAAAGAGATGCTGGTGTTGGCGCACCGACCCTTCCCGGAAACGCAGCCTTATGCAGAGACTGGACCGATCTTCCTTTGTGCCGACCCCTGCGCGCGCTATGAAAGTGAGGATGTGCTGCCCGAGGCGTTGACCGACTCGCCCAAATACCTGATCAAAGGGTATGGTCCGGACGACCGAATCGTCTATGGAACCGGGATCATCACCCCACAGGCGCTGTTGCATGAGGCGGCTAAAAAAATATTCTCCCGCGCTGATGTCGCTTACATCCACATCCGATCTGCTCTGAACAACTGTTATCACGCACGGATCGATCGTGTCTAAAGCTTGACGCGGTGCATCCCCCGATGTGGTTGGTTCGGGTCGTTGACAGTTGCGTCGTCGACCCGACTGGAGGTCAACGCAAGGAACACATCCTCAAGATCAGCTTCTTCAGTGCGGACGTCCTGGATGCGAATATTGGCCTGACGTACAGATTCCAGCACCTGCTCGGCTGTAGTTAAGTTGCTGTGGTATTGCAGCACAAGGTCGCCGTTCTCACGTTGCGCTGCAATCACGTTATCCGCTACAGGCAGAGTCTGTATGGGGCTATCCGGCACGATCACCATGGTTCGGCTGTCCATGCGGCCCAGCAGATTGGCCGTGCTGTCTTGTGCGATCTTTTCGCCGTGATTGATAATGGCGATCTCGTCACACATCTCTTGCGCTTCTTCCAGATAGTGCGTGGTCAGGATGATGGTCATGCCCTGTTCGTTCAGCTTGCGCACATTGGCCCAAAGCATCTGTCGCAGTTCGATATCCACACCCGCCGTGGGTTCGTCGAGCACCAGAATCTTGGGATGGTGCACCAGCGCCTTGGCCAGCAGCAGACGCCGCCGCATTCCGCCCGAAAGCGTGCGCGCGTAGGCCTCGGCCTTGTCGGCAAGGCCAACGAGGTCGAGGATCTCATCGCTTCGCCGATCAGACTTGGGAACACCGTACAGCCCGGCCTGAACTTCTAATGCGCCTCGAGGTGTAAAGAACGGATCAAGGTTCAATTCCTGAGGCATCACGCCGATGGCGGCGCGGGATTGGCGCGGGTTTTGATCCTGGTCGAAGCCCCAGATCGAGACGCTGCCAGACGTTTTGACCACCAGCCCCGCCAGAATGTTGATCAGGGTCGATTTGCCGGCTCCATTCGGGCCAAGCAGACCGAAAACGGACCCCTGCGGTACCGTCAGGTCGATCCCTTTCAAAGCCTGTTTCTCGGGCTGGCCCTTGCCGCCGCGATAGGTCTTGCGCAGTGATCTGATTGTGATTGCCGCATCGGACATGTGGCCCTTGCCCCCGGTTTGCTCATCGCCCATAAACGCACCTAATACATGCCCGCGAGGCCGACAACCAAAGAAGGATCGCCAGCCGTGACCATCGAAGCGCCGGAAACCAAGATTGTCGAAAATACCCGCGTCGCCTGCGATGGTGGCGAGGGTGCGCTGGGTCATCCGCGCGTCTGGCTGCAGATTCCCGAAGACACTGGTTCGGTCGAGTGCCCCTATTGCGATTGCAAATACGTGCTGCGTGGTGAGGACTCTGGTCAGGACGCGTAAGGGCGACCAGGACGGCAGGCGGTCGTAACTGGCGAGGATGGATAATGCTGTTCACAGCCAAAACGATTGACCTTTCCGACAGCCAGCCAATCGCGAACGGGACTGTGCGCAGTGTCTATGACTTTCCCGGTCATCCTGACTTACTGATCAAAGTTTTTACCCGGTCCCAAGATCGTGTCTCGCACAGGCTTGGCAAGCGACTGGCATGGAAACTGTTCCCCGAGGCGCAGTATCGCAGCACGCTAAAAGAGCTGGAATGCGAGCTGCGGGTATCGCTGAAACTCGGGACAGAAATTGAGCGTTCACCCCTGTCCAGGATGTTGGGCGTGGTTCAGACGACGCATGGGGCGGGGGTTGTGGTTGAGCGCATTTCTGGCCTTGATGGCGGGCTTGCACCAAAGCTGTATGAAGTCTGCCGTAGTGGATTGGACGCCCCGGTTTTGAATGCGCTGAATGCATTCGTCGGGCAGATGTTTGACCTTCACATCGTCGCCCGCGACGTCAAAAGTTCGAATATTGTCTTCGGGACAAGGGGCGCTGGTCCGGCCTGTTTCCTGATCGATGGATATGGTGAGCGGAACCTCATCCCACTGCGCAGCCTGTCCCAACGTCTGAATGATCGCTCGCTGAACAAACAATTCGCGTTGATCGCGCAAAAAGCAGGTTTGGCTTGGAATGCGGATAAGCGCACTTTTTCGAATAGCTAAGACCAGACCACGGGCAAATTAGGTCGCAACGAATTGGCCAGGTGGCCTCGTCTTTCGTGCAGCCCTTATGTACAACTTGGCGCAACCCAGCGCAGGAGCCTCATATGACCACCACCCAATTCGGAAAAGGCTGCCATCTGCATCTGATTGATGGATCAGCCTTTATCTTCCGCGCCTATCACGCTTTGCCGCCGTTGACGCGGAAATCAGATGGGCTACCGATTGGGGCGGTATCGGGGTTCTGCAATATGCTGCAGAAATATGTCGAAGGGAACGCCGGGCCGGATGCGCCGACCCATGTTGCGGTGATCTTCGACAAGGGCTCGCATACGTTCCGTAATGATCTGTATGATCTCTACAAGGCCAATCGTGAAGCGATGCCCGAAGATTTGCGCCCGCAAATGCCGCTGACGCGCGAAGCCACCAAAGCGTTCAACATCGCCTGCAAAGAACTTGAAGGCTATGAAGCCGACGACATTATCGCGACCCTCGCCGTTCAGGCACGTGAGGCCGGTGGGCGGGTGACCATTGTCAGTTCTGACAAAGACCTGATGCAGCTTGTGGGCGGCGGTGTCGAGATGCTGGATGCGATGAAGAACAAGCGGATCGATCGCGATGGGGTGGTTGAGAAGTTCGGCGTCGGGCCCGAGCGGGTTGTCGATGTGCAGGCTTTGGCCGGGGATTCGGTGGATAACGTACCGGGCGCTCCGGGCATTGGTGTGAAGACGGCAGCGCTGTTGATCAATGAATATGGCGATCTGGAAACCCTGCTGGATCGCGCTGAAGAGATCAAACAGCCCAAGCGCCGCCAGACTCTGATCGAAAAGCGCGACCAGATCGAGCTTTCGAAGAAACTTGTGCAATTGGATGAAAACACACCGTTGGATTTCACTCTGGATGACCTTGAGGTGAAGGATCCCGATGCTGAGACTTTGATGAAGTTTCTGGCAGAGATGGAATTTCGGACGCTCACCAAACGCATTGCTGACAAGCTGGGCGTCGATTCCCCTGTCATCCCCGATATATCCACGCCCGAGGCGGAGTCACAGGCCGAAGACGTCCCATTTGATGCAACGAAATACGAATGCGTGCGCGATGCTGCGGCTTTGCAGAAATGGATCGATCAGGCCTACGAGCGCGGCTGGGTTGCGGTGGATACCGAGACCACTGGCCTGAATGAGATGATCGCCGATTTGGTCGGGATTTCGCTATGTGTCGAGGCGGGTGAGGCTTGTTACATCCCGTTGACTCACCGTGAAAGCGCGACCGATGATCTGTTCGGATCGGATGCGCTGGCCGATGGACAGATGCCGCTGGATGCAGCTCTAAACTTGCTGAAACCGATGTTTGAGGATCCGTCGATCCTGAAGATCGGACAGAACATGAAATACGATGCCAAAATCTTTAAGCGATATGGCGTCGACGTCGCCCCCATCGACGACACGATGCTGATGTCCTACGCCATGCATGGCGGTGAGCATGGGCATGGCATGGATACGCTATCTGAACGCTATCTGAGCCATACGCCGATTCCCATCAAACCTCTGCTTGGCTCGGGCAAGTCTGCAATCACTTTCGACAAGGTGCCGATTGACGAGGCCACGGCCTACGCTGCCGAGGATGCGGACATCACCCTTCGCCTGTGGAAATTATTCAAGCCGCAGTTGCATCAGGTGCAGGTGACGACGGTGTATGAAACACTTGAACGACCATTGGTGCCGGTTCTCAAAGAAATGGAGATGCATGGCATCAAGGTCGATCGCGATGTTCTCAGCCGAATGTCAAATGCATTTGCGCAGAAGATGGCCGGGTTAGAGGCTGAAATCCACGAATTGGCGGGTGAGAATTTTAACGTCGGTTCGCCGGCGCAACTGGGTGAAATCCTGTTCGACAAAATGGGGCTTGAGGGCGGCAAGAAGGGCAAGACCGGGAAGTACTCGACAGGGGCGGACATTCTTGAGGACCTCGCGACCGAACATGAACTGCCGCGCCGGGTGCTGGACTGGCGGCAACTCTCCAAGCTGAAATCGACCTATACGGACGCGCTGCAGACCCATATCAATCCTGATACGGGCCGAGTGCATACGTCTTACTCGATCACTGGGGCGAATACGGGCCGACTGGCCTCGACCGACCCCAACCTGCAAAACATTCCGGTGCGGACTGAGGAAGGTCGGCGCATACGTGAGGCGTTCATTGCCGAGCCGGGCAATGTGCTGGTCAGCCTTGATTACAGCCAGATTGAGCTTCGGATTCTGGCCCATATCGCCGATATTCCGACCCTGAAACAGGCGTTTGCGGATGGTTTGGACATTCACGCAATGACGGCGTCCGAGATGTTTGATGTTCCGTTGGACGAGATGACGCCGGATATCCGTCGTCAGGCCAAGGCGATCAACTTTGGTGTGATCTACGGCATTTCGGGCTTTGGGCTGGCGCGCAATCTGCGCATTCCCCGGGCGGATGCGCAGGGTTTCATCGATCGCTATTTCGAACGTTTCCCGGGCATCCGGCGCTATATGGACGACACGATCGCGTTTGCCAAAGAGAATGGCTATGTCCAGACCCTGTTCGGCCGGAAAATCCATACACCTGAGATCAATGCCAAGGGGCCGCATGCGGGGTTCTCGCGTCGTGCTGCGATCAATGCTCCGATCCAAGGGACGGCAGCAGATGTAATCCGGCGCGCGATGGTGAGGATGCCGGATGCGATCAACGGCTTGCCCGCCAAGATGCTGTTGCAGGTGCATGACGAGTTGCTGTTCGAAGTGGCTGAAGAGGCTGTGGATCAAACCATTTCGGTCGCGCGCGCGGTGATGGAAGGGGCAGCAGATCCGGCAGTGAAGCTGGATATCAAGCTGGTCGCGGATGCCGGACAAGGCGCGAACTGGGCCGAGGCCCATTAGGGGCGGCGCTGCTCATCAAGCCCTACGGGCCCTCTTTGCAGCGGGTCAGGCTTCTGGCCTGACCAGGCGGGTGATCAGGCGTTTTACGAAAGGGCCCAGCGTCAGGATGACGGTGAAGGCGATAGGCCAGCAAAAGGCCCAAGAGGCCATCCAGTCTCCGAGTGTTGAAGCGCTGAAGCCGATAGCTTTGAGCGTGGCTATGCCGGTGACGACGCAGGACATCAGGCCGGACATGATCAAGGCGAACAGGGCATTGGCATAGCGGGCAGATATCATGCGAGGCATCCTTGGCGTGTCGATGCCCTCAATTGCGCCATTTCAGTCTGAAAATCCAGCGTTCATGCAGGGTTTAATACTGTATCCAAGCCAGTGAGTCCTCAGTCCGCCGGGTTGAGGGGTTGTATTCGGCGCTGACCCAGCCGCTGTAATCCGACTGGTCCATCGCAGCAAACAACGCGGCAAAGTCCATTGTACCCAGCCCGGGTTCCGAGCGATCCGGCGCAGCCCCGATCTGTGCATGGACAATATGGGGCTGAAAACGGTGCCAAATCGCCAGCGCGTCGCCGTGGATCATCTGCGCATGAAAACTGTCATATTGTAGGCCGACATTTGCGCGGTCGACGCGGTCCAGCACTTCGGCGGCCAGATCATAATTGTTCAGGAAGTAACCGGGTTGCGATACGGGGTTGAGCGGTTCGATTGTAAACCGCTGTGCCGGCGCGAGGTCGGCGGCCCATTGCAGGTTCTCGACAAAACAACGCAGGGACTCGGGGCCGGAAGCGTATCCTGCCATAACGTGAATCATCTCTGGCCGCAGCACATCCGCGTAGCGCAGAACGCGCCGGATATCGGACTTAAACCTGTCAGAGCTGCCGGGCATGGCGGCGTAACCCGGTTCACCGCCGGTATAATTCGGGGGCGGGGCGTTGATCAGCACCAGATCAAGCCCGCTGGACAGCAGCGCGCGGCGGGTCTCTTTGGCCGCGAGGTCGTAGGGGAAGAGAATTTCAACAGCCGTAAACCCGGCCTGCGCGGCGGCTTGAAACCGGTCGAGATAGGGCAGTTCTGCAAACAGCAGTGAAAGATTGGCGGCAAATCTGGGCATCGGGCATCCGGTGTCGAACTTTGCAGAGCCTAGCGATCACGACGGCCACGTGAAAGAGACTGAAAACGACAGATTGTCGAAAATCGGCCAGATAAAGGCTTTCGAATCAGGGACCATCAGGCTCAAGCGGTATCCCGTTGCGAGGGCCGCGCCAACAATAAGGTCTGATCACGATGGCCATGAGCCCTGAACCCGCGCGCGGGACCGCTATAGCTGTATCTGACGGTCGACAGACCGCGTTCACCGGAAATACGCTGGCGGTGGCTTCGATGCTGACGTGGGCGGCGGGTTTCCCGGCGGCTGAGATCCTATTGCAAAGCTGGCCACCGATCGCCCTGTTCGCGGCACGGATGTCTCTTGCGGTGTTGGTCATGGTACCAATCTGGCTGATTCTGGACGGACCGGCTCAGGTATTGCGCGCCCGTTGGGGCCATGCCCTCGTGGTCGGCGGTTTGGGGCTAGGGTCGGGGATGTTCCTGATCCTTGTGGCGCAGAAGCTGACCGACCCAGTTACCGTTGCCATTATCGCCTCGTGTGCGCCTTTGATCGCTACGATCATGGAGCTTGTGGCGGGAACGCGGCGATTGCGCTGGAGCTTTGCGCTGGGATTGGTGATTTCAATCATTGGCGGCCTGATTGCCACCAGCGCGGTGGCACCGGCACAATTAGGACTGGGTGCGATGTGCGCAGTGGTGTCTACCGCGCTGTTCTGTTGGGCCAGCATGGCCACTGCGCGCGACTTCCCCGAGCTTAGCCAGTTGGGCCGTAGCACCATTACCTTGGTCGGAGGATTGTCGACCGCAGCCATTCTAGTACCGTTAGCCGGATTGCTGGGGCTAGAGGTCATGCCTACACGCCCCGTAGATGTGGCGCAGATGGGTATGTTGGTGTTCTACGCACTGTTCTCACTGGGCCTGAGCCAATTTTTCTTCATAGCATCAGTGGGAAAACTAGGGGTCGCCCTGGCGTCATTCCACATCAATATCGCACCATTTTATGTGATGGTGATCATGATGGCGCTGGGCGAGGACTGGAACTGGACCCGCGCGCTGGGCGCGTCGCTGGTGGCGCTTGCGGTCGTGCTGGCGCAGGACCGCAAACCGCGACCGGTTCAATCCTCTAGCACATCGGATGCGATCAGTGGGAAAAATTGGCCGTCCGACCAGACACCAAACCAACCGTCGTGATGTCTGGCGATCTCGACCAACCGGTAAAAGCTCTTGCGATCAATGCGCGCCTCAAGATTCGCGCGCACCAATATGTAGGGTGAGGGCTCATCAGTTTCCGTATTTAGGACAATGCGTATCGGGTGATCGGGCCCGGCGATGGCTGTATCGCCCACTTGCGTCGTAAAAGTCAGACGTTGGGCTTCGCCTTGTCCCTCATGCTCAAAATCAACGGCAACAAACGGCGCATCCTCGACGGTGATTCCCACCTTTTCAGCGGGAGTGACGAGAAAGTACCTACCCTCTTCTTTCTTAAGAATTGAGGAAAATAGCTTAACAAGCTCGACCCTGTTGATCGGTGACCCTAGATAACTCCAAGTACCATCTTTGGCGATCCGAATGTCCAGATCGCCACAAAACGGAGGATTCCATAGGTGAACGGGCGGCAAACCCCGCGTTTTGGCCGCTTTGACCGAAGCCGCCAGACCGTCTGGTGAAGGGGTCACGGGTTTTTGTCCGCTCATTGCTTTTGCCATTTCCTCTCAGCGCGATACACTTCAATCATAACAGTCCACGGAAGGGAACCTCATGTCCGAACCTGCCGACCTCGTGTCCGAGATCGAAGCGCTGGAAAACAAGCTGCAAGAGGCCAAATCCTCGATCACCCGCCGCTTTATCGGGCAGGAGAAGGTCGTGGACCTGACCCTGACCGCGCTTTTGTGCGGCGGTCACGCGCTGCTGATCGGTCTGCCGGGGCTGGGCAAGACGCGGTTGGTCGAGACGCTTTCGACCGTGATGGGCCTGCATGGCAACCGCATCCAGTTCACGCCGGACCTGATGCCTGCTGATATTCTGGGCTCGGAAGTGCTGGATACTGCCGAAGATGGCAGCCGCCATTTCCGCTTCATCTCCGGCCCGATTTTCTGTGAGTTGCTGATGGCGGATGAGATCAACCGTGCCAGTCCCCGGACTCAATCGGCACTGTTGCAGGCGATGCAAGAGCGTACGGTGACAGTCGCGGGCGAAGACCGCGAATTGGGCGTACCGTTCCATGTGCTGGCAACGCAGAACCCGATTGAGCAGGAAGGGACCTATCCATTGCCCGAAGCTCAACTGGACCGGTTTCTAGTGCAGGTCGACGTGGAATATCCGGATCGCCAGACCGAGCGTGATATTCTGCTGGCTACCACGGGTGTTGAGGAAGCCGAGGCGCATCAGATTTTCACCAAAGAAGAATTGCTGGCTGCACAGGTTCTGTTGCGCCGGATGCCTGTAGGAGAGTCGGTTGTCGAACTGATCCTCGATCTGGTCCGCGCCTTCCGCCCGGATGAGGCAGGTGTGTCAGAGCGGGTGAAGGAAACTGTTGCCTGGGGTCCCGGACCGCGCGCTGCGCAGGCTCTGATGATGACCGTGCGCGCAAATGCGATGCTGGAAGGCCGTTTGGCCCCCAATGCCGAGGATGTTTTGACCATGGCCCGTCCGGTTCTCAGCCACCGTATGGCGTTGAACTTCGCGGCGCGGGCACGTGGTGACAGCCTCTCTGACCTGATTGAGTCCACCGCTACTGGGCTGGTCCGAACTGAGGCCGCGGCGTGAGCGCCGCCCAGACCCTACGCGAACGCTCCGAGGCCGAGGCGTCCCGGTTGCCGCCGTTATTGGCGCGTGCCGAGCATCTGGCCGGAACCGTGTTATTGGGCGATCACGGGCGGAGACGCTCGGGTCTGGGGGATGATTTCTGGCAGTACCGCCCTGCGCAGATTGGCGACAGTCGCCGGTTGATCGACCATCGCCGTTCGGCCCGTGGTGATCAGCAGTTTGTACGTGAGCGCGAATGGCAGATTGCTCAGTCGATCATGCTTTGGGTCGATCAGGGCGCGTCGATGCGGTTTGCTTCGGACAAGAACTTGCCGACCAAGGCCGATCGTGCGCGCCTGCTGGGGCTGTCGACCGCTATCCTGCTTGTGCGTGGCGGCGAGCGCGTTGGTCTGACTGGCACGACGCTGCCCCCGCGCAGGGGGAATGCTCAGATCATTCGGCTGGCCCAAGCCTGGTCTGAAGATGCGCAAACCGATTACGCGCCACCCGAACACCGCGCCATGATCCCGCATGCGCGTGCGGTGTTTATCTCGGATTTTCTTGGGCCGCTGGACGAGGTCGAGCTGGCCCTTACCAAAGCCGCTGACCGGGGCGTGCGCGGCGTGTTGCTGCAGGTTCTGGACCCCAGCGAGGAGTCCTTTCCCTATTCGGGACGTACCATTTTTGAAAGTGTTGGTGGCACCGCTCGACATGAAACCTTGAAGGCCGCTGATTTGCGCGATCGTTATCTGGATCGCTTAGCGGCGCGCAAGGATGCGCTGACCCACCTGTGCCGCGCGACTGGCTGGCAGATGGGCCTCCATCACACCGATGACAGCGCTCAATCGGCTCTGTTGTGGCTTTATCGCGCCTTGGATGGGGGTGCGCAATGACGGTTCTTGCAGGAATCGGATTTACCGCGCCTTGGGTGCTGCTGGGTCTTCTGACCCTTCCGATTTTGTGGTTGATCCTGCGTGCCGTCCCACCTGCACCGATCCGACGTCTTTTCCCGGCGGTCACCTTGCTGCTGGGATTGAAGGATGATGAAAGCGTTTCGGACCGTACACCATGGTGGTTGCTGCTACTGCGGATGCTGGCAGCCGCAGCGATCATCATCGGGCTGGCAGGGCCGGTGCTGAACCCCTCACGCGATGAGACCGGATCCGGGCCCCTTCTGCTGGTGCTGGATGCAAGCTGGGGGGCGCGACACGTTGGTCCTCGACGCTTGATCAGATTGATGCGCAATTGACGGAAGCCGGGCGGGCGGGTCGTCCTGTGTCGATCTTGCGTCTGACTGAGCCTGAGGCACCTGTGTTTCAGGCCGCCGAGGCGTGGCGTGGGCGTCTGCCGGGCCTTACACCGATGCCGTGGCAACCAACCCAAGCGCAGATTGACCAAACTCTGATCGCGTTGGGACAGGTCGAAGGTGGCTTCGACACCCATTGGTTCAGCGACCGTCTGTCCTATGTCGGCCATGATCGTTTGACTTCTGCCCTACAAGCGCGTGGGGACGTGATTGTCTACCAATCCTCTGCACCCGTTACCGCGATCTTGCCCGCCACCTATCAGGACGGCGCAATCCGACTCAGCGTACAGCGCGCTAATCCAGGACCAGAGGAAACAGTCACCGTTCTGGCGCAAGGACGCGACCCGGCAGGAGCAATGCGGGTGCTGCAATCGACCAATCTTGAGTTCGAAAACGGCTCTACGCAGGCGGAAATTGATCTTGCGCTTCCATCGGAACTGCGCGCACGCTTTACACGGTTCGAGATTCAAGGCCAGCGCTCTGCCGGTGCCATTACACTGACAGATGACAGCCTGCGTCGGCGCGAAGTGGCGTTGATCGCAGGCACCCTGAACCGCGAAGGGTTAGAGTTACTGTCGCCGCTTCACTACCTGACACAGGTGCTGATTCCGACCGCTGATTTTGTCGAAGGCGGCCTGGCCGAGGTTCTCCCCGCGAACCCGGATGTGATCGTATTGGCGGATGTGGCCAAGCTGTCCGAGTCGGAACAGGCTGAAGTCGTCGAATGGGTTGAACAGGGCGGCCTACTGCTGCGCTTTGCCGGCCCACGCATGGCCGCCAGCGATCTGGGGCGCGATACTGAGGATGCACTGTTGCCGGTTCGACTTCGTAGCGGTGGCCGCTCGGTCGGCGGCGCCATGAGCTGGGGTGAAGCGAAGGGGCTTGCTCCGTTCACTGAAAACTCGCCGTTCTATGGGTTGGAGATTCCTGCGGACGTCTCTGTGACCACTCAAGTCATGGCACAACCAGATCCTAATTTGGCGGATCGGGTCATTGCGTCACTGTCGGATGGCACACCATTGGTGACCCGAAAACCGCTGGGGCTGGGGCAGGTGGTTCTGTTCCATGTCACGGCTGATGCGGAATGGTCCAGCCTGCCGCTGTCCGGGCTGTTTGTCGAAATGCTCGACCGGCTTGCCGTTGCCTCTGCTGCCAAATCGCGTCAAGAGGCTCAGATGCAGGGCACCGTATGGGAGCCGATTCAAATAATGGATGGCTTCGGTGTTTTGACTGACGCAGGAACGCTGCCCGGTGTCGATGGAGTCGAACTGGTTTCTGGGCAAATCGGGCCGGACCTGCGCCCGGGGCTTTATGAAAACGGCAAGCAGAAACTGGCGCGGAATGTTCTTGCCGAGGATGCTGTACTATCCCCGGTGGTCTGGCCGACTGACGTCCCAATCCGGGGTCAGGAGATCAGCAATGAGACTCCGTTGGAAGGGCTGTTGCTTGGCGTTGCACTGTTGTTGCTGACAATCGATGTGATTGCGTCTTTGGCGTTGTCGGGGCGTTTGGCCAAGGCAACCCCTGTTGCATTTGCGCTTGCTGCCCTGTTCCTTGCCCCCGAGGTGCGGGCACAGACCCCTGAAGACACCGATTTTGCATTGAACGCGACGCATGAGCTTGTGCTGGCCCATGTACTTACCGGGAATGCTCAGGTCGACGATATCGCGCTGGCCGGGCTGCGTGGGTTGGTGCAGACGCTGCATTTTCGCACTTCGGTCGAACCCGCCGACCCGATTGGCATCGACCTTGAACGTGATGAGCTTGCATTCTTTCCGCTGCTCTATTGGCCTGTTACTCCGGACCAGCCGCAGCCCTCGGTTGAAGCCTATGCAAAGCTGAACGCCTATCTGCGTTCGGGCGGGATGATTTTATTTGATACGCGCGACGCCGATATCGCCGGTTTCGGGGCGTCCAGCCCCAATGGGCGCAAGCTGCAACTACTGGCCGCCCCGTTGAATATCCCCTCATTAGAGCCTGTCCCGCGTGATCATGTCCTGACCCGCGCCTTTTATCTGCTGCAGGATTTCCCCGGACGATATTCTGGCACCGAGGTTTGGGTCGAAGCCGCGCCACCCGATGCCGAGCAGATCGAAGGAATGCCCTTCCGAAACCTCAACGATAACGTGACCCCGGTGGTGATCGGCGGTAATGACTGGGCCGGGGCCTGGGCGGTGGATCGCAACGGTCAGTCCCTATTGCCCGTGGGTCGCGGTTATGCCGGAGAACGGCAGCGCGAGTTGGCCAATCGGTTTGGGGTTAATCTGGTGATGCATGTGCTGACCGGGAATTACAAATCCGATCAGGTTCACGTGCCCGCGCTTTTGGACAGGTTGGGACAATGACCGGAACCGTCATCTTTGACCCGCTAATCCCTTGGCCGTTTCTGGCAGCCGTGGCATTGATTGCCATGTCAGGTGTGGTTCTGGCGCTTTGGCGCGGTCTGTCGGGCTGGGCCCTGCGCGGCTTGGCGGCCTTGGTCATCCTCGGGGCGCTTAGCGGTCCTGTCTATCAGGTCGAAGATCGCGCGCCGCTTACCGACATCGTGTTGATGATCGAAGATGAAAGCGCCAGTCAAACCCTATCGGATCGTGCCGAACAGACTGCTCAGGCTGCCAACGACCTCGCGACCGAGATCGAAGCCCGAGACAATACCGAGCTGCGCCGCATCCAGGTTGGTGACGGCGATGGTGACGAGGGCACGCAGGTCATGGCTGCGCTGAACGCGGCACTGGCCGAAGAACCCCGTGCGCGGATTGCGGGCATTATCGTGGTGTCAGACGGCATCGTTCATGATGCAGACCTGGCACCCGACCTGCCTGCTCCAATGCATCTGTTACAGACCGGGCGCGAAGGCGATTGGGATCGGCGCCTGATCGTGCGTAACGCCCCAGCCTTCGCCATTATCGGTGAACCCGTGACCCTGACCCTGCGCGTCGAAGATACTGGCGCTGCGCCTGCTGGAGTTACTAACGCTCCGCTTGAGATTTCCGTCGATGGAGGTGAACCCGAGCAGTTCACCATTCCAATCGGTCTGGACGTCGAGCTCCCGATCACGCTGCCGCATGGTGGTCGGAACGTCATCCAGTTCACGGTCCCGCAGGCCGAGGGCGAACTGACCGACCGCAACAACACGGCTCTGATCCAGATGAACGGTGTGCGGGATCGCCTGCGTGTTCTGCTGGTATCGGGCGAGCCGCATCCGGGCGGGCGTACTTGGCGCAACCTGCTGAAATCTGACAGCTCGGTTGATTTGGTCCATTTCACCATCCTCCGGCCGCCGGAAAAACAGGATGGCGTACCGGTGGATGAGCTCTCACTGATTGCCTTCCCAACGCGAGAGTTGTTTCTGGAGAAGATCAATGATTTCGACCTGATCATCTTTGATCGCTACAAGCGGCGCGGCATCCTGCCTGCGATCTATCTGGACAATGTTGGCGACTATATCGTCAATGGTGGCGCGGTGCTGGTCGCTGCTGGCCCTGATTTTGCCACGGCTGACAGCCTGTACCGATCCCCGCTTGGGCCGGTCCTGCCCGCAAAACCCAGTGCGCGGGTTTACGAGGAACGGTACGTGCCCATGGTCACCGATCTGGGCCAGCGTCATCCGGTTACCGCTGATCTGGGCGATGCTGAGACTTGGGGCGCTTGGCTGCGCCAGATCGATGTCAGCCAGCTGTCCGGCAATATGCTCATGACCGGCGTGGATGATCGTCCGTTGCTGCTGTTGGATCGCGTGGGTGAAGGCCGTGTGGCGCTGATGGCATCAGACCACGCCTGGCTATGGAGCCGCGGCTTTGAGGGCGGTGGCCCGCAGTTGGAACTACTCCGCAGGCTGGCGCATTGGATGATGAAAGAACCCGAGCTTGAGGAAGAGGCGCTGTGGGCCGAAGCGAACGGCCAGTCCATGCGTATTATCCGTCAAACGCTGGAGGATGAGGTTGGCCCGGTCACCGTCACCCTCCCCAACGGCGACACCTTGGAGATTACGCTAAACGAAGTCTCGCCCGGTCGGTTCGAGGCGCAGTACTTCGGCCCTGAAATTGGCCTGTACCGTCTGGAAGAGGGTGCGCATTCTGCCGTGATCGGTCTTGGTCCTGCTGCACCAAAGGAATTCGAGCGCACGATCGCGACCGATGAGATTCTAAGCCCCGTTCTGGCCAGCCTGCGCGGGGGAACGATCCGGTTGGAAGAGGGTCTGCCCTCAATCCGGAATGTCCGTGCGGGCCGACCGGCAGCAGGTCGGGGCTGGATCGGACTGACCCCGCGCGACGCCTATGAAACCCGCGATGTTACACAGGCCGGGTTGCTTCCACCCTGGCTGGTGCTGTTGCTGGCCGGTGGGTTCCTCTTGGCCGGTTGGTTGCGCGAGGGACGTCGCTAACGCTGCTTAAGCACTTTTTCATGCTCTACCGCGATGCTTTGAGCAGATTACCGCGGGAAAACTTTACATGAGTCTTGCTGAGAAACTGGCGCAGGAACGGCGCGCGCGACTGGCGGCCGAACGGCTGTTGCATCTGAAACAGGCCGAGTTGTCTGCTGCCAACCGCAAATTGGGACGTCATGCTATCGCATTGACACGTCAGATCGATGAGACTCAGGCCGAGGTTGCGACGGTTCGCGATGAAAACGAAAAGGTCAAATCCGATCTGACCGTGGCCAATGCCAAGATCGAAGTGGCTGAACGCCGCCTGTGGCATTCGATCCAGACCATCCCTGACGGGTTTGCCTTTTTCGACGGCAACAACACACTGATCGGTGCCAACGCCGCTTACCTAAGCGTATTCGATGGGCTGGAAGAGGTCGCGCCGGGGATCAGCTACACGCGTATTCTCGAAATTCTGACCCATGAAGGGATCGTGGATATCGGCGCAGAAAATATCGCGGACTGGCAGGCGCGTATGCTTGCACGCTGGGTGCAACCGCACCCCGAACCCGAGGTGATCCAGTTGTGGAACGGCCAGTATATCCGGCTGATTGATCAGCGGGGCCACGGCGGTGACGTGCTGAGCCTGGCGTTGAACATCACAGCCTCGGTCCGGCATGAGGCCGAGCTAAACGCTGCACGTGAACGGGCCGAGGCCGCAAACCGCGCCAAATCCGCCTTTCTGGCCAATATGAGCCATGAGATTCGCACGCCGATGAACGGGATCGTCGGTATGACCGAACTGCTGACCGAAACCCCGATGAACGAAGAACAAAGGCTCTATGTAAGCACAATTCGCAATTCGGGCGAGGCTTTGCTGGTCATCATCAACGATGTTCTCGACTATTCCAAGATCGAGGCCGACAAGTTGACGCTGCACCCCGAACTGTTCGATTTGGAGCGCTGTATCCTTGAGGTCGCGATGCTGTTGCAACCCAGCGTACGCGACAAGGGCCTGACCTTGCTGGTGGACTATGACCTGTTCCTGCCGACGCTTTTTGTGGGTGATCCGGGGCGGATTCGGCAGATTCTGACCAACCTTGTCGGCAATGCAGTGAAGTTTACCGCGCAGGGCCATGTCCTTATCCGGGTGACCGGTGTTCCTGACGCGACAACTGAAACCTGCGACATCCACGTGGCCATCGAGGATACGGGTATCGGAATCAAAGCCGACAAGGTCCCGCACATCTTTGGTGAATTCAATCAGGTTGAGGATGCCCAGAACCGCCAATTCGAAGGCACGGGTTTGGGGCTGGCAATCACCAAGCGGCTGATCTCGATGATGGGCGGTGCCGTCTGGGTCGAAAGTGACGCGGGCAAAGGATCTTGCTTTGGGTTCCGTATCACACTGCCCACGGCTGAGGGTCCGCAGCCCGTTCCGCCTGATCTGGCGGGGCAGTTGGGCCGTGTTCTGGTGGTCGAGGATATGGCCGTCAACCGCGCCATTTTGACCAAGCAACTGAGTCGCCTTGGGTCTCAGGCGCTCACCTGTTCAACAGGGGCTGAAGCGCTTTCTGCAATGGACAAAACTATTGATCTGGTGCTGTGCGATCACGATCTGCCGGACATGGACGGTCTGGAACTCGCCACAACACTGCGCGATAAAGGATGGGGTGATCTGCCAATTGTGGTGATGTCGGCCAATCCGGGTGTGATTCATGCCGACCCGGCCCATCGCTTGATTGACGGCGTGTTGCAAAAGCCCATTCCTCGCGCCGAGCTGTATTCACGGCTGATGGCGCTGGGTGCTCCTGTATTCAAATCGGATCGCAGTGACGACCGCGTCGCTGATCCCGAGACTCATGCGCGAGTTCCGCAGAATCAGAGGCTGATGCGGGTTCTGGCAGCCGAGGACAATCGAACCAATCAACTGATCCTACAAAAGATGACCAAAGATCTGAATATCGATTTGAAATTCGTCTCCAATGGGTTGGAGGCGGTCGAAACCTTCGCCAGTTTCGACCCGGACCTGATTTTCATGGATATCTCGATGCCCAAGATGGATGGGAAAGAGGCGACGGGTGAAATCCGGCGGCGCGAGATCGGCACGGATCGACATGTTCCCATAGTGGCCCTGACGGCCCATGCCATGACAGGGGATGATCAAGGCATACTGGCAGCCGGGCTTGATCATTACATGACCAAACCGTTGCACAAGAAACTGATCCACAAGATGATACTGGAACATCGTCCGGCCGAAGCCTGTGTGGTCGGTGCAGAAGGTGAAAGTACGGAATAGGATCGATTTATGTCAGATGAGCGCGGTTTTCGCCCCCGGGGATTGGGTGAGATTGCAATTCGCTGCGCCGATATGGCGGCAATGGTGTATTTCTATGAGAAGGTGATCGGGTTGCAGCGATTGCAAGGCGACCATAACAGCGCCATCACCTTTTTTCGGATTGCCGAAGGGTTTGGTGGACATACACAGGTGCTGGCCCTGTTTCACCAGTCTGTTGGCTCTGAGCGTGGATCGGGCCAGACTGGCGCGGCAGTGCCAGTAACAGGGGGCGCCTCGGCCCTGCACCATATCGCGCTGTCGCTGCCCTTTGTCGAACAGGATGCTGTCATGCGCTGGTACGACCAGATCGACCAGCCTTATCGGGTCGAGCATTTTGGCTGGATCGGCTGGCGCGGTATCTTCACCCAAGACCCCGAAGGGAACACCGTTGAGCTTGTAGCCTACGACCCTTCACTGCTCGATCAGGCCTGATAGGGGCGAACAAACACAGGTTTGTAGTCGTCAGACAGATCTGCCCTGTATTCATAACCACCGCTGTCGAAATCCAGCAGGCCAATGGGATCGGTCAGGCGGTGCTGGATGATGTAGCGTGCCATCGCACCGCGCGCTTTCTTGGCGAAGAAGCTGACGATCTTGGGGGTGCCGCCCTTGTCCTCCATGAAGACCGGGGTCACAACGGGCAGCTTCAGTGCCTTCAGGTCGACCGCACCGAAGTATTCCTGACTGGCGCAGTTCACCAGAACCGTGCTGTCAGTTTCGGCGGCCTGCGCGTTCAGCACCTTGCTTAGCTGATCGCGCCAATATTCGTACAGGTTTTTTCCGCGTCTGGTTTTCAGTTTACTACCCATCTCAAGCCGGTAGGCCTGTATGGCATCCAGCGGGCGCAATACGCCATAAAGCCCGGACAGAATGCGCAGGTGATCCTGTGCCCAGGCCATTTCGTCGGCATCCAGCGATGCGGCTTCAAGCCCTTGATAGGTATCGCCCGCAAAAGCCAGTGCGGCAGGGCGCGTCGTCTCCGCATCGGGCGCGTCCGAGAACATACGATACCGGTCGCGGTTCAGGCGAGCTAGATCATCGCTCAGATCCATCAATTTTTTCAGATCGCCCAATGTCAGATTGCGTGCGGTCTTCGACAAGCGGATCGCGTCATCCTGAAAATCGGGTTGTGTCACTTCGACGTTTCGTTCAGCCCAATCCAGCCGCTTGGCCGGGGAAATCACTACCAGCATATCCGCCCTCGTTTCTCGCCTGCTCAGGCGTATCTAGCCCGCCTGTTGCAGCACGTCCAGAAACGCCGCGCCAAACCTTTCGTGACGACGGTCACCCAGAACCTGCTCCATCGCTCGTGGATCATCCGGGTGCAGTTGCGCCACTTTCGCCAATTGCGAGGCCGTGCAGCTTAGCGGTTTGTCGATCCCGTCGGGGCCACGCGACAATTGCGATTGAACCTCAAGCAACTGATCGTAAATGTCGCCCTGATTGCGGCCGGCAAGTTTGCGCCGCGCCGGGTGCAATTCTTCTACCGCGCCGGTCAGCACCTCAAGGAAAGTGGAACCATAGCGTTCCAGTTTCTTTGACCCGATACCGCTGATCCGCGCCATGTCATCCAGATTTGCAGGTCGGGTTTCTGCCATCTCGATTAGGGTGCGATCAGGAAAAATGACATAAGCCGGGACCCGAGCGGCCTCGGCCAGTGCGCGCCGCTTGGCCTTGAGCGCCGAGAGCAGCGGCGCGTCTTCCTCGGACACCATCGCTTTGACAGCGGGTCGTCGGGTGGCTTTGCGGATGGTATCCTTGCGCAGATCGATCAACGCCTCACCTTTCAGGATGGGTTTGGCGGTTTCTGTCATACGCAGCGCGCCGTGGCGTTCAGGGTCGGGGCGCACCAAATCATGGCCCATCATCTGCCGGAAGATCGCTTGCCATTGTGGGCGCGACCAGTCCTTGCCGATGCCGTAGGTGGACAGATTGTCGTGTCGCCGTGCGCGAATTTTATCAGTCTCGTTGGCAAGCAGAATGTCGATCAGATGACCTGCGCCGAACCATTCCTCGGTGCGTAGAATGGCGGACAGAGCCATGCGGACGGGCGTTGTGCCGTCGAAGACTTCAGGCGGGTTGTCGCAGAGATCGCACTTGTCGCAGGGTTCAGCCTGTTCCCCAAAATACCCCAGCAGGGTCTGGCGGCGGCATTTCAGGGCTTCGGCCAACCCCAGCAGCGCGTTAAGGCGCGCATGATCAGCCATGCGCCGTTCATGTGGGGCCAGCCCTTCGTCGATCTGTGAGCGTCTCAGACGGATATCATCTGGCCCGAACAGGGTCAGGGTCTCGGCTGGTCCACCATCGCGTCCGGCGCGACCGATTTCTTGATAATAGGCCTCGATCGATTTCGGCAAATCCGCATGGGCGACCCAGCGGATGTCCGGCTTGTCGATACCCATGCCAAAGGCGACCGTAGCGACGACAATCAGCCCGTCCTCGCGCGCAAAGCGAGCTTCCACGATGCGGCGATCCTCGGCCTCCATCCCGCCGTGATAGTGGCAGGCCGTGTGACCTTCGGCGCGCAGGGCTTGCGCCAGCACCTCGGTCTTGTTGCGGGTCCCGCAATAGACGATGCCGGACTGGGTTTTGCGCGCGGCAGCGAAATCGAGGATCTGTTTGCGCGGTCCATCCTTGGCGGCAAAAGCCAGATGGATATTGGGCCTGTCGAACCCCCGCAGGAATTTGCGCGGCGCGACACCGTCGAACAGTTTTTCGACGATCTCGTCCTGCGTTTCCGCATCCGCTGTCGCGGTGAACGCGGCGAGGGGAACATTCAAAGCGCGCCGCAGCTCTCCGATCCGCAGATAATCAGGGCGGAAATCGTGGCCCCATTGGCTGACACAATGGGCTTCATCCACCGCGATCAGATTGACGTTAATCCTACGCAGCATCCCCAGCGCCGACCCGGCGGCCAGTCGCTCGGGCGCCATATACAGAAGCTTGAGCCGCCCAGCCTCTAATGCGTCCCACACCGCATCAGTTTCTTCGGGGGTGTTGCCCGAGGTGAGCGCGCCCGCCTCGACACCGGCTTCCTGCAGCCCACGCACCTGATCGCGCATCAAGGCGATCAGCGGAGAGATCACAACAGTCACGCCGTCTCGCAGCAACGCAGGTAATTGGAAACATAAGGACTTGCCCCCACCAGTGGGCATGATCGCCAGCACGTTTTCACCTGCGGTCACGGCGTCGACGATCTCTTCCTGACCGGGGCGGAAGTCGTCGAATCCGAAAACGTCTCGCAACAAGGGTGCGGAGTCGAACATGCGACGGAGGGTCCTGTTTTATGGTTTATCTGCTCTTAAGACAGGACCATCACATACTAAGATTCGGTGAACAAGAGGTCAGTAGAAATAGACCGCGTTGTTGATCAGGATGATCCGCAACGCATAGACCCCGATCAGCACCACCAGAGGGGTCAGATCCAGACCGCCCATGGCGGGCAGAATGCGGCGAATGGGGCCGTAGATCGGCTCTAACAAACGGTTCAGTCCGTACCAGATTTGCGCCACCAGTTGCTGGTGCAGGTTCAGCACCTGGAAGTTGATCAGCCAGCTCATGATCACATGGGCAAGGATGATGAACCAGACAATGTCCAGGATCAGCAGAAGGATTTGGATCAGCGACAGCATGGGCACTCCGTTCGTCAATTGTCCTGAGACCTAAGCGTCACAGCCGCAAAGAGCAAGTGCGCCCCAACAGAACGCTTGCGAATTGACCCAAAGCCCCGTCTTATGATCGCAACAATAATAATATGGGGCAGAGATGGCGGAGATTTCCAAGCGTAAGCGCATCTGGGGCTGGTGGTTTTTCGACTGGGCCAGCCAGCCGTTCCATACATTGCTGGTGACCTTTGTCTTTGGCCCCTATTTCGCCGGGGTGGCGGCTCAATACTATGCGAATACCGGATTAGACACCGATGCTGCGGCGGCGCAGGCGCAGACCGTCTGGGCGAATTGCCTGACCATAACTGGGCTGATCATCGCGTTCGGAGCGCCCCTGTTGGGCGCGATGGCGGATGTTTCGGGTCGGCGCATCCCGTGGATTCTCGGGTTTTCGGTGATGTACGCGGTGGGGTCTGCCGCGTTGTGGTACACGATGCCCGATGGCTCGAACATGTGGTTGATGCTGTCGGCTTTTGGTCTGGGCTTTGTGGGCGCAGAATATGCACTGATCTTCATCAACTCTCAGCTGCCCGATCTGGGTGACGATAGAGAAGTGGGCGAGATTTCAGGTTCGGGCTTCGCCTTCGGCTATTTCGGAGGCCTGCTGTCGCTGGCCATCATGCTGGCGCTGTTTGTTGAACAGCCCAACGGCAAGACCTTGATTGGTATGGATCCGTTGTTCGGGCTGGATGCGGCAACGCGTGAAGGGACGCGGTTTGTCGGCCCCTTCACCGCTGGATGGTTCGTGTTGTTCATGGTGCCGTATTTCCTGTGGGTTCGGGATGATCCTGAGACCAACAAACAGGGTAGCGTGGGTGAGGCGCTGCGCTTGCTGGGCAAGTCCGTGGCGGCTTTGCGTCACCGGGTCAGTCTGGCGACCTATCTGGGGTCTTCTATGTTCTATCGCGACGCGCTGAACGGGCTATACAGTTTCGGAGGCGTCTATGCACGGCTGGTGCTTGAATGGGATTTGATCAAGATCGGCGTGTTCGGAATTGTCAGCGTTCTGGCCTCGGCCATCTTTGCCTGGATCGGAGGCAAGATGGATCGTAAATACGGCCCTAAACCGGTGATATTGGTTGCGATTTGGGTTCTGATCTTTGTCTGCGTAACGGTTGTATCGATGGATCGAACACAGATCTACGGAATTTCATTGCCCTTAGGCTCGGGTCTGCCGGACATGGCGTTCTTCGGGTGCGGAGTTCTGATCGGCGGCATGGGAGGTATTCTGCAATCCGCCAGCCGTTCAATGATGGTACGCCATACTGATCCCGCCACCCCGGTCGAGAGTTTTGGGCTGTACGGGCTTTCGGGTCGGGCGACCGCCTTTGCAGCGCCGCTATTGATCGGAATAGCAACAGCAGCAACCGGTAGTGCAAGACTGGGGGTGTCACCGATCATTCTGTTGTTTATTCTGGGCCTAGTCCTGATGCGCTGGGTGAAACCGGAAGGGGATCAGAGCAGATGATTTTACTACGTTTTTTGGCCGTTCTGGCCGCAATAGCACTGGCAGGCGCGGCCACGGCACAGCCCTTGGCCAAACAGTTATTCGGAGCCCAGAAGGTTGGGTCGCAGCAAAAATCTGCCGCATTCGGCAGTTATTCGCGCGGGTGCGCCGCCGGGTCGGTGCAACTCCCTGAAACCGGGCCAACTTGGCAAGCCATGCGCCTGTCGCGCAATCGCAATTGGGGGCATCCTCAGGCGATCGACTATGTGCAGGATCTCAGCCGGTTTGCCGCGAAACAACCGGGGTGGAATGGTCTCTATATCGGGGATATCAGCCAACCGCGGGGGGGCCGATGACCTCGGGCCATCGTTCGCACCAGTTGGGTTTGGATATCGATATCTGGATGCTGCCGGGCGATAACATGCGCCTAAGCCGCAAAGCACGCGAGAATATCTCGTCTATATCCTTGCGCCGCGCGAACGGCGCGTATGTAAACGGCAACTGGACCAAGCAGCACCATGCGGTATTGCGCGAAGCCGCTAAGGACAAGCGCGTTGCCCGGATCTTCGTATTCCCGGGTGCAAAGGTGCAGATGTGCAATGACGAGAAGGGCAATAAAGCCTACTTGCGCAAGATCCGGCCGTGGTGGGGACATCACTATCATTTCCACGTGCGGCTGAAATGCCCGAAAGGATCGAAAGGTTGTGTAAATCAGGACCCGCCTCCCAAGGGTGATGGTTGCGCCGAAGCGCAGCAATGGGTGCGCAATATTCTGAACCCACCGCCACCTGATCCAAATGCGCCAGCACCGAAAAAGCGTCGTGAGTTTCGTCTGGCTGATCTACCCCAGCAATGTACCGCCGTTCTGCAATCCAACTGATCACGGCGCTTCTGCTGGCAGGGACTGTTCAGGCGATGGAGCTTAAGCAGGCTTCGCTGCTGGACAGCTATGTCTGGCGCGACAACGCCAACTGGTTCGGTGGATTTTCGGCGATTCATATCTCCGAAAACGGGCGTAACATGGTCGCTATCAGTGACCGGTCAACACTGATCACCGCGCGAATTGAACGAGATCAAGATACGATCAGAAACATCCAAATCCTTGACCAGTGGCCGATTCTGTCCAGCAAAGGCCGTATCTTGAAGGGGAGGGCAGGGGATTCCGAAGGGCTCGCCGTTGCTGCAGATGGCAGCGTTTACGTCTCGTTCGAAGGCGTTCACCGAGTCGTGCATTACACTGCCCCCGACGCCAATGGACGGGTTCTGCCGCGCCCGCGAGAGTTCCTGAATATGGACCTCAACGGCTCATTTGAAGCGCTGGCGATAGATGGTCGCGGGCGGTTGTATACGCTGACCGAAAAGACCCGCACTGTTCGGGGCGATATACCGGTCTATCGCTGGGATGGCGCACGCTGGTCAGCGCCTTTTGTGCTGCCGCCCCGTGGAAAGTTCCTACCGGTTGCAGCGGATTTCGGGCCCGACGGGAGGCTCTATGTGTTAGAGCGTGCAGTGGCTTTCATCGGCTTCCGCTCACGCCTGCGACGCTGGGTGATCTCTGGCGACGTGCCCAAGGCCGAAGAAACGCTGTTTGAAACCGCTACCGGGACCCATGATAATCTGGAAGGTCTTTCGGTCTGGCGCGATCAGGACGGGCGGTTGCGCGCAACCATGGTATCGGACGACAATTTTCGTTCCTTGCAACGTACCGAGCTGGTGGAATATTTGCTGCCCGATTGACAGGCGGCAGACAAAGGTCTAAACGCACGGCCTGCCTCGGGATGAGCCTGAGGCCAAGTCGCCGCTACCTTGTCAAAACGGGCATCTGAAAATGCAACGCAGCTTTATTCCCGGCATCCTTGCCATGGCCTCGATCGTCGTGGCCTCAAACATCCTGGTCCAGTTCCTGATCCTTGACGGCCTGTTGACCTGGGGTGCCTTCACCTATCCGTTGGCCTTTCTGGTCACGGACATCATGAACCGTGTCTACGGCGTGGGTCCGGCCCGCAAGGTCGTATTCGCCGGTTTTGTCACCGGTATCATCTGCTCGCTGATCGGCAGCCAGATCATGCTGCAGGGTGACGGGTTTACCTATGCAGCCGTACCGCTGCGCATTGCTGTGGCTTCGGGCACCGCCTTCCTGATTGCGCAATTGACCGACGTCACTGTGTTCAACTCACTGCGTGGTGGCCGCTGGTGGCGCGCACCGCTGGTGTCGACACTGGTTGGCTCGGCGCTGGACACCGCGATCTTCTTTACCCTTGCGTTCTCGGCCTCAGTTACCGTCTTTGGTGCCAATGCAGATTCAGCGATCAACTGGGCGTGGGAGCCTGTGCCGTTTATGCTAAGCGGCCCGATGGCCCCGCTCTGGGTAACGCTGGCCTTCGCCGACTGGCTGGTGAAACTGTCGCTGGCGCTAATCGCCCTGATTCCCTTCAAGGTGATTGTTGCCCGTTTGACCGCCGCGCAGCCTGCATAAAAAAGTGCTTTGAGATTGGCGCATCTTGTGTCAGGCTCAGAGTTAACCGCAACAGATAGAAAAGGAGGTGATCCAGTGTCGAGAAAGAGATTGGAGAGAGGTGTTGGAACAACCGGGGGGATCGCCTGTTAAGGCAGCCCTTGGCGGAGCGCTCGCTCCGGCTGGTCGATTGATCTAACCGACCCAACCTCCTGAACTTTCGAAGGGCCGTCCCGCCGGGGCGGCCCTTTTTGTTTTCAACTGCGCCCTGTAAGGTCCGATCCATGTTGCGCATCACCGACGATATCGCCCTGCAAGACTGGGAAATGACCGAAAGCTTCGTGCGGTCCTCTGGTCCGGGTGGGCAGAACGTCAACAAGGTCTCCACCGCCGTTGAGCTGCGGTTCGAGGCCGCGCGCTCACCCTCCTTGCCTGATCCGGTCAAGACACGTCTGAAACGGCTGGCCGGACGTCGCTGGACCAAGGACGGCGCGATCATCATTCAATGTGAAGAAACACGTTCTCAGGCCCGCAACCGCGAGATTGCGCGTGACCGGTTGGCCGAGTTGATCACGCGCGCACTGGTCAAACCCAAGCGTAGGATCGCGACCAAACCTACGTACGGTTCGGTCAAAAGGCGGTTGGCGGCAAAGAAAGCCCGCGCGGATGTCAAAGCCCTGCGAGGCAAAGTGTCCGAAGATTGATCTGGCAGTTTCGCTGCACGTTGCTACTCTGCCGGTGCAAGACGCAGGGGAGGTAAAGCCATGAGGCTTGAGGGAAAAACCGCCATCGTAACCGGCGGCGCATCCGGGTTCGGCGCAGGGATTGTGCAAAAATTCTTGGCCGAAGGTGCCCGCGTGATGATCGCAGATATCAATGGCGAAGCGGCTTCCAACATGGCGTCTGCGGTCGGCACGAATGCCATCGCACAGCGCGTTGACGTCTCGGATGCGGCATCGGTTCAGGCCATGGCACATGCGGTGTCGGAAGAATTCGGAAAGCTTGATATTCTGGTGAATAATGCGGGCGTGACGCACTTGCCGGCCCCACTTGAGGACGTCGATGACGATGAATTCGACCGCGTCTTCGCCGTGAACATGAAATCCGTTTACCTGACCGCGCGCGCCTTTGTTCCGCAGATGAAGGCACGTGGCGCGGGGGCGATCCTGAACGTGGCCTCAACAGCAGGCCTATCGCCGCGGCCCAATCTGAACTGGTACAACGCCTCCAAAGGCTGGATGATCACCGCGACCAAGACGATGGCCGTCGAACTTGCCCCTTCGGGCGTGCGCGTCAACGCGATCTGCCCGGTGGCGGGTGAAACCCCGCTGCTGAAATCCTTCATGGGTGAAGACACCCCGGAAATCCGCGCCAAATTCCTGTCGACGATCCCGCTTGGTCGCTTCTCAACCCCCGAAGATATGGCAAACGCCGCCTGTTTCCTCTGCTCGGACGAGGCCAGCATGATCACCGGCACAGCCCTGGAAGTGGACGGAGGCCGATGCATCTGATCCGCCCTTCATCTGGCCATAAATATCTCCGCCGGAGGCAGCGCGCGCCAGCGCGATTTCCGGCCCAGTGTGCGAGACGAAAATGAACCCCGGACCCAGAAACCTGATCACTGATGTCGCTGGCCTCAAGGTTGGCAATGCGCACGATGATACGCTTAAATCAGGCACAACTGTCCTGACGGCGGACGACCCGTTCACAGCTTCGGTTCATGTGATGGGCGGCGCCCCCGGCACGCGTGAGACCGACCTTCTGGCGGTCGACAAAACTGTTGATCGGGTCGACGCGATTGCTTTGTCCGGCGGCTCGGCCTTTGGACTGGATGCGTGCTCGGGCGTTTCAGACGCATTGCGCGCTCAGGGGCGCGGATTTCAGGTCGGTTCGGCCGTCGTGCCCATCGTGCCGGGCGCGATTCTGTTCGATCTACTCAATGGTGGAGATAAGAACTGGACCGAAAATCCTTATCGCGATCTGGGGAAGTCTGCGTATCTCACCGCCTCACCAGAATTTGAACTGGGCTCGGTGGGGGCTGGTACCGGCGCATTGGCCGCGATGCACAAGGGTGGCTTAGGCTCGGCTTCGTTAAAGCTTGAGGGTGGCGTAACCGTCGGTGCGCTGGTTGCGGCCAATCCGCTTGGCAGCGTAACCACACCGGGTGATCGGCATTTTTGGGCTGCGCCGTTTGAGATCGATGACGAGTTCGGTGGATTGGGGCCAGACCCGGCCTCGGGCCTTGGTTCCTTTCTTGTCAGCCGCAAGGCGCAAATGATGCATTCTGTTCCGCCAGATCGCGCAAACACCACGATTGCTATAGTTGCAACTGATGCAGCGCTGACCAAACCGCAATGCCAGCGTCTGGCGGTAGCAGCCCATGACGGCATCGCCCGCGCCATCGTGCCTGCGCACACGCCTGGCGATGGAGATCTGGTATTCGGTCTCAGCACCGGCGCGCGCACGGTTGGCCCCGAGGCGATGGCGATGATCGGCCATGCCGCCTCGATCTGTCTTGCGCGCGCGATTGCACGGGCTATCTATCTGGCTTCCCCCCGCGCTGGCGACCTGCTGCCCTGCTGGTCGCAGTTACATGACTTCGGTTAAGTACGACACCGATCGCCTGTGACACAGTGCCGTCGCGCGGCAATCTGCGCGTTGACTCTCTGCTGTGCCAGCGATCCATTCGGTGCAGCCAATTCATATCGGAGCAAAAGCTATGAATCGTATCCTTGCCACCGCAATTGCCGGTCTGCTGGCCCTTCCTGTCTATGCAGAAGGTGATGCCGAAGCGGGTAAGAAGACCTTCAACAAATGCAAATCCTGTCACATGATTGCTGACCCTGCGGGTGAAGTTATCGTTAAGGGCGGTAAGACGGGTCCGAACCTGTACGGAATCGCAGGCCGCACCGCCGGCACTGAAGAAGGCTTCAGATACGGCGACAGCATCGTGGCCGCGGGCGAAAATGGGCTGGTCTGGGATGAAGAGACTTTCGTGGCCTACGCCCAAGACCCCAAAGCATTCTTGAAAGACTATTTGGGGGAAACCTCGGCCAAGTCGAAAATGACCTTCAAGCTGAAGAAGGGCGCCGAAGACGTTTACGCCTATATCGTGAGCGTTTCGGGAGAGTAACTCCGCCAACAGGTTTACAGACGAACTTCGAAATGCCGCAGCCCCTGCGGCCTTTCGTGCGATTGATTGACATTGTAATCAGCGCCACTTTGGGGAAAACCGGTAAGGCCATGTGCACCGGAGATCGCCAACAGGAGACGACAGATGGGAATCTTGATCCCGGCTTGGGTTGAGGGCGAACTGACACCCGTCGACAAGCTGGAGGCGCATGAAAAGGGGCTGCGACACAAGGCTGTGTCCGTGTTTGCCGTGCGCGGGACCGAGATATTGCTGCAACGCCGGGCGATGGGCAAATACCACACGCCGGGTCTATGGGCGAATACCTGTTGTACGCATCCGGATTGGGACGAAAGCGCTTCGCATTGTGCCGTCCGGCGCCTGCGCGAAGAATTGGGCATCACCGGACTTTACCCCGAATACCGGCATCGATTGGAGTATCACGCCGATGTCGGCAACGGAATGGTCGAGAACGAGGTGGTCGACGTCTTTCTGGCCCATGTGCGTGGAGCCTTGAAAATCGAGCCTAACCCGGAAGAAGTGATGGATATCCGCTGGGTCGATTACCACGATCTGCTGGCCGAGGTGAAGCGGCACCCCGACCGTTTTACCCCGTGGCTCAAGATTTATCTGCACAATCACGCTGACACGATATTTGGACCTGACCTGATAATCTCGGCCAATTCGTAACCCTGCCTTGCAAGGCGGACGCAAGCGGCCTAAATCAACGCGTCATGGCCAAGCAGAAGCAGAATACTGACCCGAATTACAAAGTGATCGCCGAAAACCGGCGTGCGCGCTTCGATTATGCGATCGAAGACGATCTCGAATGCGGTATTGTCCTGGAAGGGTCCGAGGTCAAATCCCTGCGTGCCGGTGGGTCGAACATTGCTGAAAGCTATGCGTCGGTTGATGACGGAGAGCTATGGCTAATCAACAGCTATATCGCGCCCTATGAGCAGGCCAAGGTCTTCAAACATGAAGAACGCCGCCGCCGTAAACTGCTGGTGTCACGCAAGGAACTGTCGAACCTGTGGAACGCGACCCAACGCAAAGGCATGACGCTGGTGCCGCTGGTGCTTTATTTTAATCACGAGGGTCGGGCGAAGCTGAAGATCGGCATCGCCAAAGGTAAGAAGCTGCACGACAAGCGCGAAACGCAGGCCAAGCGCGACTGGTCACGGCAGAAACAGCGCTTGATGAAGGACCACAGTTAGAACGCCATGGCCGCCTGAACCGCGCGTTGCCAGCGTGCATAGGCCGCGTCTCGGTCAGCTACGGGTTTTGCAGGCTCAAACCGCCGGTCCAGATCCCAGGTTTCGGCGAATCCGGCCTGATCCGGGTAGACACCCGCTTTCATGCCCGCCAGCCATGCGGCACCAAGCGCGGTGGTTTCCTGCATCACCGGGCGGTCGACCGGGGCGCCCAGAATGTCGGAAAGCCCCTGCATGGCCCAGTCCGAGGCGCTCATTCCGCCGTCGACGCGCAGGATCACGTCAGTCTCTGCGCCCCAATCGCCCTGCATGGCGTGCCACAGGTCGCGGGTCTGGAACGCGATGCTTTCCAGCGTGGCGCGCGTGATTTCGGCGCGGCCTGAATTGCGAGTCAGGCCAAAGATTGCGCCCCGGCAATCGGGTTTCCAATAAGGCGCGCCCAGCCCAGTAAAGGCAGGGACGAGAACAACGTGCTGGTTCGGATCAGCTTTGGCGGCCAGTTCACCGCTTTGCGGTGCGGTTTCGATGATTTGCAACGCATCGCGCAGCCATTGCACCGCCGCACCGGCAATGAAAATCGAGCCTTCAAGCGCATAGGTTTTCTGCCCGTCCAACTGATAGGCAATTGTCGTTAGCAGCCGGTTTTTCGATTCAACTGGCTGCGTACCGGTGTTGAGTAGTGCGAAACAGCCCGTGCCATAGGTGGATTTCATCATGCCCGGCTGGAAACAGGCCTGTCCGATGGTGGCAGCTTGCTGATCCCCCGCCACGCCGAGAATTGGAATATTACCGCTAAACAGGGAGGTCGATCCGAAGTCTGCGGCGCAATCGCGCACGTCGGGCAACAAAGCTTGGGGGATGTCCAGCAAGTCGCAGATCTCGGTACTCCATTCCCCTTTGTGAATATCGAATAGCAATGTGCGGGCCGCATTGGTGGCGTCGGTGGCGTGCACGCGCCCTTCTGTCAGTCGCCAGATCAGGAAGGTATCGATTGTGCCGAACAGCAGCTCTCCGGCGGCGGCACGGTCGCGTGCGCCGGGGACGGTATCAAGCAACCATTTGACCTTGGTGCCTGAAAAATAAGGATCTAGCAGCAGACCGGTCTGGGCAGTTACGTCATCCTCGCATCCCGCTTTGCGAAGACGCTCGCAAATCTCAGCGGTGCGACGGTCCTGCCAGACGATTGCGTTGTGAATGGGGGCCCCAGTGGCGCGATCCCAGATGACAGTGGTTTCGCGTTGATTGGTAATCCCGATACCAGCGATCTGTGCCGCGGATACACCTGTCGTTTGCATCACTTCACGGCAAACCGTCAGAACGCTGTCCCATATCTCCTCGGCATCATGCTCAACCCAGCCTTCCTGTGGGAAATGCTGTGTAAACTCGTGCTGCGCAGTGCCGACGCGCTGCATTTGCGCGTCAAACAGGATTGCACGAGACGATGTGGTGCCCTGATCGATTGCCAGAATATAGGTCATTCCTGCGCCCCTCCCGCTTTGGTTTTGCAGGACTTTAGCGCAAACACAACCAAACGTGCCAGAGGGGAAATCAGACCGGAGACACCGGTAGATTGTCGATCAGCCGCACGCCGTCGACCAAGGCTGCCGCAAACAGTCGTGCGGGTCGTTTGGCATGGGTCATAGGCTCCAGCGTTTCAGCGCAGCGTAGTTGCAGATACTCCACTTCGTTGAAGCCGGCGGCCAAAAGATCGGCCTGTGCCTGAGAAGCCAAAGCTTCGAATTCTTCGCCGTTTTCCAGCGCCTGAACAACTGCACGCATGATACGATGTTTTTCGGCTGCGATGGCCAGACCATCCTCGGATAGCCTTTGATTGCGCGAAGACATTGCGAGGCCCGAAGGTTCACGCACCGTTGGGCAACCAATCACCTCGATCGGAATATCGAGGTCGCGGGCCATCCGGCGGACGATCATAAGCTGCTGATAGTCTTTTTCCCCGAAATAGGCTCGATCCGCTTGCGTTTGCAGGAACAGCTTGGCGACAACTGTTGCCACACCATCGAAATGACCCGGGCGGAATTCTCCCTCCATCGCGACGGTCAGACCCGAGACCGAGACTGTGGTGGCGAAGCCATCTGGGTAAATCTCATCCGGGTCGGGCGTGTAAATCGCATCGACGTTGTAAGGCGTGAGTTTTTTTGCGTCTTCTTGTTCGGTGCGCGGATAGTTGGCGAGGTCTTCGGGGTTGTTGAACTGCTTGGGGTTTACAAAGATCGTCACGATCACCCGGTCGCAAGCCGTCTTCGCGGCTTCGGCCAGCGACAGATGCCCCTGGTGCAGCGCACCCATGGTGGGGACAATTCCGATCACCTCACCATTCAGATGCCAATCACGAGTCAGCGCACGCAAGTCTGCCAGTCGACGCAGAATAGGCGCGGTCATGACTTGGGTCCTTTGACGGGTACGGCATCGGCAAAGACATGTTCGTCTGCCGGGAAGCTTCGCGCACGAACCTCGGCTGCGTATTCAGCAATGGCGGCTTCGGCCAACGGGCCAAGATCAGCATAGCGTTTGACGAATTTCGGTTTGAAGGCGGTGAAAAAGCCAAGCATATCGTCCACCACCAGAATTTGCCCGTCGCACCCGGCCGAGGCACCAATGCCAATTGTGGGGATCGCAATCTCAGCGGTAATTCGGTTTGCCAAACCCTGCGGAACTTTCTCTAACACGACCGAAAACGCGCCTGCTTCGGCGACGGCCCGGGCGTCGGCCAATACGGCATCGGCCTGTTCGTCGCGCCCTTGTACCTTATAGCCACCCAAAGTGTTTATCGACTGCGGTGTCAGGCCAATATGTGCCATCACCGGGATCCCGCGTTTGACCAGAAACCGGATGGTTTCAGCCATCTCGAAGCCACCTTCCAGCTTAACCGCCCCAGCTCCTGTTTCCGACATCAGCCGGGCTGCGTTGCGGAATGCCTGAGCCGGGTCATGCTCGTAGCTGGCGAAAGGCATGTCGATCACCATCATTGCCTTGTCCAGACCACGGGCAACGGCCTGGCCGTGCATGATCATCATCTCCATCGTCACACCAAGAGTCGACGTCAACCCGTGCAACACCATGCCGACGCTGTCACCGACCAGAACAGAAGTCACAATGCGCATCCATCAACTGCGCCATCGGTGTTGTGTAGGCGGTCAACGAGACCAGAGGATCAGTACCTTTCCGGGCGCGGATATCCTCGGCGTTCGGGGCTTTCTTGCGGGCGGTGGCGCTCATGCTCGCTCCTCGCAGGTTTCATGTTGCAGCGCGGCATAGCAGATGCGGCAGGCGCAAAGAAACCCCGGTTGCGCCAACAATTCCTTGATTGACCTCGGGTTTGCGAGGACATTGGTCGCAGATCGGCCCGAAAAAAGCAGGGCTAGCCAATTTCAGTGGGGAGAGATTTTCATGACAAAGCAGCGCTTTCGCTCGTTCGCGTCGGCCCTAGCCCTTGGCGCGGGCCTGTTTGCCACGCAGGCCATGGCCAAATCTGACATCACCATCGCCATGCAGCTTGAGCCACCGCATCTGGACCCGACCAGCGCTGCGGCGCAGGCTATCGATTCGGTTGTCTACACCAATATCTTCGAAGGCCTGACCCGGTTCATGGGGGATGGCTCGGTGGTGCCGGGGCTGGCCGAAAGCTGGGAAATCTCGGATGACGGTACCGTTTACACATTCAAGCTGCGCGACGGTGTGACATTTCACGATGGCACAACGATGGATGCCGAGGACGTCAAGTTCACCCTTGATCGCGCCACGGCAGAAGACAGCGCCAATGCGCAGAAGGCTTTGTTTGCGGGCATTAAAAGTGTCGAGGTAGTGGACCCCCTGACCGTTCAGGTGACGTTGAATGAGCCGAACGGGAACTTCCTTTTCAATCTCGCCTGGGGTGACGCGGTGATCGTTGCGCCCGAAAGCATCGAGAATATCAAGACCAACCCGGTTGGCACGGGGGCCTTCACCTTCTCTGACTGGCTGCAGGGTGACAGCATCATCCTGAATCGCAACCCCGACTATTGGGGCGAACAGCCCGCGTTAGAGACCGCAACGTTTAAGTTTATCTCGGATCCGACCGCCGCCTTTGCCGCCATGATGGCCGAGGATGTAGACGTGTTCGACAACTTTCCCGCACCCGAGAATCTGCCGCAATTCGAGGCTGATCCGCGCTTTCAGGTTCTTGTCGGCTCGACCGAGGGGGAAACCATTCTGTCGACCAACAACAAACAAGCCCCGTTTGATGACATATTGGTCCGACAGGCATTGGCCCACGCGATTGACAGGCAGGCCATCATTGATGGGGCTATGTTCGGCTATGGCACACCCATCGGTACGCATTTTGCTCCGCATAACCCGGCTTACGTCGATCTGACCGGCAATTCGGCCTATGACCCGGAAAAAGCCAAGGCGCTGCTGGCCGAGGCCGGGTATCCCGATGGGTTCGAGACCACGCTGCACTTGCCGCCGCCTTCCTACGCCCGACGCGGGGGTGAAATCATCGCTGCGCAACTGGCTGATATTGGCATCACCGCCGAGATCATCAATGTGGAATGGGCGCAGTGGCTGGAAAGCGTGTTCAAGGGCAAGGAGTTTGGCCTGACCATCGTCAGCCATACCGAGCCGATGGATATCGGTATTTATGCCCGGCCCGACTATTACTTCCAATATGACAGCACCGACTTTCAGGCATTGATGGACACGCTGAATTCGACCACGGACCCTGATGAGCGCACACGTTTGCTGGGTGAGGCACAGCGCTTGATTTCGACCGATTACGTCAACGGGTACCTGTTTCAACTTGCCAAGCTTGGCGTGGCCAAGGCCGGTGTTGAGGGGCTATGGGAAAACGCACCCACGGCAGCGATCGATCTGACCGGGATCAGTTGGTCCGAATAGAAGAACAGAGTTGGACCGGGGCGATGGCCAGCGCCCCGGCGCGAACTGTTGCACCATGAAACCCACAAGGATTCTGGCTTGGCGGGTTTCTTTTTGTCTATCTTCTCGTGCCTTAGGCGCTGGACCCACACGGGATGTGACCCTAACGTTTCCAAATGCTCCGCTACGCCCTCAAACGTCTGCTGTCGCTGATCCTGAGCCTGGCCGTCGCCTCGGTTGTCATCTTTGCAGTGATCGAGGTCGCGCCCGGTGATCCGGCGTCGTTCATGCTGGGCGTGAACGCGCAGGCCGATACATTGACTGCGCTGAGAGCTGAACTGGGCCTCGATGTCTCGAAGATCGAGCGGTACTTCAACTGGGTCGGCGGGATGCTGGTTGGGGATTTTGGTACGTCCTACACCTATCGCACACCCGTGTCGCAGATGATCGCAGATCGATTGTGGGTGTCATTGCCGCTGGCTTTGTACGCGCTGACCCTTTCCACGCTGATTGCTTTCCCCGCCGGTATCTACGCAGCCTCACGGCGCGGCAAACCGGGTGATCTGACCGTGATGGGTGCGACTCAGCTTGGTATCGCGGTGCCGAATTTCTGGTTCGCGATGATGCTGGTGTTGGTCTTTGCCATCAATTTGCGCTGGTTCAATGCCGGCGGTTTCGCGGGTTGGGAGAACGGCATTTGGACCGGTCTACATTCGTTGACCCTTCCAGCCATCGCCCTGGCCCTGCCGCAAGCGGCGATCCTTGCGCGGGTCATGCGCTCGGCTCTGTTGGATATTCTGGCCGAGGATTTTATGCGCACTGCACGCGCCAAGGGCCTTTCGCGTCGGCAGGCGCTTTGGCGACACGGAGTGCGGAATGCCTTGATCCCGGTACTGACGATCATTGGACTCCAATTTTCCTTCCTGCTGGCGGGTTCGATCATCATCGAACAGGTGTTTTATCTACCCGGCCTCGGGCGGCTGGTTTTTCAGGCCATATCGGCGCGCGATCTGATCGTCGTGGAATCGGTCGTTATGCTGCTGGTCTTTGCCGTCATCATGGTGAACTTTTTTGTCGATCTGGCCTATGCCGCAGTCGATCCAAGGCTGAGGAGCAGGACATGAGCCGCAACCTGATCCTTGGCGCGACGCTGTCCTCACTGGTGGTGCTGGCAGCGCTGGTGTCCTTTGTCTGGACCCCATACGACCACGCCGCGCTGAGCATTCCGGCCAAGCTGCAGCCACCCAGCGCGCAGCACTGGTTCGGTACCGATCATTTCGGACGCGACATGTTCTCGATGATCATGGTTGGTGCGCGCACCTCGATTGCGGTGGCGCTGGTCGCGGTCGGGATTGGTATGGCGCTGGGCGTTCCCTTGGGTCTGGCAGCCGCTGCGCGCAGTGGATCGTGGCTAGATGAATTCATCATGCGCGGCAATGATCTGGTCTTTGCATTCCCCTCTCTCGTCATCGCCATTCTGATCACTGCCGTCTTTGGTGCCGGGGCCATTAACGCGATCATCGCCATCGGTATCTTCAACATCCCCGTTTTTGCCCGCATCACCCGAGGCGCGGCTTTGTCTCTTTGGGAGCGCGAGTTTATCCTTGCCGCCCGCGTGTCAGGCAAAGGCGCGGCACGGATATCGGCTGAACATATCCTGCCCAATGTCGCCAATCTGCTGATTGTTCAGGGAACAATCCAGTTCTCACTTGGCATTCTGGCCGAGGCTGGGCTGTCCTATGTCGGTCTTGGTGCGCAACCCCCTACGCCAAGCTGGGGCAGAATGCTGGCCGATGCGCAGACGATGGTTAGTTTTGCCCCGCATTTGGCTCTGATTCCGGGTCTTGCCATCATCGTGACGGTTCTTGGCCTGAACCTTCTGGGTGATGGCTTGCGCGATTGGTTGGACCCTCGGATACGGGTGGCCCGCGCATGAGTCTTTTGCAGATCAAGGACCTCTCGTTGGCTATCCACGGCACGCCGATTTTAAAGAAGATCAACCTGTCGATTGCCCCTGGGCAGATCGTGGCTGTGACCGGAGAAAGCGGTTCGGGCAAATCAATGACAGCCTTTGCCGTGATGCAGTTGCTGCCAAACGATGCCGAAGTAGATGGGGTGCTAGAGTTAGAGGGCCAGAACCTGCTGAACCGGTCTGAGGCCGAGATTTGTGTGCTGCGGGGCGCTGCGATCGGAATGGTTTTCCAAGAGCCGATGACTGCCCTGAATCCGGTGAAGACCATCGGCGATCAAGTTATGGAGACTATCCTGATCCACAAGGCCATGCCCCCGGCCAAAGCGCGCGCTCGGGCCGAAGAGGTTCTAGCCCGGGTTGGATTGCCAACCGACAGGTTTCCGTTGAAGCGTTATCCTCACGAACTGTCAGGCGGTCAGCGCCAGCGAGTGGTGATCGCCATGGCGATTGCATTGCGCCCCCGACTGTTGATCGCGGATGAGCCGACAACGGCGCTTGATGTGACCACGCAGGCGCAAATCCTTGATCTGCTTAAAGGGCTCGTGTCGGAGTACGGCATGGGTCTGCTGATGATCACGCATGATTTGGCGGTGGTTGCAGACATGGCGGATCAGATTGTGGTCATGCGGCATGGGGATGTTGTTGAAACGGGCGCAACAGATCATCTCCTGCGCCATATGCAGCACCCTTACACCCGTATGCTGTTCGAAGCTTCGGGGCATCAAGTCAACCTGCCGACCTCTCCTGCACCGCGAGCGTTGCTTGAGGTCGAGAACGTGGTGCGGGACTACCGTCTGCCCCGAACGCGCCTGTTTGCCACGCCCGGTCATCATCGGGCCGTCGATCATGTCAGCTTTACCCTGAATCGGGGGGAGCGTTTAGGGCTGGTTGGAGAGTCCGGTTGTGGAAAATCGACCCTAACACGAGCTATTTTGGGCTTGGAGGAGGTGCAGCAAGGCCGCATTTCCCTTGATGGTCAGCCTGTTTTCACCGGCCACAAACCCAATCTGGCAGTGCGACGCAAGATGCAGGTGGTGTTTCAGGACCCTTATGGCAGCTTCAATCCTCGCCACCGGGTCGCGCGCCTGATCACCGAGCCATTTCATTTGCTGGACACCCCGCCAACCGGTTCTGAACGGCAGGATCGCGTCGCTGAGATGCTTCCCGCCGTTGGCCTAAGCCCCGATGATGCGGGCCGCTACATTCACGAATTCTCAGGTGGGCAGCGGCAACGTATCGCTATTGCGCGCGCTCTGATTATTCGACCCGAGTTGATCCTGTTTGATGAGGCTGTCTCGGCGCTGGATGTCTCGGTCCGCGCCCAAATTCTCGACCTGCTGGCCGAGCTTTGTGCGGCTTACGATCTGACTTACCTGTTCATCAGCCATGACCTGAGCGTGGTTCGAACCATCACCGACCGTGTGTTGGTGATGCAGGCCGGCAAGATTGTGGAACAGGGTGAAACCGAGCAAGTCTTCACAGAGCCTCAGCATCCTTACACAAGAACTCTGATCAATGCGGCACCGAAATTGCCGGAGACTGGACGAGGCGCTGCATGAAAAACCCTTGTATAGAGCCTGATATTGGAGCTTCCGATGACTAACCCCCTCTGGTTCGATCCCAACCTTTGCCTGATCGGCGGAGAATGGAAAATGCCCGTGTCAGGTCAAACCTTGCCGCTGGTGAATCCCTCGGACGGTTCCGAAATTTGCCAGATCGCTCGAGGTGGCGAAACCGATATCGACGCTGCAGTGCGGGCCGCCCGATCCGCGTGCGATGGCGATTGGGGTCGCATGACGGCCCTGGAGCGAGGGCGTATTCTCACCCGACTAGGGCAACTGGTTCTGGACCGAGTGGATGAACTGGCACAGCTAGAGGCGATGGATGTCGGCAAACCGCTGACCCAAGCGCGGGCAGATGCGGTAGCATTGGCGCGGTATTGCGAATTTTATGGTGGTGCTGCGGATAAAGTGATGGGCGAGACCATTCCCTATCTGGATGGCTATACCGTCTACACGTTGCGCGAGCCGCACGGTGTGACCGGCCACATCGTGCCGTGGAATTATCCGATGCAGATCATTGGCCGTTCTGTCGGGGCGGCGCTGGCAATGGGTAACGCCTGTGTTCTGAAACCGGCGGAAGAGGCCTGCCTGACCGCACTGGCCTTCGCGCATCTGGCGATACTAGCGGGCTTGCCGCCCGGGGCCTTGAACGTGGTACCTGGTCTGGGGGCAGAGGCGGGCGCGGCCTTGTCGGCACATCCGGGTGTGGATCACATCTCATTTACCGGTTCGGTCGCGACAGGCGCGTTGGTTCAGCAGGCGGCGGGTCGAAACGTTGTTCCGGTGACACTGGAACTGGGCGGCAAGTCGCCGCAACTGGTTTTCGATGACGCCGATCTGGATGCCGCGCTGCCGTATCTGGTGAATGCGGGTATACAGAATGCGGGCCAGACCTGCTCGGCCTCTTCGCGCATTCTGGTGCAGCGCGGTGTTTATGTTGCGGTGAAATCCCGTATGGCGACTGCCTATCAAGAACTCACCGTTGGACCGGCGGTCCAGGACTTGCGCGTTGGTCCGCTGATCTCAACACGGCAAAAAGAAATCGTGACCGGTTTCCTTCACCAAGGCTCGGACTTGGCGATTGCCGCCGAGGGCCAGATTGCGGCTGGCGCACCCGAATCCGGCGCATATGTCAGGCCCACATTGTTCTCGGATGTGCCGCCCGATCATGCCTTGGCGCGGGATGAGATCTTTGGCCCCGTACAGGTTCTGATCCCGTTTGACACCGAAGAACAGGCTCTAACCATAGCAAATAGCACCGAATATGGCCTTGTTGCCAGCGTCTGGACCCGAGATGGTGGGCGGCAGATGCGGCTGGCCAAGGGTTTGCGTTCGGGGCAGGTGTTCATTAACAACTACGGCGCGGGCGGAGGTGTCGAGCTGCCTTTTGGCGGCGTTGGAAAATCCGGCCACGGCCGCGAAAAAGGGTTCGAGGCGCTTTATGGGTTCTCGCAGCTCAAGACGGTTGCGGCCTACCACGGCTAAACGATCACTTCGATCGGCTCCTGCGCTCCAACGCCAAAGACGCGCTTGTACCGCTCAATCTGCTCGGCGGGTCCCATCGCCTTTTCCGGGTTGTCAGATAGTTTGACCGTCGGGTAGCCATTGGCCGAGACCGCCTTGCAGACTAGCGAAAAGGGAGCCAATGCGTCATTCGGTACAAGTTCGCGGAAGTCATTGGTCAGCAACGTACCCCAGCCGAACGAGACATTGGTTTGATCCGCGAACTGAGCGTGCAATTCGCGTATCTTGTCCACATCTAACCCGTCCGAGAAAATAACTCGCTTCTGCGTCGGGTCTTCGCCGCGTGATTTCCACCAGTCTATTGCGATTTTTGCGCCGGTTGCGGGGTCGCCGCTGTCAACGCGAATGCCGGTCCAGCCTGCCAGCCAGTCAGGCGCGCGGTCCAGAAACCCTTTGGTGCCATACGTGTCGGGCAGAATGATGCGCAGATTTCCATCATGTTCCTCGTGCCAGTCGCTAAGGACGTCATAGGGCGCCTGCGCAAGCGCGGCGTCGTCTTCGGCGAGCGCAGAATACACCATAGGTAGTTCATGTGCGTTGGTGCCAATAGCCTCAACTTCGCGTCGCATTGCGATCAGACAATTGGACGTTCCGGTAAAGGACGAACCCAAACCTTCAATCATGGCCTGCACACACCAGTCCTGCCAAAGGAAGGAATGCCGCCGCCGCGTACCGAAATCCGCGATCCCAAGCCCCTCAATAGTGCGAAGCTGGGCTATCTTTTCCCATACGCGTGTCATTGCACGGGCATAGAGCACCTGTAGTTCGAACCGGCGCATATCGTTCAGAACCGCGCGTGAGCGTAATTCCATCAGTACGGCCAGCGCCGGGATCTCCCATAGCATGACCTCGTGCCACTTACCCTCAAAGGTCAGCTCATACTGATCACCCTTACGCTCCAGATGGTAAGGGGGCAGGCGCAGGTTCTCGAACCATTCCATGAAATCCGGGCGGAACATCTGACGCTTGCCGTAGAATGTATTGCCCCGCAACCACGTGCTTTCCCCACGACTCAGACTTAGCGAGCGGATGTGATCCAACTGCTCGCGTAGCTCGCCTTCATCGATCAAACGGGCCAATGGCACGTGATTCGACCGGTTGATCAGCGAAAACACCACATCGGTTTGGGGCTTATTTCGAAACACTGACTGGCACATCAGCAGTTTGTAGAAATCTGTGTCGATCAATGACCGGATAATCGGGTCAATCTTCCATTTATGATTGTAGACCCGCGTCGCGATATCGACCATGGGGACCTCCTGCAATTTCCGTTGTTAGATCAATCGGAGCACGAAATGGCAAGAGTCGCGGAATTGGGAACAATGCCCACGACAGAACACATTACGGGCTTATTGTGGGTTTCCTTCACGCTTTAGTGAGGGCTGGGGATGGAACTGAAGGTTGAAGTTAGTGAATGAGTCTCGAGTACGATTTTGACATTGTTGCAATAGCTCCGGATGAGGTTGATCCTGAGCATGGGCAAACATCGATAACTGGGCGGCCCCCGGTGCGGGCGCGGTTCAGGGATATCAAGACGGCAGACGCTTTGCGCGCTGCATCGCCCAAGATTCGCAGAATATTTCTGGAATCAGGATTTAGCCTGGACGAGTCGGATGGGCATCTTGCCCGAGGTTATTTTCGGCCAGAAGAGGCTGAAGATCGCCTCCTGATCCTAAAGCGTCTTTTTGCGAATATCCGGAATATGGGTGTCCAGGGAGAGTATAGTGGTGAGTTCGATTTCCATCACTTCTTGGGCCATATCAGGACCGCAAAGCCCGGGACCGTGAACCGGAAAATGCCCGAGCGACCATTGCAAGCGCCACGCCCAAGACCAGTGCGTCCAAAGCGTCGCACGGTTTCTGGGCGTATCGGTTTCGCGTTAGGTCTTGCCGTGATCCTGTTTGTGTTTCTGAAACTGCTGGCCGAGCATGGTGCCGCGCTTTGATCCTCAGGCCAGTGTCACACCTGCTGCGCGCATGGCCTGCTCTGCGACAGCCAAAGATCCGTCCATATCAATGGCGCGGCACAAGTTGCTTAAGACAGTGACATCAAACCCCAGCTGTGCCGCATCTACCGCCGAATAATGCACGCAGAAATCTGTCGCCAAACCGACCATGGTCAGCTGCGTGATCCCGCGCGTCTCAAGATAGCCTTTTAGACCAGTGGGCGTGGAATGGTCGTTTTCGAAAAACGCGCTATAGCTGTCGATAGCGCTGCGAAATCCCTTGCGGATGATCAGATCGCCATCTGTTCGCAAATCCGGATGGAAGTTCGCGCCTGCGCTGCTCTGAACACAGTGATCGGGCCACAAGACCTGAGGGCCATAAGGCATGTCGATCATCTCGAACGGCGCTTTGCCAGTATGAGAACTGGCGAATGAAGAATGCCCCGCCGGGTGCCAATCCTGTGTCAGGATCACCGTATCGAACGTATCCATGATCGCATTGATCGGTGCGACGATCTCGTCCCCTCCGGCAACGGCAAGCGCGCCGCCTGGGCAGAAGTCATTCTGAACATCGATAACGAGCAGGGCGTGGGACATGCTGGCCTCCTAAAGTCGTGTTATCGGTATGGTGCGCAGCGGGTATCGTCAATGCGGTCTCTTGTGTGTTTTTGCCAAGGGCATTAGATCGCCCACATGTACACAATCGCTGCCCTCTATCATTTCACGCGTTTTCCCGACCCCGATGCGCTACGCCCGGCTTTGCACGAGCTTTGCCGCGCGCAGTCGGTGAAAGGCACCTTGCTGCTGGCGCAAGAAGGGATCAATGGCACCATCGCCGGACCCCGCGCAGGTATCGATGCGGTTCTGGCGCATATCCGTGCGTTGCCAGGATGCAGTGATCTTGAGTGGAAAGAGGCGACCTCGGACAATCCGCCCTTCGGCAAGATGAAGGTGCGGTTGAAGAAAGAGATCGTGACGATGGGCCAGCCCGATGTCGATCCCCGCGCAAATGTCGGGAATTACGTCGAGCCTGAGGACTGGAACGCGCTGATCCGATCAGATGATGTGGTGTTGATCGACACCCGCAACGATTACGAGGTGGCGATTGGCACATTCGAGGGTGCAATAGACCCTAATACAGCCAGTTTTCGCGATTTCCCGGCGTGGTGGGAACAGAACAAGGACCGCTTTCACAACAAACGCGTTGCCATGTTCTGCACGGGTGGCATCCGGTGCGAAAAATCCACCAATTATCTGCTGGGGCAAGGGGTCGAGGATGTCTATCACCTGAAGGGTGGCATCCTTAGGTATCTGGAAGAAACGCCACCCGAAGACAGCACTTGGCAGGGTGAGTGTTTTGTCTTCGACAACCGCGTCTCAGTTGGTCATGGTCTGGTCGAGGGGCCGCACAAGCTATGCCATGGTTGCCGTCGCCCGATCCTGCCCGAAGATGTGAAACGCCCTGAATACGAGCATGGCGTATCCTGCCATCGGTGTATCAATGAGACTTCAGAACAGGACAAGGCGCGGTTTCGCGAGCGGCAAAAGCAGATACAGCTGGCCCGCGCGCGGGGCGAGGAACATCTGGGTTCTGACTGAAATCAGCTTGCAGGCCACGTTTGAAATCGGATGATTGTGCGCAAGCCCAACCGACGGAGCGCTCATGACCCACGAACCCAGAACCCTGGAAGAATGGAAATCAACTTTGCTGGCGGCGCTTGGGCTGGTCTTGGCAAGCTTTCTTGCGTGGTACGGTCTGTCGCGCCTGAACGAAGCTACTGCAGGCGACACCATTGGCACTCTTTCTTCGGTAGGCCTTCTGATCTGGATCGCCTCGCAGTCCTGGTACTACATGACCCAGGTGAAATCTCCCCGGAGGTTGTTGTTCCTGATGGGGGTGTCCTTCATTCAGGTCGTGCCGTTCCTTTTCGCAGCCGTCTACGGCGCGTTTGGATATAACGATCATTGTGTGATCGGCGCTGAAGGGCCAGCCGATATTCTGTATTTCTCATACGTCACCTTCACAACGGTCGGATATGGGGACATGTCCCCAACCGGCTTTTGCCGTGGGCTGGCTGTGGCCGAGGCTGTGACGGGTTACATCCTGTTGGGCATGTTTGTGGCCGCCGCCGTCGCGCTATACGCGCGCAACCACGGCAAATAGAGGGATCTATTTATTATGATCGATCCAGCGCGACATCATTTGTTTGTCGCGGAAACACTCGGACGGGATCGGGCGACGCTTGCTGCGCGAGATACGTTCGGCAAAAGCAACCTGCTTACCTGTTGGGTAGTTTGCAAAGGGCGACGGATCATGCGGCTTATGGGCTGAAATCCAGTCCGACAGGGATTTGCGGTCACGCTGCGCCTCGACCGGAATCTCAAGCGCTGATTGTTGCGCGATGGCGCGGGCAAAGCGCATCTGCCGATCTGTAACTGGCAGCAGGTGATAGTCGTTTGTCGGGCCGCTCAGGGCGGAATTTCGCATGTTCTGGGCCATCGGGTAATCCTCTGACTATGTAGAACATAAATAGAACATTAACCTTTCGTTTCAAGGGAAGACCCTTTGGATTAGGCGAGAACCTGCCAATCCGCGGCTTGATTGACTGATCAGTCAATAATCGATAATTCGATCCTCAACGCACGCGATCTTTTTGCCTAAAGAGATTTCTGAACACAGAGGGAACCGGCATGAAATTTCAACCTAAGGCCAGCCATTTCATCGATGGCGAGTATGTCGAGGACACCAATGGCGCGCCCATCGACGTTATCTACCCCGCCACCGGAGAGGTCATCGCACGGCTACATTCCGCCACGCCTGAGATTGTTGAAAAGGCTCTAAACAGCGCAAAATCGGCCCAAGCGGCTTGGGCTGCCCTATCGGGCACCGAGCGAGGCCGTGTGCTGCGACGCGCGGCCGACATCATGCGGGATCGCAATCGTGACTTATCGATCATCGAAACCCATGATACCGGCAAACCTCTGCAGGAAACGCTGGTGGCCGACGCTACCAGCGGCGCGGATGCGCTGGAGTATTTTGGCGGTCTGGCGGCCTCGCTGACCGGCGAACATATCCCTCTGGCAGACGGGGATTTTGTCTATACCGTCCGCGAGGCGCTGGGCGTTTGTGTGGGCATTGGGGCATGGAACTACCCGACGCAGATTGCTTGCTGGAAGGGTGCCCCGGCGTTGGTGTGCGGAAACACAATGATCTTCAAGCCTTCCGAGACTACTCCACTGTCGGCATTGCAAGTAGCCGAGATTTTGATCGAGGCAGGTGCACCCAAAGGCGTCTATAACGTTGTTCAGGGCTACGGTGATGTAGGCGCCAGCCTGGTGACCGACCCCCGAGTGGCCAAGGTCTCGCTAACAGGGTCGGTTCCAACGGGCCGCAAGGTGTACGCTGCTGCCGCCGATGGCATGAAACATGTCACCATGGAATTGGGTGGCAAGTCCCCGATGATCGTGTTCGACGACGCCGACATCGAAAATGCCGTGTCAGGCGCCATTCTGGGAAATTTCTACTCCTCGGGACAGGTCTGTTCCAACGGCACTCGAGTTTTTGTGCAAAAGGGAATCAAGGAAGCGTTCCTTAAGCGCCTGTCTGAACGCCTTGCTACGGCGAAAATCGGCGACCCGATGGATGAAGAGGTCAACTTTGGCCCGATGGTCAGCGAAAACCAGATGAATATCGCGCTTGGCTATGTCGAAAAGGGGAGGGCCGAAGGCGCGCGGCTGATCTATGGCGGCGAACGGGTCCAAGGCGATGGTTTCTATATGCAGCCCACGGTTTTTGCCGATGTTAAGGACGATATGACAATCGCGCGCGAAGAGATTTTCGGCCCCGTGATGTCGGTGCTGGACTTCGACACCGAAGAAGAGGTTTTGGCCCGTGCCAATGACACCGAATTCGGTCTGGCCGCCGGCGTCTTCACCAACGACCTAACCCGCGCCCACCGCATCGTGGCAGGTTTTGAGGCGGGGACTTGTTACATCAACACTTATAACCTGGCCCCGGTAGAGGCACCGTTCGGCGGATCTAAGATGTCGGGTGTCGGTCGCGAGAACTCGAAACTGGCAATCAACCACTTCAGCGAGATGAAGACAGTCTACGTCTCGATGAATGATGTGGAGGCCCCATACTGAATAAATCCGGTTAAATAGTCTCTGTTCTTGACAGTTCACGTCGGGGGCAGAGCACATGCCGGTTCGTACATATGGCTAAATTCCTCAAGACGACTCGTCCGCAAACCGGAGATCAGCCTGTGAAAATTCACACCCGAGCTTTTGTGATCGGAGCAGTTTGATCCTTCATCAACTGGCCAAGTTTGGTTGGATTGACGTAGCGATGCTGGAAAGGGCGAGCTAACTTGGGGCCAACCCCAGACCATGTCCCCGGCACAATACGCAATGCCAATTGTAGCGGCTGTTTTGGCGGTGCATGTTCACATCTGGGCTGAACAAATCTCTGGGGCGGGTCTGCAGGATCCCGATGTGGCAACCGTAATGCCCTGGAATACGGTTTCAGAACGTCTGAGTCACTCGGCCTGGTTTACCAAGGGCAGATGTGGTGATCGTAATTTCAGATAGAGTTGTCCAAGAACCAGCACACTTGAACGCGTGCGGTGGTCCTGAATGATCATTGAGCCAGCTGTAGATCTTCGACACGTTCACTGAGTTTACCGCCACTGTCCCATGGGCATCATGGATTAACGCATAGGAAGTCCAAATGAATTCAATACCTTTGTTAGAGGCTGATTTTGGCGTCTATCAGCCTACAGGCCAAATCAGTTACACCTGTCCCTGCAAGAACAGACTTCCAAGGTTCAGTTCGGGTCAATTGCGCGCACTGTCTCAAGCATTTCAATGATCTGCGCGCGTGCGTTGGTGCTGTCCTGTAATAGCGTTGCGGCGTCCGACAACGGCTTGTCCGGCTGCCGCGCAACGGGCTTGATCAGGGACGTTCGGATGCGGGACAAATCGGTGAAGGTGTTTGACCTCTCTTCATCCGCACCGCCGGAGCCCGCCAACCAGTTGTATCGATCGGCCATCTCGTGCTTCCCGCCTGCCTGTAATGCGTGCGCGGCGGCATCGAAATCCTGTGTTTGCATCATGGCCTGGGCGCGTAACTCTTGTGCGGTGTCCGAGGAATCGTCCGCGATTTCCAGCAGCGCCTGACGGGGACGGTTGCCCAACAGAGCCGCCTTTGCCCGAAGCCGAGCACGATCACGGCTGCGTTCCCGATCTTGCGGTCGGTTTGCCAGCGCGTAAGCCTGCGCTGAAAACCCAAGGTCAGCCAATCGCTCTGCCATGGACACGGCAGTTTCGACCGTCAGCGCGTTGCGTCGCCTGTCCTTCAATTCCATCACATGGCGCAGGAAAGTAATGTCGTCCGCCCGCTCCGCCAGCAATTGGAACACCTGATCTCGTGTCCTCTGCCATTCGTCGGAATCTGAGACATCCTCAAAACTGGCAAGAGCTCCGGTAAAATCCTGCGACAAAGCCATCGCCAAAGCGTGTGCACGCGCCAACATCGGGCCAAGTTCGGACTTCCGAAGCTCGCGCGCATAACTTGCAGCTAAATCGAGGTCGCGGGGCGAGACCGTACCCCGGTCCGACCACCGCTTTTCGATCAACCGCGCAAGTGCCAACGGCGCATCGGTCGCGGCATCGGGCGCCGATATGACCTCGGTCAACAGCGTTTCTGCGGTATCGGTATCCCCTGCAGCATCCGCGATTTTAGCTTGGGCAAAGGTTACATCAGCGGGTTCGTCCTCTAAGATCCGATCGACCGCACGCAAGATCCGGCGCGATGCTTCAAGCCGGCCTGCCGAGACAAACATCTCGGCGATATCCGGGCCGAGATGTTGCCTGAGATGCCACGGCAGCCGACCAAAACTGCGTTCGATCGCTTTCACATGCGCATCGGATTGAAGTTTACCCTCACTCAAAAGCGCCCAGAGTGCGGCGGCACCATCACATCTTTGCTGCCCTTCCAAAGGGTTCGGCGTCGGTGCAGGCAACTCGTCCATCACTGATGCGATGGCCGCTACTCTGCGCTGCTCAACCGAGGTCTCCGACAACAAAGACAGGGCTTGGTGCGCTTCTACACCGAACCCGAAATACGTATAGAGCTTCGCCAAATCCATTGCATACGCCTGGTCGACACGATCGAATTCCTGAAATAGCCCGACCCGCAATTCGGCCACATCCTCGGAAAATGATCGAGCGCCCGACCATGTCTCAAAACCCAGTTCGCTGTCCGTGATACATTCCGGTTTGCTATCAATCTGAGGAACTGCCAGATTGCCCAGCCCCGAAACCTCATTGAGCACTGAAGACAGTCGCAGATTTGGCACCAGCTTTTCCGAAGATCGCAGCGGACCAAAACTGGACGATTCCCTGCGTCCGACACCTGCCAGTTCAAGATCAACAACCTCTCGATCAGCGCTTTGCAATATACGTGATGCCAACTGCTCCTCAAAATTTCGTTGATTTAACTGCAGCAAAGGCAAGGCCAGTTCGGTGGCTGGAATATCAGTAGGTAAGGGTTTTGGGGCCGGGATACTTGCAGTCCTGGGAAGTGCCTCTGGCTCTACCGGGTCATTTGCAGGTGTACCCTGGTCGGGTGCGATATCTATGACCACCATAGTTTGGCGATGCAGAAATGCCGTTGCCACGCAGTCGCACCCAAATGTCATCTCCAACGCTGCACCTGGCCCGACCTGTTGAAGCGATTGCAGACGGTTCCCCGACAGGCGGTCGAAGACAGCTGCAGTGTTGAATGTCGCATTATCGATGCCAATGCTCAGCCGCGCGCCGTTCTCGACCGGATCCAACATCCAACCGGTGCCAGAGGGGACCTGTACCACCAGACGCGTGTATCCCTCATGCTCGCCCGATCGCACGGTCAAAGCCTGTGCTGACGCGCTTGTGCCCCATGTGAGCAAGACCAAAGACAATGCGCGGATCATGCTGCAGCCTGCTTGAGTTCCTTAAGCGCGTCTTCAAGTTCCGAGAAACCGGGCCGGTTGTGGGTCGGTGTGTTCTGGCGGCCGACCTCAATACACATGGCCGCGTTGTGGTTGTGAAGATTAGCCACCAGAACCTCTTTGATGAGTTGGTAAAAGTGGTTGTCTTCTTCAACAACAGATTTCAGCTTGCCCGCGAAAGGACCCACCAATCCATAAGCCAGAAAAACCCCCAGAAACGTCCCAACCAACGCGCCGCCGATCAGCTTACCTAGGACTTCCGGTGGTTGGTCGATTGATCCCATCGTCTTGATCACACCCAGAACGGCGGCCACGATCCCCAGGGCGGGCAACCCGTCAGCAACGGTTTGCAGCGCGTGGCTTGAATGCATGGCATGGTGGAAGTTCGCCTCCATCCGCTTTTCCAGCACCTCCTCAACCTGGTGCGGGTCGTCATAGTTCATCGCCGCCGAGCGCATGGTGTCACAGATCAGGTCCACCGCTTCTTTGTCGGCTTGAATCTTGGGATATGCGGAAAATAGCGATGAGCTTCCTGGCTCTTCAATGTGCTGCTCTACCTCGACCGGGTTCGCGCGTGCGATCCGGATCAAAGAGAACAACAAGCATAACAGATCGCGATAATCCTCGGGCTTCCATTTGGGTCCTTTAAAAACTTTCGCGATATCCTTGGCGGTGTGTTTTACGCCGCCGATATCATTGCTGATCAGAAATGCGCCGACTGCTGCCCCTCCGATCATCATCATCTCGAAGGGCAGTGATTTCATAATGATGGCCATCTTGCCGCCTGCGGCAAGGTAGCCGCCGAATACCATGACAAAGATGACGGCAATTCCGATGAGCCCGATCATGAAAGGTCTCCAGCGTTGAGGGTGCAGATAGATATGGCCATGAGGGTCATTCCTGAGGGGCACGTGCATTGCGCCCGGCCATGATCACGCTGATGGTGTAAGCAGCCTCGGGGCTGAGACCGGCCATAACTTCAGCGGCAGCTTCCGGTGGCATGCGAGACAGGAAGCCAGCGGCGAATACCGCGTCCATCGTTTCGAACAACGCGGCGGCATCTTTGGGCTTCATGCTCTGATACACGTCAGTCAGTTGTGTCAGATCGTTTTCGGCGGCCTTTTCGGCAATCGCCACCGTTTCACGGAGAGCGTTCTCGGCGTCCTCCAGCATGGTGAGCCGGGTTCCGATGGCCTGATCGGCAATGTCGAGCGCCCGTTCCCGGTCCAAAATCGTGCTTTCACGCTGGTTTAGAGTCTTTTCACGGCGCAATAGTTCCGTAAGCAGCAATTGTAGATCTGCCGCATTCGCCTCTTTGCGTTCACCACCGACGGGCGAGGCCATGTTTGGTTCCGCGCCGCGGGCAAGTGCAGGCCCGGCCTCAAGCCCGATGCGAATAATCGCAGAGCCGACCATCAGCAAGGAAATGACGGTCAGAACACCGCCGCGCGCTCGGCGATCAGGCGCTTTTGCCCGGTTGCGACTCATTTCGCTGCTCCGTCAGATGGTGCGGCGTGCCGAAAGAACATCAGGCCTTCTGGTTTCTTTGCGGGCGGCTCTGGTGGTGCTTCCGATGGCTCAGTCGAGACCTCAGTTGGTTCACCAGACGGATCGGATACAGTTTCTTGTGCTTCGCCGGGCTGCTCAGACCTGCCCTCAGCAGGTGCGTCATCTGGCTGATCCATGGGAACTTCCGGCTCAGAGGGCTCTTCCTGAACGACGTCGTGCATCGAGGCCATCATAAGCTCCAACCGTTGTGCGACGGTTTCCGCCCGTTCGGTCAGCGTCTGCAACGCGGTGCCGGAATCATCCGAAGCCTGACGCGCGCTATCCAGCGATTTTCGCAACTCTTCTGCTTGCGAGGACAGCACGGAAACGGCGCCACCCACACCCTTCTCAAGATCGGTAAACCGCTTCAGGCGTCGCGACAGAACGAAACAATACAGACCAGCCCCAAGAGCGCCCGCAACCAGAAGAATATCGGCAATCAACTCCACCATCGCCTCCTAATTCAGTACAAATTCCATGACCAGAACGTCACGCACGCGGCCTTCGCCCACGACGATCCCAATGCGTCGTAGCAGGTGTCCGCGGATCCTCATCAAAGCCAGAGAATCTTCCAGATCGGTTAACTCAAGGGCGCGCAAATAGCTGTTCAGAACGTCCATGATTCGCGGCTGCATCTTTTCAACCTCGGCGGCGTAGCCCGCGTTCACTTCAAGCTGCGCGTGAAATTTCAAATGTCGCGAATCATCTGACTTGACCGAGATTATCACCGGCGGAAGATCGACAAATTTCACATCGGGAAGTGCCTTTACGGAAGCGTCTTCGCCTTTCTTTTTGGCCTCTTTCACCATCTCGGACCCACCTATGGGAAGCAGGCCGGATGCAGTTATGAAATAGCCGCCAACACCGCCCGCGATAGCCAGAATCAGCCCAAGCAGAAGGCCTTTTTTCCCTGATTTTTTAGGGGCTTCCGCCTCATCCGCAGTTGCGTCGGTCATGCCGTCCTCATGAATCTGTTCAGCAACCGTCATAACCCCTCAGGGACTAACCGATTGTTAAGGGCAATCGTCCAAACAAGGGCAGAGCCGCACAGAATGTCGGTGAGTCGGAGGTAAGCGTGCAGCAGATCGGAACTGTCTGGGCTAGTTTGGACAGGCGCAAACAAATTATCGTGGCCGGAGCCGTGGCACTGGTGTTTCTGGGTGTGCTTGCGATGTCACGGATTGTGACAGCGCCGTCGATGACGCTGCTTTATGCGGGGCTCGAAAGCGGTGCAGCCGGGGATATCGTGCGGGCGCTGGACCAGCGTGGTGTGACCTATGAAATAAGGGGTGGCTCGATCTACGTCCCCGGCGTTCAGCGGGATGAGTTGCGGATGACTTTGGCCAGCGAGGGCCTGCCTGCGAACGGCAATCGCGGTTACGAACTGCTGGATTCGCTCAGCGGCTTTGGCACTACGTCGCAGATGTTTGATGCCGCCTATTGGCGCGCAAAAGAAGGAGAGCTGGCGCGCACGATCGTGGGCAGCCCGCATGTCAGCAAGGCCCGGGTGCACATCGCCAACAGCTCCTCCAACCCGTTTCAGCGCAGCATAGCGCCAACCGCTTCGGTTTATCTGGTCCCGTCGGGTGCACCGATTAACGGAGATCAGGCAAAGGCGATCCGGTTTTTAGTGGCGTCGGCGGTTAGCGGGCTGGCACCGGAAAACGTCACTGTGATTGATTCGAACGGGGCCGTGATTGGCGCGCAGGACACGGCGGTGGCAGCCGATTCTGCAGATGATAAGGCGCGCCAATTGCGTGAGAAAGTTCTACGTCTGGTCGAAGCCCGGGTCGGGGCCGGCAACGCGGTGGTTGAGGTCAGCGTAGATACGGTGACCGAAACCGAGTCTATACGGGAACGTCGCTTTGACCCCAAAGGCCGTGTTGCGATCAGCACGGATGTTGAAGAACGGTCGGACAGTGCGCGTAATCAGTCGGCGGATGTGACAGTGGCGTCGAATCTGCCGGATGGCGACGGGGCAGGAGGCGATGAATCCAATTCGAATGCCACTCAGACCCGCGAACGGGTGAATTATGAGGTGTCAGAGACCGAGTTGGAAGTTCATCGCGCGCCAGGTGCGATCAAACGTCTGACTGTCGCGGTGCTGGTCAATGGTGTTCGAGCGGCAGGTACAGATGGCGTCGAGATTTTTGAACCCATGCCGCAGCCCGAGCTTGATGCACTGCAAGAGCTTGTGGCTTCTGCGGTCGGGTTTGATGCTGAACGCGGCGACGTCATCACACTGAAATCGCTCGACTTGCCCATGGTTGAACCCCAGGGCACGTTGGTGTCCGGGTCGATCTGGCAGAACATGCATATCGACGCTATGTCGCTAATCCAGATGGTGGTTTTGGCGCTGGTTTCCCTTGTTTTGGGTCTGTTTGTCATACGGCCAATTCTGACGAAATCTGCGGCATCGGCGCTGCTGCCAGCAGGTGCACCGGTCGAGGTCGCCCCAGCGCCTTCCCTGACCGGGGAAATTGCGACCGCAGATGCGCCGGACTTTGCACCGCTCGCGGATGCGGCGCAGCCGAATGTTCCGGCGATTGCCGCTGCGCGTGGGGAAGATCCTGTCGACCGTTTGCGCGCCATGATCGGCGACAAGCAGGAAGAGACGGTTGAGATCCTGCGCAGCTGGCTTGAAGAAGGCGAGGAGAAGGTGTGATGTCGATCGCTCATCTTCTTGAAGACTTCACCGCCCCTGCGGCTGGGGTGGCCGTACATCTACTGGATGAAGACGCACTGGAAGAACAGCGGCTTGCTGCATTTGAACAAGGCTATGGGGCGGGCTGGGAAGATGCGGTTCAGGCGCAGGAACAGACTGGCACACAGCTAAGCTCCGATCTGTCGGCGACGTTATCCGACCTGTCCTTTACCTATCAAGAAGCATTGACCCGCATGACCCTGTCGCTGGAACCGATGTTCCACAGCCTGGTTCAGACTATTCTGCCTGAGACGATCGAGCATGGCTTTGCGAAGCGATTGACCGAGCAGCTTTGCGACATGGCGCGTGAGCAGGTCGGCCAGCCACTGCAGCTGACTGTTCCGGCGGGCACTTCGGATCAGGTCGAGGCGATGCTGCCGCAGGATATCTCGCCGCGTCCCCAGGTTATCGAGGATGTCTCGCTCCAGCCGGGACAGGCGCGATTGCAGGTGGGGATCGCCCAACGCGAGGTGGACTGCGCTGCCTTGCTCTCATCCATTGCTGCAGCGTTCGACGCATATCTGTTTGAAGCAAAAGAGGCTTTGTCAAATGAGTGATCCTCAACCACCGAAACCCGAAAAACCCAACCCGTTCGAGACTGTTCCGATCGAAGTCACCGTCTCGGTCGGGCGTGCGCGGCCTTTGATCCGTGACCTGTTGAGCATGGGTGAAAATGCCGTACTGACACTGGACAAGCGGATCGAGGATCCGGTTGACCTCTATGTCGGGGATCAATTGGTCGCGCGCGGTCTGTTGGAAGAGATGGAGGGCGATCAGTCCGGGCAACTGGCGGTACGGCTGACCGAAATCTCGGATCTGCAGAACGGGATCGGATGATGCGCCACCTGTTTTGGCTGGCATTTTTGCTGGTCATACCCTCCGGTGGCGCGGCGCAAGAACTGTCGCTGTCCCTTGGCGAGGGCGGGTCGATCTCGGCCCGGACCATCCAGTTGATTTTGCTGATCACGGTGCTCAGCCTGGCACCGGGACTGGCGATCATGATCACCTGTTTCCCGTTTTTGATCACGGTTTTGGCGATCCTGCGGCAAGGAATCGGCTTGCAGCAGTCACCACCAAACATGTTGATCGTCAGTTTGGCGCTGTTTCTGACCTATTTCGTCATGGAGCCGGTTTTTACCGAGGCGTGGGAGACAGGGATTCAGCCGATGGTCGAGGAAACGCTTGACGTAGAGCCTGCGCTGGAACGCGCGCTGGTGCCGTTTCGCAGTTTTATGGCAGCGCGTATTGATGCAGACACGTTTCAGGCCATGGCAGACCTGCGCCCGGATGGTGCTGCGATCCAACTATCGCCCGAAGCCCCGTTATCCGTGCTGATGCCGTCCTTCATGTTGTCGGAAATCGCGCGGGCCTTTCAGATCGGGTTCCTGATTTTCCTGCCTTTCCTGATAATCGATCTCGTTGTCGCAGCGGTTTTGATGTCGATGGGAATGATGATGGTGCCCCCGGCTACGGTCTCGCTGCCGTTCAAATTGGCGTTTTTCGTCATCGCAGATGGCTGGGCCTTGATCGCCAGCGCCTTGGTGCGCAGCTATGCGCCATGACTATCGCCGTGTGATCTGTAGTCGGGCGCGCAGACCCTGATCTCCGGCCTCGAAACTCAGCGTTCCGCCATGTTGTTCGGCAACGGTGCTGACAATTGTCAGGCCCAATCCGAACCCGTCCGAAGATCCGATGTTTGATCCGCGCTGGAACGGTGCCAACAGCGCCTCGATATCCGCGACCGATAGGTCGGTGCCCTTGTCTTCGACGATGATCGTGGCGGTCTGAGCATCAGTTTCCAGTTCAACCTCGGCGTGACGACCGTATTTCAGCGCATTGTCGATCAGATTGGACAACGCTCGTTTCAATGCGATCGGTTGACCCGTCACCAGGATGCGCCGCGTTTCCGGCAGCGACGCATGCCCACGGCGTGACATGAAAACAGACGGCGCGCTTTCGACGGCAACGGGATCAACGGCTTTCAACGACACAGGCCGGTCCATATCCTGATAATCGGCCACAAGCGATTCAACCAGCGAGGTCAACGATATCTGGCGCGGTTCCTCGACGCTGAGTTCCGATCGCGTGTAAGTAAGCACGCTTTCTATCATGCCGGTCATCTGGTCCACATCGGCCTCGAGCTTTTCGCGCAACTCGCCATCGGGAATCAGCGCCGCACGCAGCCGGACGCGGGTTGCAGGGGTCCCCAGATCGTGGCTGACACCCGACAGTACAATGGCGCGTTTCTCAAGCTGCGCACGTTCGGCATCGAGGTGATCATTCACCGCAGTCACGATATCGCGCAGCTCTTCAGGCCCGTCCGCGTCATAGCTTTGCGGCCCGCCGCGACGTCGGCGGTCACCAAGTGCCTGAGCAAAGCGTGCGAAACTGTCAGAAACATTCCCGACCGAGGTCAGAAGCACCGCCAAGGACACAATGCCCAGCAATATTGCGGGCAAACGCAGATCAACCGGCGCAGCCTTACAGCCCCAGATTTCGGTGCCGTCGACTTGCTGCCAGACCCCGCGCCCGAATTGTGCGATCAGGATAGGTTCGCTGCAATATGTGGCCAACAGACGGGTCAGGTTCCCCATCTTCTCGGGGCCGGTCTGATCGCTGCCGGATACGATGTCTGAAACCGGATAGACCAGTCGATCCGATAACACCGCAAGCGTCAATTCGCGGCCACTCAGGGGGGCTGAACTATCGGTCAGAATCGAAAGATTGGTGACAAAGCGGCGATCCGCAAAGCCGGGCATTTGCTGGAACGCTCCCCTGTCAGCAAGCGCGGCTGCCTCGGTTGGCAATGGGTTGATCAATAGGCCGGGTGGCGGCGCCATCCCCGTTCGCAAGTCTTCGTATATGGTGAAACCGGCAACAAATGCTGCGGTCTGATACCGGTTCCAAGCCTGTGCCGAGGTGAACCACATCCCGGCAGCCACCAGCCCCGCGACAAAGGCGGACAGGGTCCAGAGCCACCCAATACTGCGCAGGCGCAGGGTCATGCGTCCTCATCCACCATAACGTCAGCGGTAAACAGATAGCCAACACCGCGCTCGGTGCGCAGCATCTGGGGGTCTTTTGGATTGGCCTCGATTTTCGACCGCAACCGCCCCACCAGCATATCTATGGCACGGCCTTGCGCCTCGGGCTTGTCGGCCTCACCGGTTACATCCAGTGCGGCGGCGATCTCATCACGGGTCAGCGGAATATGCGGGTTCGCCAGCAAAACCTTCAGCAGGGCGGTCTCCCGTTGGGACAGGGAAACCAGATAGCCTTCGGGCGAATGCACCTCGTCCCGTTTGCCGTCAAAGACCCAGCCGTCAAAGTGAAAGGTGCGCGTGCGGCGGCGGTATGCCAGTGAAGGCGTGCGTCGGGCGCGTTGCATCACCGCACGGACGCGGGCCAGCAACAGTTGCGGGTTGAATGGTTTGGCGATGTAATCGTCTGCTCCAACCTCATATCCTGCCATGCGCTGATGATCCGCCGACAGGGCCGATACCAGAATGATCGGTACATCCTGTTCGGCCCGCAACCGGGCACAGATCTCGACGCCGTTTTCATCGCCCAGCATCACGTCCAACAGGATCAGGTCGATCCGCCCCGAGGTTAGATGCGTGCGTATTTCACTTTCGGAACTGGCAGGCAGAGCAATATACCCGTTCTGCTGAAAGAACTGGGTCATCATCGACCGCATCTCCGAATCGTCGTCCACCACCAGGAGCCGGGGAATGCCCACTCTGTTTCTCCTCCTCAGGGTTCTCCGTCGCCGCCAATTGTAACGAATGGAAACGGATTCAAGGCCAACGTAACACGGGGTAACAAAAGCGGTGAAAATTTCCACCTTGTCAGGATATTGCACTGCATTCTGCGTTGCCATGCAGCAATTCGTTAGCGCTATATCGCGTATGGCCGCCCTTGGGGTGGCACCGAATTCTCAGGGAGGAGAACAAAAAATGAAGCGTTTTGCATTTGCCACCGTGTCGACATTGGCCGTAGTGGCCGGGTCGGCTGTTGTGGCTGAACCAAAGGCCGAAGTTCTGCACTGGTGGACATCCGGTGGTGAGGCGAAATCGGTCGCGGTTCTGCAGGAAGAGTTCGCCTCGAACGGCGGCACATGGACCGATATGCCGGTCGCAGGTGGCGGCGGCGATGCGGCCATGACTGCGCTGCGGGCCCGGGTTCTTGCGGGTAACGCGCCGACTGCTGTTCAGCTGAAAGGACCTGCCATTCAGGAATGGTATGAAGAGGGCGTTTTGGCTGACATTTCATCCGTGGCAGAAGCCGAAGGCTGGGCCGATGTCCTGCCAGCATCGATTGCAGGCCACATGATGTGCGAAGGTACTTGGTGCGCAGCACCCGTGAACGTGCACCGCATCGACTGGATCTGGGCCAATGCTGACGTTCTGGCCGCCAACGACATTGAAATGCCCACAACATGGGAAGAGTTCAACGCCGCTGCCGAAAAACTGCAGGCTGCCGGAGTGATCCCTTTGGCCCATGGTGGCCAGGCATGGCAAGACGCCACAGTGTTCGAAGCGGTTGCGCTGGGTCTGGGTGGCCCCGAGTTCTATCAGAAAGCCTTTGTCGATCTCGACCCCGAGGCGCTGACCTCGGACACCATGGTGCAGGTCTTTGACCAGATGCGCACCCTGCGCGGTTATGTGGACGAAAACTTCTCAGGCCGCGACTGGAACCTTGCCACCGCTATGGTTATGAATGGCGAGGCAGCTTTCCAGATCATGGGTGACTGGGCCAAGGGCGAATTCCTGGCGGCTGGCAAGAAGCCCGGCGAAGACTTCCTGTGTGCCTCGACCCCCGGCGACGGATATCTGTACAACGTCGACAGCTTCGCCATGTTCGAAGTGGAAGGTGACGACAACCGCGCTGGTCAGGAATTGCTGGCCAAGCTGATCGTCGCGCCGAAATTCCAGGAAGTGTTCAACCTGAACAAGGGCTCAATCCCTGCGCGGACTGATGTGGCGCTGGATGCGTTCGACATCTGCGCGCAAATCTCGGCCGAAGATATGGGTTCGACCTCGGCAGGCGGTTCGCTGCTGCCGTCTTATGCCCATGGCATGGCGCTGCGCGGGTCGCAGGCCGGTGCGATTACGGATGTTGTAACCGCACATTTCAACTCGGATATGTCCTCGGCTGACGCGGTTCAGCAACTGGCGGACGCGGTAGCAAACAGCTACTGATCCAATACGCTCTGCCCCCTATAGTGAGGGGCAGAGCATCTTTCCCCGGAGGCTAAAATGTCCGAATGGCTGGAAAACCACCTGCCCAAGGTGGTGCTGGCACCGTCGTTCATCGCCGTATTGATCTTTGTCTACGGATTTATCGGATGGACCGCATGGGTGTCGCTAACCCGATCGAAACTACTGCCGAAATACGAGATCAAAGGCTTCATTCAGTACGAACGCCTGTTCGACTCACCCCGCTGGGATACGGCGATCAACAACCTGTATATCTTTGGCGTGCTGTTCATCGTGATCGCGATGGTACTGGGCCTGTTGCTGGCCATCCTGCTGGATCAGAAGATCCGCGTCGAAGGCGCGATCCGGACGATCTACTTGTACCCGATGGCGTTGTCGATGATCGTGACCGGTACGGCGTGGAAGTGGATTTTGAACCCGGGCCTGGGCATCGAATCCATGGTGCAGGGCTGGGGCTTTCCGAATTTCGAATTCGACTGGCTGGTGAACCCTGATTATGCGATCTACACTATCGTGATCGCCGCGATCTGGCAGAGTTCCGGCTTCGTCATGGCGTTGTTTTTGGCCGGTTTGCGTTCGGTCGATGGCGAGATCATCAAGGCCGCACAGGTCGATGGTATCCCCACGTGGCGCATCTATACGGCGATCATCATCCCTTCGATGGCCCCGATTTTCCTGTCTGCTTTCATCGTGCTGGCGCACCTCGCAATCAAAAGCTTCGACCTTGTCATCGCCCTGACTGGTGGCGGTCCGGGCTACGCAACCGATCTGCCCGCTACTTACATGTACGCCATGGCCTTTTCGCGCGGCGATATTGGTCAAGCAGCCTCGTCCGCGATGATCATGATGCTGGTCGTCTTTGCCATCGTGGTTCCCTATCTTTACTCAGAGCTGAGGGCGAAAAATGACTGATCTGTCGATGCCCCAAACACAAACCCGCACCCAAAGCGCTACGGGCAAGATTGCCCTGCGTTGGTTGCTTTATGTCCTGCTTGGCCTGTTTGCACTGTATTATCTGATGCCGCTCTTCGTGATGTTGACGACATCATTGAAAAGCCTTGAGGAAATCCGCACCGGCAGCCTGATTTCACTGCCGCGAGAGGTCAGCTTTGACGCTTGGAAAACCGCATGGTCCGGCGCTTGTACCGGTATCCAGTGTGAAGGTTTGCGACCCTATTTCTGGAACTCGGTTCTGATCGCGGTGCCTGCGGTATTTTTGTCGACCCTGTTGGGTGCGCTGAACGGCTATGTCGTGGCGCAATGGCGGTTCAAAGGGGCCAATATCATCTTCTCGCTGATGCTGTTCGGTTGCTTCATCCCGTTCCAAGTTGTTCTGCTGCCAATGGCACGTCTGCTGGGTATGATGGGGATTGCCGGAACCATTCCGGGCCTGATCTTTGTCCATGTGATCTACGGGCTGGGCTTCACCACGCTGTTCTTCCGCAACTACTATGTCACCATTCCGGCCGAGCTGACCAAGGCGGCGCGGGTTGATGGGGCTGGGTTCATGCGGATTTTCTGGTCGATCTTCCTGCCGCTGTCGCTACCAATCATCGTGGTGACTGTGATCTGGCAGTTCACGCAGATCTGGAACGACTTCCTGTTTGGCGTGTCGTTCAGCCAGGCAGGGACACAGCCCGTGACTGTTGCGCTCAACAACATCGTAAACTCCACCACCGGCGTCAAAGAGTACAACGTCGACATGGCCGCCGCGATCATCGCGGGGCTGCCAACGCTGCTCGTCTATGTCGTTGCCGGTAAGTATTTCATCCGCGGCCTGACCGCTGGCTCAGTGAAGGGATAAGACCCATGGCTCCCATCCTTGATATCAACAAACTCTACAAGAATTACGGCGCGACCGAGATTCTGAAAGACATCAACATCTCGATTGAACCGGGCGATTTCCTGGTGCTTGTCGGCCCCTCGGGCTGCGGTAAGTCTACGCTGCTGAACTGCATTGCGGGACTGGAAGAGATCACCGGTGGCACATTGTCCATCGGCGGCAACGATATGACCCATGTCAGCCCCAAGGATCGTGACATCGCGATGGTGTTCCAGTCTTACGCTTTGTACCCGACCATGTCCGTGGCCAAGAACATCACCTTCGGCATGAAAGTGCGTGGGGTTGATCAGGCCACGCAGGAAGCCAAGCTGAAAGACGTCGCCTCCTTGCTGCAGATCGAGCCATTGCTGAACCGCCGCCCCAGCCAACTGTCGGGTGGTCAGCGTCAGCGGGTGGCGATGGGCCGGGCGCTGGTGCGCGATCCCAAGCTGTTCCTGTTCGATGAACCGCTGTCGAACCTTGACGCCAAGCTGCGGGTCGAGATGCGGACCGAGATCAAGAAGCTGCACCAGACACTGGACGCATCCATAGTTTATGTTACCCACGACCAGATCGAAGCGATGACGCTGGCCACCAAGATCGTAGTCCTGAAAGGCGGGGTCGTGCAGCAGATCGGTACTCCGGCTGAGATCTACAACAACCCGGCCAACCTGTTTGTGGCGGATTTCATGGGCTCACCTGCGATGAACCTGATCCCGGCACAGGCATCGAACAATGGCTCGGGGACGCAAATCTCGATCGCGCGCGAATCCGGTGAAACGCTGGTTCTGAACGATGCACGCGACTTGTCTCTGCCGCAGGATGTCATCCTTGGTCTACGCCCTGAAGATATCGCCGAGGCGGGGTTCCGCGCTGGCGCAGGCGTGCAGGAAGCCGCCTGCATGGTCGATATGGTCGAACCCGCAGGGGCAGATACCTATGTGGTGTCGGAATTGGGTGGCATGCAGGTCACGGCGCGGCTGCATGCTGAAACCAGCGCGCAGGCCGGTCAATTGCTGAACCTGGCGTTCGACATGAGCAAGGTGTCCTACTTTGCCAAGGAAACGGGTGAACGGCTGAATTAAGTTGCCGTTGGCCCGCACCAACCCGGGGTGGGCCATACCAATCACAGTCGGTTTTGGCCGGTAAATTTGAAATATGCTATCTTGGGACGTAGCGAAGGGAGGCGCGCTATGTCCGATCCGTATTCCGATCTGGCCGGGCAGGATACCTCGGTCCAAGAGCGTATCGCCGAAGCTATGGAAGCGCGGTGTCTGGAGCCAGCGCAGAAAGAGATCAGGGATAGCTATCTAAGTGATTTGATTGTCCCTGAGGGCGGGTTCGCGGTTGAGCTGGGTTCAGGCACCGGGCACATCACGCAAGAGCTGCTGTCTGTCGGCGGGGTGGAGCGCGCGCTCGGCATTGAGCCCTCACCGGTTATGGTCGAACGTGCGAGAAACAGCTTCGCCAGCGAGAGCAATCTTGTTTTTGAAACCGGCGATGCAAAGGCAACCAGGCTTGAAGATAGCTCAGCAGACCTTGTTCTGGCGCATACACTGTTGTGCCATGTACCCGGCCCCGAGGATGTGGTTTCCGAGGCCTTTCGGATACTGAAACCGGGCGGGATATTCGCGATTTGCGATGGGGACTACGATACCGCCACAGCTCAGATTGCCGATTTTGATCCTCTGGATCAACTCATTCGGTTCATGATCAATCAGAACGTCACAAACCTCTGGATCATGCGCCAGATTGGCGGTGCACTTTCTCAAGCAGGTTTTGAGTTGGGCCGTCGCCGGGGACACGGTTATGTGGCCGAAGGAGAGGCGACTTACTTTCTGACCGTTATCGACCGTGGTGCGGATCGAATGGCCGAGACCGGGTTGTTGGCGCCTGAAACGGCACAGGCGCTGAAATCCGAGGCCCTGGCGCGTGTGTCTGCAAACACGTTTTTTGGCTACATGTCTTATGTCAGCCAGATCGCGCGCAAGCCTGCAACCTGAACAAAAAAGCCACCGCGCGAACGGGTCGAGCGGTGGCCGGCGTAGGGTAATACCTCTGATCAGCCAGTCTTTTTCAGATCCTTGATCAGGCGATTCAGGTCGCCGCCGCGCGCATCCAGCATTGCGCCAATCTCTGTGCGCTCGGTCAGCAACAAATTCACACCTTCGATGAACATGTTGTAGAACTTTCCACGACCCGATTTGTCGGACACCAGGAATGTCACCTCGAACGGGGATGAGCCGCGCAATTTTACCGAGGTTCTGACCTCGTATCCGGTCTTGATCTTGCGCGCGTTACGCACGGTGACCTCACCGCCGATGAACTCGCGGAACCGGCGGCCATATTTGCGCGAAATATAACCTTCGAATGCTTTGGTGAACTGACGCAGCTGTGCGGATGAGGCTGTACGTGCATCCGCCCCCAACGCATAGCGGGCCATGATCGGCACATCACCGTATTGCACAAAGATCTTTTGAAAATCACGCAGCATGGCATTTTCGGATTTACCCGAGTCAATGATACGCGTGATATCGGCCACAACGCTGTTGACCAGCTGTTTCGCCTGCGCTTCGGTCAGTGCGAACGCGGGCAGAGGCAATGCGGCAACTGTCATCCCGGTCAGGGCGGTGGCCATAAAACGGCGTCGGTTCAACAGGTTATTCGGCATAGGGGTCCTCGTACGGGTCAAGATAGGGGTCTCTGACAGGGTCGGTCCCGGTGGTGGCGTAGGGATCGTCATACAGACCCAGATAGGCGTCTTCATCATCCCTTGCCAGTTCAAAGCGGCGATTTTGCAGGTAGATCGTGCGCGCCTGCGCGTAACTGTCTGCACTTTCGTACAGAATCGAATCAACTGTATCCGAGAACCGACCGCGATCTCCCATCCGCCGCACGACCTCGGCATAAACACCGATATTGTCGACCGGGCGGGTCGGGCTAAAGTTGATCGGATTCGAGAACAGGTTGACCACAACGCCGACCGCATCGCGCGCGGTGGACGGGCCGTAGAAGGGCAGTTCCACATAAGCACCTTCGCCCACGCCCCAGACATGCAGGGTTTCGCCGAAATCAGTATCAACAGGCGGCAGGTTCAGCTCATCCGCCGGGGCTGACAGGCCAAAGCCGCCCACGGTCGAGTTGATCAGAAAGCGCAGCAGCGCATTGCCGGACTGTTTCAGATTGCCTTGCAGCAGATAGTCCAGCGCCTGCCCGGGCATCGTCAGGTTTTCGGCAAAGTGATTGAAACTGGTAACCATCGGATCTGGTACGATCTTCACATAGCCTTTCGAGGCCGGTCGGAACAGGAATCGGTCCACACCCAGATTGAACTTGTGAATGCCCCGGTTGGTCCCTTCATAGGGGTCAAAAATCTCACCCCGCGCCGCTGCGTCCTGAGGCTGCGTCGCGCATGCCGATAGGACCGTCAGGATGCCGAATATGATCAGGTGCTTCAGACGAATGTAACTTGGCACTGTCTTCGTTACTCCGAAAATTGCCCAGCGGTATCCGGGCCTTCAATCAATACAGCCTTTGCACCCTTGGTGGCGCAATTGGTCTCACATAGAGGTTTCGCGCAGGATTTGAAACAACAACTCGCGTTTACCTCAGCCGATGGGGCGACGTAAAGTGACACGAATTCAACACTTCCTGAATAAGAGAAGACCTGCCCAGTTTGCAGGCAATGGGAAAAATCCCGCTTTCCCGCTTTCGGAAACAGGTTTTCCCGGGTAGCGTCCGCGCTGAATCACTACGAGATGAGGATCAATCATATGAGCATCGCAGCAAAACTGGACAGCCTGGGTGTCAGCCTGTCGGACGCACCTGCTCCGGCAGCGAACTACGTTCCTTTCGTGCGCATCGGCAACATTGTCTACGTGTCGGGCCAGATCTCCAAGGCGGATGATCTGATCACTGGCAAGCTCGGTGATGATATGGATGTTGAGGCAGGCGCCGCTGCAGCCAAAGTCTGCGCCATCAACCTGTTGGCTCAGGTCAAAGCGGCTTGTGGTGGCGATATCGACAAGCTGGTGCGCGTGATCAAGCTGACCGGTTTTGTAAACTCGACCGCTGATTTCACAGAACAGCCGAAGGTGATCAACGGGGCCTCCGACTTCCTGGTCGAAGCGCTGGGCGACGCCGGTCGTCATTCGCGCTCGGCCGTCAGCGCAGCCTCATTGCCTTTGGGTGTTGCCGTTGAAATCGAGGGTATTTTCGAGGTTCAATGAAACCGTCCCTTCCGTCTGAGTTCCTGCAGCGCCCGATAGCACATCGCGCGCTGCATGACATTTCTGATCAGCGGCCCGAGAATAGCCGGGCCGCCATTCGTGCCGCAATTGACGCCGGTTATGGGGTCGAGATTGATCTGCAACGCACCCGTGACAATCGGGCCATGGTGTTTCACGACTATGACATGACACGTCTGACCGGGCAGCCCGGACCGATCCAACAGATCACCGAGACACAAGCGCGGGCCCAGACGCTTCTGCATTCTGACGGTGAAGGTATCCCCTCGCTCGAAGAGGTGCTGGCCATTGTTGCAGGACGGGTGCCCTTGCTCATCGAGCTGAAGGATCAAGATGGTGCAATGGGCCCCGATATCGGTGCTTTGGAAGCAGATGTTGTAAGTGCACTGAAAGACTATGAAGGCCCGGTCGCGCTGATGTCGTTCAACCCGCATTCAGTCGCAGAGATTGCACGCCTTGCGCCACATTTGCCGCGCGGTCTCGTTACCAGCTCTTACGAGCCCAAGGTCGAGCTTCTGCCGCAAGCCGTCTGCGATCATCTGCGCAACATCCCGGATTTCGATCGTGTTGGTGCCAGCTTTATCAGCCATGAAGTCATCGATCTTGACCGCCCCCGGGTCGCTGAGTTGAAGGCACAGGGTGTGCCGATCCTGTGCTGGACCGTGCGCTCGCTTGAACAAGAAGCAGAGGCACGCAAGGTTGCCGATAATGTTACGTTCGAAGGCTATCTGGCCGAACATCCCGCTTGATCCCGGCGCGCGCGATCACAGATAAAGGTGCAGCGCGGAGGGGATATGGATCAGGCACAGATTGAGGTTCGGGTTCTGACATCGGTCTCGCAGATTTCCGCGAGCGACTGGGACAGTTGCGCCTGCCCCGAGGTTGCCGATGGCGGGCGACCGTTTGATCCGTTCACGACACATCGGTTTTTGCTTGCCCTGGAAGAAAGCGGCTCGGTCGGGCGCGGTACTGGCTGGCAGCCGCAATACCTGACAGCCTATCTGGACGGGATGCTGATTGCGGCAGCCCCGATGTTTGCCAAGTCGCACTCCCAAGGTGAATACATCTTCGACCATAGCTGGGCTCATGCCTATGAAAGCGCGGGCGGGCGATATTATCCCAAGCTGCAGATCGCGGTGCCCTTCACACCCGCGACTGGCAGGCGTTTTTTGGTGCGACCCGGCTACGATGCTGTCGGGATCTCGGCGCTGGTGCAAGGAGCGGTGCAACTGGCCGCCGAGAATCGAATTTCCTCGCTGCACGCTACTTTCTGCACCGAGGCCGAAGCGCTGGCAGGTGAGCAGATGGGCCTGATGGTCCGCCACTCGCAGCAGTTTCACTGGCTCAATGATGATTACGCCGATTTTGACGAGTTTCTGGCTGCGCTGTCCTCGCGCAAACGCAAGAATATCAAGAAGGAACGCACGCAGGCCTGTGATTTCGGTGGGCAGATTCGAACAATCACCGGCGATGATCTGCGACCCGAGCATTGGGACGCGTTCTGGCGGTTCTATCAGGATACTGGCGCGCGAAAATGGGGCTCGCCCTACCTGACGCGACAATTCTTTGATATCGCTCAGGAAACCATGACGGATGACATCGCCTTGGTGCTGGCCGAACGCTATGGATACCCCGTCGCCGGTGCGTTAAATTTTGTCGGGCGGGAAACGCTGTATGGCCGGTATTGGGGCTGTGTCGAACATCACCCCTGCCTGCATTTCGAACTGTGCTATTATAGGGCGATCGACTTTGCCATTGCGGAAGGTCTGGCGCGGGTTGAGGCCGGTGCGCAGGGCGAGCACAAGCTGGCGCGCGGCTATCTGCCAACCCGCACGCATAGCTTGCATTGGGTTGGCGATCCGGGTTTTGCTGATGCGGTTCAGAAATATCTGGACGCCGAGTCCCACGCAGTGGGAGAAGAGATCGAGATTCTGACGGATTTTGGTCCGTTCAGGAAATCGAACCCGGAGGAACAGCAATGACCGAACTTCTGTCAACCGAGACCCGCGGCCCGCTGCTGGACCCGCTGTTCAGAAATGGCTGGACCATGGTCGAAGACCGCGATGCGATCACCAAGACCTTCATCTTCGATAATTTTGTCGCCGCCTTTGGCTGGATGACGCAGGTGGCGATCTGGGCCGAGAAATGGAACCACCACCCCGAATGGTCGAATGTCTACCGCACGGTCGAGGTGGTCCTGTCGACCCATGATGTTGGCGGTCTGTCTGCACAAGACGCCAAGCTGGCGCGTAAGATGGACAGCCTGCTAACGGTCTCCGCGTGAACCCGTCCCACCGGCCAGCAATGTTGCCGTTCCCAGCTGCTTGAATTCTGCCGGGGTGATCGTGCCGTCGCTGACATTGATATTGCCCGGAATTCTGATCGTACGGGTGCCGACGGACCGCACGCTGCGGGCCGACGGATTGATGTCGAGACACCGATTTTCATAACAGGTCAGACCGCTGGTATTGATCTGAATCTGCACCTGACCATCAGGGCCGCTGATCACCGGGGATTGCTGTACGTCACATGCGGCCAAAGCCACCAGGCTACCGAGGCAGATCCATTTATTCATGACACGCTCCTGCCAACCAAGTTGGCGTTCAATCTAAGAGACCGTTGCCATCCTTATCCGCAGCGTCAAAATCGCTCTGCATCTGGCTGACATACTCTGCCTTTGAGATAAGACTGTCGCCATCCCGGTCAACGGCTTCGAACTGTTTGATATCCAAAAACGGTTTTGCTTCGCTCAGGCCCAGAGTGCCGTTCTTGTCTTCGTCCATTGCCTGAAATGCATAGTCCGAGAAGGCGTTGAATTCGTCCTTGGACAGGAAGCCGTCATTGTTGGTGTCGATGTTGTTCAACTCGGCCTCGTGCAGTTCTGCGACAGTCTCTGCGTTTGCAGCAGCAGCCATCACGAATACGGTGGTGATAATCAATACTCGTTTCATCTCAAATCTCCTCAGCACGCGTAACGTTCGCCAGACACGCCACCCGCAGCGGCGCCCGCTGCCGTCAGGATGGTCTTGCCTGAACCACCGCCAAATTGATTGCCGATCACTCCACCGATCAGGGCGCCGCCTATGGTACCACTCAGGCAGGCGATCTCGTGCTGTCGGGCGGCCTGTTGTTGGGGTGTGGGTGCAGGTCCGCACGCCGCCAGGGCCCCGGCGGTGCCAAGAAACAATGTAAGCAATTTCAGTCGCATCAATGAACTCCCCAGTTGTATGGGCCAAGTATTGGCGCATCGGGGCGTTGCATCAAGTTAAATGCGTTTCACGTGGCCCCGGTCAAACCGGGGCCGACAGGGATCAGATACTATCAAGCAGGCCTTCACCAGCCGAGACCTCACAGACACCGGGGTTTTCTTCCAGATTCATCGCCACTACCTTGCCGTCTTCAACCAGCATTGCATAGCGTTTGGAGCGTGCAATCAGGCCTACGGGCGGGGCGTCGAAATCCATGCCGATGGCCTTGGTAAACTCGGACGCCGCATCGGCCAGCATGGTCAGCCCGGCCGCTGTTGCACCGGTGCTTTCTCCCCAGGCGCCCATCACGAAAGGGTCGTTGACCGAGATACAGATGATTTCTTCTACACCCTTGGCATCGAACTGGTCCTTGGTCCGCATGAAGCTTGGTACATGAGCGGTTGTGCAGGTTCCGGTGAACGCACCGGGTACAGCGAAGATCACAACCTTGCGCCCTTTGGTCTTGTCTGAAATCCGAACCTCCTCGGGGCCTTCGGCACCCATCTGGATCAGCGTGGCCTCGGGCAGCATGTCACCTGTTGCAATCATTTTTACGCTCCTGTCATTTGGATTTGCAGAGTCGGGCTTTGCCGCAATATAGGTGGTCGAAACAAAGTAACCACGTGAATTCTGCAGGGTGAGCGAAACATGAGCCATATTGTCGTGATCGGGGCAGGGCAGGCCGGTGCTTCTTTGGTAGCACGGCTGCGCAAGGACGGGTTCGAAGGTGACATCACCCTGATCGGAGCCGAGCCGCATTTGCCCTACCAACGCCCGCCCTTGTCCAAGGCTTACCTGTTGGGCGAGATGGAACTGGAGCGCCTGTTCCTGCGGCCCGAGAGCTTCTATGCCGAAAACAATATCACCCTACGGTTGGGTCAACGTGTGACGGCGATTGATCCAAAGGCCAAGACGGTGACCCTCGGCGATGAGGTGATCACCTATGATGAACTGGCGCTGACCACTGGGTCCGACCCACGCCGCCTGCCCGCAGCGATCGGGGGCGATCTTGAGGGTGTCCATGTGGTGCGAGATCTCGCCCATATCGACGAGATGGAACCTCGGGTATCGGATGGCGCCCGCGCGCTGATCGTTGGTGGCGGCTATATCGGGCTTGAAGCCGCCGCCGTTTGTGCCAAGCGCGGGGTCAGGGTGACCTTGGTCGAGATGGCCGACCGCATCCTTCAGCGTGTCGCGGCCAAAGAGACAAGCGACTACTTTCGCACGCTGCACACCGAATACGGGGCCGACATTCGTGAGGGCGTCGGGTTGGATCGTCTGGTTGGTGAAAGTGGCAAGGTGACGGGCGCCGTCCTGACCGATGGCACCCAACTTGAGGTGGATTTTGTTGTCGTCGGCGTCGGCATCGCGCCGTCGACTCAACTGGCTGAAATGGCCGGGTTAGAGCTGGATAACGGCATCAAGACCGACGCCCATGGCCGCACCTCAGATCCGTCGATCTGGGCGGCGGGCGATTGCGCGTCGTTCCCGCATGGCGAAGGCCGTATCCGCCTGGAAAGCGTGCCGAACGCCATTGATCAGGCCGAGATCGTGGCCCAGAACATGTTGGGCGCGGCTAAGGATTACACTGCAACGCCATGGTTCTGGTCCGATCAGTATGACGTCAAGCTGCAGATCGCCGGGCTGAATACCGGCTATGACCGTGTGGTGACTCGCAAGGGTGAGGGCGCGACGGTGTCCTTCTGGTACTACAAGCGCGATCAGCTGATTGCGGTCGACGCGATGAATGACCCGCGCGCTTATATGGTCGGCAAACGCCTGATTGATGCGGGCAAGACCGCTGATCCGGCTGTTGTTGCCGACCCAGAAGCGGACCTGAAACCGCTGCTCAAAGCGTGAGGATCATCGCCGGAGACTTCCGGGGCCGGGCTCTGACTTCGGTTGGCAAAGGCGATGCCGGTGCGCATCTTCGCCCGACCACTGACCGGGTAAGGGAAAGCCTGTTCAACGTTTTGAATCATCAGATCGACTTCGACGGCTTGCAGGTTCTCGACCTTTTTGCGGGCACCGGTGCATTGGGACTAGAAGCGCTGTCTCGCGGCGCGTCCCACGTCACGTTTGTCGATGATGGGAGGGTCGCGCAGGGTCTGATCCGCAAGAATATCGGCCTGACCGGAAGCGCTAGCCAGGCCACTTTGATCCGGCGGGACGCGACCCGTTTGGGCGAAAACCCGGGCGCTGTCTGTGATCTGGTTTTTCTGGATCCGCCTTACGGAAAAGCTCTGGGTCAAAGGGCACTGGCCGCGGCTACCCAAGGTGGTTGGCTGTCTGATGACGCTCTGATCGTCTGGGAAGAAAGCACCCCCATGCTCGCGCCCGAGGGCTTTACGCTGCACGACACGCGGAAATATGGCGACACGCATATCTCGCTAATGTGGCGCACAGGGGGCTGAGATGCACGATCTGGTTATCTTTGATTGCGACGGCGTTCTGGTCGATAGCGAGGTTTTGTCCAATCAGGTCATGGTCGACAATCTCGCTGGCCATGGCCTGCACTTGTCCTTAGCCGAATGCATGTCCCTGTTTGTTGGCGGCACCATGACCGGTGTGCGCGACAAGGCGCGCGAGCTGGGGGCTGATCTGCCGGATGACTGGACTGATCAAATCTATGCGGAAATCTACGAGACGCTGAAAGCAGGCACGCCTCTGGTCGCGGGTATCCGTGAATTGCTGGCGCAACTGGATGCAAGCGACATTCCCTACTGTGTCGCCTCAAATGGGCGGCCTGAGAAAATGAAGATCACTTTGGGCCAGAATGGTCTTTGGGAGCGTTTTCAAGATGTGATGTTTTCGGCTCAGGTGCTTGGAACGGGCAAGCCCGACCCGACCCTGTTCCTGACCGCTGCCCAGCATTTCGGCGCAACGGTGCCGGTTGTGATCGAAGACAGCGAAAACGGTGTCACCGCAGCAATGCGCGCCAATATGCGCTGCCTGGGCTATGCGGCCCATGATGATGGTGCGCGATTGGAAGAACTAGGGGCCGAAGTGTTCTCCGACATGTTACATGCGCCCAAGCTTTTGGGACTTTGAGCCATAAACGTGTTATGCTTGGTCCATGGACCGCGCTATCACACCTCCGCTCTGGGCTTTTTCGAAAGACGCCGACACCACAACTGGGCCTCCGCCCAAACCGATGCGCGCGCCGGTGTTCATTCACGACGCGGTCATCCCGTGGCGGGATGAAACCTTGCTGCTGAAGCTATTACGCGATCAGGCGACCGATCAGGACGAATAGGTCGGGTGATATTTGCCGCCCGGTGACAAGGTGAAAATCTCAACCCCATCTGCGGTCACACCGACCGAATGCTCGAACTGCGCCGACAGCGATTTGTCGCGGGTCACGGCAGTCCAGTCATCGGACAGTGTCTTGGTTTCAGGACGCCCCAGATTGACCATCGGCTCGATGGTAAAGAACATGCCCTCTTCCAACACAGCTCCGGTACCCGGACGACCATAGTGCAGGACATTTGGTGGCGCGTGGAACACCCGGCCCAGACCGTGGCCGCAGAAATCGCGTACAACGCTCATCCGATGCGCCTCGATATAGGCCTGAATGGCGTGGCCGATATCGCCGAAGGTATTGCCCGGCTTGACCATCTCGATACCTTTGAACAGTGCGTCGTGGGTCACCTGAATCAGCCGTTCGGCCTTGCGCGGCAATTTACCCGCCACATACATGCGCGACGTATCACCGAACCAGCCATCAACGATGACGGTCACGTCGATATTCAGAATGTCGCCATCCTTCAGCTTTTTGTCACCCGGAATGCCGTGACACACCACGTGGTTCACGCTGATGCAGCTGGCGTGCTGATAACCCTTGTAGCCAATGGTTGCCGATTCCGCACCTGCATCCTCGACCATCTGAGTGATCAGCCCGTCAATCGCACCGGTGGTCTGGCCGACAAAAACATGTTTAGCAATGTCATCCAATATCCGCGCAGCCAGCGCCCCTGCCGCATGCATGCCGGCAAAGTCACTCTGTTCATAGATGCGGATACCGTCTTTGGTCAGACGGCCACGATGTTCTTTCATCGGTGCGGGACTCCAAATATTTCACGCAGCACTTCTTTTACGCTGCTTGTGCAGAAAGTACCAGAGGGCTCGGTTTTCAACTAGTAAATAGGGTCTATCAAAGAAGTTTCTAGCCCGTGCCCCATTGCCGAGCGGGCTCAACCCAGACGCCTTCGGGCGTGATCCGAGTTCCAACGACAAAGCGTTCAACCCCTATCGCCGCCTCAAACGCCGCCGCATAGGCTGGGTCAATATCATCGGCCAGTGCAAACCGATTGCAATCGGTCCTTTGCACCAAATAAAGCATGATCGCCCGGTGGCCCTGTACGGCCATCTTTGCCAGTTCGCCCAAATGTTTGGTGCCGCGTGCGGTGACGCTGTCGGGAAACTCGGCGAGGCCCGCTTGGCGTGAGAGGGTGACGCTTTTGACCTCGACATAAGCATCGGGTAGGCCCGGCCCAGTCAGCAGGAAATCGATACGGCTGTTTTCACCGTATTTGACCTCGGGGCGCACGGTTTCATAGGCGGCCAGCTCGGGGATTTCACGCGCCTCGAGCGCCACCCGAAGCGCCTTGTTGGGGACTGATGTGTCGACCCCTGTGAAATGCCCGTTCTCATGATCGACCAGCCGCCAGCCGTATTTCAGCTTTTTCTTCGGATCGTCGTTGGGCTCCAGCCAGATTTTCTCACCCGGTTCTGCCAGCCCCATCATTGAGCCCGGATTGGCGCAATGGGCTGTCACCTCGCGCCCGTCTTCCAGCCTGCAGTCTGCCAGAAAGCGTTTGTAGCGGCGGATCAGTCGAGCGGGGACAAGGGGGTTTCAAATCGCATGGCCAAGGGCCTATACCTGCCCTAACGGTCGATCAAGAGGGAGGGCGCGTCATGGCCAATCCAACCGCTGCAATGTTGGTGATCGGGGATGAGATCCTTTCGGGCCGCACCCGCGATGCCAATATGCATTATCTGGCTGGAGAGCTGACCAAACACGGCATTGACCTGAAAGAGGTGCGCATTGTCAGCGATGATGCACCCGCGATTGAGGCAGCCGTAAGGGCGCTATCAGAGGCCTATGACCATGTGTTTACCAGTGGTGGTATTGGTCCGACCCATGACGACATCACCGCTGACTGCATCGCCCGTGCCTTTGGCGTGCATATCGATGTTCGCGACGACGCGCGTGCATTGCTTGAGGCGCATTACGAGAAATCCGGGCTGGAGCTGAACGACGCTCGCCTGCGCATGGCGCGTATTCCGGAAGGGGCCGAATTGATCGACAACCCGGTCTCGACCGCGCCCGGCTTTACCATCAACAACGTCCATGTCATGGCCGGGGTGCCTTTGGTTTTTCAGGCCATGGTTGCAAGTGTTCTGCCTTCGCTCATCGGAGGTAGCCCGCTTTTGTCGCAGACGCTGCGTGTGGATCGGGGTGAAGGCGATATTGCAGCAACTTTGGCCGCACTGGCCAAAGACTTCGGCGATCTTTCGATCGGCTGTTATCCGTTTCAGACGAATGGCGTCTTCGGAGCCAACGTCGTCGTGCGCGGCACCGAGGGTGGACGGATCGATGCCGCCATGACCCGCCTTGCGAAAGAGATCGAGCTTTGAATCCCGATTGGGCCGCTGTTGTCGATGGCACATGGCCTGCCGCCGGCTATCAAACGCAAGGCCCACTTCGACTGCGGCAAGGACAGGGCGGAGGTTCACGCGTTTCTGCCGCCAATCGCACCGGGGACGTCACCAGCGCCGATATCGATGCGGCCGAAAGCGCCATGCAGGCGATGGGTCAAAAACGCATCTTCTGCCTGCGTCCGGGGGATGAGGCGCTGGATGCAATGCTTGCGCAACGCGGCTACGACATCCTTGATCCGGTCAATATTTATTCCTGCCCGGCGCAGCAGTTGACCGATATCCCGATCCCGCGCGTGACTGTTTTCAACATCTGGGAACCGCTGGCCATCATGCGTGAGATCTGGGCGCAGGGCGGTATCGGCCCCGAACGGATTGCGATCATGTACCGGGCACCGGGCCCAAAGACCGGCCTTTTGTTGCGCCACAGCGATCAGCCCGCAGGAACAGGCTTCGTGGCGATCCATGAAGGTATCGCGATGGTTCACGCGCTCGAAATCCTGCCGGATCACCGCCGCAAGGGGTTGGGCCAGTGGGCCATGCGCGCCGCGGCCTTTTGGGCGCTGGACAATGGCGCGCAGACGCTTAGCGTGATCTGTACCAAGGCGAACGCGGGGGCCAATGGCCTCTACCACTCGCTTGGGATGAAGATCGTCGGAGAATACCACTATCGCCAGCGCGTCTGAGGAGGACGAATTGACCAAACAGGACATGCCTACTGCCCTGGATCTGCCAATGGTGGACCCACTACCGTCAGAGACGCAGAAATACTTCGATATATGTGTCGAGAAACTGGGAATGGTGCCGAATGTCCTGCGCGCCTACGCCTTCGATATCGACAAGCTGAATGCCTTCACTTCGATGTATAATGATCTGATGCTGGCCGATAGCGGGCTGACCAAGCTTGAACGCGAGATGATTGCGGTCGTGGTGTCCTCGATCAACAAATGTTTCTACTGCCTCGTGGCTCATGGCGCAGCGGTGCGGCAGCTTTCGGGCGATCCGCAGCTGGGTGAGATGCTGGTCATGAACTACCGCGTCGCCAAATTGGACGCGCGCCAACGTGCAATGCTGGATTTCGCAGCCAAGATGACCACCGCTAGCACCACAATCGAAGAGCCCGATCGCCAGCTTTTACGCGATGTCGGGTTTTCGGATCGCGATATCTGGGACATTGCCAATGTCACCGGTTTCTTCAATATGACCAACCGCGTGGCCAGTGCCACTGCCATGGTCCCGAACCACGAGTATCACGCACAGTTCCGATGATCCGTTTCCTGTTCCTTAGCCTCCTTTTGGCCGTGCCTGTGCAGGCGCAGGAACTGACGTTGCCCGCCAGCGCCCGGCAGATTTCGGATCGCACCAGTGCATTGGACAGCTACGACCTGCCAACCGGCGTGTTTGCCGACGGCGCAGTTCCATCCCGCACTGTCGAAGGGCGTGTCGAGCGGCTAACATGGCGTCTGCAGGCCGGGTCCAGCACGACGCTGCAAATTCTTGCACCGCTTCGGGATCAGCTTCAGGCGCAAGGTTTCGAGATCGCGTTTGAATGCGAGGCACGCAATTGTGGCGGTTTCGATTTCCGCTTTGGCACCGAAGTGGTGCCGACGCCTGACATGTATGTGGCGATCCACGATTACCGTTTTCTATCCGCCTCCCGCGGTGACGAAGTGCTGAGCCTGCTGGTCAGCCGCAACCCGCCGGATGGCTATGTGCAGATGATCCGGGTGACCCCGCAAGGTACGCAGCCTGCGCAGCCACTTGTGATCGAGGAAACCGTTGAGGGCCCTGCCGGGTTGCTAAACGATCTTAGCAGTACCGGACATGTTATCCTTGATGACCTGCACTTTCGCACCGGCGAAGTCGCGCTGGGCGAAGGGCCGTTTGCCTCGCTTGCGCTGCTTGCGGGCTATCTGGCCGACAATCCTTCGACCCGTTTGGCGCTGGTAGGGCACACGGATGATACGGGCGCATTGCAGGCCAATATTGCGGTCAGCACCAAACGGGCGGAAGCCGTGCGTGCGCGCCTGATCGAAGCGCACGGTGTTGCCGCCGACCGGATCGAGGCGCAGGGCGTAGGCTATCTTGCGCCCATTACCTCTAACGCTACGCCCGAGGGCCGCGATCTCAATCGCCGGGTCGAGGCGGTGTTGCTGGTCAACTAACAGGCGCGAGCACCGCGGACGCCCTGTGTCCCCCTTGCCCTGATGGCGCGGCCTGATGCACACTTGCAGCTAATCGGTGCGTCTGTCTTGCCATCAGGCCTGTTGGCAGGCTGTCCCACCAGTCACCATGCTTTGGGAGGAATGCGTCATGGCATCCAAAACCGAAGATACCACTCCGCCGGATAACACGGTCCCACAGCAATCCATGCCCGAGGTTAACAGGCTGACGGCCGAGGATATTACCGCATCGCTGAAGGCCGGGTTTTCCGACTTCCTCGCACACCCGGTCATGAGCGGCTTTTTCGGCCTGTTCTACGCGGTTTTCGGCATCCTGTTCGTTTGGTGCCTTGTCGGGCTTGGCAAGATCTGGATGATCATTCCTGCCGCCGTAGGCTTTCCGCTGGTTGCCCCATTTGCGGCCGCCGGGCTTTATGAAATGTCCCGTAGGATGCAGAAAGGGGAAAGCTTCGGTTGGTCCGAAATCCTCAGCGTCATGGCCCATCAACGCAAGCGCGAGATGGGTTGGATGGCCTTTGTCACCCTGTTCATTTTCTGGGTATGGACCTACCAAATCCGCCTTTGGCTGGCGATCATCCTGCAAAAGGCGTCCTTCTCGGATTTCGAAGGGTTCATGAACACCATCTTCTTCACACCGCAAGGCTGGACCTTTCTGGCGGTCGGCACCTGTATCGGCGCTTTTTTGTCGGCGGTCCTGTACTCGGTGACTGTGGTGGCCATGCCCATGCTTCTGGATCGGGAAACCAACTTTGTTTCCGCCATGCTCACTTCCATTCGCGTGGTCGCTGAAAGCCCGGTGGTAATGCTCAGTTGGGCGGCGATCATCTCGGTTACCATGCTGTTGTCGCTGGTTCCGGCGTTTCTGGGGCTGATTTTCACGCTGCCGATCCTGGGCCACACCACGTGGCACCTGTATCAGCGGGCCGTATCACCAGAGACTAACTGATGCATCGCTAGACAAAAAAAGACCCGTGCCATTCAGCACGGGCCGTTTAGGTGCCACAGGGAGAATTCTACCAATCCATCGGACCCTTTTCAGCAAAGGACTCGACAAGAAAATCAATGAACGCCCGCACCTTGGGCTGGGTGAACCGGCCCGGCGGGTAGACCGCATAGACGCCCTGAACCTCATCCGGTAGCGATGGCATGGCGTCTACCACCTCGCCCGATTTCAGTGCTTCGGCATATAGATAGCTGGGCAGATGCGCGATCCCAAGCCCCGAGATCGCGGCGTTCAGCAGCGACTGCCCGTCATTCACGCTCAGCCAGCCAGCAGTGCGGACCTGACGCTTCTCGCCCGAAGGCGCCGTCAGCTTCCACACGCTGCCCGAGGATTGGCTGGAGTAATGCAGCAGTTTGTGTTCGTTCAGATCGTCGATCTTCTGCGGGCGTCCGAACTGCTCGATATATCTCGGCGACGCGACCATGCGTTTCACTGTTTCGGTCAGCTTGCGGGCGCGCAGCGTGCTGTCTTCCAGCTCGCCAATGCGCACGGCCACGTCAAAGCCTTCGGAAATCAGCTCAACATAGCGGTTGTTCAGAACCATGTTCACGGTGATGTCCGGATAGGCCGACAGGAAGTCCGACAGGACCGGCGACAGGTGATTGACGCCAAAATCTGTTGCCACAGAGATCCGCAGCAGACCAGAAGGCGCAGATTGCATCGAAGTCACCAGCGCATCCGCTTCGCCTGCGTCGTTCAGCACGCGACGGGCGCGATCATAATAGGCCAACCCGATCTCGGTTGGCGAAACCCGGCGCGTTGTCCGGTTCAAAAGCCTTGCCCCCAACCGCGCCTCGAGGCTCGAGACGTGTTTAGACACGGCTGATTTGGAGATGCCCATTTTCTTGGCCGCGTCGGTGAAACCACCCTGGTCCACCACGTTGGAAAAGGCCTCCATTTCAGTTAGTCGATCCATTCTCGTTCCCCAGGTCTTCCGTTCGTTGTCTCTTTATCGCGATCAATCTGGGCAAGAACTGGGCAGACATGGGATAATATCAGGGTTTTGAATCGGATCGTTTGCAACTAGGAAACGCCCGGGCCTATATGCCGCGGACCATGCCTTTCGATACAAAACCCCGTTTTCTGGACTTTTTTCCAATCGTGCTATGATGAGAATGGCATTTTTGTGACCACGGAGGAGACTATGAAAGCCCTATTTGCTGTCATTACCCTGTGTCTGACCGCCAGCCTTGCGTGGGCCGGAGGGGAAACACCATCGAATCCAGATGCGAAGGTCTATTTCGTCAACCTGTCTGACGGTGACACCGTGCAATCACCTGTGACCGTAGTCTTTGGCCTCAGCGGCATGGGCGTTGCCCCCGCTGGAACCGAGAAGGAAAATACAGGGCACCATCACCTCCTGATTGATCGCCCACCACTTGGGCAGGGAGAAGACGGTGCGGACGAACTGTCATACGGTCTGCCCGCAGACGACAATCACATTCATTTCGGTGGCGGTCAGACTGAGGTGACTTTGGAACTTGCTCCGGGTGAGCATACTTTGCAGCTGGTGCTTGGGGATGCAGGCCACGTCCCTCATGCGACGCCCATTGTGTCCGAGGTGATTACGATCACAGTGGAGTAACAATTCACCTCCGCCGCAAAACGCGATTATGCGGCGGCAGGCAGAAGGAATATATCGCGGGCAAGCTGCGTGTTGAGACGTTCCGCAGAATACCATTGGTTGAGTACTGACTTGGCCATCAGGTCGGAATTTTCCTGTGCGAAACTCTTAAAGTCAGTAGCTTGCGTGTTGGCCAGCCGCTCTGCGATCAGGCTCATAAATGCGTAGGTGATTGTCAGATTGAACTTGTCCGGTGCGCCTGCGTTCGCTGCTAACGTGCGAATTCCCTTGGCGTAGATCGCTGCGGCATCGATGAAATCATACTTGCGTAGCAGGTCATAAGCGACTTGCACATGTTCGGCGTGTCCGAACCTTGCGTTGTCGATTGCGTGTGCTTCAAATGCGATGGTGACGTCGGCGTATCGCGATGCGCTCATTCTTCATCCTCCTTGAAACGGTGGCTGTCTTCAGCTGTCCAATCGAAGTCGTAGACACTTTTGAGCTGTTTGATCTTCTTCAGTGTCTCTTCAGAGAAGGCTGGCTTGTTCTCAAAGCTGTGCAGCGCGATGCCCTCAATCAGGTCGCCAAGGGTCATGTCCAGCGATTCTGCCAGCCCTTTGAGAACTTTCAGAAGCCGCTTCTCGATTCGAATTCCTGTTTGGGTGCGTTCTATTTTCTGACTCATGTGGTACATATGTATATTGATAACAACTGAGTCAAGGAAAACGAAAAAAGCCGCCTCTTCCGGGGCGGCTTTCTCCAGCGCACTGGCATTACAACGTCAGAACGCTGCCGCCAGACGTGTGCCCTGATTGATCGCACGTTTGGCGTCCAGCTCAGCTGCCACATCTGCTCCACCAATCACATGCGGGGTCATTCCACGTTCGATCAGCTCATCCGCCAGCGACCGGTCCGAGACCTGCCCGGCACATAGGACGATCGACTCGGCTGCGATCACGGTTGGATCATCGCGGGTTTCGCCAAAGCTGACATGCAGGCCGTCCTCGTCGATGCGCTCATAATTCACACCACCAACGAAACTGACGTCCTTCATCTTTAGCGTCGCGCGGTGGATCCAGCCCGTTGTCTTTCCTAGCCCCTTGCCGTGACGCTGCGCCTTGCGCTGCAGCAGCGTGACCTGCCGTGCTGGTGCTTCGGGCTGCGGGCCCTCGGGGGCCAGGCCCGAGCGGTGTTCTGCGGGGTCGGTTACGCCCCATTCCTTCATCCACAATGGAAGGTCCGTGGTTGGGCTGTGACCGTCTTCCAGCAGAAATTCGGAGACATCGAACCCGATGCCTCCGGCCCCGATCACGGCGACGGTGCTGCCGACCTCGGCCTTGTCGCGCAGCACGTCGATGTAGCTGAGCACATTGTCCCGATCCTGGCCGGGAATCTGTGGATCACGTGGAGTGACGCCGGTGGCGATGACCACCTCATCATAACCGATCAGATCATCTGCGGTGACTTCGCGGTTCAGTTCGACCGTCACGCCTAGGTCGTCCATCATGGTGCGATACCAGTCGACCAGTCCCCAGAACTCTTCTTTCCCTGGCACCTGTTTGGCCATGTTCAACTGCCCGCCAATCTCGGCGGCGCGATCAAACAGGGTTACATCATGGCCGCGCTGGGCAGTTGTCATCGCGGTGGACAAACCTGCAGGGCCAGCGCCGACAACGGCCACTGTCTTGCGTGTCTCGGCCTTGCCGATCACCAATTCGGTCTCATGACAGGCGCGCGGATTGACCAGGCATGAGGTCAGCTTACCGCTGAAAGTGTGGTCCAGACAGGCCTGATTGCATGCGATGCACGGGGCGATCTTCGCGGCTTCATCTGCAATCGCCTTGTTCACGAAATCCGCATCGGCCAGCATCGGCCGCGCCAGAGACACCATATCGGCGCAACCGGTCGATAGAACTTCTTCGGCAACCTCAGGCGTGTTGATCCGGTTCGAGGTGATCACCGGAATCCCGACTTTACCCATCAGCTTCTTGGTAACCCACGCAAATGCAGCACGGGGAACGCTGGTGGCAATCGTTGGAATCCGCGCCTCGTGCCAGCCGATACCGGTGTTGATGATCGTTGCCCCGGCCTGCTCAATCCGCTGCGCAAGTTCAACGACTTCGTCATGGGTCGACCCATTGGGCACAAGATCAATCATCGAAAGGCGATAGATGATGATGAAATCGCTCCCCACGGCTTCCCGCGTGCGGCGCACCACCTCAATGGGCAGACGCATCCGGTTCTCGTATGACCCACCCCAGCGATCCTCGCGCTTGTTGGTGTGGGTCACGAGGAACTGGTTCAGGAAATACCCCTCGGAGCCCATGATCTCGACCCCGTCATAGCCCGCCTTCTGGGCCAGAACAGCCGCGTTGACGATATCGCCGATCTGCTTCTCGATGCCCTCTTCGTCCAGCTCATGCGGCGGAAACGGAGAAATTGGAGATTTCACTGGGCTGGGGGCGACGCATTTCGGCCCATAGGCGTAGCGCCCCGCATGCAGGATTTGCATGGCGATCTTGCCGCCAGCCTCATGCACGCGTCGGGTGACGATGGAATGGTTCGCCACCTCTGTATCGTTGGTCATCATCGAAGCCCCCGGCAGCACCGAGCCTTCAAGGTTTGGGCCAATCCCACCGGTCACCATCAGCGCCACACCGCCGCGCGCCCGGTCTGCGTAGAATTCAGCAACCCGATTCCAATCGCCAGTCTCTTCCAGCCCGGTATGCATCGAGCCCATCAGCACGCGGTTCTTCAACGTGGTAAAGCCCAGATCCAGCGGGGCCAGCATGTTTGGGTACGCAGTCATGGCAAACTCTCCCTCCCGACTTTGACCGTCAGATTGACCTTCGCGTCACCTTTGTCACGCGAAACCTAACGTCATTCCCTTTGCCTTTACTGCGGCGCTTGCTAGAGACGCAGCAAAGCTTAATCACGAGGCCGCGCATGACCCCTGATGAAATCGCCAAACTGCCCTATCGCCCCTGCGTGGGGCTGATGTTGATGAATGCCGAAGGCAAGATCTTTGTCGGTCAGCGCAATGATCGCCACAAGGACGCCTGGCAGATGCCTCAGGGTGGCGTGGACAAGGGCGAAGACCCGCGCGATGCGGCCCTGCGCGAGCTTTGGGAAGAAACTGGAGTGACCGCTGATCTTGTGGAAATCATCGCCGAGACCGACGGCTGGCTGCCCTATGACCTACCGCATGACATTGTGCCGAAAATCTGGAAGGGCCGGTATCGCGGGCAGGAGCAGAAATGGTACCTGATGCGGTTTCTGGGCCGGGATGATCAGATCGACATCGCCACCGAGCACCCCGAGTTCACCCATTGGAAATGGCAGACCACGACGCGGCTGGTCGATGAGATCGTGCCGTTCAAAAAGGACGTCTACCAGCAGGTGCTTTCTGCGTTTCAGCCGCATTTCGGGTAGTTCGGGTTAGGAACCAAGCGCCGTAATCACCGCTTTGGCCAGCGGCAGCGGGGAATAACCGGTATCGGACGGTGTAAGCCCCAATCGCACGATCACCAAATCACGCGAAGGGAATATCCCGACCGATTGCCCATCATGTCCGGCCATCCAGACCGCATCTTCGAACGGGGGTTCTCCACCCGGCACGTCGCGCCACAAGTGACCTTTGGCATATGCCCCGCCCGAGACAGCAACCGGTTCGAACATCCAGTCAGTGAACCCTTCGGGCAGAATTTGCTGCCCGTCCCATGTGCCGCCCTGCAGCAGGAATTGCCCATATCGTGCCCAATCCCGCGCTGTGGCGTACATATAGCTTGAGCCGACAAAGGTGTCAGAAACATCAGTTTCAAGTATGGCCGAGGTCATGCCCAGTGGCAGCAGGAGTGCGCGCTGCGGATAGGACAAGCTGTCATCTTTGACCTGATCCTGCCAGACCCGCGCCAAGACGGTGGATGTGCCCGACGAATAGTTGAATTCAGTATTTGGCTCAGCCTCGGCCTCAAGCGAAGTGACAAACCCCGCCATGTCGTCGCTCAGATATAACATCCGAGTCACGTCCGAGACGTCACCATAGCCTTCGTTCCATCGCAGGCCGCTGGACATGGTCAACATATCCTCGACGGTAATGTGCTGCCGGTTGTCCTCTGCCCAATCGGGAAATGAATCGACCAGTGTATCCGTCAACTTCATCTGACCGGATTTTATCAGCGTTCCAATCAATCCAGAGGTTATGGTTTTGGTCATTGACCAACCCAGAAGAGGGGTATTTTCGTCGAATCCATCCGCATAAGCCTCACCAATGATCCGGCCATCATGCACCACAACTACGGCGCGGAAGCCCTTTCCCAGAATGGTCGGGTCCGACAGAACCATTGCCAATTTGGAGTTCTGCGCTGGGGCCACGGTGGTGCCTTCCGGCCAAAGTGCATCAGACAGCGCGGGCAGAGTGTTTAGCTGGGCGTTGACCGGTTGGGCCTCATGCGTATTCGCACATCCAAGCCCCTCGCGATATTGGCTGGTCGCAGGGGCGAAGATCCCGAGTAGCTTTGCGGATACTGATTGCGCCTCGGGGTCTACCGAGACCGAGACGTGTTTCAGCAACGGATGCCCGGGCGCCTGCACATCAACCGCCAGTACCTCCTGCGCATCCCGCCTGGCGATGAAAACGTTAGAACAGACGATCTTGGCAGAATAGTTGGTCCCGACTCGCAACAGGTCGGGCGGAGAGATCAGCAAGTACCCAACGCCGGCCACAAGCCCCAACGCCAATGTTCCTGCGGTGATCCTGAGTGCTCTGCCCAACATGAATTGGCTCCCCCTTACATCCAAAAAAAGGGTAGCCATTCCGAAATGTGACGCACCAGCGTTACGTTGCGTTTCGCGGGATCAGAGCAATCCCTCAGCCTGCAGCAACTCCTGCATGTTCGCCTCAGGGCGCGGGCCGATATGGCTGATCACCTCGCGGGCACAGACATTGCCGATCCGCGCACAGGTCTCGTAATCGCGGCCTGTTGCCATGCCATAAAGGAACCCGGCGGCGAATTGATCGCCCGCGCCGGTCGCGTCCACGGGTACGACCTTTTCAACCGGTACATCGATGCGCGCGTTGCCGTTCAGAACGGTCACCCCGTCGCCAGACCGGGTGCAGACGACCAGAGGGCAAATCTCGGCCGTTTTCGCCAGCGCCTCCTCAAGATCGTCGGTTTCGAACAGCGATTTGATCTCGGCCTCGTTGCCGATTACAAAATCCAGCTCATTCTCGATCAGCAGCAGGAAATCGACCCGGTGCCGTTCTACACAGAACGGGTCAGAAATGGCGATGCCCGCCTTGCCGCCACCCTTATGGCAGTTGCGCGCGGCTTCAAGGAACGCGGCTTTGCCCTTTTCCTTGTCGAACAGATAGCCCTCGAGGAACATGATCTGGCTGTTGCCCGCGACGTCTTCCGAGACATCCCGAGAAGACAGCTCGGACGAAATACCCAGATAGGTGTTCATCGACCGCTCGCCATCCGGTGAGACAAAGATCATCGAACGCGAGGTTGGCAGCTCGCCCCCCGGCACCGGCGGGTTCACAAAATCCACCCCGTCTTCGTTCATCGCATCGGCATAGAAACGGCCCAGCGCATCATCATGCACCCGCCCGATAAACGCCGAATCCAGACCCAGTGCACCCGCACCCGCAATGGTATTGGCAACCGAGCCACCCGGAGTCTGCACCCGGCCTTCCATCGAGGCGTACAGTACCTCGCCGCGTTCCTGTTCGATCAGCTGCATGATGCCCTTTTCGATGCCCATCAGCTCAAGGAAACTGTCATCGGCTTGGGAAATCACGTCCACAACGGCGTTTCCGATGCCGGTCAGTTGGTAGGTTTTCATAGAGTCTTGTCCTCAAATTCGCAGAGATCGCGGATGATACAGGTAGGGCACTGCGGTTTGCGTGCCTTGCAGTGATAGCGGCCATGCAGGATCAGCCAGTGATGCGCATGCAGCTGAAAGTCGGTCGGTATGTTGTCTTCGATGGCGCGTTCGACGGCGTCCACATTCTTGCCCGGGCAGATGCCGGTGCGGTTGCCGACGCGAAAGATATGCGTGTCCACGGCCTGCGCCGGATATCGCCACCACATGTTTAGGACAACATTGGCTGTCTTGCGCCCCACACCCGGTAGCGATTGAAGCGCCGCGCGGGAGTTGGGCACCTCACCGCCATAGTCTTCGACCAGAATGCGACTCAGCTTGATTACGTTCTTGGCCTTCTGGCGGAACAGGCCGATGGTCTTGATATGTTCGATCAGACCTTCTTCGCCCAGATCCAGCATCTTCTGTGGCGTGTCGGCGATCTTGAATAGCGCGCGCGTAGCCTTGTTGACGCCGGCATCGGTCGCCTGCGCTGACAGTGCGACGGCAACGACCAGAGTATAGACGTTTACATGCTCCAACTCGCCCTTGGGTTCAGGGTCGGCGTCGTGAAAACGCGTAAAGATCTCGCGGATCTTGTGGTATCCGATTTGTTTGGCCATCCGAGCCTTAATGCCCTGCCAGACAAGCGGTCGCAATTGAAAAGGTGCGTTTTGATTTTGCCTAGGCGCGGGTCTTGGTCGATTTATCCCTATGCCTCACTTCTGCAGTCGGAAATCCACCCCCGCCGTTGCAAGTTGATCCCTGATCCCCTGCCACCGGTTCGGATCAGCCGCCAGAACGGCTGCCGAATTGATCTGAACCCGGTATCCTCGATTGAGCGCGCCCTGCGCGGTCTTATTCACGCAATGACACCCGTCCAACCCTGTCAGAACCAGCGTTCCGATCCGTTTGTCTCGCAGGAACTGTTCAAAACCCGGCGAAGAAAAGGCGTCACCTACGGATTTTACAAACTCGGCATCGGGATTCAGCGTAAGACGCGGATCCAACCCAACTCCGTCGGAACCTGCGTTGCCGCGCCCCTGATTGAACCACCCGTTCAGCAAGTTCGCCAGCCGTCCCTTGAATTCATGACGGATGGCAATCACGGACCAGTCAGACTGGCGGGCGCTGTCCGTCGTTGACCGGATCGTCGACAAGGCACCCTCAATTTGCGCGTCATCCCAGGCGGGTATCGAGGTAAAATCTGTTTGCATATCGATCACCAGCAGCGCCGTTTCAGGCCGCGATGCCAGGTCTATTTTGGCTCCGGTTGTCGGAGTGCCAATTTTTCGGATTTGCAAGAGGATGTACAACACGGCGATCATGATGCTTGCCGCCATTATCCAAAAGACGGTCATGTCAGGCCTCCTTGGCGAGTTCTGCGAAATAGCGGGTCAGGGCCAGCTGAACCTTGTGATAGGCGGCAAGCTCTGACGCAGAAAAATCCTGTGCAAAGCGTGTCAGCTTGGCCATCTCATCCGCTCTGATTGCCGTGATCGTCTCTTCGCCCGCAGGGCTCAGCCGGTAGCAGTAGGTGCCAGCACGTTTGGGATTGGGCTGGCTTTCGATCAGCTGTGCGCCCATCAGCTCTTTTAAGATGCGCGAGACATATTGTCGTTTCAGCTGCAGCTCGGCGCATAGCACTGGGGCTGTCGCGCCGGGAGATAGCGACAGACCTTCCAAAAGGGCACGTTGCCCGACGGTCACGCCTTTGCGCTGGCTGCCCTGCTCAACTGCTGCCGTGATGTTCCGCAGCAAAGGCCGGGTGGCCTGAACTGCCTGATAAATCTGATCCAACCTGTGTCCCATACCTGAATGGTAGGAGAAATCGATTTGATTCGTCAACTCAGTTGACAAGATAAAGCGCAGGTTCCGGGTCGCAAGATCGACAGGGGCAAGTTACTGTTCCTGTAACTGATGAGGTGACCGATGAACGTCCAGACAGCAGAAAGCGGATATCATTATAACGTCATGCGGCGCGCGATCGAATTGATCGATCAAGGCGGAGAGAGTCTCAGTCTTGATGAGTTGGCTCGCCAGATGGATATGAGCCCTGCCCATTTTCAGCGTCTGTTCTCACGCTGGACCGGGGTCTCTCCGAAGCGATACCAGCAATACCTGACCCTTGGCCATGCCAAAGCTCTGTTGCACGAGCGTTTCACCACGCTGGAAACCGCTCATAATGTGGGGCTGTCCGGCAGTGGGCGGCTTCATGACCTGTTCCTGAAATGGGAATCCATGAGCCCCGGTGAATATGCCCGCAAAGGCGCAGGTCTCACGATCTACTGGGGCTGGTTCGAATGCCCCTTTGGCCCTGCGCTGGTTATGGGAACTGACAAGGGAATCTGTGGAATCGCCTTTGGGGCCGAGACAGGCGAGGAGGCGGCGATGGAAGACATGATCTCTCGTTGGCCCAATGCTGATTTTGTCGAGGACCCGATGCGCCTGCGGCCTTGGGTGCTCAGCGCCTTCGGTGCGGCCAGCGACCGGTTGGAGCCGACCCCGCTCTACCTGATCGGCTCACCACTGCAGATCAAGGTATGGGAAGCGCTGATGCACATCCCTTCGGGGCAGGTCACCACCTATTCCGAGATCGCGCAGCGGGTCGGCTCACCCCAAGCGGTGCGCGCCGTGGGCACCGCAGTTGGGCGCAACCCGGTCAGTTGGCTGATCCCCTGCCACCGTGCCTTACGCAAATCGGGCGGCCTGGGTGGCTACCACTGGGGATTGCCCGTCAAGCGCGCCATGCTGGCCTATGAGGCGGCGCAGGCCGACGCCTGATTGACATTCTGGCGCGTCGTTGCCATATGCACGGCAGGTTCGGGTCCCCTGCCGTTCGCGGCCTTAGGCTTTGGTGAAACCCGATTGAATCACATCTGTTGCCCTTTCCAGGCGCGCGGATGGCAATGCGAACCCCGTCCAGATTTCGCGCCCGTTTCAGGAAACGAGGCACACCATGACACATATTCAGAACATCGCTCCGGTTGCGGAGCTGAAAGAGCAGGCAAAACGCCTGCGCAAACGCCTGCAGGACGCCGGAGTGAAGCTATCGCATAGCGAGGCGCTGGAACTGTTGGCGCATCAACTCGGTGCGTGGGATTGGAACACGTTGCACGCGATGGCAGGAAATCGAGTGCAGTTGCGCGTTGGTGACCGGGTTGAGGGCCGATATCTGGGTCAGCCCTTCACCGCCGAAATCCGCGGTCTGACCATGATTGGGGATGGCGGACATCGCCGGGTGACCCTTCAGTTCGACGTGCCCGTAGATGTGGTCCGGTTCGACAGTTTTTCGTCCCTTCGCCAGCGGGTGACAGGTGAGATTGGCTGGGATGGTCGATCCACCCGTCACACGTCGGACGGAGAGCCGCAGCTTATCGTCCGACCTGCCTAAGAAACAAAGCGAGGCACCCTTAGGGTGCCTCACATTTTGATACCACCAAAACCGGGTTATTCGGCGGCCCAACCGCCAACGGCTTTGACTTCAAGGAAGTCCTCCAAGCCCCAAACCCCGCCTTCGCGGCCATTGCCGGACTGTTTCATCCCACCAAACGGGGACCCAGCGCTGCGCGACTGGCCGTTCATCTCAACCATGCCCGACCGCAAGACGCGAGCCATTCGGTTGGCGCGTGCACCGTCTTGGGTCTGAACATAATTGGTCAGCCCGTAAGGTGTGTCATTGGCAATCTCGATGGCTTCTTCTTCGGTATCGAAGGGGATCATGGTCAGAACCGGGCCAAAAATCTCCTCGCGCGCGATGGTCATCTGGTTGTTGGCATCTGCAAAGACCGTAGGACGCACATAGTAGCCCTTGTTCAGTCCTTCAGGGCGACCGGTACCGCCGGCCACCAGACGCGCGCCGTCATCAATTCCTTTCTGGATCAGGTCCTGAATTTTGGTCCACTGCACTTCGTTCACCACCGGTCCGATATGTCGGCCTTCCTCGGTGGCACTGCCGACGGTGACCTTGTTTGCCACTTCGGCGGCTGTCTCAACCGCCTGATCATAGATCGGACGCTGCACCAGCATCCGGCTGGGCGCGTTACAGCTTTGACCGGTGTTGTTCATCATGTGCAGGACGCCGCGTTTCACCGCCTTTTCGTCGGCATCGGCGAAGACCACATTGGCCCCTTTGCCGCCCAGTTCCAGATGCACTTTCTTCAGTGTATCCGCCGCATTCTTGGAAATCGCCGTGCCCGCGCGGGTCGAACCGGTGAAGCTGACCATATCAACATCTGCGTGCCCCGAGAGCTGAGAGCCCACGCCCACGCCATCGCCATTTACCAGGTTGAAAACACCAGCCGGGAAACCAGCCTCATCCATCATCTCAGCAAAGATCATCGCGTTCAGCGGGCTTTGCTCGGACGGTTTCAGCACCATCGTGCAGCCCGCAATCGCGGCGGCCCCGACTTTGAGCGTGACCTGATTCATCGGCCAATTCCATGGGGTGATCAGGGCTGCCACACCCACCGCTTCATAGATGATCCGGTCATTCGGCGCATGATCGCCCAGTGGGCGTTCGAATTGGAACGCCTTGGCGGCACGGATGAAGTTTTTTAAGTGATAGATCCCCGCACCCGATTGCTGGCTGCGCGCCATATCGATCGGTGCACCCATCTCCATCGACATCGCCTGGGCCAGATCCTCTGAGCGGGTGGCGTAAATATCGACCAGTTTCTCTACCAAAGCGATGCGCTCGTCCACCGGGGTTGCCATCCAACCAGGCAGAGCAGCTTTGGCCGCGGCGACCGCTGCGTTAGTGTCAGCCTCTGACCCCAATGAGATCACCGCGCATGGTTCTTCGGTCGACGGGTCGATCACTTCGAAATCATTCGGCTCTGATGGGGCGACCCATTTGCCGTTGATATAGAAATCGCGTTTTTCGATCATGGCTCATCCTCCGGATCAGGAATCAATCGACCGAACGGTCGGTTTTCATTCGCACTCTGTCACCCACCCGGGTGTCGGGCAAGGGTAAAACATAATTTGATCAAATTATCTACCTACTGAATCTTCTGACAGCGCAACATGAATGGTTTAACCTCTGCGCAAAGTGATTAGGTTGGCAGCAATCGACTCGCGATTTTTCACAGGAAAGGAGTTTCCCAATGGGTTTGCGCATCAATGATACGGTCCCGAATTTCACCGCAGAGACAGATCAGGGCACCGTCCAGTTTCATGACTGGATTGGCGATAGCTGGGCCATCCTGTTCTCACACCCCAAGGACTTCACCCCTGTTTGCACGACCGAGTTTTCGGCAGTTGCGCAGTTGAACGATGAATGGGCGGCGCGGAACACCAAAGTGATCGGCGTGTCCGTGGACGGTGTCGAAGATCATAAGAAGTGGAAAAAAGATATCGAGGCCTATGGCAACGCCAACCCCGGCTTCCCGATCATCGCCGATGACGGTCTGGCTGTGTCCAAAGCCTTCGACATGCTGCCGGCCGAGGCCTATCTGCCCGACGGCCGCACGCCTGCCGACAGCGCAACTGTACGCTCTGTCTTTATCATCGGACCCGATAAGCAGTTGAAACTGTCCATGACCTACCCGATGACCGTGGGCCGCAACTTTGCCGAGATTCTGCGTGCACTCGATGGCCTGCAGATGAGCGCCAAGGGCGTGGCAACCCCCGCAAATTGGGTGCCGGGTGAGGATGTGATCATTCCACCTGCGGTCTCCAACGATGAGGCAAAAGAGAAGTTCGGCGAGTTCGAGACGATCTTCCCCTATCTGCGCAAAACCAAAGCGCCGTCGTAATCGGATCAACGGGCAGGGGGCGAAAGCCCCCGGCTTCTTCTAATGCGCAAACGCCGAGGCTGCGCCGCAAGGGGCACATAGCTCCGGGCGCAGCATCTGCACTTCGTACGGTTTCAGAACCGGCAGCACCGTATCACCATAGCCGCCTGTGTCGGAATGAAGCTCAGGGAACAGCTCGAATAGTTCCTCCTTCACTGCATTGCTCATCGCGTCCAGCGTATATCCGCCGGGATAAAACGATTCCGACCACAATCCTTCGACATTCACCAGCTCATGCTGGTCGAATAGAATGTGAATGTACTCGACGCCCCCGCTTGGCGGAACTTGCGTGATAGATTTGCCGTTGAGCAGAGACTTGGCCGTCGCCAACATCATCGGGTAACTATGATGCAATTCCAATGCAGGTGAGGACACGACAACCCGATGTTGAGGTGACAGCAGCAGATCTCGCGATGGTGTCTGCGGCCCAAGACTGCCCGCATTGATCCGGATCGGGCAATGCTTAGGGGTCTGTCTCAGATCCGCCTCACTCAGCCGTCGCTGACCCACCCAGCGCACGGCCCGACCGGTGCCATCTGCGGTGATCACATGATCGCCTGCTTTGACTTCTTCGATCAGACGCTGGCCCGACGGTGTCAGAATATGTGATCCCGAAGTAAAGCAGACAAAGCTGGGAAGGTTATCATATTCGACCGCAGGTGCAGTACCCTGGGCCAGTGAGTTGCCTGTCAGTACATCGTTAACAGCAACGTTTCCCGAGGTCACAACGATATATTGCGTACCCGAGAATTGCAGCAGTGTGTAGGTGACCGGTGCACCTCGGACCGTCGCGCTGTAGCCTTCAAATATCTGAAAGCTGCCGGAGTTGTTCAGCCCGGGGATTGGGAGGGTATCGAACTGTTGGCTGCCGTTGTTGTCCGGATTTTCGAGAAAATTATCATCATCAGTAATGGTGACCTGAAACCCCTGGGTCACCGTCACACTGGGGTTGCCAAACGGATCTCCGTCGATCTCAAAGATGGTGATAGAGGCCAAAGCGCGGCGACGTCCCAGATGATTTGGATTTCCTTAACTTTGAGCTAACTCAACTTAGAAGTGTTAACATATCGTTTACTGTGACGCGCAGGGCTCGAAAGCGGCACTGATCGAAAAAGGCAGATTGGCTATGGTTGGATCGACTGTGGGCACGCCCGCCGAGGCGGTGGTTGGGATCGGATACGTCAGTTGAACGCGGTCTCGCTGCCAAAGGATTGTAGCTTCTGATGGAAACTGAAAGCTGCGCTGACTGCGTTGACCAGGCGAAACATTGCCATGATGTTCGATACCACAGAGGCTGCGTATCTCGAGGCGATTAACTGGGATCCGATTTTGGACGTCGAAAGGTTGCGTTGAAGGCAACCGTGACGCGGCTTTCTTTACTTTGGTTTGGGTGGACCCAATGAGTCAGATAGGATGGAAAAAGGATCATTTCGCCGGCTGCCGGGCGCAGCTTCTTTTTGTTCCGAAAAGCACTCGCCTGAAGTATGCGCCAGTGAGGCAACTCGTTTCGAGGGTCGAGAAACTCAATCATTCCAGACGAACCTTCTTCGATCTCGGGTTGAGAAACATAGTACACTCCAGACCAATGCGCGCCGGGATGAGTATGCGGCGCATTGTACCCGCCGGAAGGATTGTCGTTTATCCACCCGAACAGTTTCAGGCGAAGTTTATCCAGTTCAACTTTGTCTGAGACCTTTCGCGTTATTTGAAACACCGCATCTTCGGCCGCGTCTCGCAAATTCTGAATAGCGGGCGTATCGCGATCAAAGAGGTTTCCGTTTGAGTGCCATCCGCCGCGATTGGATTTTGAGGCACCCTCGTCTTCCTCACGCATCTTTTCGGCCTCAAACAGAATCGCCGCATTAAGCGCTGCACTGTTAGGCACCACAAATCGCATCATTGGAGTAGAGAAGAGCTTTTCGAATTTCTTGGCTTCGGGCATATCCTCGGTGTCACCTTCAAAAACTACATGGCTGTAAATTCAGATCGGTCCGAGATCAAATTCAGGAATTTGCTCCTGAAAAATTTTTCGGCGCTCTCCAAATCCACGTTCCCGCACATTGCGCGCATTACCCAGTACCGTTGAGGATATAGTTCTTTGGTTCAAGTCTGGCCTAACCAACCTAAGTTATATTCCCATCGCAAAGCGCCGATGTTTTAGTTCAATTGGCAATTCCTTTGAGGATGGGAACATGAACAAGAAAACTATCGGTCTGACATCAACTTTCGTTCTGATGGCCACCACGGCGCTTTCGCAAACCACCAAGCAAGACATCATCGACGAACTCACAGAACAAGGTTTCCAACGAATCGAAATAACCAACACGCTGTTTGGGAATCTTCGCTTTGAAGCGACTGGACCTGGAATCGAGAGAGAAGTGGTGCTGGGGAAAGACGGAACCATCGTTCGGGATCGTTCAGAGCGAGACGATGAGTTCGACGATGAGGAAGATGACGACGAAGATTTTGATGACGAAGATGACGACGAAGGATTTGATGACGAAGGTGACGATGACGAAGGCGATGGGGAAAACGATAGCGAAGGCGACGATGGTGAGCGCGACAGCGAGGGCGACGATGGCGAGCGCGACAGCGAAGGCGATGACGGCGAACGCGATAGCGAAGGCGATGACGGCGAACGCGATAGCGAAGGCGACGATGGCGAGCGCGACGGTGAAGGTGACGATGGCGAAGGGGATGACGAAGGCGACGATGATTAATTCAGCTTCCAACTTGAGCCCAAGCGAGATTGGGGTTTGAACAAATGGTTTAAAAAAGAAGCCATGTTCAAAGCGGGGATCGCTGTATATGCGATCTCTGCTTTGACGTTTGTGATCGAATTGATTGGCGAAATAACAGGGTACTACATTTTTTCCGCGAGTTGGGTGGTCCATGAAATCACGGCTCTCATCACCCTATTTGGGTTTATTCTTGGGGGGCTTTTGATTTGGCAAAGCCACAGGCTGTTTTTGCGACGTCACCAAGAAGTCAAACAGAACCTGCGGAAGGCTCAAGGCGAGTTTTTTCGAATGCTGGAACTACAGTTCGACCGTTGGGGCCTTAGTGCTGCGGAACGAGATGTTGCACTTCTCACCGTAAAGGGCCTGTCCCTCGCAGAAATAGCTAAACTGCGCGAGACCAGCGAGGGAACAATCAAGTCCCAGAACAATTCAATCTACAAAAAAGCCAAGGTCAAATCGAGGACGCAACTGTTGGGCGCGCTCATAGAAGAGCTTTTGATCGAAGAAAAGAAATAAACCAAGAAACGATCGGATATCGTCGTAAATTCATTCATTTATCGACAATGAGTAGAAAAGAACGCCCAAGTAGATGCCTCGGGGCTGTAAAGCCAACGTTTTAAGTGGTTGCGAGGCTCTGTTTCAGGGCAATGCACTCAGCGATTAAAACTGTATCCTCATCTAAATTGAAGCCTGCCCCAGCACCAGCTGATGGTCGGCACATTCCACAGCATCGCTACGGCACTCCACATTCGCCCAAAGAAAAAGGCCCCGGCGGATTACCGGGGCCTTCGTTCTTGCAAAAGAGGCAGATTACTCTGCGCTTTCCTCTTTCTTTTCTTTCTTCTCGGGAACGATCTCTTCGCCGGTTTCCTGATCGACAACTTTCATCGACAGGCGCACCTTGCCGCGATCGTCAAAGCCCAGCAGTTTGACCTTTACTTCCTGACCTTCTTTCAGAACATCCGACGGATGGTTCAGGCGTCGGTTTTCGATCTGGGACACGTGCACCAGACCGTCGCGCTTGCCAAAGAAGTTCACGAAGGCACCGAAGTCGACGATCTTGACCACTTTACCGGTGTAGATCTGACCTTCTTCCGGCTCGGCCACGATCGAGTGGATCATCTCATAGGCCTTCTTGATCGATTCACCGTCGGGCGACGCGATCTTGATGACGCCGTCGTCATTGATGTCGACCTTGGCACCCGAAACCTCGACGATCTCGCGGATGACCTTACCACCCGAGCCGATCACTTCGCGGATCTTGTCGGTGGGGATGTTCATGGTCTCGATGCGCGGCGCGTGGACCGAGAATTCGTTGGTTTCGGACAGGGCTTTGCCCATCTCACCCAGAATGTGCATCCGGCCGTCCTTGGCTTGCGCCAGGGCTTTCTCCATGATCTCAGGCGTGATGCCCGCAACCTTGATGTCCATCTGCAGCGAGGTGATGCCGTTTTCGGTACCCGCAACCTTGAAGTCCATGTCGCCCAGGTGATCTTCGTCACCCAGAATGTCCGACAGGATGGCGTATTCGCCGTCATCTTCCAGGATCAGACCCATGGCCACACCGGCAACCGGTGCTTTGAGCGGAACGCCCGCATCCATCATCGACAGCGAACCGCCGCAGACCGACGCCATTGAGCTGGAGCCGTTGGATTCCGTGATCTCCGACACGATGCGGATCGTGTAGGGGAAGTCGGTCGCCGCAGGCAGAACCGCCTGCAGGGCACGCCATGCCAGCTTGCCGTGGCCGATCTCACGACGGCCCGGACCACCCACGCGGCCAACTTCACCCACCGAGTAGGGAGGAAGTTGTAGTGCAGCAGGAAGTTGGATTTGAAGTTGCCGTGCAGCGCGTCGATGAACTGTTCGTCGTCACCGGTGCCCAGCGTGGTCACGGCCAATGCCTGAGTCTCACCACGGGTGAACAGGGCAGAACCGTGGGTCCGCGGCAACATCGAGGTTTCTGCAACGATCGAACGGATATCGGTGGTCGAACGACCGTCGATACGCTTGCCGCCTTTGACGACGTCGCCGCGCAGAATGCCTGCTTCCAGCTTCTTCATTGCGGAGCCGAGGTTGCCGTCTTCCAGCTGCTCTTCGGTCAGCGCTTCCTTGATCGCTTCACGGGCCGCGGCAACAGCGGCGGTGCGCTCTTGCTTGTCGGTGATCGCGAACGCGGCGCGCATCTTCTCTTCACCGGCAGCCGAAACAGCGGCGGACAGCTCCGAGTAATCGGGGGCGACGAATTCGAACGGCTCTTTCGCGGCTTCTTCGGCCAGCGAGATGATCAGGTCGATCACGGGCTGAATTTGCTCATGCGCGAAGTTTACCGCGCCCAGCATTTCCGCCTCGGACAGTTCGTAAGCTTCCGATTCCACCATCATCACGGCGTCTTTGGTACCGGCAACAACCAGGTCCAGACGCTGTTCAGGGTTCAGGCGCAGGTCCTGCATGTCGTCGACGGTCGGGTTCAGAACGTATTCGCCATCCTCGAAACCAACGCGGGCACCGGCGATCGGACCCATGAACGGCGCGCCGGAAATGGTCAGTGCGGCAGAGGCTGCGATCATCGCAACGATGTCGGGGTCGTTGACCAGATCGTGGGACAGCACGGTGCACATCACCAGAACTTCGTTTTTGAAGCCGTCAACAAACAGCGGGCGGATCGGACGGTCGATCAGACGCGCGGTCAGCGTCTCTTTCTCGGTCGGGCGCGCTTCGCGCTTGAAGAAGCCACCCGGAACCTTACCGGCGGCATAGTATTTTTCTTGATAGTGTACGGTCAGCGGGAAAAAATCCTGACCGGGCTTTTGAGCACGGGCAAAGGTCACGTTTGCCATGACGCTGGTTTCGCCCAGCGTGGCAATCACGCTGCCGTCGGCCTGACGGGCAACCTTGCCGGTTTCCAGTGTCAGCGTCTCTTCGCCCCACTGAATCGATTTCTTTGTTACATCAAACATATGCGTATCCTAGAACGGAGCACTCCCGCCCCTGCGGGTCTCCGGTTTGCATGGCGGCCCCATTGCCGCCGACCCCACTTTATCTTCCATTCGAGTGCCGGGGTCAGGGCACAACGTCTCAGATGACAGGCCCATACATCAGTTTGCAAGCTTTGGAAAGTCGGGAGTTTTTGGGGGGCAGGGGATTGCCTAACCCCCGCCCAAGCTGGGCAGGGGCCGATGTATCAAAGGATAGCGTGCGCCAATATCATCACCACGCCGCAGCCCAGCGCATATCCGGTGTCGACTGCGATGGCGAAGCCGCTTTTCTGTGCCCATGCCCCGACCGATGCGGCCTGAGCAGCCACTGCGAGGATCGCCAGCACCGCAACGCCAAGGCTGTTGTTGGTCTCGGTCACCGCGATCACAGCGGCTAGCAGGATCAGGAAAACGATCTGGGCCGCCATCTGCGGCAGGGGTGGAGATTCGGGCGGGGTGGGGTCGATCCGTGTTCCCTCGGCCCAGCGTTTCTGAAAGCCGACGGGTCCGTAGACCAGCCAGCCCAGCAGAAAGGCCGCGATCACACCCACGCCAAGGGCGAGCCAGTTGATCACAGCGCACCCTCCAGCGTCTCAAGGATTCGGGTCCAGCCACCTTCGTGATTGTTGCGGCTTTCTTCCGAAGGGAAGCGGATGTGGTGCAGGCGCAATTCCGTACCCTTATCGGTGGGCGTGAAATCTAGCGTCACGGTGGAATCGTCCTGACTGTAAGGAGAGTTCCAAGTGAATTGCAGCCGATTGGGCCGGTCGATCACTTTGTATTCGCCCTCATGCGGCAGGTCCCCGGCCTCGGGCGCGCGCATGATGATCTTGAACCGGCCCCCTACTTTGGCGTCAGAATAAGCTTCGGGCACTGACATGTTGGGACCGGGCAGCATGAACTTGGCCAACATTTCCGGGTCTAGCCAAGCATCAAACACCTTTTCCGGCGGGTGCGGAATGGCGCGGGTTATTTCAAGGGACAGTTCCGTCATCTTCTGGGTCCTCCAAAGCAGTTTCCAAGGCGTCCAGCCGAAGCGCCCAGATCGAACGCAGCCCGGCGAACCAGTCATCCACGGCTGACAAGGGGGCCATCTGCACCTCGATCAGATGCTCGCGCCATTCCGTCCGACGCCGCACCAGCCCGGCATTCTCCAGCACCTTGATGTGCTTGGACACCGAGTTGAGGCTCATATCGAATTGCCGCGCAATATCCGTCACCCGCAAGGGGCCCTGCTGCGCGAGCATCGTTAGGATCACGCGGCGGGTTGGGTCGGACGCGGCCTTCAATATAGCGCTTAGGTCATAGCGATTCTCTCGTTCAACCATTTGGATGAATTACATGCCTTTCCTGCTTCAGTCAACCATTTGGTTGAATAACAGGATATTTGCAGCTCTGAAAGCTAATTCGGTCGCTCCCACCGCCTAATTATTCGCGAAATCGAATATATTTGGTGAAAATTTAGTATCCGTATAGGCTGAAACCACCATACCTGCGGTCGAAACGACGGAAACGCGCCAAGGGAATACGAATATCACCTCCGTCCGCCGGTCGAATACCTTGGCGTTTGCACGTAGCGAACAGAAGGGCAGACGCATGGCACAAACCAAGAAAATGCTGGATCCGGATCCCCGGATTTATGACTTTGAGACCGAATATGAGCTGGGGCAGGACAATGTCCGGCCTTTCGGTCTGGACATCCATAACCCGGTCTTTTTGATCTCTAGTATCCTGATCTTTGCGTTCGTCCTGATCGCGCTGGCAAATCAGGAATCCGCAGCCACGTTCTTTGGCTGGCTCCGACCATGGCTGACCAGCACGTTTGACTGGTTTCTGGTGCTGTCGGTTGACGCAATCACCCTGTTCTGTCTGGTGTTGATCATCTTGCCGGTGGGCAAGGTGCGGATCGGCGGCAAGGACGCCAAACCCGACTATTCCTACGCCGGATGGATCGCGATGATGTTCGCGGCCGGGATCGGCATCGGGCTGTTGTTCTTCGGCGTGATGGAGCCGGTCTATTACAACTTTGCAGAAGACGGCAACGCCCGCCCGCTGGGCATCGATATCGCTGTGCCGGGTAACGAATACATCGGCATTGTCGGCACGATCCATCATTGGGGTCTCGAAGGCTGGGCGGTATATGCGGCCGTTGGTCTGGCGCTTGCAATCTTCAGCTATAATCTCGGGCTACCATTGACCCTGCGTTCGGCTTTTTATCCGATCTTGGGCGAGCGCGTCTGGGGCTGGTGGGGCCACATCATCGATACTCTGGCAGTATTCGCGACCCTCTTCGGCCTGACCACATCATTGGGTTTGGGCGCACAACAGGTGGCCGCCGGGCTTTATGAGGTCTTTGGCATCGAACCAAGCCCCACCGTCACCGTCCTGCTGATCATAGGCATTACGATGATCGCACTGGGCTCGGTCCTGATGGGCATGGATGCAGGAGTCAAACGGTTGAGTGAGATCAACATGATCATGGCCGTAGGACTGTTCATCTTCGTCATTGTAGTTACCGGTGTCGGCACCGCCATTGCACGGTACTTCAACGTGATGGTGGATTACGTGACGCACCTGCCTGCTCTGTCCAATCCGTTCGGTCGGGAAGACACCAGTTACTTCCACGGCTGGACAACCTTCTACTGGGCCTGGTGGATCGCATGGTCGCCTTTCGTGGGCATGTTCATCGCCCGTATCTCCAAAGGTCGCACAGTGCGTGAATTCGTGATCTGCGCCTTGCTGGCACCCACTGCGGTATGTGCCTTGTGGATGTCGACCTTTGGCGGCGCAGCCATCGACATGCTGAACGCAGGCGGCGCAGAAGGTGTCCGCGCCACGGTGATCGACAGTTACGCCCCAGAAGGTGCGCTGTTCGGGTTCCTGAAGGAACTGCCGCTTTACGGCATCATTGCCCCGATCGCTCTGATCCTGATCGTTGTATTCTTTGTCACATCGTCGGACTCAGGCTCGCTGGTGATCGACACGATCACGGCAGGCGGAAAGATGGACGCACCGGTTGTGCAACGCGTGTTCTGGTGCACGCTTGAAGGCCTCGTCGCAATCGCACTGCTGCTGGGCGGAGGTCTCTCTGCCTTGCAAGGGGCAGCGGTGTCGACTGGAATTCCGTTTACCTTGGTGGTTCTGATCATGTGCTACTGCCTGTGGCTGGCGCTTAAATCAGAAAAGGCCAAGATGTAACTGGGATTATCCTGAGAAAAACGAAACGCCCGCCAATTCGGCGGGCGTTTTTGGTCCGGAGCGGCCCCTGTAGCGCGTGCCCATGCAGAAGTCGTCGGGAGCGTACCAAACGGCGGTCAGTGCAGCGAATCCTTGCGTTTGCCTTGGGTTGGATATTCCATCTTTTCATCTTCTAGGATCCCGCGAAGAACCGCCGCTGTCTCAACCTTCGAAATTGCCTTCTTATGGTCGTAGGGATTATTCAAAATCGACCGCGCATTTGTGGCGTTGGACGTCTCAGACATCTTGGTTGCAAACACCCGGCTCAGAATTGTCTTCAATGGCATCATTCAACTCCCGTAACATATGGTCATCAAATCCTTGCCGCTGCGGGTCAGGTCCAAGCCACTTGAGGGAAGGGCTCAAAGACCAACTTCCGTGAGTGTGAACCCGCAGCGACACCGTCCATGTAAGAAAAATGGGGTGCCGAGAAAGGGGGAAGAAATCTGCTGTTTGCATCATTTTTTTGACCGCTTGGAAAAAAATCACGGCACTGCTTACGCTTACGTCAACCTTCTAACCTAGGGCCCGGCTTTCGCGACGCGGCGTCACAATTCGAAACCCAAGGTCAGCCACCCGGATACCGCCCGTCGCCGCGCCAAATTGGACAGAAAACAAAAGAGCCCATACCCTGACTCCGGGCAAATCTTGGCGCAGCGCGTGTTTCTTGTGATGTGGCCGGCCCCCTCGACGTTTTGAAATTGGATTATTCCGGGACCGTAATGAGGAAGCTGTTATGAACCTTTCACGATTGTCTCTGTTGCTGGTCGTATTCATTGACGTGATGGGTTTTGGATTGATCGTGCCGATTTTCAACACGATCCTGCTGGATCCACACCAGGCTTTCCTCGCACATGGAACAGCGACGAATATCCGCCAGCTCGACTATACGATTCTGATTGTCGTCTTCTTTCTGTTCTACTTTTTCGGGGCGGCCTTTATCGCCAAGTTGTCGGATTATATCGGGCGTAAAACAGGCATCATGATTTGCCTTACCGGTGCCCTGATCGGCTATGTTTTGACTGTGGCCGCGATCATGACGTCCAGCTATTGGCTGTTACTTTTGGGGCGCGCCATTTCCGGGTTTACGACGGCCAACCAACCCATTGCGCAGGCCGCATTGATCGACATCAGCCATGACGATCAGGAGAAATCAAAAAACCTCGGGATGATTGTTGCGGCATCCGCGCTGGGCCTGCTCGGGGGGCCACTGATTTCAGGATTGCTCAGCGACCAAAACCTGATGGGATCATTTGCGTCACTGGAACTGCCTTTCTACGTCGCCATTGCCCTGATCCTGATCAACATGGCACTGATTCTGTTCTTCTTCTCCGAACCCGGTTTCAAAAGACAAAAAATTGACTTCGGGCTTTTAGATGTTGTTTTGAACCTGTGGAAAGTCTTCTCGCACCCGGTCGTTTTGCGGCTTTCGGTCGTCATGTTGTTCTCGCTGATGTGCCTGAATGCGTTTTTCTTCTTCATCGACACGTATCTGCTGACCCGGTTCAAGTTCAGTACGCTTCAAAACAGCATGGCCCTCGCCGTGTTCGGAGGCTCCATGGCCTTTGGCAGTGCCTACCTCACCGCGCCGCTGCACGAGCGGTACAAAAAGTTTCCGATTCTGTATGTCTCCATTGCAGCGATGGCACTTGGGATATTGGCCTTCATGCTGAACCCCATGGCCGATCTGACCTATGTCCTGATTGTTCCGATAACCATCGCGTTCGCGATCATGTACCCGACCATGCTTTCGTTGTTTTCCGCGAGCGTCGGCCCAACCGAGCAAGGTTGGGTCATGGGTGTGACAGTCGCCATCTACGCGTTGGGCTCCGGGACCATTACGGCCCTCAGCGGGTCCCTCATGGCTATCAATTTGCGGATGCCTTTCGTGCTCGCGGTCATCTGCGGTGTACTGGCATTGATTGCGATGGCGAAACTGTTTCGCCATCCCGGCGTTCAGGCGCTTGATACCAAAGGCAAGTAGGTTTCATCAGTGTGTCCCGAACGAAAATGGGCGCGCCCGCTACAGGCACGCCCAGTAAAAAAGGGAGGACTATGAAAAACCTGACGCTCGAAACAAAAGAAGCGCCTACTCACTAACATCCTCAGAATGGCGCAATCTTTGACCGCGTTCAGTGAAGTGGTTCACAGGAAGTTAAAAAAGTTTGCGCTTCTTTGCGTAGCGGTAAGGTTTGGGCCGCAGGTATGTGTGTGCCGTCTCTCATGAACATGGCGGGAAATTCGCGCGCCGCACAGTTCACTAGATTAGACAGTGACCAAAACAAATACGCCCACCAAATGGCGGGCGTACAAGATGTACTATTTGTACGAACAGGGCCTCAGCGCCTGTACAACATGAACAAAACGCGTTTAGCGGCGGATGCCCAGCTTTTTGATCAGGTCCTGATAGCGTGCTTCTTCTTTGCCCTTCAGATAGTCCAGCAGCTTACGGCGCTGAGCAACCATCTTCAGCAGACCACGACGACCGTGGTTGTCTTTCTTGTGGGTTTTGAAGTGCTCGGTCAGGGTGTTGATGCGCGAGGTCAGGATAGCAACCTGGACTTCAGGCGAACCAGTGTCGCCGTCCTTGGTTGCGAATTCTTTCATGACGCGTGCTTTATCAGCGGCAGTAATCGACATCGGGGTCTCCTTTAAAGGTTAGAGTTGATGGCGCAGGCCGGGATGTCGTCCAGCACAGGCCCATGGAGAAAACCGCACCGATTCCGATGCGGATGGGCGCGTATAGGCGCATTCACCGCAAATGGCAAAGGGATTCTGCAGGCTCAACTGGTGAAGGCGTACTGCTCCAACTGGGCTTCGGTCACAAACTGAATATCTTCAACAGTCAGACCCTCTGCGCCAAAAAGCTGAGCGACGTCTTCGCCATTGACCCGAACATGGGTCAAGCTGTTGTTTTCACTGTCCTGTTCGATCGTCAATTCCGGTTCTTCCGGGTTGTCCCAGGTGATCAGAAGCTTGTCGTGACCGATCTGGAAATCCATGATTGTCGTGGCTTCCTGCTCGGGGTCGGACTGTACAACGATCTCGTCCTCGCCCTCTCCACCGGTGACCACATCGCCGTCTTCGGCAAGAATGACGTCGTCCCCAGAGCCCCCGTTTAGGAAGTCGCGCGCAGGCTCGTCCGGACCATCTTCTCCGGACAAGATGTCATCACCATCTCCGCCAAACAGGGCGTCTTCACCGGCACCCCCAACGAGGTAGTCGTCGCCATCTCCGCCTTGTAGCGCGTCGTCGCCGTCATCGCCGCTTAACGTGTCATCGCCCTGACCACCAAAAAGCCGGTCATTCCCATCACCGCCGCTCAGATCATCTGTTCCGAAATGACCATACAGGTCGTCATTTCCTGACATTCCGTCCAGCGCGTCGTCACCATATTCACCATGGAGCACATCATTCCCGAGGTTGCCAAACAGGACGTCCCCGCCACCTCCGCCATACAACACGTCGTTGCCGGCGCCGCCGTCGATCCAGTCGTCCCCGCCATATCCGTTGATCTGATCGTTGCCTTCCTGCCCGGTCAGAACATCCGCATCCTCATCGCCCGCAATGACCAGATCGCCTTCATACTCGGACACAATCTCACCAGTGTCAGAGTCGGTTTCCTCGGCAGAGCTGGGCTCGTCGACATTCTCGTCCGCGTCAAGCAAATTGCCTTCCGACAGGTCGTCGTCGGCCGTTTCCTCGATGCGATCGTCTTCATCCTCGTCATCGCCTTTGTCTTCTGGCACAAGTACGTCGCTGATTGCGTAGGCGGCACCACCCATGGCGGCCATTCCGAATAATCCGATCAGAAACATATCTACCCTCCGCAAGCACAATGGCTCCGAGTGTAAAACATCTCATGCAAACAATGGCTTGGTCAAAGCGAAGCTGAGAGCGTGGTTAATCCTTTATCACCAGGGTTCGGGCTGCTGAGTGTACGCAATGTAGAGAGGATGCTTCGGATGACCGTCCTTGGTCAGCCCAAGGTGGAACAAGGGCTGGCCCGTGCCGCGCAGCAAGTCCTCAACTGCGGGGCCGCGTTCCAGATGTGCGCCATGGGTGCCCCAGGCGGCGATGACCTGATCCGCCCATTCCACGCCGTCCAGGATGGCTGCGTCATTCTCAGGCCCCACCGGATCTGCAGATGCACGCATCTTGCGCGGATCAGTGTCGCGCCAGGCAAAGATATTGGTGACCTGAAAAGCTCCGAAACCCAGTGTGCGTGCGCGACGCTCGCAACGTTCCACCGTGGGGTCGTTCTGCACCTCGGTCGCCGTCGACGGATTCAGCATCACAAACAACGCCTTGCGGCCCGCCGGGTTCCAGATACGGGTCAGGCTATAGCGGTATTTTTCGCAATCGGAGTAGATAGCAGTCGAGGGCGCGTCGCCCTTGGTATGAGAACGGGTGATCATGCAGTCGGGTTTGGCTGGAATTAGGCCCGTTTACAAGGGGCGATGTCCTGATCCTTAACTTGTGCTATACCTGCCTTCATTTGAACGGCTTATTCTGGGGGAAGACATGACATTCGAGACATTGGATCCGGCGGATTGGGAGCAGACCCGCAAATTAGCACATGAGATGTTGGATATGGCGTTGGATCATACGCGTGATGTGCGTGACAGGTCGATATGGAAAGATATGCCGACTGCGATACGCAACGGGTTCGAAACGCCTGCACCTCAGCAGGGTATGCCGTTGGGTGATTTGATGGATGATGTCCAATCTCAGGTCATGCAGTATCCAATGGGCAATATTCATCCCCGGTTTTGGGGCTGGTATATGGGCGCGAGCAATTTCACAGGCGCGATGGCGGATTTTCTGGCTGCGGTTCAGGGATCGAACCTAGGGGTGGGAATCATGCGGCAGCCCTGATCGACCGACAAGTCGTCGACTGGCTACGCGAGATGATCGGTCTGCCGGAAGGGGCCAGTGGGACATTGGTCAGCGGCGGCAGCGTGGCAAACTTGATCGGGCTGACGGTGGCCCGCAACGTCAAATCCGGGATCGACATGCGCGAAGAGGGCATCGCCGCCATGGATAAGCCGATGCGGTATTACGGATCGGATCAGATGCACAGTTGTCACCAAAAGTCGCTCGAAACACTGGGTCTGGGCAACAAGGCGCTGCGGCGCATTCCTACGCAAGACGATTTGACGATGGATCTTGAAGCGCTTGCCGGCATGGTCGCGCAGGATCGCGCAGACGGCCTTAAACCCGCTTGTGTGATTGCCACCGCCGGAACCGTGAACACAGGCGCCATCGACGACTTGTCGGCGATTGCCGATTTCTGCCGCGAGGAAGGCCTGTGGTTTCATGTTGACGGCTGTATCGGTGCGTTAATTGCAATCGCCCATGATAACAGTTGGCGCGTGTCCGGCATCGAACGCGCGGATTCCGTCGCGCTCGACCCACACAAATGGTTACATGCGCCTTTCGAAGTGGGTTGCGCATTGGTGCGAAGCCATGATGCCCACCACGCGACATTTACTCTGACCCCGGAATACCTGGAACCGCAATCCCGAGGCGTCGCCGGGGCGGCGTTTTTGCACGATTACGGCATTCAAACTTCGCGTGGGTTTCGAGCGCTCAAGGTCTGGATGTCCTTGAAGGAGCACGGCGTTCAGAAATTCGGCAGGCTCATTGATCAGGATATCGAAAAGGCACGTTATCTGACTTCGCTGATCGAGGCAGAGGATGACCTCACCTTGATGTTCCCCACCAACATAAACATCGTTTGTTTCCGCTATGACCCGGGCGATCTCAGCCCCGAAACTCTGCGTGCGATTAACAGCGAAATCATGTTGTGCCTACAAGAGGAAGGCACAGCGGTTTTATCGGATACAACGGTTCAGGGAGCGCATTGCCTACGGGTGGCGGTCAACAATCACCGCACGCAAAAGCAGGATCTGGATCTACTGGTGTCCGAGATACTTCGACTGGGTCACAAATTGCGTATCGCCGCCTGAACAGTCATCAGTTGGCGGCAAAGACGCGGCTTGGGTGCAATTCGCCCGACTTGTAAATTCCTACGGCCACGGCCTTGCCATCCAGCGAGGCCCAGGCCTCGTCGCCGTATTCCACGTCAGAGGCGAGCACCATGCCCGGATTGCCATTCCGCAGACGGGTGGCTCCTTCAGAGGTGCATTTCAGCTCGGGTAGGTCCGACAAGCCGGTTTCCAGCGGATGCAGATAATCATCCAATGCGGTGGTTTTGGCCATCTCGTCGATCTGTTCGATGGTCAGGCCATCCTCGGCCTCAAACGGGCCGGACCAGATGCGGCGCAGTTTTTTCACGTGGCCGTGGCAGCCGAGCGCTTCGCCCAGATCACGCGCAATGGAACGGACATAGCCACCTTTGCCACAGGTCATCTCCAGCACGACGTGGTCTTCGTCGGGGCGGTCGATCAGCACCAGTTCCTCTACCCAAAGAGGGCGGGCGGTCAGTTCTACATCCTCGCCATCGCGGGCCAGCTTATAGGCGCGTTGACCGTCGATTTTCACGGCCGAGAACTTGGGCGGCACCTGTTTGATATCGCCCAGAAACGGGCCGAGCGCTTGTTTGATATCCTCATCCGAGGGGCGCGCAATGCTCTCAGCGATGACTTCACCCTCAGCATCATCGGTGTTGGTGGCCTGCCCCAGCCGCACGGTGAAGGTGTAGGCCTTCAGCGCATCGGTGATGTAAGGAACGGTTTTGGTTGCCTCACCCAGCGCAACGGCCAGAACGCCGGTTGCCTCTGGGTCCAGCGTGCCCGCATGGCCCGCTTTCTTGGCGTCCATCGCCCAACGCACCTTGTTGACCACCGCGGTCGAAGTCATGCCAGCGGGCTTATCCACCACCAGCCAACCGGAAATGTCGCGGCCCTTGCGTTTGCGTCCCATTCTACACCTTGAGTCTTGCTGAGGCGCGCGAGTTAGCGGATCGTTTCGATGCTGTCAATTTGCCGGAACATCCTCGACGACACCCACGATGGGTCCCAGCGAAAACCCGATATCCGACCGATTGCTGGCGCGATCATACATGCGGGAAATGTTGCCATCTAGAAACAGCGCATTCGGTGTTTTCAATACATCGCGGAATAGGCTGCCGAATTCATAGAAAGTGACGTAATCGTCCGAGATCGCAAACACCACACGCGTGCCATCGGCGCTGGTGCCCACTCCGTTTCGGGTGTAGCGCGAGGTTGAATCCGGCAGAAAGCGAGGGTGTAACTCTCCGTTGATCACCAGCATGGGGCCCGATTGTGTCGCAAAGCGGCACTGCGGCGCCTGATCGACGAAATCCAAAGTCTCGAACACATCGGCACGGTTTTCACGGATGCAGAACACACCGTTGGGCAGCAGGCCGAAATTGCCGGGTCCGGCATTCGGTATCACGCGCATCTGCTCTTCCCCGTCTTCGACATAGTGGCCGACGGGCGAGCGGTCGTCATGGTACATGCCCGCATTCATCGCAAAGACGAGCCTTTTCCCCTGAGGCTCCAACGCCTCATTCACCGAAGAGAAATGACCCAGCAGATCGCCATTTTCATCGTTCAGAAACAGGCGCAAATCTTCCGAGGTATCCACCTCGCAAACCGTATATCGTTTGTCCTCATGAGTCAGCTTCTCGCAAGTGACTGCAGAGACTTGCGCGGCCCAAAGGACAGCACACAGCGTGACAAGGGTACGGATCACTCGTCCAGATCGCGGCGTACCGCGTCCTGATTAAACATACGGCGGGTGTCGTCCAGTCGATCAAACGTGTCGTCCAAACGGAACCGCAGGTCGGGTGAGAATTTCAGGCCCACCTTCTTGCCCACTGCGCGCCGAAGCTCACCCTTGTTTCGAGCGAGCAGTTCGATCACGTCCTCCTGCCCCTTGCCGCCCAAGGGCAGCACATAGGCGGTGGCGATCTTCAGATCGGGCGAGGTGCGCACCTCACCCACGGTGATCGACATGCGGTTCAGGTCGGGGTCGTGGACATCTCCGCGCGCCAGAACCTCGGACAGGGTGCGGCGGATCAGTTCACCGACGCGCAGCTGTCGTTGGGATGGGCCGGGGCCATCGTGGAATTTGTTCTTTGCCATGCCCCCGATCTAAGCCCAAAGCGGGGCTTTGCCAAGCGGGCGCGAACGGGTTAGGAGGCTTTGAGCCGACTTTAGAAAGGACAGCGCAATGACCCATATTCCGGGGATCGTTATCACAGGGGCTTCGGGCCGTATGGGGCAGATGCTGATCAAGACCGTGTCTGAGAGCGATCAGGCGCGTCTGGTTGGTGTGGTCGAGCGTAAGGGTCATGACTGGATCGGTCAGGATGTGGGTCAGGCAATGGGCGGGCAGGCGATCGGTGTTACCGTTACTGACGATCCGCTGGAGGCATTTGCACAGGCGCAGGCCGTCATCGACTTTACTGCGCCCGAAGCGACACTGGAATTTGCCGCACTGGCCGCGCAGGCGCGGTGCGTTCACGTAATTGGCACTACCGGCATGAGTGACGAACAGATCGCCGCGCTGGAACCTGCCGCGCGCCATGCTGTGATTGTGCGGGCCGGGAATATGAGCCTTGGGGTCAATCTGTTGGTGCAGCTCACCAAAAAGGTTGCCGCCGCGCTGGATGAGGATTTCGATATCGAGGTCATCGAGGGGCATCACCATCACAAGGTCGATGCGCCTTCAGGCACGGCTTTGATGCTGGGCGAAGCCGCCGCAGAAGGGCGCGGTGTCAAGTTGTCGGATGTGGCCGATAGGGGCCGCGACGGTATTACCGGTGCGCGAAAACGCGGCGATATCGGCTTCCACGCGATTCGTGGCGGAGATATTGTCGGCGAACACGATGTCCTGTTCGCGGCACCCGGTGAGCGTATCGTGTTGCGCCATCTGGCTACTGACCGTGCGATCTTTGCCCGTGGGGCGCTCAAAGCCGCGTTGTGGGGTCAAGGCAAGGCGCCGGGCCAGTATGACATGGTGGATGTTCTGGGGCTGTAGGCTTCAGGATTAATAGCCAAGAAAATTCGACGAATTTTCTTGGCTCTATCGATCGGGCGGATGAAAGCTGTCTCAGCTTGCCTGAATGTGCCGGTCGACCATCCGTTGTACCATCGGTGCGAAATGGGCGAAATCCGGAGTCTCCATATCAGCGCGTTTTCCCGCTTCGTCCAGATAACGGACCTGAATGATCTCTTTCAGGTTCGGATTTGCCTCGAACTCGGCTATCTCCTTGGCACTCATCGGACCACCCTGCAGTTCCAGCGTATGGACTGAGGCTGCGGACAGGCGATTGAAATACTCCGGCTTGGTGGCGCAGAGATACCGCTTGGCTGCCACGTGGTACCGGCAGCAATCGGTGATGACCGACGGAAAGAACTGCTCCAACACCTCTGCACCTGCATCTTCATGATGCCGGTCCTCGGTATCGTCCGGATGGTAAGTGCCGAATTCCGACGTAAAATGGCCAATGTCGTGCAACAGCGCACCGACGATGATTTCTTCAGACTGTCCGTTCTGTTCCGCAATCGTGGCACCCTGCAGCATGTGCTGGGCCATGGTGACGGGTTCCCCCAGATATTCCTCACCCCCCGACGATCGAAGATGTCACCGATAAAGGCCACGATATTGTCCCGGTTTAAGGTCGAGAAATCGGGTTTCATTCCGCCGCCTCCGGTTGTGTCATCTGCATGGCGGCCAGTGTCGAAAGCAGCCCATCCTTGTCAGCATAGCATCCCTGCAACCAGCGAGACCCGGCCCCGGAATAGCCCAGCCGTGCATGCATTACGCGAGTGTTGTCGACGATGAAACTTTCGCCCGGTTCCAGCTTGAAAGACACGCCCATAGCGGGATCGTCAATGATCTCGCCCAGCTGGCGATAGGCCGCATAGTAGGCTTCCATCTTGACAAAGGGTACATCCACGAACGGCGCAGACGAGCGGTTGTTGAAGCGAATGCCGATCAACTCGCCATCGGGGGAAAGCTCGATCATCGGGCGACGTGACCGCAAACAGACCCCGTCCGAACCTTTATACTCGAACCGCGCCGGATAGCCTGCAAGCAAGGCGAAGCCCTCGGGGTTCAGATCGCGCAGTCGCTCAGCCGCGCGGAAACCATCGACAACGATGGAATCGCCGCCTTCGGCCGAATTCTCAAGGCAGTAGAGGATTTGCAGTGTCGGCACCGGGTCGCGATAAGGGTTGTCGGTATGGGCCTGCAACCCCAACCCGGTATAGGCGAGGTTGGTCGGGTTCACCTCGGTCCGAACCTCGAAATAGGGGCCATAATTTGTCTTACGCACATAGCCGAACAGATCGGCAACTTTCAGTAGCGATTCGGGCTCGGTTGGGCCACCTGTCAGCTTGGCAAAGCCGTACTCCGCGACGGCAGCCAGCCAGCTGCGCTTGGCCTCAGGGTCGGTGTGCACCCTTTCCCAGTCACCGCTGGGGGCGCTGATACCACGCTCCCATGTGGTGACGCCGGATGCGGTGCGGCCAACGTCTTGCACCTGTTCGCGGTCATAAACGTGATCGGCCAGCCAATCGGCAGGGAACATCACGGATTTGTTTTCGGGCTGAAAGGTAACACTCAGATCGCCATTTTGGATCTCGGCGGTGCTGACCGAGATATCGGTGGGGATATCGCCGATGGTAATCAGGCGCTGCCCGTTTCCGGGGGCGCGGGTCTCGGGGTCCAGCGCATTGTCGCGCAGCCAAATGGCGTGAAATCTGGCCTGGGTACCATCGGAAAACGCGATAGTGACCACAGATGGGTCGAAAGTGGCTGAGCGCAGCATGGGGTCTCTCCTGTTCGGCGCGGGCTTTGCTTGAGGAGATACGTGCTCCGTGGCATTACTACAATTAAACCTTATTGCCACTGAGGGCTGGAAATACTTATGGCTAAGAAGCAGATCGGTTTACCCCCTTTGGACTGGCTGCGCGTGTTCGAAGCCGCCGGGCGATTGGGCGGTTTTTCTGCTGCCGCGCGTGAATTTGGTCTGACGCAGGCGGCGGTCAGTCAACGGATAGGCAATCTTGAGGCGTGGCTGGGCCGGTCATTGTTTGTGCGCGAAGCCCGCGGTGTTTCGCTGACCATCGAAGGCGAAAGCTATCTGCCATTGGTGCAGGACAGCCTGCAAGCACTGGAACGCAATACCGAGGATCTTTTCGGCAAAACTCCGCGCGAACTTCGGGTCGCGGGACTTTCGTCGCATATCCACGCGCTGGTTCTGCCAGCCTTGCCCACGTTCCTTGAGGCGCAGCCAAATGTGCGTGTAATGACAGATTCGATGGCGCGCCGAGCCTCACTGGAGGAAGAGCGTACCTGGCTGCAGATCCGCTATGGCAGAGGCGTTTGGCCTGGACGAAAGGCAAAGCTAATTGCGCCTGAAGTTCTGGCACCGATGGCCGCATCTGGCATCAAGTGGGGTGCGCCGCTGATTGATTTGCGCGGAGAACGCCCGGGTTGGAAGGACTGGGCGCAGGTAGCGGGGGTTGATGAATTACCGGCTGGTCGGATCAGTTTTGACTCGGTAGGTCACGCGATCACGGCCGCGCGTCAGGGCATGGGGATCGCGTTGGGTTCACTACCGTTGGCTTCGGGCGGCTTAAAGACTGGTCAGTTACACAGATTGGATATGCCCGAGCTTCGGACAAAGGATGGCTATTGGCTGACCTGGCCCGAGGATCGGGCAAGGTCGAAACGGCAAAGAGCGTTGATAGACGACTTTCTGCAGGCGCTTCGGGGCGCGGCCTGATCAGAAGTCGATGGCGATGCCCTTTTTCTCCCAATCGCCATAGCGGGCCGGATCGGGACCGTCGCGCCCACCCAGTTCCTTGGGCTGCGCCTTGGCTTCCGCTTCGGCCTTTTTGCGACGTTCCTCAGCCTCGGCCAATGCGCGCTGAGCGGCGGGGGGCAGGTCTTTGCGCTCGTCACTCATGACATCGGGTTCCTTTCTGTTCAGGGCCTTGATATACGCCCTCGTCCGCCCAAGGCAATGCGGCAAAGGTCACGAGAGGCACTCAGCATCATGTCAAACTCTGCAACCGCCGCGCGGCGCAGTGCAATCTATCTGCTGGATCAGATATTGGGCGAGGGGCGGCTGTTACCTGAATGTCTGGCGGCGGGCGCATTGGATCGTCTGGTACCCGAGGATCGCGCGCGCGCGCAGCGTCTGACTATTGAAACCCTACGCGGGCTTGAGCGTGCCGACCGGCTGTTGGCCGATCACTTGCGGCAGACACCGGCGCTAACGGTGCATAACGCGCTGCGGCTTGGAACGGTCGAGTTGTGTCAGGGCGAGGCCGCGCATGGCGTGGTCAATTCGATGGTCGAGATCGTGGGACGCTCGCGCAAGCATGGGCGGCTCAAGGGGTTGGTGAATGCAGTCTTGCGCAAGATTGCCGCCGATGGGCCGGATGCTTGGCCCAAGATGCGCGTGCCCCGTCTGCCCGACTGGCTGCGCGATCCTCTGATCATGGCGTGGGGCGATGACGCGGTAAAGGGTATGGAACAGGCCCATTTCAATGGTGCACCGCTGGACGTGACGCTGAAACCGGGCGCTGAGGCGCCGGGCGGAGAAGCCCTGCCCACCGGCTCAGTCCGTTTGCAGGATGCGGGGCAGGTGTCGGCTTTGCCGGGCTACAAGCGTGGAAACTGGTGGGTTCAGGATGCGGCAGCGGCGCTGCCTGTGCGCGTGCTGGCCCCGAAAGCCGGGGAAAAGGTGTTGGACCTTTGCGCCGCGCCCGGTGGCAAGACGTTGCAATTGGCTGTGGTAGGGGCAGAAGTCACGGCGCTGGATATCTCCGAAACACGGTTGGAGCGGGTGCGCGAGAACCTGAAACGGACAGGTTTGAAGGCTAAGGTGATCGCTGGTGATGCGCTGGACCATCAGGGCCAGTATGATGCCATCCTGCTCGACGCGCCGTGTTCGGCCACGGGCACGATTCGCCGCCATCCTGATTTACCCTTCGCCAAGGATGGCTCGGAATTCGGGGGATTGATCGAGCTACAGGCCCGTATGCTGGCCCATGCCTGGACCCTGCTCAAACCCGGAGGCCGATTGGTATATTGCACCTGTTCCTTGTTGCCGGACGAAGGAGAGGTGCAGATCGAAGAGGCGCTGGATCAATACCCGGATATGCAGATTGACCGTGCGGCGCTTGAGATTGCGGGCGTTGAACCGGACTGGATTACAGAAGAAGGTGGCTTGCGTCTGCGCCCGGATTTCTGGCCGGACAAGGGTAGCATGGACGGGTTCTATATCGCCTGTCTGAACAAATCCGCTTGAGGCGACGCTTTTCGATGACTTGACGCGCGGACCGGTCTATCGTGTGTTCAAGCGCCCGCAGAGCGCAAGGGGCAGAGTCGCAAGCGTCATGTCAGAATCGGACACAATGGCCAATCGCTGGATGCGGTTTCAGAACCGCCTTTACGCGCGCCTGAGCCAAAGGCGGAAGGCGGTTTCGGGATTCGTCAGCCAGCCTGAGCCGCGCACCGTCGGTTCGTATGCACGCGGGCGACAACTGGTGGCCGGGAATCTCCTTTTCGCTGGATATCTGGTCGAGGCGGATGACACCGATCTCTGGGATGTTGCTGCGCCCAGTCCGGATTTTGATGATGAACGCCACGGTTGCATCTGGCTGGATGATCTGGCAGCCGTCGGCGATATGCGCGCCCGTGAAAAGGCGCAGCGATGGGTCTGGGGCTGGATCACCGCACATGGGCGCGGGAAGGGACCCGGCTGGGCGCCGGACCTGACCGGGCGTCGGGTGATGCGCTGGATCAACCACGCGCAATTTCTGCTACGCGGCGCTGATGAGGCGCAAAGCAGAGCTTTCTTCCGCTCCTTGGCACAACAAACATGGTTTCTTTCCAAACGCTGGACAGCAGCAACACCAGGATTGCCGAGATTCGAAGCGCTCGCAGGGCTGGTTCAGGCTGGTTTGGCCCTGGAGGGGTTGGAGCAACTGGCTGATCCCGCATTGCGCGCACTGGCCCGGGAATGCGACCGCCAGATCGATGCCGAGGGCGGCATTCTCACCCGCAACCCTGAGGAATTGCTGGAGGTCTTCACTCTGCTGGCCTGGACCTCTGCTGCACTTGGTGAAGTTGGCCGAGGCACGCCTGCCTCTCAGACCGGGGCGATCAAGCGCATTGCACCTACTCTGCGAAATCTGCGTCATGCAGATGGATCTCTGGCCAGATTTCACGGGGGCGGGCGTGGGCTTGAAGGGCGGCTGGATCAGGCACTGGCACAAAGCGGTGTCAAGCCGCAGCAGCATTCGGACCTGTCAATGGGTTATGCACGGCTTGCCGCCTCGAGAACCACGGTTCTGGTGGATGCCAGCGCGCCTCCCAAAGGTGCTGCGTCGTTCAACGCCCACGCATCCTCGCTTGCGTTTGAGCTGACCTCGGGGCGCCGTCCTCTGATCGTGAACTGTGGATCAGGCGGCAGTTTTGGGCAGGAATGGCGCAGGGCAGGGCGCGCGACCCCGTCGCATTCGACCCTATGCGTCGAAGGGTATTCCAGCGCCCGGCTTGCAGAAGGCGCAAATGGGTCGTCGCAGGAAGCATTGGTGGATGGCCCGCAGGATGTGCCCGTGGATTTCGAGGATGCATTCGAAGGCACCCGCTTTATGGTGGGTCATGACGGCTACGCCAAAGTGTTTGGCCTGACCCATGCCCGCACGCTTGAACTGCGCTTTGACGGGCGTGAGCTGGTGGGCGAGGATATTCTGCTGACCGCAACCGATAAAGCCAAACGGCAGTTCGATCGCGCGATGGACGGGGCAGGTCTGCAGGGGATAGCCTTTGACATCCGGTTTCACCTGCATCCTGACGTTGATGCGGCACTTGATCTGGGTGGCGCTGCGGTGTCGATGGCGCTCAAGAGCGGTGAGATCTGGGTTTTCCGCCATGATGGCGTTGGAAAGTTGTCAGTTGAACCAAGCGTTTACCTTGAAAAAGGCCGTTTGAAGCCACGCGCGACAAAACAGATCGTTCTATCTGGGCGCGCAATGGAGTATGCGACGCGCATCCGGTGGACGCTCAGCAAGGCTCAGGATACAGCCTATGCCGTGCGGGATACGCACCGGGACGAGCCCGTTTTCGACTGACGCCAAAAGGACCTTTGAACCCATGACCGACCTTCACCCCGTGCGCCGCGCGTTGCTTTCCGTTTCCGACAAAACCGGGCTGATCGAGCTGGGAACGGCGTTGGCCGAACGCGGGGTTGAACTGCTTTCGACCGGCGGTACCGCGAAGGCGCTACGCGATGCGGGGTTGGAGGTGAAAGATGTCAGCGAGATCACCGGCTTCCCCGAGATGATGGATGGCCGGGTCAAAACGCTGCACCCGATGGTCCATGGCGGGCTGCTGGCTCTGCGCGATAATGACACCCATGTCGCCGCGATGAACGAACATGGTATCGGCGCAATCGACCTGCTTGTGGTAAATCTCTACCCGTTTGAAGCGACCGTGGCTAAAGGCGCTGCCTATGATGAGTGCATCGAGAACATCGATATCGGCGGCCCAGCCATGATCCGGGCGGCATCCAAGAACCATGCCTTTGTAAACGTGGTTGTGGATGTCGAAGATTACTCGTCGCTGCTGGATCAGCTGGAAGAGAATTACGGTAAGACTTCTCTGGGCTTCCGTCAGTGGTTGGCGCAAAAGGCCTATGCCCGCACTGCCGCCTATGACACAGCCGTGTCCAACTGGATGGCCGATGCGCTGGAGCTTGAGGCGCCCAAACGCCGCGCCTTTGCCGGTGAGCTGAAACAGACCTTACGATATGGCGAGAATAGCCACCAGTCGGCAGCGTTCTATGTAGATGGCTCGGGTCGTCCGGGCGTGGCGACGGCGGTACAGCATCAGGGCAAGGAACTGAGCTATAACAACATCAACGATACCGATGCCGCCTTTGAGTTGGTCGCTGAGTTCGACCCGGTCGAAGGGGCAGCTTGTGCGATTATCAAGCATGCCAATCCGTGTGGTGTAGCGAAAGGTGCGACGCTGCTTGAGGCCTATAAAGCCGCGTTCGACTGCGACAGGACGTCGGCATTTGGCGGTATCGTGGCGTTGAATCAACCGCTGGACGCGGAAACCGCGCAGGAGATCACGGGGATTTTCACCGAGGTTGTGATCGCTCCAGGGGCGTCAGACGAGGCCAAGGCGATCTTCGCCGCCAAGAAGAACCTGCGCCTGCTGACGACCGAAGCTCTGCCGGATTTGACCGCCGGTGGTAAAACTGTGCGACAGGTGGCCGGTGGCCTGCTGGTGCAGGACAAGGATAACGGCTTTGTTGGTATGGATGATTTGAAGGTGGTCACCAAAAAAGCGCCATCTGAGGAGCAGATGCGCGACCTGCTGTTCGCGTGGAAAGTGGCGAAACATGTCAAATCCAACGCCATCGTCTATGTCAAAGACGGCGCGACCGTGGGTGTCGGCGCGGGGCAGATGAGCCGCGTTGACTCGGCACTGATCGCGGCAAAGAAAGCCGAGCGTATGGCTGATGCGCTGGGCTTGCCCCAGCCGCTGACCATCGGTTCGGCCGTAGCTTCTGATGCATTCTTCCCCTTCCCCGATGGGCTTATGGAGGCCGCCGAGGCAGGCGCAACATGCGTTATTCAGCCCGGCGGTTCGATGCGTGATGATGAAGTGATCGCGGCGGCGGATGAAGCCGGTCTGGCCATGGTCTTCACCGGCATGCGGCATTTCCGTCACTGATGCGCGGTTCGTTCATCCTATGGGCCGGATTGGCGGCGTTTTTGATCGACCAGATCAGTAAGTATCTGGTCGTCCACGTAATGCGCGTGGCGCAGGGCGATATCGACGTGCTGCCACCGCTTCTGGTTTTCAGATACGGCGAGAATCGCGGCATCAATTTTGGCCTGTTTCAGGGCGACGGTGACGCCGCCCGCTGGGTGCTGATCGGGGTTTCCGTGGCGATCTGCCTGGGCGTCCTGATCTGGCTGGGCCGCATCGCTCCTACGAAGCTTCAACAATTCTGCGGGGGTCTCCTGATCGGCGGTGCGCTGGGAAATGTCGTGGACCGGGTGCTTTACGGCTATGTTCTCGACTTTTTGAACATGTCCTGCTGCGGGATCAGCAACCCTTTTGTGTTCAATCTGGCGGATGTGTTCATATTTGCGGGAGCTTTGGGATTGGTCCTGTTCGATGGCAAAAAGCCCTCGTGACCTGCCGGTCGATATGCGATAAAAGCGCCTGAAACTGGCTGGAGACACTGATGCGTATGCCACGCGCCATTCTTGTTCTGACACTCGCCGTTGTCGTTGCGGGCTGTTCCGATATTGGTTTGCGCAATCTTGATCCGCCCGGAGCGGGGCCGGATGAATTTTCGGTATTGCCCGTCAAGCCGCTGACCCAGCCCAAGGACTACGCCTTTCTTCCAGCGCCGACTCCCGGCGGTGCAAACCTGACCGATCCTAACCCCAAAGCGGACGCCGTTGTGGCGCTGGGTGGTAGTGAGGCAGCGCTGAACCCGAATACCTCAATACCGGCCAGCGATGCGGCGCTTGTGACGGCCTCAAGCAGATATGGCGTTCCTGCCAATACGCGTCAGATAACGGCCGAAGAGGATGCGGCTTTCCGCAAAAATCGCGGTCGCTGGACCCGTCTGCGCCTGTTCCCGGTTGATCGGTACTCGCAGGTCTATGAACGTCAGTCAATCGATGCGAACGCGACCAATGAAGCGGCGCGTCGTCGTGGGATCGAAACGCCGTCGGCCCCGCCGCTGGAATGAATTCTTCTTAACTTTCCGTCATTGGCCTTGAACCCCGGCGGCACCACCGTAGTTTGAATATCAGAAATGAAACGGAGGATGCCCCATGGTTCGGGCCCTGGCATTGTCGGCTGCCCTGATCGCCGCCACCCCCTTGTTCGCGAAAGAGGGGCAAGAGGCTGTCACCACATTTACGCTGGAAAACGGCATGGACGTCGTAGTGGTCGAGGATCATCGCGCTCCTGTTGTGCAGCATATGGTCTGGTACCGGGCCGGATCCGCCGATGAACCGATCGGATCCTCTGGCGTTGCGCATTTCCTGGAACATCTGCTGTTCAAAGCCACCGACACAATGGAGGCGGGCGAGTTGTCAGCCACTGTCGCGGCCAATGGCGGCAATGACAACGCTTTCACTTCTTACGACTACACCGCCTATTTTCAGCGCGTCGCCGCTGACCGGTTGGAACTGATGATGCGGATGGAGGCAGATCGCATGCGCAACATCCGCCTGACTGAGAATGATATCATCACTGAACGCGACGTGGTTCTGGAAGAGCGTAATCAGCGGACCGAAAACAATCCACGCGCTCTGTTCGGAGAACAGATGAATGCAGCGCAATATTTGAACCACCGTTACGGAGCGCCGATTATCGGCTGGCGCCACGAGATGGAGGCGTTGGATATGGACGACGCCCTGTCCTTCTACCAGACCCATTATGCACCCAATAACGCCATATTGGTCGTCACCGGAGATGTTGACCCGGACGAAGTCAGGGCGTTGGCCGATCAGTACTACGGTGTTATCCCAGCCAACCCTGATTTGCCCGAGCGGGTACGCTCGCAAGAACCACCCCAGACTGCCGAACGTCGCCTGACCTTCAAGGATGCGCGTGTCGCACAACCCTACGTGCAGCGCAGCTATCTGGCCCCTGAACGGGACGCCGGTGAGCAGGAGAAGGCCGCCGCCCTGTTCCTTTTGGCGGAATTGCTGGGAGGAAGCACAACCTCATATCTGAATGAAAAGCTGCAATTTGAGCAGCAGAAGGTGGTCTATACCGGTGCGTTCTACAAGGGGGTCTCATTGGATGACACGACCTTTGATCTGATCGTTGTGCCGGCTGAGGGCGTTTCGCTTCAGGATGCGGAGGATGCCATGGATCAGGCCGTTGCGGATTTCATCGCGGAAGGTGTCAAGGATGAAGACCTGGAGCGCATTAAGATGCAGCTCCGCGCCGCGCAGACCTATGCGCGCGATAACGTGGACGGTATTGGAAACCGCTATGGTCGTGCGTTGACCAGCGGGTTGACGGTCGAGGATGTGCAGGCCTGGCCCGACATCCTGCAGGCTGTGACGGGTGACGAGATCATCGCGGCTGCCCGTGAAGTGCTGCAACCTGAAACCTCGGTCACTGGCTGGCTGATGCGTGACGATGAGGTGACACAATGAAACGGTTTGCCGCAACGCTAATTGCGCTGATCATTGCCCTTCCCGCCTGGGCCGAGATTAAGATCAAAGAGGTAACCTCGCCCGGTGGTATTACCGCTTGGCTGGTCCAAGATCATTCGATCCCCTTCACTGCGCTGGAACTGCGGTTTCGTGGAGGAACGTCGCTGGATGATCCCGATAAACGCGGCGCGGTCTATCTGATGAGCGGCCTGATTGAGGAAGGCGCCGGCGACATGGATGCCCGCACCTATGCACGCGAACTTGAATCTCTGGCTGCGTCCTTCAGCTACAGGGCAACAGATGATACGGTCTCCATTTCGGCGCGGTTCCTGACTGAGAACCGGGATGAAGTGATTGATTTGCTGCAGACCACAATTCATGAACCGCGTTTCGATGAGGATGCGATCGATCGGGTGCGCGCTCAGGTGATTTCGGGTCTGAAGTCCGACCAGACTGATCCAAGCGATATTGCCGGACGCAGCTTTGCTGAAATGGCATATGGGGATCATCCTTATGCGTCGGACGGTAAAGGTACGATTGAAAGCGTTTCAAGCCTGACCCGCGACGACATCGTCGCTGCCTACGACAATGTCTTTGCCAAGGACAGACTGTATGTCGGGGCTGTTGGCGACATCACGGCAGAAGAGCTGGGCGTACTGTTGGACGAATTGCTGTTGGATCTGCCAGCAACCGGGAAACCCATTCCAGAGAAGGCGAAGGTCACCATTGACGGCGGTGTCAGCGTAGTGGACTTCAACACTCCGCAATCCGTCGCCCTGTTCGGGCAAAGTGGCATTGATCGCGATGATCCCGATTTCTTTGCGGCCTATATCCTGAATCACATTCTGGGCGGCGGCGGTTTCGAAAGTCGCCTGATGCAGGAAGTACGTGAGAAACGTGGTTTGACCTATGGCGTGGCGACCTATCTGGTACCCAAGGATCTGGCGTCAGTGTATCTGGGCTCGGTCTCATCTGCCAATGACCGTATCGCCGAAGCGGTCGAAGTGATCCGACAGGAATGGGCGCGCGCGGCTGCGGAAGGTGTGACGCAGAAAGAATTGGATGACGCCAAGACCTATTTGACCGGGGCCTATCCGCTGCGTTTTGACGGCAATGGCCAGATTGCCGGAATCATGGTCGGGATGCAGATGGAAGATTTGCCTATCGACTACATTGCGACTCGCAACGACAAGGTGAATGCAGTGACCTTGGAGGATGTGAACCGGGTGGCGTCTGAACTGCTGGACCCCGAGGGTCTGCATTTCACCATCGTCGGCAAACCGGAAGGGGTGGACGGCTGACGTCGTCCATCTACCCGCTGCCGAACAGAATTATTCGTTGTTATTGAATAATTTTTCTTGGAATTGACGGCAGTGGGTGATGCGAACCACTGGCGAAAACAATGAGTTTGTGACCTCTTGCAGGGCGCAGCGCCAGACAGAAGATCGGCAATTCTCCGCCTTAAGTAATCGTTAACTCGTCTTGGCCATACTTTGGCCAGAAATGTCGAGAATTCTATGTTAGTCGGGAACGGAGATGGGATTCAGAAGATCAACATCTCCTGAGACGAGGCTTGGGACGGATAGCGGCACCATGATAGTTGCGATAATGGGATCGGGAATACTTGCAGGGTTGTTAACCTTTGCTGCCGCTTTGATTGTCGGTCAATCTCTGCTCAGCGCTTTTGCACTCTACGTGGTGGCCGGTACGCTGACATCGCTTTTGTTAGCAGCGGGTATCTATTTCAGAAGCTCTTGAATTTGGTGGGTTGGAAATAAAGCCCAGCGACTGAAAAGTTTGCCACCAATCGGATTCCTGTGTTCTAACCTAAGCCTGGCCCTTTTTCGCTGCGCGCAGCATCTGACCCATCATCTGGCCAAACTTGCCCGAGCCGCGCTGATACAAAGCCCCGTCAACGGCCATGACTGTTCCGCTGATATAGCTCGCCATATCAGAGCTAAGGAATAGGCAGGCATTTGCCACATCCTGGGGTTGACCCCAGCGACCCAGCGGGACGTCCCGACGCAGCTCTTCATGGGCATTTTCGGTAGGGGCCAGCCGTTTTGCGCCCTCGGTTCCTTCGATAAAACCCGGAACGACCGAATTCACGCGAGATCCCTTCGACGCCCCATTCCATTGAAAGGGTTCGGGTGATTTGATCAACGCCCGCCTTGGCGGCGCAAACATGGGCCTGCCCTTCGTAAGGCAGATAGGATTGCGGGGCCGAAATGTTGATAATGCTGGCACCGGGACGTTTGAGATAGGGGTAGGCCCCTTTCATGACGTGGATCGTGCCCATCAGATCGATATCTATGACCGCCTTGAATGCATTGACCGACATTTCAGATGCCAGCGCTGGGAAGTTGCCGGCAGCACCAGAAATCAGGACATCGAAATCTCCAAAAGCGTCGTGGAATTGCTTAAGGCCTTCGGCTACGGCCTCTGGATTGCGAACGTCGAACGCCGCGCCGATGGCGTCGGATGCGCCTGCTGCTTTCAACGCAGCCACGGTATCATCGACCTTTTCCTGCGACCGGCTGGCGACAGCCAGATTAGCACCCGAGGCCGCAAAGGCCTCGGCAATGCCGCGATTGATACCGCTGGTGCCACCAATGACGATGACGGTCTTACCTGAAAAATCCATTTAGGCCTCCGGTGGTACGGGGGCCTTACTCTCCGTAGGGCACCCAGATGTTTTTCACTTCGGTCGCAGCCTGCAGGAAGCGGCGCGAATGGTCCACGCTCCAGTCAAATGCCGTCGCGTTATTGACCCAAGTCCGCTTCAGATTTCCGGCCGAGACGACCTCGATCTCTTTAGACAGATCGGTGGACGAGAACGACCAGACCGCATCCACGTTCAGATGTGAGGCCAGCGGCTTTGCCAGCTCTGCGTGGCTGCCGGTCAGGATGTTGACCACACCGGCGGGCACGTCCGAGGTTTCTAGGATCTGGTAAAAATCCGTTGCTGCCAGCGGGTAGGGCTCACTTGCCGCCAGAACCACCCGGTTGCCCATCGCAATCGCTGGCGCCATGGCCGAAACTAGACCCAAGAGGGGTGTTTCGTCAGCACACAGGGCGCCGATCACGCCAACCGGCTCTTTCATGGCAATGGCGACGCCCCGGATCGGAACACCATGTACTTGACCATCATACTTGTCCGCCCAGGCGGCGGCGGTGAACAGTCGCTGGATCGAGGCCTCAACCTCTTTCGCGCCGTCTTTCTTACCGGTCATCGCATCAATACGAGCAGCGAACTCACCCGCACGTGCCGAGAGGTTTTCACCGATGTAATACAGAATCTGAGCCCGCAGATGGCCGGTGGTCTTGGACCAGCCTTTTGCACCCGCTGCAGCCTCAACCGCGTTGCGCACGTCCTTACGGTTGGCCAGACCCACATGGCCAAGTAGGCCGGATTTGCCCCAGACGGGTTTCGAATAGCCGCCATCGGGCCGCGCCTGCTTACCGCCGACATACATCTTGGCGGTGCGGTCAATAGGATCGACTGGAGCGCCTTCGCCCATTGCCGCCTCAATCTTCGCCAGCGGTTTGGCCTTGGCTTTGGGCTTGGTATAGGCCGTCAGCCCTTCCCAACCGCCTTCACGGCCAAAGCCGCTTTCGCGTACACCGCCGAACCCGGCAGCAGCGTCGAACAGGTTAGTTGCGTTCACCCAGACCACGCCCGCAACCAGCTTGGGCGCGATATCCAGCGCGAGGTTCACGTTCTCGGTCCACACAGTCGCGGCCAGCCCGTAGCGGGTGTTGTTGGCCAACTCGACCGCTTCTTCCGGGGTGCGGAAGGTCGAAGAAACCAGAACCGGGCCAAAGATTTCTTCCTGCATCAGCGGATCGGAGGTTTCGAGTCCTGAAATCAAAGTTGGTGGATAGTAGCAGCCATTCGAGGGCAGCTCACAGGCCGCCTGATGAACATGCCCAACCGTGTTGCTTTCGACCATGCCCTTGATGGTCTGTAACTGCACGGGGTCCACAACCGCGCCCACATCGATGCACTTGTCCAGCGGATCACCAATACGCAGATTGTCCATCCGGGCACGCAATTTGTCGTGGAAGCGATCAGCGATACCCTCCTGCACCAGAAGGCGCGAGCCCGCACAGCAGACCTGGCCCTGGTTGAACCAGATCGCGTCGACCAAGCCTTCGATCGCTGAATCAATATCGGCGTCGTCAAAGACGATGTAGGCGGACTTGCCGCCCAGTTCCAACGTCAGTTCTTTGCCAGAGCCAGCGGTCGCTTCACGGATGCGACGGCCCACGACGGTCGAGCCGGTAAAGGCGATTTTGTCGACGTCCGAAGACACGATCATCTCACCAACGGCACCATCACCTGTGACGATGTTGACCACGCCTTTCGGCAACCCGGCCTGAGAGCAGATATCTGCAAACAGCAGCGCGGTCAGCGAGGTGTACTCGGCCGGCTTCAGAACCACCGTGTTGCCCATTGCAATTGCAGGCGCGATCTTCCACGCCAGCATCAGCAGCGGGAAGTTCCACGGGATGATCTGGCCGCAAACACCCAGTGCTTCGGCATAGGGCAATTCGCTTTCCATCAACTGCGCCATGCCCGCGTGATAGTAGAAATGCCGCTGTGCCAGGGGGATGTCGATGTCGCGGGATTCACGGATCGGCTTACCGTTGTCGAGGCTTTCGAGCACGGCAAACAAACGCGAGTGCTTCTGCAGCAGGCGCGCAATCGCGTAGAGGTAGCGCGCACGACTGGCACCGCCCAGCTTCTCCCATTTCGGCTGCGCCTTGCGCGCCGCAGAAACGGCGGCGTCCACGTCAGCCTGTTTGGCTTGTGTCAGCTTGGCCAGAACCTCTCCGGTTGATGGGTTGCGGCTGTCGAATCCTTTGCCGGGTTTGGTAAACGCGCCATCGATGTAGTGGCCGAACTTGTCGCCCTGATCGACCAGCCAGGTCAGTGCCTCGGCTGCGCTTTCGGGGGCAGGGCCGTAGTCCATGGTCTCGAAAATCTCTTTGACTGTCATTGTTTTTGTCCTCAGCCCATGGAGTGACGGTAACCGGCGGAGTATGCGCCGGTGACATAGTGTTCCAACTGCCGCTCAATGTCGCCCAGCAATGATGAGGCACCAAAGCGAAACAGATCCGGCTCCAGCCAGCGGTCGCCCAGCTCGTCCTTGATCAGCGACAGATAGACCAGCGCATCCTTGGCTTTCGAAATCCCACCCGCAGGCTTGTAGCCTACGCGATAGCCGGTACGGTCATAATAGTCGCGAATAGCTCGGATCATCACCAGCGACACAGGCAAGGTGGCGTTGACGCTTTCTTTGCCGGTCGAGGTCTTGATGAAATCAGCGCCCGCCATCATGCATACCAGCGAAGCACGCGCGACGTTGCGCAGGCTGCCCAGCTCTCCGGTCGCCAAAATGGCTTTGACATGTGCATCGCTGCAGGCGACGCGGAAGGCCTTCATCTCATCATACAGGGCCTGCCAGTCGCCAGACAGCACATGACGGCGCGAGATGACGATGTCGATCTCCTCGGCTCCGGCCTTCACGCTTTCTTCGATCTCTGCCACACGCAGATGAAACGGAGAGAGCCCAGCCGGGAAGCCAGTGGATACCGCCGCAACCGGAATACCAGTGCCTTCCAATGCGTCCACAGCCGTTTCGATCATGTCATGGTAGACACACACCGCTCCGGTTGTGATCGGCGGCATGTCCAGCGCCTGCAGAACTGAAGACGCGACAGGCTGACGAGCCTTTGCGCACAGGCGACGAACCCGCCCAACCGTGTCATCGCCCGATAGCGTGGTCAGGTCGATCATTGTGATCGCTTTGAGCAGCCATGCGGCCTGGTATTCTTTTTTCACTGACCGCCGACCGGGCAGCGTCGCTGCGCGGCGCTCGATGGCCGAAGTGTTGGCCTGCACGGCCCGCACCCAATCCAGATCCAGATCCATTCCTGGGTTCCGGGGCTCGGTCACTTGCGGCAGATGCGGGGTGCGCACGGTGCTTTCTGAGCTCTGCGTTTCCATTATTCCGTCCTTTTGGAGGTTCGCGTCAAAATCGCATGGGTCGCAGCGAAAGGGAAGGTGTGCCAGCGTCGTAAGGGGCAAATTTTTGACCAAATGGACAAATATAGTCGTTTTCTTGCGAGTAATTCGCATTTGCATTGACTTAGTTGCGAATGGTTCTCATATTTTGACTTAACAGGATAACCGTTCGGAGTCTGAAATGATTCGTCGATCGCTACTTACGGCATTGGCTCTCGTGCTTGTGTGGCCCGTTGCCGCAATCGCTCAAGCGCCGCTGAAAGTCGTCGCCACCACCGGCATGATTGCAGACGCTGCGCGCCAGGTCGGCGGTGAACAGGTCGACGTGAAGGGCTTGATGGGACCCGGTGTCGACCCTCACGCTTATCGCCAGACCCGCACCGATATTGTTGCGATGACCCGAGCTGATCTGGTGCTGTGGCACGGCCTCTATCTAGAGGCTCAGATGGAAGGTTTCTTTGACGATCTGGGCCGCAAGCGGACAGTGGTTGCCGTGGCGGATGGCATCGACACATCGAAACTGCGCGCCCATGACGACTACGCTGACAAATTTGACCCGCATGTCTGGATGAGCCCGGTTCTGTGGCGCGATGTCGTGATCGAAGTGCAGGAAGCTCTGACCGAAGCCCGACCCGAAGCGGCAGATGAGTTCGCAGCCAACGCACAAGCTTTTCTGGCCGAGATCGATCTGCTGGCCGCCTATGGCAAGCAGGTTTTGGCGGCCGTTCCCGAAAACAACCGCGTGCTGGTGACTGCGCATGATGCATTTGGCTATTTCGGTGATGAATATGGCTATGAGGTGCTGGGTATTCAGGGCATCTCGACCCAATCCGAGGCAGGGTTGAACCGGATCGGTGAGTTGGTCGAAACTCTGGTAGAGCGTCAGCTGAACGCCGTGTTTGTGGAGAGTTCCGTTTCAGATCGATCCATGCGTGCCTTGATCGAGGGTGCTTCGGCCGAAGGTCACAAAGTGGGTGTTGGCGGAGAGCTGTATTCCGACGCGATGGGCGAGCCGGGCACATATGAGGGTACTTATATCGGCATGCTTGATCACAACATTACCGTTATCGCCGGCGCGCTGGGCGCGGATGTTCCCGAGCGTGGCATGAACGGCAAACTGTCGGCGGGGTTCTAAACCATGATTGAACTCGCAACAGTTCAGGGCGTTTCTGTCGACGGGCAGGACATCGATCTTTGCCCTCTCGCCATTCGTGGTCTGACAGTCTCATACGGTCAGAAGCCAGCGGTTTTCTCGGTCGATATGACGGTGCAGCCCGGCGCCATGACGGCAATTATCGGGCCAAATGGGGCGGGCAAATCAACCTTGCTAAAGGCTGCTTTGGGGATCGTGTCTCCGTTGTCGGGTCATGTGACCGTGTTTGGTCAGCCGCTCGAGGACCAGCGGGCACGCATCGCCTATGTACCACAGCGCGCCAGCGTGGACTGGGATTTCCCGACGCGCGTGATTGATGTGGTGCTGATGGGCTTGTCGCGTCAATTGGGCCTGCTGGGTCGTGTTCGTGCCCGCCATACCGCCCGTGCCATGGACTGTCTGCACCGTGTCGGGATGCGGGAATTTGCCAACCGTCAGATCGGGCAGCTTTCTGGTGGTCAGCAACAGAGGGTCTTTCTTGCGCGCGCTTTGGCACAGGATGCCGACATGTATTTGTTGGACGAACCTTTTGCAGGCGTGGACGCCGCGACTGAAAAGGCGATCATCGCCGTGCTGAAATCGTTGAAAGAGGCTGGCAAGACCGTTGTTGTAGTGCATCACGATCTGGCCACGGTCACCGACTATTTCGATCATGTGTTCCTGATCAACACCCGCAAAGTGGCCGAGGGACCGGTGGAGCAGGCCTTTACCGCTGAAACGCTGCAGGCCGCTTATGGCGGACGTCTTGCAACGGCTCAAATCGATCAGATTTCGCGCGCGCTGGGGTAGTCATGCTTTGGGAGGCTTTGACGTTACAGCTTGGCTATAACGCCACGCTGGTTGCTATTGGTGCGACGTTACTGGGCGTATCAGCAGGTGTGACGGGCACGTTCTTATTCCTGCGTAAACGCGCGCTGGTTAGCGATGCCATCAGCCACGCGACCCTACCGGGCGTTTGCCTTGCCTTCATGGTGCTGGTGGCCCTCGGTGGTGATGGGCGTAACTTGATCGGACTGCTTGCAGGTTCGGCAATATCCGCATGGGTTGGTTTGCTCTGTATGAACTGGCTGACCAGTCGCACACGTTTGGCAGAAGATGCAGCGATCGGCGCAGTGTTATCGGTGTTCTTCGGTTTTGGGGTCGTACTGCTGACCGTTATTCAAACCATGGGGGTTGGACGCCAGGCAGGATTGGAAGGATTCTTGCTGGGTTCTACTGCTGGGATGCTATGGGCTGATGCTCTGGTCATCGCGATCGGTGGCGTGGCAACGTTGGTACTGGTGATGATCATCCGCCGCCCGATGACGATGGTCGCCTTCGATCCTGAATATGCCGCTGCGCGCGGGTTGCCCGTGCATCGGATTGATCTGGCGATGATGGGGCTCGTGATGGCGGTGACCGTGGTCGGGCTAAAGATCGTTGGTCTGATCCTGATTGTTGCTCTGCTGATCATCCCGCCTGTGACAGCGCGGTTCTGGACGGAGCGATCCGACCGCGTGGTCGTTCTGGCCGGTTTGGCCGGAGGTCTTGCAGGGTATCTGGGGGCAGGCATTTCGGCCTCGGCTCCGAACCTGCCGACCGGACCGATCATCGTTCTGGTCAGCTTTGGGTTCTTTGCCCTGTCGCTCCTGTTCGCGCCGGTTCGGGGTGTGTTGGCAGCTATTCTCAGCCACCTTCGGTTCCAGCGTCGAGTGCACATTCGGCAGGGACTGCTTGCACTGGCGCAGGGGCAGCAAATCTATGAACCCCTAACCATTCGCCTGTTACGCCGCACCGGCCTTGTGCGCGCCGATGGAGTTGCAACGGAGGAAGGGAGGGCGCGTGCGGCCAAGGCCCTACGAGACGAAAAGCGGTGGGAGATCGTCCGCGCGGATCAGGCGCATGAGGCCACTGCGGCGCTGTACGATGGGCTGCGCGATATCGAGACTGTGCTGACTCGCGATCAGATCGCCGAGATCGATCGTCGTATCGGCGGTCCGCAGGAGGTCACGCCATGAGCGGAGAAGAGTTCGTACCCCTGTCGCTGACGCCTTTGTTGATTGGGACATTCGCGGCCATCGCATGCGCTCTGCCCGGCAACTTTCTGGTGCTGCGCAAGCAAGCGCTGATTGGCGACGCGATCAGCCATGTGGTGTTGCCCGGTATTGTCGTCGCGTTTCTGCTCACAGGCGCAATTTCAACTTGGCCGATGATGCTTGGCGCAGCAGGGGCTGCTGTGGTCGCCGTGGTTATGATCGAAGCGATCCGGCGATTGGGTCAGATCGAGCCGGGGGCAGCGATGGGTGTCGTATTCACGACCATGTTCGCCGGTGGTGTCCTACTGCTTGAGCAGACTGACACTTCGACCGTCCATTTGGACGTTGAACATGCGCTTTACGGCAATCTGGAAAGCTTGATCTGGCTGGATGCAACGGACTGGTCGTCGCTGCTGGATCTACAGGCATTGGCAGGGTTGCCACCTGAATTGCCGCGCATTGCGCTGACACTGACGGGGGTCTTGCTGTTCACGTGGTTGTTCTGGCGACCGCTCAAGATATCGACCTTCGATGAAGGCTTTGCGCGCACAATTGGTATCCGCACTGGTGCGTTAGGGATGGCTCTGGTGATCATAGCTGCGATTGCTGCTGTCGCGGCATTTGATGCAGTGGGGTCGATCATCGTGATTGCAATGTTCATCTGCCCGCCAGCTGCGGCACGGATGATGACCAACCGGTTGGAAGTCCAGATCGTCTGGAGTGTCCTGTTCGCAACCCTTTCCGCCGTGTCCGGTTATGTTTTAGCGGGCTATGGCCCATTGTGGTTGGGGGCTGCGGATGCTGTCAGCGCCGCAGGAATGATCGCCACGATATCAGGCCTGATTCTGGCGCTGACCGCTGCTTTTGGCCCATGCCGAACCCGCAGCGGAGCGCCCAGTCAGGCTTGACTTGGCGTATTCACGCCAACGCCCATCACGCAGTTTCGGCTGAACTTCGCCAAATGGAAACAATCACGAATTCTTAACAAGATTTATTCCATTTTCGGTGGTACCAAACTTTCAATTGGAAACCACAAGACCACCACTCACTCTGGTATATCCGGCCAGTTTTGACCTTAGTCGCTACCCCCTTAACGGCGCGGTCAAACTGGCCGGATACCTCGTTTAAAGCCCGCTCTTCACAATTCAAACCGGTGGTCGAATCGCGTGCACATATGCTAGGTCTAGCGGTATGATGTATGCAGACCCCAATATCAGCGACAATCGTCCGGTAATCCGCCAGCTGGATGACGCAGCGATCAACCGGATCGCGGCGGGTGAAGTCGTGGAACGGCCTGCTTCTGCCGTCAAGGAACTGGTCGAAAACGCCATCGATGCCGGGACCACACGTATCGCTATTGAGGTCGCGGATGGCGGCAAGACCCTGATTCGTGTCACCGATGATGGGTGTGGGATCGCAGCGGGGGATTTGCCTCTGGCGCTGTCGCGCCATGCGACATCGAAGATCGACGGGTCAGATCTGTTGAATATCCACACATTTGGATTTCGCGGTGAAGCACTGCCCTCGCTGGGGGCTGTCGGGCGTTTGACCATCACCAGCCGTGTCTCGGGTGCTGATGCGGCCTCGATCCAGGTGTCCGGTGGCAAAATGGATGCAGTGAAGCCAGCAGCCTTGCGCGCTGGGACTGTGGTTGAGTTGCGAGACCTGTTTTACGCCACCCCGGCACGGCTGAAGTTCATGCGCACGGACCGGGCCGAGGCGCAGGCGATTTCAGACATTGTGAAACGTTTGGCGATGGCCGAGCCTTCGGTCGCGTTCACCCTGCGCGATGTCTCGGGCGGGGGAGAGGGGCGCGTGACCTTCCGCGCCGACCGCGAGAATGGCGATCTGTTTGATGCGTTGCATGCCCGATTGGCGCGCGTTCTTGGCCGTGAGTTCGCTGAGAATGCTTTGCAGATCGATGCCACACGCGAAGGGCTCAGGCTTTATGGCTATGCCGCGCTGCCGACCTATTCGCGCGGGGCTGCAGTGGCGCAGTATCTGTTCGTCAATGGGCGACCCGTGCGGGACAAGATGCTGACCGGTGCGCTGCGAGCGGCCTATTTCGATTTCCTCAGCCGCGACCGGCATCCGGCGGCGGCGCTGTTCATAGATTGCGATCCAACGCTGGTGGATGTGAATGTACATCCGGCAAAATCCGAGGTTCGGTTCCGCGATCCGGGCCTCGCGCGTGGCTTGATCGTGTCCAGCCTGCGTCACGCGTTGGCCGAGGCCGGGCACCGGGCATCTTCGACCGTGGCCAACGCAACCTTGGGTGCGATGCGGCCCGAGCCGGCACCTGCAACCCCGGCGCGGGTGTATCAAATGGATCGCCCGTCACCCGCGGCGCGTCAGGCGGCCTATCGGGCGCAGTCTCCGGGCTTTGCGGAACTGTCGCAGGACTATAGCGGACGCATCATGGAACCGGTGCCCGAAACTGCACCGGTGGATGAGCCGCAAGACCTGCCCTTGGGGGCGGCGCGCGGGCAGGTGCACGAGAATTACATCATCGCCCAAACGGCAGACGGCATGGTGATCGTGGATCAACACGCTGCACATGAACGGCTGGTTTACGAAAAGCTCAAGTCCCAGTTGGCCGAAAATGGCGTTGCCGCACAAGCGTTGTTGATCCCCGAAATCGTCGAACTGACAGACGGTGACTGCACACGTCTGATGGCCGTTGCAGAGGACCTGTCGCGCTTTGGATTGACCATCGAACCCTTTGGTGGCGGGGCAATCGCCGTGCGCGAAACTCCGGCCATTCTTGGCGAGGTCGATGCCCGCGCGATGATCCTCGATATCCTTGATGAGCTCTCCGATCAGGGCGAAAGCCAGATGGTGCAAGCGCGGATCGAGGCGATCCTGAGCCGCGTGGCCTGCCATGGCTCGGTTCGGTCTGGCCGTCGGATGCGGGCCGAAGAGATGAATGCCCTGCTGCGTGAGATGGAGGCGACGCCCCATTCCGGGCAGTGCAACCACGGGCGGCCAACTTATGTGGAACTGAAGCTGAGCGATATCGAACGCCTGTTCGGCCGCAGTTGATCCGCTGGCCCGCTCGGGCTATGAAGAATAAAACAAGAACATCTGAGGCGATATGATCGAGATTGCTGGAACCCAATATGCATTGAATGACCCTATCATCCTGATTGCAGGCGGGGTGGTGGTGTTGATTCTGCTGCTTCTGTTTCTGTCACTTCGAGCGTCACAGCGTTCAGCTCGGATGGCGGAGCCGCTGGCCCGGCAGATGGCGCACCTTGGGCAGCATGTGCAGCAACTGGGCCAGGGGCAGGAACAACTGCGGGGTGGCCTACAGCATGTCTCGGACACGCAAGCCAACGCGCAGGTGCAGGTGATCCAGACCGTTGAATCCCGCCTGTCATCGGTGCAACAGCAGATGAATGACCGGCTGGCCGATAACGCGATGAAATCGGCGTGCGCTCTGGCTGAGATGCAGGAGCGGATGAAGGAATCGCTGCATGGTTCGTCGAAACAGACGGCGACCTCGCTGACGCAATTGCAGGAACGTCTGGCAGCCATCGACAAGGCGCAGGACAATATCACCAAGCTTTCAGGCGACGTGCTGTCATTGCAGGATATTCTGTCGAACAAGCAGACGCGCGGGGCATTCGGGGAAATCCAGCTGAACGATATCGTTTCAAAGGCGCTGCCATCAGATAGTTTTCAGCTGCAGGCCACGTTATCGAACGGACGGCGCGCTGATTGCCTGATCAACCTGCCGAACCCTCCCGGACCGATCGTGATCGACAGTAAGTTCCCGCTGGAAGCCTATGAGGCGCTGATCGGATCGACCAACGACATGGAGCTGAAAGCAGCGGTACAGATGTTCCGCAGTACCGTGCGCAAGCACATCAACGATATTGCCGAGAAGTACATTCTGGACGGTGAAACTGCAGATGGTGCGCTGATGTTTCTACCCTCTGAGGCAGTCTATGCCGAGCTGCACGCCAAGTTCCCTGAATTGGTGCAAGAGAGTTTCTCGAAACGCGTTTGGATCGTTTCACCCACAACTTGCATGGCGACGCTGAACACCATGCGGGCGATCCTTAAAGATGCGCATATGCGCGAACAGGCCGGTGCGATCCGCAAGGAATTGGGGCTGCTGCATAAGGATGTGGAACGTTTAGGCGACCGGGTGTCGAACCTCGACCGTCATTTCGGGCAGGCTGCAAAGGATATCTCGGAAATCAAGATCAGCGCGGAGAAGGCGGGTCGCCGGGCGCAACGGTTGGACAATTTCGATTTCGAAGAGCTTGCGCCGGATGACCAAACAAACGTCGTACCGCTGGGCAAAACCGAAGGGTAAGCGTTATTGGATCGACAGGTCCAAATTGTAACCAACCGTCTTGCCTGTGTCGCGATCGTTACCCATCAGATAAACACGTATGGTGTAGTCGCCATCATCGGGAAGCTCGATCCGGGCGGTATTTCCATCGATTGAGCCGTTATAAATTGCGACGCCGTCGCTATCCGGCGGCAAGATGTTAAAGTAGATCACGCCGTTGCCATTGGTGTCACTGACCGTAAGGTCGGCGAACATCTCCTGTCCCGCTTTGGCGCCCAGTTTATAGTCGAAATATTCGTCGCCGGTGACAGTACCGTTAACCATCGTGCCGAAATTGCCCGGTTGGAATTTAACGTCTGCGGACATCTGTGCGGAAACGCTGGCTCCAAAAGTCAGCAAAAGCGCTGTGACTGCCATCCTTAAGAACATTTAAAACCCCGATTTAGTTAGCGTCGATAAACAACCCTACCACGACGGATCAGATTCGAAGGAATGGCTGGAACAGGCGTGGCATCAGCTTGCTGAACTTCAGTGGAGCATCAGTGACGGCCAGGCAAATGCAGTCTTCAGAGATATCTGCCGTAGGGGTATGATGGATAGACTGGTCAGCGATTTCGACATCGCCGCGGTCGAAGCGGTCGATCTCGTCAGAGAATGCACCCTGCAGGACCATCGTCAGTTCTATGCCATTATGGCTGTGATCCGGCACTGCTGCCCCGGCGGGGATAAACAACAACCGGGCGGTGGCTTCGCTGGTCGTGGGCAGGATTGCCTGTTTGACACCCATGCCGACGGGCTTCCATTTGATCGCGTTCACGTCGCCACCGACATAGTCCTGCAGCGGAGTCGGAAGAACTGCACAAGACGGGTGCGCGGGTTTCACCTTTGGTGCGCCCTGAGCAATCAATGCCATTGTTGCCGCCAGTGAGCCGTCACTCATGCTTGCTGACGCATCTTGTTCATGCAAAACGCATCCGCCAACTGCGTCAAAGCTTTCAGCGCGGGCGCGGCAGTGGTCGCACAGAGACAGATGCGTTGCGACCATCAGGTCAAACGCTTCGGGCAGATTGCCTGCGGCATAGGCCATCAGCAGGTCGTCTGTCAGGTGATGTTTAATCTCGTTTTTCATGCTCGTCATCTCAGTTCATCGCGTGGCGCAAGCGGTCCAGCGCCAGCCGTATCCGTGATTTGATCGTTCCCAAGGGCAACCCGGTCTGAGATGCGATTTCTCGATGGCTCAGATCTCCGAAGTAGGCCTTCTCGATCAGCTGTCTTTGCGCCTCAGGTAATGCCGCCATGGCATCACGCAGCTGCGCGGTTTCCTGTTGCAGCGCTAGAACGTCTTCCTGTTCCGGCTCCGCCTCCGGCCCCCACCCGAGGTCTTCGGGTTCGGGGCGGCGTTGCTTGCGCAATACGTCAATGCGCTTGTTCCTTGCGATCGTGAACACCCAGGTCGCAACCGTTGCCCTTGTCGGGTCAAACAGATGCGCCTTGTGCCACAAGGTCGCCATGACTTCCTGCGCGCATTCTTCAGCCAGGGCGGCATCCGAACCGGACTTGATCAGGAACGCCTTGATACGAGGCGCGAAATGCTGAAACAGTTCGGCGAAGGCCGCCTGATCCTGAGCGTCTCGGATTCGACGGACGTGTTCCACCCAATCCTTTCTGGCGTCGCAAGTATTATTCTGTCCGTTCACCGAGTTGCCCTTAAAACGCTTAGGTCCGCGCCAAACAATTCTTCCAGCAGCTTCTGCCGCCGGTTCGTCCAATGTCGCGGTGTCAGTCTCGGTAAACATAACCACAATACGTGGGGACACCCAAGGTGGATCAGTCGGTTGGATAAATTTCATCCAAAACCGGCTGAATATCGTATTGTGAGATACCAGATATGCGGAAATGCATGTCAATTGAATGATTTGCGGGCAGGACGGAAAATCTGTTTCATGAACAGAATTGATTATATCGCGGGCCATACCTTTCACGGGCGCAAAGGTGCGGTCGAGAATGCGTTTCGCTATTCCGTCGATTACATCTTGCTAGACCCCGAGGCCCACCCCAAGACTCCATCCCTGTTTTCGATCAATGGCGCGAACCTGACAAGCTGGCGAGATTGCGATCATGGGGGTGAACCTGGTCAGGGTCGCGGGGCGATCTGGCTGCGTGAATGCTTTGAGGCGCAAGATATTCCACAACCGGACAGGATGACCTTGCTGACACAACCCCGTGTGTTAGGGCATGTGTTCAATCCGGTCAGTTTCTGGTTCTGTTTTGATAAAGATAACCAGCTTTATGCTGTGGTGGCCGAGGTGACCAACACTTATGGCACACGCCATAGCTACTTGTGCCACAAACCCGATCTTTCACCGATTGCACCTACCGATCGGATACTTGCGGACAAGCTGATGCATGTCTCTCCGTTTCAGAAGATCGAGGGCACCTATACCTTCCGCTTTGACTATCAGGACGAACGTGTTGGTGTCTGGATCGATTATGGGCGTGCCCGAGGCGGTTTGATTGCCACGCTGACCGGTCCGCGCCAGCCGTACAGCAACCGGATCATTCTAAAGTCTCTCTGGCGGCGTCCGTTCGGCGCGCGCCGGGCGGTATTCCTGATCCACTGGCAGGCGGTGAAGCTGTGGTTCAAACGGGCGCGGTTCAGCCCGTTTCGCACCGCGCCGGTTCCCGATCAGCCTGTATCCCGGTCGCGGCACTAAAGCCCTCCGCTTTGCGCAAGATCAAAGACGGTCACCTGTGGGATCGTGCAGAAATGCCTGGACCGCGAACACGAGGAGTTGAGACAGATGTTGGAAATCTCGGCAAGAAAGATCGCCCAGGTCGCCATGATGGGGCGTGAACTGGACCGGGCCGAGGGCGAATTGCGCGCATTCATCGACCGTATGGGTGAGGATGAGCAAGCAGAGCTGGTAGCCGTCATGTGGATCGGCCGAGAAAGCTTTTTTGCCGAGGATTTGGCCGAAGCGATCGCGACGGCTAAGTCCGAAGCCTCGACGCCTTGCGCGGATTATCTGATCGGAACACCGCATCTGTCGGACCATCTGGAAAACGGGTTGGATGCGCTGGGAATTTCAGCCGAGGACGTTGAAAACGATCTGATGTAGTCGGTGATTTGGCGACGGGTCAGCTTATCCTAGCGTATGAATCAAAATTAATGCGGCCTTCCGTCGGGGTTAATGTCGAGTTCTTTGATCAGGTTCATCAAACACAGCGATGAATCTAGGAGGAACCGTCATGGCACATGTCAATGCAACCGGAGCAGATCATCGGGATCTGCTTTTTGGCCAACTTGTGAACCAAACAGTGCCAAAGTCAGGATGGCAGCGCCGCAAGGTCTACAAGAACACGATCCGGGCGCTAGAAGAACTCAGCGATCGTCAGCTTTTTGATATCGGCATTCCGCGTGGTGAGATCAGGCGGCGCGTATATCGGAACGTCTATCAGAACATACCCTATCTGAACGGCGTTTAAGCCTTTCCGGCGCTGAACGGATATCGGTCCATTTTAAATTTTGCTGAGGTAACGAGTATGCTAGATGCCAACCCAACCCCGAAACAAACCCCTTCAAAAAGCGCATTGATGCTGTTTGACCGGGCGATGAGAATACACGCCATCAGAGCGGATATCGTTTGCGCCGCCCAGGAACTGAACCGGCTTTCTGATTCCGATCTGTCAGAACTGGGCATCAACCGCTGTGATGTTGAAGCGGTGATTGCGCAATACATCTGACGATGGCGGGTTAAGCCGCATTAAGAACGCAGCCGCTCCGAAGATACCGGAGCGGCTGTTTGTGTTTCAGGCCGTGTGGTCCACGATCTGCAGGTGCTGCGCCAGCGTGTCGATCTCACGCATCCAGTCCTGCACCAGCTTCGGGTCGCTGGGTGCAGCGTGAACTCCTGCGGGAATAGCGCGGTTCAGCACGGCCTCGACGGCCAGTGAAACCGGGATCGAAACCAGCCGCGCCATCGCCGTCCCGCGCGCGTCGCCCCAGGCATCCATGACATAGGTTTTGTGCCAAACTTCAACGCCGTCCTTTTCCGCCTTCAGGCCCACACATAAAACCACGCGGTCAGGCTCGCCCTTGTCATAGGCGTTCTCGGCCCAGAACTGATCCGACATCTCTTTCAAGCGCGCATCGCCTTCGGGGCCGGACAGCGTTTCGATTTCGGTGAACACATCCGACCACGCCTCAGCCCAGCCGTTCAGGCGCAGGGTGCCACGGACAAATTCTTTGACCGGCCAGTGATCCTCGAACTGGTACTCGGCCTTGAAGGGGATCGAGTCGCGGTTCGGGTAAACTTCGAAGCTTTCCGGAGTGGGCAGCGGCGCGATGTAGCTGGTGATCGCGTCCCAAGGTCGGGCGACATCCAGCGGCGCGTAGTCCCGGATTGACTTGGATGGAGAGCGCAACGCCTTGAGCACACCCAGAGGCGACCAGCTGAATTTGTAGCGGAACGGGTTGGGATTCTTGGGAACGCCTCCGCAATAAGAGATAAAGCTCAGGTGGTTTTGGGGATCAAACGCGTCCGAGGCGCGGTAATCGGCAACCAGAGCGTGCGCCATCAGATGGTCGATGCCCGGGTCCAACCCAACTTCGTTAACCAGTGCAACCCCGGCCTCGCGGGCCTTGCCGTCCAGCGCGCGCATCTCAGGTGCGATATATGAGGAAGAGACAAAGTTGGCTTCTTTCGTGATTGCCAACTCTGCCAAAGGTACATGCCAGTCACCAGGCAGCATCGATACGATGACGTCACCTTTTCCCAGCGCCTCACCCAATGCATCGATGTCGAAGGCGCGGATGTCGTCGGCGAGGTCACCGACCTCTGTCTTGGCCTTCTCAATGGTCCGGTTCCAGACAGTGACTTTGTGCCCGCCTTCAATAAGACGGCGCAGGCCGGGGATGGCCGACAGGCCGGTGCCGCACCAGTGAATCGTCATCGCTCAGATCCCTTCAATATGAGTTTTGTAAGTTGCTTCTGCCCGGCCCCAGACGCCGCTATCCAGATCGGTGAGGGTCAACAACGACGGAAGTAATTGCGCCGCGTAGTCCTCGGAACTTTCGACAGGCAGCATCGACGGCAGGTTGTCGATCGCCATAACATCCATCACCGGATCGGTGGCCACGCGCAAGGCGGGGGCATCCCATGTGGTCGCGCGGTCATAGACCGGCACTGGGTTGTAATCGCTATCCGGGTCGCAGGCCACATCGCCGATAGCTGTAAGGTTCCGCGAGGTGGTCAGCGCTGACCGTGGGACAAAGACCGGTGTGCCGGGACGAGCGAAGATACAGTTCAGGAACAGGTCGTGGTCGAGGATTTCTGGGAATGGTCCGCCGCGGGCGGTTTCGGCCATGTCCCACTTGGTAACGCTGACGCCCATTGCCTCGCAGAGATCAGCCGCGCCTGTGCCAACACGGCCCAACGCACCGATGACGATGGCGCGGGGACGGTCGGCGCCGGTGGAGTCCAGCTCGGCCAGCAATTCGGCATTCAACGTGTCTTTGTTCTTATAAACACCAACCGGCGGGCATTCTTCATTTCGTTGCTGGGCCGCCCATGTCTTGAGCGTCACGGCAGCCCCCGCGTACCCAGCCCAATAGCCGAAAGCGGCAACCCGGCGGCCGTTTTCCTCGACCAGATACTCCAGATCATAAAGTGTGCCGCCGCCAGCCTTGAACCGCTGCAAAAGCGCGCGTCCTGCATGTTGCCCCTTATAGGCATGGCCGAACATGATATGGCGGTGGGGCAGGGGCGTGCCGTCCTCGGGCAGCTCCTTGAGGCCAAAGATGATCGCGTCCAGCGGGGCATTGGGCCAGGAATTCTCAGCCGCGATTTCACAGCCCGCGTCCTTGTAGCCATCAATTGCGATGGCGCGGACGGAACTTTCCTCGACCGTCACGCGGATGCCTGCCGCGATCAACGCGGCAGTGCCTTCGGGGGTCAGCCCGACCCGTTCCTCGTTCGGGCGCTGTTCTGCCCGGACCCAGAGATGTGTCATTCCAATTCCTTTTGTCAGAGCATACCGGCAGCGCGTACCGCCTGTACCGAGGGACGCGCCTCCATCGCTTCGCGGAAGGCGATGATCTTTGGAAAGGCCGAGACGTCAACACCGTCGCCCTCCAGCCAGCTGCAAACCACGTACAGGTACGCGTCGGCCAGCGAGAACGCCTCGCCCAAAACAAACGGCCCACGCAACCCGTTCGACGAGATATATGCGCAGGACTCAGTCATGTTTTGCGCGACTTTGTCCTTCATGTCTTTCCAGCTGGATTTCTTGTCTGCCCAACGGGGCCCGCGCATCTTGTGGGCATGGTTCACATGCATTGTCGAGGCGAGATAAAACATCACCTCTCGCATCCGCGCTGCCATAACCGGATCTGATGGCACCAATCCCGCCTCGGGCGCTTTAGCGGCAATGTATTCCAGCAACGCTCCGGTTTCGGTCAGAATGCCACCATCCACAACCAGTGCCGGGACCCGACCTTTTGGATTGATCTGCTTATAGGCGGGTTTGGTTTGCTCACCTCCGGCAAAGTCCAGTTGGATGGCCTCATACTCAAGCCCGGCCTCTTCCAGCGCAATTGCCACGGCGACCGAGATTGTGCGGGGGGCATAATAAAGTTGCATTGTAGCCTCCTTACAGATGGGTCTGCGCGAACTGACGGTCTGGCGCTTCCAGATGGGGCACTGCGTTGAACAGAACCGGACTTAGCTGCGCGCCAATCGGGTGCAGACGATGCATCGACGTGTTCATGATGGCAAGCGCCACCCGCGCCATTGATGGGATATCCAAGCCCATCGCCTGCCGCACCACCATCGAGATCAGCCCGCCCGAGGTCACGACAATTGCCGGACCGCCTTCGGTACCTATCTCTCGCAGAGCGTCGCGAACGCGAGTCTCGAACTCTTCAAAGGATTCCGGCGTATCTTCGATCTCGCCCCGGGACCAGGCGGCAAAGGTGCGGGGCAAGTGCTCGACAAAGCCTTCGCGGTCGGTTGGTATTTCAACCCCGTGCTGCTGTTGGAATAACTGGGCGAGGGTGAAATACTCGATCTCATTCAGCCGCGCATCCCGAGTTGGCTGCGGCAGCCCCATGCTGGCCGCAGTTTCCACGTGCCGGTTGAGTGTGCCGCAATAGACTCGAGGGTAATGCAGGCGGGTATCGCGCAAATGCGCGCCCAGCCAACGGGCCTGTTGGTGACCCAGTTCGCTCAGCCGGTCATAGCTCAGCTCATCCCGTGCGGTTGTGTTGGCCTGCCCGTGGCGCACTAATGTGATATGTGACATGATGATCCCTCTTGCGTTGACGTCTTAGGGCAGGTTCGGGGCCGGGACCAGAGGGCTTTCACGCGGGCCCGAAAAACTCCTATATCAGGCGAAGTTTACCGCTATGGTCACCCCGACAAGGAGGACCCATGGCTGTCGATCACACACGGTTTCTGACCGATCTACACACGCTGCGTTCATTCGGGGCTTCGGGCGTCGGCAAGGGCGTCGTCCGCCCCGCTTATTCCAAAGCTGATATCGCCGCGCGCCAGTGGCTCGCCGGGCGCATGACCGAGGCTGGCCTGACTCCGCATGTCGACCCGGTTGGAAACCTGTTCGGGTTGGCTGATGGACCCTCGCTGCTGATGGGCTCGCATTCCGACAGCCAGCCCGAGGGCGGTTGGCTGGACGGAGCCCTGGGCGTCATTGCGGCACTGGAAATCGCGCGTTCCAGTGATCGACCCATCTCGATCGTCAGTTTTCAGGACGAGGAGGGGCGGTTCGGCGTCACCACCGGATCGGCGGTCTGGTCAGGTGGATTATCTTTGGAACAGGCGGACGTGCTGATTGATGGCTCAGGCGTCACCTTTGGCAGCGCGCGGGCTGAAATGGCAAAGAAGTCGCAAGGCTTTGTTGATCCAGTCCGGTTCAGCGGCTTCATCGAAATGCACATCGAACAGGGCCCGGCACTGGATGCAGCCGGTGAACAGATCGGCATTGTTACCGATATCGTCGGCATCCGCGATATGGTCATCACCTTCCAAGGCCAGCAAAACCATGCTGGAACCACGCCAATGCATTTGCGACGTGACGCGTTTCAGGCCCTGTCGCTGTTCAACACGCGCCTCAATGACCGGTTCCGTAATGTGGTCACGCCGCAAACCGTCTGGACCATCGGGCGTGTTGATGTTCACCCCAATGCGTCCTCTATCGTGCCGGGACGGGTGCGGTTTTCGATGCAATGGCGCGACGGCGATCCTGAGCGTCTGGTGCGTATGGAAGACATCATTCGCGCGACCGCACAGCAGATTGCCGAAGAGCAGGGCATAACACTAACCTACGGCCCGATGCTGGGGTTAGAGCCCGTCAGCATGGACCCGGTTTTGCGCGGTGCGCTGGAAAGCGGCGCGCAGGCCATTGCGCCTGGGCGTTGGCGCAATATGCCATCCGGAGCGCTCCACGATGCCACCAATGTCTCGCGCCTGATGCCGGTTGCGATGCTCTTTGTCCCGTCGATTGACGGAATCAGCCACGATTTTGCCGAAGACACAGCCGAAGAGGATTTGGTTGCGGGTCTCAGGGTGCTTGATCGCGCAGTTCATTCCCTTGAGGAATGAAGGTAAGTTGAAGACCATTTCATGATTTTCCACGCGAAACCAAGTTACTATCGGGGATGTCCACCAGCTATGGGCGGGTGCTCGGCACAGTTTTACTGACTCCGAACAAGGAGTGTTGCCTAACGGAAAAAAGTTTCCTATAGGAACATTATTGATGCATGCACCCGTATACTGTTCTGCCGTAATCGAGGCGATCCGCTGAAATCCTGGGCTGAATCGTTGCAATCTGTGCAGCTTGGGTCAGACTGACAGGAACGTTTCTGGGTAACTGATACAAAGCAGGTGGCCACCATGACTTCATCCTTAAAACGCACGCCTCTTTACGCTTTGCATGTTGAGTTGGGGGGTAAGTTGGTTGATTTTGCGGGATGGGAGATGCCTGTTCAGTATCCTTTGGGGATTATGGGGGAGCATAAGCAGTGCCGTGAGAAGGCGGCGGTGTTTGATGTGAGCCATATGGGTCAGGTGATTTTGCGGGGCGAGAATGTGGGTGAGAAGCTGGAAGCGCTTTGCCCGCAGGCTTATGCGACGCTGAAGGAAGGCAAGGCGCGGTACGGGTTCTTTACGAACGCAGAAGGCGGGATCATGGATGACCTGATCGTGTCGAACGCGGGGGATCATTACTTTGTGGTGGTGAACGCGGCGCTGCGGCATCAGGACATTCCGCATATGCGTGAGCACCTCGAAGGCGTTGAAGTGATCGAGATTTTCGACCGCGCGCTGGTGGCGGTTCAGGGCCCTGCGGCGGAAAACGTTGTGGGCGAACTGTGCCCCGCCGCGCGTGATCTAAAGTTCATGGAAACCACGGTGGCCGATATCAACGGTGTTGAGTGCCGTATCTCGCGGCTGGGCTATACCGGCGAGGATGGCTACGAGATCTCGATCCCCGAGGACAAGGCGATCGAGATCACCAAGGCGTTTCTGGCGCATGAGGATTGCGAAGCGGCCGGTCTGGGCGCGCGCGACAGCCTGCGGCTGGAGGCAGGTCTGTGCCTTTATGGCAATGACATCGACCAAAGCACCTCGCCGGTCGAGGCCTCGCTGGGCTGGGCGATGCAAAAGCGCCGCAAGGAAGAGGGCGGTTTCCCGGGCGCGGACCGCGTGCAGAAGGAACTGGCCGAAGGTCCCGCCAAAAAGCTGGTGGGCATCAAGCCCGAAGGCCGTGCGCCTGCGCGTCAGGGCGTGGAAGTGCAGTGCCTTGAGGGCAACAGCATCGGTCAGATCACCTCGGGCGTGTTTGGCCCCACGGTGGGTGGACCGGTGGCGATGGGCTATGTGAGCAAAGGCCATGGCGAGCCGGGCGAGAAGGTGAACCTGATCATCCGGGGCAAGCCGCAACCGGCTGAGATCGTGGCGCTGCCCTTCGTCAAACAGAATTACAAGCGTTGAAGTCAGGAGAGAGAGACATGGCAACCTATTATTCCGAAGAGCATGAATGGCTGAGCGTTGACGGCGACACCGCCACGCTGGGCATCACCAAACACGCCGCCGAGCAGTTGGGTGACGTGGTGTTCGTGGAACAGCAGGAAGCAGGCGACGAGTTCGAAAAAGGCGGCGAGATCGGCGTGATTGAATCCGTCAAGGCGGCGTCCGAGCTTTACGCACCGGTCGACGGCGAGATCACCGAGGTGAACGAGGCACTGGCCGACAATCCCGGCGCGCTGAACGAAGACCCCGAAGGCGAGGCCTGGATCTACAAGATCAAGATCGCGGACGCCTCGCAGCTCGAAGACCTGATGGACGAGGCCGGCTACAAGGCCTTCATCGGTTAACTCAGGCGGCGGGTCCGTGCGCGGCCCCGCCCCTTCATCTGTTTCCAAATACTTCCGCCGGAGGCTCCTGCCGTCTCCGCCGGGCCTGACCTATCCTTGAGGAGCGCACACATGGCCTTCAAACTGACCGATTACGAAGCCTATGACTTCGCCAACCGCCGCCATATCGGGCCCAGCCCGACCGAGATGCGCGACATGCTCAAGGTGATCGGCTTCAAGACGCTGGACGAGCTGATCGACGCCACCGTCCCGCCGGCGATCCGGCAGAAAGAGCCGCTGGACTGGGGTCCGGCGATGACCGAGCGCGATGCGCTCTTTCACATGAAAGAGGTGGCGAGCAAGAACAAGGTTCTGACCTCGCTGATCGGTCAGGGCTATTATGGCACCACCACGCCGGCGCCGATCCTGCGCAACATTCTGGAAAACCCGGCCTGGTACACGGCCTACACGCCTTATCAGCCCGAGATCAGCCAGGGCCGACTTGAGGCGCTCTTGAACTTCCAGACCATGGTCAGCGACCTGACCGGGCTGGACGTGGCCAACGCGTCCTTGCTGGACGAAGCGACTGCTGCGGCGGAAGCCATGGCGATGGCCAAGCGCGGCGGCCGGTCCAAGGCCAACAATGCAGCCTTCTTTGTCGACAAGAACTGCCACCCGCAGACCATCGCGGTGATTAAAACGCGCGCCGAGCCTCTGGGCATCGAGGTGCAGGTGGCTGATCCGGACACGCTGGATGCGGGCGCGGTCTTTGGCGCCATCTTCCAGTACCCCGGCACCCATGGCCATGTGCGCGACTTCACCGCCGAGATTGCGGCCCTGCATGAACACAAGGCGATTGCCATCGTCGCCGCCGATATCCTGTCGCTGGCGCTGCTGAAGTCGCCCGGTGAGATGGGCGCGGATATCGCCATCGGCTCGACCCAGCGCTTTGGTGTGCCGATGGGCTATGGTGGCCCGCACGCCGCGTATATGGCGACCACCGACAAGCTGAAGCGCTCGATGCCGGGCCGGATCATCGGTGTCAGCATCGACAGCCGGGGCAACAAGGCTTACCGCCTGGCGCTGCAGACCCGCGAACAGCACATCCGGCGTGAGAAAGCCAACTCGAATGTCTGCACCGCGCAGGCGCTGCTGGCGGTGATTGCCTCGATGTATGCCGTGTATCACGGCCCCGACGGCATCAAGGCCATCGCGCAATCGGTGCACCGCAAGACCTCGCGTTTGGCCGCCGGTCTGGAAGAGGCAGGCTTTGCTGTGGAGCCGGAAGTGTTCTTCGACACGATCACGGTTGAGGTTGGCCATCTGCAGAAAACGGTCATGGAGGCCGCTGTGGCCCGGGGCGTCAACCTGCGTAAGGTCGGCGACACGAAAGTGGGCATCAGCCTGGACGAACAGACCCGGCCCGAGACCATCGAGGCGGTCTGGGGGGCCTTCGGCATCGACCGCAAGGATGACAGCTCGAACGTGGCCTATCGCCTGCCGGATTACGCGCTGCGCGAAAGCGAGTACCTGACCCACCCGATCTTCCACAAGAACCGGGCCGAGGCCGAGATCACGCGCTACATGCGCCGTCTGGCCGACCGCGACCTGGCGCTGGACCGGGCGATGATCCCGCTGGGCTCGTGCACCATGAAGCTGAACGCCACGATCGAGATGATCCCGGTCACCTGGCCCGAGTTCGGCAACCTGCACCCGTTCTGCCCCGAAGATCAGGCGCAGGGCTATCATGAGATGATCGATGATCTGAACGACAAGTTGTGCCAGATCACCGGCTATGACGCGATCAGCCAGCAGCCCAACTCGGGCGCGCAGGGTGAGTACGCAGGCCTCTTGACCATCCGCAACTATCACTTCGCCCGGGGCGAAGGGCAGCGCAATGTCTGCCTGATCCCGACCTCGGCGCATGGGACCAACCCGGCCTCGGCCCAGATGGTGGGCTGGCAGGTTGTGCCTGTGCAGGCGGATGAGAAGGGCAACATTGATCTGAATGATTTCCGCGCCAAGGCCGAAAAGCACTCGGACCATCTGGCCGCCTGCATGATCACCTACCCCTCGACCCATGGCGTGTTTGAGACCACCGTGCAGGAGGTCTGCCAGATCACCCATGATCATGGCGGTCAGGTTTATATCGACGGCGCCAACATGAACGCCATGGTGGGTCTGTCGCGTCCCGGAGACATCGGCGGTGACGTCAGCCACCTGAACCTGCACAAGACCTTCTGCATCCCCCATGGCGGCGGCGGCCCCGGCATGGGTCCGATCGGCGTCAAAGCGCATCTGACCGAGCATCTGCCCGGCCACCCGGAATACGGCACTGCCGTGGGTCCGGTCTCGGCGGCGCCCTTTGGGTCGCCCTCGATCTTGCCGGTTAGCTGGGCCTATGTGCTGCTGATGGGCGGCGCGGGTCTGACGCAGGCCACGAAAGTGGCGATCCTGAACGCCAACTACATCGCGGCGCGGCTCAAGGATGCCTACCCGATCCTCTACACCTCGGAAACGGGTCGCGTGGCGCATGAATGCATCCTCGACACCCGCCCGCTGGACGAGGCGGCCCATGTCAGCGTCGATGACATTGCCAAACGTCTGGTGGACAGCGGCTTCCACGCGCCCACCATGTCCTGGCCGGTGGCCGGCACCCTGATGGTCGAGCCCACGGAATCGGAACCCATGGATGAGCTGGACCGCTTCTGCGACGCCATGCTGTCCATCCGCTCCGAGGCACAGGACATCATCGACGGCAAGATCGACGCGGAAAACAACCCGCTGAAAAACGCCCCCCACACGGTGCGCGATCTGGTCGGCGACTGGGACCGTCCCTACACCCGTGAACAGGCCTGCTTCCCCCCAGGCTCCATGGGCGTCGACAAATACTGGTCCCCCGTCAACCGCGTCGACAACGCATACGGCGACAGAAACCTCATCTGCACATGCCCGCCAATGACCGAATACATGGACGCAGCAGAATAAACCTCAATCAATAAACCCCCGCCAACTGGCGGGGGTTTTCGCCCATCGGAAACCTGTGTTCCGATCTGAGCCCATTTCCAGTGTCGTTTTCCGCTGATGAAGCGTCTTTTACGCTTGCTGCAGGTGCAAACGACCCATACCTCTGTGCGTGGGACACCCCTCCCCAACGAGGGGCGTGTATCTGGAAGGGTAATACACATGACTATCGAACAACCGGCGACGCGGCCGGCCAACCCGCGTTTTTCCTCGGGCCCCTGTGCCAAACCCCCACATTTGATCTGACCAAACTGGCGGATGCCGCCTTGGGCCGCTCGCATCGGGCTGCGGTCGGCAAGGACAAGCTGAAGGCGGCCATTGAAGGCACGCGAGAGATTCTAGGCATTCCAGCGGATTATCGCATCGGCATTGTACCAGCCTCGGACACCGGTGCGGTTGAGATGGCGCTTTGGTCTTTGCTGGGTGAGCGCAAAGTTGAAATGCTGGCCTGGGAAAGCTTTGGCGCGGGTTGGGTGACTGATGTGGTCAAGCAACTGAAAATCGACGCTGAAGTGAAAACCGCCGAGTACGGGCAAATCGTTGATCTCGCGTCCGTCGATTTCGCCAACGATGTGGTGTTCACATGGAACGGAACGACTTCGGGTGTGCGGGTCCCAGATGGCGACTGGATTGCCGATGATCGTCAGGGTCTGACGATCTGTGACGCGACATCCGCTGCGTTCGCGATGGACTTGCCATGGGACAAGTTGGATGTGACAACGTTCAGTTGGCAGAAGGTACTAGGCGGAGAGGCGGCTCATGGGATGCTGATCCTGTCTCCGCGCGCGGTCGAGCGCTTGGAGAGTTACACCCCGTCATGGCCTTTGCCGAAGATCTTCCGCCTGACCAAAGGTGGCAAGCTGATTGATGGGATATTCGCCGGCGCGACGATCAATACACCCTCAATGCTAGCGGTTGAGGATTACCTTTTCGCGTTGGATTGGGCGCGTTCAGTCGGAGGTTTGCAGGGGCTGATTACTCGTGCGAATGCCAATGCTGGCACGGTTCATGCGTTCTGCGACCAAAATGACTGGATCGCCAATCTGGCCGAAGACTCGACAACTCAATCAAATACGTCGGTCTGTCTGAAGTTCACCGATACGCGCATTCAAGATGGTGCCGTTTTTGCCAAAGCCGTCGCCAAACGGCTTGAGGCCGAAAACATTGCGCTTGATATCGGTGCCTATCGCGACGCGCCTGCGGGTCTGCGCATCTGGTGCGGCGGCACGGTTGAGACATCAGATATCGAGGCGATGCTGCCCTGGCTTGCATGGGCTTTTGAAGCCGAGATTGCAGCGCAAACCGAAGCTGCCTGACCTTTTCTACCGGGCCGCATCCGGCCCGGACCTTCCACAATGTTCAAGGACCAAAAATATGGCTCCCAAAGTACTCGTCTCTGACAAGCTGAGCGAAACCGCCGTACAAATCTTCCGCGACCGTGGCATCGACGTGGATTTCATGCCCGATCTGGGAAAGGACAAAGACAAACTGGCCGAGGTGATCGGTCATTATGACGGCCTCGCCATCCGTTCTGCCACCAAAGTCACGCCAACCATTCTGGAGAAGGCAGACAAGTTAAAAGTTATTGGTCGTGCCGGGATCGGCACCGACAATATCGACAAGGATGCGGCCTCGAAAAAAGGCGTCATCGTGATGAACACACCGTTCGGCAACATGATCACCACCGCCGAGCATGCCATCGCGATGATGTTTGCCGTGGCGCGGCAAATCCCCGAGGCCAGTACCTCGACCCATGCGGGCAAGTGGGAAAAGTCCAAGTTCATGGGGATTGAGCTGACCAACAAGACCCTGGGCGTGATCGGCGCGGGCAACATTGGTGGCATCGTATGCGAGCGTGCTTTGGGTCTGAAGATGAAGGTCGTCGCCTATGATCCCTATCTTGGCGAAGAGAAAGCCGCGCAGATGGGTGTGGAAAAGGTCGAACTGGACGAGCTTCTGGCCCGCGCTGACTTTATCACTCTGCACGTGCCGCTGACCGATCAGACGCGCAATATCCTCAGCCGTGAGAATCTGGCCAATACCAAGAAAGGCGTGCGCATTGTCAACTGCGCCCGTGGCGGTCTGGTCGACGAGGACGCGCTGGCCGAGGCGTTGCAATCGGGTCATGTCGCCGGTGCGGCCTTTGACGTGTTCAGTGAGGAACCGGCCAAGGAGAACGCCCTGTTCAACCTACCCAATGTGGTTTGCACACCGCACTTGGGTGCGGCCACGACTGAGGCGCAGGAAAACGTGGCGCTGCAAGTGGCCGAGCAGATCTCGAATTACCTGCTGACCGGAGCGGTCGAGAACGCACTGAACATGCCCAGTGTGACGGCAGAGGAGGCCAAGGTCATGGGGCCGTGGATCAAGCTGGCCGGGCATCTGGGCAGCTTCATTGGTCAGATGACGGATGAGCCGATCAAGGCAATCAACATCCTCTATGACGGTGTCGCTGCGAACATGAACCTGGCTGCGTTGAATTGTTCGGTCGTTGCCGGAATCATGAAGAAATTCAATCCCGAGGTGAACATGGTCTCGGCCCCGGTTGTCGCGAGAGAGCGTGGCATCCAGATATCGACCACCAATCAGGACAAATCCGGTGCGTTCGAAGGCTATATCAAGGTCACTGTGGTGACTGAAAAGCGTGAACGCTCAATCGGTGGCACGGTGTTCAGCGACGGCAAGCCGCGGTTTATTCAGATCAAGGGCATCAATATCGATGCCGAGATCGGGGCGCATATGCTCTATACGACTAACGAAGACGTGCCGGGCATCATTGGTGCTTTAGGACAGACCATGGGCGAGAACGATGTGAACATCGCGAACTTTACTCTTGGACGATCCGAAGCCGGCGGTGAGGCGATTGCGTTGCTTTATGTTGATGAACCGGTACCAGCCGAGGCGCGCGCCAAACTCGCCGAGACAGGTCTGTTTACTCAGATCAAACCGTTGGAGTTTGACGTGGCCTGACGGTCGCTGTTGAACTTCTGTGACAGATTGATGCCCGCGCTTGTCCAAAGCGTGGGCATCGCCTTTTCAAAGTGCTGATTTTGCGCCAGAAGTGCGGCAATCACCATTGCCCGAGGGAAAGCTGATGACCAATCCGATCTACGCAATTGGAGATTTGCACGGCCGCGTGGATGAGTTCGAGCGCTCCTTGGCGCTGATCGAACGCGATGGCGGCCCCGATGCCGAGATCGTGTATCTGGGCGATTACGTTGATCGGGGCCCCGACAGCCGGGGCGTTCTGGATCGGCTGATCGCTGGTCGCGATGCGGGCAAGCGGTGGATCACTCTGCTGGGCAACCATGACCGGATGTTTTCATGGTTCCTCGAAGATGTCCCGCGTCACGATCCGCATATGTTGGTCGGGTATCATTGGCTGCACGAGCGGTTGGGTGGTGTCGAAACACTACAAAGCTATGGCGTGTTCTTCGATCAGCAGACACGGCTCGAGGATCTGCATGCAACGGCGCGGGGTGCGGTTCCCGATGCGCATCGGATATTTCTGCAAGGGCTCATCGCCATGCATCAAACGCGCGAGATTGCTTTTGTCCATGCGGGCATTCGGCCCGGTATTCCGCTGAGCGAACAACGGGAAAATGATCTGGTCTGGATCAGGCAAACCTTTCACAACCACCGAGGTCCGCATCCGAAACTGATCGTCCATGGGCATACGCCGGTGGATCAATCAACGCATTACGGCAATCGCATCAACCTGGATAGCGGCGCAGGGTATGGCCGCCCGGTTGGCGTTGCAGTGTTCGAAGGACAGGATTGCTGGTTGTTGACAGACAAGGGTCGCGTTGCGCTTTTGCCTTGAATATCAGGTCTTGGTGAAAAGGTCTTTGCAGCGGTCACGCAGGATGTTCTTTTGCACCTTGCCCATCGTGTTGCGGGGGAGCTCGTCCAGCAGGATCAACTGGCGGGGATGTTTGAACCGGGCGAGCGCGTCCCGGACCGCACCCATGATGGCCTCGATGTCTGGCGTGTGACCGGGGGCAGGGACCAGAATGCCAACCGGGGTTTCTCCGAAATCCGGATGCGGGACGCCAATTACCGCGCTTTCCAGCACGCCGGGTTGTTCGTCTAGCAGCAGCTCGATCTCTTTGGGGTAGATATTATACCCGCCCGAGATGATCAGGTCTTTCTCGCGCCCGACGATATGGACATAGCCGTCCTCGTCGATCCGACCCAGATCGCCAGTGATGAAGAACCCGTCTTCACGCAGTTCTGCGGCGGTTTTGTCGGGCATTTGCCAGTAGCCCTGAAACACATTGGGACCGCGCACCTCGATGATGCCGATCTCACCATCTGCTAGGGTTTGACCTGTTTTGGGGTCTGTGACCTTCAGTTCAACATCCGGCAGGGGAAATCCGACCGTTCCCGCCCGGCGTTCGCCGTCATAGGGGTTAGAAGTGTTCATGTTCGTCTCGGTCATGCCATAGCGTTCCAGAATGCGATGACCTGTACGGTCTTCAAATTCAACGTGGGTATCTGCCAGCAAAGGCGCTGAACCTGAGATGAACAGCCGCATATCCTGAGTCAGATCTTGGGCGAAGCGGTCGTCGCTTAGCAGGCGGGTGTAAAACGTCGGCACCCCCATCATCGCCGTTGCCTGTGGCATCAGGCGTAACATATCTTCCAAGTCGAACTTCGGCAGAAATATCATCGACCCGCCCGATGCGAGGACGACATTTGTCGCAACAAACAGTCCATGCGTGTGAAAGATCGGCAGCGCGTGCAACAGCACGTCATCATCTGTGAAACGCCATTCCTGCACAAGGGTCTCCGCGTTCGACAGCAGATTCGCCTGCGTCAGCATTGCCCCTTTCGAACGCCCCGTCGTGCCTGAAGTATATAGGAACGCAGCCAGATCATCTTCGGATCGGTGGGCCGGCTGAAAGGCCGGAAGCATCCCCAGAGCACGCCGCATAAGGCTGCCTGAACCGTCGGCGTTTAGCGTTTCAAGCCGGGCATTGTTCTTTTGCACGATCTCGGCAAGCCCTGCCTCGTTTGCCTCATCGCACACCACCAGTGAGGCTCCGCTGTTTTCGATGAAATAGCTTAGCTCTTGCGTCGTATAGCCCGTATTGAGAGGTAGAAAGATCAGCCCCGCTTGGACACAGGCGGCATAAAGCGCCAGTGCCTCAACGGATTTCTCCACCTGCACCGCCACGCGGTCGCCCGGTTCCATTTCCAGTCCTGTCATGGTGTTGGCCAGACGGGCCGCCGTGTCCAGAAACGTGGCATGGGTCAAAGTCTGACCATCCGGAAGGTGCAAAAACGGCGTATCCTTGCCTGCATGGATGCCCAGCAAACGATCATAAAGCGGGTTGCCCATCCCGATATCCTTTCCAGCAGACGCGCACATTCTGCAGCAAATCTGTCGTGGAATTGGGGAAGCGTAAAGCCCGGACAATCAGAACTCGGTTGTCATCCGATATCCGGCTGCAAAATACATCTTGGCAAACGTTACCGGCTGACCCTGCAGCCATGTGATACGCTCGGCAGTAAAAACGGGTTCACCCTCGGGAACGTCCAGAAATCCGGCCAAAGTGGTATCTGCGCGGCTGGCCAGAAAGGTCAACTCGACATTGGTGAACGGGACTGTTTGCACCAGCCAGTCATTGGGTCCGACGCTAGTGAAATCTGCCTGCGTGACCTGAGGTACGCTGTCTATCACGATCCAGCGGTCTTCGAACTGAAACGGTGAATTGCCGGAGAAATGCATGCATCGCACGTGCATCACACTTTGATCAGCACGTAGGGCCAACCGGGCCGCCAGCCAGTCTGGGGCGATCTGCGTTTCACATGACACAAGAGCGTAGCGATAGGTTCCGCCCGCCGCTTCGATTTCATCTCGGACCAGAGGAATTGTGAAGCGCGCCTGTCGCTGCGGTGCGCTAAGGACCCGGGTGCCTGCCTTTCGGCGCCGTTCAAGAAACCCTTCATCCGCCAGTTCCCGCAGTGCTCTGTTGACTGTGGTGCGGGTGCACGAAAACTCGACCGCTAATTCTTGCTCATTGGGAAGCAGAGCGTCGGGCTGCAACTCGCCCGAGCGGATCCGGCGCAGGACGGTTTGCTTAATGTCTTTGTAGCTGGTTGTGTCGCTGGTTTGGGTCATATAAGTTCAGATGTCTTCCAAAAGGTCATTTATCGCGGCACGATAATTGTTCAGGATCGCATCGCGGGCGATATGGCGCCCGCCGCGCACCTGATGTCGCCCGGCAGACCAAAGGTCGGTCACTGTTCCGTCAGGCGCGGCAAAGCTCAGGCCGTCAATCAATTGATCGTCGCGCAAAGTACACAGGGTGGGGTGACTTCGATCGATCGCAACCAGATCGGCCAGATGACCTATTGCGATCTCTCCGGCGTCGCGCCCCAGCGCCTGTGCGCCACCGCGGGCGACTCCGGTATACAGCGTTTGACCGACCGAGCCTTCGCCACGTACCAGCACAGTGCGGGCCTTGTCGCGCAGACGTTGAGAATACTCCAGCGTACGCAATTCCTCGGGCAGCGAAATACGCACATTCGAGTCTGAACCGACACCAAAGGCACCGCCCTGCTCGATGTAGACGGCACCATTGAAAATACCATCCCCCAGATTGGCCTCTGTGATCGGGCAAAGACCGGCCACAGCCCCGGATCGGGCAAGAGCGCGGGTTTCATCGTCTGTCATATGAGTGGCATGGATCAGGCACCATCGTTCGTTCACATCCACGTTGCTCAGCAGCCAATCTACCGGTCGTTGACCCAGAGCGGCTTCTACATCCGTGACCTCCTTCTCTTGTTCAGAGATGTGGATGTGCACCGGGCCTCGTGGGGTAGCGTTCAGCACTTGCCGTAGATCATCAGGCGAGGTCGCACGCAGAGAGTGCGGCGCGATGCCGATCTGGCTGTCTGCATAAGGCATCAGCGGCTTACAGTCCTCGACAAGCTGCAGGAACCTTTCCACATCATTGCCGAACCGCAATTGACCACCGGTCAGAGGCTCTTGCGCGACGCCGCCATAGGTGTAGAGCACCGGTAGATGTGTCAATCCAATCCCGGTTTGGCTGACTGCCGAGAAGATGCGCTGACTCAGCTCAGACAACTGCGCATAAGGCGTGCCGCCGGGTTGGTGGTGGACGTAGTGGAATTCCCCGACCGCAGCATACCCGGCTTCCTGCATCTCCATATAGACCAATGCAGCAATGGCCTCGATCTGTGCAGGAGTGAGGCGGTCCAGAAATCGGTACATCAAGGTACGCCAGGTCCAGAAGCTTTCGCGCCCTGCTACGCGCGTTTCGGTCATGCCCGCCATGGCGCGTTGAAAGGCATGGCTGTGCAGGTTCGCCAAAGCGGGCAGCAACACGTCGACCCGAGTGTCTTCGGGTTTTGGCTCGGTCCCTGATTTCAGCGCAGCGATCCGACCGTCTTCGATTTCGACTCGTAGGTTGTGCACCCACTCAGAGCCTAACAGGGCCGTTTTAGCATGAACCGTCATCGTAATTCCATTTTGTGTAGACTTTATATTTTTAGCCGTATACGAAAAAATCAAGCGCAGGGGGAGCCCAAAAGAATCGCCATGACGAAAAAAACTGTTCTTCGTAGCAAACATGTAGCCACCATGGGGGGCGACCAATCCTATGGGATGATCGAGGATGGTGCGATTGCCATCGATGGGTCGGAAATCGTTTGGGTTGGCGCTCGGTCGGCAATGCCGCCGTCATATGCCGAGTGGCCGCAGAACGACTATGGTGACCGCTTGATCACGCCTGCTCTGATTGATGCTCATACTCATGTTGTGTTTGGCGGCAACCGCGCGGTTGAGTTCGAAATGCGCCTGAAGGGCGCGACCTACGAAGAAATTGCCCGCGCGGGTGGAGGCATCCTGTCGACCGTAAACGGCACGCGGGCAGCAACAGAAGAAGAGCTGCTTGCAGGCGCGCTTTCGCGCGTGGACGCATTGCTGGCCGAAGGTGTGTCCTGCATCGAGGTGAAGTCGGGTTATGGGCTCGATACCGAAACCGAACTGCGTATGTTGCGCGCGGCGCGCCGAATTGCGCGGGAGCGCCCTATTCGGGTCAACACCAGTTTTCTTGGCGCACATGCCGTTCCGCCAGAATATGCGGGTCGGGATGACGCCTATATTGACGAGGTCTGCATTCCGACACTGCGCGCGGCCCATGCCGAAGGGCTGGTGGACGCGGTGGATGGGTTCTGCGAAGGCATTGCATTTGATCCAACACAGATCGAACGGGTTTTTGTTGTCGCGCAAGAGCTTGGCCTACCGGTGAAGCTGCATGCTGAACAACTTTCAAATCTAGGTGGGGCTAAGCTGGCGGCAGCTTACGGAGCGCTATCCGCTGATCATATCGAATATTTGGACGCCGACGGTGTTGCCGCCATGGCCAGGGCCGGAACGGTCGCGGTCCTGCTGCCCGGCGCGTTCTATACGCTGCATGAAACGCAAGCTCCGCCGATTGAATTGTTGCGCCAGAAGAATGTTCCCATGGCACTGGCGACCGATTGCAATCCGGGGTCCTCACCCCTGACTTCTCTGCTGCTAACAATGAACATGGGGTGCACTTTGTTTCGCATGACGCCTGAAGAAGCATTGGCAGGTGTTACCCACGTCGCGGCTCGCGCTTTGGGTCTGGATGATACCGGCGTGATCGCGCCCGGATTGCGCGCTGATCTGGCCGTCTGGGATGCTACTCATCCTGCAGAACTGTCCTATCGCATCGGTTTCAACCCTCTGCATAAACGTATTTTTGGAGGTCAGGAATGACACCTCTGTTGCTTGTCCCCGGTCAGGTTTCGCTGGATCAGCTTGCTCAGATCTACTGGACCGAAGCCGCCATTTCGCTGGACGCCGCCTGCCGACCCAAGGTTGAGGTCGCTGCTGCACGCATTGCGCAGGCTGCCGAAGGAAGCGAGCCCGTCTATGGCGTCAACACCGGCTTTGGCAAACTGGCGAGTCACAAGATTGCGGCCAAAGACACCTCGACCCTGCAGCGCAACCTGATCCTCAGCCATTGTTGCGGGGTGGGGCCGGCTGTGCCGCGTCGTCTGGCGCGGCTGATGATGTCGCTCAAGCTGCTGTCCTTCGGGCGCGGCGCGTCAGGTGTCCGTTGGGAGCTTGTCGAATTGCTGCAGCAGATGCTGGCGCGCGGTGTGACACCGGTGATCCCGGCGCAGGGTTCGGTTGGTGCATCTGGTGATCTGGCGCCCTTGGCCCATATGACCGCGGTTGTGATCGGTGAAGGCGAGGCCGAAGTAAACGGCACCGTCATGCCGGGTGCTGATGCTTTGAGGACCGCCGGGTTAGAGCCGATACAGCTCGGACCCAAGGAAGGTCTGGCGTTCATCAACGGCACACAGTTTTCAACCGCGTATGCGCTGGCCGGTCTGTTCGAAGGATGGCGTTCGGCGCAAAACGCGTTGGTAATTTCGGCGGCATCGACGGATGCGATCATGGGTTCTACCGCCCCCTTGCAGCCCGAAATTCACGCGCTGCGTGGCCATCGCGGCCAGATCGAGGCAGCGGCGGCAATGCGGGCCACGCTGGATGGCTCGGAAATCCGCGAAAGCCATCGCGATGAGGATACGCGGGTGCAGGACCCATACTGCATCCGATGCCAGCCGCAGGTCGCGGGTGCTGCGATGGATGTGATCCGGCAGGCCGCCGCAACGCTTGTGGTTGAGGCCAACGCCGCCACCGACAATCCGCTGGTTCTGACCGATCCGGATGCCATTGTCTCGGGCGGGAACTTCCACGCCGAACCGGTAGGCTTTGCCGCCGATATGATTGCTTTGGCCCTGTCAGAGATCGGGGCGATCGCACAGCGTCGGATCGCATTAATGGTCGACCCGGCGCTTAGCTTTGATCTGCCGCCCTTCCTGACGCCCGAGCCGGGGCTGAACTCGGGTCTGATGATCGCCGAGGTCACGACGGCTGCGTTGATGAGCGAGAACAAACATCTGGCCAACCCATGTGTGACCGACAGCACACCTACATCGGCCAATCAAGAAGACCACGTCTCGATGGCTGCCCACGGGGCGCGGCGTTTAGGCCGGATGGTTGATAATTTGAACTATATTCTGGGGATCGAACTGCTCTGCGCCGCGCAAGGCATCGAGTTCCGCGCACCTCTTGCGACCAGCAAAGCGCTGACCAGCGTGGTTGGGCGTTTGCGCGACGATATCCCGTCGCTTGGCGATGATCGCTATCTGGCGCCTGAATTGGAAACCGCAAAGTCCCTAGTCGAAAGCGGAACTATTTTGCAGGCAGCTGCAATGCCCATGCCGGAGCTGTCGTGATGCAGGTTTTCAGTGTTCAGCGTGGCGATGGGCCCATCGTGCTGGGACAGCCGCATGGCAGCACGTATGTGCCCGACGACATTGCTGCGCGACTGAATGCGAATGGGCAGGCGCTGGCGGATACGGATTGGCATATCAATCAGCTCTACGATGGGCTCGTTGCCAACGCGACGGTCGTGCAATCCCATATCCACCGCTATGTCATTGACGCTAATCGAGACCCTGCGGGCGTATCATTGTATCCTGGGCAGAACACAACAACTCTGGTGCCGTTGACCGATTTTGACGGTCAGCCGATCTGGACCGAGGGGCAGGAGCCCTCAGTCGATGAGATCGAGGTACGTCGAACCGCCTACCACGCGCCCTATCACAACGCGCTTGAGCAAGAGCTTGAAAGGGTGCGGGCAATACACGGTGTTGCGATCCTGTTTGACTGCCACTCGATCCGAAGCAAGATCCCGTTCCTGTTCGAAGGCACCCTGCCGGATATGAACATCGGCACCGATGGTGGCGCGACCTGTGCCCCCGGCATTGAGGCCGCGGCCTATGAATTTTCGCATTCCTCCCCTTACAGCACCGTCCTGAACGGGCGATTCCGAGGGGGTTGGACGACCCGCCACTATGGCCGTCCTGATGAAGGCCAACACGCGATCCAGATGGAGTTGGCGCAATCTACCTATCTGTCCGCCGAAACCCCTCCGTGGGCGTTTGACGAGGCGAAAGCCAAGCGCCTGCGTCGCTGGTTGGTGGATATTCTCGACGCCATCCAAGACACTGCATTGGAGCTTTGACATGACCGATCCTCGCAAGAATACCCGCGATATCTATCCGCCCACCGGCCCCGAACTGAACGCAAAAAGCTGGGTGACCGAGGCGCCCTTGCGGATGATGATGAACAACCTGCACCCGGACGTGGCCGAAAACCCGCACGAACTGGTGGTTTATGGCGGCATCGGTCGCGCGGCGCGGACATGGAACGATTTCGACCGGATCGTCGCAGGGCTGAAAGATCTGGAAGAGGATGAAACCCTGATCGTCCAGTCGGGCAAACCGGTGGCGATCATCCGCACCCATAAGGATGCGCCTCGGGTTCTGATCGCCAACTCAAACATCGTGCCTCATTGGGCCAATTGGGATCACTTCAACGAGCTCGATAAGAAGGGGCTGATGATGTACGGCCAGATGACGGCCGGTTCGTGGATCTATATCGGTACGCAGGGCATCGTACAGGGCACCTATGAAACCTTTGCCGAGGCTGGCCGTCAGCACTATGGCGGCGACTTGACTGGCAAATGGATTCTGACCGGCGGTCTGGGCGGCATGGGTGGCGCGCAGCCTCTGGCGGCGGTGTTCGCCGGGGCCAGTTGTTTGGCGGTCGAGTGCAATCCGGACTCGATCGATTTCCGCCTGCGCACCAAGTATCTGGACGAAAAAGCCGAGACTCTCGATGAAGCGCTTGAGATGATCGACAGCTGGACCAAGGCGGGCGAGGCGAAATCTGTGGGTCTGCTAGGCAATGCGGCTGAGGTGTTCCCCGAAATTTATGCGCGGATGCAGGCCGGTGGCATGCGCCCCGATATCGTCACTGACCAAACCAGCGCCCATGACCCGATCAATGGGTATCTGCCGATTGGCTGGAGCATGGCGCAGTGGAAGGACAAGCGCGAAACTGATCCTAAAGCGGTTGAAAAGGCCGCCCGTGCCTCGATGAAACAGCATGTCGCTGCAATGGTCGATTTCTGGAACGCGGGCGTTCCGACGCTGGATTACGGCAACAACATCCGTCAGGTGGCGCAGGATGAAGGCTTGGAGAATGCCTTTGCCTTCCCCGGCTTTGTGCCCGCCTATATCCGGCCGCTGTTCTGCAAGGGCATCGGCCCGTTCCGCTGGTGTGCATTGTCGGGTGACCCCGAGGATATCTACAAGACCGACGCCAAGATGAAGGAGCTATTCCCCGAGAACGAACACCTGCATCGTTGGCTGGATATGGCGCAGGAACGCATTGCGTTTCAGGGTCTGCCCGCACGTATATGCTGGATCGGCCTTGGCGATCGTCATCGCGCTGGGTTGGCGTTCAACGAAATGGTGGCCAATGGTGAGTTGAAAGCGCCTGTTGTCATTGGGCGTGATCATTTGGACTCGGGCTCGGTCGCCAGCCCGAACCGTGAGACCGAGGCGATGCTGGACGGCTCGGACGCAGTATCGGATTGGCCGCTGTTGAACGCTCTGATCAATACGGCCAGCGGTGCGACCTGGGTCTCGCTGCATCATGGCGGCGGCGTGGGCATGGGCTTTAGTCAGCACGCGGGTGTGGTGATCTGTGCAGATGGTACCGAAGATGCCGCGCGGCGATTGGAGCGTGTTCTGTGGAACGACCCTGCCTCGGGGGTCTGGCGTCACGCAGATGCGGGGTATGAGATCGCGAAAGACTGCGCTCGCGAACATGGGCTGCGCCTGCCTGGTATTCTCGGTTAGATCAATCTGCCTCTGGTGAAAATGCTGCACCTGCGATATCCCGCAGGTGCGCTAATCGGAGGCCTGACATGTATGTAGCTACTCTGCTGACCAACCCTGCGGCCCCTTCTTTAGAGGCGACGCTGGTTGAGTCGTTGCGGAATGCATGGGGCGGGGGTGATGCGAACTGGCTGAGCCTCGATGAGGCGGCCGAGTTTTCCCTGCCAGAAATTCCCTACAATCGCTGGGACGTTTGGGGCGAGTTGCAAGAGATGGGCGTGGACCTGGTCGTGCAAAAAGCTGACGGTCGCCGGAAAAAGATGCTGCTGGCCGATATGGACAGCACCATGATCCAACAGGAATGCATCGATGAACTGGCGGATGAGGCTGGTGTCGGTGATCGGGTCAAGGACATCACCGCGCGAGCAATGAACGGCGAGCTGGATTTCGAAGGTGCGCTGACTGAGCGTGTGGGCTTATTGAAAGGGCTGGATGAAAGCGTGATCGGCAAGGTTCTGAATGAACGGATCACGCTGATGCCCGGCGGCAAGGCGTTACTTGCCACGATGCGCGCGAATGGGGTCTATGCAGCGCTGGTCTCGGGTGGGTTCACGGCTTTTACGGCTAAGGTCGCCGAAGAGCTTGGGTTTGATGAGAACCGGGCGAATACATTGCTGGCTGAGGATGGCAAGCTTACCGGCGACGTGAAGCGGCCCATTCTTGGGCGACAGGCCAAAATAGAGGCATTGGAGCAGATCACAACACGCCTAGGTATCTCCGAGGTTGACGTGATTGCCGTTGGCGATGGAGCGAATGATCTGGGAATGTTGGGTCGGGCGGGGACGGGTGTCGCGTTGCACGCCAAGCCTTCGGTCGCTGCCGAATGTGATGTCCGCATAAATCACGGCGATCTGACAGCGTTGTTGTATTTGCAGGGCTATGGCAGGTCAGAATTTCAAGGCCTCTAAGGGGCTTCCTTTAATTTAACTATTGTGTTAAATAAAGCCATGAATACGCTTCTGGTCACATTCTCCGCTTTGTCTGATGCCACTCGGTTCTCGATTGTCGAGCAACTGATGGACGAAGGCGAACTGCCCGCCGGTAATTTGATAGAAGGCAAGGGCATGTCAGGGGCCGCGATCTCGCGCCATTTGAAGGTTTTGCGCGAGGCCGGGTTGGTGCAGCAGCGGGTACACGGCACGCAACGGATGTACTCGGTGCAGCCCGAGGGTCTGCGCGCGATAGCCGAATGGACGATTTCGAAACGACATTTCTGGGAAAGCAGCCTCGACCGTTTGGAAGAGCTTATTGAAAGGGAAAATTCATGGCCGACCTGAAACTGGAACGAGATTTTCCCGTTAGTCCCGAGGTCCTGTTCGCATGGGTCAGCGATGGTGCGAAACTTCTGCAGTGGTGGGGGCCCGAAGGGTTGCATGTACCGGAACATGATCTCGACTTTTCGCGCATTGGTCCCTGGTATTCGGTTATGCAGAATGGCGAGGGTCAGCAGTTCAAAGTCTCGGGTCACGTTACCCATATCGATCGACCAAAATCTGTTGGATTTACGTGGGCTTGGCATGACGATCAGGACCAGCGCGGTGCGGAAAGCCATGTGACCTTTTCGGTTACCGCGACCAACAGCGGATCACGGCTGGTGGTTGATCACCGTGAACTTGTCGATGCCGAATCGGCCACGAACCACAACGAAGGCTGGACATCGTCGCTGCGCAAACTCGAAGCACTTTGCAAATAGGTTTTCATCAGGGAGGAGCGATATGCCCCAATATTTGTTTGTTTATCACGGGGGTCACACCCCAACCGATCCCGCCGAGATCGAGGCGACCATGGCCGCATGGGGCGCTTGGTTTCAGGAAATCGGCGGCTCATTAGAGATTCCGGGAAATCCTGTAGGCCAGTCCTACACGGTCAGCAGCGGAGGGGTTGAAGACAATGGCGGATCAAATCCGGCCTCAGGTTTCACGGTGGTGAAGGCCGACAGCATTGAGACTGCAACCGAGATGGCCAAAGGCTGCCCGATGGTCGTGAATGGCTCGGGCTCGGTCGAAGTGGCCGAGGTGCACGAGATCGAGATGTAAGCCTCAGCCGGGGAATCCCGGTGAGGGTTTGATTACACCACATTCCAACCCGCGGCGGCTGTATTGCGTGGCGTTCATGAATTTGCGGGTGGCCGGGTGATCGGCCTCTAGCACACCTAAATGCACTAGAATCGCGGCGATGGCGCATTCGCTGGCGCGGGTAGTGCCGTCAGTGATTTTTAGCGCAACGCCCATTCGCTGTTCAGGGATGATGGCAACAAAGACGGCCTCGGCCCCTGTCTTGATTGCAACGCGCCCGTTCATCGCTCGCATCAACTCGGTGCAAGCGCGAGTTTCACCTGCGACAAGTTCGGGATGTTTCACCATTGCTTCTGTGAGCTGTACCGCTGCTTCGCTGGAGCGGTCCGAACGGTCTGCGGCAGAGGCAAACCAGGCCATCGATCGCGCAAGTCCCACCAGAGACGTCGCAAAATTCGGCGCCGAGCACCCGTCGATTCCGTAGGTGGGACTGGTTTCGCTTGTGGTTTCTTCGATGGCAGACAGGCAGGCCTGCTGAACAGGATGATCTATTTCCAGGTATTCCGGCCCGGCCCCCATATGCTGCGTCAAAGTCAGGAAACCGCAATGCTTGCCTGAGCAATTGTTGTGAATCTGGCAAGGCGTGTCATCTGCCAGTATCAGCCCGTCGCGGGCCGCCATGTCCTGCGGTTCCTGCGGGCCACAGCGCAAGTCAGGTTCGGACAGACCGAGGTGATCCAGCCAGGCGGAAACACGATCCGTATGGATTTGTGCACCATTGTGCGAGGCACAAGCCAGAGCCAGATGCTCGCTGTTCAAACCGTATTTTGCAGCCGCACCCGAGGTAATCAGCGGCAGGGCCTGGATCATTTTGGCCGAGGAACGGGGATAGATCACCGCGTTTGGATCACCCCAGCTGCGCACGATCTGACCACTATCGTCACAGACCACTGCATGGCCCATATGCAGGCTTTCCAACAGTGACCCGCGCCAGAGTTCTGTCATTGGTACGGCTTGTGTCATGTCCACCCCATCAATCATGCGCAAAAATCTGCCAATCGCCCTTTCGCCTGTGGCGAAACCTGCGTTAGTGTGTGTATGTCGACAATCATCGGAATACGCAACTGAACAGACGAACCGGCAGAGTTCGCACGTATTTCCGATGGGTATGAGGTAATAGGTCGGGCTAGGAGGCTGAACCGATGGGATTAAAGCTCGTCCGCGTGATCGCGGGCCTGTGCATGGCAGGAATGGCGACAACGGCAATTGCGCAGCAGGCGACCAGTACCAATCGCGTCGCTGCAAAAACGGACTGGAGCGTGTTTGTCGAGGACGACCCAACCGAATGCTGGAGCGTATCTGCCCCGAAAGAGACCGTGAACACACGCGGTGGCCGGGTCGTTTCCGTTCGGCGCAGCGATATCCTGCTGTTTGTGTTCTATCGCCCGAATGCCGAGGTTAAAGGGCAGGTGACCTTTACCGGCGGCTATCCGTTTGCGTCTGGTTCTACTGTCAATCTGGTTGTCGATGGCAGCGAGTTCGAGCTGTTCACCGATGGTGAGTGGGCATGGCCTGCGACCGCCTCGGACGATGCCAAGATCGTCACAGCGATGAAGCGCGGAAGTGAGGCGGTGCTGACCGCCCGTTCGGAACGTGGTACGCAGACCAAGGACACCTTCTCGTTGCTGGGCTTTACGGCCGCGATTGAAGACGCGGAAACGCGCTGCACGAACTAAGCCACAAGCAGATCAAATTCCGAAACCCCGCTTTCCGGCGGGGTTTTATTTGTTTGGTCCGATCCTGTGTGTTTTCAGAAATTTACGCCACGTAGAGCGGTGTTTCTTGATCCGTGTCAAAGCCTGCGTCCCCGTTTTCTGAACTAATTAGTTCAGAATTTGTTGAGGAGTCGGCAATGAACTTAGGCAAAAACCTGGCAGTGCTCTTGATGACGTCTGCGGTGATCCTTGCAGGTTGTGAGAAAGGATCGGAAACCTATCCGATAACGGGTGAGCAATGTGGTCCGGAAGATCCCGTAAAGACCCTGGATGCAGAAGATTGCTACATCCCGCCCGCAGTAAACTAACAACAATGGGCCGCTTAAGTTTCTGCTTTAGTGGCCCATCTTGATTGGGCGCGCATCTTGATCTGTGATAGACAGATATCTCTGTCTGGAGGATTGATGGATGCGATGGGCGTTTGTTTTTTTGATGTTTCCGATATCCGCAAGTGCGGATCCAACTATGGAGTGTATTGACGCCGCTTCGCAGGTGGAAATTGGATCTTGTGTTTCGGATATGGAATTGCGGGTAAACGCTGCGATAGACTCCAGCTATTCGCTGGCGCTCGGCTCCGCACAAGAACTGGACGAGGTCACCGGACGGGTCGTGGCTGTGCCTGCGCTGGAGGCCTCGCAAAACGCGTGGGTGGCCTATCGCGATGCGCAGTGCGAAGCGGTAGGTGCTTCGTTCGGCGGAGGATCGGGTACGGGGATCGCCATCACAGCCTGTCGGGTTGACCTTGGCCGGGCGCGGGTTGACGAATTGTTGCGTTACGCAAATTGAAGCACGAATTCTTTTGATCTTTACGTGTGTTCCTATATAGAGGCGCATCCCAAGCCAGAATCCACCGAGATACGCCAATGTCGCCCAAAGCGCCGATCACTCAAGACGTCATGACCATCCCCCGCAAACTGCCCGAGGGGAAGATGAACCTTGTCGGTTTGACCCGCGATCAATTGCGTGAGGCGCTAATTGAACACGGCACGCCCGAAAAGCAGGCGAAGATGCGCACAGGGCAGATTTGGCAATGGATCTACCAATGGGGTGTGCGTGATTTTGGTGAGATGACCAATCTGGCCAAGGCCTATCGCACGCAACTGGCCGAGCAGTTCGTAATCGAAATCCCCGAAGTCGTGACCCGTCAGGTTTCAGAGGACGGCACCCGCAAGTATCTGTGCCGCATCGCGGGCGGGCATGAGGTTGAGGTTGTCTATATCCCTGAAGATGATCGCGGAACTCTATGCATTTCATCTCAGGTGGGCTGTACTCTGACCTGCTCCTTCTGCCACACGGGCACGCAGAAATTGGTGCGCAACCTGACAGCGGCCGAAATTGTCGGGCAGGTCATGATGGCGCGGGACGATCTTGAGGAATGGCCAACACCGGGTGCGCCCAAAGATGAAACACGCCTGCTGTCAAATATTGTGCTGATGGGTATGGGCGAGCCGCTTTACAACTTTGAAAACGTCCGTGACGCAATGAAGATTGCGATGGACCCCGAGGGGATTTCTCTGTCCCGTCGCCGCATCACGCTGTCGACCTCGGGTGTGGTACCCGAGATCGCGCGCACGGCTGAAGAAATTGGATGCCTGTTGGCGATCTCGTTCCACGCTACCACTGATGAAACTCGCGACGTACTTGTTCCGATCAACAAGCGCTGGAATATCGAGGAACTGCTGCAGGCGTTGGCCAGCTATCCCAACGCGTCGAATTCTGAACGGATCACGTTCGAATACGTGATGCTGGATGGCGTGAACGACAGCGACGAAGACGCGCATCGCCTGATCGCACATATCAAGCGCCATAACATCCCGGCCAAGATCAACCTGATCCCGTTCAACGAATGGCCGGGCGCGCCCTACAAGCGCAGCTCGAACAATCGTATTCGCGCCTTTGCGAACATCATCTATCAGGCGGGCTATGCCTCACCCATCCGCAAAACGCGGGGTGAGGATATCATGGCGGCCTGTGGCCAGTTAAAATCGGCCACCGAACGGGCCCGGAAATCGCGAAAGCAGATCGAGGCTGAAGCCGGGCTAAACCGCTAAGGGCATGCGCCGTGGCTTCACGCGAAAAACTTAATGAATTGAGTGCTGTTTCCTTGTTCAAAATTTGGTATCTTCGGCGCAGACCCGCTCTGGATGGGGAACTCACCGACAGACACAAGGTGGTGAGATTGCCGGGGCGGTGCTGGTAACACCAATTAAGGCCGCTACCATTTTTCTGAAGCAAAGCGGCATTTAGGCGAACTGATCAGTCAGGGAGGCCACAATATGATTGTAAGTCACCGGCAGTTCTTGGGTATCGCGGCTGTTCTGGCGATCTCGGGATTTGTTCTCCACGCGGCATCTGCTCAGACCAAAGATCAGGATGCGCATTTGGCGATTGAAAACCCAGCCGATCTGACCAAGGAGCAAGCGCAGAAACACTATCAGTCATTGATACGACGCATGTCGCGGGGTTATGCGGCGGCACAGATGGACTTGATCCGAAACTATCAGAACTGGCCTTTGTTCAACGATGCGCCCTACATCTCGGCCACGCATGGGCAGCGCTATGTCAACAGCTATGCGAACCGCATGGCCCACAACTACGGCACATTGCAAGAAGGCGAAGAGCTGCCTGCAGGCTCGGTCCTGGCCAAAGACAGTATGACTGTCACAGATGAGGGCAATATCCATCCCGGTGCCCTGTTCGTGATGGAGAAACTGCCAGAAGGCACCAACCCGGAAACAGCCGACTGGCGTTATATCATGGTGATGCCGGACGGTTCGCTGTTCGGTGATACGATGGGCTTTCGCGCGTCAGAGGTCGATTATTGCCATGTCTGCCACGAGGCCGTCGCGGACCGGGACTATACGTTTTACGTACCCGAAGAGTATCGTGTCGCAGAGTGATCTTCAGGCCGCAGGATCAGGCAGCTTCAGCTCAGTCGCTTCCTGACGGCTCAGCTGCTCACCCTGTTTGCGTTTGGATAGGACCTCGCGGGCGAGCGCGTATTTCTCATCCTGCCAGAAGATCAAACAGCCGTTGCAGCCTTTGCCGCAACATCCCTCGGTTCCGGTACGATTGGTTTTGAAGCGGCGCTCATTGCCGTCTTCGCCGATTTTCTCGACCAGATCGTCACGGCGGCGGGTATAGGCCTTAGGGTTGTCGCGACCTGAGGTTTCCAGCCCCTGAACCAGCTTGTCAAACCGAATGCGACTCCAATGTTCGTCGGTCAGGGCACGTTCTTTGCGCAGGACGGAGTAGACCGGGAAACGGGCGCGCAGATCGTCGATATCCTCGTGATCGAACAGGGTGAAGGGAAGGCGGATCATGGTTTTGGTACTGCCATGCACAACGTCCAGCCGCGCCTCATCATGAGCGCGTTCAAAGTCATAGACCCGCAGCAGAACCGTCTCGCGCGAAATCGGAGAGACGAAATCCAATACATCCCCCGGTTCCAGCTTGTTTTTCACCTCGACCAGAAAGGCACCCTCGGTCACCTCGGTGACGATCCCGGCATATTCCCACTGCGCAATCGAGGCTGTGTGTTCGTAATCATGTGCATAATTGGTCAGGCGGCCTTCGTGGAAAGCCAGCGTGTAGCCGCGGTTCCCGACTGTTTCGAGTTCACGCATATAGGGCTTCGGGTCCCAGTTCTCGGGGTCGGCGTGATAGTCGTCGATGGCCATACGATAGGCGCGCGCGACGATGGCGGCATAATACTCCGATTTGCCGCGCCCTTCGACTTTCAGACTGTCGACACCGATCTTCAAGTATTCATCCAGCTTGGGCATAATGCACAGGTCGCGGGAATTGAGGATGTAGGATCCCCGATCATCCTCTTCGATGGGCATCAAATCACCGGGGCGACAGCCTTCTTCCAGCAGGAATTCGAATAGGTCGGCGTTTTCATCGGTAATGCGCAGCTCCTGATGCGTTCCGTCTTTCAGACGCAGTTTCAGACCATAGTTCCAGCGGCAGGAATTGGTGCAGTTGCCCTGATTGGCCCCGCGTTCGGCCATGAAGTTCGACAGTAGGCAGCGGCCCGAATAGGTCATGCACATGGCCCCGTGCACAAACGCCTCAAGCTTGATATCGGGGCATTCCTCGCGAATCTCGACCAATTCGGGGTATGAGACTTCGCGGGCCAGAACCACAAGCTCGGCCCCCTGATCCTGCCAGAACTTCACCGACAACCACGAACAGATATTGGCTTGCGTCGAGATATGCAGCGGCAGTTCCGGCGCGCGTTCGCGGACGTATTGGAACACTCCGGGGTCGGCGATGATCAGCCCGTCAGGTTTCACCGTGCGGACAGTGTCGATGTATTCCTCCAGCTTCGGAATGTCCTTATTGTGCGAGAACAGGTTCAGCGTCAGGTACGCGCGCCGGCCATGGTTGTGGCAGAACTCGACTCCCTCTATCACCTCTTCCAGCGAGAACTCGGACTTTGTCCGCAGCGACATATCCGGTGTGCCCAGATAGACCGCATCCGCGCCATAGAGGATGGCGAGTTTCAACTTACGCAGATTGCCCGCAGGCATCAGCAATTCGGATCTGGACTGGGTCATGGGGATACCGGGCTAAGGATCAAGGGCGCCTTCTACGCCAAAATCCCGGCTCCCAAAACCCCGTTAACTGCGACGGAATCGCGCTGTTCCGATCACTTCGATCAGTTGTTGGCGAACCGGTTCCGGTTGCGCCTCGACCGCGTTTAATACCTCGCGCAGTTCGGCGCGCAGCCCATGCATCTGGTCGATCAGAGAGATCATCATCGACAGGGCATCGGCCTCCATGTCGTACTGGTCATGCAGTTCGCATGCCAGTTCCAGACGTGCAACGTCGATACGCTGATATCGCAGACCTTGCTCCGATTGCTCGGGGATCACGATCTCAGCGGCCAGATATTCGGTCAGGCGATCCGAAGTCAGGCGGGCGATGGCGTCGATCAGTTCGGCTTCGGTCAATGTGCGGCTCATGACGGCATTCCTTTGCGCGGATCATAGCCGTGGGTTTCGCGCCATGTCTCCATGAAGTGCTTCAATTCATCGTCTACCTTGTCTGGCATTGCGACGGTCAGTTCTATGAACTGATCGCCCCGCTCGGACGAGCCGCGTTTCTTGACCCCTTTGCCACGCAGGCGCAGGGTTTTGCCGCTGCTGGTCCCCGCTGGGACACTGACATTGACGCCACCGTCGATGGTGGGGGCGGGAACCTTGCCACCCAGAACGGCCTCATCAATGGTGATGGGCAGCGTGATGTGGATGTCATCGCCCTGACGGTCGAACACCGGGTGATCCGCAACCGAGATCGTCACAAGCGCATCGCCGGGAGGCCCATCGCCGTACCCCGGGGCCCCTTTGCCACGCAGGCGGATGGTTTGCCCGGTCGTGATACCCGCAGGTATCTTCACTTCAATCCGGTTCCCATCTGGCAGGGTCAATTTCTGGCTGGCTCCGAAAACGGCGTCAAGAAAGCTGATCTGCAGCGAGTAGTTCAGGTTGTGGCCCGGTGCATGGAACTCCTGCGTGCGCTGTCCATATCCACCCCGCCCGCGCATGAATTCGGCAAAGATGTCGGACATATCGTCCTGTTCAGCCGCGTGACCGCGATAAGGGTTGCCAGCAGCCTCGGCATATTCGCGATAATACTGCTGCTGCGGACGTTCCTGACCCGACGCATCAATTTCGCCATTGTCGTAGCGTTTGCGCGTCTCGGGGTCTTTCAGCAGGTCATAAGCAGCAGCAGCGGCTTTGAACTTGGCCTCTGCCTCGGCATCGCCCGGCTTGAGGTCCGGGTGGCATTCTTTGGCGATCTTCCGATAGGCTTTCTTGATCTCGGCATCGCTGGCGTCTTTGGCGACGCCAAGTACGGAATAGGGGTCGTCGCTCATCTTGCCTCTCGTCTATGTGGGGTTTGGCCTTGATGAAGGTATTTTATCAATTGATTTCAACAGGTCAAAAAGAAGAGGTGGCTAAATTGTCTCGTAAATCTGTCAAGCTCTGCTAATATTAAGATGTTTCAGATTGATCATTGACGGAGATCACCCCATGACGCGCAGGCTCAAATCGGTGCTGGCATTGCTGGCTGGGAACGCCATCGGGCTGTTATTGGCCAGTTTGCTGCTGTCAGAGTTTGCGATCCGACCGATTTCCTTCATCGTGGTGGTAGTCGTGTTCACCCTGGTCCAGGTGATAGCCGAACCGCTGATCCTGAAGCTGGGGGAAAAGAAGGCGCCGGCGCTGAAGGGCGGAATTGCCTTGATCGTAACCTTTGTTGGCCTTCTGGTCACCGATCTGATCACATCGGGTCTGACCATTGGCGGTATCTCAAATCTATTGGCCGCAACCTTGCTTGTATGGTTGGGCGCTCTGATCGGCAGTATTGTGCTGCCGATCTACGTGTTTCCCGAACTGCGCGACCCTAAGAAATAGTCATATCGCGTCTAAACTGGCCTCGATGGCCTGCCACAACTCGTCCACCGGTTCGCACCCCACGGACAGGCGGATGAAAGCAGGATCGACAGCATCCCCCCAACGGGCGCGCCGCTCGGCCGAACTGTGGACGCCGCCGAAGGATGTAGCCGGACGCAGCAGTGGGCAGCTATTGATGAACTGTTCGGCTTTGGTCTCGGTCTCAAGCGTGATGCTTAGCAGAAACCCGAAGCGCGTGGTTTGAGCCGTCGCCAATGTGTGCGCCGGATCATCGGTCAGTCCGGGATAGCGGATCTGTTTCACGGCCGGGTGCGCCGCCAGCCGTTCAGCCAGTATTTGTGCTGAGCTACACATCCGATCAAACCGCACATCCAGAGTCTCCAAACCCCGATGTAGCAACCACGCTTCATGTGGCCCCGGGATCGCACCGGAGACGCGGCGCCATTCCTCAACTCGCTCCATGATTTGCGGATTGCGGCTGGCTAAATGACCCATCAACAGGTCCGAATGCCCACCCATCGCTTTGGTATCTGAACTCACAACCACATCGACGCCAAGGTTCAATGGGCGCTGACCCAGTGGGGTCATCGTTGTGTTGTCGGCGATGGTGATGCCGCCGGCCTCGCGCACGGCCTCGGCGATTACTGGCAGATCAAGCATGTCCAGACCGGGGTTCGAGGGGCTTTCTAGAAACACCACATCGAATTCATCAAAGCCACCTTCGGCAAAGTCGGTGGTTGGGCGTTCGATAACCGAGACGCCCAGATTTGACAGGAACCGATCAGCCAAAAGGCGCGTCACATAATACCCGTCGGACGGGATCAGCAGCCGCGACCCGGCTTGGACCGTCGCAAACAAGGCCGCCGAAATCGCACCCATACCCGAAGGAAAGCTGAGGCAGGGTGCATCTTCGAGATGCGACAGAACGTGTTCCAGATGCACCCAGGTCGGGTTATCGACCCGGCCATAGCTGGCATGCCCATCCGGCGCGCCGGGCAGATGGTACATGCTGCTTTGGGTCAACGGCAGGGCCACAGGCTCGCCCTTGTTCAGCGCATTCCCGCGCAGGTGCAACATTTCTCCGGTCTTCGGGCTCATGGCTCAGCGCCCCGGTATTTCATCGCGTGGGGGCGCGGGTTCCCAGTTCTCGATGATCTCGACTGCCTCTTGCGCAGTGTCGACAAAGCGGAACAGGTCAAGATCCTCGTCCGAGATCGTGCCCGCATCGGCCAGCGCTTCCCAGTTGATAACCTTTTCCCAGAACTCACGCCCGAACAGCAGGAAAGGGACGCGGTCCATGCGGCCGGTCTGGATCAAAGTCAGGGATCTCGAAGAGCTCATCCATGGTGCCGAAGCCGCCGGGGAAGATGGTGATGGCGCGAGCGCGCATAAGGAAGTGCATCTTGCGGATGGCGAAGTAGTGGAAATTGAAGCTGAGATCAGGCGTCACGTATAGGTTCGGAGCCTGCTCGTGCGGAAGCACGATGTTCAGGCCGATTGAACACCCGCCCGCATCCTGTGCACCACGGTTACCCGCCTCCATCACGCCGGGGCCGCCACCGGTGACGATCACATTTTCGCGGCAGCCTGTCTGATTTGACTTCTCGGTCATCAGCCGCGCAAACTCACGCGCTTCATCGTAGTATTTCGACAGCCCGGCCAAGGTCTCGGTCCGTGCCGTGTGTTTCTGAGCGGGTTCCGGAATGCGCGCGCCACCGAACATGACGATGGTCGAGGTGATCTCACGCTCGGTCATGATCATCTCGGGCTTCAGCAGCTCCAGTTGCAGCCGCACGGGGCGCAGTTCATCCCGGCACAGGAAGTCATCATCAGCGAAGGCAAGGCGATAGGCCGAAGACCGCGTCTGCGGGGTATCCGGTACCTCGCTTGCGGTCGAGCGGTCGGTCTGTGCGTCGCGAAAGGGGCTGAGGCGATCTTCTCTCATATGCGGGGTTCCCTGCTTGCGTGTTTCCAAAACAGCTATAGGGTTCGCGGGCAGAGTGCCAGTCACGGAAAGACAAGAATGGATTGGAAAAGTGAAATATTGGCAGCGCGGGACCGCATTGCCGGACACGCGCAGGTCACACCGGTGATGGAAAGCCACATTCCGGGCTATCCGATTGAAATGAAGCTTGAACATATGCAGCACACGGGCAGCTTCAAAGCGCGCGGGGCGTTCAATACCCTGCTCAGCATGGATGTGCCTGCGGCAGGCGTCGTGGCGGCTTCCGGTGGCAACCACGGTGCGGCAGCGGCTTATGCCGCGCAATCACTGGGCTACCCAGCGAAGATTTTTGTGCCCGAACTTGCAGGTCCCTCCAAGATTGCGCTGATCAAGCGGATTGGGGCTGATCTGAGTGTTGTTTCGGGTGAATACGCCAATGCACTGACCATGGCGCAGGCGCATGAGGAAAGCACCGGCGCCATGCAAATCCACGCCTATGATGCGCCAGCGACGGTGGCAGGGCAGGGGACATGTTTTGCTGAATGGGACGCGCAGGGCTTGCAGGCGGACACAGTATTGGTGGCCGTGGGCGGCGGTGGGCTGATTGCCGGAGCTTTGGCATGGTTTCAGGGTGCGTGCAAAGTCGTGGCGGTCGAACCGGAAACCTCTTGCGCGCTGAATGCTGCGTTGGCTGCGGGCGAACCGGTTGATGTTTCCGTTTCGGGCATTGCAGCGAACGCACTGGGCGCACGGAGAATTGGTGAGATTTGCTTTGGGCTGGCCCAAGGTATGAGTTCGGTTCTGGTTTCTGATGATGCGATAGCGCAAGCCCAGAATACTCTGTGGCAGACGCATCGAATACTGGTTGAACCAGCAGGGGCTGCTGCGCTTGCCGCACTGATTTCGGGCGCTTACCAGCCGGAGCCGGGTGAGCGTGTCGCAGTGCTGATTTGCGGCGGGAACATCGCGCCAGATCCGCTAACAGGTTGAGAATACGGCTTGTAGATGTTGTTCATGGATTTTATCTATAATTCATGACCGCGACCATTGCCGACACAATCTATAGTGCCCTGAGCCAGAAAATCATCACCGGCGATCTTCCTGCCGGTGAAAAGCTGCGTCAGGACCATATCGCGCGCGACTTTGAGACCAGCCATGTTCCGGTGCGCGAAGCACTGCTGCGGCTTGAGGCGCATGGATTGGCCAAAAGCGAGCCGCGAAAGGGCATGCGCGTCACCGCGTTGGACCCTGCCGAAGTGCGTGAGGTGATCGAAATGCGTGTCGCGCTGGAAACGCTGGCGATGCAGCATTCCGTGCAAAACATGACCCCAGCTGCTCTGAAGGCTGCTGATGATGCACGAAAGGCGTGTGATGAGGCAGAGAGCATGCCTCAGTGGGAGGCGCGGAACAGGGTGTTTCATCGTGCCATCCTGACACCTTGCGGGTTGCCCCGTCTTTTGCATTCTGTCGATGATCTGCACATTGCCAGTGCCAGGCACCTGTTTGCACATTGGCGGCCCAAATGGGTGCAGCGCGTCGATTCGGATCACGCTGCGATCATTCAGGCACTGAAGAGCAAAGACGTTTCCGCCGCAACCTCGATACTTCTGCGCCATATCCGTCGTGCAAGCTGATACTTTCTGCCTTTGAAACTACAATCTGTGCCTCCTCAGAAGATTTGACTTGATTTTTAATAGATAAAAATGATGATTAATTCCGAATCTATGCAATATTATCTATAAAAAGAGAATGACGATGAAAGCCACTCTGCAATCCACCCTCCCGGCCGCCGGAGTAATAACCCCTGCGGGTCAGATCCTTCGTGTCGCGTTGGGTATTCTTCTTTTGACCGCCAGTGCAAAAGTCCAGGTGCCATTTTGGCCTGTGCCCATGACCCTTCAAGTCGCCGCTGTCATGGCTGTCGCCGCGGCATTTGGGCTGCGTCTCGGTTCTGCAACCGTGATCGGCTACATGGTCGCCGGGGCAGTGGGTTTGCCCGTGTTTGCCGGAACGCCCGAAAAAGGCATCGGGCTGGCCTATATGATGGGTGCAACCGGAGGTTATTTACTGGGTTTCGTGGTCGCCTCGGTCATGGTTGGATGGGCAGCGGACAATCTGCGCAAACTGTTTCTGGTTCCGGCGATGCTGGCTGGGCTTGCGGTGATCTATGCGCTGGGTCTGGGTTGGTTGGCTCAGTTCGTGCCTGCAGACAAGGTTCTGGTTTACGGTTTCAGCCCTTTCATTCTGGGTGATCTCGTGAAGATTGCATTGGCAGCCGTTCTCGTGATTGGCCTGCCGACGGGTCTGATGCAGAAAATCCGTGGGCCGCAGCCAGATGCTTGATACCGGGCAAGATATCCGCAGCGATTGGACCGTGGATGAAGTGGAGGCGCTGATGCGCCTCCCAATGTTGGATCTGGTAGGTCGCGCAAATGTAATTCACCGGACGTATCACGATCCAAACGACATCCAAAAAGCCAGCCTGCTGTCGATAAAAACCGGAAGCTGTCCCGAGGATTGCGCCTATTGCCCGCAATCCGCCCATCATCGCGAGGTCGAGCTGACCAAGGAAAAGCTCATGAACCCTGCGCATGTCATCTCGCTTGCCAAACGGGCGCGCGATGCGGGGGCTGAACGGTTTTGCATGGGTGCTGCATGGCGTCAGGTGCGCGACGGCGAAGAATTCGACAATGTGCTGGACATGGTGCGGGGCGTGCGTGATCTGGGCATGGAGGCTTGCGTCACCCTGGGCATGCTCAAGCCACATCAGGCCAAACGATTGGCCGAGGCGGGACTTACGGCGTACAATCATAACCTGGATACTTCGCCGGAATTCTATGGCGAGATTATTGGAACTCGTACCTATCAGGATCGTCTTGAGACCCTCAGCTATTGCCGGGACGAAGGTATTGATCTGTGTTGCGGCGGCATTATCGGTATGGGTGAAAGCCTGCGGGATCGTGCCTCGCTGTTGCAGGTCCTTGCGAATTTTGACCCGCATCCCGAAAGCGTACCGATAAACGCGCTGATCCCGATCAAAGGCACGCCGCTGGCGCATCTAGAAAAAGTAGGCATTTTTGATCTGGTGCGCATGGTTGCGACCGCGCGGATCACCATGCCGCAAACACGGGTGCGCCTGTCGGCAGGACGGTCGGACTTTTCAACTGCCGAGCAGGCATTGTGCTTTCTGGCTGGTGCAAATTCGGTTTTCTACGGCGATGTGTTGCTGACCGCACCCAATGCCGGAACCCAAAATGACCGGGATATGTTTGCCGCACTCAGCGCACTTACCGATGATTGACGCAAACCGAGGTATCCGCGTCGCATTGCGCCATGGGTCTCGCTTGCGTATAGGCCACATCAACGTGAACAGATTCTCTAGGGAGACGCCCCATGTCCAATGCGCAACTGGAAGCCGCCATCGAATCCGCCTGGGAAGTACGTGACACAATCACCCCTGCGACCACCGGCGAGCAACGAGAAGCAATCGAAGACACGCTGAGCGCGCTGGACAGCGGTTCGCTGAGGGTGGCTGAAAAGCTCGACAGTGGTGATTGGCACGTGAACCAGTGGGTGAAAAAAGCAGTTCTGCTGGGGTTCCGCATCAAGGACATGGAAATCCAGACCGGAGGCCCGCAAGACGGCGGCTGGTGGGATAAGGTCGACAGCAAGTTCGCCGGCTGGGGAGAGAACCAGTGGCGCGCGGCAGGGTTCCGCGCCGTGCCAAACTGTGTGGTCCGCAAGTCGGCCTATGTCGCACCTGGTGTGGTGCTGATGCCCTCGTTCGTGAACCTTGGCGCTTATGTCGATGAAGGCACGATGGTTGATACCTGGGCCACCGTTGGTTCCTGCGCGCAGATCGGCAAGAACGTGCACTTGTCGGGCGGCGTCGGCATTGGAGGCGTACTGGAGCCGATGCAGGCCGGTCCGACCATTATCGAGGACAACTGCTTTATCGGTGCGCGTTCGGAAGTGGTCGAAGGCTGCATCGTCCGCGAGGGTTCGGTTCTGGGCATGGGCGTATTCATCGGTAAATCCACCAAGATCGTGGACCGCGAAACCGGTGAAGTCATGTATGGCGAGGTTCCGCCCTATTCGGTGGTTGTTGCGGGCTCGATGCCGTCCAAGAACAATGTAAGCCTGTATTGCGCGGTCATCGTGAAACGCGTCGATGAAAAGACCCGTTCGAAAACTGGGATCAATGAGCTACTGCGCGACTGATCCCCTCGTTTCAGTTTGAATAGGCCGCAGAGTGCATGCTCTGCGGCCTTTCTTATTTTGGCATGAACTCCAGCACTGTTTGCTGAAAGAAATCAATCGCCGCCTCACCTCCGGCCCCTTTGGCCAGAGGGCCGACTTGATATCGGGGCGATTGAAGGGCGCGCTGCATCTTTTCGCACACCCAGACATCCTCGGTCTGAAAATCCCCCGTCTCCAGTGGGTGCTGGGTCCAGTGAGAGGATTTGATCCGACCGGATTCCGGGTCGTATCCGGGTATGTCCGCCGCGCGATGCGTATAGGTGAACCAGCCTTTAGGCGACCAGTTTCTGACCCGCAGCAGAGTTGTGTTGGCGTCGACCGGTTCCATGGTCGATATCGAAAACCCCCAGGGGTTTGGCGTCAGGATCGTGGTCGGAAACAGCATGTAGACCCCGCCATAGCCCGGCGTTTCGGCATTCCGTACCGTTTTCAGGCCGGACCCTTTGGCCGAGTTTTCAACAAACTGAGGGATACGATGTTTGACGCCTTCGCGCTCGGTCGACCACCAGACCATGTTGTGGCCAGAAACCTCCCAAAGATTCTTGTCATGGGTTGGCCCGCCCAACGTGTCTTTGTGCAGATAGGCCAGATGATAGCCATCGATTGCATTTTCAAAGAAGACCTTCCAATTGCAGTTGATCTCATAGACCACGTCGTCGGGGTTCTCTTGTAGCTCGCTTGATGCCAGATCATGAGGCCAAGGTATTTGAGCCAGAGCGCCAAGCCACGCGTCAAAGCTCTGATCCGGTTCTGGGTGAACAAAAACAAGGTTGCGGAAGACACCGACTGAGGCACCGAACAACGCGGTTGCCTTCTTGTCCAGATCCGGAAAGCACTCGCGCTGGGCTGGTACTCCGCGCAATGCGCCATCCAGATTGTAGACCCAGTTGTGATAAGGGCAGACAATGGTCTTGCCTGCGTTGCCGCAACCTTCCAACAACTCGGTTCCGCGATGGCAGCATTGGTTGTGGAAGGCGCGCAAGTCGCCATTTGCGTCCCTTATGACAATCAGAGCGTAGGCCCCGGCCTGAATCGTCCTGAAATCGCCAGGCTCGGTGAAATCCATAGTCACGCCGGCAAAACTCCAGCACTTGCTGAACAGGGTTTTCTGTTCGGCCTCATACCAACTGTCCGAGACATATGCCTCACGCGGCAGTTGTTGCTTGGGTTGATCCGGAAGTGCGTCAGGCGGCATTGTCGAGTCCGTTTATTGTCAAAAATGATAATCATCAATATTGACAATAAACCTTCGAATGTCCAGATTTCACCTTAAGATTTTTCTGAACCCGCTTGGAGGCAGGATGACTTTTATTCAAACCCTGAGGAATCAAAGGTGGATGACACTGCTAATTCTGGCGGCGCTTCTTGTCTCGACCTTCGCCGGGTATTACGGCCTTTGGGGTCTGTTGTTCATATTTTGGGGGCTCTTGGCGGTGCGCTCGGGGCAGGCCTTCTTGATCGAACCGATAAACCGCGCGACAGATCCGGCACTGTTCTGGTCGCTGACGGGTTTGTGGATCGGTTTGGGCGTTCTCTACGTTCTGGCGGATGTTTTTCCACCAGTTGCGAACGGATTCTGATGCCCCGTCCCAGTATGAAAGACGCCAGATCCGAGCAAATCCTGAACGCATTTATGCGTTGTGTCGCGCGGTACGGGCTGGATGGCTCGACCCTGGCGCGCATATCAGAAGAGGCAGGCGTCGGGCGGCCATTGCTGCGCCACTATCTGGGCAACCGGGATGAGATGGTTCGCAAGCTGCTGGATCACGTCCTGAAAGTCTTCGCGGATCAGGTTGAGGCGCTCTTCGACACTCTGCCGTGCACTGATCGGGTTGCAGCGATGCTGGACGCTTTGTTCGGACGCGGCACCTATTCTTCGGAAAGTGCTGCGGTGTTTGCCGCTTTGGTCGCAGCCTCAGAAAGACACGCGGATTTGCGAGAACCCTTGCTTGGGTTTGTCTATGACTTCGAGGCAAGGATCGCTGCTGAAATCATGAACGAACTGCCTGCTGCCAATATGCAAGGGGTCCAAGCCGTGGCAGCGGGTATGTCCGCAATTTATTTCAATACGGATGCTGTGATGCCATTGCGACCCCGGGCGGAATGGCGCGACACGCAGCGCGTGGCAGCGCAGATGCTGTTGGACCACCTATACGACAGCACCTGCGACTGAGTTGACCGTGCCATCGGGCCAGCGTATTGCGGGCACTATGGAAAAGCAGAAAAAACCTTCGCGCCAGCAAGTCTATACGTTGTTGGTTCAGATCGGTCGCAAAGATGGCGACGGCCTGCCCGAAGGCGCGACCGGGGCGGCGTTGATGTGTTTTGCCAGCGGCGTGGACGAGGCCGAAGCCGTGCGCGAGACAGTAGCGATCCTGAAGCAGGCCGATACTGCACCGCTGGATGTCACCGGCTATGGCACCCTGGCCGAGCGTGAGGCGCAAGGACATGATATCGATCCGGATGAGCGGGCATTGATGCAACGGGCGCTGGATGAAAACGCGGTTATCGTGGCACAGATGACGCCATTCTTCGGCGACGAGGAAACTGCTTAGTTTCTTACCCCGAACCACTTGCGATAGATTTCGTCATAGGTGCCGTCTTCGCGCAGGGACAGCAGCGCCTGATTGACGTCTTCGACCAATGGCGATCCGGTTGGAAATGCGATCCCATAGTTTTCACGCAGGAAGATGCCCCCGGTCATTGTCGCCATTCTGCGCCCTTCGTGGCTTGCATAATAGGACAGGATCGGAGCGTCGAAAACGACCGCATCCAAATCCTTATTCTCAAACGCGTTCAGCATGTCCTGCAGATCGCCATAGCCGGTATAGTCGATCTCGCGCCGGTTCAGAAAACTGGCGGCGGTTGAATCGGAAATCGTCCCGACCTGTTTGCCGTAAAGGTCGTTGACCGAATTGACGCTGCCGGTGATTGCGTCCACCGTCATCACCGAGGTGATCCGGGCCGTGAAAACGGAGACGATGAATAGGGATGACACCACCAGTACTACACCCAACAGGCGGCCAAACGGGGTGCGCGGCATCCGCTCTTCAAAGCCACCGTTCACCACCAGGTTGAGGGCCCACCAGAACGAGGGGAACCACGCCTCATTCAATTTGCGATCAAAGTAGGGCTGCGCGCGTTTCTCAAAACTCCACATCAGCATGCCGCCACCAAGCAGGATCGCAAAGGCCAGCCCGATGGCGATGAACAATTCCCGAGACAGCAAAGCGTGCAACAGCGATGGCTGGCGAGCGGCCTCTGACGGGACCATGATCTGTAATCCGGCCTCAAATATCGGTTGCGTGAAATCCATTCGGGTTTCGCGCAAGGCGGTGATCGATATATTAGCGATCGCCAGATCGGCAGAACCATCCTGAACCGCGCCCAACATTTCTCCAAATGTCTCGACGCCGTTGACCGAGTATTCCCAGCCGAGTGATTCAGACAGTGCCGCCAGAAGATCCATCGAGAAACCGGTCTGGGCACCGTCCTCGACAAATGAGAACGGAGGACGGGTTACCGTTGTAACCGTAAGAGACTGGGCCTGGCTTTGCTGCGCAAGAGTCGCGAAAGTCAGGCAGATCAATGCGAAGAAGACACGCTTCATGTGGAATCACCTGTTTCGCGGCCCTCTAACGCACTTAAGGGCAGCGCGGCAAGGCAGCCGCTGGGTCAACGCTCATGTTTTGTTGGGGTGCAAAATCAAGCCGCTTGGGCATTCGGTCTCGGAATTCGACTATTCGGGGTTGGCAATCCGGGCAATTCGTTGAATCTGTGCACGAACACAGGCACCCCTAAGGACAAGAGGCCCAATATGACCGATCCAGTTGAGCTGACAGCAAATCTGATCCGTTGCCCATCGGTCACACCCGATGAAGGCGGGGCTTTGGTCTTGCTGCAGCAAGTGCTGGAGGAGGCCAGATTTTATTGCACTCGCGTAGATCGTGGTGGAATCTGCAACCTCTTCGCCCGATGGGGGCAGAAGGGTCATGCATGCAGCTTTGGCTTTAACGGGCATACGGATGTAGTTCCGGTAGGGGATGAGGCGGCCTGGACCATGCCCCCTTTCGGCGCTGAGGTCCGGGACGGGGTGATGTACGGCAGGGGCGCGACGGATATGAAATCGGGCGTGGCAGCATTTGCGGCAGCGGCTATCGATTTTGTGCGTGACACGCCCCCGGATGGGGCGGTGATCCTGACGATCACAGGTGATGAAGAAGGCGACGCACTGGATGGCACTGTTGCTTTACTGGATCACATGGCCGCAACGGATGAGCGGATGTCGGTTTGTCTGGTGGGCGAACCCACCTGTCCGAACACGATGGGCGAAATGATGAAGATCGGTCGGCGCGGCTCGATGACCGCGTGGTTCACTGTGACCGGAGTGCAGGGGCATTCGGCCTATCCGCATCGGGCAAAGAACCCGGTGCCCGCGATGGCGCGGCTGATGGATCGGCTGGCCAGTCACGAACTGGATCAGGGGACCGACCACTTTGACGCCTCGACCTTGGCGGTTGTCACGATCGACACCGGTAATCCGGCGACAAATGTGATCCCGGCGCAATGTTCTGGGACAGTGAACATCCGGTTCAATGACCTGCATTCCGGGGCCAGTTTGAGCGATTGGTTGCAATCCGAGGCAGACACCGTTGCCGAGGCGTTTGGCGTCGATGTCGAGACCCGGATCAAGATTTCGGGTGAAAGCTTTCTGACCCCTCCGGGGGCATTGTCTGATCTGGTAGCTTGCGCTGTCGAAGCAGAAACAAATATCCGCCCCGAGCTTTCGACCACCGGCGGGACCTCGGATGCCCGCTTCATCAAAGATCATTGCCCGGTGGTCGAGTTTGGTCTGGTCGGGCGCACCATGCATCAGGTCGATGAATGTGTCGAAGTGGCGCAAATTCATCAACTCAAGGCGATCTACACCCGTATTCTGACGGATTACTTCGCCTGATCCATGCAGAAAACGCTGGTCATCATGGTGAAAGAGCCACGTCCAGGGCGGGTCAAGACCCGTTTGGGGCGCAATATCGGCATGGTTGGAGCTGCTTGGTGGTTTCGGCACCAAACGCGTTCCCTGATCCTGCGTTTGCGCGATCCGCGCTGGCAGATTGTACTGGCGGTCTCTCCGGATAGGGAGGGAATGAACAGTCGGGTCTGGCCCGTTGATTTACCCCGGAAGCCTCAGGGGCGCGGAGATCTGGGCGACCGTATGGGGCGGATGTTGCGCGGTGCTCCCGATGGTCCGGTGTGCCTGATCGGTGCGGATATTCCGGGCATCACAAGGGGTCACATTGCGCGGGCCTTTCGCGCGTTGGGCCGGGCTGAGATGGTTTTCGGGCCATCCCCGGATGGCGGCTATTGGTTGGTTGGTGCTCAGCGTTATGGCGCGTTGCCTTCGGGGTTATTCCGCGATGTGCGCTGGTCAACGGAACACTCGTTGAAAGACACACTGAATTCGGTTCGCGGGTGCCGAGTAGCGTTGCTGGATAATCTGCGCGATGTGGATACCGTGGCCGATCTGCACGGCTGACATGAGGCACCGCTTTTTGACCATGACGCGGTCGCATGCCCGTGCTAGGCCAAACTCATGACACGCATTCCGACCAAGCAAGAGGTCCTCGACTGGATCTCGGCGAACCCTACCCTGACCTCGAAACGTGATATCGCCAAGGCTTTTGGCATCAAAGGCGCGGATCGGATCGATCTGAAGCGTATCCTGAAAGAACTTGAGGCCGACGGCCATCTGGAAAAACGCAACCGCAGCTATCGCGATCCGGATCGTCTGCCGCCGGTCAGCGTGTTGCAGGTGAAGGCCCCGAACGTAGATGGCGACCTGTTTGCGCGCCCGTTGGAATGGCACGGTGAGGGAGTCGAGCCCATCGTTCTGCTCGTAACGCGTGCCAGCGATCCGGCGCTGGGTGAGGGTGACCGCATTCTGGCCCGCCTGACCGTGGTGCATGAGGAAGATCACAATTACGAAGCCCGCTTGATCCGCCGCATCGGCACCAACCCGCGCAAGATCGTCGGCATTTTCCGCAAAGGGGCCGAAGGCGGGCGGATCGTGCCCATCGACAAGGCTGGTCCGACAGAATGGCTGGTCGCGGACGGGGCCGTTCTGGGGGCCAAGGATGGTGAGTTGGTTGAGGCCGAACAGGCCGGACCCAAGAACCGCATGGGTCTGCCGCGTGCGCGTATTGTTGAACGGCTCGGCGATCCGACCGCGCCCAAGGCTGTCTCATTGATCGCCATCCACCAACACGGTATTCCCGACGACTTCCCGGACAAGGTGATCGAAGAAGCCGACAAGGCCAAACCCGTTGGACTGAAAGGGCGTGAAGACCTGCGGGATATGCCCTTGCTGACCATCGATCCTGCGGATGCACGGGACCACGACGACGCCTGCTATGCCCATGCTGATGACGATCCCAAGAACCCGGGTGGCCATGTGATCTGGGTCGCCATAGCTGACGTCGCTGCCTATGTGACACCCGGTACGGCTCTGGATCGCGAGGCGCGCAAGCGGGGCAACTCCAGTTACTTCCCGGACCGCGTAGTGCCGATGCTGCCGGATCGCCTGTCCGGCGATCTGTGTTCCCTGCACGAAGGCGTACCGCGCGCTTGTATTGCCGTGCGGATGCAGATTGATGCCGAAGGCAACAAGGTCGGCCACGGTTTTGTACGGGCTCTGATGCGCTCTGCCGCCTCGCTGAATTATAACGAGGTGCAGGAGGCGATCGACGGCAACCCGAACGACCGCACCGGGCCGCTGTTGGATACGGTGCTGAATCCGCTTTACGCCGCCTATGCTGCGCTGAAAAAGGCGCGTTCCGTGCGGCAGCCGCTGGAGTTGGACCTGCCTGAACGCAAAATCGTACTCAGCGATGCGGGTGAGGTGACCAGCGTCGCGTTCCGTGACCGGCTGGATGCGCATAAGCTGATCGAGGAATTCATGATCCTCGCCAATGTCGCCGCTGCCGAGACCCTGATCACCAAACGCCGCCCGCTGCTGTTCCGCGTCCACGAAGAGCCCGCGCCCGAAAAGCTGGAAAGCCTGAGAGAGACGGCGCAGGCGGCGGGATTAAACCTCGCCAAAGGGCAGGTATTGCAGACCCGACATCTGAACGCGCTGCTAAACGCCGCCGCTGGTACCGAGGATGCGGAGCTGATCAACCTGACGACCCTGCGGTCGATGGCGCAGGCCTATTACAACCCCGAAAATTTCGGCCATTTTGGGCTGGCTCTGCGGAACTATGCACATTTCACTTCTCCCATCCGGCGCTATGCTGATCTGATCGTGCATCGCGCGCTGATCTCAGCCCATGGCTGGGGCAAGGACGGATTGACCGAGGATGAGGTTGCACGGTTGGAAGAAACGGCGACCCATATCTCGGATACCGAGCGCCGCTCGATGATGGCCGAGCGCGATACGACTGATCGCTATCTGGCGGCCTATCTCAGCGAGCGGGTCGGCAATGAGTTTTCTGGCCGGATCAGCGGTATTGCCCGGTTCGGCGCCTTCGTGAAGATGGACGAGACCGGAGCGGACGGTCTGGTTCCAGTGCGTTCGCTAGGGCGAGAGTTTTTCCATTTCGACCGAGAGGCCGGGACGCTGATGGGCTCGGACACCGGGCTGATCATCGCCATTGGCCAGCGTGTCACGGTGCGGTTGACCGAGGCGACGCCGGTGACGGGCGGATTGGAATTGGAATTGTTGTCCATCGATGATCAGGCGCTGCCGCGCGGCCGTGGCCCCGCCAAGCGCGGAACGCGGCGCAAGGCCGCCAGCACCAAACGCAAGAAGGACAAGATCAAGCGCAAGGTCGAACGCAAACGCCGTCAGAGGTGATAAGTAAGCGCGCGCGCAATCAGCCAGCCATGGCGCGTAGGATCAATCTGATCGGGCCGGTCGAACAGAATTGCGCGATTGCCGTCGATCCGATCCTCACCAGGAAAGGCGGAAGTAAAATCCCCCATCAGTCGGCTTTGGCAGTGTACAAACAACGCAAAGCAGGCAGCCTTGTGTCCGCCCAAACGAATCGTCGAGCCTTTGGGCGCCAGATAGGCGGGCTGGCCCCACCGCAACGCTTCTTCCAGAGGCTGAGCGCGTGGCAGCGAGGCCGCAGTTTCGAAGATCAACTCGCGCAGCGCTAGTGCCCCATTGCGCGTCTCTTCCGGTAGCGCCTCATAGGCTGCAGCGACTTTTTTGTCCTCAAAGGCTGTCATGATAGCGGGATCGCCTGCTCCATTCGGTCGATATAGCTGTTGAGCAGCTTATCTTGTTTAATCCGTCGGGTCAGGGGGTGTCTGACGGTGTCGCGCGCATCGCCGCCAGCATTGGACCAACGCTCATGTCCGCCGAGGTAGGTTTCTCTCCCATCAGGTAGGGCGATTGCCAAAGATAGGTCGAGATCGCCTCAAAGTCGCGCTCCAGCCGGTCTTGTCGTTCGACAGGCGAAAAGCGGGATACACCTTGAAAAGCGAGCCCCTTGAGAACGGATTTCCGGATCGAATTCGAAACCGGCTTGCGGATCAGTGCGGGAATGACGGTAAAGAATGTATCGCGCAGGATTGGCCAAACCTCATCATTGGCCCAACGGTCCTGCACGACATGAAAGTAAAGGTGTTCCTCGGCCATGCGGACCAGTGCGCGGGACTGGGCTTTTTGCAGGTCGGTCAGGCCAGCATCGAAATCGGCCCCCTGAGCCTCAAGCCAGTCGCGGATCAGGTCGCTGTCCGGAATCAGACGTTCAGGCGTGCGAAGAACCGGCAGCTTCTGGTGTGGCATCTTGCGTGGGTCCAGCAGATCGGACCGTTGCCAGCGCAGGCCCGCGTTTTGAAGCATCAGGGCCGTTTTCACACAGAATGGGCTGGCGCTGAACAGGCCAAAGGCGGAGGGGAAGGTGAGAAGGGTCAGCATCATCAGCTCCATAGTTGGGACGCCTGATGGATACGCCGGACTGATGACAGATTCTGACATTAGGCTTAGAGTAGAATATACTATGTCCCGCACCGCCCGTCTTTTTCAGTTGATGCAGGCCCTACGATCTGGCCCCTCGCCCAGGACGTCGGTTCAATTGGCGCAGGATTTAGGCGTTTCGCCGCGCACAGTGCACCGGGATATCGATGCATTGCGTGGCCTCGGGGCGATAATCGACGGAGAGGCCGGGTTCGGGTTCACCCTAATCGAGGATGCCACCCTACCGCCGTTGGGTTTCACCAATGATGAGCTCGAAGCGCTGGTGTTGGGCTTGCGCGAGGTGCAATTGATCGGAGACCCGGCGCTGTCGGATGCCGCAAGCGCAGCCTTACGCAAGCTGCAGGGCCGATTGCCGCAGCGCCAGTCGCACCGATTGAGCCACGCCGTTTTGACCGCCACGCGATTTGACAGGCCGGCCGTGCCAACCATCGATGTCGCCGAACTGCGCCAAGCCGCGTGGGACGAACGCGTGATCGAGTTCGCCTATACCGATGCCAAAGGCGCAGACACCCGTCGTCGGGTCAATCCGCTGAGCATCGTCTATATGGACCGTGCCAGCGTATTGCTGAGTTGGTGCCACCTGCGACAGGATTTCCGAGTGTTTCGGCTGGATCGTATGCACGGCTTGGATGTGACCGAGGATAGCTTCCGACCCAATCGCGTATCGCTGTTGCGTGATGCCATTGCGCGTATTCGCGCGGAACGTGAGGAACAGGATCAGGAAACCTGACGTTCTGCGTTTTGAGAAATCCCGATTGTGCGCTATCATCGGCTCTGAGCAGTAATCAGGATAAAACGGAATGCGTAAGTGTGTAGGTGGCGTTATGACCGCCGCATTATGGGCATCCATCGTGCAGGCGGATACAACAGAAAATTCGATACGGCCTCTGGCCCGACCTATGGTCGACAATGTGCAACTGGCCTCGGCGGACGTGACGGTCTCGGTACGGCCCGTGCTGCGGCCTAAGGTCGAGGTGCAACGTGTATCGGCAGACGGGAATGCCCGATTTCAGGCTTGGCTGGGGGCATTTCGCAAGCGGGCGCAAGAGCAGGGCATCTCGGTCAATACGCTGGATCGGGCGTTGGCTGGGGTGACCTATGACAGTGACATCATCAAACGTGATCGCAATCAGGCGGAGTTTTCCAAACCGATTTGGGAATATCTGGACGGAGCGGTTTCAAAAACGCGGATATCCAACGGTCGCGCTGGGCTAGACAAGCACCGAGAGACTTTGACCCGGATCGAAGCCCAGTACGGCGTCGAAAAAGAGGTCGTGACCGCGATCTGGGGTCTTGAGACTTCGTTCGGCACCTACCGAGGAAGCAAGCAAACCATTCGGTCGCTGGCGACTTTGGCCTTTGATGCTCGACGAGCAAGCTTTTTTGAGGAACAGCTGATCGCCGCGTTGCAGATACTGCAGGCAGGGGATGTCGACCCTAAGAATATGGTTGGCAGTTGGGCTGGGGCGATGGGGCATACACAGTTCATGCCGACCTCGTTTCTTGATTACGCGGTTGATTTCGATGGAGATGGGCGTCGCGAGATCTGGTCCGATAATCCAACTGATGCCTTAGCATCAGCCGCTTCTTATTTGGCAAAACATGGATGGACCAAAGGCCAACCTTGGGGGGTCGAAGTGCAACTACCATCCGACTTTGACTACGCCAACGCGCGGCGAGATTTCACTCTGATGCCGTCGGAATGGGCGGCCCGAGGGGTTCTTGCTTACTCGGGCAAGGCAGTGCCCGATCACGGGCAAGCAGCAATCTTGTTACCGGCGGGTGGTCGGGGTGTCGCCCTGATGATCTTCAATAATTTCAAAGTGATCGAGGCCTACAACGGCGCCGATGCCTATGTGATCGGCATCGGGCATCTGTCCGACCGGCTTGCAGGAGGCTCTCCGTTTGAGGCCGATTGGCCGCGTGGCGATCGCGTATTGAGCTTTACTGAAAAGAAAGAACTACAGCGTCGGCTGACTCAGGCGGGCTTCGATACACAAGGGATCGATGGGCGCACCGGGCCAAATACGATTAACGCGGTGCGCGCGTTTCAGGTTGCTCAGGGGTTGATCCCGGATGGATACCCGTCGCTCGGCCTGCTGGAAAGGATGCGCTGATAATTAGGGCGGCCCAATTGGGTCGCCCATGATCTAATGATCAGGACGCAGGCTTCATCAGACCTTTTTCGTTGATTTCAACCAACGCATCATCCAACGATTTTTGAATGCGCACGAACATCTCGTCGATTTCGGCCGGGGTAATGACCAACGGCGGAGAGATGACCAGGCGGTCGTCCACATGACGCATGATCAGGTTGTTTTTGAAGCAATGTTCGCGGCAGATATATCCGATCGTGCCGGGATCTGATGCGAACTTGGCTCGGCTTGCCTTTTCAGGCGTCAATGCGATGGACCCCATCAATCCTGCGATCTTTGCCTCTCCGACCAGCGGATGCTCGACCAATGCGTCCCATTTCTTTTTCATATAGGGCGCGGCCACGTTGCGCACATGATCGACGACGTTTTCTTCTTCGAGGATGCGCAGATTTTCGAGCGCAACTGCTGCGGCAACCGGGTGGCCGGAATAGGTGTAGCCATGGTTGAACTCGGTGGCGCTGATGACACGGGCGACTTCGTCGCAGACGATCGACCCGCCAATAGGTGCATAGCCTGAGCTAAGGCCCTTGGCGATTGTCATGATATGCGGTTTGATCCCGACGGTTTGCGAGCCAAACCAGTTGCCGGTTCGGCCAAACCCGCAGATCACCTCATCCGCGATCAGCAGTATATCGTACTTGTCGCAGATGCGCTGAATTTCGGGCCAATATGTGTCGGGTGCGATGATGACGCCGCCTGCGCCCTGCACAGGTTCGGCGATAAAGGCAGCGACGCGATCTTCGCCCAGTTCCTGAATGGCTTCTTCCAGCTCGCGCGCGCGGGCAAGGCCGAATTCCTCGGGGCTCATATCGCCGCCTTCCGCCCACCAGTTCGGCTGGTTGATATGGTGGACATTCGGGATTGGAATTCCGCCCTGCGCATGCATTCCTGCCATGCCACCCAACGACGCCGATCCAACAGAGGAACCGTGATAGGCATTCTTGCGGCTGATGATGATGTTCTTGTCCGGCTGACCTTTTTCGGCCCAATAGGTGCGCACTAGACGGATGTTGGTGTCGTTGGCCTCGGACCCGCTTCCGGCAAAGAAGACATGGTTCAGATCACCTGGCGCAAGCTCAGCCAGCTTTGCAGCCAGCGCAATGGCGGGCGTATGGGTCGTCTTGAAGAAAGTATTATAATACGGCAGCTCGCGCATTTGACGTGCGGCTGCATCGGCCAGTTCATCGCGGCCATATCCGATATTCACGCACCACAATCCGGCCATACCATCCAGAATTTCATGACCTTCGCTATCGGTCAGATAGACGCCCTTGGCACGGGTGATGACCCTGACACCTTCGTCTGCCAGCGCCTCATTGGTTGAAAAAGGATGCAAATGGTGTGCTGCGTCCAGCGCCTGCAATTCGGCAGTGGGCATGTGATTGGTGATGGTGGACATCTCGGATTCTCCAGCAAGCGTCGTTGCCAGATAGAATATGATCAAATTTTATGCTGTCAATCGAATCGCTGGTTTCTAGGTGCTTGGCAAAGCATCGCCCATCATTCCCATACCCTGCTCAATGTCCTGCGCTGTTGCTAACGCGGCCTTTTCTGCATCTCGCTCACGTAGCGCGGCAATAATGTCTTTGTGTCTGTCGGGCAGGCTTTGAGTGCCGAAGCGACCGCAAACGATGCGCAAAGAAGGGCCGAATCGCAGCCATAGCCGTTCGGCTAGATCAACAAGTATCGGAGCGTCCGCATGGGAATACAAAGATTGGTGAAAGGCGTGGTTCAAACGCAGGTAACCCCCTACGTCCCCATCCGCGATCATATTGTCCAATCGTTGATCCAGCTGCTCAAGATAGTCGATCTCGGTTATAGATATGTTCTTTGTGGATCGCCTGGAAAGCTCTGTTTCTATTGAAATTCTTGCGAAAATCATCTGCTCGATGTCGTTGGCTGAAAGCAGCGGGACGCTCACGCGACGATTGCCCTGAAAAATGAGCGCGCCGTCGGAAATCAGACGGCGTATTGCCTCGCGCACCGGAGTCATGCCGACACCAAGCGAATCAGTCAGGCCCTGGATCGTGACCGGCTGCCCGGGCACGAGATCGCCAAACAGAATCTGGGATTTCAGTGTCCGATAGACCTGTTCGTGCGCTGGGCGTTTTTCTTCATCTACCGGAGGTGTATCTGCTTTATTTTTGATCAAATCCAAAAGGTTTGCCTCAATCCATGTGTTTCTGTCTTGCCAGAATCTTCACCTATTCCGACCATAGGTGAAACCGTCGTGAAACGCAAAACTTGATCAAATCCAAAAAAAGGTCAAAATGGCCGCACAGTTGCAGGGAGAAAAATATGAAACTGAAAACGCTGGGGATGACAGCGATCGTCGCATTGGGGACTTCGGCCGCGTTTGCTGAAGAAGTGCGCGTCTATAACTGGTCCGACTACATTGACGAAGATCTGCTGAGCAAATTCGAAGAAGAAACAGGGCTAACCCTGATCTACGATGTGTTCGACAGCAACGAGGTTCTGGAAACAAAAATGCTGGCCGGTGGGTCAGGCTATGATGTGGTTGTGCCTTCAGGCACGTTCCTACAACGCCAGATCCAGGCCGGCGCATTCCAGGAACTGGATGCCGCCAAGCTGTCGAATGCAGGCAACCTATGGGATGTGATCCAGGAACGAACTGCAGGGTATGACCCCAACAACGCCTACTCGATCAACTATATGTGGGGCACGACAGGTATCGGGTTGAATGTCGGCAAGGTCAAAGAAGTGCTGGGCGACGATGTTGCGCTTAACAGCATGGATCTGGTGCTCAAGCCCGAGAACATGGAAAAGCTGGCCTCGTGTGGGGTGCATTTCCTCGACGCACCGTCTGAGATCATTCCGATGGTGCTGCAGTATATCGGCGAAGACCCTGACAGCCACGACACAGACGTAATTGGGAAAACCGAAGAGATTCTGACCAGTGTGCGCCCGTATGTTCAGAAATTCCATAGTTCGGAATACATCAATGCGCTCGCCAATGGTGATATCTGCGTTGCTGTCGGCTGGTCGGGCGACATCTTGCAGGCACGCGACCGTGCGGCGGAAGCGGATAACGGCGTGGAAATTGAATACCATCCCTTTGCGGAAGGCTCGCTGATGTGGTTTGACCAGATGGCTATTCCGGTCGACGCACCAAACCCCGAAGGCGCGCACCAGTTCCTGAACTTTATCCTGGATGCCAACAACATGGCTGCGGCGTCGAACTATGTGTACTACGCCAACGGCAACAAGGCCTCGCAGGAGTTTCTTGAAGAGGACGTGATCGGTGATCCGGCGATCTATCCGGATGATGCGACCATGCAGAACCTCTACATCACCACACCTTATCCGGCAAAGACCCAGCGAGTGGTGACACGTCTCTGGACCAAAGTGAAATCAGGCACCTGATCTGATCATAGCGCAAGGCGGGCCCACTGCCTTGCGCCATTTTTATCCTGACCGATAAACGGGGGCCGCCTTGAATTCTGAAGTCTTTGCGCCGTGGGATGACCCGCAGGCGAAACCCTTGATCCAGTTCCAGAACGTCACCAAGCGTTTTGGCGCATTCACCGCAATCGACAATCTTTCACTGGATATCTACGAGCGTGAGTTCTTTGCGCTGCTCGGCCCGTCGGGCTGCGGCAAGACCACGATGATGCGGATGCTGGCCGGATTCGAAACCCCTACCGATGGTCACATCCTTCTGGGTGGACAGGATATCGACCCGATCCCGCCCAACAAACGGGCGGTAAACATGATGTTTCAGTCGTATGCGCTGTTTCCTCATCTCAGCATCTGGGACAACATCGCCTTTGGCCTGCGCCGGGACAACATGCCCAAACGCGATCTGGAAGAGCGGGTCGATGAGATGCTGCGCCTAACCCGGCTGGAACAGTTCGCACGCCGCAAGCCGCACCAGATCTCGGGTGGTCAACGCCAACGCGTTGCGCTGGCCCGGTCATTGGCCAAAGCACCAAAACTGCTATTGCTCGACGAACCTTTGGGCGCTTTGGATAAGAAACTCCGTCAGGATACTCAGTTCGAGTTGATGGACATTCAGGAAAAAACCGGCACGACCTTTGTCATCGTGACGCACGATCAAGAAGAGGCGATGACCGTTGCCAGCCGAGTGGCCGTGATGGATCAGGGCAAACTGATGCAAGTGGCAACTCCAGATCGCATCTATGAGACGCCAAACTCGGTTTATGTTGCTGATTTCATTGGGGATGTGAATATCATTGAGGGACGCGCCACCGCAGCAGGCGACGAAAGCTATCAGATCGAGTGGGCAGAAGGGCAACCCCCGTTAGCGGCGTCTTCCGCGACCCAACTTTCCAATGGTCAGAGCTGTCATCTGGCGATCCGGCCTGAAAAGGTCGCGATCTCTGCCGAGCGCCCGGTCGATGCGATCAACGCCATTCAAGGCAAGGTGCATGACATCGCCTATCTGGGCAACTTGTCGACCTATCATGTCGAACTGCCAAACGGCACGATTATCAAAGCGCAAACAGCGAATACCCGCCGCATCTCGCGCCGCTCGTTCACCTGGGAAGACCCGGTTTGGCTGTCCTGGACAGCGACTGCCGCAGTTCTGCTGGAAAACTGATGCGCCGCGCTGTTCTTATCGCTGTCCCGTATGTCTGGTTGCTGGCGCTGTTCTTGGTGCCGTTCTTTATCGTCCTAAAGATATCGCTTTCAGACACCGCACTTGCCATTCCGCCCTACACTCCGACGCTGGACCTGTCCGCAGGTTGGGCGGGTATCAGGGATTTCTTCAGCCAGCTTGATCTGGAAAACTTTGTCTGGCTGACTGAAGATGATCTTTATTGGAAGGCCTATCTGTCCAGCGTAAAGATCGCGCTGATCTCAACGGTGTTGACGCTGATTGTCGGGTATCCGATCGCATATGCGATGGCGCGCGCACCTGAAGAGTGGCGACCTACATTCATGATGCTGGTCATCCTGCCGTTCTGGACTTCGTTCCTGATCCGGGTTTACGCATGGATGGGTATCCTCAGCAACGAAGGCTATCTGAACCAGCTCTTGCTTTGGACAGGCATCATCTCAGCGCCGCTGACCATTCTGAACACGAATACCGCAGTTTATATCGGTATCGTTTATACCTACCTACCTTTTATGATCCTGCCGATTTATTCGTCGCTTGAACGGATGGACGGGTCGCTGATCGAAGCCGCTGAAGACCTTGGGTGTTCGCGTCTGCAGGCATTCTGGTTGATCACAATCCCCTTGTCGCGCCCCGGTATTATCGCGGGCTGCTTCCTCGTGATGATTCCGGTGATTGGGGAATTCGTAATCCCCTCGCTACTGGGCGGATCGGGGACCTTGATGATCGGTAAGGTGCTGTGGGAAGAGTTCTTCTCGAACCGCGATTGGCCCGTCGCCAGCGCGGTGGCCGTGGTTCTGTTGCTCATCCTCGTGATCCCGATTGTGCTGTTCCAGCGCAACCAGCAAAAGCAGACGGAGGCAGAACAATGAACAGGCTGAGCTGGTTCAACACTGTCTCACTGACGCTGGGATTTGCCTTTCTGTATATCCCGATGATCATCCTGATCATCTTCAGCTTCAACGAAAGCAAGCTTGTCACCGTTTGGGCCGGTTTTTCGACCAAATGGTACGGCGAGTTGATGCAGAACGAAGCCTTTCTTGATGCAGCCTGGGTCACGCTGCGCGTTGCCGTATTCTCATCAACGCTGGCCACGATTCTGGGCACCGCAGCGGCCTATGTTCTGGTACGCGGTGGGCGGTTCTTTGGGCGAACACTGTTTTCCGGGATGATCTATGCCCCGCTCGTGATGCCCGAAGTGATCACGGGTCTGTCGCTGCTGTTGTTGTTCATTGGCATCGGATTGGACCGGGGGATCTTGACCATCGTTCTGGCGCACACGACGTTTTCGATGTGTTTTGTCTCGGTCGTCGTATCCTCGCGTCTTGTGACCTTTGATCGGTCGTTGGAAGAGGCCGCACTGGACCTGGGCTGCTCTCCTGCGCAGGCGTTTCGCTTGGTCACCCTGCCGATCATCGCTCCGGCGGTGATTTCAGGATGGCTGCTGGCTTTCACCCTGTCGCTGGATGACCTAGTGATTGCTTCGTTTACATCTGGGCCTTCTGCCACCACCTTGCCGATCAAGATTTTCTCTGCTGTGCGTTTGGGCGTCAGTCCCGAGATCAATGCGCTGTCAACATTAATGATCGCGGTTGTCACGGTGGGTGTTATTACCGCGTCCCTGGTGACCAAGCGGGCGATGGTTAGGCAGAAACAGGATGAGTTGGCCGCGGCAAGCGCTGAATGAGGCGTATATTTCCTGATTATGCCTACGGCCCCGCGCCACGCGCGGGGTGTTGGTGGGATGAGACGATCGCGACCCCTGCTTGGCCAAAGCTCGAAGACGATATCAGCGTTGATGTCGCCGTCATCGGGGGCGGGTTTACCGGCTTGTCCGCCGCATTGCATCTGTCCGAGGCAGGGGTTTCGGTCGCTGTGTTCGAGGCGGAAACACCGGGCTGGGGGGCGTCCGGTCGAAACGGGGGCTTTTGTTGTCTGGGCGGGTCAAAGCTCAGCAAGGCTGGCCTGACCCGTCGCTATGGTCAGGTGGCAACGCAGGCCTATTACCAAGCGGAAGAAGACGCCGTTTCACTGGTTGCTGACCTTCTGCGTGATAACCAAATCGACGCCGAAACGCATTCCAAGGGTGAAACTCAACTGGCCCATTCACGGCGCGCGATGGAACGATTGCGCCGGTCGGCCGATCCGGCCGGACAATTACATGAGATTGACGATCTGCAGGGCCTCGGGCTGGGTGGGGCGTTTTTCGGCGGCTATACAACGCCAATTGGCTTTGCCCTGAACCCCCGAAAGTATCTGTTCGGTTTGGCTGGCTCCGCCCAGGCAAAGGGCGCAACTCTGTTCCAGAACAGCCCGATCACGCAGATCAAACAGGCCGCCTCGGGTTTCGTGCTGACCTCGCCTGCGGGTCACGTTCGTGCTTCGAACGTTCTGGTGTGCACAAATGGCTACTCAAGCGAGGATCTGCCGCCCTGGTTGGCCGCGCGTTATATGCCTGCACAGTCAACGGTTCTTGTGACGCGGCCTCTGACTGATGTCGAGCTGCAGGCGCAAGGCTGGACGTCGGATCAGATGGCCTATGACACGCGTAATTTGCTGCACTATTTCCGATTGATGCCCAATCGACGATTTCTGTTTGGGACACGAGGGGGGCTGCTTTCATCCCCTGGGGCTGAGGCGCGCATTCGGCAAAAGGCCTTCGGGGATTTCAGGCGGATGTTCCCCGCCTGGGACACGGTCGATGTCACACATAAGTGGTCCGGCATGGTTTGCCTTGCCCGGAACCTTGTGCCCTTTGTGGGCCCGGTTCCTGAGCATCCGGGGATGTATGCAGGGTTTGCTTACCACGGCAATGGTGTGGCGATGGGAACCTATTGCGGACGTGCTTTGGCGCGACTGGTGCTGGGGCAATCCGCAGACATTCCGTCCCCTATTGCGGGTGCGCCGGGGCGGTTTCCCTTTGGCCGTTGGCGTCGCGCTGTCATGCCGCCAGCCTATGCGTATCTGGGTCTGGCGGACCTATAAGGCCTCAACTTCCAACTCATACCCATTGGCATAATCAGCCGCACCGTTTTCGGCCCGCCAAAGACAATAAGCGGCCATGCGCCACGCAAACCAAGGCCTCAATGACAGATAGCGTTCGGTGATATCGGGTTGGTCGTAGGCCTTAAGAAACAGCGTCTCTTCGGCGTCGGACAAGGGCGCGCCTCGATAGAGTTGCTGCATCGCAGGTGAAAGGAATATCGCCAAGTCTTCACATGGGTCACCGAAGGCCGGGCATTGCCAATCGATCAGCGTCAGCCCATTTTTCGATTGCAGGATGTTTCCCGCGACCGGATCGCCATGGATCAAGCACCGCGCGGATAATGGCGGTACTTGGGCCTGAGGTTTTTTTGCAAGCAACGATCGCCGCTCTTCCGCGTGGCAATCAGCCAGAATTTGACACGCTTGCTGTTCCAGATCTTCGCTGCCATTGCAGCCGTTAGGGAGGTCCAGATTGACCGGAATTTGGTGCAACCTTCCAAGCAGATGGGCTACGCCCGAAACATCGTCCTGCCAAGGGACGCCCGGTGCGTGGTCATAGTAGACCCAGCTGTCGTCTCCAAAGGAACCCGTGGCACGTAAATTGGGCACGAAGCCAAAGCTGTTGAGCGTGCGCAGACATTCTGACTCAAGCCGGGCATCGTTGCGAAACAAGGGGTTCTGAAACCCGGTGCTGTATAACTTCAGAACGGCATCACTATTGCCGGACAAAACCTTCCAGACATGATTGGTCCGCCCACCGTACAACACCTCGAAGGTCACGTCGTGGCGGATCAAACCTTGGGTGCTGAGCTGGGCAACAAGACCCGGGGGAGGTTGGTGATGATCAGACAGGACAGATACCGGGTTAGGGGGCGAGTCGCGATGCGCCAAGCTTTGGCCTGCCTTGCCTTCCAGATCAAGCGCCCGTGCGGATTTGCGTGACCATTTCGGCGGACACCTCTGCACCGCTCTCCAGTTTCAGGATGATGCCACCTTCGCTGACCTGTGCCTCTACCACCCGACCGAAGGCAGATGCGGGCGTGCTGGTTAGTAACTCACCTCTTTTGAAGCTCTCCAATGTGGCTGAGTAACTGCCAGCGGGAAAGGGATCACCGGCACTGCTGACCCCGGCCCACTCGAATTCGGCCTTATCGAGAGGCACAGGGACGCGGTCGACAACGGTGCCTTGGTCGTTGCGAATGACCAATTCGGCCCGATCTGCGGTTGCTTCGGCCTGCGCAAAGATCGGAACAGGCTGATCTTCAAAGCGAAACGGTGCGTCGGTTTTGACATTCATCCCAACCCAGCCGGTAAGCTGGTTCAGATTGACAGCACCAAGTGTCAGCGCCAGATCAGACAGAAGCTCATTGGCTTTGACCTGTTGTTCAACCATCGAAAACTGCGCCAGCTGAGAGGCGTATTCGGAGGAATCCAGTGGCTCAAGCGGATCCTGATTGCGCGCCTGCACGGTCAGCATGCGCAGAAAGGTCTCGAAATCTGACGTCAGTGCCGAGCGTTCCGAATTGTTGTTTGCGCCGGGATTTGCACCCGTTGCGGTCACTGAATTGGTCGCTGAAATCATCAATTAAAGCCTCATATCAAGACCCCGTTCAGGGCCAGCCGGAAGTGTGGGTGCCTTATGGTCCGCGTCGCGAACCATTTCGACCGTTTCTGAGGAAGGGTCAGGCTCTGATGGGTCACCATGCTGGGACGAGTCCCCGGACATGCTAAGGTCAAGCGACAGATCCCCATAACCCAGCTTTTCCAACTCAGCCGACAGGACCGCAATGTGTCGCCGCATCAGGTCCAGTGTTTCGGGCCGTTCGGCCGCGATCGATAGATGAAACCCGTCTTCTCGACCGTTGAGCGCGATTGATACGCGCCCAAGCTCTTCGGGGTTCAGGGCTATTTCAACGCCACCGGTATTTGGTCGGGTCGAAATCGAAGCGGCCAGTTGCCCCGCAATCGTGCGTGCCGTTTCCGCGCGGGCTGCGGCGATGGGCATCGCTTGCGTCGTGTCGCGTATCGTGTGGCCCACCGCTGTGTCTTTGACAGCAAAGAGGTCATCAACTTCCGCGCTGATCGCCGTTTCAGCAATAGCATCGCCCGGAGCCCGGTCGAGATTCCAAGCTGTTGTCTGCGGTTTCAAGGCGGCAGAAATGACAGTTTGCCGGGTTTTTCGAGCCTCTACAGGCTCAACTGCGCGTGCGACGAGTGGCACCTCTGGTTCGGGACTTGGCGGTTCCAGTTTCGAAAACGTATCCCCCAAAAAGCTAGCATTTAGCGCGTGTGAGGCCGGCCTATGGTGTAGATATCCATTTCCGCTAACATCAGGGATCGGAACTTGGGTTGGCGCTCGAAGCACGTTTGCGTCAGGCCTTGGGGCAGCCGCTTCGGGCGAGCCTGCATTTTGTCTTAGCGTTGAGTTTTCAGAGGCCAACTGCGAAATTTGCTGTACCGGGCTGGGCGGAGCGGCAACATGGTTCGTCTCACCGACGGCAAAATCTGCGTGGTGTTTCGGCGCATTTGCGACCTCTTGCGCAGCCACCTGCAGTTGGGCGGGCTCTAGTTCGTCGGTTTTGATTGTCTCGGTTGAATCTGCCGTAGAAACAGATGGAATTTCTGATTGTTTGGGTGGCAGGTTTGAATCAGCCACAAACGGATCTACATCCTTCAACTCGATTTGTTCGACATCCTCATTGAGCACTTCCTCAAAGGCAAACCCACCTTTGGTATCACGCTCTTTACCCTGAGATGCCCCCGGTTTGTCACCCGTGGCAGATGCAGGCGACATGATCGTCAGCGGGTTGGTCATTTTTCGCTCCGGGGTTTCTTTGATCTGGCCGGCACTGTGCCCACAGGAAGTTACGTTTATTTTAACCGCTTTCCCCTTTGATCGAGAAAGTTCATAGCAATTTTCGGAGAATCCGATGACGATTACATCTACCAGTGCGACCATGCATTCCGCCCAGATTCCACAGAAAATGAAAGCCGCCTCTGTTGAGCTGGAAGCCGCTTTTCTGGCTGAAATGCTCAAGTCTGCAGGCCTCGGCCAAACACGAAGTTCTTTTGGCGGTGGCGCAGGCGAAGATCAATTTGCTTCGTTTCTGGTGCAACAGCAGGCACAGCAAATGGCAAAGGCGGGTGGAATCGGCCTTTCCGAAATTTTGTTCAATGCAATGATGGAGAAGTTTGATGGATAAAGATCCGATTCAGGCACTGGAAGACCTTTTGGATCTGGAGCGCACGGCCCTGGTCCAGGGGGATTTGACCGATCTGGATCGATTGGTGCCTGAAAAAGAAAATTTGATCGGTGCAATAAATGATCTGCAGGTGTTGGAAAGCGATGATCTGATCCGGATCCAGAAGAAGGTCGTGCGCAACCAAGCCCTTTTGAACAGTGCGGCCGAGGGTATTCGGACTGTGGCGGACCGAATGGCGGAACTGAAACAGGTCCGACAGGAGTTCAGCACTTATGACGCCTCGGGGCAGCGTAGCGGGTTTGCTTTGCGATCGCGGGCAAAGCTGGAAAAACGGGCATAGCATCAGGTTTGATTCAAATCCGAGATTTCGGATTTGCCCGTCTTAGCACTCCGTTAGGAGATCGGGGTCAAATGTGGCGATGCACCTGAAACAACGGGTGGCGCGAAGGCCACAAGGCACGACGCACGGGTCAGAACGACAGAATGCCTGCCGGTTTGGTGGGTCCAACATGGGCGTCAAACGCGCCCGAACGCTAAGAGGATGACAAATATGTCCAGCATTCTGACGAACAATGGCGCAATGGTTGCGCTACAAACTCTCAAATCGGTCAACAAGAACCTCGCCCAGACGCAAAACGCGATCTCGACCGGCAAGGATGTGGCTACAGCCAAGGATAACTCGGCTGTCTGGGCCATCTCAAAGGTGATGGAATCAGACGTCAACGGCTTCAATGCGATCAAGGACAGCCTGGCCTTGGGTGAATCCACTGTCGCAGTTGCTCGAAACGCCTCAGAAACTGTGACGGATCTGCTGAACCAGATGAAAGGCAAGATCGTTGCGGCGCAGGAAGACAACGTTGATCGTGCTAAGATCAACACCGATGTGGCCGCGCTTAGGGATCAGATCGAATCGGTTGTCGGCGCTGCCCAGTTCAATGGCCTCAATCTGGTGAACGGTGGGGCTGGCGCAAGCATTCTGTCCTCTTTGGATCGAGACAATGCAGGCAACGTGACAGCGTCTTCCATTAGTGTATCGGCGCAAAACCTGTCGACAGGTGGTTACACTGCTGCCGACGTGTTCACTGGAACTGACGGGGTCACTGCGGATACGGCCGACGCATTCGGATTTTCGTTGGATGGAAACGGCGGAAGCGATGATGATGGAAGCATCGTGATCGCTGATCCGGGCACATTGTCCGCTGGTGATACTTTCACGGTCCGACTGGGCGACGATGTCGCGTCTTATACAGTCCGGGCTGAGGATATCGCCGCAGGCAACGCGCCCGAAGAGATCATCGCTGCGGGGCTAAAAGCTGCCATCGAAGCTTCGGATGCCAATGTTTCGGTCGTCTATGATCCGGGTACGAATGCTGCGCAACTCGATATCACCAACGAAGGGTCGGATTCGCTGCAGATCAGCGGTCAATATGCCAATGCGAACACTGGCGGTCTAGGCGCTCTGGCCTCGATTGATGTGTCGACTTCTGCCGGCGCATCCGCAGCGCTTGGCGCGATCGAAGGCCTCATCGATACTGCGATTGATGCCTCGGCGGCTTTTGGTTCGGCGCAGGGTCGGATCGAGACCCAGAAAGAGTTCATCTCGAACCTGTCTGACTCGTTTAAATCCGGTATCGGCTCGTTGGTTGACGCTGACATGGAAGAAACCTCGGCGCGACTGCAAGCGTTGCAGGTCCAGCAACAGCTGGCAACCCAATCGCTATCGATCGCGAACCAGGCGCCACAGTCCATCCTGTCGCTGTTCCGCTAACTTTGGAACTGATCCGGGGCACGCACGCTGTGCCCCGGACTTAATCGCCCGTTGAAGGACAATTGGAAGGATTTCAAGTGACACCGCAAACGCTTGCTCACCGCGCTTATGCGCAATCTGCTGCACCGACGCGAACACCTCGGGACACAGAGTATGAGGCGATTTCCAGGATTACACATCGGTTGAAGGCTGCTTCCACGCGGAAAGCGGCTGATTTCCGAGGGTTCGTTCAAGCCTTGCACGAAAATCGCCGGCTTTGGACTGTGCTGGCAACCGATGTGGCGGATGCGGATAACGGGCTGCCGAGCAATCTGCGTGCGCGGATTTTCTATTTGGCTGAGTTTACCGAACAACACAGCAGCCAGGTGCTGGCGAACAAGGCGACCGTTGAGCCGCTGCTTGAGATCAACATGGCCGTGTTGCGCGGGCTACGTCATATGAGGGGCAACTGATGGGGGGTCTGGTCCTGAAACTTGCCCCAAAGGAACGGGTTCTGATCAATGGTGTTGTAATCGAAAACGGGGATCGACGCAGTCGGTTTTCGATCATGACACCTCAGGCAAATGTCCTGCGCCTGCGCGATGCCATTCACCCGGAAGAGGTCAACACGCCGGTACGCCGTGTCTGCTATGCCGCGCAGTTGGTTCTGTCAGGCGAAACCGAACCTGAGCGGGCGCGCCAGCAACTTCTGCGGCGCGTGGAAGAGCTGAGCCAGGTTTTCACGGATGCCGACAGTCGCCGGGTCCTGGCCAACGCAACTGAAGCATTGGTGGCAGAGCAATACTATAAGTGTTTAAAGGCCTTGCGTTCACTGTTGCCGCGCGAAGAACGTCTGATGGCGTATCAGCAGTGACCTTCCAGCCGGTCATACCTTCAGGTGGTCTGGTTGGCTGGCGTTTTTTGCAGCGTACTTATGATGCGCAGCTTCAAAGCTATTCCACCTCGGGGATCAATGAACGGGACTCAAGGTACTTTCTAGACAATATCGGCAAGGTCCAGACGGCCGAGGATCTGGTTTCGGACCGACGGTTGTTGCAGGTGGCATTGGGTGCTTTTGGCTTGGAAGGTGATCTCGACAATCGGTATTTTATCCAAAAAATCTTGTCGGATGGAACGCAGGCCGACGATGCACTTGCGAACAGGCTGGCCGACGGCAGGTACCGAGATTTTGCCAACGCCTTTGGGCTTGGTCCTGGCGATGTGCGCAAGACCGGATTGGTGGACGCCATGGAAAAGATCGCTGACGACAACTTGATTGCGCGATTTGAAATCTCGGTTGGTGAAGCAGATGAATCGATGCGAATCGCGTTGTACACCCTGCATGCATTGCGCGATCTGGCTGGCCAGGGTGGCAGTGACGACAGAAGGTGGTTTGATCTGATGGGGCTGCCTCCCTTGCGCCGCATGATGGAAACGGCATTGGGGCTGCCTGCAGCATTTGCACAACTGGATATCGACAAGCAGCTTGAGGTGTTCAAAGATCGATTGCAGCGCGTTACAGGGTCATCCGATTTGGCGCAGTTCACTGAAGGTGAGGCAATCGACAAACTGACCGACACGTATCTGGCCCGCAATCAGATCAATCAAATCCAACAGACGATCTCACCTGCGCAGACGGCTCTGATCCTGCTGGGCGGTGGTTTTTGAACCATTGATGTCAACCAGACACGGTGTGTACGGTATCTCGCGCAAGGCCATAGGTTGACCGATCCGAGATAGTGGGTGGCACAATTTGAGGTTCAACTCTTGCGAAGTGAACTGCCAAATCAGGCATCGGCTGAAGTTTGCAGGGCAAATGATTTGATCGGTTGCGAGACGTTGTGCAGCTTGATCGCCCCTAAAGGGATCGCCTGTTTGCAAACAGGTTCGATATCTTGCGAGACAACAATTCTATGTCCGACGGTTTTGCCATATTCGCCCAATCTGGCAGCGACATTGGCGGCCTGACCGATCACGGTAAAGTCTAACCGTTCGCGCGAGCCCACATTGCCATAGGTGACGCGGCCATATGCGACACCAATCGAGCAGTCGAAATCATGATCACTTCCGTCACTGCGCAATTCACCCAGTTTTTCGACGATCTCAGTTGCCGAAAGCTGCGCGCTGGATCGGGCTTTGGCGGCATCGTCACCCGCCGGGAAGACGGCAAGAACAGCGTCGCCGATGAATTTCAGAACTTCTCCGTCATGGTCGTGCACGATCCCTGAAACTGTCTCAAAAAACGCATTCAGTAGCTCGATATAGTCATCACGCCCCAGTTTTTCTTCCAATGCGGTTGAATTTCGAAGATCGCAAAACATGATCGCCGCATCTATGTCATCGCCATCACCGCGGCGAATCTCGCCCCCCAGAACGCGCGCACCGCTGCGCTTGCCTACATAGGTTTCCAGCAGAACCTGCGCGTTTTCGCGCTGCATGAAGACCTCGTAGAACCGCGCGATGACAGTAGAGCATTCAAAAACCAGACCCAGGTTCTCGGTCGTGAACCCATCGGGATGATCGCAAGTCAGGGTCAGGACATTCGTCCGCCCATCCGAGAAAGGCAGTGGCATGGCAACGTAATCGGTGGCCCCTTTTGCGCGCAGGTCTTCGATGATCGGAAAGCTGTTATGCGGATTGTCGTTGTTCAGGCGCTGGCGGACACCACCCAACCCGTTTGAAACGTGACGCAGAGGGCTATTGGTAAAGGCAGGGTGATCATGAATTTCATAGGTCGGAGTGTGGGTCGAAATCTCAGCCGAGTCTTTCTCCCAGATATAGTGTTTGCCTGCGATCAGCGGATGCAGCGACCAGACCAGAATGCTTAGGCGTTGAATAGCGATGCCATGTTCCAGCATTTTCTCGGCCAGCGTTTTTGTAAAGGCATCAGGAGTGTTAATTTCGGACGCACCGCGCATCAGCCAATCGATCAGGGGGCCGCTGATATTGCCATCGTCGGGTTGACGCAGTTGGTTGTCGCCGAGGTCGATCCGCGTCGCGGTATCCGGCATGAATCCAATATGGCCCTGAATGGCCGCGCTTTCAGGGAAGGCGTCTTCATAAGCCCAAATCGAGTTCGTAAGGCGCTCTTCCGGTAGGCTAATGTCGTGATAGGTTGCGGTACCCTTGAAGGGGCAGAACGTCTGCAATTCGGTCTCAGGGCCGAGTTCGACGCACAGGTCTTCGCGCGGAACATAGATCGCGGGAGGTAGCCGCGTTTCGTACATGACTTTGGCGTTGTGGCTTTCGGCCAGCAGTATATCACCACGGTAGATCGCGATCCGTCCCTGCAGCGGCTCAACGGATATCCCATAGCCTTTGACATTCGGTGTGGCATGGACGTTCATCTGCAACCTCCCTTGGCCAAGCCCTTATATCATGGGTCTTGAGGGCGAGAATTCCAAGATGCGCACGTAGATTTTACCGCAATGGCATCCTCAGACCATTTGAATGACGTCTTTCTCAATCGATAGCATATAGCCCTTCTTGGCGATGTTCTTCACCAGCAGCTCACTGACCATCTGATTTCCCAAGGCGTCGCGCAGGCGTTTGATCCGGGTTGCCCCAGCGGCCTCATCGCAATCTGCAGCGTTTCTGCCCGAGATCATCGCTTCGATCTGGGCACCCGACAGGACCTCGTCATCAAGCCGGGATTCAGCCAGAACTGAAAGCGTTTCCATCGCGGCGGGGGTCAACTTAAAATCCATGTTGTTGAGATAAACGGTATTCTCTTCACGGCTGATCAGCAGGGATGTTACCTGGATCCCCGTCCGTTCAATCTGGGCCATGCGGCGGTTCAGTAGAACCAGCATGACCAGAAAAACAAGTGCGGTGATAAGCATGGCGCTGGCAAAGACCAACAGCACGAAGATGACCATTCGATAGCTGGATAGCGTATCGGCAAAGGCGGTGCCCGATTGCGCCAGAATCTCGAGCAGACGGATTTCCGATTGCGAGGTCAGGTCAGCCTCGACAAACAGCCGTTCAACCCGCGCGTTGAAGGCATTTGCGTCCGGTAGCGTCCAGAACAGGAAAACCGCTGCAGTCACCAGGATCGCGACGATTGCCGCAATCCCCAGACCAACCAGCCGAACCCCCGAACGACGCGCCTCAGTAACGGAGATAGTATTTTCCGGCATTGGCCTTCCTTTGATCCAATCCACCCGCCTCGAAAACGGTCATCACGTTCAGCAGGGTCCAGCCGTTTGATTTCAGCCGCTTGGCGACTTCTTTCCGGGCCGAGCCTTTATCGCAGCTTGAGACCTGCATGACGCCATAGTGCAGGCGTAAGGGATTGTCCTGCTTGGCCTTGTAGTCGGCATAGCAATCTGCCGCGATGGCTTGCGACCCAACCGATATCAGGGCCGTCAGAGCCAGAGAAGAGAGGATCTGTTTCATGGGCTGCATCCTGCGCATGGGTTGGGTGGATATTCAATAACCTCAGGGGGTTTGTGGTGCTGATATTGAATAACAGTATGCCGTTATTGCTTGTCTGAACGGGGTGGTCGCAGTGTCAGGTTATCAAATTCGCGGTCGGTAACCGGCCTGCCCATTATCCGAAAGGACACGCATCATGCACCGGAAATTTATCGCTCTGATCATAGCAACCGCCGTCGCCATCACGGGGATCTCAGCGTCACAGTCGCGCGCAGCAGATACCCGAGATATACTCGGCGGATTGGCTGCGATCGCGCTCATAGGTGCTGCGGTCAACCACTATCATCAGGAGAAAAAGCGCGACGAAGAGGCAGAGCGCCGCAAGCGTCACAAGCAGGCTGAAGCCAAGGCGAAGAAGGCCAAGAAAAACATGCTGTACGCCCATTGCCAAAGCGGGTGGCGCGGTATGACCTACCGCAGCGTTGCCTGCGCACGTTCAATGCCTATTCGAACAAGCGTCCGCTGCTTGGGCCGAATTGCCTGAAGAAGTACTATAAACATGCCGATAGCCTGCCACACCAATGCAAGGTTGGTTTCTGGAATGGTAAAAAGGTAAAACGGGCATACGAACCCGCCTGCCTGCGCCAGAAAGGATACCGTGTCGTTTACCAGTAACAGGTTTCGAGCAGGAGTGGCGCCATAGAAGCGCCGCGCGGGAGAGGGTGGCGCAAGCTGCCCTCTCTTTTTCTTGCGAAGCGCTACGAAACGCGATTTGCCAAGGGTATGACGACACCTGATTATGAACTCGAACGGGCTTTGCTGGCACGCGGATATGTCCGAATTGCCGGGGTGGATGAGGTTGGGCGCGGTCCGCTGGCCGGCCCGGTTGTAGCCGCAGCGGTTATTTTGAACCCGGATGACATTCCCGCTGGGTTGAACGATTCAAAAAAACTGACGGCCAAGCGTCGCGGCGGTTTGGATGAGATATTGCGCGACCGGGCAGAGGTCGCGGTGGCCGAAGCCACGGTTGCAGAGATCGATCAGCACAACATCCTGCGCGCCTCGCATCTGGCGATGGTACGCGCGGTAGCTGCGCTGGACCCGGCTCCGGATTTCTTGCTGATTGATGGCAACATGATCCCGCGCGGTATGAAATTGCCTTCGCAGGCGGTGGTGAAGGGCGACGCACGGTCGGTGTCGATTTCGGCAGCGTCGATCATTGCAAAAATCTGGCGTGATCAGCTGATGGTGGATTTGGCGCAACAGCATCCCGGCTATGGGTGGGAGGCGAATGCCGGATATCCGACAAAACAGCACCGCGAGGCGTTGCAAAATCTTGGCGTGACCCCACACCATAGACGTTCGTTCAAACCGGTCCACAATATCTTGTATCAAGAGTAAATCGTAAGTCGCTGATTCAAAAAAGAAATTGACGGCGAATCATCTTTGACTCATCCTTGTCTCAACCAAATGAGCGCAAAAGCGCCGTGGAACTGAGGCAGTGATATGACCACAATCAAGACAAAGGGCGCAGCCGCGCTCCCTTTAAACACGATTCTATCCGGTGACTGCATCGAGGCGATGAACAGTCTGCCCGAGGCGTCGATTGACCTGATTTTTGCGGACCCCCCGTATAATTTACAGTTGAAAGGTCAATTGCACCGGCCCGATAATTCTCAGGTCGATGCGGTCGATGATCACTGGGATCAGTTCAGCAGCTTTGGGGCTTATGACCAGTTCACGCGGGAATGGTTGAAGGCTGCGCATCGTCTGCTGAAGCCCAATGGTGCGATCTGGGTGATTGGGTCTTATCACAACATTTTCCGCGTGGGTTCCGCCCTGCAGGATGCGGGCTATTGGATTTTAAACGACGTTGTGTGGCGCAAGTCGAACCCGATGCCGAACTTCCGTGGCAAGCGGTTTACCAATGCGCATGAAACAATGATCTGGGCGTCCAAGCGCGAAGGGGCCAAATACACGTTTAACTACGAAGCACTGAAAGCGCTGAACGAAGGCGTGCAGATGCGCAGCGATTGGGTACTGCCGATCTGCACCGGGCATGAACGGCTCAAGGACGAAAACGGCGACAAGGCGCATCCGACACAGAAACCGGAATCACTGCTGCATCGTGTCCTGATTGGCTCGACCAATCCCGGTGACGTGGTGCTGGATCCGTTCTTTGGCACGGGCACCACAGGTGCTGTAGCGAAAATGCTGGGGCGTGAGTTCATTGGGATCGAGCGCGAAGAAAGTTATCGCAAGGTGGCTGAAAAGCGTATCTCTAAGGTCCGTAAGTTTGACCGCGAAGCGTTGGAAGTCAGCGCTAGCAAGCGCGCTGAGCCGCGCGTGCCCTTCGGCCAATTGGTCGAACGCGGCATGCTGCGCCCGGGTGAGGAACTGTATTCGATGAACCAACGCCACAAGGCCAAGGTCCGCGCCGACGGGACTCTGGTAGGGCAGAACGTCAAAGGTTCGATCCATCAGGTTGGCGCGCATCTGGAAAATGCACCGTCTTGTAACGGCTGGACCTATTGGTGCTTCAAACGCGATGGCAAAACCGTGCCCATCGACGTGTTGCGTCAGCAGATCAGGGCCGAATTGCATAACTGAATACCGCCGGTGCCTGTGGCCTGACACAAGGCACTACGCCTTGCCCCGCCGTTACCGGCGGGGTCTTTTGTTTTTGCCTGTGAGATGATTGCATAGGGCAGCCCCTGACAGCCCTTGTGGGAGATAAAGGCAATGACCGAGACCACCGCCAGTCAATCCCGCCTCAGCCGGTTCTTTGTTACGCAACCGGACAACTTCGATCTGGACAACAAATATACCGAGGCAGCACTGGAACGACACAAGCGAGAGGGGCTTGAACTGGCTGTTCGTGCACGGTGGATCGCGATGGCGTTGACCGGGCTGTTGCTGATCTATCTGAATCCCCAGTGGGAGGTCCTATGGTACCATTTCATCCTGCTTCTGATCTGCGCCAATGGTTGGCTGATCCAACGCGCGGGTCGTGTGGGGCAATCCCGGACCGAGTTGCTTTTGATCTTTGTCGATCTGCTGATCATGACGCTGGGGATGATTGTGCCAAACCCGTTCAGCGACGATGTGCGACCACTGGCGATGCAGTATCGGTTCGACAATTTTCAATATTTCTTCATTATCCTGGCAGCAGGGACGCTTGCCTATTCTTGGCGCACTGTCATTGCGATCGGTTCGTGGACGGCGATGATGTGGACGGCTGGATGGGTGATCGCTTGGTGGGTCGCCACCCCGATCCCCGGGATTAGCGAGCGTGTGGCCGAGGCTTTGTCAGGCTACCCGGATGTGGCCGAGTTCATGGATCCCAACAGTTTCATGCCAACCCTACGCATCCAGCAGGTGATCGTTTTTGTCATGGTCGCAGTGACGCTTGGGGTGTCGATGCGCCGCCTCAATCGCTTGCTGATGTCCAATGCTGGGCTTGAACGTGAACGCGCGAATCTGTCTCGATACTTTTCGCCGAATGTGGTGGATGAGCTGAGCCAGAACGACGAACCTCTGAAGCAGGTCCGCAAAGAGGATATCGCGGTTCTATTTATCGACATCGTTGGCTTCACCAAGTTCTCGGCTGGCCGTGATCCATATGAGGTTATTGAAGTTTTGCGTGGTTTCCACGCCCGAATGGAGACCGAGGTGTTTCGCCATCACGGAACACTCGACAAATACTTGGGCGATGGGCTGATGGCCACGTTTGGAACCCCCGTACCCGGAGAGCTGGATGCAAGCAATGCGCTGGCATGCGCGCGGTCCATGGTCGAGATGATCGACCGTTGGAATTTGGAGCGCAAGCGCGCGGGTGAGCCAGAGATTCGGATCGGGGTCGGGGTTCATTATGGCTCGGTCGTACTGGGGGATATCGGTGCAAACCGGCTGGAATTTGCAGTGATCGGCGATGCGGTGAATGTTGCTGCGAAGCTAGAGGCCCTGACGCGCGATTTTCAAGCGCGCATCATTGTCAGTGATGCATTGCGGTCTCAGGCCCTAAGCGAGACGCCAAATGCGCAAGACATGATGACCGGGTTTGCACAGCACTCGGACCAGCCTGTTCGCGGTGTTACAGCCCCGATGGATGTCTGGGTGCTGTAGCAACCAGGGCTCCCGCCTGTCAGCACCGCATCTAAGATGCGATCCTTCCCGTTGGGCCGGGCAGCGCGCTGCAGTCAGGTGCGAGGGGCAGGGTTGTGCGCTTTGTTGTAAGGCTTCCAGTTGGTGATTTCGGGATAGTATTGACGCCGCCAAGCGCGGACCCTCGGATTCATGATACGCCGCCACAAGGGCGGGATCATCGCAGCAAGGGTCATGACCGGATATCCATGAGGCAGTTGCGGCGCTGCGTCCTGCGTATGGTGTTGCAGCAATGGGAAGCGGCGGTTGGGCTTGTAGTGGTGATCCGAGTGGCGTTGCAGATTGATCAACAGCCAGTTTGAGGCCTTTTGTGACGCGTTCCAGGAATGGCGCGGGTGCACATGCTCATATTTGCCATCGCCCAGATATTTGCGCGTCAGCCCGTAGTGCTCGACATAGTTAACAAGTTCAAGCTGCCAGATCGCGGTGCCGGCCTGTATTAAAAACAGGCCTAGCCCTGCCCTTCCGCCGATCAGAAATGCTAGCAGCAGCATGGCTCCTTGCAGGCTCCAATAGCGCCAGAACGGGTTTGCCGGGTCGGTCCACGGGCGGTCTTTGCGGGCCAGTTTTTCCAGCTCGGCGCGAAAGGCTGAGATGAGGCTTTGGCGCAGAACGCGCGGATAGAACCGGTGGAAACCTTCGTTGTAGCGCGCGGTTACCGGATCGCGCGGAGTTCCGACGTAGCGGTGGTGAACCAGCAGGTGCTCGGACCGGAAATGGGAATAAAGGACCATCGACAACAGGAAATCGCCCAGCCAGCGTTCCAGTTTGCCTTTCTGATGCATCAGCTCGTGGCTGTAGTTGATCCCGATCGTTCCGGAAAGGACGCCCATGCCGAAGAACACGCCGATTTTTTCGACCGAGCTCATATCTACGGCTCGGGTAGTGTACCAGATCAGCCCATAGAGCGTGAGGAATTGCACCGGTGCCCAGGCTTTGGTCAGCCAGATATACCATTGCAGCCCCGCATCTGGCGTATCCGGGTCGGCGTTTTCAAGGTTTAGGCCGGTCAGCCGGTCAAGCACCGCAAAGACCCACCATGTCGAAAGCGGTACCAGCAGGACCCACCATCCGCCTGCCGTGGTGGTCATCCAGATCAGTGGGATCAGGAGATATGAGACCCAAAAGGGAAGGGCGGATTGCCAGCGGGACAGGGTGTCAGATGCGATCATGTTGAGGCTCCGAAACGTTGGCGGCACCGTAGACTGCGCACTGGGCTTTGCCCAGCAGTCTATTGGCCGCGCCAGAGGTCAAAAGCCTTGCGCATAACCGTGGGCAGGTCGCTGGGCCTGAATTGGTGTTTGTCCATGACAGTCAGACCGTTCGGATCGAAACCGTCTGGCAATTCGGTTGTCCAAATACGCAGGATCAGGTGAAAGTGGGTGAAGGTGTGTCTCACTTCACCGGGGATTTCGTGCCATCGCGCCGGGAACGGAGGGCTTTCCAGCGGTGTTTCGGACCAGTCCGAGCCGGGCCAGCCCAACATTCCGCCCAGCAGACCCTTATCGGGGCGGCGTTCCAACAGCAGGGCACCATCTCCGCGTTGGGCGATGTAGATGTGGCCCAGCCGGGTGGGTTTGGGCTTCTTGGGCGTTTTTTGCGGCAGTTCCACCTGCGTCCCCGCCTTCCGCGCCAGACAGGCCGCATGTAGGGGGCAAATACCGCAAGTCGGAGATTTTGGAGCACAGATCGTTGCACCCAAATCCATGACAGCCTGCGCGTAGTCTCCCGGTCGGTGCTGCGGGGTCAATGCCGCGGCTTTTTTCTTTAACAGGGTTTTTGAGGCGGGCAGGGGTTCGTGAATATCATAGAGCCTTGCCATGACCCGTTCGACATTGCCGTCCAGGACAGTTTCGGGCCGATCAAATGCGATGGCTGCGATGGCCGCCGCCGTGTAGGGGCCAACGCCCGGCAGTTCCAGTAGTGCATCGTAATTGTCGGGAAACTGCCCGTTATGCGCGGACGCAACCACCCGCGCGCATTTCAGAAGGTTGCGGGCGCGGGCGTAGTAGCCCAGGCCAGCCCATTCCCCCATGACCTGATCATCTTGCGCATTGGCAAGGGCCTCGACGGTTGGCCAGCGCGTGGTGAAACGAACAAAATAGTCGCGAACGGCGGCAACGGTCGTTTGTTGCAGCATCACTTCGGATAGCCAGACGCGGTAGGGGTCTGGTGCTACGCCTGCGGCACGCGCTGCCGGGCCGATACGCCAAGGCATTTCACGTGCGTGGCGGTCGTACCAATCCAGCAGCGTATTGCTCAGGTCAGATTCGGTGCAGTCACGCAAGTTTTATTTAACTCTCTGTCGGGTTTCGCTGGCGTCCGGGTATCAGCCTATTACAATAGCGACGCAGGAGTTGGAAACCAGATGCAACGCAGACGTTCCTCGACCCGCGGGTTCAAGCGCACCGCCACTTTGCTGAACGACCGGATCAGGCAGGCCGGGGAAAGCCGGGGATTTGCCGTCTCGCGCCTTTTGACCCATTGGGCCGAGATTGTGGGCCAGGACATCGCGTCGATCGCCCGGCCGGTGAATGTGGGATACGCCAAGGGTGGCTTTGGCGCGACACTGACGGTGCTGACAACCGGGCCGCAGGCGCCAATGCTAGAGATGCAGAAAGAACAGCTGCGCGACAAAGTGAATGCGGTCTATGGTTACAACGCGATCAATCGGGTGCGTATCACCCAGACCGCGCCTACCGGATTTGCTGAGGGGCAGGCGAGTTTCGATCACAAACCGAAACAGACGAAACCGGTTGTTTCACCAGAAATCGCAGCTGAGGCCGACAATGTGTCGCGCGCGGTTGATGATGAAGATTTGCGCGCGGCCCTTGAACGTTTGGGCCGCAACGTTTTATCCAGACAGAAACGCTAAGAAAGGGCTGATGAATGAGCCGGATTGCAACCGTAATATGTGCGGCTGTCGCCGTGGCCGCTGGCGGCTATTGGCTGACAACGTCGAGTAACACGATCCCTTCTGAACCCGCTTGTTGGTGCTGCTGAGGCGCAAGAGGCGGATTTGGACACCTCGACCATCGTCGAGATGGTGCAGGGGGCCGAAGACGCGCCAGTCGAGATCATCGAATATGCATCGTACACCTGCCCGCATTGCGCGAATTTCCATCAGGGCGCGTACAAGCAGCTCAAAAAGGACTTCATCGATACCGGCAAGGTAAAGTTCACTTACCGTGAGGTGTATTTCGACCGCTATGGCCTGTGGGCCTCGATGGTCGCGCGCTGTGCAGGACCTGAAAAGTTCTTTGGCATCACCGACCTGCTGTATGAAGGCCAGTCGGAATGGACTCGGGCCGGAGGTCCTGCCGAAATCGTTGATGAACTGCGCAAGATCGGGCGTCTCGCTGGCATAGACAATGATCAGCTTGAGGCTTGCCTGCAGGACGGTACCCGCGCGCAGACACTGGTAGCCTGGTATCAGGAAAATGCCGAACGCGATGGAATTCAGGCGACGCCTACTTTCGTCGTGAATGGGAAGAAGGTTGAAAATCAGCCGTATGACGACTTCAAGACGCTGATCGAAGCCGAGCTTGGCAGCTAAATCCTGAATGGTCAGCCTGTTTTGGGCTGGCCATCTGCCTAAGGTGAAGGCGCGGCCTTCGCCAACAACTCTTTGACTTTGTCATCCTGATTGATTTGCAACCGAACCGGTAGGGTCAGAACTTTGCTGCGGAAAGTGGCGGGCAGGCGCACGGCGTCTTTCTCGGTTGTCACCAGTTGCGCGCCCAGTGCTTTGGCCTCGTTCTCAAGCCGCGTCATCAGCGCTGAAGTCAGTGGTTGGTGATCATCCAATGCTTCAGCACGCAGCAGTTTCGCGCCTTGCTGTCGCAGAGTTCCAAAGAACTTATCCGGATAGCCTATGCCCGCAAAAGCCAGAACGGGTGTATTGTTCCAGTCCATTCCGGTTTGGAGCGGACACACCTCGCCGGTGGCGTGTGGGACCGTCAGGGCAGGTTCCCATCTTTCTGAAAATGTTGATTGCGCTGCGGCGTCCCCAAGCGACAACACGAGAGCAGCACGTTTCAATCCAACGGCCACGGGCTCTCGCAGTGGACCAGCAGGAAGGCAAAGGCCATTGCCAAATCCGCGCTGCGCATCCACCACGATGATGGAAAAATCCTTGGCAACTGCGGGGTTCTGAAAACCGTCGTCCAGCACGATCGCGGTCGCCCCTGCCGCTGCGGCTGCCTGCGCGCCTGCTGCACGATCTTTGGCGACCCAGACCTCGGCAAACGCGGCGAGCAACAGGGGTTCGTCCCCGACCTGAGCCGCTGTGTGTTTGCGCGGGTCGACCTGCACCGGGCCTTCCAGCGAGCCACCATGGCCTTTGGTCACGACATGAGGTTGATGCCAGGTATCCCTCAAATATTCCAAAACCCAGATCACCGTCGGTGTCTTCCCTGTGCCACCGGCATTCAGGTTGCCAACGCAGATAACCGGTACGCCCGGCGAGATGCCTTGCCCGCTCGCCACGCGACGGGCGGTTGCAGCGGCATAGAGGCGACCAAGTGGCGCCAACAGCCTGGCGCGCAGATCCAACCGATCAGGGGCTGAGTTCCAGAAGTCAGGTGCCCGCATCGTCACGCCCTCGCCGGTCCAGTGTATCCTGTACCATATCGATCAGTTGGTCCGCCTGTGGAGCCCCTTCGGTGACAATCCGCCATCCGGCCAATGCCATGTCTGCTGTGCGGTCAGGTGCCAACAATTCGACAACGCCATCGCCCAACTCTGTTGCGGTTCGTATCTTCAACGCGGCTTTTGCCTGCCCCAATCTGTCATAGAGACTGCGATGCTTGCTGACATGAGGCCCATGGATTACCGCAGATCCCAAGGCGACTGCGGTCAGAGGGTCGTGCCCCCGCGCCCCGCGTTCCAGTGAACTTCCCATGAAGGTAACTGCGGATACACGATGCCAAAGGCCCAGATCCTCGGGCTCGGCTGTTAGAATCACTTGTGTGGTGTCTTCGATTGGATGGCCTTCATCCCAGTTGGCGCATCGAAGGTCCATCGCTTCGAGGCGTTTAAACAGGGGCGATGCCTCGGACATATCCGCCACATGCAGGACCAAAGCCAGACGTGGCAGCATCCGCAAGGCCTGACGATGGGCCGTCAGAACCGAGATGAATTCCTTGTCCTGAACCCATGCGGCCAGCCAAACTGGGCGCCCGGCCATTGTGTGAGTGGTCTCGATCAATTCATCTTCGGGCCAGGGCTCTGGGTTGGGGCTGATATGAAGTGGTGGCGCGACCGAGATTTTTGCCGAGTTCACTCCCAGGCGTCTGATTTGGCGTGCGCTGTCATCATTGGGCGCAAGTATCGCTGTAAAGCAATCCAGCGTGTATCGCGTGATATCAGGTAGCCAACGTCCACCCCTTGCGGTTTTCACGTCGACCACAGCCTCAAGCAAAATTAGCGGAATGCCCCGCTCCTGTGCGCGTGTTATGACGTTGGGCATCAGCCCACCGCCAAACCACAGCCCCATATCAGGGCGCCAGTGATCCAAGAACGTGCGCGCCGCGCCGGTATGCTCGGCGGGCAGCATCGTGATAGGGGTATCGCAATCTTCCCAATCCTTCAGATCAACATCGGGTGGGACGGTCAGTAACAGCGAAAGTCCTGGTCGCACAGACAGCAGCCGACGGCAAATATTGTCGACGGCTCGCAACCGATCGGGTGTACTGACATGGACCCACAGAAGTTCACCTTCCGGGCGCGCAATCTCGGGGTGGCCCGTGCTTTGCGGGACGCCCCAGGACAGGACCCGATAGGCCGCAAGGCTCAGAGATCGCGGCTTGCTCATGCCGGAATTCCGGCCCCATTCGGGTCAAGCCGGGCCTGAAGGTCCGAATGCACCGCTGAACCTGCCGCCACCACGCCGTTCAGGCGCGGGTGGGTATTGTTGAAGCGCAGAGGTTGCCCCAAACGATCGGTACAGAGCCCGCCTGCCTCGCGTATGATCAGATCTCCGGCGGCGATATCCCATTCCCAACTGGGTCGCAGCGTCAGCATCCCGTCAAACCGTCCCTGCGCAACCAGCGCCATCCGGTAGGCCAGTGACGGGCGGTATACACGGCGAAAGTCCGGGGCAGCCCCGGCTTGCCAGTGGCGCGGATCGAGATTGGGTTTTGCCGCCAGAATCTCGGCCTCGGGCAGCTGTGCTTGCTCTGACACTTGGATGGCCACGCCGTTCAACGTTGCACCATGCCCTTTCGCGGCCGCATAAAGCAGATCGCGTAGCGGCAGGTAGATAACGGCTGCCGTGACCTCTCCGTTCTCGGTTATGGCCAGCGAATGGGCCCATGTGCGCGACCCCTCGGCAAAACTGCGGGTGCCGTCGATGGGATCGATGACGAAGACCCGATCACACGTCAGACGGTCGGGGGAATCCTCGGTCTCTTCACTCAGCCAGCCATAATCCGGGCGGGCCGCCTGCAGATCACGTTCAAGCATCGCGTTGACGGCCAGATCGGCCTCGGTCACCGGGCCTGCGCCTTCGGGTTTATCCCAGCGCTGGGCATCAGGACCCGAATAGCGCGTGGCGATCTTTCCGGCCTCAAGCGCAGCGTCTATCAGCAGGGGCAGGTCAGTTGCCGGCAAGTGTCATCCCTTCGATCAACAGCGAGGGTACAACGCGCGATAGGTAAGGCCGCGCATCGTTTGCCGGAATGATCTCGCATCAGCATGTCGCGAAGATTGCCAGCGATGGTACACTCGTTGACGGGATGGGTGATCTCGCCTTTCTCAACCCAAAATCCCGAAGCGCCGCGTGAATAGTCGCCGGTATTCGGATTGATGGTCGATCCGATCATCGAAGTGACCAAAAGCCCGGTACCCATGTCGCGCAACAACTCGGCGCGGGTCTTCTCGCCTTGCGTCAGGCTTAGGTTCCAGTTGCTGGGCGACGGCGGCCCGGATACGCCGCGCGCTGCGTTGCCGGTCGAGGTCATTCCCAATTTGCGGGCGCTGGACAGGTCTAACGTCCAACCGGTCAGAACGCCATCTTCAACGATCGCCCTGCGCCGTGTTGCCAGCCCTTCGGCATCGAACGGGCGCGAGCCCGAAATGCGCGGGCGATACGGGTCTTCAATCAAAGACAAATGTGCCGGTAGAACCTGTTGCCCAAGGCTTTCCTTCAGCCATGAGGCCCCGCGGGCTATCGCCGCGCCATTGCTGGCGGCCAGCAGATGGCCGATCAGGGATGATGAAATCCGTTCGTCGAACACCACCGGAAAACTGCCGGTCTGGGGCTTGCGTGCTGCGACGATCTGAACCGCACGTTCACCAGCCGTGCGACCAATCTCGGCGGGGCTGCGCAGGTCAGACTGAAAAGTCCGGCTGTCACCGTCATAGTCACGCTCCATTCCCGTCCCTTCGCCGGAAATGGCGACGCATGAGGTTGAACGGCTGCTGCGCATGTAGCCATCCGAAAAGCCGTTTGTTGCGGCAAGATGGACCCGGTGGGTACCATAGGCGGCCGCAGCGTCGGACACCTGTGAGACTCCCGCAACGTCCAGCGCTGCTGCCTCGGCCGCCAGCGCATCCTGCATCAGAGCTTCAGCGCTGGGTTCAGGGGCTGGGTCAAACAGCTCCAGTTCGTCGATATTACAGTCGGCGACCAATTGGTCAGGCGCGGCCAAGCCGGTGAACGGATCTTCGGGCGCTTCCCGTGCCATGGCCACGGCGCGCTCGGCCATCGCGGTAAGCGTATCGGGGCGACTATCCGAACTGGATACGATTGCCTGCTGTTTGCCAAGGAAGACCCGCAGCCCCAGATCGGTCGCTTCCGAGCGTTCGACATGTTCCAATGCACCACTACGTACTTCCACAGAAACGGATGAGCCATCAATTACTATGGCATCCGCTGCCTCGGCACCTGCCTTGCGGGCTGCATTCAGCAGCTCTTCACTGATTGTTTGAGGTGTTCGCGTCATGAGGCCTCCGGTCTTGTTGTTCTGGACCTAGCCTCGGATAGCCTGTCCCGCAAGGCCTGCAGCCCACTGGCTTTATGTGCCTCGGGCGGGAAAGGCCAGCGCCGCGGCCTTTCCCGATTTGTTTGTCACTTGATACGCTGACCGTTGGCCAGAATCTGCCCATCCTCGGTAAACTCGATTTTCGAGTTCAACGTGTCCGGTTCTTCGCCCGGAACAGCCATCAGACCCATCATCATACGCGCGCCCAGCGCGTCGTTTTCCGACACAAAGCCCATGCCGATTAGCTTGTCCAGCAGAGCGTTGGCCCCAACAAGTTTCAAGTTGGCGACACCCGACGGGGCAGGCAGGCCATCAAACTCTTCCGTGTTGGAGTTGTCGAACGCAAAGTCGCCATCACCGCTCAATTGGGCTCCGACCAATGATACGAGAAGCTTGTTGATCTTCAGCGAATGCAGTTCGCCCGGAACGATATCAGATGTCTCAAGCTCTTCGACGGCTTTTGGGTCCATGAAATCGACCAAAACTTTGGCGGTGCCGGTTGCATCCAACGCGATGGTCGCCGGATCGCGCGGCAGCGCACTAGCAGGGTCGAACATGCTCCACAACACGTCGGACATGGTGAAATCCGTCAGGTTCATGCCAAATCCAAATGGCTGGATTTCTTCCGAGGCCTGCACCGGAAGCTCGAATTTCAGCCCTGCATTTGCCATCGCGATTTCGATTGGAAAAGGCAGATCCGACGTGGTGACGGCTAGTTTGGTGCTGTTCTGCGCAAGATCGTAGACAAGGCGCTGTGCATCGATGCTGCCGGTAAAGCTGCCTCCTTCGGAACTGCTGCTGAGCGAGAATGGCTCACCCTCGGCAGTGCCTGCCATTTCGGTGCTGCCCGAGGCGTATGTGAATGTGCCAGACGCGGCAAACCCGGCCTTGTAGATGTCTTCAATGTTGGCGACGTCCATACCGGGTGGGATGATTGTATCGCCATCAAATTTCAAACCATCCAATTTACCGCTGATCCGGCCCGTGTCTTCACTTTCGGGCTCGTTGAAGGCCACATCATAGGACAGGCTGCTGGCCGTGAACTGCTGCACGATATCGCGCATCTCGCCGATCTGCATCTGCGATGTGCCTGCGATTTCGTTCATCTGAACGTTCAAGGCAAACATGTCGCTGGATACGGTTTCGCCATCAAACTCCATCGAGTCCATCGACAGATTCAGGCTGTTCGCCGTATAGTCATATGTCATGTTTTCGGGGGTACCCGAAACGACCATTTCCAAGGCGTCGTGAGCGTACATCAGATCAGCCGAAAATGTCTCGCCCTCGGCTTCACCCGAAATTGTCATCGGGAAGCTGGCAGGAAAGCCGATATTGACTGTACCGTCGCCATTTTCGGTCAACGTCATCTCGGGGATGACCATGTCGAAGGTGCCTTCGGTGTCCGGAATGGCCATGGCCATCGTCATGTTCGCGATGGTGGTGACGTTGCCGGAAACGCTCTGATCGCCAGTGACGTCATAGCCCATGCCGCCCAGATAAGCCTGCCAATCGGCCCAGACATCATTGGCGGTAACATCTGCAAACGCGCCGTTGGTTGCAACAGCATAGGCCAAAGCTGCACCGCAGCTACGGCGAAGGAAAACAGTCATAAGAGAACCCTTCTTGATCAATTTGCCAGCATGGTCGTGCCTGTAGCGGCCAGCGTCAAGGGGGAAGGGGTGGACCAATTCCCCATTTGCAGGGTACGAGTTAAGACAATTTCAAATGCGGGGATTTAAACGATGCATATGCAAGGGAAAACGGTACTGATCACAGGGGCAAGCCGAGGCATCGGAGCGGAAGCCGGGCGCGTTTTTGCCGCAGCTGGGGCCAATGTGGCCTTGGTCGCACGCAGCCGCGATCAGATTGACGCTCTGGCTGCGGCATTGGGTGAAAATGCCATGGCGCTGGCCTGCGACGTCAGCGATTTTTCCCAGGTCGAACAGACAGTTGCCGATTGCATCGACCGGTTCGGCAAGCTGGATGTGCTAATCGGGAACGCGGGCGTCATTGATCCGATCTTTCATCTTTCGAATGCCGACACCCGGGCCTGGAGCCAAGCAATCGACATCAACTTGAAGGGTGTCTTTTATGGAATGCGTGCCGTCCTGCCCATCATGCGGGCAGCAGGCGGCGGGACCGTTCTGACAGTCTCGTCCGGTGCCGCGTCGAACCCGGTCGAAGCCTGGAGCCACTATTGTGCATCAAAAGCCGGGGCCAAGATGCTGACCGAATGCCTGCATCTGGAAGAGGCGCATCACGGTATTCGCGCAATGGGCCTGTCCCCGGGAACTGTGGCCACAGATATGCAGCGGGTGATCAAGGCCAGCGGAATCAATCCAGTAAGTCAGCTGGATTGGGACGATCACATCCCCGCAGACTGGCCCGCGCGGGCGTTGATGTGGATGTGCTCGGCAGATGCGGATGAGTTCTTGGGGACCGAGATATCGCTGCGCAACGAAGACATCCGAAAAAGGGTTGGGCTGACGTGATCGAACTGACACAGGATAATGGGCTGTGGACCGTCACGTTGAACAATCCGGATAAGGCCAATGCGCTGACCTCAGCGATGCTTAGCGAATTGGTACGCATCGCAGAGGCGGCAACCGAGGCACGTGCATTGATCCTGACGGGGGCGGGCCGGGTCTTCAGTGCGGGCGCCGATCTTGAAGAAGCGCGGGCGGGCCTTGCGACATCCGATCTTTGGGAGAGGTTGTCGGGTGCCATTGCCGCCTTGCCCTGCCTGACGGTGGCCGCGCTCAACGGCACTTTGGCCGGTGGAGCGAACGGTATGGTGCTGGCCTGTGACCTGCGTATCGCAGTGCCCTCGGCCAAGTTCTTTTACCCGGTCATGAAGCTGGGATTCTTGCCGCAGCCCTCGGATCCCAAGCGGATGGCAGAGTTGATCGGTCCGGCCAGAACCCGGCTTATACTGATGGCTGGACAGAAGATTTCTGCAGAAGAAGCCTATAGCTTTGGGCTGGTTGATCGGGTGGTTGAGCCCGAACATTTGATACCAACTGCACAAGAACTTGTAGCCGACAGCCTGTCCGCAGATCCGTCGGTTGCTGCGGGCATAGCCGGATTGTGCCCATGAGGTTGGCCGCGCTCCGATTGCGGGTGGCGGACCCGGATGCGTTGGCGGCGTTTTATCGTGATGCGCTTGGCATGTCTGTCAGGGTTGAAGGCGCCAATCGTCGTCTTGGATATTCCGGTCAGGATGCCGATCTGTTGCTGATGCCGGGCGGCGGGGGCTACCGCCATGATCCGGGGCAGCGGTATTGGAAGATCGGGATCACGTTGCCGGATGTTGATCTTGCCGCAGAACACCTGCGCCAGAAGGGTATCCCGGTCAGCGCGCCGCGGCAGTTTCTGGATATCGGCTATATGTGCCATCTGAATGACCCCGAAGGGTTTGCCATCGAACTGCTGCAGCAGGATTTCGAGGGCAAACGACCGGTTGATGCTACAAGCCCGGACGCCCCCTTCGCGAAGGCCTGTATCGGCCAGATCACTTTGCGAACCGGCGATATTGTCGCCGAAGATGCGTTTTGCCGATCCATGGGACTGTCTTTGCTGTCTCTGCAGGATGTCGAACCTCACGGGTTCGATCTGCATTTCTATGCGTTCACCGCAGAGGAGCCTCCCAACCCCGATCTCTGGGCGGTTGAGAATCGCGAATGGCTGTGGAAGCGCCCATATACCACGTTGGAATACCAACACATCCCAAATGCCCGGTTTGCACCGGTGCCGGACTATCTTGGGATCGAAATTGAAGGGCTGGCTGACCCGAAAAAGGATGCATTCGGTGATCCCTGGCTTCCTGCCTGATCATCGCCCGCGTCGTTTTCCCGGCACTTTTGAGCGAAACCCCGGCGGGCGTTTGCGCACCCAATTCAGGAACTTCTCAAGCCTCGGATGTTTGCGCAGTGCATCGACAGTGTGGAAGTCACGCGCCAGTTCGGCCTCGGTCAGTGTCGCGTGGATCTCTTTGTGGCATATCTGATGCAATAAAACGGTGGGCCCGCCCTTGCCTCCCTTAAGCTTTGGGATCAGATGGTGCAGGCTTCCACCACCTTCGGGGATCGGACGGTTGCAGAGCGGGCAGATCGGATCGGAATTTGCCATGACCTAACTTCGCGCTGATGCGTGTACAGGGCAAGAGGGACACAATGGCGCAATCCATGGTTATCGGGGCAGGACCAGCGGGGCTAATGGCCGCCGAACAGCTTGCCGCCGCCGGGCACGAGGTTGTAGTGGCCGAAGCCATGCCGTCTGTCGCGCGTAAATTCCTGATGGCGGGGAAGTCCGGCCTGAACCTGACCAAGGATGAGCCTTTTGACATGCTTATGGGCGCATACGGGGATGCAAAGGATTGGTTGCATCCGATGATACAAGCGTTTGACGCACAGGCGGTGAAGGCTTGGGCCGGTGATCTTGGGCAAGAGATGTTCACGGGCTCTACCGGGCGCGTGTTTCCGAAAGTCATGAAGGCCTCACCCTTGCTGCGGGCCTGGCTGGCCAGATTGGATCAGGCCGGTGTTCAGATCAGGACACGCTGGAGCTGGCAGGGATGGCAAGGTGGCGCGTTGGCTTTTGAGACGCCAGATGGCATGCAGTTTTGCTCGCCCGACGCGACGGTTTTGGCATTGGGAGGTGCCAGCTGGGCGCGGTTGGGTTCGGATGGGGCTTGGGCCCAATGGCTTGCGGACAGCGGAGTTGATCTAACACCGTTTGCACCGGCTAACGCCGCTCTGTCAGTCGATTGGAGCCCCTATATGCAGCCACATTTTGGCGCGGCGCTCAAATCGGTGCGGTGGATGGCGGGCGATCTGGATAGCCGTGGTGAGGCCATTATTTCCGCAAAAGGCCTGGAAGGTGGCGGTATGTATGCCCTGACCCCTGCGCTGCGGACGGGGGCGCCGCTGTTTGTTGATCTGGTCCCGGATGTGACGGCTGAAGGGATGCAGGCGCGATTGGACGCGAAGAAATCAAAGGCAACGCTTTCGCATTGGTTGAAGAATGGTCTGCGTCTGTCTCCGCAAAAGATCGCTTTGTTCCACGAAATGACTAAGGGCCGCGCATTGAAGCAAACGCAATGGATCGGTGCGCTGAAAAACCTGCCCATCAGGTATGCTGGGCTACGCCCGATGGATGAGGCGATCTCAACCGCTGGCGGGGTAGCATTGGGTGCCGTGGACAGCGGTTTGATGCTGACAGCATGTCCGGGCGTTTTTTGCGCGGGCGAGATGCTGGATTGGGAAGCCCCGACCGGTGGTTATCTTCTGACCGCCTGTCTGGCGACGGGACGTTGGGCCGGTCAGTCGGCGGCAACGTGGTTGGCGCGCTAGGCCTTAACCCGATCGGGCCAGCATCGCCAGACGGATCATGGCACGCTCGACCAGTGCCATCGCAGGTGCGGTTTGACCTGCCGAGCGCAAGGATAGGTCCGTATCTGTAAGGACGGTTAAAGCGGTCTGCAGCTTGGGCGCCCCCCATCCCTGAGCCTGCCTCAGGATCCGGTCACGTCGTTTGCCATAGACCGGAGGACGCAGCTTGCCGATTCCCTGCGCCGCGCCTCCAGGGTCGGATGCGCAGGCATAGAGCGTTCGGAAATGCCGCGTCGCCCCAATACACAAGGTGACCCCGTTGGTGCCCTGCGCCTGCAGGCGTCGGATAAGGGGGCCGATTTCCTGTGCCCGGCCCTCGGCAACGACGTTCAATACATCATCCAGCGCCGCCTCGGTCGACCGAGGCGCACAGGCTTCAATGTCTTCAATCGTCAGTTCACCGGCGTCACCGCGTTTGTAAAGCGACAGTTTCTCAACTGATTGAGTGAAATCACCAGGGCTGAGCGCCATTGCAAGTTCGCTAAGCGCCGACATCGAATCGCGCGGAATATTCTTCAATCCGGCTTGCGCCAGAATGCGCTCCACCTCGGCACGCGAGGGCGGGTCATCGTAGATGCCAACAGCGTATGCGGCAGGGTTCGCTTCGAATGCTTTGCGGATTTTCGAGCTGGGTTTGAGCTGCCCGGCCGTCACGATGATCTGTGCATCGCCATGATCCCAGTCTTCAAGGGCTGTGAGAATCGCAGGCGCTGCGACATCGGTGGCGTCTTCAACAAACACCGCGCGGGGACCGGGGAAAAATCCGACAGCCTTGACCGCGTCCAGCAACAGGGCCGGATCGCTGCGTAGATCGCTTCCGGGAATGCGGGTCAGGCGCATTTCCTCTTCGGCGCCAGGTCCCAGCAAAGCCGCCAGCACCTGTTGACGCTTCAACGCAACGCGCATCGCGTCCGCCCCGTAGATCAGCAATCCGGCTTTGTCCGCGTCCGGCTTGGAAAAATACCCTTCAGCCTCACGCGGGCTCAACTTCATGTGGACAGGCCCGGCGTGGCGTAAAGGCGGTTCACGATCTGATCGGCTAGAATCACCATCAGCCGCTCGGTCGCATCACGCTCATCGGCCAGCGTCGACACTGTTGAGCCCGCAGCAGAATAGCCGACAAATTCGGTAACGTTGCCCGAGGCGATGATTTGCCCGGTCGCATTGGATTTCAGCGCGTAAGTCGCGTTCCCGTCGATGGTGTAGCGATTGGTTTCATTTGCTGTGGTGATCGAGGCCCTGCGGGTGACCGTCGAAACCCCCACATCCAGCTTGTATTCGTTGCCCGAGGTCGCGCTTCGACCTAATTTGCGTTCCAGATTCTGGACAAGCAGAAAGCTTTCGACGGTATTCGGCGCTGACACCTCGACCTTGCCATCCAAGGCCGAGCCTGATCCTCCGGGCGCATAAACCGGCTCGAACCCGCAAGCGGCGAGCGCCAGCGGCATCAATAACAGGGTTCTACGATCAAACGACGACATTAACGATCCGGCCCGGAACAACGATCACTTTCTTCGGTGCAGCGCCATCCAGCGCCTTTTGCACAGCTTCGGTGCTGAGGGCGATTTTTTCAACCTCTGCTTTATCCAGATCTTTGGCTACGCTGATCTCGGCCCGACGCTTGCCGTTGATCTGAATCGGCAGGGTTATGGTGTCATCGATCAGCATCGTCTCATCCGCGATGGGCCAGGGCGCGGTTGCAACCAGGCCTTCGCCGCCCAGCATCTGCCAAAGTTCTTCGGACAGGTGTGGCGTCATCGGCGACATCAGCTGCGCCAATGTCTTGGCTGCCTCGCGCTTGACTGCAGAGCCCGCTTTGGATTTGGCAAGCGCGTTGGTGAATGCATAAAGCTTTGCGATAGATGCGTTAAAGCCAAAGGATTCGACCCCGCCCGATACGTCATGAATGGCTTTGTGCATCTCACGTAGCAGCGTTTCGTCATCTGCTGTGGCCGGCAAGTCCGATTCTGCGATTTCTGCGGCGATCCGGTGCACGCGGCTGAGATGTTTGAACGCGGCTTCGGCGCCCGACGCGGTCCATTCCACGTCGCGCTCAGGTGGGGAGTCGGACAGAACAAACCAGCGCGCAGTATCCGCACCAAAGGCCGAGATGATGCTGACCGGATCGACGACGTTCTTTTTCGACTTGGACATTTTGGCTGAGGGGATGATTTCAACCACGGTGCCGTCGGTCAGTTTGCCGTCGGTCACGTCCTCGGGCAGGTGATAGACCGGGCGACCGTTGGCGTCGCGTGTTTGATAAATTTCATGAGTCACCATGCCTTGAGTGAACAGCGCGTTGAACGGCTCAATCGCTTTCTTCGGCAAATGACCAGTGATGTTCATCGCCCGCGCGAAGAAGCGCGAATAGAGCAGGTGCAGAATCGCATGCTCAATCCCACCGATATATTGGTCGACATTCATCCAATACTCGGCTTCGGCAAGATCGGTGGGTGTTTCAGCGCGCGGGGCGGTGAAACGGGCGAAGTACCACGACGAATCGACAAACGTGTCCATCGTGTCAGTTTCCCGCTTGGCTGGAGCGCCGCAGGAAGGGCAAGGGGTGTCGCGCCAACTGGGGTGGCGGTCCAGCGGGTTGCCGGGGATCGAAAAATCTATGGGTTTGCTGTTGCCGTCATCATAAGGCAGCTCGATCGGCAGATTGTCTTTCTTCTCGGGGACCGTGCCGCATTGATCACAATGCACAACAGGAATCGGGCAGCCCCAATAGCGCTGGCGGCTGAGCCCCCAATCGCGCAGGCGGTATTTGGTAACACCTTCACCCCAACCGGCCTTTTCGGCGAAATCAACGGTGGCATTGATGGCCTCGTCACCCGTTGCCTCGGTGAGACCCGCAAAATGATTCACCCAGCGGACTTTTTCGGTTTTCGGTGGAACAAACGCGATCTTGTCGACCGGAGTGTCATCATCCAGTGCAAAGAATGTGTCGACCACAGGCAGGCCGTATTTGCGACAGAAATCGAGGTCACGTTGATCATGAGCTGGGCAGGCAAAAATGGCGCCGGTGCCATAGTCCATCAGGATAAAGTTGGCGATCCAGACCGGCAGCTCCCAGCTGGGGTCGAGTGGATGTTTTACACGTATGCCGGTGTCATAACCCAGCTTTTCGGCGGTTTCGATCGCCTCTTCGGTGGTGCCGCCCTTGCGGCATTCGGCAACGAATTCAGCGACTTTCGGGTTTTCTGCCTCAAGCTGCTTGGCAATCGGATGATCGGGCGAGATGCCAACAAACGACGCGCCCATCAGCGTATCGGGCCGTGTCGTGTAGACGGTGATCGGCTCACCTCCATCGGTGCGTTCGAACCCGAATTGCAGGCCACGGGACTTGCCGATCCAGTTCTCTTGCATCAGGCGTACCTTGGCGGGCCAGTTATCCAGCGTATCCAGCGCGTCGAGCAGTTCCTCGGAATAATCGGAAATCTTGAAAAACCACTGAGTCAACTCGCGACGCTCAACCAAGGCGCCTGAACGCCAGCCACGGCCGTTTTCTACCTGTTCATTGGCCAAAACGGTCATATCGACCGGGTCCCAGTTAACCACGGCGTTCTTGCGATAAACCAGACCGGCCTCGAGCATATCCAGGAACAAAGCCTGCTGCTGGCCGTAGTATTCCGGATCACAGGTGGCGAATTCACGAGACCAGTCGATCGACAGGCCCAGCGGCTTCATCTGTCCGCGCATGTCGGCGATATTGCCGTAGGTCCAATCTTTGGGGTGGCCACCACTGGCCATTGCGGCGTTTTCCGCAGGCATCCCGAACGCGTCCCAGCCCATCGGGTGCAGCACGTTATGACCGGTTGCGAGCTTGTGGCGGGCGATCACGTCACCCATCGTGTAGTTGCGTACATGCCCCATGTGGATACGGCCAGACGGGTAGGGGAACATCTCAAGCACATAGTATTTCGGCTTGTCCGCCTTGTGATTGGCGGTGAAGATTCCGGCCTTGTCCCAGGCCTCCTGCCATTTTGCTTCGATTTCGTTGGCCGAGTAGCGCGACATCATGCGGTCCTTCGTGAATGAAAACGCCGGGTAGGAACCCGGCGTGGTAATAGTGTGATTTTTGTCGGGTTTCTAGAACTTGTTGTCCGCAATGCGTAGCTGGCGCGCGCGAGACAGGATCGCATCTTCGACGGCGCGCGACGTTGCAGCGCTGACCGGAGAACCGCCACTGGTCTGAAGAGCTACGGACAAGGAACGCGCTTCCAAAGCAGGATCACTGATGTGAACTGTCGCGCGATAGGAACGCCCGCCGCCGGGCGGTGTGCCATAACCCGTTACGATCACTCCGGTAAACGGATCGACCTCTTGGATCGGCAAGAAATTCAGTACATCCAGCGATGCGGCCCACAGATAGCGATTTACCTGAGTGACCTGCTCTGAGGTGTTCGGGCCAAATACATCCCAAATCGTCGAACGATTCGGGTCATTCAGTTCGCGTTCCTCTGTCGAGCTGCCATCAGCGGTCAACACACTTGCATCGCCAGGCGGTGGCCCTCCGCAGGCTGATAAGGCAGCCGTTACCATGATCAAACCTGGAATCGTAATACGGCGCATCGTTGGAAGGTCCCGTGTCACTTGTTTTGCTCTGTCGAGTGATACTCCTAGACAAGGACCCGTACAGCAACAACCCTATTCTTTTATGATCGACTCGCGCGAACCGCACGATCCGTTGAATTCGACTGTGGCATCCTTGCACCAATTTGGGCCGAATGACGTCTTTGCGTTTATGCCAAGCTTGCGCAACGGGGGCAAAAAAAGCGAAACGGTGTCCGTGCTGAGACGCGTGCTTTGCATGTGTCGAGTAGAAAATCTTTGAAACCGAGGGAAACAAGATGAAAAAAGTTCTCTTCGCAACGACCGCACTGATTGCAACCGCAAGTGTTGCAGCGGCCGAAGTAAAGTTCAGCGGTTACGGCCGCTTTGGTCTGGGATACCTGGAAGACCGTACAGGTACCGTTGACGCAATTGGTGGTGGTGAAGCGACCGGCGTAGAAACCGACGAAACCATCCTGGTCTCGCGCTTCCGTCTGAACATCGACGGAATCGTTGAAACTGACGGTGGCGTTCGCTTTGAAGGCCGTGTTCGTCTGCAGGCAGACGAAGATGCCGGCAACGGCGAAGCAAACTCCGCTGGCCTGAACGGCGCACGCTTCTCGGTCATCTTCGGTGGTCTGCGTGTTGACGCCGGTAACGTAGCCGGTTCGTTCGACAACTTGGCAAACTACTACGGTAACGAGCCTGGCCTGGAAAGCTTCATTGGTCAGTACTCGGGCGTCGACTATGACTTCCTGGCGTACTCGTCGACCGGTTCGGGCGCAAACGCTGTGTTCTTCCAGTACGCAGTCGGCGACTTCGCCTTCGGCGCGTCGTATGACCAGCGCACATTTGCTGACGAAGCTGTTGCGGGTGCAGACACTGATGATGCAGACCGCTGGGACATCAGCGCGACCTACACCTTCGGTAACGTAACTGCCGCTCTGGCCTACGGTCAGACCAGCGGTCTGGGCGACGCCGACAAGCAGAGCCTGACCGTTCTGACCCTGGGTGCAGAATTCGGTGACTTCTCCGGTACTCTGTTCGTCGCAGACGATGACGTTGCAAACGATGACCGCAACGGCACCGCATACGGTCTGTCGGCAGCCTACAACCTGGGCGCGGCAACCACTCTGACCTTCGCTTACGGTGACGGTTCGGCAGACGACGATCTGCAGCAGTACGGCATCGGTGCCATCTACGACCTGGGTGGCGGTGCATCGCTGCGCGGTGGTATCGGCAACCAGAAGCGTGGCGACGGCGACAGCCAGCTGCGTGCCGACTTTGGTGCTCAGTTCAACTTCTAAGTTGATCTGAACCACAAGGTTCAAGGGCAGGTCTTCGGACCTGCCCTTTTCTTTTGCCGCCACATGGTGTTTTGCTGCTGCAAACGCAGAATGAGGGACCCATGTCGCTGCAAGAAATCACCGATCGAATAGCCAAAGCTGAATCTGCGGCAGGACGCGCCGAAGGCTCGGTGCAATTAATCGCGGTTTCCAAGGTGCAACCTAACGACCGGGTCGAAGCCGTATTGAAGCAGGGCCACCGGTGTTTCGGAGAAAACCGTGTGCAGGAAGCCGCTGGCAAATGGCCTGCATTTCGCGAGAGTTTTCCGGACATCGATCTGCATCTGATCGGTCCATTGCAAACAAACAAGGCACGGCAGGCGATTGAGCTTTGCAATGCCATCCATTCAGTTGATCGACCAAAGCTCGCCAAAACATTGGCGCGATTGGCGCAAGAGATGGGTAAGTGCCCTGATCTTTTTATACAGATCAACACAGGCGAAGAGGATCAGAAAGCCGGTAGTCTTCCACAAGATGCTGATGCGTTCATTGCTGAGTGCCGCAGCCTGGACCTGCCCGTCCGAGGTTTGATGTGCATTCCACCGGTTGAAGAAGAACCCGCGTTGCACTTCGCGTTATTGGCAAAAATCGCAGAGCGGAATGGGCTGGAGGGTTTGTCGATGGGAATGAGCAGTGATTTTGAATCGGCAATCGCCTTGGGTGCCACACACGTCCGTGTTGGGTCTGCCATTTTCGGGGCGCGGGTTAAGCCTCAGGGATGATCAGCCGTGTGCCCGGCGTGATTTTTTGGGCAATCCAACGTAGGTGGTCGCGCCTGAATGCGATGCAGCCTTCGGTCGGAAACCGTGGGCGTCGCCATTGATGCAGGAAGATGGCCGATCCCCGGCTGGGTTCTGAATTGGGATAGTTCCAATCGGTTATCAAGATCAGGTCATAAAGCGGATCTGGGCGACGCAGTTTTTCGTGACTGAAATCATGAGGCGCGCGCACCAAATGGTTATACGCATCGTCCTCTATGTCATCAGACCATAAATCGCGGGGTCCGATCGGTCGTGCCCAATGCGCCGGCCGTGGCATTCGGTCTGCGCGATAGAGCATACCCACAATGTGATGCGCACCTGTAGGTGTTGTTCCGTCACCTTCCTGCTTGGTTGGGCTCAAGCCCCCTTTGCCTATAGCGCAGGGGAACAGGTGCCCGAGAAACCGAACGCCACGCGGTGTCAAAACCAGATCGCTTGGTGTCACAGCAGGTGGCCTGACTTTGCTGCTTTGGTCGCCAGATACGAACGGTTGAAATCTGTTTCACCTACTTTCAACGGAACCCGTTCAGTGACGGCGATACCTGTGCGTTCCATCATTGCGATTTTTGCAGGGTTGTTGGTCAGCAGACGGACCGAATTGAAGCCCAACGATTTCAGGATATCCGAGCCGAGCCTGAAATCCCGTTCATCGTCTTCGAATCCAAGCCGGTGGTTAGCCTCGACAGTGTCAAATCCCTGATCCTGAAGAAAATAGGCGCGCATCTTGTTGGCAAGCCCGATCCCACGCCCTTCTTGATTCAGATAGAGCAGGACGCCCGCACCCTCGTCCCCCATCTGGGCCAAGGCCCCGCGCAGTTGCGGGCCACAGTCACATTTCAGGCTGCCCATGAGATCGCCCGTGAAACAGGCCGAATGCAGCCGCGCGAGGACGGGCTTGTCGCGGTCAGGGCGACCGATTTCAACCGCATAGTGTTCTTCTCCACCATCTTCGGGGCGGAATACATGTAGGCGCCCGGCCTCCGACACTTCCATCGGCAGGCGTGCGGCGACGACAGGGTGCAGAGCGCTGCGATCTGTCAGATGTGGCGCGGCCCGGGCATGGTCAATGCAGGTCAGACCATGATCTGCCGCAAATTCGCGCCCATCTTGAATTGGGGCGACGACGGCGGCCGGAAGCAAGTGCGCCGACTTGGCCAGCGCAATAGCGATCCGGTGCAGATTTGCGCTGCCTTGTCGTTCGGTCATCAGCGGGCCCTTCATCGGGGCGTTCAGATCGTCGGACGGGTCGGCCACCGCCTGCACCCAACTCAGCCCAGCATCCGCCGGGATCATGACGCGAGCAAGATCGCCGTCATAGGCTCGCGCTTTCAGTGTTTCGGCGCGCCGAACCGTTATGGCGACAACGGGATCCCCGCCCAAGCCGCGCAAATCGGCCAACCTTTGCGGGCTCAGGGTCTCGGTGGCGAATGCGAGTACTCCAAATCCCAGTTCGTCGGTCAGAACAACGGGAACACCCATACGCAGGTCAGCCCGCGCCCGTGCCAGCAATTCGGTGATGTCGGGAGTGAGACTCATGCAGTTTACCTTGAAACGATCAGACCCTGTCCTACCCCGATCACTGGAAAATGTGAAACATTTCCTCGGCGTCAGACACGAGGGCGTGAGACGACTGCAGTAAATCTTGCTGATTGCATTCTTCATACGCAAGTGATGGAAAAGGCTTAGGAGGACCGTACATGGCTCAGCTCAAGAAAATCCTGCTGGTGGATGACGACGAAGACCTGCGCGAAGCGCTCAGCGAGCAACTTGTCATGACCGAAGACTTTGACGTGTTCGAGGCGTCCGATGGCGCGTCGGCAATGGAACGCGCGCGCGAAGCAATATACGATCTGGTGATTCTGGATGTCGGCCTGCCGGATACCGATGGCCGTGAGCTGTGTCGCCTGATGCGCAAGCAGGGCGTCAAAAGCCCGGTGCTGATGCTGACTGGGCACGACAGCGATGCTGACACGATCCTGGGCCTTGATGCTGGCGCTAATGATTATGTCAGCAAGCCTTTCAAATTTCCGGTTCTTCTGGCCCGGATTCGGGCCCAACTGCGCCAGCATGAACAATCCGAGGATGCGGTCTTTGTTCTGGGGCCCTACACCTTCAAACCGGCCATGAAGATGCTGATGACCGAAGATGATCGCAAGATCCGCCTGACCGAGAAAGAGACTAACATTCTCAAGTTCCTCTATCGATCAACTGACGGCGTCGTTGCACGTGATGTTCTTTTGCATGAGGTCTGGGGTTACAACGCAGGCGTTACAACGCACACGCTTGAAACCCATATCTATCGTCTGCGTCAGAAGATTGAACCCGACCCGTCGAATGCGCGCCTTTTGGTCACAGAATCGGGCGGATATCGCCTTGTTGCTTGACTAATGGTGGATTGACTTGGATCAAAGTGATACTCTGTAGGTATCTTTAGATTACTCCCAACCCGCGCATGTCCGGGTTATGATATGCACCTCCCTGTTGGACTGCCGGGCCTGATGGCCCGGCTTTTTTTTGTAGGGTGCAACTGTATCGTGCAGGGCGATATCGGCACCGGGCATCCGATTTCATTCAATGAAATCGGACCGGAAACTTTGCAAGTTTCCGTCACCGCCGGGTCAGGCAACATTGCTTTGTTTTTCGATGGCACCTCGCTTGGCGCCGCGCTAACCTGCGGCAACTTCGACAAAGGAACCCCCGGATATGCCCTTCACCCTTGCCACATGGAACATCAATTCGGTCCGCCTGCGCGAGCCTATCGTTCTGAAATTGCTGCAGGAAGAGGCACCGGATGTGCTGTGTCTACAGGAATGCAAATCGCCGGTCGACAAAATCCCAACCGAAGGGTTCGCCGAGCTGGGCTATACGCATATGATTGCGCGGGGCCAGAAGGGGTATAACGGCGTCGCCATCCTGTCGCGCCTTCCGCTTGAGGAAGTAGGGGATAAGGATTTCGCGGGTTTGGGTCATGCGCGACACATTGCGGGGCGGTTGGAGAATGGCGTGACCATTCATAATTTCTATGTCCCCGCTGGGGGCGACGTGCCGGATCGCGAAGTGAACGAGAAGTTTGGCCAAAAGCTGGATTACCTCGCTGACATGCGCGATTGGTTCCATGCGGAAAAGCCGAAAAAGTCCATTCTGGTGGGCGATCTGAATATTGCGCCCCGCGAAGATGATGTCTGGTCGCACAAGCAGTTGCTGAAGGTGGTTTCACATACGCCGATCGAGGTTGAAACGCTAGCCGAGACTCAGGATGCAGGTGGCTGGGTCGATATCACCCGGCAGGATATTCCCGAGGGCCAGCTATACAGCTGGTGGTCTTATCGGGCACGAGATTGGGATGCCGCCGACAAGGGACGCAGGCTGGATCATGTGTGGGCTACGCCCGATATCTCGAACGCGGGTCATTCCAGCCGCATTCTGCGCGACGCGCGCGGATGGGAAAAACCCAGTGATCACGCCCCGGTATTTGCTACGTTTGACGTCTGACCGAAGCAAATTCGCCGAACTCTCCCCTTGGTTTCTGCCGCATTGGACTGCATATAGGGCGCAAGTTCGAACCAGAGAGTATAAGCCATGGACCTTCTGAACGGCGCAGGCAGCCCCCAAGCCACTGATCTGATTAAAGACGGGACCGAGGCCACCTTCATGGCCGATGTGGTCGAAGCTTCACAAGAATCGCCGATCATCGTTGACTTCTGGGCGCCTTGGTGTGGTCCCTGCAAAACGCTGGGCCCGGCGTTGGAAGAGGCCGTGACCGCTGCCAAAGGTGCGGTCAAGATGGTCAAGATCAACGTGGACGAAGCGCAGATGATTGCAGGGCAACTGCGCATCCAGTCGATTCCGATGGTCTATGCATTTCACAAAGGCCAACCGATCGACGGGTTTCAGGGCGCTTTGCCAGGGTCCGAGATCAAGGCCTTCATAGATCGTGTGATCGAAGCCGCGGGCGGTGAAAGCCCGGGTGGTCAACTAGATGATGCTGTGCAAGCTGCCGAAGAAATGTTGACCGAGGGGGCCGCTGTAGACGCGGCACAGACTTTTGCCGCCATACTGGGTGAAGACCCCAATCACGCTGCCGCTTATGGCGGGTTGGTGCGCGCGCATATCGCATCGGGGGATCTGGATCAGGCTGAGGCGATCCTCAATGGCGCTCCTGCCGAGATTTCCACTTCACCCGAGGTTGAAGCGGCCCATGCGCAACTGGAATTGGCCAAGCAGGCTGCAGATGCTGGTCCGGTAGGTGAGTTGACTGCAACAGTTGAGGCCGAGCCAGACAACCATCAAGCCCGTTTCGATCTGGCGCAGGCCCTGCATGCCAATGGCGATGTCGAAGAGGCAGTGGCTCAACTGTTGGAATTGTTCCGCCGCGATCGCGAGTGGAATGATGGGGCAGCAAAGGCGCAGCTCTTCACAATTTTCGATGCGCTCAAGCCCAATGACCCGATTGTTCTGAACGGGCGGCGCAAGCTCAGCTCGATGATATTTGCCTAATCCCCGATCAGAACTAAACTCGGGTACATGATGCATCCTGCCGATTTGCCGGAAACGGTATCCGTTTTCCCTTTGCCCGGAGCGCTGCTGCTGCCACGGTCTCGCCTGCCGCTGCATATTTTTGAGCCGCGCTACCTACAGATGCTGGACGACGCGCTGAAAACGCAAGAACGCCTGATCGGGATGGTGCAACCGAATACCTGTCAGGGCGACGAAACCAAGCTGCACCAGATCGGCTGCGCTGGACGGGTCACCCAGTTTTCCGAGACCGAAGATGGCAGGTATCTGATTACGCTGACGGGAATCTCTCGGTTCAGGGTCAAATCAGAGTTGGACAGTTTCACCCCGTATCGCCGGGTTTCGGTGTCCTGGGACGGGTTTGACCGAGATCTCGGCAAGGCCGAGGTGGATGACGGTTTTGATCGGAACAGGTTCCTGCGGCTGTTGGAACGGTTTTTTTCGTCCCGTCAGTTGTCCACCGATTGGGACACGATGAAAGATGCCGATGACGAGCTTTTGGTCAATTCCCTGTCAATGATGCTAGAGTTTGACCCCGAGGAAAAGCAAGCCCTGCTTGAGGCCCCCTGCCTGCGCACCCGGCGCGAGACATTGGTGACATTGATTGAATTCGCCATGCGCGGCGGATCGAATGAGGAAAAACTGCAATGAGCGATACCGAACACGCCTTTGACCGCCATATGCTTGAGGCGTTGATTTGTCCGCAGACCCACACGACGCTGCACTATGATGCCGAACGGCAAGAGCTGGTGTCAAAAGCCGCCGCTCTGGCCTTTCCAATCCGCAACGGTATTCCAGTGATGCTAGTGGATGAGGCCCGAGAGCTGGACTAGATCGGGTGTCCCTGCAGCAGTTTCGGCAGATCTCCGGTCAGACCTGCAGCCTCGCGCACGAAACCTCGGCGCAGCCCGGGCAGCGATCCGACGATACCCATTCCAATATCCCGACCTATGCGGAGCAGGGGATTATCGTTCGAAAACAGCTTGTTGAACACATCAGTCGCCATCGCAAGCGAGGCTGTGTCGAACCGGCGCCACTCTTGATAGCGCTCCAGCACAAGCGTTGATCCGATATCCTCGCCACGTCGTCCCGCAAGGGTCAGAACCTCGGCCAATGCACCGACATCACGCAGGCCTGCGTTCAGGCCTTGCCCGGCGATGGGGTGCATGCCATGGGCGGCGTCTCCGACCAAAGCCAACCGGTCCGAGATGAAGGAATTGGCGATGGTCAGGTTCAACGGGTATGTGAACCGGTCACCCTGCAGGCGGATATCCCCCAGGAAATCGCCAAAGCGCGGGCGCAGAACTTGTAGGTAATCTGCCTCGGGCAGCGCATTGATCTGCGCGGACGTCTCAGTGCGTTCGCTCCAGACGATGGAACTGCGGTTCCCTGTCAGCGGCAGAATCGCCAACGGGCCGGGGGGCATGAAGAACTGATGGGCGATACCGTGATGCGGTAGCTCGTGTTCAATGGCGCAGACCAGAGCGGTCTGGCCATAGTCCCAGCCGGTTCGCTTGATTCCGGCGCGCATAGCGGTCCCGCTGCGGCGGCCATCGCAACCCACCAGAAGGCTGCCGGACAAGGTGGACCCGTCATCCAGTGTAAGTGTTGCCCCGTTTGCCGAGATGTCCTGAGACACGACCGTTTTGCCGCTGATTTCGGTAATCCCGTCTTGTTCGGTCATGGCCTCCAGAAAAGCCCGCCGCAGGTGGCGATCTTCGACCATATAGCCCATCGGGCCTTCTTCGATCTCGGCATGGTCGAAATGCATAAAGAACGGGGAAGGTCCGGCACCGGCATGACCATCCGTTACCTTGATCTCCAGCATAGGCTGGGCGTGCTTTTCCACCTTTTTCCAAACGCCTATCGCGTCGAGCAGACGTTGCGACGCCAATGCAAGCGCATAGGCGCGCCCGTCGAAGGCCGCATTCTTGCGCACTTTCTCTGCCAGAGCGTCAACAACCGTGACTGAATGCCCGGTCTGGGCCAGCGCCAGCGCAAGGGCAGGGCCGTTCAGGCCACCACCAACGATCAGGATATCGGATCTGTGTTCCATGTGCTGCAATATGCGCGCCCTTTCGGGATTGTCCATGTGCGGTCCTGTCGCTACCGTCCGATCACGGAATTACTCGGGAGGGGACCGGATGCAAGACTGGCTGACCATGACGGCATGTGATTTGGGCCGTGGTATCGGAATGGGGCAGATCGATCCGGTTGAACTGACAGAAACTTATCTAAGCGCGATTGACGCCCATCCACATCGCGATCGGATCTATGCCTGGGTGACCCACGATCGCGCCCGCGCCGAGGCCCTTGCGGCGCAAGAGCGGGCAAAGCTTGGCCTGCGTCGGTCTTTGTTGGATGGCGTCCCGATCAGCTGGAAAGACCTGTTTGACACGGCAGGCGTAGGGACCGAGGCCGGTTCGGCCCTGTTGGAAGGCCGCGTGCCCGAATCCGATGCGCAGGTGGTGCGGAACGCGACCGCGATGGGTACGGTCTGTCTGGGTAAAACGCATATGAGCGAATTGGCGTTCTCGGGTTTGGGTCTAAACCCTGTGACGGCTACGCCTCCATGCGTGAATGACGAAGACGCAGTGCCGGGCGGCTCATCTTCAGGTGCAGGAGCTTCGGTGGCTTGGGGGCTTGCTGCAGGCGGCGTTGGCTCGGACACGGGTGGATCGGTGCGGATTCCCTCGGCCTGGAACGATCTGGTGGGGCTGAAAACCACGGCGGGGCGCGTTAGCCTTGAGGGCGTCGTGCCGCTGTGTCTGAAATTCGATACCGTTGGGCCGCTGGCGCGATCAGTTGAGGACGCCGCACATATGCTTGCCGCGCTTGAGGGCACCGCCCCGGCTGATCTGCGCGGGGCGTCATTGAGCGGTCGCCGCTTTGCTGATTTACAGAACGTCGCCAAGGACGATCTGCGCGAAGCTCCAGCCAACGCCTATGATGAGGCGCTGGCGCGCCTGAAAGAGGCCGGGGCCGAGATCGTTCCGCTTGACGTGCCTGAGCTGAACGAAGCGATGAGCCTGTCGGGTGTGCTCTATACAACCGAAGCCTACGGCTTGTGGCGAGATGTGATCGAAGCGAACCCCGAGGCGATGTATCCCGAAATCCTTGAACGGTTCCGAATGGGCAAGGCCTATTCCGGCCCCGATTACGTGGCTGCTTGGTCGAAACTAACCGCTTGTCGACAGGCTTGGGATGCGGCCACTGCGGGCTTTGACGCCGTGCTTGCGCCGACGGCCCCGATCCTACCGCCCAATCTCGACCGGTTGATGAATGATCATGACTACTATGTTACCGAAAACCTCTTGGCTCTCCGCAACACCCGGATCGGCAATCTGATGGGGCTTGCGGCACTGACTTTGCCCACGGGAACACCCAGTTGCGGGCTGATGATGTTGGGCTATCCGGGGTCGGAAGAGGCCTTGTTACGGCTCGGGTCAGCAGCCGAAAGCGCTTTGACCTGAATGCCACAATCCCCTGATTCGGCACCTCTTTGTCTGGACGAAGCCCGGGTCGATCTGTAATCTGCCATAAAACGGGGCGCAAAATGACCCCGAAATTGAGGCAGTATCATGAATTTCCCCGAGCGGTTTTCGAACCTACCGGAATACGCATTTCCGCGTCTGCGCGCCCTGTTGGATCATCATCAGCCGGGTGGTGAAGTCGTTCACATGACCATTGGCGAGCCCAAGCATGATTTCCCATCTTGGGTGACTGACGTGATCATGGAAAACGCCGCCGGGTTTCAGGGCTATCCCCCGAACGAAGGCTCACCTGAATTGCGCGCAGCGATCACGGGTTGGATCAACCGCCGCTATGGTGTGTCGATGGATGCAGATGCCAGTGTGATGGCACTGAACGGTACGCGCGAGGGTCTTTATAACGCTGCAATGGCGCTCTGCCCCGAGCAGAAAAATGGGCAGCAACCGATCATTCTGTGCCCGAACCCCTTCTATCAGGTCTACATGGTTGCCTCGATTTCGGTCGGTGCGCAGCCATATTTCGTGCCGGCAACCGCTGCCACTGGCCATTTGCCAGACTATGCAGGCCTGCCCGAAGAGGTTCTGAACCGTACTGCTGTAGCCTATATCTGCTCGCCCGCGAACCCTCAGGGGGCGGTCGCCTCGCGCGATTACTGGGTCGAGCTGATTCAATTGGCTGAAAAGTACGATTTCCGCATCTTTGCCGATGAATGCTATTCCGAAATCTACCGCGACGCCGCGCCGGTTGGCGCGCTGACCGTTGCGCAGGAACTGGGTGCTGACCCCGAACGTGTCACGCTGTTCAACTCTCTGTCCAAGCGGTCGAACTTGGCCGGGCTGCGGTCGGGGCTGATCGCAGGTGGACCTGAAACAATCAGCCGTGTCAAACTGTTGCGCAGCTATGCGGGTGCGCCTTTGCCCGCCCCGCTGCAGGCCGCCGCCGCCAAGGTTTGGGCGGATGAAGCGCATGTGCAGGAAAACCGCGCGCTGTATCAGGAGAAATACGCCGTCGCGGATGAGGTTTTCGCAGGCGTACAAGGCTACATGCCGCCCGAGGCCGGGTTCTTCCTGTGGCTGCCGGTCGAAAACGGTGAAGAAACCGCATTGAAGCTTTGGCAGGAAACCGGTGTTCGGGTTCTGCCGGGCGCATATCTTTCTCAAGGTGATCCGGGGCAAAACCCGGGCGAGCAATTTATCCGGGTCGCGATGGTGGCCCCAAAAACAGAGATGAAGCGCGGGCTGATTACACTCCGCGACTGCATCTATTCGTGAGGTACGAGGGCAAAATGGCATCATATAACGCGCGAAACCGTGACCCGCTGCTGGACAGCAACACGCAAGCCGCCATTGAACGGCGTAGCAAAGAACTGATCGGGATCGCTTTGATCCTGTTGGGGTTGGCCGCTGCAGCGATGATCTGGTCCTATACGCCCGATGATCCAAACTGGATGGTTTCGACCGATGCGCCCGTGCAAAACTGGATGGGGCGCATTGGGGCCTCGATTGCCGCGCCGTTGTTTATGATCGTGGGTTGGGGCAGCTTGGGTGTCGCCTTGGTGCTGATCACTTGGGGCGTTCGATTTGCAGGTCATTTAGGTGAAGACCGTGCCATTGCCCGCCTGATTTTTGCGCCGATCTGGATCGCCGTTCTGGCTGTCTATGCAGCGACTCTGGTACCGGGTGCCGAATGGCGGGCGACGCACAGCTATGGCTTGGGCGGTCTATTCGGCGATACAGTGATGGGCGCGATTTTGACGTTGTTGCCGATCTCATCGCATTTCCTGGTCAAGCTGATGTCGCTGGCGATGGCGGTCGGTATGCTGGCTCTGGGTGTATTTGTGTTGGGTTTCGGCAAAGCGGACGTTCGCAATGGCTTCCGGGCGTTTCTGTTGGGACTGGTCATGGCCTATGATCTGTTGATGAACGCGCTGGGACGCGGGGCATCGGCGACAGCGCGGGCAGCACGGGACCGGAAGGCCCAATGGGCCGAGCGCAAGGCCGAACGTGCAGTTCCGGTTCAGGCGGATTTTGACGACGACCTGGCCTACGCTGATCCGGTCTTTGAAGACCCTGAGATTGAAGCGCAGGAACCTGTCGCCAAGACAGGCCTTCTGGCTCGGATGCCTTCCCTGATCCGTCGTCCTGACCCAATGCCCGAGCCTGAGTTGGTCGAAAACGTTGCGGTCGAAGGGTATTACGACATGCCGGGTGAGGATCGCATCCGGTCCAAGATTTCCGCCGCTGTACGCAATCGTAAAGTGGCCGCTGGTGTGCTAACGCCCGAACCCGATCCCAACTTGCCATTGACCAAAGGGCGGGGCAGGGGTCCGGACCCGTTGATTTTAAACTCTGGCGCGGCAGACGAGTTGCCGCCCGAACCCCCGATGACCTCTGCAGGTTTGCCACCCGAACCACCGCTGACAGCAGGATCTGATGTTGAGACGCTGGCGGCTGACTCCGAGGCTGATAATTGGATGCAGCAGGACTATGTTTCCGAACCGGACTATGATGATGAGGCCGTGTTTGATGATGCCTCCGAACCCGCGCTCCAACCGCGACAGGCTGTCAAGATTCCTGTCGCTGAGCCGCGTAAACCTGTAGTAGCTCAACCGGTCCGACGCACTCCTCCGCCTTCGCGCAGGGCGCAAGCCGAAGCACAGCCGACACTTTCTTTCGAGGAACGGCATTCCGATTTCGAACTGCCACCGCTGGGCCTTCTGTCCAACCCTGCAAGCATCCAACGCCATCACCTAAGCGATGAGGCGCTCGAGGAAAATGCGCGGATGCTGGAAAACGTGCTGGATGACTACGGCGTCAAGGGTGAGATCGTCAGCGTCCGCCCCGGTCCGGTTGTGACCATGTACGAATTGGAGCCTGCACCGGGTTTAAAAGCCAGCCGTGTGATCGGTTTGGCCGACGACATCGCGCGCTCAATGTCGGCTTTGTCCGCGCGGGTTTCAACTCTACCGGGGCGCTCGGTTATTGGCATTGAACTGCCCAATGAAAACCGTGAGATGGTGGTGCTGCGCGAAATCCTCGCCAGTCGCGATTTCGGCGATGGTAACCATGCGCTGCCCTTGGCGTTAGGCAAGGATATCGGCGGTGAGTCCGTAGTGGCGAACTTGGCAAAAATGCCTCACCTCTTGATCGCTGGTACGACCGGTTCCGGTAAGTCGGTGGCAATCAATACGATGATCCTGTCGCTGCTTTATAAGCTAACGCCGGATGAGTGCCGCCTGATCATGATCGACCCCAAGATGCTGGAACTGTCGGTCTATGACGGTATCCCGCACCTGCTCTCGCCTGTTGTGACCGACCCGAAAAAGGCGGTTGTGGCCCTGAAATGGGTCGTGGGCGAGATGGAGGATCGCTATCGCAAAATGTCCAAAATGGGCGTGCGCAATATCGCGGGCTACAATGGCCGCGTGAAGGATGCGCTGTCCAAGGGCGAGATGTTCAGCCGCACGGTCCAGACCGGCTTTGACGATGAAACTGGCGAGCCAATGTTCGAGACCGAAGAATTCGCGCCCGAAGCAATGCCTTATATCGTTGTGATCGTCGACGAAATGGCCGACCTGATGATGGTCGCGGGCAAGGAGATCGAGGCCTGCATTCAACGTCTGGCGCAGATGGCGCGGGCCTCGGGCATTCACCTGATCATGGCCACTCAGCGCCCCTCTGTTGACGTGATCACCGGGACGATCAAGGCGAACTTCCCAACGCGGATTTCGTTCCAGGTGACCTCGAAAGTCGACAGCCGCACCATTTTGGGCGAGATGGGTGCCGAGCAACTGCTTGGGCAGGGCGACATGCTGTATATGGCGGGCGGGGCGAAGATCACACGTTGCCACGGTCCGTTTGTCTCGGATGAAGAGGTCGAAGAAATCGTCAACCACCTGAAACAGTTCGGTCCGCCGGCCTACATGAGCGGCGTGGTCGATGGCCCGGCCGAGGAAAAGGCTGACAATATCGACGCTGTTCTGGGCCTGAACACGGGTGGCAACACGAACGGAGAAGACGCCCTTTATGATCAGGCAGTGGCGATTGTGATCAAAGATCGCAAATGCTCGACGTCCTACATTCAGCGAAAACTTGCCATTGGCTACAACAAAGCTGCGCGGCTTGTTGAGCAGATGGAGGACGAAGGCGTTGTTTCCGGAGCAAATCACGTTGGAAAACGCGAAATCCTCGTCCCCGAGCAGTAAGATATTTAATAACAAGGGTAGAACGCCTATCTGGGTCCTATGAAACAGATTGCTTTTGCCCTTGCTCTGACACTGGCTGCGCCCGTCGCGTGGGCGGCTGAAAAGCTGCCACTGTCGCAAATCTCTAACTACCTGAACCAGATGAAGACGGTTCAGACCACATTCACGCAGGTGAATGATGACGGATCGCTTAGCACCGGTAAGCTGTGGCTCGAGAGGCCCGGAAAAATGCGGTTCGAATATGATCCGCCCAACAGCGCGGTAGTTTTGGCGCGGTCGGGGACGGTGCAGATCTTTGACCCGAAATCCAATCAGCCGCCCGAACAGTACCCGCTGAAACGCACACCGCTGTCACTGGTGTTGGCGCGGAATGTCAATCTGGGGCAAGCCAATATGGTTGTTGGGCACGATTTTGACGGTACCGCTACGGTTGTGACGGCTCAGGACCCCAAGAATCCGGAAAGCGGGCGGATCGAGTTAATGTTCACATCCAATCCGGTCGAGCTGCGCAAATGGGTGATCCACGATAACGCTGGAAGTCAAACGACCGTACTGCTGGGGCCGTTGACTGAAGGCGGAAACCTCGATTCCAGCGTGTTTTCAAGCAAAACCCGTATCAGGTCAGACGATCGCTGACCTGACAGGGTTTGTTTAGTAACGGCAGTTCGCCAGCTGCGCCTGATACAGTTGCGCTCGGGCGTCTACATCATTCGCAACGTTCAACAGCCAAGATTTGCTGTTGTAGCTGCCGCGCGCGTAGCCGGTTTGCCCTTCGTGATAGGCCAGGTATTGGTTACGCGCGTCGGTGGGATGAATCCCGTTCCGCTCATAGCTTTTGTTCATGTACCAGCCAATGAAATCCGACGCATCACGGATGCGATCCCGCTTGGCGCGGCGTTTGCCGGTTTCGCGTTGATACTGCTCCCACGTGCCATCAAGTGCCTGACCATAGCCGTAAGCACTGCTTTGGCGACCCATCGGGATGACGCCCAGCACGTATTTGTGCGGTGTGCGCGCATCTGCGCGATAACGGCTTTCTTGGTAAATCGTGGCCATCTGAACGTGAACGGGGACACCCCATTTGCGCTCGGTGCTTTTGAAGGCCTTGATATAATCGGGTTTTTCGCGCGCAATGCTGCACGCGTCATTTAGTCTGCTCGGTGGCTGTTTGGACCCGCCACCACAGGATGCCAAAAGCAGCACCCCGAAGAGTACGAAAAGAATTCTGCTCATGTGCCTCGTGCCTTTTTTCTTTATTCTAGCGCAGATTGAGCTCTGAGGAAATCACAATCGTTACAGAATAATAGCGAGAATTATCGGTAATGCGGCGACCGACAATACTGTCGAGACCATGACCATGCCTGCAACCGCGTCGGAATCCACATCAAACCGCTCTGCCAGCAGGTATGAGGTGACGGCGACCGGCGCACACATTTGCAAAACCAGAACTCCGAAAGCTACAGGACCCAGTCCAAAACTGATGGCAAGAGCCCAGCCCAACCCGAAGCACACCGCGAGTTTCAGCAAGGACAACCATACAGCCTGTTGCAGATTCTGTGTTGTCAGGCGTGCAATTGCGACCCCAAGGGTGATCAGCATCATAGGCACCGCCATCTGGCCCAACAGTTCCAGCGTGTTGGTTAGAAACAGTGGCGTCTGCCATCCACGCCACAGAAACAATGCCCCCAGCAGCGTGGCCCAGACCATGGGCTCGCGCAGAACCCTGCCAAAGGCGCCGCGCCCCGCGACCAGATAGATACCGTAAGTGAAAGAAAACAGAGCGGTAACGGCCAAAAAGATCACCGCGAAACCCAACCCAGCCTGCCCAAAGGCAAAGATGCACAAAGGCAGGCCCAGATTCCCAGTGTTACCGAAGATAAGAGGTGACAGATAGGTCCGCTGCTCAAGCCCTGAGGCACGTACAAAGACCCAGAAAACCACCGCCAAAGCAACATGTGATGCAATCGCAGCGAGCGTGAAAACGGTCAATTCACCGCCAGGAATGTCGGTTTGCATCAAAGCTACGAAGATCAGGCTGGGCACTGCAAGCGTCACCGCAAACCTCGTGACAAATTGTAACCGATACTCGAACCCAAGCTTGACCCACGCAAACCCGATCCCGGCCAGAAGGAACACTGGGGCAACGATTTCGAACACTGTTAGGAGTAGGTTCACAGACTGTTTCCCCGAATTTCAGCTCATTGGTTGGCTTTTCTGCCCGAAAAGATGTACTAAATGCTTTGGGGGCCGAAACAATGCTAAAGACACAAGCCAAGTACCGCCTGGGACAGGTGGTTCGACACCGTAGACACCCTTTTCGAGGGGTTATTTTTGATGTCGATCCGGAATTCTCGAACTCGGAGGAATGGTATCAGGCCATTCCCGAAGATAGTCGCCCGCTGAAGGACCAGCCGTTCTATCATTTGCTGGCTGAGAATGATCAATCCTTCTATGTCGCTTATGTTTCAGAACAAAATCTGGTTGAGGATCAATCGGGTGAGCCGGTAGACCATCCCGATATCCCCAACATGTTCGGCCCGTTTCAGGATGGATCTTATCCGCTGCACTTTCAGTTGAACTGAATATGTCCGTCATAATGGCGTGTGTCAGTAGCCTAATGCGCAACCATCTTTACGGGGATCGCTAGCACCTTCCAGAACTCCGTTTGAACAGATTCGAATGGCTTGCGCACCACCCAGAGACGTTTCCGGTATTTGGACAGTGTGCCCCATATCGGATAATTGTTGCAGAACGGCATCGGAATAGCCTCGCTCAATTTTCAGAACACCCCCATCTGCAAATGCCCGAGGCGCATCGATGGCTTCCTGCAGCTCTATGTCGAAATCCGTGAGATTTGACACTAGCCGAGCGTGTCCGGTTGGTTGATAGGCACCTCCCATGACACCAAAGGGCATCGCGATGCGGCCTTGGGCGCGCAACATTCCCGGTATGATTGTGTGCATTGGTCGCTTTCCACCGGCAAGCTCATTTGGATGACCGGGTTCGAGATTGAAACCAGCACCCCGATTCTGCAGCAAAATGCCGAACTTTTCCGAAGCGATGCCCGACCCGAACCCGTGGTAGATCGAATAAATAAGTGAAACGGCCATGCGATCCCGGTCAACCACGGTGATATAGACGGTGTCTTTGTGAACAGATTCGGTCAAGGGAGCGGCGGCAGCCATGGCGCGTTTCGGATTGATCAGCGCGGCAAGTTGGGCGGCTGTCTCAGGTGCAAGAAAATGAGCCATCCGCGTGCTGTGGTCGGGATCGGCGATGAAACGATTGCGTGCGTCGTAGGCCAGTTTGCTAGCCTCGGCTTCGATATGTATGCGTTCAGCCCCCCAAGGGTCCATTGCGGCCAGATCGAAGTGCTTCAAGATATTCAGCAACAGGATTGCCGTCGCGCCCTGACCATTCGGTGGGTGCTCGACCAGTTCGACACCGCCATAATCTCCGCTGACGGGCACAGTTTCATCGCTTTGCACGGCCGCGAAATCCTGCGCAGTCTGTACTCCACCCAGATCGGACAGGGCCGCAAGCATGTCATCGGCAATCTCACCAGAATAAAATGCCTTTTGACCGTGTTGGGCCACGCGCCGAAGAACTTCTGCCTGACCGGGTGCGCGAAAAACCTGCCCGGTTTGCAGGGGTTTGCCGTCAATCAGGTAATGATCACGGGCCGCGCCTTGCAGGGTGGATGCGCTGTTCATCCAATCAAAGGCAACGCGAGGAGCCACCGGAACACCTGACTCGGCATAATGGATTGCGGGTTGCAGGATTGCTTCCAGGCCCAGCCGACCTTCGGTTTTTGCTAGACGGCAGAATGCCTCAACCGCTCCGGGAATTGTCACGGCATCCGGGCTGGTCTCGGGAACCGAATTTGAACCGCGATCCCGCAATGCCTGTGCATCCGCTGCTGCCGCGGCCCGACCCGAACCGTTTAGTGCGCGAACAGTCTGCTCGCCTGCGCGATTGTACAGAACAAAGCAATCTCCGCCCAAGCCGGTCATTTGCGGCTCGCAAATTCCCAGAAGCACCGCGCCTGCAATGGCTGCGTCCATGGCATTGCCGTCCTGCTGCAGAATATCCAGCGCGATTTTGGCGGCCAACGGATGGGACGTTGCGCACATCCCTTCGGTTGCCAAAACTTCAGAACGGCCTGTCTTGTGAAAATCGCGCATGGGTCTTTCCTTCTGCAAACACGCAGACACTAAGCCGCAGCTGGGAATTGTCCAATGCTATCAGAGGAAGGAGGTCCTCGGCGCCGCTCACTGGGTGGGGGCTGTGACGCTAGGCGCCGAGGGAAGCTATCTGAGCTACCCCTTACTTATGACCTTTGTTTGCGGCGCGACAATGGTTCGATCTAGGCCTTATTGTGGCCATTTGATGCCTGCTAGGGCATCTCGTCAAAGTCGAACCGCAAGCAGAGCAGATTCCCGCCGCTTTTGCGTTCATATTGTATGTCGCTGGCAAGTTGATGAATCAGGTGCCAGCCAAAGCCGCCCTCGGGCAGGTCCTGCAAAGCAGTGTCGACAGATGGTGGAGTGCCGCTCGGTATCCGCAATTCGGGCATCGGGTCGCCGGTATCGATGATCTGAATCACCAACTTCTTTGCACATAATGAGCAATCGATTTGAATGTCAGCGGCGGCCACCCCGGCATAGGCATGTTCGACCACGTTGTTGATCGCTTCGGTCAGCGCGATTCTTACGTCATCTGCTTTGCTTTCCGGCAATCCCTGCGCCGCCAGCCGTACGCTTAACGCCGCGATCCCTGCGCTGGCCTGCACTTGTGTCGCGGGAAAGCTCACCTCCTGGCAGTTTTGTTTGCAATTCGAGCACACGCGGTTCCACCTCTGCCGATCGTCAGTCTGCACCAGCGCCGATCGCCTCATCCAGCGATTTGAACAGTCTGAACACGGTGTCCATGCGGGTCAGGCGGAACACTTTTTCAACGATCGGGCGCAAGCCGGCCAGATCCAATCTGCGCCCTTTTTCCAATTGTTTCATCGAGGCGACAATGGCGCCCAGACCGCTGGAATCGATGAATTCAACAGAAGACAAATCCAACACCACCCGTTTGGCATGGGTTTGGGTTTCCGCGCGCATATCTTCCTTGAATTGAATCGCCATCGCGGCATCAATTCGATCACAATGAACGGATATTATCTGTGTCTCGCCAGTGATCTCGCTGCTGAGCCCCATGTTCGTCCGCCTTTGGCAATGCAAAATGATGGTAGAAATACGCTAGACGGTAATTCTTACCATTCGGTATCCATAGGCTGGAAAGTTCAAGGAGATTTCGGATGAACGAGGTTGTGATAGCAGGTGCCGCGCGTACACCAATGGGCGGCTTTCAGGGCATGTTTGACGGCGTCGCCGCTGCTGATCTGGGCGGTGCTGCTATCCGCGCAGCGCTGGAGGGTGCTGGCACTCGGACCGTGGATGAGGTGCTGATGGGCTGCGTCCTGCCTGCCGGCCAGGGACAGGCCCCGGCGCGTCAGGCTGGGTTTGCCGCCGGTCTGGGAGAAGATGTACCTGCCACAACGCTCAACAAAATGTGCGGTTCAGGCATGAAGGCCGCAATGATCGCGTTTGATCAGATCGCTTTGGGCCATACTCAGACCATGGTCGCTGGCGGGATGGAGAGCATGACCAACGCGCCCTATCTGCTGCCCAAGATGCGCGGTGGCGCCCGGATCGGACATGGGCAGGTCGTCGATCACATGTTTCTGGACGGGCTCGAAGACGCCTATGACAAAGGTCGGCTTATGGGCACGTTTGCCGAGGACTGTGCCGAATCCTATCAGTTCACGCGCGAGGCGCAGGACGAATACGCCCTGCGATCGCTTTCGAACGCGCTGTCCGCGCAGGAAAATAATGCGTTCGACCAGGAAATTACACAGGTCAAGCTTCAAACCCGTAAAGGCGAGGTTGTGCTGGAGGCGGATGAGCAACCAAAATCGGCGCGACCCGAGAAGATACCCACACTGAAACCAGCCTTTCGCAAGGACGGAACGGTTACGGCAGCCAATTCTTCTTCGATCTCGGATGGCGCAGCCGCCCTTGTGCTTGCCTCGGCAGAGGCGGCAGAACAGCAGGGCCTGACCGTGCGCGCACGAATTCTCGGCCACGCCAGTCACGCGCAGGCACCGGGGCTGTTCACAACTGCTCCGGTTCCGGCAGCGCAGAAATTGTTGGATCGTGTCGGTTGGAAAAAAGAAGATGTCGATCTGTGGGAGGTCAACGAAGCCTTCGCCGTTGTGCCCATGGCTTTCATGCACGAAATGGGCTTGTCGCGTGAGATCGTGAATGTGAATGGCGGCGCATGTGCGCTTGGCCATCCGATTGGCGCTTCTGGGGCGCGGATCATGGTCACGCTGCTGAATGCGTTAGAAAAGCGGAACCTCAAGCGCGGTGTCGCGGCAATCTGCATCGGCGGCGGAGAAGGGACGGCCATCGCAATAGAACGCGTTTGACGCTTTGTCTTTTTGCAAATACTCCGGGGAATTGGCGGCAGCGCCCGCAGTTCCTCGGATGCAAGGTCTACCAACATGAAAGCCGACTACGACACACTCGCCAAAACCATTGCCGCCTTGACCGAAGGTGAAACCGACGAGGTTGCGCTGATGGCCACGGTTGCATGCGAAGTGCATCACTCCGACGACCGTTTCGATTGGACAGGGTTCTACCGCGTAACTGAGCCCGAGGTGCTAAAGATCGGGCCTTATCAGGGGGGCATGGCTGCCTTGTAATCCCTTTTGAACGCGGTGTGTGTGGTGCGGCTGCCCGTACAGGGCAAGTGCAATTGGTTTCGGATGTAGATGCTTTCCCCGGCCATATCGCCTGTGCGTCATCCACTCGGTCCGAGTTGGTTCTACCAGTGCGGGATGCGAATGGTAACGTGATCGCTGTCTTTGATATCGACAGCGACCAGCCCGACGCGTTTACCAAAGATGATGCGACTGCACTTGGTGCTATTCTAACGGATGTATTTGCGCGTTAGAGGGTTCCGACCTATCGCAAAAATGCGCCAAGATCTCGGGACATAATCAGATAGCAAAGCCCGGCCTGAAACGCTGTGATCGTGTATAGCCAAGCCGAGAAACCGCGCTTGCGGGTCTTGTGCCCGAAGATCCAGCGCCCCAGTAGCGCGGCCAAGCTGCCACCTAGTGCCGCCAACCATAACAAGCGCCGCTCGGGGATGCGTCGCCTTCTACGGCGCGCGCGCAGCTTATCCCAGCCAAACGCCATCAAAGTCAGGGCATTAATGGCCCAAAGATAGATTACGGCAATCCACATGGACCGTGCATAGCCAACTAAATTTGCAGACCCAAGTGAAAAAATGCTTGGAAATTTCACCGATTCGAGGCACCGTGAAAAAGTAACAGAAAATTTCACGCAGACTCGGAGCGCAACTTGAATTCGCAAGCCCCTCATAGCGCATCCCTCGGAGCCGATCTGCGCGCACTGCGCAAGGCGCGTGGGCTGACTCTGACTGAGCTCGCCAACCGATTGGATCGGTCCGTTGGCTGGCTCAGCCAGGTCGAGCGTGACATGTCCGAGCCGTCGATTTCGGATCTACGCCAGATTGCCGAATGTCTGGGTGTGCCGATGTCGATGCTGTTTGCCCATTCCGCTGCGCCGGCGGATGAGCAAGGGTATATTGTGCGGGCAGGGTCCCGTCGCCCGATGGGCTCTGGTGAAGAAGGGTTGATCGAAGAACTGCTTTCGCCTGACCTGACCGATGATTTCGAGATGGTGCATTCGACCTTTGAGCCGCATTCGCAGATGCAGACCCCGGCAAACCGGCCGACGCAGGAAGTCGGCTATATGGTTTCAGGCCGTCTGGAACTGACGATCGGCTCGCGCAGCTTTCAGGTCGGCCCCGGCGATAGCTTCCGGATCAAGCACGAGCCCTACACTTGGTCCAACCCCTTTGATGAGCCCGCTGTGGCCATCTGGGTTATCGCCCCACCGGTGTACTGATGAGTTTCGAGGCCTGGACCATATTCGCCCTGTTCTGGGTGGTGTTCGTTACCACCCCGGGGCCTAATGCGGTCAATTGCATCTCAAATGGGATGAGCCTGCCGTTCTCCAAGGCTATGTTGGGTGTCTTGGCTATTTTGACTCAGGCGAGTGTGTTCCTGATCCTCTCGGCTGTGGGAATCACAGCGTTGATTGCCGCGTCGCCAACAGGTTTCTTTGTCGCCAAGCTGATCGGGGCCGGGTTTCTGATCTGGATGGGCATTCGCGGTTGGATGAACGCAGCGAAACCCGCTCCGGCGTCAGAGCGTCCGGCGCGACATGTTTACTTTCACGCGTTGGCTGTTGCCACGATCAACCCCAAAAGCGTCGCCGGATACCTTGCGGCGTTTTCGCAATTTGTGCAGCCGAATGTACCCATCTGGCAGCAGATGGCGGTGATCATGCCGACGGCACTGGTCATCACGACGCTCAGCTATACCGGGTTCACCTCGCTGGGGGCGCTGATGGGCAAGGCTGCGTTGGGGGCGGTGTTCAATATCTGGGTACGCCGCGTGATGGCGACCTGTTTCATCATTTATGGCGTTTTGCTGGGTGCCAGTTCGACGCCGACAGCGAGGGGGTAAGGATATGCATACCGGTTCCTGCCTGTGCGGCGCGGTCGCTTTTGTTGTTGACGGAGACCTCACGCCACCAAATGCCTGCCATTGCGGGCAGTGTCGCAAACAGTCGGGTCACCTGTGGGCCTCGACCGTTACGCAACAGGACAATCTCAGCTTTACCACCAGCGAAACGCTGGGCTGGTATCGCGCCTCTGACATTGCCAAGCGCGGATTTTGCCGCGCTTGTGGCTCGTTCCTCTTCTGGCAGCACAATGACGAGGACACGATCGCAATTTCCGTGGGCTCATTGGATGAGCCGACCGGGTTGAAACTCGCCCAGCACATCTTCGTTGCGGACAAGGGCGATTACTATGACATCAAAGACGACCTGCCCCAGCGGGCACACTAATAGGGAACCAAACACATGAGTGATTTTCCAACCAAGGCCCGTGTGGTCATCATCGGCGGCGGCGTTGTGGGCTGTTCATCGCTGTATCATCTGGCCAAGAAGGGCTGGACGGATTGTGTTCTGCTGGAAAAGAACGAACTGACCGCAGGCTCGACATGGCACGCGGCGGGTAACGTTCCGACGTTTTCGACCTCGTGGGCGATCATGAACATGCAGCGCTATTCGACCGAACTGTATTCGCGCCTCGCGGACGAGGTCGACTATCCGATGAACTACCACGTTTCCGGGTCAATTCGTCTGGCGCACAGCAAGGAGCGGATGCAGGAATTCGAACGGGCCATGTCTATGGGCCGCTATCAAGGCATCCCGATGGAGATGTGGACTCCGGAAGAGGCCAAGGAACGCTATCCTTTCCTGGAGACCCATGATCTTGAAGGCGTTCTGTATGACCCGACCGATGGTGACATTGACCCGGCGCAGCTGACTCAGGCTCTGGCCAAGGGAGCGCGGGATATGGGGCAAAAGATTATCCGATTCTGCCCGGCAACCGGTGTGACACAGCAGGACGACGGCACATGGACCGTGCATACCGAAAAGGGTGATATTGCCTGCGATTATGTGGTGAACGCCGCCGGTTACTATGCGCAGCGCGTAGGGGAATGGTTCAAACCCTTTGGCGGCCGAACCGTCCCGGCAATGGTCATGAGCCATCAGTATCTGTTGACCGACGAAGTTCCTGAAATCGAAGCGTGGTCGAAAGAAAACGGTGGCAAGAAGCTACCGCTGCTGCGCGATGTCGATATCTCGTACTATCTGCGGCAGGAGAAGAACGGCTTCAACCTTGGCCCTTATGAGCCCAATTGCAAGGGCCACTGGATGACCGAGGATGACCCGATGCCCGAGGATTTCAGCTTCCAACTGTGGAACGATGATCTGGACCGGATCGAGGATATCGTGACCGATGCGATGGAACGGGTTCCGCTGATGGCAACCTCGGGCGTTGGTCGCGTCATCAATGGCCCGATCCCCTATGCACCAGATGGTCTGCCGTTGATTGGCCCGATGCCGGGTGTGACAAACGCGTTCGAGGCTCATACCTTTACTTTCGGTATCGCCCAAGGTGGTGGTGCAGGCAAAGTTCTGGCCGAATGGATCGTCGATGGTCACACCGAATGGGATATGTGGGCCGTCGATCCGCGTCGTTACACCGACTACACCGATCAGGACTACTGCAATCAGAAAGGGATGGAAGTCTACGGCAACGAATACGCCATGCATTTCCCACATCACGAATGGCCTGCCGCACGCGACAAGAAGGTCTCGCCTGTGCACGCCAAGGTCAAGGAATTGGGCGGTGTCATGGGCGCGTACAACGGCTGGGAACGCGCAAACTGGTTTGCGCAAACCGGCGATGACACGTCACTGGAAGCCACCCATACCTGGGGACGTTCGGGCCCCTGGGAGCAACGGGTCAAAGAAGAATGCGAAGCCGTGCGCGATCACTGCGGGGTGCTGGATCTGCCGGGCTTCTCGCGGTTCTGGATACAAGGCGAGGGGGCGGATGACTGGCTGCGTGGCTTCTGTACCGGAGGTATCTCTAAAGCAGGGCGCATGAATCTGATCTATGTCTCGGATGAAAGAGGGCGCATTCTGACCGAGCTGTCCTGTATCCGTCTGGCTGAGAACAATTTCGTCCTAATCACCGCTGCCACGGCACAGTGGCACGATGGTGATTTGATCCGCAATTCGGTGCCCGAAGGTGTGACCGTTCGGGAAACCACAACCGAGCGCGACACACTGATCGTGACCGGACCGATGACGCGGAATGTATTGTCCGGCATCACCGATGCAGATTTGCAGCAAGGGTGGCTGACCCACCAATTCGCCAAAGTTGCCGGGCAGGATGCCTTCCTGATCCGTGTATCTTTCGCGGGTGAGTTGGGTTGGGAAATCCATGCTGAAAATGATGCGATGCCCGCCATCTACGAAGCTGTGCTGGCTGCCGGAGCGAAACCTTTTGGCATGTATGCGTTGAATTCGCTGCGGATCGAGAAAGGCTATCGCGCGTGGAAAGGCGATCTAAGCACGGATTACTCTCTGCTGGAAGGTGGCTTGGGGCGCTTTGTCAAGCTCGATAAACCGCAGGATTTTGTTGGCAAAGCAGCCATTCAGAACGAAAAACAGCAAGGCGTTAAAAAGTCCTTTGTCACTCTGATCGTGGACGCAGGTGAGGTCGATGCGCCTTACATGTCCTGCATCTGGAGCGGTGATGAGATCGTGGGTGAAACCACATCGGGTGCGTGGGGGTATCGCATTGGTGCCTCGGTCGCGCTGGGCATGGTGCGCGCAGATCTGGCTGTCCCGGGAACTGAGCTAGAGGTTGAAATCTACGGTCAGAAATGTCGTGCTGTTGTTCAGGAGGATCAGCCGCTCTGGGATCCTGCAAATGAACGGTTGAGGGCCTGACCCCTACGACAGAAAGGCGCTGATATGACCCGGCAGATGGAAGGCGTATATCTGACTGGCCATGGAGGTCCTGAGGTGTTGGAATGGCGGGAAGACGTCCCCGTTCCGACCCCCGATCCAGGGCAGGTTCTGGTGCGCGTCGCCGCTGCCGGGGTGAACAACACCGACATCAACACGCGGATCGGCTGGTACTCGCCGGATGTTACAGAAGCGACGGATGCGGTAGATCAGCAGGTTGAAGCCGGCGGGTGGGGAGGTGCGCTGCACTTCCCCCGCATCCAAGGCGGTGATCTGTGTGGGATTGTTGAAGAGGCTGGACCGGGGGCAGCGTTCAAGCCCGGCCAACGCGTGACCTGTCCTATCAACTTGCCGCGCCCGGGGCCGGGTAGACCGCATGGTTTTATCGCGCTTGGTTCAGAAATCGACGGAGCGTTTGCCCAATACTGTCTGGTCGACGCGGGTGATCTTTATGATGTGACCGCCTCGCCCCTATCAGACGTGGAAATCGCCGCTATTCCCTGCGCGTTTGGGACCGCAGAAAACCTGCTGACTCGCGCTGGTGTGTCGGCAGGCCACACAGTGCTGATTACAGGGGCTTCAGGCGGTGTGGGGCTCGCCGCGGTCCAACTCGCGGCGCTACGAAGAGCGACGGTCTGGGGGGTGACAAGCGCTGCCAAAACGGATGTGGTCAAAGCGCAGGGGGCGTCGGCAACCTTTGACCGGGATGCGCAACTGCCGAAGGATATGTTCGATGTCGTCATCGATGTGGTGGGCGGCTCGGCTTGGCCCGATCTCATACTGGCGCTGAAACCCGGAGGGCATTATGCGGTGTCAGGTGCAATCGCTGGCCCCATCGTAAGCGCCGATTTGCGAGACATCTATCTGCGCGACATCACAATCCATGGCTGCACCCATCAGCCTCCCGAAGTCTTTGGCCGACTTGTTGTGCTGATGAATGCAGGTCGGATCAGGCCTTTGGTCTCAAAACCTACCCGTTGCGTGACATTGTTCAGGCGCAAGAGGATTTTATGTCCAAGACCTTGCCCGGGAAACTGGTATTAATACCGTGAAAGGGGGGTAGATGGCTGACATTACGCTTTTAGATGGTTCGATCGGGCAGGAACTGGTGAAACGCAGCGGTGACCAGCCCACGCCTTTGTGGTCAACGCGGGTGATGATCGACAAACCTGACTTGCTGACCGAAGTTCACGCGGCCTATTTCCGCAGTGGCGCGACGATTGCCACCACGAATACCTATGCCATTCACCGCTCGCGGCTGGTGCGTGAGGGGATCGAAGACCAGATGCCACGTCTGATCGAGGCTGCTCTTTCGCGGGCCGAGCAGGCTCGCGCGGGAACTGACGGTCGTATCGCTGGTGCGCTTGGTCCGCTTTTGGCCAGCTACCGGCCCGATCTGAACCCCAACCCAGACGATGCGGCTGAAAAATTTGCCGAGCTGGCTCAACTGATGGCAGACCGGGTTGATCTGTTCCTGATCGAAACCGTGTCCTCGGTTCTGGAAGCCGAAGGTGCGCTTCGCGGTACCGAGAATTGCGGCAAACCCGTCTGGCTGGCATTGTCGGTTATGGATGATGACGGCACGCGATTGCGGTCAGGCGAAGCGCTGGAGGACATCGCCCCGCTTGTTGCGCGTTACGCCCCCGAGGCCGTTTTGATCAACTGCGCGCGCCCGGAAGCGATTCCGGCTGCACTTGAGATCATCGCAAAGCTGGGTCGCCCATTCGGCGCTTATGCCAATGGCTTTACTGGTATCAAAGACGGTTTTTTGAAGGAAGCCCCGACGGTTGACTCTCTGGAAAGCCGTCATGACCTAGACCCTGACGCCTATGCGCAGCATGCCATGGGCTGGGTGGCGCAGGGCGCGACGATCGTTGGCGGTTGCTGCGAAGTTGGGCCAGATCATATCGAAACCCTTGCCGACAGTTTACGCGCGGCCGGGCACACAATTGTATGAGTGTGCCTCATGTCGATCCGCAACAAACCTGAACGGCGAAAAGATCGGGATCAACAGCATTTCGATATTCTGGTTGCACCCGGTTTCGTGTTGCTTGAATTGGCCTCGTTGGTCGATGTGTTGCGCCTGGCCAACCGGGTATGCGCGCATCCTCCGTTCACATTCACATACCGGTCCCGAAAGGGGGGACCTGTTGAAAGCAGCAGTTGCGCGACGGTGTCGACCGAAACCATACCTGCGCAGCCCGATGCGGATTATCTGTTTGTGATCGGAAACTCGGATCCGGATCAGCCAGAGCTTTCTTTAGGTCGCGTCGTGCCCGACTATACGTACCGGGGAGCCCAGGTCTTTTTGCTGGCCGAAGCGGCAAGCAGGTACATCGACGAAAACGGCGCTGACCATATGGCAACCCATTGGGAAAACGCTTCTTTCTTGCGCGAACGTGGCGCGCGGTTTGAGGCCAAGCTTTCAATTGCGACCGAACAGGGTTCAGTGGTCACCTGCGCAGGAATGGAGGCAACGACGGATGTGGCACTGGCGGTGATTGGGCGGCACATTTCGGGTGCCGCCAAGATGACAGTTGCGGATATCATGCTGCACGAGAACATCCGCGATTTCTCATCCATGCAGCCGTTTTCGGGCGCTCGGAATACAGCCACAGGTGACGCAAAGCTGGATCAATGTATCAAGCTGATGCAGGCGAATATCGAAGAACCGTTACCGATCAATCAGATCGTTGACATGTTACACGTGTCGAACAGATCGCTTGAGCGCAAGTTCAAGGCAACTTTCGCAACCACTCCAAACGGATTCTACCGAGAAATGCGCTTGGCCAAAGCCAACAACTTGCTTTTGAACACAACGATGAGCGTGCGGGAAATCGGCTTGGTGTGCGGCTTTCCAAACGGATTCTCATCCGTTTACAAAAGCGTCTTTGGCGTCACTCCGTTTGTTCTGAGACGTCAAAAAAGACGTGCAGAATATAGGTGATTTTCGCGATTGAGATGACGTTTTTGACGCTTTTTTTGTCGATCCTTCATGGCATTTTGCAAAAAACCTGAGACAGCGGAGACATCAGGATGGTTGATCTTCCCACCAAGGCCCGTGTGGTCATCATCGGCGGCGGCGTCATCGGATGCTCGGTCGCGTATCACCTTACCAAGAAAGGGTGGACCGATGTTGTGCTGCTTGAGCGCAAGCAACTGACCAGCGGCACCACATGGCATGCTGCAGGTCTGATTGCGCAGCTGCGCGCGACCGCAAACATGACCAAGCTGGCTAAGTACAGTCAGGAACTATATGGCGCACTTGAGGAAGAAACTGGCGTTGCCACAGGGTTCAAGCGTTGCGGATCGATCACGGTGGCGCTGACTGAAGAGCGCAAGGAAGAGATCTATCGTCAGGCCGCCATGGCACGTGCTTTCGGGGTTGAGGTCGAAGAGATCGGCAATGATCGTGTGCAAGAGCTGTATCCCCATCTCAACCTCGAAGGGGTCAAGGGGGCGGTTTATTTGCCTTTGGACGGGCAGGGTGATCCAGCGAATATCGCTCTGGCTTTGGCTAAAGGTGCGCGTCAGCGCGGTGGCGTCGTCAAAGAACGTGTGAAAGTCACCGACATCGTCAAGCAGGGTCGTAAAGTCACCGGCGTGGACTGGATTGCGGACGATGGCAGTTCCTCGGGCCATATCGAATGCGACATGGTGGTGAACTGTGCGGGCATGTGGGGCCACGAGGTTGGTAAGATGGCAGGTGTGAACGTGCCGCTTCACGCCTGCGAACATTTCTATATCGTGACCGAAGGGATCGACGGGCTGACCCAACTGCCGGTGCTGCGCGTACCGGATGAATGTGCCTACTACAAAGAGGATGCCGGCAAAATCCTGCTGGGCGCGTTTGAGCCAAATGCAAAACCCTGGGCGATGAACGGCATCCCCGACAGTTTCGAATTCGACCAGTTGCCAGAGGATTTCGATCACTTTGAACCAATACTCGAAGCGGCCTGCAATCGGATGCCGATGTTGGCCGAGGCGGGGATTCACACCTTCTTTAACGGCCCCGAATCCTTTACGCCGGATGATGCCTATCACTTGGGACTCGCCCCCGAGATGGATAACGTTTGGGTCGCTGCGGGGTTCAACTCGATCGGTATTCAGTCGGCGGGTGGTGCTGGTATGGCACTGGCCGAGTGGATGGACTCGGGCGAGAAACCGTTCGATCTGGGCGATGTTGACATCAGTCGCATGCAGCCGTTTCAGGGCAACAAGCAGTACCTCTTTGAGCGTTCGAAAGAGACGCTCGGCCTGCTTTATGCCGACCACTATCCCTATCGCCAAAAGACCACCGCGCGCGGTGTGCGCCGGACACCGTTTCACCATCACCTGATCGAACAGGGTGCCGTGATGGGCGAATTGGCTGGGTGGGAGCGCGCCAATTGGTTTGCCAACGAAGGGCAGGAACGGGAGTATCAATACAGCTGGAATCGGCAGAACTGGTTCGAGAATTCGGCTGCCGAACACCGTGCCGTGCGCGAAAATGTAGGCATGTATGACATGTCGTCCTTCGGCAAAATCCGCGTCGAAGGGCCGGATGCCGAGAAATTCATGAATTATATCGGCGGCGGCGATTATTCAGTGCCCAATGGCAAGATCGTCTACACCCAATTTCTGAACCGTAGCGGTGGGATCGAAGCAGATGTCACGGTCACACGGTTGACTGAGACCGCCTACCTGGTCGTCACCCCCGCGGCGACCCGATTGGCGGATCAGACATGGATGATGCGTCATGCAGGCGGCTTCAGTGTTGTTATCACCGATGTCACCGCTGGCGAGGGCGTTTTGGCCGTCATGGGGCCGAATGCGCGTGCATTGCTTGAAAAGGTTTCGCCCGCTGATTTCTCGAACAGGACTAACCCCTTTGGCACAGCACAACAGATTGAGATCGGTATGGGTCTCGCTCGCGCCCACAGGGTGACCTATGTGGGTGAGCTAGGGTGGGAGATCTATGTGTCGTCCGACATGGCAGGTCATGTTTTTGAGGCGCTGCACGAAGCCGGACAAGATATGGGCCTGAAACTCTGCGGCATGCACATGATGGACAGTTGCCGGATCGAGAAGGGTTTTCGCCATTTCGGTCATGACATCACCTGCGAGGATCACGTGGTCGACGCGGGATTGGGATTTGCCGTCAAAGTGGACAAAGGCAGCGATTTCATCGGTCGCGAGGCGGTGATGGCCCGAAAGGAAAGCGGGCCCAAGAACCGGCTTGTCCAGTTTAGACTGACTGATCCCGAACCACTGTTGTTCCACAACGAACCAATCGTGCGCGATGGTGAATATGTAGGTTACCTTAGCTCGGGCAATTATGGTCACACGCTGGGTGGTGCCATTGGTCTGGGCTATGTGCCATGCGAGGGCGAAAAGCCTGCAGATGTGCTTGCCTCGACCTATGAGATCGATGTCTGTGGTGTGAAAGTCCAGGCAGAGGCGTCGTTGAAACCGATGTACGATGCGAAATCCGAGCGGGTCAAAGTCTAGAAAACATCGACAGGGGTAGGCTCTGCCCCACCGTCCGTAACGGGCGACGCGCGCGAGAGTATTTTTGGCCAGATCAACAAGGGATCACCTGCTCATCTGGCCAACAATATCCATGAGCGTGAGACAGCGCTTCGCATGTAGGTTGGCTGCAGAACGCGCGACCTATCAGAAACTTTGATGCCCTGCTTCACAGTTTTGATAGTTCCCAAGCCCATCTGATTTGCCGTAGAGAAACACGGTATCAGTCGGAGACTCTCTGTGGCAGACACCCGCGTACCACCAAACAATACCGATACGCCTAAAGGGCTGGCGTTGGCTGTGATGGCCTATGTGCTTTGGGGCTTCCTGCCGCTTTACATGAAAGCAATGGAACATATCGGCCCGATCGAGGTAGTCGCGCATCGGGTGATCTGGTCGGTGCCAGTGGCCGGGCTGCTGCTGATAGCGCTCGGGCGGACCGGCGATCTGAAAACTGCACTTCGCAATCCCAAAATGTTGGGTATGGCGGCAATTACAGCGGCGCTGATCTCAGTCAACTGGGCGATTTATGTCTGGGCGATTTCATCGGGGCATGCGCTGGACGCGGCTTTGGGCTATTATATCAACCCTTTGTTCAGCATTGCGTTGGGTGCGATATTGCTGCGCGAACCTCTGAACCGAACACAGTTGGTTGCGGTCGGGTTGGCCGCTTTGGGGGTGTTGGTACTGGTGTTTCAGGCGGGAAGCTTACCCTGGGCGGCTTTGGGCTTAATGTTCAGCTGGGGGTTTTATGCGTTCTTCAAGCGCTCACTCCCAATTGGGCCCAACCAAGGGTTTTTGTTGGAAGTCCTGATTCTACTGATACCCGCCCTGGCCTACGTCACCTGGCTTGGAACAAGTGGTGCCGGGCATTTTGGAGCAGCCGTGTCAGACACTGCGCTGCTTGCAGGCGCGGGGCTGGTGACTGCAATTCCGTTGCTGCTTTATGCCAATGGGGCCAAACTGGTGCGTCTGTCGACGATGGGTATCCTGCAGTACATCGCGCCCACGATGATTTTTATCACCGCGATCACGTTGTTCGGAGAGCGTATTGATCAGGCAAGATTGATCGCGTTCCCTCTGATCTGGGCCGGGTTGATTGTATATTCGATCCCGATGATCCGGCAAATACGGTCTCAGGCCTAGCGAATGAGCTGGGCAAGCTGCTCCGCCCAGATTGCATAGGCCTTGGGACTTGGATGGTATCCGTCCGGCGCGGCGAGCGCCGGGTCATCGGGCAGGTTCAGCGCCAGATGTGAAACTTGCGGATATGCTGCAGCCACCGTCTGCAAGCCGTGATCCAGCCTTGCAGCCTGTTGCCCCAAAAACCAGGCGAGCGGCTGAGGCAGAGCGGGAAAACGCGCCATCTGAGGAACCGCAGACACGATCACCCGCCTGGCTTTCATCGGCCCGGTCAGAAGATCCAATAGCCGGGTTTGTCGGTCCTCAAAGCTTTGTCTGCTTACCGCTCGGGTCACGTCGTTCACACCCAGCGCCGTTACGGCCACATCAAACTGTTCGGAAAGCCCTTGCAGCTGCTCAATAGTGTTTTGAGTGGTATGCCCGGTGGTCGCTTCAAGCCGCCATTCCACGGTATAACGCTTTGCCAATTGGCCGACCAGTTGCCCGGATAGCGCCTGGCCTAGGGTGCCCGCCCCAACGCCAGCGGCCGAGCTGTCCCCGGTGATCAACAAGCGCAGTCTGGGCCCGCGCCCTGCACACCCTTGGCGGGGACCAGTCGGTTCTGGCAGAAATTGCGCATTGCGTCTTACCGCGAACCCCTGAATTGCCAGAATAGGCAAAAGCGGAATTCTGAGAATCTGATCGGCGGCAACAGGCAAAGGAACCGTTAGCTCAGCGCATCTTTGAACTTTAGAAAGCGCGCATCTTTCATGACTCGTGCCATCATGGCTTCGCGCAAGGCTCCGACGGTCTTGTAAGGACGCATGACGACCTCAAATTCCTGAATAAGTCCGTCTGCGTTCAGCGTGATCAAGTCTACACCCACGGCGTCCAAGGCACCGACTTTGCATTGAAACTCCAATGCCCAATCGTCGCCGTCGCCCATGATCCGACGATACTGAAATTCGGAAAACACCTGACCCACATGACCCAGAACCGCTGCAACAGGTTCACGCCCGGTCCAGGTGCTGTAGTAAGTGGGTGGTGAAAACCGCACATCTTCGGCCAGCAACCCTTGGATCAGGCCTTCATCGCCTTTGGCCACCACTTCTTGCATTCGTTTGATCGTCGGGTGCATACCGTCTTCCCTCTTGTTGACCAAAGAGTTGCTGAACCTTTTCACTCACGCAAGGACGACGTTGCGGGAGGGGGCCGCCTGAGATAGGCAAGCGCGCATGAGCGAAACCTATGATCCCCCAAACTCCCCTCTGGATGTGCTGTTTGAAGACACGCAATTGATCGTGCTGAACAAGCCGGCGGGTTTGTTATCGGTGCCGGGGCGGGGCGCGCATCTTGCTGATTGTCTACTAACCCGCGTGCAAGTTGCGTTTCCACAAGCGTTGCTGGTGCATCGGTTGGATCGGGATACATCCGGTGTAATGGTGTTTGCACAGACGCCGCATGCCCAGCGGCATCTGGGGCTACAGTTCGAAAATCGCCAGACCCGCAAAACTTATGTCGCGCGCGTATGGGGGCGGGTAGAACCAAAAACGGGAACGGTTGATCTGCCGCTGATCGTCGATTGGCCCAATCGCCCCCGTCAGATGGTTTGTCACGACACCGGCAAGCCTGCTGTTACGGATTGGCGCGTGGTTAAATTCGAGGGCGAGACAACGCGTGTTCGCCTGTCTCCCAAGACCGGACGATCGCACCAGTTGCGGGTTCATATGCAGGCGCTGGGGCATCCTATCTTGGGTGATCCGTTTTATGCCGATGGCGCGGCGCGCGACTTCCCGCGGTTGATGCTTCATTCGGAAGAACTGCGCCTCAAAAATCCCGAAGGCGGGGTGTCGATGAAATTTCGCGCGCCAGCCGAGTTCTGATTCTAAGCGTTACTGGTCCAAAGCATCTTCAGGTTTCCCAGCGAAAACCGCCTGGTGCGTTTGACCGGGCGTATAACTTGGCGTTCCCGTGCGGCAGCAATTTCACGTTCGATTTCGAATCCGCGCAAAACGTGATCTTGGGACCAGCGATCCAGTTTCAAGGTCATCATGACGTGATTGTCGAGGTAGGGCATGGTCACTCTCCTGAATTGCAATTGCCCAATCTTCGCCCAACACTCCTGACACCACCTTGTCAGGGGGGTGTGCTAAGTTGTCAGCAGATCTTTAGGAGACCCGGATGCGCCGATCGACACGTCTGTTCGAAATCATTCAGATCTTGCGTGCTGCTGAAGCGCCCGTGACGGCCGATGCGTTGGCCTCCAAGCTCGAGGTTTCGGTGCGCACCGTCTACCGCGATATTGCCGCGTTGCAGGCCCAGCGTACGCCAATCGAAGGCGAAGCGGGTGTTGGCTACTTGATGCGGCGCGGCTATGATCTGCCGCCATTGAATTTCGATGCGGAAGAGGTTGAGGCCCTGTGGGTGGGCCTGTCGATGCTGGCCCGCACTGGTGACAGTACCCTGCAACAGGCCGCTGACCGGGTGTGTCGTAAGATCGAAGCCCTGCGCGCGCCAGCTGACTGGCTTCAGGTTGCGCCTTGGGGCGCGCCGATGGATGATCCGGAAAAGGGCTGTGTGCCGGTCGTAAACTACCGCGAAGCGATCCGGGCTGAACGCAAAATACGCATCACCTACGTGAATTCGGAAGGCGAACGTACCGAACGCACGGTGCGGCCCGTCGCCCTGATCTACCACATAGAATGCACTATGCTGGCCGCGTGGTGCGAGCTGCGAAACGGGTTTCGCCATTTCCGCACAGATCGGATCTGGGCATGCGAACTGACCGAGGATCATTTCTGCGGGCAAGGGGAACTACTGCGTGCAATCTGGCAAGAGCAGAACACCTGGGATAACTCCGCAGGGGTGGCCTGAATGGCGGGTATTCGCCTATTTCACTCAATTGTTGCTTGAGGCCCATTGTTCTCACTGTGTTATACTAAGCGTAACGAAACAAACCCGGTGAACGGGTACGTGAGCAGAAGGTGATTCAATGACGATTTCCAAATGTGTACTGACGGTTGGACTGTGTTCAGCCCTGTTTTTGGGGGCGTGTACCGACCCGGGCACCCTCAGCGTGCAGAACGATCCCAACCAGAATGCCAAGCAAGGCGCGTTGCTGGGTGGTCTGATCGGCGCTGGTGTGGGCGCAATTGCCAATGACTCTGACCCACTGTTGGGGGCGTTGGCCGGTGGGGCCATCGGTGCTGCAGGCGGTGGCGTGATCGGCAACCAGCTTGACCGGCAGGCGGCAGAGCTGCGGCAGCAACTGGCCAATGACGGCATAACGATCGTCAACGCCGGGGATCGCCTGATCGTCACGGTTCCGAATGACATCACTTTTGACACCGACAGTTCCACCGTGCGCCCGGCCTTGCGTGCCGATTTGGTGAAGGTGGGGCAGAATTTGGTTAACTACCCGAATTCGAATGTCCAGATTATCGGTCATACTGACAGTGACGGAGAGGCGTCCTACAACCTCGGACTGTCTGAACGCCGCGCCAATGCGGTGGCTGATATTCTGCAGGCCAATGGTGTCAGCTACGCCCGTATCACTACTGTCGGGCAAGGTGAAAACAACCCGATCGCATCGAACCTGACACCCGAGGGGAAAGCCCAGAACCGGCGGGTCGAGATTGTGGTGGTTCCCAGCGACAACACCTGATCACGCGTCTCGCGCACAATGACTGCGCGTCATCGGGCCTTTGGTTCGATGGTGTCTCGGGATAACTAAGGGAGAAACACCAAAGCGGAGTTTCCCCATGTCCCAACCGATCCTTCTTGGCCTTTCCGGCTCGCTACGGCAGGATGCGACCAACCGTAAATTGCTGCGCGAAGCTGCACGCCTGTTCGAACCCGGCACGTTCATTGAGGCTGATCTCAATCTGCCGCTTTATGACGGCGATCTCGAAGTTGGCGAAGGCATACCTGAAACCGTGCAGGTTTTGGCCGATCAGATTGCCCAGGCCCACGCGGTGATCATATCAACGCCGGAATACAACAAAGGGCCGTCGGGTGTTCTAAAAAACGCGCTGGACTGGGTCAGTCGGACGAAAGGCAAGCCATGGATGGATAAACCGCTCGCCGTCATGTCTGCGGCTGCGGGCCGGGCCGGGGGGAGCGGGCGCAAATGATCTTGCGGTCCTTCATGGTCCCCTTTCAGCCACGCATTCTGCAAGGTCCCGAGCTTCACTTGGCGGACAGCTCGAATGAATTTGATGCAGGCGGGCGGCTGTCTAACGACCGCTACGAGCATACGCTGCATAACCTGATGCAAAAGCTGCGGGCAGAGGCCGGGTTTTAATCACCTTTGCTTGCCGGTCTGCACCGCAACTTCTAGGTTATGCGGATGAAGGATCAAGACCAGATAGAGACTCAGGCCGATGTCGTAGATCCTGCCCGAGCGGCTGCACTGCAGGTAGCATTGGGGCGGGAACCGACGATTGAGGCAGGCTCAGTACTACCTCCCTTCTTTCATCAGCTCTATTTCTGGTCGCCGCATGTGCCGAGCGATCTGGGGCGTGATGGACATCCTCGGGTAGGCCAAGGTCTGATCCCCGATATGGGACTACCAAGGCGCATGTGGGCAGGTGGGCGACTGCAGTTTCATCAGCCCTTTGTGGCAGGGGTCGCAGCCGAGCGTCGGACGGTCAGAGAAAGCGCCGTGGCAAAGACAGGACGTAGCGGACCGTTGGCATTTGTCACACTGCGTCACGAGATTTGGCAAAAGGGCGCGCTGAGCGTGACCGAATGGCAGGATCTGGTTTATCGTGAAGATCCCTCATCAGACGCACCGGCTCCAAAAGTTCCGATGGCTCGAACGGATGAGTTGGATCACCGCATTGTTGAATTTGATACAACCCTGTTGTTCCGCTATTCGGCGCTGACGTTTAACGGACACCGGATCCATTACGATCTTGACTATGCACGCGACGTGGAAGGCTATGCCGGGCTGGTTGTCCATGGGCCTCTGCTGGCCCAATTCCTCATGTTGTTCGCAACCGATCTGATGGGGCCTCTGGCGGAGTTTACGTTTCGCGCATCGTCGCCGCTGATGCATTTCGAATCGGCGACCCTGTGTCGGGATGGTCAGGAGTTTTGGGTGCGTGGACCCGGAGGCCGACAATGCATGTCAGCCAAGGCAATACCGCAATCAGAGTGAAGCTTCGGGCAGAAAATCCTGCGGGATTCTATCGCGTCCTTCCAGCATCAAGTCGGCCATGACCTCGGCCACCTTCGGTGCCATACCAAAACCGATCTTGAATCCCCCATTGGCGATAAACTGCCCTTTGTGCAGGGGATGCGCGCCCAGCATCGGCGCGCGGCTTTTGCTGCGGGGGCGGACACCGGCCCAGCGTTCGATTACTTCCGCCCCGTGCAGGACCGGCACGGCACGCATGGCGCGGTCCAGTACATCGTCCAGAGCGGCATCTGTGCTAGTCGGATCGTCGTATTCGCGTTCTGATGTCGAGCCAATGGCCAGCGTACCATCGGCATGAGGCACGATGTGAACGGCATCGGCAAACAACTGTGGTACGTCACCCGCATCAAATCGCAGCAACGCCGCCTGTCCTTTCACGCCGTTACCGATTGTCTTGCCAAACGCCTTGCTGAGCTCTTGCAGACCCGCAAGTCCAGTGGCGTGTACGACTTGTCCCTTGTCGGGCGCTTCGGCGGTAACTTCTACTCCCATTACGGCAAGCGCGGCCACCAGCGCCACGCAGGCACGCCTTGGGTGCATGCGCGCGCTTAGTGTATCGTGGACGACATATCCCGTCGGGCTGGGTGGGCACCAGGCACCAATCTGATCTACCAACCGGACGCGCCAATCAGCCTGACCCTGCCAGAGTGTTGCAGCGGTTTGTTCACGCGCTTGGGCCAGCTCCAAACCGCGTGCGTCTGGTATGGGTTGCAGACGCCCAAGACGTGCGTAGCCGGGCGACACACCACCGGTGGCCTCGACCTGTTTCCAGAACGGTTCAGCCATGATTAAACTTTCAAACTGGAACGCCTTTTTGGTGTTCCAGTTTTCGGGCACATGTGGGGCCAGCGCGCCAACAAGCCCTCCACTGGACCCCGCGCCCGGACCAAATGGATCGACGATCTGAACCTTCGCGCCGCGCCGTGCGCAGGTCCAGGCGATGGAGAGGCCAAATATTCCTGCGCCCCGCACCGTCACATCGACCATTGCCAATCCCCTTTTCGTTGTTCAGTGTCGCGCCGCTTAGCTACAGGATTCCCCGATGGCAGACCAGCGTGCCGAACTTACTTGGACGGAAGACCAGATCCCGGTCTCGAATCGGTTCGATGACCCCTATTACTCGTTGCAGAACGGGTTAGAGGAAACGCGTCATGTGTTTCTGGCAGGCAACGATCTGCCAACGCGCTTTGTACCGGGGTTTCACATCGCTGAACTAGGCTTTGGCACCGGCCTGAATCTGTTGACCGCGTGGTCGGCCTGGGAAGCAGCAGGGCAGACTACACCTTTACGGTTCACCAGCTTCGAGGCCTTTCCGATGGCGCCTGACGATATGGCGCGTGCTTTAGCCGCCTTCCCCGAGATGACACCGTGGGCCGATCGCTTTCTGAAAACATGGAATGGGCAGAAATGCGTGCTGGACACGTTGCATCTTGAGGTCAACGTCGGAGACGCGCGCCAGACCTTGCCCACATGGGCAGGTGAGGCAGATGCGTGGTTTCTGGATGGCTTCTCACCCGCAAAAAACCCCGAGCTGTGGGAGGCTGAACTGATGCAGCAGGTGGCGGAGCACACGATTCAAGGCGGTACAGCGGCAACCTATACTGCCGCGGGTTTCGTGCGTCGGGGCCTATCCGACGCAGGTTTTGATGTTACCCGCAGCCCCGGCTTTGGCCGTAAACGGCACATGACCCGGGCGGTGAAGCAATGAGCCAGAAGAACAACGTCAACGCCGGTATAGCGCTTATGGTCAGCGCGACGATCGTGTTTGCTTTGCAGGATGGGATTTCGCGCCATCTGGCCGGTACCTACAATACGTATATGGTGGTGATGATCCGGTACTGGTTCTTTGCCGCATTCGTGATTGCTCTGGCTGCGAGATCTAGCGGAGGTTTGCGGGCGGCGGCGCAAACCAGCCAGTTGGGACTCCAGATATTCCGGGGTGTGTTACTGGCCGCAGAAATTTGTGTCGCCGTTTTCAGCTTTACCATTCTGGGCTTGATTGAAAGCCAGGCCGTTTTCATCAGCTATCCGCTGCTGATCGCTGCCCTCAGCGGTCCGGTTCTGGGTGAGAAAGTCGGCTGGCGTCGCTGGGCCGCCATCGGGGTCGGCTGCATCGGGGTGTTGATCATCCTGCAGCCCGGTGCCGGTGTGTTCAACCCTTGGGCTGTAATCCCGCTGATCTCGGCGTTTATGTTCGCGATTTATGGCCTGCTGACACGGTATGCGGCTCGGCGTGACAGTACTGCGACCAGTTTTTTCTGGACTGGGGTGGCTGGTGCAGTCGCAATGACTGCTGTTGGTGTCTGGTTTTGGGAACCCATGGCCAGCAGCGATTGGTTTTGGATGGGGTTGCTTTGCATCGCGGGCGCTCTGGGACACTGGCTATTGATTAAGTGCTACGAAATGGCCGAGGCCAGCGCCGTGCAACCCTTTGCCTATTTCCATCTGATGTGGAGCGCAATTCTGGGCATCACGATCTTCCACGAGACCCTGCGCCCCGAGGTTGTTCTGGGCGCAGCTTTGGTGATCGCGGCGGGCCTGTTCACCTTATGGCGCGAACGACGAAAGGGTCGAACCGGTTAGTTCCTTTGAGAATGGCACTGGTAAAGCTGGCTGCCCAAGCCGAGCGCGATAGACCGGCAGGCTTTCGGCGACACGCATGACATAGTTGCGCGTCTCCTTGAAAGGAATGGTCTCGATCCAGTCGATCACGTCCACCTGGCCCCGGCGCGGGTCGCCATAGCGTTCCATCCACGAAATCGGCCGTCTTGGCCCCGCGTTATATCCAGCGGCCATCATCACGACATTGCCGTTGAAGTCCTCTGCAAGCGTTGCAAGATAATTCGCCCCCAGCTTTGCGTTATATTGCCAGTCCGAGGTTAGGCGCGCGGTTTTATGGCCACCCAGAATACCCAAATCCTGAGCCACAAGTTTGGCGGTAGCGGGCATGACCTGCATCAAACCGCGCGCGCCTGCGCCACTGATGACTACCGGATCGAACTCACTTTCGCGTCGGGCAATTGCCAGCGTCATTTCCTTCGCCATGGGAAGTCCCATATCTGCGACCGGGTGCACTGGGTAATAAGCGGCAGGCAAAACAACACCGGTTGTTGCCGCGCGCTTGGCGATCATGACGGCCAGATGCGGTTCGTTCAGTTCGATCACCAGGTCACCCAGTTGAGCGGCCTGGGTTTGATCGAGACCTTCCACCAAATGGGTCAGAAACCGTTCTGAAAGGTTTCCCTCTCCTGCGCGCTGCAACAGCAATCCAGCCTCCAACACGCTTGAGTCAGCGAATGCGGCTTGTTTCCAATGCGGCGCGCGGCGTGGGTTGGCCAATTCGCTGTCAAACGGACGGCCGATTTGTTCCGCCGCCAGCAACCCGTAGAACGAGGTCTGATAGTTCGCGCCTTCGGCATAAGCCTCGTGCGCCTTGTCAGCATCCCCCTGCGCCGCATAGGCGCGGCCCAGCCAATATCCACCGCGACCCTTCGAAATCGGCGATTGCACCGCCTCCGAGAAATTCTGGAAATGCCGCACCGCCGTGGCCGGATCATTCAGCTTGCGCAGCGCCAGAAATCCCGAGAGCCACTCCAAATCAGCATAGCCATAGCCCATTTCGGGGGTCATGTGGTGATTGGCGGCAATCGCATAGGCGCGTTCGGCATCTCCCGTGCGCATCTCAAGACGTGCCAGTCTGCGTCGCCCTTCCGCCCATTTGTCGGGTTCACCCAGCGATTTCGGTCCGGTCGAGCGTGCCAACATCAGATCAATGGCGCTGTCGTCCAGTTCTTTGCGATCCCGCCACACGAAACGATCAAATGCCAGGCCAGGGTCTTTGGCCAGTGATTCCGGCACTGCGGCGACTTTGCCGTCCACTCCGTTTTCGCGCTTTTGCAGGGCAATGCGCGCCTCGGCCAGTTTGCGCTGATCAGAGTTGACCAGGGGCAGCATCCGCCCGGCGCTGACCAGATGCCCATCCCACAACATCCGATCCAACCTGGCCTCGTGATGTGGTCTCAGAAGTTTCCCGAAGTTCTCAAGATAATCCTTTTGCAGGCCCGACCCCATCGGCATGGTCCGCCAAGCGGTTACGACGTCGGCTTCTGCTTCACCATTGCGGCCTTGGCTTTTCAAAGCCACGGCATAATTCAAAGCACCTTCTGCTGTTTGCGGAGGCATCCCTTCGTAGAATTTCAGAACTCGATTCGGATCGGCCCCGGTGAATGATGGCTCGCTTTTACGGCGCAGCCAGGCCAAACCGGGCCAATCCGGGCGCCGCTCAAGAAACACCAGCACATCGCCCGAGCTGCCAAAACCTTCGCGTAGCCAATGCCAGACAATAATGTCACGCGCCACCGATCCACGCTGGCCTGCAACGCGCAGCGCGGCATTCCAATCGCCCTTGCGCATCTCATAGAGCCCCGCGCGCAAATCCTGCGTCGCATCCGCCCGAGTGGCATGCAGCTGTAGCATCAGCGCCAGAATCATCGCTATTCCAAGCGACAGAATACGTCTCATCCCTTGCATTCCCCAACAAACCAAGGATACAGCCATGCAGGATAAACCTTGCGCCGCCGGGATCAACTCACAAACCCTTAATCGTGACAGACCGGTGCGCAAAAAACACCTAAGGAGCGTTCCATGTTTAAAGGCTCAATGCCAGCCCTGGTCACCCCGTTCAGCAACGGCGCGTTGGACCTGGAAACGCTCAAACACCTGGTGGAATGGCAAATACAGCAAGGTTCGACCGGTCTGGTTCCGGTTGGTACGACCGGCGAAAGCCCGACCCTCAGCCATGAAGAACATGAAACGGTTATCGCCGAAGTGGTGAAGGCTGCAGCAGGTCGCGTGCCTGTCATCGCAGGCGCGGGCTCCAACAATACTGTCGAGGCAATTCGGTTTGTTCAGTTTGCGCAAAAAATCGGTGCGGATGCGGCGCTGGTCGTAACCCCCTATTACAACAAGCCGACCCAGAAGGGGCTGCTGGCGCATTTCCAAACTCTGCATGACAGTGCCGATATCCCGATCATCATCTACAATATCCCGGGTCGTTCGGTCATCGACATGACTCCTGCAACGATGGGTGAGCTGGCGAAACTGCCGCGCATCATCGGAGTCAAGGACGCGACCGGAGATCTGGCGCGCGTCAGCCAGCAGCGTGCAAGCTGTGGTGCGGATTTCTGCCAGCTGTCCGGGGAAGACGCGACTGCACTGGGCTTCAATGCTCATGGCGGAGTGGGCTGCATCTCGGTCACCGCAAACGTGGCTCCGAAGCTCTGTGCTGAATTCCAGCAGGCAACGCTGAATGGCGACTACAAAATGGCGCTGGAGTATCAGGACCGCCTGATGCCCCTGCACGAAGCGATCTTCATCGAGCCCGGTCTGGTTGGCGCAAAATACGCGCTCAGCAAACTTGGCCTGTGCAGCACCGAAGTGCGCTCGCCTTTGACCGAGCTGGAAGACAGCACCAAAGCTGCGATCGAAGCAGCAATGGCGCATGCTGGATTAATCTGAAATCAATATACGGACTCGTAAGGGCGGCCTCGAAGATCGAGCGCCGCCCTTTCTTAATTCGGGATCCAAACTTCATCTGGCTAGAAATACCTCGGGGGAGGCGCGGCTTGCCGCGACGGGGGCAGAGCCCCCATCAACGCTTGCCGTAGTACAACCCAACCACATGCTCTGCTTGCGCGAAGAACAACCAGCGTGAAACAGCGACGCCGGTGAGATGCGACAGCACCGCCACCAGCGCAAAGACATGCTTGATCAGAACGCTGCCAAAGGGGATCAGAAGCAGCAGTAAAGGCAGCACAAAAGCCAGACCAAAAGATATCATCCGTAGTTTCTGCGCATGCTTCCGACCGACAACATGCACAAACTCACGCAGCAGATAGTTTGTACCTGTATGAGGTGGTTCAAATGCGCGGACAGCGCCTCGCTCACCAAGCCCTGTCGCGGTTGCGAGCGTGGTTCCCGATCGGGACAACGCATCGTCGCCCTTGGCCCAATAGGCAAGCTGTACAGCGCCGGCAATAGCCAGCAACCAAGGGGCAAGCGCTTCCGCTCCGGCCAACAAAGCACCGCCTGCAATGCTGAACGACAAGAACATGGCCGGTGTCAGGTTCATGTTCCAGCGAGGGATGGTCTTGAGCTGCGTGTAGATCATCGATGTGGTGAAGACCGTGGCCAGCGAGAATGCCGCCCCGATCCAGCCCAGCACACCCCAGCGTTGGCCTAGAAAGACCGCACCAATAGCATAAAGCCCCATGACGAGCAGCGCGATGACCGCGCACCAGCCCTCGCGGCTGAGCCAGCTTGAGCGCCACTGGGTGAAGGCTTTCCAGGCGCGCTCGGGGTGGCCGAGGTGGAAGGTCGACGCGAGCAAACCTCCGACGGACAAGCCATAGGCAATTGCGAAAAACACAAACGCGACCCAGCCCGAGACGTCAGGTATGCCGAGCCCCAGGAAGAACAAGAGTCCAAATCCGAGGCCGGACAGGGTGGTAAAGATGATAACGGAAGGTGCCGGGTGCATCAGAGCTTCTCCAGGGTCTTGTCGAGCCAGCCGAGGAAACCCTTGGGCTCTTCGGCGACCGGGGCCAGCAGAGGGGCTAGGATGTCAATCTGCTCCTCAATTTTGTCCTTGGGTCGGGGCGGCAGGTACTTGTTGACGGGCTTGGTGCCCTGTTCAGGCATCAGATCCATGCCGCCACGCTCGGCGACCAACCTGCTGACATCGCTGTCAGGGTCGCCGAGATCGCCAAAGTGTCGGGCACCTGCCGGGCAGGTGCGCACACAAGAGGGCACACGATCCACCTCGGGTAGGTTCTCGTTGTAAATCCGATCGACGCAAAGCGTGCATTTCTTCATAACGCCTTCGGCCTGATCCAGTTCGCGTGCGCCATAGGGGCAGGACCACGCGCACAGGCCGCAGCCGATGCAGTCATTTTCGTTGACCAGAACGATTCCGTCCTCGACCCGCTTGTAGCTGGCACCGGTGGGGCAGACGGTCACGCAGGGTGCGTCTTCACAATGCAGGCAGGATTTTGGGAAGTGGATCAATTGGGCATGCCCTTCGGCGGGTTGCACCTCGTAAGAGTGCACCCGGTTCAGGAAGGTGCCTGAAGGGTCAGCACCATAAGCATCCTGATCCGACAGTGGCGCGCCGTAGTTTTCGGTGTTCCAGCCTTTGCATGAAATGACGCAGGCATGGCAGCCAACGCAGGTGTCCAGATCAATGACCAGACCCATCTTGCGTTCGGTTGATTGGGGGAGCTGGGTCATGACTGCCTTGCCTCTGCGATTGTGGTCAGGGCGGGCTGGGGCTCTGCCCCAGACCCCGAGATATTTATAGCCAGATGAAGAACGGATCGGGTCATTTGCCCACCTTCCAGGCCAAATCCTTTGGCCCCTGCCCGACCGGCGATTTGATTGGAGCGAATTCTGGCTGGCTTTCAGCATCGCTTGGAGCGGCGGCCTTTTCGATTTTTACCTTCAGATCGAACCAGGCGGCCTGACCGGTGATCGGATCAGAGTTTGCCCAGCGCAGGCCGTCACCTTTGGGGGGCAGCAGCTCGTGGATCAGGTGGTTGAGCAGGAAACCCTTGGTGGCCTCGGGGGCGTCTTTCTGCAAGGCCCAGGCCCCTTTGCGCTTTCCGATGGCATTCCAAGTCCACACGGTATTGTTGTTCAGCGCAGCCATCTCCATGACGGGTACCGTGATCTCGCCATGTGGAGAGCTGACTTTGGCCCAATCGCCGTCTTGCAGCCCGTGTTCACGCATCAGCTTGGTCGGGACGTATAGCGGGTTGCGCCCATGCAGCTGACGCAACCAGGCGTTTTGTGTGCCCCAACTATGATACATCGCCATTGGCCGCTGGGTCAGAGCGTTGACGGTGAAACCTTCATTGCTGGTCTGATCGGTTTCGTACCAAATGGGCAGGGGGTCCATTGTATCTTGGATCTGCGCGCGCAGGTGATCTGGGGGCTGGCGTTCCCCGTAGCCTTCGGCGGCCAGTTGGAATTTACGCATCGGCTCGGAATAGAGCTGGAATAGATAGGGCTGTGGGCTGTCATAGATACCCATGCCCACAGCCCAGTCTTGATAGGCAGTGTTCCAAGGTTTGTAGTAATCCGCACCTTCGGGAATATGCGCGACATAGAAGCCACCATTCTCGATGTATTGGTTCAATTGGTTGGGGTTAACCTCGCCACGACCTTCCTTGTCGCCGTTTTCGCCCCGGAAACCGGCAAGCGGTCCAATGCCCGGCTTACGTTCGTGGTTGACGATATAGTCGGCGTAATCCGTCCACTTGGCGCTGCCATCATCGTTGGTAAAGCCGGGCAGATCCATGCGATTGGCCAGATCAATCAGCACCGACTGGAAGCCGCGTACGTCGCGGTCGGGTTCAATCACCGGCCAACGGATCGCGTCTGCCGCTGCCTCGGCCTCGCAGATCGGGCGGTCCAGCAGCGAGATACAGTCGTGTCGCTCCAGATAAGTTGTGTCGGGCAGGATAAGGTCGGCATAGGCCACCATTTCCGAGGAATAAGCATCGGAATAGATGATATGCGGGATCACGTAGTCGCCGTTCTCATCCTTGTCCGTCAGCATCTCCATGACACCCTTGGTGTTCATGGTCGAGTTCCAGGACATGTTCGCCATGTACATGAACAACGTGTCGATCTTGTAGGGATCGCCCGCATGTGCGTTCGAGATCACCATATGCATCAGCCCGTGGCTGGACATCGGGTTTTCCCATGTAAACGCTTTGTCGATCCGCGCCGGGCTGCCGTCTTCTTTAAGCGCCAGATGCTCGGGGCCGCGAACAAACCCCAGATGCGGCCCGTCCAGAGGTGTATTCGGAGTCACCTTACAATGCGGAGTCGGATGCGCCTCAACTGGCTTGGGGTAGGGCGGCTTGAAGCGGAAGCCGCCGGGGACTTCGACCGTTCCAAGCAGGATCTGCAACACATGCAGGGCGCGGCAGGTCTGGAAACCGTTCGCGTGGGCCGAAACGCCGCGCATCGAGTGCATCGCGACGGGGCGACCAATCATCTTCGAGTGTTTCTCGCCCCGGAAATCGGTCCATTCATGGTCCAGTTCGAACGCTTCATCAAAGGCCACACGGGCGAGCTCGCCAGCAATCGCGCGAATGCGGGTCGCTGGTACGCCGCATTTTTCTGCGATTGCCTCGGGGGCGTATTCATCCGCCAGATACCGTTCTGCCATGTGGTGGAAGACGGGGCGGTGGGTGACACCGTCCTTTTCGTAGGTCGCTGATAGGTCAGGGCGGACGCCGGGGGTGTCGAAAGCAGTCAGCTTGCCGGTATTGCGGTCGATGACCAATGGCTTGCCGTCATCGTCTTTCAGGAACAGACCCTTTTCCGGACCGTCGGATGCGTTGATCAGGACCGGCGCGTTGGTGTAGCGACTTAGGTAATCCAGATCGATTTTGCCTGCCTTCATCAGCACATGGATCATCGACAAGATGAACAGGCCATCGGTACCGGGGGTGATGCCGACCCAATCATCTGCCACGGCGTTATAGCCCGAGCGGATCGGATTTACCCCAATCACCCGGGCACCGCGCGCCTTGATCTTGCCGATGCCCATTTTAATCGGGTTGCTGTCGTGGTCTTCTGCAACGCCGAACAGCATGAACAGCTTGGTGTGATCCCAGTCGGGCTGACCGAACTCCCAGAATGCACCGCCCATCGTGTAGATGCCACCGGCTGCCATGTTGACCGAACAGAACCCGCCATGGGCCGCATAGTTACAGGTGCCGAAATTCTGTGCCCAGAAACTGGTGAAGCTCTGGCTCTGATCACGGCCGGTGAAAAAGGCCAGTTTCTCAGGGTTGTCTTCGCGGATCGGTTTTAGCCAACCGACAGCGATCTCGAGCGCCTCGTCCCAACTGATCTCTTCGAACTCGCCAGACCCACGCGGGCCGACGCGTTTGAGCGGTGCGCGTAGGCGCGACGGGGCGTTCACCTGCATAATCCCCGCGCTGCCTTTGGCGCAGAGAACGCCCTTGTTTACCGGATGATCCCGATTGCCTTCGATATAGGCGACCTTCCCATCCTTCATGTGCACGTTGATACCGCAGCGGCAGGCACACATGTAGCATGTAGTCCGGCGGATCTCGTCTGACACGGGTGGGGATAGGTTGAGGTTCGGTTGTTGATTCACGCTGTCTCTCCCTGTGGCGGATCGCCTTGGTACCTGTACGTGTTGAACACACTGGAGCGTAAGCACACCGGGCTCAACCATATAGAGGAAGAGAGTGCAGGCACCCCCTTCCTCTGCTTTTTTTAAGGGGACCGGTTGAACCCGGTCCGACTTATGTTTTTGACAGCAATCAAACCTGCTGCAGACGCATGTCGCTTGCGTCGATACCTGCAACCTCAACCGGCTTCTTCATCGCGTCGCGACGGAAGGGTTCACCCAGTTCCTGGTTGATCATTGCTTCGATCAGGGTGGTGATGCCGTTCTTTTGATCCTCGATCGCCTGGCTCAGCGCCGCAGTCAGCTCATCCTGAGTGCGTGCGATGACGCCTTTCAGGCCACAGGCGTTGGCGATGCCGGCATAGGACACTTTTGTGTCCAACTCGGTGCCGACGAAGTTGTCATCGAACCACAGGGTCGAGTTGCGCTTTTCCGCACCCCACTGGTAGTTGCGGAACACAACCTGAGTGATGGCTGGCCATTCTTCGCGACCGATGGCGGTCAGTTCAGTGACTGCAATGCCAAAGGCACCGTCGCCAGAGAAGCCGACAACTGGTACATCCGGGCAGCCGATCTTCGCGCCAATGACCGAAGGCAGGCCATAGCCACAGGGGCCGAACAGGCCGGGGGCCAGATACTTGCGGCCTTCTTCAAACGAAGGATAGGCGTTGCCGATGGCGCAGTTGTTGCCGATGTCGGACGAGATGATCGCCTCTTTCGGCAGCGCGGACTGGATCGCGCGCCATGCTTTGCGCGGGCTCAGCCAGTCCGGCTTGGCAGCGCGCGCGCGTTCGTTCCACGTGGTGCCCGGATCGTCCTGCTCGTGGTCCATCGAGGTCAGCTCTTGCGCCCAACGCGATTTGGTTTCGGCGATCTTAGCCTTGCGCGCGTCGCGGCCTTCGTCACCGGCTGTGTCGGACAGTTGGTTCAGGATGCTGGTGGCAACGGTCGCCGCATCGCCCACGATACCAACCGAGACCTTCTTGGTCAGGCCGATGCGGTCGGGGTTGATGTCGACCTGAATGATCTTTGCATCTGCAGGCCAGTACTCCATTCCGTAACCCGGCAGGGTCGAGAAGGGGTTCAGGCGGGTGCCGAGGCATAGAACAACGTCTGCTTCCTTGATCAGCTGCATACCGGCTTTTGAGCCGTTGTAGCCCAGTGGGCCAGCGAACAGTGGGTGCGAGCCGGGGAAAGCGTCATTGTGCTGGTAGCCAACGCAGACCGGAGCGTCCAGACGCTCGGCCAGTGCTTTCGACGCTTCGATGCCGCCTTTCGACAGAACGGTGCCTGCACCGTTCAGGATAACGGGGTTCTTTGCGTTCGACAGCAGAGCTGCAGCTTCGGACACGGCCGTTGCACCACCCGAAGGCAGTTCAAACTCAACAACAGCAGGCAGCTCGATGTCGATCACCTGAGTGAAGAAGTCGCGCGGAACGTTGATCTGCGCAGGTGCCGAGGCGCGCTTGGCGTTCATGATCACCCGGCTCAGAACCTCTGCCATACGGCTGGGGTCGCGCACCTCTTCCTGGTAGCAAACGCAGTCTGCGAACATGCGCATCTGCTCCATTTCCTGGAAACCACCTTGACCCATGGTCTTGTTTGCGGCCTGCGGAGTGACCAGCAGCAGCGGAGTGTGGTTCCAATAGGCAGTTTTGACGGCGGTCACAAAGTTGGTGATGCCGGGGCCGTTCTGGGCGATCATCATCGACATCTTGCCGGTTGCGCGGGTATAGCCGTCGGCCATCATGCCGCCGGACCCTTCGTGGGCACAATCCCAGAAAGTGATGCCTGCTTTGCCAAAGATGTCGGAGATCGGCATCATGGCCGAGCCGATGATACCGAACGCATGTTCGATGCCATGCATCTGCAGGGTTTTTACAAAGGCTTCTTCGGTGGTCATCTTCATCTGCGTAATCTCCGATCATAGAAGGATGGAACGGGGGTTTTGCACCCAGTTTTCTGATCGGTTTTGGCGTACGGGTGTCTGTGGCGTTAGGGCCAAAACCGGTAGCGGTTTAAGTCCAGAGTGCTTAAGAACGCCGGATCGCTTCAGCAATCTGTTGGATTCCCGGTTCGATACGATCCGACGAGATTGAAGAGTAGCCCAGCCGATAAAAGTTCTTTGGCCTGTTCTGGCTTGAAAAAAATGCCTCACCCGGTTCGATATGGACGCTTTGGCGCTGCAGGTCTCGGGCCAGTTTGCTGGTGTCTACATGCAGCGGCGCTTGCATCCAGATCGATGATCCGCCCAGCATCCCGCGCCCAGCAACAGTCAGACCATATTGTCCAATCGCCTCCTCAATCGCTTCGCGACGGCGTTGCAGCGTTTTAGACATGCGCCGGATCTGAGCATCATAGTGGCCGAGCGATAGGAAGTAGGCTGCAGTTCGCTGCATGTGGCCAGGAGGGTGACGCAAGACCAGAGATCGCAGGGCGCGCGCTTCACGGATAAAGGGTTCGGACCCGACCATGTAGCCCAATCGAAGCCCCGGAAACAGCGACTTGGAAAAGCTGCCCACGTAGATCACCCGCCCATCGCGATCCATTGACCTGAGCGCCGGTGACGGGGCCCCGAGAAATGACATTTCGAATTCATAGTCATCCTCGACGATCATGGCATCCAATTCGCGGGCACGACGCAGCAGTGCATGTCGGCGGTCCACCGGCATGGTCGCGGTTGTCGGGCTCTGGTGGCTGGGGGTGGTGAATATGACGTCGGTATCATCTGGGATCGTTTCCGGGGGCAACCCGTCCCGGTCGACCTTCAGATAAGACAGCTTGCATTCCGAGTGAATCAGAAGATCGCGCAGGGCGTAATAGCAGGGGTCCTCGATCGCTGCCCTACGGTTCCGGTTCAGCAATATGCGAGACGCCAGCCAAAGGGCGTTCTGAGCGCCCAGGGTGATCAAGATTTCTTCGGGCCGGGCTACAATTCCGCGGCGGGGAAGAGTATGCCGGGCGATGAATTCAAGCAGCAGCGGGTCATCCTGATCGACATAGTCTCCGGTCAAAGAATCAAAGTCCTTATGTCCCAACGCCCGAACTGCGCAGAGACGCCAGTTTGCATGATCGAACAGCTTTCTGTCGACTTGGCCATAAATGAAGGGATAGCGGTAGTCACGCCAGTTGCTGGGTTTTGTCAGCACATCACCGCCCGAGAAACGGCGGGCAAACGCCTGATCCCAGTCAACCACTTCGGTGTCGCGCCGCACTGGCGTGTAGGTCGGCGGCACTGGCGCATTTTCTGAAACATAGTATCCCGACCGGCCTTTGGCGGTCAGGTAATCATTGGCCAGCAGTTCAGTATAGGCAAGCGTGACCGTAATCCGGCTGACACCCAAATGGGCAGCAAGTTTACGGGACGAGGGCAGCTTTTCCCCGACGTGGAAGCGTCCTGACAGAATGCCTTCGGCAATCAGCTGTTGCAGCTGCGCCTGTAAGGTGCCTTGCCCATTGCGTTCCAAAAAGAATGTGTCGACCGAAATACCCATTGCATCGTTATAGGTTGGACCTAAGGCGGTGGCAATCTGGACTTATGGCCCTGCGAACCATGTTGGGAGTTTTACGCACACGTGTGGTTGACGCAGGATACAAATTAAACTAAATAACCAGAAATCTAGTTTAATGGAGATAAAGGATGTGGGAAGAAGCTGCCGCAGGTTTCTCTGCCATGGGCTCGGAAGCCCGATTGAAGGTTCTTAAGACCTTGGTTCGTGCTGGGGAAGCAGGCCTGACCGTTGGAGAAATTCAGACGAGGACAGGAATCGCGCCCTCGACTCTGGCGCATCATCTGCGGTTTCTGGCTGCTGGCGGAGTAGTTGAGCAAGAGAAGATCGGGCGTAGCACGATCAACCGCGCGTGCTTTGACGAATTGAGAAACCTGGCGCAGTTCATCCTTAGTGAATGCTGCGCAGACGAAATCGGAAAGGCCGCAAACGATGGCTGAACTGACCCAAAACCCCAAGCCACTTTCCAGAAACCTGATCGACCTGATCAAAACGCCCTGGGCTCTGATCGTGGTCATACTGGCACTGGTGGCCATTCTTGATCCGGGCAACTGGACCGAGGTTGTGAGTTTTGCAGCCAAAGCGCTTGCGCATACGGGCCAGTACATCCTGTTTGCTGTTCTGCTGCTATCATACCTGAAGGCAACCGGGGCCGAAGTCATGGTCGCCCGTGCATTTGAGGGTCGCGAGACACGGATGATCTTTCTGGCTGCGTTGTTTGGCGGGTTGGCCCCATTTTGTTCCTGCGAAGTGATCCCATTCATCGCAGGCTTGCTGGCTCTGGGTGCGCCATTGTCGGCCGTGATGGCATTCTGGCTCAGTTCACCGTTGATCGACCCCCCGACGTTGCTGATTACTGCGGGTGCGCTGGGTTGGCCGTTTGCTATTGGTAAAGCGGTTGCCGCTGTCGCGTTGGGTTTGTTCGGCGGGTTTGCGGTGCGCACCCTGATGCGGGGAGGTGCCTTTGCGCAGCCGTTGCGTGAATACAAACCCGCTGGTTGCTGCGGTTGCGGACCAAAGCAAGATGACAAACCCGTCTGGAATTTCTGGCAAGACCCTGACCGTCGGACGCGCTTTCGGGCCGAATTCGTTCATAACGGTCTGTTCTTGCTCAAATGGCTAGCGTTCGCCTACGTGCTCGAGGCGCTGCTGGTCAGCTATGTTCCGGCAGACCTGATCGCCCGGGTTGTTGGTGGTGAGGGTGTTGTACCAATCGTCATCGCAGCCTTGGTCGGAATGCCTGCCTATCTGAACTCTTACGTCGCACCACCGCTTCTTGCGGGTCTGATGGAGCAGGGTATGAGTGCGGGTGCTGCGATGTCATTCATGGTGGCCGGTGCCGTCAGTTCGATACCTGCGATGGCGGCCGTGTGGTCACTGGTGAAACCGCGCGTCTTTGCCACCTATCTGGGATTGGGCATCAGCGGCGCTATCGTAGCAGGCATCCTGTTTCAGATGATCTGAACAAAAAACCGCCCGGTTGAGCCATCGGGCGGTTTTGCTTTTCTAGCTCGCTTCGCAATATCGTGGCAGTTTGAACCGATACCTTGGCTCTCCACTTTCAACGAAAACCCGTTTCTCGATACAGGCTTGGGTTCCAACTGTCTGAGCAATCGGCCCTTCGGTCGAGGTGATTGATGCTGCTGTGCCATCCGGCAAGCGCACCGAAGCAATGACCCCGTTCTTGAGATCGCCATTGATCGGTGTCGCCGACAAAACCGCGACGGTGAGAAACGCCTCGTGCTCGTGATTGCCGTCGTCATTCAGCAACAGCAAGCCAGCGACTATTGCAATCATCACGACGGCACCTGTAATGGCCAACCACCAGGATTTCAGGAACACATAGATTGAAACGGCACGATGCGCGTCGAAGAATAAGGATAGAACCTTTAGCATCAAATCACCCAAAAATCGGGTCCCGGCTATTCGAGGCCGGGACCATGCGCATCTCAGGGGCGCAGATCGTCTTCGTCTTCTTCATCACCACCACCCTTGGGTAGGTTGAAGAAGCTATCCGCATCGACGATGGGCTCTTCGTCTTCCTTCTCGTTGGTGTCCTCGGACAACGAGAATGTCTCGAGACCTTCGATCGCGGTCGGGATCTTGGGCGCTGAATCCATCTCAAGCGACTGTTCGGTCGACACCAGTTTGCGACGCTCATCATCGCTCATCACGCCACCTTCGGCTGCTTTCTTGGCCGCGGCCTTTTGCACGATGGCATCCAGTTCGGACTGTTTGCACAGTCCCAGGGCAACCGGATCGATCGGCTGCATGTTCGAGATGTTCCAGTGCGTCCGCTCGCGGATCGACTGGATGGTCGGCTTGGTGGTGCCGACCAGCTTGGCAATCTGGCCGTCGCTGAGTTCCGGGTGGAACTTGACCAGCCACAGGATCGAGTTCGGACGGTCCTGACGCTTGGACAGCGGGGTGTAGCGCGGACCACGGCGTTTCTCTTCGCCTGATGCCGCCGGATTGAACTTCAGCTTCAGTTTGTGCAGCGGGTTGTTTTGCGCGGTGTCAATTTCTTCCTGAGTCAGCTGGTTGTTGGCAATCGGGTCAAACCCTTTGACACCTGCAGCCACATCACCATCCGCAATACCCTGCACTTCCAGCTCGTGCATGCCTACGAAATCCGCGATCTGCTTGAAGCTGATCGTGGTGTTGTCCACCAGCCATACGGCGGTTGCCTTGGCCATAAGCGGTTTTGCCATCAGCCCGTCTCCTATAAATACATCTGTCCCGTCGCCGGAATTCGGCGGCCCCGAAGCTATGGGGCAGGTTTCCGTTGTCGGGGAACTTGGGGCCTATATAGTCGCGACAGCTAAAGAAGGGAAGAGGCGAATGCGCTGGGCGATTTTGTGGGTGCTGAGTGCCATGGCTGCGATGGCCGAGGGCGAAAAGGCGGGCGATTTTGACTACTACGTCCTGTCGCTCAGCTGGTCGCCCAATTGGTGCGCCCGCGAAGGCGATGCGCGCGGCTCGGATCAGTGCGACACGCGACACGATCATGGGTGGATATTGCATGGGCTCTGGCCGCAATTCCATCAGGGCTGGCCTTCGTATTGTCGCACGTCCGAAGCGCCACCCACACGCCGCATGACGCGGGAAATGGAGGATATTCAGGGCTCATCCGGGTTGGCCTGGCATCAATGGAAAAAGCACGGCACCTGTTCGGGCCTCAGTGCACCCGACTATTTCGCCCTGTCGCGGCAGGCTTATGCAGGTGTTGCGCGCCCCGAAGTGTTCCGCAAGCTGGACGCCACGGTCAAACTGCCCGCTTCGGTGGTGGAAGAGGCCTTTCTCAAGGCCAATCCGACGCTTGAGCCCGACATGATCACCATCACCTGCAAGCAAGGCTATATCGAAGAGGTCCGCCTGTGCCTGTCCCGCGATCTTGACCCGGTGCCCTGTGGCCGCGACGTGATCCGCGATTGCACCGCCAAAGACGCGGTGTTTGATCCGATTCGTTAAAGCTTTTTGTTCTGGCAGTCGCGCGCATAGTCGAGCGCTTTGGCGGTGCCTTTCAGATTAATCGCCATGACGGTCTGACCTTCCGGGTTATAGACCGTCATGGTCTTGTTCTGCGCGATTGAAGTGACGAAACTCCGGTCCGTAAAGAACACCGTCGCGCCAGGCACACGATCCTGCTTGAACCCGATGGCGGTGGCATCAAAGCTCTTGCCGTCCAGCTCGAACCGGATCGGATATTTTTCCCCCGGTTTAATGTCGCCCCAAGCCTTGTTGTAGACGGTGAAGTATCCGCGGTCGTCCAGCGCGTCATAGCCCAGCCGCACGACCGAGAGGTCCTGATACACCGTCTGGATCAGGCATCCATTACCGAGGTTGGGGTCCATCATGATGTTCCAGCCTTCGACAAAACCTTTGTCGATGAGTTCCTGCGACAGGGCTGCAGTGGCGGTGAAGGCGGCGAGGGTGAGGGCGAGAAGGTGGCGCATGGACTTGATCCTCAAAGTCTGAATTGATGAGATGGTCTTAGTAAAGCCTTTGCCGCGACGAAGAAAATCAATGGTAATTATTGCATATGACTACGGGGTCGACACTTTAGGCCTAGCTATATATTTTTGGCGGTCATTCTTTGGATCAAATGCAGCTATCGGGAGTCAACTCGTCAGAGTGTTCATCTAATAGAGTAGCAACATTTTCAGCATAGCAGGCTAGGCCTTTGTTTTTCTCGCTGCCATAGGAATAGAAGACAAAATGGACTGGAGAACCATCGCGTTTGTTTGATTTCACATAAGCTCTTGTCATGTTTGGTGGAGCACTTTGAATCTGCTTCAATATTGGGGGAAGCGCACCTCCTATATAGAGATCTAGATTCTTCCAATCCTTCAATAAAAACACGACTATGTCTGCATCTTCTATTTCTTCCGGCCTCTTATTCGGGTCAAACTTAGGGTTCCTAAGCGCAATTTCGCTGTAAAATGCGTCTAGGCTATCCCTATCCAATTCAGACAACACCATAAGCGTAAGCTTATCCGGGTTGTCGGCAGCAGCAATCCCGGTCGCGCTCTGGATGGTGATGACCAATGTTGCAATGGCAAAACAGAATATGCGTTTCATAATGCTCCAAACCAAGAAAAGGCAAACTTTTCTTAACACATTACCCGGGAAAGACTAAATTTCCTTCCGCGCCCGCAATGCCGCAGTAATTGTCCCATCATCCAGATAGTCCAACTCTCCCCCAATCGGTACACCCTGCGCCAGGGATGTCAGACGAACCTGCCCCTCCAACTGATCAGCAATGTAATGGGCGGTGGTCTGGCCATCGACGGTGGCGTTCAGGGCGAGGATGATCTCGGTGATACCTTCCGCCACAACCCGGTCCTTCAACCGGGGGATACGCAATTCATCCGGGCCGACCCCGTCCAGAGCAGACAAAGTCCCGCCCAGAACATGATAGCGACCCTTGAAGACCCCGGCGCGCTCCATCGCCCAAAGGTCGGCGACGTCCTCGACCACGCACAGCTCCCCGGTTGCGCGGGCTTCGTCGTTGCATATGTCACAGATATCGGTGGTGCCCACGTTGCCGCAGTTCAGGCATTCACGGGCGGTGACGGCCACCTGCTGCATGGCGTCAGAAAGCGGCGTCAGCAGCAGGGCGCGTTTGCGGATCAGGTGCAGCACTGCACGGCGGGCCGAGCGGGGGCCGAGACCGGGCAGCTTGGCCATAAGGTCGATCAGATTGTCGATGTCGCTGTTCGAACTCACCGTGAGACCCTCGCAATTGGGCCGGGGAAACACGCCCCGGCCATAGATCCGTCAGGAGGGTGTATCAGAACGGCAGCTTGATGTCTGCGGGCAGGCCCATGCTTTCGGTCAGCTTGGCCATTTCTGCCTGTGAACGTTCCTGCGCCTTGGTTTGGGCGTCCTTGATCGCGGCGAGGATGAGGTCTTCGACCACTTCCTTATCGTCACCGTTAAAGATCGACGGGTCGATATCCAGACCTTTCAACTCGCCCTTGGCGGTCGCGGTGGCCTTGACCAGCCCGGCACCGGATTCGCCGACAACCATGATGGTGTTCAGCTCTTCCTGCATGTCTGTCATCTTGGTCTGCAGATCCTGCGCGGATTTCATCATCTTGGCCATGTCACCCAGGCCGCCTAAACCTTTTAGCATCGGTAATCTCCTGTCACTCGATTTGTGGCCTAGATACGAAGCGTAACCGTGCGGCACAAGAGGTCAGGATACTCCCGCCCGTCGTCAAGGTCTTTGGCAAGACCTTTCCTCCCGTTGGGCCCGGCAGCGCGCAAGGCGCGCTGCCGGGCCCAAAGCCGCTCAGGGGTATCGGCGCCAGCCGATGGCCCGTGGCGGGTGCGGGAGCATTTGGTTGAGGTGCGCTTATGCTCGAAAGTCAGTCCTCTTCAAACGGGTCCCATTCGTCTTCGACCTCGGGCAGGGCTTCGGTTTCGACTTGAGCGGCGCGTTGTTCTGCGGTTTCGATGCTCTTGATCCGCGCTTTCGGGAAATGAGTCAGCACTGCTTGCACCAGAGGATGCTGTTCAGCCTCGGCTTTCAGGGCCAAGTCTGCAGCGTCCCGTACCTCGGCAATGGTCGGTGCGTTGCCCTCAGCGACAATAGAAACGGCCCACCGGTTGCCTGTCCAACGCTGCAGCGACGCGCCCAATCGTTGTGACAGGTCGGTCGGGGCGTTGTCGGTTGGGGCAAACTCGATCCTACCCGGTTGGTAGGATACCAGACGCACGCCGTTTTCGACCTCGACCAACAACTTCACGTCCCGGTTGGCTCGGATCAGTTCGACCACATGTTCAAATGTTGGATAGCGTGCCAGCGCTGCCTGCACATCTTGGGCCAGCGCAGCTGTTGGCCCGCCTGCGTTGCCGCCGATTCCCGATGCGGCATAGACCGATCGGGCCACAGCCTGTGGCGCGGCAGGAGCATGTCCCGGCGCACCGATTCCCTTGCCGGGGCCACCATTGGGCGGCGGAGGCGTATCTTGCAGACGCTTGATCAGCTCCTCCGGGCTAGGCAAGTCGGCCACATGGGTCAGGCGGATCACGGCCATTTCCGCAGCCATCATTGCGTTGGGTGCGGCGGAAACTTCCTCGAGCGCTTTCAGCAGCATTTGCCACATGCGTGTAAGGACTCGCATGGGCAGAGCCTCGGCCATTTGTTGACCTCGGGCGCGTTCGTCGGGGGAAACGGTGGGATCTTCGGCGGCATCCGGGGTGATCTTGACCACCGAAACCCAATGCGTGATTTCAGCCAGATCGCGTAAGACGGCGAGTGGATCAGCCCCTTCGGCATATTGCCCGCTCAGCTCGGTCAACGCGCCTGCAGCATCGCCGCGCAGGATCATATCCATCAGATCCAGCACCCGGCCCCGATCGGCCAGCCCCAGCATCGCGCGCACCTGATCCGCGCTGGTTTCACCGGCCCCGTGCGAGATCGCCTGATCAAGCAGCGAGGTCGCATCCCGCGCCGATCCCTCGGCGGCCCGGGTGATCAGCGACAACGCATCCTCGGCAATCTGTGCCCCTTCGGCATCTGCAATCTTGCGCAGCAGTCCGATCATATCCTCCGGCTCGATCCGGCGCAGATCAAAGCGCTGGCAACGGGACAGGACGGTCACCGGGACCTTGCGAATCTCGGTGGTGGCAAAGATGAACTTCACGTGTTCGGGGGGTTCTTCCAGCGTCTTGAGCAGCGCGTTGAAAGCGCTGGTCGATAGCATGTGAACCTCGTCGATGATATAGATCTTGTAGCGCGCGGATGCAGCGCGATAGCGTACGCTGTCGATGATCTCGCGGATGTCATTGACACCGGTGCGGCTGGCGGCGTCCATCTCCATCACATCGACATGGCGGCCCTCCATGATGGCTACGCAGTGTTCACATTGACCGCAGGGTTCGGTGGTAGGGCCGCCGCTGCCATCGGGACCGATGCAGTTCATACCCTTGGCTATGATCCGAGCGGTCGTCGTCTTGCCGGTACCGCGGATGCCGGTCATGATGAAGGCCTGCGCGATCCGGTCCGCCTCGAAGGCGTTTTTTAGAGTGCGCACCATGGCGTCCTGACCGACCAGATCGGCAAAGGTTTCGGGGCGGTATTTGCGGGCAAGAACCTGGTAGGCGGGGCTGGGCGTCTCGGTCATGTCTGCTCTGTCGGATTCGCGTTACGCCGCAGCGTAGAGGCCCCCGCCGCCCGCGTCCACAGCCAGCCGGGACGATTTTCATTTTGGAATGCGTGGGTATGCGGCTAAAATCCACTCTATTCTATTTACTGGACCAGTATGTTGTTGGGTGAAGTTTGTTTGGGGGGAGATTATGTCGCAACTGGTGGTTTATGCGTTGCAGGTCGGCGGAGGCACCTTGGCCTTGTCCTCGATGCCTGGGCGTGGAGGAACGTATGCAGAAGACCTTGATCTTATCGCAGACTGGAAGCCCGGGCTTGTGATCTCGATGACGACTGAGGTTGAGATGATTCAGGATGGTGCGCGGAATTTTGGCGCTGATATTCAGGGGCGTGCCAGCAGATGGGTGCATTTGCCGATCGAAGATTTTGGCACGCCACCCAAGGAGATTGTGGAGCGCTGGCCCCGCGTTGGCGCGACTGCCCGTCAGGCGTTGTCAGGTGGTGGCCGTGTGCTAGTGCATTGCCGTGGTGGCTGTGGCCGATCCGGGATGGTGGTTCTGCGTCTGATGGTTGAATGCGGTGAACGGCCTGAGGCGGCATTGAAGCGATTGCGTACGGTGCGTCCTTGCGCAGTCGAGACAAATGCCCAGATGCTTTGGGCCGTTGAACCGGCCCGTGTTCAAGCCGTTTGACGGCCTAGACACCAACATGTGGCGAGATTTCGCCACCGGTATGTGGTACCAGAAGCGAAGCCTCAAGCATGGCGCACGGATGGTTCCTCAGCAGGTCAGAGGGCAGGCTGCTGAACTCGGTCCCGAACATCATGTCAGCGTAGTCATCAAGCCGGTCGATCGCAGTTTCAGGATCGGCGCCGCAGAATACGCGGATCTGATCACATTGGGCGCGAAAGCGGGCGGTACACCCCTCTGGGCAGTGCGACAGGTCTATGCTGCCTTCAATTTCGAACTCAGGTTTTGTGATCGGCTGTGCAGACGACATGGCCTGCGTCAGAGCCCGCGCCATCTGCGCCAATGCGGGGCAGGGTGCGCCAGTACGTTGGCACACGGTCGCCGTGAATTCGTGTGTTTTGGTCTTCCAGATCATCAATGCGCCCTCCGCGCGCAAGGCTAGGGCGTGGCACAGGTTGGTCGTTGCGGAGCACGATCAAACCCGTCCCGGACACCCCGCCCGAGTTTCGGTTCTACATCCGATGGCAGGTCTCCTGACTTGCGGGTCATCGCTTTGCCGACCTTCCCAGCTTTCAAGGCCAGTGGTATCTCGGCATTGCTCTCCGCTTACAGTTGCGGGGGCAGTCTCGGACTAGGTTCTTTCCGGATTTATCCGGGCAGAACCGCACCGTGTTCCCTTTTCATCCCGGCCCGATTGGGCGCGAGAACCATCGCGCCATGGCTAGCGGCTGCGCCGTGCCCGAGTCAAGAAGATTGCGTCAGGCAAGTGACGTACGGTCCAGCCACGTCAACCTTGACTTGAGGCGCTTCGGGTGAACTGATCAGTTCAGTCGGTATTGGAGGGCACCATGTTGGTCACGCAGCTGGCGGTTGTGACCGAGGATTTTCAGATCCCGTCCGACCCGGCAATGTTGTCGGCGCGGCTTTACCGTCCGGTTGCCGACCCCGAAAAGGTGGTCGTCATAAACGGTGCGACTGGGGTGCCGAGGGATTACTATCAGTACTTCGCCCGATGGCTTGCCGAAGAACAGGGCATGGCCTGCCTGACCTATGACTACCGGGATTTTGGTCACTCTTTGGTGGGTTCGCAAAAGCGGTCAAATGTCACCATGGCCGATTGGGCGTTGATCGACATTCCAGCCGCCCGGGCCGAGATGCGCCGACGGTTTCCGCAGGCCAAGCTATGGAGCATCGGTCATTCCTTGGGCGGAATGTTTGGCCCGATCCAACCCGATATCGATCAGATTGACAGGATGATCTGTGTCTGTTCGGGTCTGGTAACGCTGGCGGATCACCCTTGGCCTTATCGCGCTTTGGCGGCGTTGTTCTGGTATGGTCACGCGCCGCTGGTGGTCAAGGCGCTTGGCTACCTGCCCGGGCGGTTGGTCGGGTTTGGATCGGACCTGCCTGCCCAAGTCTATTGGCAATGGCGCAAATGGTGCACCGCCCCCAAAAGCTATGTGCCAGAGATCAGCACGACACTGCCCGCCGCCCGCTGGAAAGATTTGGGCAAACGTGTCGATCTGTTTACCTTCGCAGATGATGAAATGGTGCCGCCGGATGCTGTCTGGCGTCTTGCCGATCTCTATGGACCCAAAGCCGGGCGCCATCTGCTTGCACCAAGCGAATTCGGAGTGTCCAAGATCGGCCATATCGGTGCATTCGCAAGACGGAATGCGGCAGTCTGGCCTAGGCTGATCGCCTGATAGCGCTGGGCACCGGTAGGTCGGTGCCCAGCTTCGTTATAGCCCTTTACGGGATTTTTTCTCGTGCATCACGCTGCGCACCATCTTGCCGAAAGCCTTGTCACGGGCGCGGGCCTGCGCCACCGAAGCGGAATTGTGTTGGTCTTCGCGCCGCAGCTTGCGCCAGCGGTCCAGCCGCGCGGGATCAAGCGTACCAGCGTCGATTGCCGCCTGCACCGCACATCCGGGCTCAGACTCGTGCTGACAATCCGAGAAGCGGCAATCCAGGCTGAGGTCTGAGATGTCCGAGAACACCTCATCCAACCCCTCTTGCGCATCTAGCAGACGTAACGCGCGCATGCCGGGCGTATCGATCAGCCAACCGCCGTTGCGCATGCGATGCAAGGCGCGTGCCGTTGTCGTGTGCCTGCCGCGCGCATCGTCTTCACGGATACCTGCGGTGGCCTGATCCTGCCCCGTCATCCCGTTGGCGAGCGTCGTTTTCCCAACGCCGGATGATCCAAGCAAGGCGCTGGTTTGTCCTTTCGGACACCACGACAGAACTTGTTCGAGACCGCCGTGATCCAGCGCGTTGACCGCAAGTACCGTCAGAAACGGGGCGAGCGATTGGGCCTGATCTACATAAAGGCTCGGATCATCGCACATGTCCGACTTGGTCAGAACGACCACCGGATAGCAGCCTGCCTGATGCGCCAGCGCAAGATACCGCTCCAAACGTGGCAGATTGAAATCGGCGTTGCAGGAACTGACGATGAACAGCACATCAACATTTGCAGCGATCAGCTGCGCCGCTGCCCCTGTACCTGCGGCCCGGCGCTGCAGCAGGCTGCGCCGGTCCAGCACGCGGCGTATGCGTTTGTTTTCATCCGCCAGAACCCAATCCCCAACGGCATATGCGCCGGTTGATTGATCCAGAGATAACAAAGGCGATTCACCTTCAGGGCTCAGCCCGATCAGTCGATCCCGGTGTACGGCCGAGATGCGATACGGTAGAAGTGACGGATCAGCCGTATGCTGAGCCGCGAAATGAGAGGACCATCCGAGGTCCGATAAGGAAAGTAACATTGGTCTGCCTGTGATCAGAAACAGCAATCCCGCCGGATGGCAATCGCGCATCCGCTGGTGATGTGTTCAGGCAGTCAGTTGATCGGAAAGGATCAGAACCGGTCTGCCCGAAGGGAATTTGCTACAATCATAAACGCCCTCCTGCGGCTGATGGGTTCTAAGTGAGAGGTTGGACATCGACCCAAGCGGGGCTCGTTGTGGCTGCTTCCTTCCGGACCTGACCAGGTTGGCGAGGCGCTCGCCCGCGCCAACCTCTCAAAGCCGATATAGGTGCATCCCCTGAAAATGGCAACCCGTCAGAAGGTCAGATGAATACGCATGAAACCATCCGCATCGTCGGGCAGAATGCGTGGATGATACTCAGCAAGCTCTGCAACATGGTGTAGCGCGCGCGGCCCCGTTGTCAGGATCGCGCCCTGCCTTTGGTTTGGTACAAAAGAAAAGGGGCGCGGTGCATGCGCGAGTGGGTCGGCGGGCAATGTGCCCGCGACGTATTTGCATAGAATATCCTGTATGCTGATCTGAGGCAGGTCAATCATACGGGCTTGTCGCGCAATTGGAAAATGACCACCGCCATTGGCGCGGTAGTTATTGGTGGCGACAAGGAAACTCTGGTCAGGCGCAATCGGCTGCCCATCGAATTCCAGGTTGCGTATGCGGGAAAATGCCGGATCAATCACTCGACCGAGCGTATCGAACCGCGCCGGTTGCGAAAGATCGATCTGGTAGGTGACGCCATGCAGGACATCGAAGTTGAAGCCTGTGCGCTGAGGATCGGCAAGATCGATCGGGGCGTCTGATCCAAGTTGATGGAACAGCCCGGCTGACATCTCAAGCCAGTCCCGAATCTGAGAACCTGAGGCCAGCACCGCGCGCAATTCATTAGGAAAGACACTGAGATCGGCGATATGTCGAACTGAAATCTCGCCTGAGGGGATATCCGTGTAGTACTTGCTTCCTGCGCGCCCGCCGAACTTTGCCGGGGCGGCTGACGATATGATAGGCAAATCTGCCCAGTCGGTATCGACCAAATGCGGGCGTAGGGCAGCGGCCTGAGCCGCCGCAACCAAGGCCAGACCGCGATCCGGTAAGCAATATGAGAAGTAGCTGTGCAGCGTGTGTGGGATTGTGCCCACTGGCCTGGTCACCCTTTTGCGCGTCGCAGCGTGGCCGGTCGCAAACAGCTCTGTGATCCTTTGGCATTCGGGTATTTCTGTGCCCGATTGAGCGATTGCCCGCGCTTCGACATGGCTGCCTGTAATGCGCCAATCGCCGGTGGTATCTTTTTGCAGTGTCAGATCAATGATCCCAAGATGAGACCCGGCCCAACCCTGCATGACAACCGGCGTTCCATGCACAAGCCCCCGCGTACTGTCGACGAATGGATAACCATCATGCGCCTTTCCGGGCAGTGTCAGATGGGTGTGGCCTGCGACGACGGCATCAATCAGCGGCATCTCGGCCAGCGGGATGATCGCGTTTTCCATATCCGGCTCGGCCATTGCCGATCCCAGTCCGGTATGCGCAAGGGCGACAATCAGGTCGCAACCTTGCACGCTGAGATATTCAGCAGCGCGCCGCGCAGCGGCCAGAATGTCTGTTACCACGACCCGGTCCGTTAGCAGATGTGCTTCCCACTGTGCGGTTTGAGAGGGCAAAACAGAAAGAACCCCGATGCGGATTGCGGTGTCCTGTCCATTTAGTCTGACAACCCGATGCAGAATCGTGTGTGCATCCCAACCTTGTTCGGTCTGAGTGGTTTGCATATTGCTGCAAATCATTGGGCAGGCGGTTTGGCGAGCGATGCGATTGACGAGTTCCAGCCCAAATCCGAAATCGTGATTGCCCAATCCGATCGCGTCATAGTTCAACGTGTTGAACGCGCGTGGCAGGGGATGGGCGTCTGGCACGTTTTCAGCTGCCCAGTTGCCAAATGGCGTTCCCTGCAGGCTATCACCATTGTCAAACAACAGCACAAGGGCGTCATCGCGTTCAGCCTGTCTGCGCGCCTCGTGAATCAGGCTGGCGGTACGGGTCAAACCAATCGCAGGTTCGGGGCGATCCGAATAGTAATCATATGACGTCAGGTGCATGTGTAGATCGGATGTAGCAAGGATTCGCATCCGTGCGCTATCATCCGCATCTCTTCGTTGTCGCATTAAATGATTTGATTTCAATATTTTAAACTTCTAGCTGTCAGTGTGCCAACGCTTTCACCATGAGGTCGATTTAATGCAATTTCCGGGGCGATGCCGCGGTTATTCCGCGGCAGGGTCGAAAAATGTTTGGTCGATACCCGTTGCACGATCAGGTAAGACGTGGCAGCCCTTTGCGCGGCAGTCAGGAACGGCAGGCATGAAACGCGCAGAACAGGTGACATTTGGCGGCTCGGCACTGGATCGGGCGGGTTTGCTGCGCGGCGACGCGGACAAACTGGCACAGGTTTATCGTGACCCTTTGGCAACATGTGTGTTGCTGTGGCGCGGCAAACTGTTGGTTGAGGGCGAGGCACTGGACCGGCTCGTCCGGCTTCCGATGAAGCACAAGATTCTCGAACAGGGAGCGGGCGGTGTGATCGAGCAACCGATTTTCCTTGGAAAATTCGAGGATGGATCGCCGCTGTTTGCCATGGACATCTCGGGCTGGGCGGCTGAAGGGCTGGATTTGTCCGGTGTCGGAGATTTTGTCGACCGCAGCGAACAGCAGCACCCTGACCTGCCCGAGGGGTATGTTTTTGCCGAACTGCGCCGCATCATGACACGCCTCAACCCACGAGACGCAGAGATTGCGGCAACCGCCAAGGCGGTGATCGGCTGGCACGAAACGCATCAATTCTGTGCCCGATGTGGTGCCCGCAGCGAGATGTCTCAGGGTGGATGGCAGCGCAGTTGCCCGGCCTGCGGCGGCCAGCATTTCCCGCGCACCGATCCTGTGGTCATCATGTTGATTACCCATGGCAATTCGGTGCTGATGGGGCGCTCTCCGGGCTGGCCTGAAGGCATGTATTCGCTTTTGGCTGGTTTTGTTGAGCCCGGTGAAACGCTGGAAGCTGCTGTGCGGCGCGAAGTGATGGAAGAGGCGGGCGTGCCCGTGGGTGCGGTGAGCTATCTCGCAAGCCAACCCTGGCCCTTTCCCGCATCCTTGATGTTTGGATGCGCAGGCGAGGCGTTATCGCGCGATATCCAGATCGATCCGGTCGAGATCGAGGATGCGATCTGGGTCACACGGACCGAGATGATGCAGGCCTTCGCTGGGGATCACCCTAAGCTGTTGCCTGCCCGAAAAGGTGCGATTGCGCACTTTTTGTTGCAACACTGGCTTGCAGACACGTTGGACTGACGAGAAACTGAACCCAATCTAGGGCAGAGAAAAGCAAACATGCAGTTTTCAGCGCAGGAAGATATCGATGTCCCAATCGAGACGGTCTTCACCATGGTCTCGGATTTTGAACGCTTCGAACGCAAAGCCTTGCGGCGCGGGGTTGATGTGCGTCGGGTCACGGGGTCGGTTGTGCCGCAGGCCGGAATAACCTGGGAGACCGAATTCAAGATACGTGGCAAGCCACGTCATATCATTATCGAGATGACTGAATGCGACCGCCCGTCCTTGATGCGGTTCCAGTCCAGCAGCAAGGGAATGAACGGCGACACGGTGATCGAGCTTTTGGCGCTTTCCCAACGTCGGACACGGCTGCGCGTTGAAACATCGCTGGGTGCGAAAACGCTGCCCGCCCGCCTATTGCTTCAATCCCTGAAGTTAGGGCAATCCCGATTCAGGCGGCAGTTCCAGACCCGTCTCAGCGAATTCGCGCGCGATATGGAGGGACGACACCTCCATGGTGTCTGACAACCGAGAAGTAGATGAGCACTTTAACGAGACCGATCATACGCGACGCTGTCGAAGCCGATGCGGATGGCTTGTCCGGTGTGCTAACAGCGCTTGTAGCGGCTGGAAAGCGGACCAAGCCCGCCGACAGCGCCTTTGCACTGACGCATTACATCTGCGACCCTGAGCGGATTCAGTGTAGCCTTGCCGTTGCGCCGGACGGACAGATACTGGGTTTCCAGTCGTTGAAGCTTGCCACCCGAAACAACCCGTATGGCGTTGCGGTCGGGTGGGGCATCATTGGGACGCATATCAAACCGTCCGCTGCGCGATGTGGTATCGGTCGGGCGTTGTTCAAACGTTCTCTTCAAGCCGCTAGGCAGCAGGGATTGCCCGCTATCGATGCTACGATCGGGGCCAATAATTCCGACGGCCTTGGCTATTATGAGGCGATGGGATTCAGAGAGTACCGGCAGATGGATGGCGCGATATGCAAGGTCTTTCGCATGGGGACCGGAGTGACCAACCCGTAGTCCGCCGCACTTTCAGGATGTCGCACCGAAGGACTCTAGCTACCGTTCTAAGCTGCAAGCGTAGCTGCCCCGCCTATCTAGGCCGTTCCTTTGAAGGGGCGAGCCGATTGCCTGCACTAACCACGAGGTTGCGCCGCCGGATAAACGCCGAGGACCTCTACGTTGGTGGTAAAATGCTCAAGCTCATCCATCGCCAGTTGCACATTTCGATCGCCTGGATGACCCACGATATCGGCATAGAACTGGGTCGCGGTGAAGGACCCGTCGACCATATAGCTTTCCAGCTTGGTCATGTTGATTCCGTTGGTGGCAAATCCGCCCATCGCTTTGTACAGCGCTGCCGGGATGTTACGCACCTGAAAGACAAAACTTGTGATCATGCCGTGATCACCACGGCGCGATTCATCGGCCTCACGAGACATCACCAGAAAACGGGTCGTGTTGTCGCCCTGATCCTCAATGTGACGGGCCAAAACGTTGAGGCCGTAAATCTCACCTGCCAGCTCACTGGCTAACGCTGCGGAGTGTTTGTCGCCGATCTCGGCGACCTCGCGTGCGGCACGAGCATTATCCGGGCTGACCCTGCCACGAATTCCGTGTTGCTTCAGGAAACCTGCGCATTGTGGTAGCAAGACGAGGTGGGAATGCGCCTCAGTGATATCCTCCAGAGTCGCGCCCGGTACGCCCAACAGGTTGATGTGCACGCGCACAAATGCTTCGTCGATGATGTGCAGCCCGCTATGCGGAAGCAGGCGGTGAATATCGGCCACACGACCATAGGTGGTATTTTCCACCGGTAGCATGGCCAGATCAGCCTCACCTGAGCGCACTGATTCGATCACATCTTCGAAAGTGCGGCAGGGCAGGGCGTCCATATCCGGTCGCGCGTTCCGGCAGGCTTCGTGACTGTATGCGCCGGGTTCTCCCTGAAATGCTATGCGATTGGTCATTTGGTCGTTTCCGTGCAACAAGTTCTTGAATTGGGCGTTTAGTCGCGGTGTCTATACCTTGCGTCTTCTCAGGGGAAGCCTTAGACACCCCGCAGACAGCTGAAATGGACACGCGATCAAAATGTTCGACACGATGACAGTTACCAAAGCCGCAGCCGGCTTGTTTGGCACCTTCCTGGTGTTGCTTCTGGCAAAATGGGGGGCGGATGTCCTCTATAGCTCTGACAGCCATCTTGCCGAAGCTGCTTACATTATCGAAACCGAAAGCTCGGGCGAAAGCGCGGACGGCGAAGAAGTAGTCTTTGAAGATATGTTGGCTGCAGCCGATCCGGAAAAAGGCGCGCGCGTATTCCGCAAGTGCACCGCTTGCCACAAACTGGAAGACGGCGCCAATGGTACAGGTCCTTACCTTTATGGTGTCGTAGATCGCCCGGTTGCCTCAGCTAAAGGCTTTACCGGTTATTCGGCCTCGATGCAGGCGCATGGTGGCAACTGGACACCCGAAGCCCTGGACGCGTTCCTAGAACGCCCAAGCGCCTATATCTCGGGCACTTCGATGAGCTTTGCTGGCCTGAAAAAACCACAAGAACGCGCCGATCTGATTGCGTATCTGCAGACCATCGGCAACTGATCTGTTGGTCAGATTTGCAGGATTGAAAGCCGCTGCCTTGCGCAGCGGCTTTATTTTTTGTCTGAGAAGAACTTCACAAAGCGTTCACGCATTCTAAACTTGCAACTGACAGTGCTGGACCTTTAGCTGGCGGGCACGACAATGAAGATGACAGAAATTCAGAGGACGAGCCTGATGAAACCCCTTCTGCCCCAGATGCGCTTTACCGGAATTTACGCTTGGGCTGCGGCTTTGGGGATTTTGGCGACATTGGTTCTGGGCAGCAGCGATCCTGCCCGTGCCAATGAAGAGGGCGTCACGCGCAGCCACGGGTATTCCTATTTCGGCAATCTGGATTATCCGGCCGACTATCCGTACTTGAACTACGTCAACCCAGACGCACCAAAGGGCGGAGAGCTGTCTTTGGCGGGCTCAGGTACGTTTGATTCCCTGAACCCTTATTCGCGCAAGGGGCGGGCAGGCGCTTTGACTACGCTTCAATATGACCCGCTGATCGAAAGCACCGCGGACAGTGTCGGGCAGTATTATGGGGTTGTTGCGGAAAGTATGGAATATGACGAAGGGCGCAATTATGTGATCTTCAATCTGCGCCCCGAAGCTATGTTCTGGGATGGCACCCCGGTGACTGCCGAAGACGTCGTCTATAGTCATCGTTTGTTCATTGAGCAGGGTTTGCCGTCTTATGCGCAGGCCGTCGGGCGCATGGTTACAGGGGCTGAAGCTCTGGATGACCACACTGTAAAATTTACTTTTAGTCCGGATGTCACCCGGCGCGGGTTGATCGAAACCGTCGGGTCGACCCCGGTATTTTCAAAAGCCTGGTTCGAGGCCGATGAAAGCCGTCGTCTGGACGAACCGCGGCTGGAGGTCGCCGTTGGTTCAGGTCCTTACAAACTGGACAGCTATGACATCAACCGTCGTATCGTCTACAAGCGTCGCGACGATTATTGGGGCAAGGATCTGCCGATCAACATAGGCCGCAACAATTACGACACTATCCGGATCGAGTATTTCGCGGATCAAACCGCCGCCTTCGAAGGGTTCAAGGCGGGCGAATACACGATGCGTATCGAAAGTGACCCCAAGCTCTGGGCCTCTAGTTACGATTTCCCGAAACTCAGCGAAGGGTTTGTCGTGCAGGACGAGATCGTGGATGGTAGCCCACCGACGCCGTCGGGTTTCGTTTTCAATCTGGGCAAGCCTCAATTTGCCGACAAGAATGTGCGTAAAGCGCTGGCGCTGGCGTTCAATTTCGAATGGGCAAATGAATCGCTGATGTTCGGTCTGAACGCACCGCGCAGTTCATTTGTGCAGGGGACACATCTTGAAGCGACAGGCGTGCCGGAGGGTGCCGAACTGGCGTTTCTGGAAACGCTGGGTGACGTGGTTCCGGCCGAGGTGTTCAGCGAGCCTGCGCTTGTCGTCCACGAATCCAATCCAGCTCGGTTGAACGACCGTCGCAATTTGCGGCAAGCCTCGAAACTGCTGGACGAGGCTGGTTGGCCCGTCGGCGACGGCAATCTGCGCCGCAATGCCGATGGGCAGACGCTGAAGGTCAATATTCCGTATGCGTCGAGCATTCCAACCTCGACCGCCACCATGATCGAGACCTATGTGCAGAACCTGCAGTCGATCGGTGTGGATGCTTCGGCAGAGAAGGTAGATCCTTCTCAATTCACCCTGCGGCGGCGTGAGCGTGATTATGATATGGTATATTCGAACCGCTACGGCTCGTTCCTGTCGACCGGCGGGGGTCTCAGTCAGATGTACGGATCGGAAGAAGCCGCGTTCAGCTTGTTCAACCCTGCCGGTCTTGCCAGCCCGCTTGTTGACGCTGTGATCGAAGCGTCATTCGACACGACAAATCAGGCAGAACAGGATGCTGCGCTGATGGCGTTGGATCGTGTCTTGCGTTATGAGTTCTTCGTCATTCCCGATGGGTATGTGGCGGATTACTGGACGGCTTATTACGACATGTACGAATACCCTGAAAACCTGCCTCCATTCTCGCTTGGGTATCTCGATCTGTGGTGGATCAACCCCGAGAAAGAGGCTGACCTGAAAGCCAAAGGCGCGCTGCGATAACATGGGCGCCTATATCCTAAGACGCCTGTTGCTGGTCATTCCGACCCTTCTGGGCATCATGATCGTCAACTTCACGCTGGTGCAGTTCGTGCCCGGTGGTCCCATTGAACAGATCATCGCGCAGATCGAAGGGCAGGGCGACGTCTTTGCTGGGTTCGCTGGTGGAGGCGATGCCGGAGCTGGGGCCGAGCCCGCAGGTGGTGCCTTTGATGACAAATACGTCGGTGCGCGTGGCCTTCCGCCCGAATTCATCGCTGAACTGGAAAAAGAGTTTGGCTTCGACAAACCGCCACTGGAACGCTTTCTGGGCATGATGGGCAACTACCTGACGCTGGATTTTGGCGAGAGCTATTTCCGCTCGATCAGTGTGATTGATCTGGTGCTGGAAAAGATGCCGGTGTCTATTTCGCTGGGTCTGTGGTCGACGCTGATCGCCTATCTGGTCTCGATCCCGCTAGGTATCCGCAAGGCGATCAAGGACGGGTCGAGCTTTGATACTTGGACCAGCGGTGCGATCATCGTGGCCTATGCTATCCCCGGTTTCCTGTTTGCCATTCTGCTGCTGGTGTTGTTCGCCGGTGGCTCTTACTGGCAGATTTTCCCGCTACGGGGTTTGACCTCGGACAACTGGGACACCCTCAGCCTGTTTGGAAAGATTACTGACTATTTCTGGCACATCGCTTTGCCGATAATCGCGCTGACCATCTCGGCCTTTGCGACGCTGACGCTGCTGACCAAGAACTCGTTTCTGGATGAGATCAAGAAGCAGTACGTGATGACCGCTCGCGCCAAGGGTTTGAGTGAAAGCAAGGTGCTGTATGGTCATGTCTTCCGCAACGCGATGCTGATCGTGATTGCAGGTTTCCCTGCTGTATTCATTGGTGTGTTCTTCGGTGGATCGATCATCATCGAAACCATTTTCTCGCTCGATGGTCTTGGGCGTCTGGGCTTTGAGGCCGCAGTGGCGCGCGACTATCCGGTGATTTTTGGTACGCTTTTCATATTTGGCCTGATGGGGCTGGTCGTCGGCATTATCAGCGATCTGATGTATGTGCTCGTTGACCCACGTATCGATTTCGAAAAGCGGGAGGGGTAAATGGCACTCTCCCCTCTCAATCAGCGCCGTTGGCGCAACTTCCGGCGCAATGGCAGGGCGTTCTGGTCGCTGATCATCTTCTCGGTGTTGTTCGGCCTATCGCTGTTTGCCGAGTTCATCGCCAACGACAAACCGATCCTGGTAAAATACCGGGGTGAAATCTACACGCCAGTCTTCAACTTTTACGCCGAGACTGAGTTCGGCGGTGATTTCCAGACCGAGGCGATCTATCGCGACCCCGAGGTCATGTGCCTGATCGATAGCGGCGGATTGGATCAGTGCTTCGACGACCCCGAAGGTATCATCGAAGAAATCAAGGCGGGCACGTTCGAAGCGGATGGGTTTGAGCGAGGCTGGGCCATCTGGCCTCCAATCCCGTATTCCTTCAACACCAGCGTGGACCGCCCAGGCGCTGCACCGCTGCCGCCTAATGGTCAGAATCTGCTCGGCACTGACGACACCAAGCGAGATGTGCTAGCTCGTGTCATCTATGGCTTCCGCCTGTCGATCCTGTTCACTTTACTCGTCACAGGCGTGGCCAGTCTGATCGGCATTTTTGCAGGGGCCATTCAGGGATTCTTTGGCGGTTGGCTGGATCTGATCTTCCAACGTATTATCGAGATCTGGTCGGCGACACCCTCGCTTTATGTCATTATCATCATGTTCGCGATTCTTGGGCGAAGTTTCTGGCTCTTGGTGATTCTGATGATCCTGTTCAGTTGGACCGGATTGGTGGGCGTCGTGCGCGCTGAATTCCTGCGGGCACGAAATTTGGAGTATGTCCGTGCCGCGCGGGCGCTGGGCGTGGGTAACATGACGATCATGTTTCGCCACATGCTGCCTAATGCGATGGTCGCCACGCTGACCTTCATGCCGTTCATCGTGACCGGAACCATCGGTGGGCTGGCTTCGCTGGACTTCCTTGGCTTCGGTTTGCCGTCTTCTGCCCCGTCGCTTGGAGAGTTGACTTTGCAGGCGAAACAGAACCTTCAGGCACCGTGGCTGGCCTTCACTGCCTTCTTCACCTTTGCCATCATGCTGTCGCTGTTGGTCTTCATTTTTGAAGGCGTCCGCGATGCGTTTGATCCCAGAAAGACCTTCTCATGAGCCTTTTGGATGTGAACAACCTCAAGGTCTCGTTCCGGCAGGACGGGCAGGTGAGTGCGGCAGTCAAGGGCGTGTCCTTTACCGTCGACCGGGGTGAAACGGTGGCTTTGGTGGGCGAATCCGGCTCGGGCAAATCCGTGACGGCGTTGAGCACTGTGTCGCTGCTGGGTGATAGCGCAATTGTCGAAGGCTCGGTCACTTATGAAGGGCAAGAGATGATCGGCGCGTCCGAAGACAGGTTGATGGACGTGCGCGGCAACGACATTAGTTTCATCTTTCAGGAGCCGATGACCTCGCTCAACCCGCTGCACACGATCCAGAAACAGATGGCGGAATCGCTGGCTCTGCATCAGGGCGTTACCGGCGATGAGGCGCGGGAACGGATTGTAGAACTGCTGACCAAGGTCGGCATCCGAGACCCCGAGGAGCGGCTGGACAGCTATCCGCACCAGTTGTCCGGCGGGCAGCGTCAACGCGTGATGATCGCGATGGCGTTGGCGAACAAGCCGGACATTTTGATCGCGGATGAGCCGACAACGGCGCTGGACGTCACCATTCAGGCACAGATTCTCGAATTGCTGGCCGAACTACAAAAGTCCGAGAACATGGGGATGTTGTTCATCACCCATGACCTTGGCATCGTCCGCCGCATCGCCGACCGGGTTTGCGTGATGAAGGACGGTGAAATTGTCGAAGCCGGAGTGACAACGGAGATTTTCGACAACCCGCAACACCCCTATACTCGCAAGCTTCTGGAGGCCGAGCCGTCCGGGCACCCCGACCCGGTGGCCCCGGATGCCGAAGAGGTAGCCCGCACCGATCACCTGAAAGTCTGGTTCCCGATCCAGCGCGGTTTCCTGAAACGGACCGTAGGCTATGTGAAGGCCGTCAACGACGCGACCCTCAGCGTCCGTGCCGGGGAAACGCTTGGGATCGTGGGGGAGAGCGGCTCGGGCAAGACGACGCTGGCGCTGGCGATCATGCGTCTGATCGCGTCCGAGGGCGGGATCACTTTCCGCGACCAGAATGTGCGCCGCTGGTCAACGCGCGAGTTGCGGCGATTGCGCAAGGACATGCAGATCGTATTTCAGGATCCGTACGGCAGCCTCAGCCCGCGGATGACCTGCATGCAGATCATCGCCGAGGGGCTGGCCATCCATAAGGTCGATCCTCATCGCGCCCCGCGCGATCTGGTGGCCGAAGTGATGAACGAGGTCGGATTGGACCCCTCTGCGATGGACCGCTATCCGCATGAGTTTTCCGGCGGGCAACGCCAGCGGATCGCCATCGCCCGCGCCATGGTGTTGCGGCCCAAGCTGCTGGTTCTGGACGAGCCTACAAGTGCGCTGGACATGACCGTGCAGGTGCAGATCGTTGACCTGCTGCGTGACCTGCAAAGAAAATACGGGCTGGCCTACCTGTTTATCAGCCACGACCTGAAGGTCGTGCGCGCGATGTCACATAACGTAATCGTCATGCGAAACGGTGATGTGGTCGAAATGGGCGCTGCTGAAGATTTGTTCGAACACGCCCAGACCGACTACACCCGCGAACTGATCGCGGCGGCGGGCTGACAGGCAACCCGCGCCTTTGATGTCAGGCTATTTCCTTGTTTTTGGCTGACGCGGGAACGGGGCCGCGCAGCTCTTCATAGTGATCGAATTGTAGTTTGACCCAACCGGTCCCGCGGGTAGCACTGGCAAGTGTGCGGTGCAGTTCATCCTCGGCCACGGCGGGGAGGGTCGCGTTGAAGATTTCCCAGCCTGAAGCGTTGGGGTTGCCTTCAAACCCAAGAACCTGCCCCTGCAGCGAGCTGATCGTCGGGACAAGATCGCCGACAAAGGTTGAGGGCAGATGGATTTCGGCGTTCAGGATAGGTTGCAGGACGACGGGCTTCGCCTCGGGTAGCGCTTCGCGCACGGCATTCTTGCCAGCGGTGCGGAAAGCATAGTCGGAACTGTCCACGTTATGGTGTTTGCCGTCGCTGAGTGTCACCTTGACGTCCACAACTGGGAAGCCTTCAGGCCCTTCGATCAATGCGTCTTTGGCCCCGTGTTCAACCGAAGGAATGTAATTCCGGGGTACGGCCCCACCTTTCACCACTTCCTCGAACTGGAACCCCGAGCCGCGCGGCAGCGGAGCGATGGATATGACCACATCGGCAAACTGCCCCGCACCGCCGGATTGCTTGCGGTGGCGATGGCGATGATCGACCTTTGTGCGAATGGTTTCGCGATAGGCGGTTCCGGCGACCTCGGCCTCGATCTCGATGCCAAAATCCTCGGCGAGTTTGGCGGTCACGCGCCGCATATGCTGCGGACCTTGTGAGCCCAGAATGGAATGACCGCTCAGCTCGTCTTGCTCCAGATGCAGGCCGGGGTCGATCTCAACCAGTCGGGTCAACGCATTCGACAGGCGCACGTCGTCTCGCTCATGCGCAGGTGATACGACCTGACGATGCGCGGCAGGATGGGATGAGGCCCATTCCGGCAACGGCGTTGCCGCCGCGCTGTCATAGATGAAGCCAGGATTAAGGTGGTCGGATTTGACAGCAAGGCCAACATGTCCGGCTTCAAGCGCGCTGATCTGTGTCTTGGCGTCCAAGGTTGTCAGATTTCCAACAGTTTCGCCACCAAGGGATTCATGTGCTTTCACGCCGTCGCCCAGACCGCGCAAAACGGTGATCTTGCCGATATGCTTCTTCACATCCGCAAAGCCGGCAATGGCACGGGCGTTTTCTTCGGCCTCATCCCGGTCAGCTGCAATGTTGAATTCCGGCGCTTCATGGCGCAGTGCTTTCATCAAACGGGTCAGACCGTTGCCATGGCTCGCTGCACCCAGACAAGCCGGGATCAGCTGATGGTTCTGCAAAACCTGTGCAGCCAGCTCGTAGACCTCCTCGCTGGGGGGCTGTTTGTCCTCGATCAGTTGCTCCAGCAGATTGTCATCGAAATCCGATAGGGTCTCCAACAACTCGGTGCGTGCTTCCTGTTCGCGGTCTTCCGCTGATTGCGGTAGCTCGATCAGGGCCGAGGGCTGCCCCTCCTGATACTTCCAGGCGCGCTCTGAGATCAGATCGACTGCGCCGATAATGGTGTCTCCGTCCCGGATCGGCACCTGCCGCAGAGCGATGTGGTGGGTGCAATAGGTCTGCAGTGCAGCAACGATGTCGCGGATGCGACCGTTGGGGCTGTCCATGCGGTTGATGAATAAAAAACAGGGAATGCCGGCCTCTTCGACCAACCTTAGATACGGGGCACACAGAACGGCAGCATCGGGGTCAGGTGGGACAACCACAACTGCTGCGTCCGAGATCGCCATGGCCGGGCCGACATAGGCCAGCGCATCGCCGCCTCCGTCTACGTCCACAGCGCACCACGGTTCGTTTAAATAAGAAAAACCGTGCAGATGCACGGTTCCGGCAACATCGAATGTGGTGGGCCGCCCGTCGAGGCGGCTGATCGCTTCGACCAAGGTGGATTTGCCCGATTGGCTGGGGCCGAGGACGGTGAAAACGCGCATGAGTGCTGTCCCTCTTTCAGGTTGCAGTATGGCTGCACGAAAAGGGCTGTCGAACGCATGCGCGTCGGCAAGAACTGTCTGCGTTTGCCTGCCTCAGGCTGTGAAGAGGTGGGTCTCTCCACCCCTTGAGTGTGGAGAAAACCGAAGGCATGCGTCAAGCCCCCGTGCCGGTTTGTAAGGGAAGGTCGCGAAAAACGACCTGCCGAAGAGTGTTCAGATCGCGGAACTATGCCCAGCCTTACTCAGATCATACGTGTCAAAGCTGCGCGCGATCATGCGGGTCAGCGCACGTGCTTCGGGCGGTATGAACAATCCGTTTTCATCCACGCGTAGCAACCCGTCGAAGGCCGCGTTTGCCGTTGCGTACATTTGCTGCAGTTCCGCAGTTGAAATGTCATAATCGCGCAGAATCTCGGCCGAGTTGATCTGAAAATCGCACATCAATGCTTCGATCAGACGAGACCGTAGAACATCCTGATCTTTGAACAAATGCCCGCGCGACGTCGAGAACCGCCCTTCGCGTATGGCCTTCGTATGAGCCGAGGTTGCCGGTGCGTTCTGCGCATATCCTTGCGGGAAGCGTGAGATCGAGCTGGCACCCAAGCCAATCAGAATAGGAGCTTGATCGTCTGTATAGCCCTGGAAATTTCGTTTTAGGCGACCCGCGCGCAACGCGTGGGTCAGTCCATCGTCCTGCGTTGCAAAGTGGTCGATCCCGATCTCGGCATAATTGTCCCATAGGAACAGTCGCCGGGCGGTTTCAAAAAGTTCCAGTCGCTGTTCCGGTGTGGGCAGGGCATCTGATGGAATCAACTGCTGGCGCTTGGCCATCCACGGCACATGCGCGTAGCCATAGAGTGCGACCCGGTCAGGGTTCAGCGACAACAGCTTTTGCACACTTTCGGTCATGCGTGCCTTGGTCTGGTGGGGCAGGCCATAAAGGATGTCCGCATTCAGGCTGGATATACCACGCGCTCGGATCATCTCGGCAGCTTCGCGGGTGGTGTCATAGCTTTGAATGCGACCGATGGTTTTCTGGATTTCGTCGTCAAAATCCTGAACGCCGATCGATGCGCGGTTCATCCCGGCTTCGGCCAGTGCATCCAGCCGAGCTTCGTCGATCTCATTCGGATCGATCTCGACGGAAAACTCGGCGTCTGGGCCTAAAGGCACAATCTCAAGGATTCGCGCGGCCAGATCCCGCATCAGGTCTGCATTCAACAGCGTCGGCGTACCGCCGCCCCAGTGTAGCCGCGACAATTTAACACCCTCTGGCAGGCGTGCCGCCAGCAGGTCCAGCTCGGCCTTTAGCACGTCGACATAGGCAATGACCGGGTTATCAGTCTGGGTGCCTTGTGTCCGGCAGGCGCAAAACCAGCACAGCCGACGGCAGAAGGGTACGTGGATGTAAAGCGAGATTGAACTGCCCGGAGCAATCCCGGAAATCCAGTCGCTAAACAGATCGGCCCCAACGTCATTGCTGAAGTGGGGTGCGGTGGGATAGCTTGTGTAACGCGGTACTTTCGCGTCAAAAAGTCCAAGCCGTGCCAGTTGAGGTTTCAGTGTCATAAAGATATGACTATAGCTGGAGGGCCCAGGGTACTTTGACCGAAATCAAATGGAAGCGCGAATGACACTCAAGGCCCAATTCGACCACACCAATTGCGCAGAATGCCCGATCCGGCATCGTGCGGTGTGCGCGCATTGCGAAAAGGACGAGCTGGAAGAGCTTGAGAACATCAAGTACTACCGCAGCTTTGAGGCGGGGCAGACGATCATCTGGTCCGGCGATCCGATGAATTTTGTCGGCTCGGTCGTGTCGGGAATCGCGTCTTTGACACAGACGATGGAGGATGGGCGCAGGCAAATGGTCGGCCTGCTGCTGCCTAGTGATTTCGTGGGTCGCCCTGGACGAGACAACGCGCCTTATGACGTGGTTGCAACCACCGATCTGATGATGTGCTGTTTCCGCAAAAAGCCGTTCGAAGACATGATGATCACAACGCCGCACATCTCGCAGCGTCTGCTGGAAATGACGCTGGACGAATTGGATGCGGCCCGTGAGTGGATGCTGGTGCTTGGGCGCAAGACGGCGCGGGAAAAGATTGCCAGCCTGCTTTCGATCATCGCGCGCCGGGACGCATCGATTCATCAAGCCGGAATGGTAGCTCCGATTGTCTTTGACCTGCCACTGACGCGCGAGGCGATGGCCGACTATCTTGGGCTGACCCTGGAAACTGTCAGCCGGCAGATTTCCGCCTTGAAGAAAGATCAGGTCATTACTCTGGAAGGTAAACGCCATGTAACAATCCCCGATATGGGGCGCCTAATGGAAGAGGCGGGCGACGATACCGATGGCGGATTTCTGGTCTGATGCCTCAGCCCGCCGCCCTCGAACAATTGGGAGTCCCTTATGGAATTTAGCGGTTTACTCGCCATGCTGTTCATCGGCGCGATAGCTGGCTGGCTGTCGGGAAAAATCATGGAAGGGCGTGGGTTCGGCCTGATCGGGAATATTATAGTCGGGATTGTCGGTGCGTTTCTGGCGGGCACGATCTTTCCCGCCCTGGGCTTTGCGGTTGGCGGAGGGCTCATCTCTTCGATCTTCTTTGCCACTATCGGCGCGGTGATCCTGCTGTTCCTGATCGGCCTGATCCGCAAGACATAAAGCCGCACCAGAGACGGGCGGCTTTTGCGTTTGTTGGCGTCGTCAGTGAGCCAGAAACACGGGGATTTCTGATTGCTCCAGCATATTGCGGGTCGCACCGCCCAAAATGGCCTCGCGAAAGCGCGAATGGCCATAGGCCCCCATAACGATCATATCGGCCTCGGTATCGGCAGCGTGGCGATTGAGGATGTCTGAGACGCGCGTCATGGTCTTGCTGAGCACGTCGATTTCGCACTTCACCCCATGTCGTGCCAGCATCTGAGATAGCAGACCGCCCGGGTCCGATCGATCCGGCCCATGACGCGGTGGATCAATCACAACAATCCGTGTGAGTTCGGCCTGCTTCAAGAATGGCAACGCGCGACGGATGGCGCGCATCGCTTCGACGCTTTCGTTCCAGCCCACCATGACGGTTTTAGGGGCCGAAATCGGTTTGTTATCATCGGGCACTAACAGCACCGGCGAATGGCCTTCGAACATGGCGGCCTCGACGATGGGTTCAGCTTCTGCGTCGCGGTCTTTTCCATAAGGTCGCGGCAATACCACGAGATCCGAAAAGCGCGCGCGACGTGCGACATGTCGCCCGAGATCAGCGATCTGAGCTACCCCGTTTTCAGCGGACCAGCGCACGCCCGACTTACCCAGATAATCCTGAGCGTAGGCGAGTATCTCGTCCGCCTCGGCATTGGCGCGGCTCAGGGTCTCCTGCAGGATCAAAGCGTTTGCACCGGCATAATAATAACCGGTCTGACTGCGATCGACGCCAAGACACAACGCTTCGACATGGGCGTCCTGCCCTTCTGCCAATGCCACCATTTGTGCCAGTGCGTTCTGAGAAAGCTTGGTTTCCGTCATGACCGTAAGAAGAGATTTAAATGCCATGTCGACCTCATGTTTCCGGCGCTGTCCGTTGCCAGCGCGTGTCTGTTTCTGCAAAATACCTCTCACAGAAAACAGGGGCTTGTCTTGATGCAGATCAAAGCGTCAAAGGCGACCTCGCTGCATTACAGCATGCAGTCAAAAAGGTTTCGCGTGACACGAAGAATCGCGCGAGGCATGGCAAAGGGACGCAATATGTCAAATTACATCAAGCTGATCGTGCTTGGGCTGGTGGTGCTGTTCGCAGCCATCGGCTCTAACTACGCACGGGATTTGGCGTATCAGGTGCACGCAATTCTGGTGATGTTGATCGCCGGCGGTCTGTTCATCTGGACGCTTAGAAACACGGAAGAGCCAGATATCCTCGTCGACCGCTCTGGTGAGTATATGGATGACGTGATCCGCTACGGCGTGATCGCAACCGCATTCTGGGGGGTAGTCGGGTTCCTGGCGGGGACTTTTATTGCGTTCCAGCTAGCCTTTCCGGCGCTGAACTTCGAATGGGCGCAGGGCTATCTTAATTTCGGGCGTCTGCGGCCGTTACATACATCGGCGGTTATCTTTGCCTTTGGCGGTAACGCGTTGATCGCAACTTCGTTCTATGTCGTACAGCGCACCAGCGCTGCGCGACTTTGGGGTGGAAACCTGGCATGGTTCGTGTTCTGGGGCTATCAGCTGTTCATCGTGCTTGCGGCAACCGGTTATATACTTGGTGGAACGCAGTCGAAAGAATATGCCGAACCTGAATGGTACGTTGACCTGTGGCTGACCGTTGTCTGGGTTGCCTATCTGGCTGTTTATCTGGGCACGATCATCAAGCGGAAAGAGCCGCACATCTACGTGGCAAACTGGTTCTATCTGGCCTTTATCGTGACTGTCGCCATGCTGCACCTGGTCAACAACATGACCATCCCGGTCAGCATCTGGGGATCGAAATCGGTCATCGTCTGGTCTGGTGTTCAGGATGCCATGATCCAGTGGTGGTATGGCCACAACGCCGTGGGCTTCTTCCTGACTGCCGGTTTCCTGGGTATGATGTACTACTTCATCCCGAAACAGGCTGAGCGTCCAGTATTCAGCTACAAGCTGTCGATCATCCACTTCTGGGCGCTGATCTTCCTGTATATCTGGGCCGGCCCGCACCACCTGCACTATACCGCGCTGCCTGATTGGGCCTCGACCCTTGGCATGGTATTCTCGGTGATCCTATGGATGCCTTCGTGGGGTGGTATGATAAACGGTCTGATGACCCTGTCGGGTGCATGGGACAAACTACGCACTGACCCAGTGATCCGGATGATGGTGATTTCGGTCGGCTTTTACGGCATGTCCACGTTCGAGGGTCCGATGATGTCGATCCGCGCTGTGAACAGCCTCAGCCACTATACCGACTGGACTATCGGTCACGTACACTCGGGCGCGCTGGGCTGGAACGGTATGATCACCTTTGGTGCTCTTTACTTCCTAGTCCCTGTTCTGTGGAAGCGTGAGCGCCTGTACTCGCTGCAGCTGGTCAGCTGGCACTTCTGGCTCGCCACCATTGGCATCGTTCTCTACGCGGCGTCGATGTGGGTCACCGGTATCATGGAAGGCCTGATGTGGCGTGAAGTGGACGCCAATGGCTTCTTGGTGAATTCGTTCGCTGACACCGTTGCCGCGAAGTTCCCGATGTATGTGGTGCGTGCGCTGGGTGGCGTGATGTTCGTCGCTGGCTCGCTGATCATGTGCTACAACCTGTGGATGACTGTACGGAAAGCGCCGGCCAAAGAGGCCAGCCTGACCGTCGCGGTCCCGGCTGAATAAGGAGGGCTGGAGCAATGGCAATTCTCGACAAACACAAGATCCTCGAGACCAACGCGACCCTCCTGCTGATCTTCAGCTTTCTGGTCGTGACCATCGGTGGCATCGTACAGATCGCGCCCCTGTTCTATCTTGAGAACACCATCGAGAAGGTGGAGGGCATGCGCCCTTACACCCCTCTCGAACTGGCGGGGCGTGAGGTTTATCTGCGCGAAGGCTGCTATGTTTGCCACAGCCAGATGATCCGCCCGATGCGGGATGAGGTTGAACGTTATGGCCACTACTCGCTGGCGGCTGAATCCATGTATGATCATCCGTTCCAATGGGGGTCCAAACGCACCGGGCCGGATATTGCCCGCGTCGGTGGCCGGTATTCGGATCAATGGCAGGTGGACCACCTGCGCGATCCACAATCGGTGGTGCCGGAATCGGTGATGCCGAAATACGGCTTCCTTGAGGATCGTAAGCTAGACGGCAAGTATATCGGTGACATCATGGCGGCAAATGCCGTGGTCGGCACCCCGTATACCGACGAGATGCTTGAACAGGCGCAGGCCGATTTTCGGGCGCAGGCCGATCCGGACAGCGATTATGATGGATTGTTGGAACGCTATGGCGACAAGGTCAATGTGCGTAACTTTGACGGTCAGCCCGAGCTGACTGAAATGGATGCGTTGGTTGCTTACCTCCAGATGCTGGGCACGCTGGTCGATTTCTCGACCTTCACCCCGGACGCAAGCCGTTAAAGGAGGGTGTGATGGAACTATACACAATTCTAAGGCAGTTCGCGGATAGCTGGATGTTGCTGCTCCTGTTCTCGTTTTTTATTGGCATCATCATCTGGGTTTTCCGCCCTGGTGCCAGCAAGGAATACAAGGACACCGCCAACATCCCGTTCCGGCACGCTGATGCCCCAGCGCCCCGTCGGGGCGACGACAAACCCGCCACATCCAAGGAGGCGCGGCAATGAGTAAGACACCTGAAAAACAGCCGGGCGATCCTAACACCACGGGTCACAGCTGGGACGGAATCGAGGAATTCGATAATCCGATGCCACGCTGGTGGCTTTGGACCTTTTACGCGACCATCATTTGGGGCGTGATCTACACGATCATGTACCCCGCATGGCCCTTGGTTCAATCGGCAACCGCCGGTGTGCTGGGTTGGTCCTCGCGCGAGCTGGTGCAGCAGGAAATGGTCGCGTTCGAAGAAGCGAATGCGCCGTGGAATGCCAAGTTGGTGGAAACACCGCTGGAAGAAATCTCGGCCGACGCAGAGCTGCAACAATACGCAGTTAACTCTGGTGGCGCTGTGTTCCGAACCTGGTGTGCGCAGTGCCACGGATCGGGCGCGCAGGGTGCGCCGGGTTTCCCGAACCTGCTGGATGATGCCTGGCTGTGGGGCGGCTCGCTTGAGGATATCGAGTACACCATCGCCTATGGCATCCGGAACGAGGAAAGCGACGACGCGCGCTATTCCGAGATGCCGGCCTTTGGTGAGATCCTCGAAAAGGATGAGATCACGCAAGTGGTTCAATACGTCATGTCCCTGACTAACGCCCAGACCGATGACGCGGCGGCGCAGGCAGGCAAGGTTGTGTTCGAAGACAATTGCGCGGCTTGCCACGGTGATGACGGCAAAGGCGACGTTTCCCAGGGCGCGCCGAATCTGACCGATGCGATCTGGCTTTACGGCGGCAGCCAAGAGGCCCTGACCGAGACGGTCACCTACAGCCGCTTTGGTGTGATGCCCCCGTGGGAGAATCGCCTGACCGACGCGCAGATTCGCGCTGTCACGGCCTATGTCCACCAGTTGGGTGGCGGTCAGTAAGGGTTAAAAGAACACCTCCGGGCGGTCTCCCGCCCGAAGGTCTAGGCACCGGCTGTTCCATCTGTTCGCGCGTTTCCAGAACAGCCGGTGCCGATTTTCAAACAATAGGGCTGCAATCTCTGCCGGTCCAGATACGGCATTCAAACCAGTATCAAAGATCGTTCAGATTTACATCGCGCGGGTTTTCTCTCCACCAATGATGTTCGGGCAGCCAGCGCCGCTTGCGACGGCCCGGCTTTGGCGCATCGTAGATGTGAGGCGTATTGATGCGTGTCGCGTTCAAAAAAGATCTGGCGAATACGGTCAGCATGGTTTCCCTCCTGTGCAGAGTTGTTTCTGAGCTTTAAGATTGACCTTTCGCACGCCGAATGCGACTCAATTACCATTTCAATGTGTAAGTAGGGTTTACATATGGACTGGCTATCACTGCCGCCGTTGGCCTCTCTCAGGGCCTTTGCAGCCTTCGCTGAGAAGCGAAGTGTTGTCGAGGCCGGTGCTGCGCTCAATGTTAGCCACGCTGCAATCAGCCAGCAGCTTCGCGCGCTCGAGAAACATCTGGGCGCGGCTCTGCTGGACCGAACGGGCAAAGCGCTGACACTTACCGCGGAAGGTGAGCATCTGGCCCGTGCCCTGCAGCTTGGATTTGGTGCGATCGAGGCTGCTGTGGGTGATCTGGCTCGCTCGGCTCAGGACCGCCCGGTTCATGTGTCGCTGACGTCTTCCTTCGCTGCATCTTGGCTGATGCCGCGACTGCCGAGTTTCCGCGCGACGCATCCCGACGTAAACCTGATCCTCGATCCAACCTTTGAGGTGGTCGAGCTGCAACCGGGTGGGGTGGATGTGGCAATCCGTTATGGCGCTGGCGGTTGGCCAGGGGTGGAGTGTGAGATGTTGTTGCAGACGCCGATGGTCATCGTCGCCTCACCCACACTATTGGGTAACAAGACCGATTGGTCCCCGGCAGAACTTGCGCAGTTGCCGTGGCTTGAGGAAATTGGCACGACTGAGGGGACAAAATGGCTGACTGAGCGAGGTGCCGGACCCGAACGCGGCGCGGGGCGTACGCAGCTTCCCGGTAACCTGCTGCTGGATGGTTTGCGGTCTGGGCAAGGGGTCACCGTCACTGTGCGACAATTCGTCGAAGCGGACATTAAAGCGGGCCGCATCGTCGAACTGTTTGCCGAGCCGGATACGCGCGGGTATCATATAGTTACGCAAAAACAAGCTCTTAGGCGATCCGTGAAAACCTTCATCAACTGGCTGAGGCGCGAAGCGCGAAGCCAGCAGTAATTCACGCGTCTAAAGGTGTCTGCACGATGCGCGTTTTGACCCATGTCAAAGTCCCTTGCCTCGTGATCTGGAAGAACACACACTCAGAATAGCCAGTTGCGGAGCCAGCCTGTGAGCGATTCCAATCCCACCCCCAGTCTCTACGCCGCCAGAGAGCCGATTTTCCCGAGACGTGTGTCCGGCCCGTTTCGCAAATTGAAATGGATCATCATGGCGGTGACGCTGGGCATTTACTATGTGATGCCTTGGATCAGGTGGGATCGCGGTCCAAGCCTTCCGGATCAGGCCGTTCTTCTGGATCTGGCGAACCGCCGCTTCTATTTCTTCTGGATCGAGATTTGGCCGCACGAGTTCTATTTTGTCGCTGGGCTGCTGATCATGGCGGGTTTGGGTTTGTTCCTGTTCACCTCGGCGCTTGGGCGGGTCTGGTGCGGGTATGCCTGCCCGCAGACGGTTTGGACGGACCTGTATATCCTTGTAGAGCGCTGGATCGAGGGCGATCGTAATGCGCGCCTGCGTCTGCACAGGCAGAAAAAGCTGGATTTCCGCAAGGCGCGGCTGCGCCTGACCAAGTGGGTCGCTTGGTTCTTCATCGGGCTCGCAACTGGTGGCGCCTGGGTTTTCTATTTTGCGGATGCACCAATTCTGGCGCGTGATCTGGTCACCGGAAACGCGCATCCAGTGGCCTATACGACGATGCTGATTCTGACCGGCACCACGTTTTTCTTCGGTGGCTTTGCACGCGAACAAATCTGCATCTATGCCTGCCCATGGCCGCGCATACAGGCCGCGATGATGGACGAGGACACCCTCGTCGTCGGATATCGCGAATGGCGGGGTGAACCACGCGGCAAAGGCAAACGTACGGCTGACAGCGAGCTGGGCGATTGCATCGATTGTATGGCTTGCGTCAATGTCTGCCCGGTAGGGATCGACATTCGAGACGGTCAGCAACTGGAATGCATTACCTGTGCGCTTTGCATCGACGCCTGCGATGACATGATGGCCAAGATAGGCAAGCCCCGTGGTCTGATCGATTATATGGCGCTGAGTGATGAGGCCCGCGAACGCGAAGGTCAGCCACCCAAAAACGTTTGGAAACACATCCTGCGTCCGCGCACGATCCTGTACACGGCGCTATGGTCACTGGTCGGATTTGCACTGCTCTTTGCGCTGTTTATTCGTTCGGATATCGATTTGACGGTTGCGCCGGTGCGGAATCCGACTTTCGTTACCCTTTCAGATGGCACGATCCGTAACACCTATGATGTACGCCTGCGCAACAAACATGGCGAGGATCGGCCATTCAAACTGACGATTGCGGGCGATCCATCGCTGCAGATTGAAATCGAAGGTGTTGAAGGCGAGACTGTTAATGTCACTGCAGATACGGCACAATTGACCCGCGTCTATATCACCGCTCCGCAGGGTACTGCCCCTGCGGCGGCTGACAGCACCTCGGTTCGCATCTGGGTCGAAGATCTGGAAAGTGGTGAGCGGGCCTACAAGGATACCAGTTTCAACGGACGAGGAAGCTGAGAATGGCAGAACGTCAATTCACAGGCAAACACGCATTGGCGGTATTTGTCGCGGCCTTTGGCGTGATCATCACGGTGAACCTCGTCTTGGCTTATAGTGCAATCAAGACCTTTCCGGGGCTTGAGGTGAAGAACTCTTATGTAGCCAGCCAGGAGTTCAATGAACGTTTGAAGGAACAGCAGGCCTTGGGTTGGAATATCAAGGCCGAGCTGACCGGAGGGCTGCTGGTGCTATACATAACCGATCAGACCGGTTCCCCTGTTGAAGTGGCAGATCTGCAGGCCGTGGTGGGGCGCGCCACCCATGTGAAGGAAGACTTCTCGCCGGACTTTACTTTTGATGGCATCGCCTATGCCGCTCCGGCTGCCCTGGGCAAAGGGAACTGGAACATTCGCCTTGTGGCCAAAGCAAAAGATGGTGCCGAGTTCGCGCAACGTGTGCCCCTGTATGTGAAAGGTTAGAGATGGTTGCGCAAGCCACCCCATCTCGGGCAGCCTGTCCTGGCTGCATCGCAGCCCCGGCAGAAGCGGCGCGGCCAATCCCAGAGGATGTGCAGATCGCGCTGTCGCTGCCGGGCATCCACTGCTCGGCCTGCATCTCTACGGTCGAGCGTGAGTTGAATGCCCATCCCGGCGTTGAAGACGCGCGGGTCAATCTCACGCTGAAACGCGCGATGATCAAGGCGGCACCGGATACGCGCGCCGCCGATCTGATCCCGGTGCTGGAGCGCGCTGGCTTTGAAGCCCACGAACTGGATCCGGGTGCGCTTTCGGCTACGCAAACCGATAAGGCCGGGCGCGATCTGCTGATGCGGTTGGCAGTGGCGGGTTTTGCTTCGATGAACGTGATGCTGTTATCGGTGTCGGTCTGGTCCGGCGCCACCGATGCGACGCGCGACATGTTCCATTGGATATCGGCGGCGATTGCGCTGCCTGCAATCGCATTCTCGGCCCAGCCTTTCTTTTCCAACGCCTGGAGCGCGCTGCGCGTACGCCGGTTGAATATGGATGTGCCGATTGTTTTGGCGATACTGCTGGCTCTGGTCACGTCGCTTTGGGAAACTGCACTCAGCGGTGAACATGCTTATTTCGACGCGGCTTTGACCCTGACATTCTTCCTGCTAGCGGGCAGGTATTTGGACTATCGCACCCGTGCCGCGGCACGTTCGGCTGCCGAAGAACTAACCGCGCTGGAGGTCCCGCGCGCCATCCGGCTCGTGGATGGGACCGAAGCGGAAGTGGCGGTGGCGAGCCTTAACGTGGGTGATCTGATTCTGGTTCGCCCCGGAGGGCGCATGCCAGTGGATGGCGAAATCATCTCGGGCCAGTCCGAGTTGGACCGGTCGCTGCTGACCGGGGAAACCCTCCCGGTCTTTGTCGAGGCCGGGCTGAACGTCAGTGCAGGTGAGGTTAACCTGACCGGCCCTCTGACCATCCGTGCGACGGCAGTCGGGGAAGATACCTCGCTGCACCGTATGGCGGATCTGGTAGCCATCGCTGAATCGGGCCGGTCACGGTATACCTCGCTGGCAGACAAGGCGGCCAAGCTTTATGCGCCGGGGGTACATATACTCTCCGCGCTCAGCTTCTTAGGATGGTATATTTATTCGGGCGATATCCGGACGGCGCTGAATATCGCTGCGGCGGTTTTGATCATCACATGTCCCTGCGCGCTGGGCTTGGCAGTGCCGGCGGTAACCACTGCAGCATCAGGCCGATTGTTCCGCAGTGGCATGCTGATCAAACACGCGACCGCGTTAGAACGGTTGGCCGAAGTGGATACGGTGGTGTTCGACAAGACCGGAACCCTCACATCCGGTGCGCCTGAGTTGACCAACCTTGGTGATCATTCGCGTAGCGATTTGCAAGTGGCTCTGGCATTGGCCGAAGCGTCTTCGCACCCCTTGTCTCTTGCCCTTGCAAAGGCTGCGCGTGAAGCCGGGATCAAGCCTGCCAAGTTGCACGATGTTGTTGAGGTGCCGGGATATGGCACTGAGGGCGTTTACCGTGATCAGCAGGTCCGGCTGGGTCGAGCGGCCTGGGTCGGCGGCGAAGATGGTGAGCAGACCGCAGCCTGGCTCGCAATCGGATCGCGGACGCCATCGCGCTTTACTTTTACCGACAGTCTGCGCGCAGGCGCTGCCGAGGCGGTCGCGGCTTTCCGTGCGGCAGGCAAAGACGTCATCCTGATTTCGGGCGATACGCAAGGCGCGGTTCAGGCCTTGGCGGGCAAGCTTGGCATTGAGAACTGGATCGCCCAGGCCTTGCCTCAAGACAAAGCCGCCAAGGTGCAGGAGCTGAGTGATCAAGGTCGGCACGTTCTGATGGTCGGCGATGGGCTGAACGATACGGCGGCATTGGCGGCGGCGCATGTCTCGATTTCTCCGGCCAGCGCCTTGGATGCCGCGCGGGTGGCGTCGGATATCGTGCTACTGGGCAATGATCTGTCCCCGATCGCTGAGGCTTGCGATACAGCCGTCAGGGCGACGCGTCGGATTCGCGAGAATTTCCGGATCGCCACTGTCTATAACATCATCGCGGTCCCGCTGGCCGTTGCCGGGTTGGCGACACCCCTTATTGCGGCATTGGCGATGTCGACCTCGTCGATTACTGTTTCGCTGAACGCCTTGCGGCTGAGGTAACTCTGATGGAAGTGCTTGCCTATCTGATCCCGATTTCCCTGCTTTTGGGCGGGGTTGGCTTGGTTGCGTTTATCTACACGGTCCGCTCGAACCAGTATGAGGATCCGGAAGGCGATGCGCGCCGTATCCTAAGCGACGAATGGGATGACAAGCCCAAGCCCTGACAGAGGCGTCAACAGCCCTTGAAATTGCCGCAATGCCCGGCTATGTCCGGCCCATCCGCTAGAAGAGAGATTGTAGCCTCATGGCAACCTTAAACCCGATCCAGTTCATTCAGCAGGTCCGCGCCGAAGTCGCAAAGGTCGTCTGGCCGACCCGTCGTGAGGTTCTGTTGACCACGGTCATGGTGTTCATAATGGCGGCGCTGACGGCTGTGTTCTTTGCGCTGGTTGATCTGGGCATTCGCGGCGGTCTGCAACTGGTACTCGGCGCGTTTAGCTAAGCCGGTTTGGGCAAGCCGAAACGCGACTGCCCCCTTGCACAGCTTGCGATGTCAGAGTAGGTGACATGACTATTCGGAATGGGCGTGCGGCAGAATCGGGCTGCGCGCCGCTTTTTATTCCGGGTGACGCAATAGGATTTCAACGAAGGGCGCGATGCGTCGCAGCCCAAAGGCAAACAAGGACGACAGGTTCATGGCGAAACGGTGGTATTCGGTCAGCGTTCTTTCGAATTTCGAAAAGAAGATCGCAGAGCAGATCCGCACGTCGGTGGCTGAGCAGGGCCTTGAAGACGATATCGACGAGGTTCTGGTGCCCACCGAAGAGGTGATCGAAGTGCGCCGGGGCAAGAAGGTCACCACCGAACGCCGCTTTATGCCGGGTTACGTGCTGGTACACATGGAAATGTCGGATCAGGGCTATCACCTGATCAACTCGATCAATCGCGTTACCGGCTTCCTGGGCCCCCAGGGCCGCCCGATGCCGATGCGCGATGCCGAGGTGAACCAGATCCTCAACCGCGTTCAGGAAGGTGAAGAAGCGCCCAAGCTGATGATCAGCTTCGAGGTCGGCGAGAAGGTCAAGGTCAACGACGGCCCGTTCGAGGATTTCGACGGCATGGTCGAAGGTGTGGACGACGAGAACCAGAAACTGAAAGTTTCGGTTTCGATCTTTGGCCGCGAAACACCGGTCGAGCTGGACTTTACGCAGGTCACAAAGCAGAGCTGATTGGTTTCCATCGAACCATCGTTTGGGGTGCCTTATGGGCACCCTTTTTACGTTTGGGGCGTGCTTATCTGCCAGACAGTTTGATCCGCACCAAAACCTTTAAGTGATACAGTTCCGACCGGTTCGCAGAGTGTCGGGAGAAATGCTGCGGCTGTATCCGAAAGGACATGGTCGCAATCCAAGTCTGTGGCCGCCGCTACAAGTCTAGCCGCCAAATTGACGTCTGGACCGATGGCCGTGAAATCCAGCCGATCCCCGCCACCTACATTGCCATAGTGGAAACGACCGTGATGAATTGCAGTGCGCACGCCAAGCTTATGCTGGAAATCGGCCTCGGCCAGCGACGCCACACCCTCGCGCACCGCTGCGATGGCGGCCTGAATCTGCACCTTTGGCGGAAGATCCGTGCTGGTAGGGAAGATGGCAAAAAAGCCGTCGCCCATGAACTTCAGAATCTCTCCGCCGTGGTCCATGACCGACGGGACAAGGCAATCAAACGTGTCATTCAGCAGCCGGACCAGCGTATCGCCGGAAACCGAATTCGAAAGGCGGGTAAATCCCTTGAGATCCGCAAACAGGATAACGGCCTCGATTTTGCTGCCATCACCGCGATGTACTTTACCGTCCAGAATGTGGGCGCCACTGTTACGGCCGACATAGGTCGACAGCAGGTAGGTCGCGTCGAGCCGCAGCATATAGGTTTCGGTCAGGCGGGCGAGCGGACCGCGAACCCGGTTCAGGATCGCCAGATCACTCTCTGAAAACCCACCGGGCGTGGCACTTGACCAGGTGCAGACATGGGTATCGCCGTTGAGATAGATCAGCGGTTGCGCCAGGTAATCGGTGAAGCCCTGCTCGCGCAATTCGCCAACAATGATGTAATCCTCGGGGCAGTTGGGATCTTCCAGATGGCGGCGGACGGGTTGCTGACGCTCAATCACATGCGGAAGGGGGTTATCGGTGTAGATCGCCTCGGTGAACAATTGAGACGGCGCGTCGACACGATCAACGCCAGCGCCCGCTTTCCACAGGAAACGTCGACCCATCAGATTGGGATGCAGCGTCCAGATGAACAAACCGAACCGATCGATGGCCACACCGGCATCCAGCAGACGAGTACAGATACCTTCGATGATATCGACCGCATTTCCAGCTGGGCGGGCACCGTCAACCATCCACTCGATCAGAGCGTCGATCTTGTCATGTTTTGAGATCGGTTCCGGTGGGGTCGGCATAATGGCACCCTCAATATAGAACGCCGCGATGCAAACAGACACCGCGGCGTTATTTGTATCAGCCTCGCAGTGGCTGAAGCGACTTAGTGCGCGACTTACTGCGCTTGAACCATAGCGGCTCGCAACAGTTGCGGGCGGTCGGTCTGGGATGGCAGGAAGACGGCCTGCGAACCGGCATCCAGCGCCGAAAGGCTCGCATCGTACCACTGCATCGCAAGATCGCGACGCTGTTGCACACCAAAGCCTTCGCGCAGATGGTGGCCGATCAACTCTCCATAGGCAGGCTCACCCATCGCGACTAGCATCAATGCGGAACCGACTGCCGTGTCCATGTTGTCCTGACGGTAGCCCATCGACAGACAGACTTTGCTTGTCGCGGCAAGATCAGCGGGGCTGAGGCCCGAGTCCAGCGCAAGCTTGCGTACCTGGGTTTCAGCTTCTGCCTTCGAGCTGATCGACAGCGCATCAACTTGCGGTGCCAACATTTCACCGTACGAGTCGCATTGTGCGCTCACCTGATCCGGCGTCAGCCCCTGGATATCCGCCATCAGATCTTCGCCACGCGCCATTGCATAGCTGCGAGCAAGGCAGAACTGTTCGCTGAGGGCAAAATCGGCATCCGTCATATTTGACAGTGTCGTGTAGCCCCCGTTGGTCGAGGTCTGCAGCATCACCCCGCTACACCGATTGGCCAGCGATGGGCCGCCGGTCCCGCCGGAAAACAGGCTTGGCAGGCTGGCAGAGGCTGTTTCAGTTGTATTGGCCTCGGGCTCTGGTTCCTGAGCTTGAGGAACCACAACCGGAATCGTGGTTGCTGGGGCTTGTGCTGGTGCCTGAGGGGCAGCAGCCAGGGCAGAGCCGGTTTGTATCTGCCGACGGTATTCCATCAAAAGCGGTTGGCCTGCGAGTTGGGTTGTCGTCTGACCGCCGCTTGTCGCCCAGTAATAGGCCTGCATCAGGAAGTCGCGCTGATAGGGCTGGAAGTCATAGCCATTCACGGGGTAGCCCATCGAGACCTGATAGCGTTCGATCGCAGACCGCGTGCCACGACCGACCTGACCATCAACGCGACCGGCGTTGTAGCCGAAATAGTTGAGCGCGGTCTGGGTTTGCGCCCCTTGTGTGGTCGACGGAATTCCGGGGCGATAAGTGCGTGTTGTTGTTGACCTCGTCCGGGCCTGCTGCTTTCTCTGCTGATCCCGGCCGATAGCGTAGCCGATGACGCCACCAACCACAGCACCGCCCAGTATCTCGCCAGCATCGGCCCGCGCGGTCTGAGGAGAAAACGCCGCAAATGACAGCGCGATGCCAACTGTTATTAATAAACGAATGATCATAATTAACCTCCACCAAAAATACTAATTTCGTCGAGTATAGCACAGCTGCGAGTATTGAGGTGATGGGGGTGGCGAAAACCCGACCATCCCGCAACCACCGCCTAGATTCTGCATTGATATTAATTTCTTAAGAGTTGTCAGTCGCACCTTGTTAGTAACGATCTGTACGCCGTGAGCGTATGAGACCCACTTGGGGGCTTGATTCGATGTGTGAGAGCAGGGCAGGCCACTTGCCAACCCCGCCGTTCCGCTGTAAGTGCCGCCCCTATCGTCTTCGGGCGAGATTCTCTCGTGGGAGGTTGCTGGGATCGCGATCCCGGATCGGACCACGCAACATAGTCTGGGTGAAACGCGTTTCACCTAAGTTGAAAGGAAAACCAAATGGCCAAGAAGCTTGCTGGTACAATGAAGCTGCAGGTTCCTGCAGGTCAGGCGAACCCGTCGCCGCCAGTTGGTCCGGCGCTGGGTCAGCGCGGCATCAACATCATGGAATTCTGCAAGGCGTTCAACGCCAAGACCGCAGACATGGAGCCTGGCGCTCCGTGCCCGACCGTGATCACCTACTATCAGGACAAGTCCTTCACCATGGACATCAAGACGCCGCCCGCGTCTTACTACCTGAAAAAAGCGGCTGGTCTGAAGCCGGTTGGCAAGCGTAACCGTCCTCGTGGTGCGGAAAACCCAGGTCGTGAGACCGTGGCAACCGTAACCTCGAAGCAGGTTCGTGAAATCGCCGAAGCCAAAATGAAAGATCTGAACGCCAACGACGTCGAAGGCGCAATGCAGATCATCCTGGGCTCGGCCCGCTCAATGGGCATCGAGGTGAAGTAAAATGGCAAAACTCGGTAAACGTACCCGCGCTGCGCGCGAAGCTGTCGCTGGCAAGGAAAACCTGTCGGTCGAAGAAGCCGTTTCCCTGGTCAAAGGCAATGCGACCTCGAAATTCGACGAGACCATCGAGATCGCTCTGAACCTTGGCGTCGACACTCGTCACGCAGACCAGATGGTTCGCGGCGTTGTTGGCCTGCCGAACGGTACCGGCAAAGCGATGCGCGTTGCTGTATTTGCTCGTGGCCCCAAGGCAGACGAAGCGAAAGAAGCGGGCGCAGATATCGTTGGCGCGGAAGACCTGATGGAAACCATTCAGGGCGGCACCATCGAATTTGATCGCTGCATTGCAACCCCGGACATGATGCCGATCGTCGGTCGTTTGGGTAAAGTTCTGGGCCCCCGCAACCTGATGCCGAACCCCAAAGTTGGCACCGTGACTATGGACGTGAAAGCGGCTGTGGAAGCAGCAAAAGGTGGTGAAGTTCAGTTCAAGGCGGAAAAAGGCGGCGTTGTGCACGCCGGCGTTGGCAAAGCGTCCTTCGACGAAGCCAAGCTGGTCGAAAACGTCCGTGCCTTCATCTCGGCTGTTGCGAAGGCCAAACCGTCGGGTGCCAAAGGCACCTATATGAAGAAAATCGCGCTGAGCTCGACCATGGGCCCGGGTGTGACTTTGGACGTGGCGGCTGCTGCGGGCGAATAAGCCTTAGCGTTTAGCTTTGAGAACTTGATCCCGGGTAGTGAGAACTGCCCGGGATTTTTATTGCGCACCACATGAGAAACAGGCTGTAGCTGTGTGATAGCGCGGTTGCTTGCACCTCAATTGAAATCTTGAAGTTTTGCCAATTTCAAACCCGGTTACAGCTAAGCTGACTAAAAAGCAGCGATACGCACAAACATAGATTCACTGCTTCAGCAGCGGTGGCTAAAGAAGCGATTGAACTAGGGGGTGCGGTCTGACACAGTTCCCCCATTGCCGTGTAGTAGCTGTTCGAGAATACCCATCAATGAACCAAAATATTCGTCAGAAATCACTTCCAGAAGATCGACGCGCCTTTTGGGACCAGTTTTATGCGAAATCGGCAGGGTCATGGGAGCTTACCTTGCCGTCGCAATTCGCAGCGTTTGTGGCAAATGAGATTGATCGGCAGTCACATGTCATTGACGTAGGGTGTGGGAATGCCCGTGACAGTTTTTTCTTTTCACGACACGGGTTCAAAGTGACCGGCATGGATGCGTCTGAGGCAGCGATTGCGTCAGCGCAAAAGCATGCACAAAAGCAGGGCGGCGACGATCTTGAATTTGTTCAGACCAATCTCGAAGATGGATTGATTGAGCGTGTGTTGTCCGAGCGACGATCTGAAATCGTTTGCGTTTATGCTCGGTTCTTTTTGCATGCGATCACAGATGATGAAGAAGATGCTCTGATCCGGGCGCTGCGGAGCGAGTGCAGGCCTGGCGATGTCGTAGCGTTCGAATATCGAACGTTGGCGGACCGAGCCACAACGAAAATTGCGGCGCCGCATTTCCGGCGATACGTAAGTGCGACGGATCTGGATTCAAAAATGGAAGCCTCAGAATTCCGAAAGTGTTATGGCGTCGAAGGCAGTGGTTTCGCAAAATATAAAACAGAAGATGCGATCGTCGCCCGCGCGATCTATGAAAAAACACAATGACAGAAGAAGAGTTAATCAAGGAGCTTGCCTCACTTCGAGAGCATGTTTTCACCCATGCTGCGGCACAAACTGCACTACCACGGCCTCGTAAAACGCGCTTGGCTGTCAATTCGCTAAAGGAACCAATAAAGCGCTTGGAAAACCAGGCGCTATTTGATGACTGGGAAGAGACCTATATCCTTCTTTGCTGCCATGGGAGAACAAAGCCTGCCCGGACGCACGGTAGGCTAAAGCATATGGAGACTCGCTATGCGGATCAGGGCAAAGAGGCGCGCTTTGCCTCGTTCTTTGAGCGGGTGAAGCAGACGCTATACCCCGATTTCATTACACCGCATGGCTATAACAGAACATTCGGGGAAAAGACTGGCGATGATATCTTTTCAAAACTTGACGCCGAGCTTGAACCCGTAATCCGTTTAGGAAAGCCGATCATGCTGTACGCTGGCGCATTGTTGGGTCATGTTCGCGAGGGTGGATTGATCGGTCACGATGACGATGTCGATTTTGCGGTGTATTTGGGTGAGTCCACGCTTGAAGGCGTCGCAAAAAAATGGGCTGATTATCAGCGAAAGTTGCTGGACAGCGATTGCTTGGATGACAATTCGCTGAAAAACAGCATTCCTATCTTCAAAGTCAAAAATAACTTGGGTATTGATATCGATCTGTTTCCGGCTTGGACGGAAAACGGGCGCTTTAGCGTGTATCCGTACTCACTTGATGATCTGCCGGAAAGCGCGATTTTCCCACTCAAATCGCTTAACGGTGGTGAAATCATGCTGCCACAGGACGCGCCTGCATTGCTGGCCCAAAGTTACGGTAACAATTGGCGGATACCGGACCCGCTTTTTCATTTCCATTGGCGACGGGCGCGCCGTAAGTTTGCACCTTTGTGTCAGCGCGACTTTAGTATCGGTTGAAAGCGCCGCGCCATAGGCCCTCAAGTTGCAATCACATTTGTGCCAAGGGGGTAAGTCAGGGGTATGCCTGACCAGATCAATGTAGGGATATGCGCTTTGTCGCGGGAGGGGTGAGGCTATGGTTTGTGCGCAGCGGATTCTGCAAGCCTTAATGTCGGCTTGTTTCCCAATAACCAAGAGGTCTCAGAACATTTCCAGCTATGTGGCTTCCTCTGCGCAGAAGACGCGAGTCACCTAAATTTACCCCTTGGAAACCCGGCCCATCTGTCCTAAGTAGAGCCACGGAATAAAGCGTGCGATTCGTCGTGCGCTTTATTTTGTTTCGTCCAAGACGGTGGGTGGGTTCATCTGGCCCCTTAATTCCCTGCCTGAGACGGGTAAGACCAAAGAATTCTGAGGGTCACGATCCTCGGGCGCATTTTGGCCAATCCCGTAACAACGGACCTGAACGCCGGAGCGAAAGCTGCGGCAAATATGAGCCGGGGTGAGATATCGCCCCTAACTTGGAGAGAACTGTGGATAGAGCCCAGAAAGAGAAAGTGGTCGAGGAACTCGGCCAAATCTTCGAAAGCTCTGGCGTCGTAGTGGTTTCGCACTACGCCGGTCTGACAGTTGCCGAGATGCAGGACCTTCGCGCACGTGCTCGTGACGCGGGTGGTGCCGTGCGTGTTGCCAAGAACAGGCTCGCCAAAATCGCCCTTGAGGGTAAGCCGTGTGAAAGCATGGCCGACCTGCTGACAGGGATGACCGTTCTGACCTATTCCGAGGATCCCGTGGCAGCAGCCAAGGTGGCCGAGGACTTCGCCAAGGATAACAAGAATTTTGAAATCCTCGGCGGTGCAATGGGCGAGAACGCTCTGGACCGCAAAGGCGTTGAAGCCGTTTCGAAAATGCCGTCTCGTGAAGAGCTTATTGCTTCGATCGTGGGCTGCATTGGCGCACCTGCTTCGAACATCGCCGGCGCGATTGGCGCACCTGCAAGCAACATCGCAAGCATCCTTTCCACCATCGAAGAGAAGGCGGAAGCTGCGTAAGCGGTTGGCACTGAATGATCTGCGTAGGGTAAATACCCTGACGTTGGAACACACACTGTAAACGGAAAGAGCTGATAAAATGGCTGATCTGAAAGCACTCGCAGAAAGCATCGTGGGTCTGACCCTGCTGGAAGCACAAGAACTGAAAACTATCCTCAAAGACGAATACGGCATCGAGCCTGCAGCTGGCGGCGCCGTAATGGTTGCAGCTGGTGGCGACGCCGGTGGCGCAGCTGAGGAAGAAAAAACCGAATTCGACGTCGTTCTGAAGAACGCCGGCGCTTCGAAAATCAACGTGATCAAAGAAGTTCGCGGCATCACCGGTCTGGGCCTGAAAGAAGCCAAAGAGCTGGTCGAAGCTGGCGGCAAGATCAAAGAAGGCGTGTCGAAAGACGAAGCCGAGGAAGTCAAAGGCAAGCTGGAAGCAGCTGGCGCCGAAGTCGAGCTGGCCTAAGCCAACCGACAGGTGCATCGCTGATGCGCCGCAAAATTTGGCTGGGTCCGGAGAAATCCGGGTCCAGCCGAACCTGTCTTAGAAAGGGCCTCATTGTCTGGGGCGTTTTCTAAGACACGGTTTTCGGATCGGGAGGCCACCTTCGGGACGGTGGTCACGAATTGATCCGGACGTGTCGTCTCGATTGTGCAAGATGCCGGGGCCCGACGGTGTCTTTGCCCGCTGAGAACATCGAAAGGTGACATCTGACATGGCTCAAACGTTCCTTGGCCAGAAACGTCTTCGTAAATATTACGGCAAAATCCGCGAAGTGCTGGAGATGCCGAACCTCATTGAGGTGCAGAAATCTTCTTATGATCTTTTCCTGCGCTCCGGCGATGCAGAACAGCCCACAGACGGCGAAGGCATCAAAGGTGTGTTCCAGTCGGTTTTCCCGATCAAGGATTTCAACGAAACCTCCGTTCTGGAGTTCGTGAAATACGATCTGGAAAAACCCAAATACGACGTCGAAGAGTGCATGCAGCGCGACATGACCTACAGCGCGCCGCTGAAGGTCACACTGCGCCTGATCGTGTTTGATGTCGATGAGGACACCGGCGCGAAATCGGTCAAAGACATCAAAGAACAGGACGTGTTCATGGGCGACATGCCCCTGATGACACCGAACGGCACCTTCATCGTGAACGGTACCGAGCGTGTGATCGTCAGCCAGATGCACCGTTCGCCCGGTGTGTTCTTTGATCACGACAAGGGCAAGACCCATTCCTCGGGCAAGCTGCTGTTTGCCTGCCGCATCATCCCGTATCGCGGCAGCTGGCTGGACTTCGAGTTCGACGCCAAGGACATCGTCTTCGCCCGTATCGACCGTCGCCGCAAACTGCCTGTGACCACCCTGCTGTACGCGCTGGGTCTGGATCAGGAAGCGATCATGGACGCGTATTACAACACCGTGTCCTACAAGCTGGACAAGAAGAAAGGCTGGGTCACGCCCTTCTTCCCCGAGCGTGTGCGCGGCACCCGTCCGACATATGATCTGATCGACGCGAAATCTGGTGAAGTGATTGCCGAAGCGGGCAAGAAAGTCACCCCGCGCGCGGTCAAGAAGCTGATCGACGAAGGTGCTGTTACCGACCTGCTGGTGCCCTTCGACAACATCGTCGGCAAGTATGTCGCCAAGGACATCATCAACGAAGAAAACGGCGCGATCTATGTCGAAGCCGGTGATGAGCTGACCCTGGAGTATGATAAAGACGGCGACCTGATCGGCGGCACCGTCAAGGACCTGATGGATGCGGGCATCACCGACATCCCGGTTCTGGACATCGACAACGTCAACGTTGGCCCCTACATGCGCAACACCATGGCTCAGGACAAGAACCTGAACCGTGAAAGCGCGCTGATGGACATCTACCGCGTCATGCGTCCGGGCGAGCCTCCCACCGTCGAGGCTGCGTCGGCTCTGTTCGACACCCTGTTCTTCGACAGCGAGCGCTATGACCTGTCCGCCGTTGGTCGTGTGAAGATGAACATGCGTCTGGCTCTGGACGCGCCGGACACCCTGCGCACGCTGCGCCGCGAAGACATCGTGGCCTGCATCAAGGCGCTGGTGGAACTGCGTGACGGCAAAGGCGACGTGGACGATATCGACCACCTCGGCAACCGTCGTGTGCGTTCAGTGGGCGAACTGATGGAAAATCAGTACCGCGTTGGCCTGCTGCGCATGGAGCGCGCTATCAAAGAGCGTATGTCGTCGGTCGAGATCGACACCGTCATGCCGCAGGACCTGATCAACGCGAAACCAGCTGCGGCTGCTGTTCGTGAATTCTTTGGCTCATCGCAGCTGTCGCAGTTCATGGACCAGACCAACCCGCTTTCGGAAGTCACCCACAAACGCCGTCTCTCGGCGCTTGGCCCGGGTGGTCTGACGCGTGAGCGTGCGGGCTTTGAGGTGCGCGACGTACACCCGACCCACTATGGTCGGATGTGCCCGATTGAAACGCCCGAAGGTCCGAACATTGGTCTGATCAACTCGCTGGCCACCTTTGCCCGCGTGAACAAGTATGGCTTCATCGAAACACCCTACCGCGTCGTCAAAGACGCCGAGGTGACCGATGAGGTACACTACATGTCCGCGACCGAAGAAATGCGTCACACCGTGGCGCAGGCGAACGCGACGCTGGATGCCGATGGCAAGTTCATCAACGATCTGGTTTCGACCCGTCAGGCCGGTGACTACACCCTCGCCCCGCGCGAGAATGTGGACCTGATCGACGTGTCGCCGAAACAGCTGGTCTCGGTTGCTGCATCGCTGATCCCGTTTCTTGAAAATGACGACGCTAACCGCGCTCTGATGGGCTCGAACATGCAACGTCAGGCGGTTCCGCTGCTGCGCGCCGAAGCGCCGCTGGTCGGTACCGGGATCGAGGAAAAGGTTGCGATCGACTCGGGCGCTGCGATTCAGGCGAAACGCGCCGGTATCATTGACCAGGTCGATGCCCAGCGTATCGTTATTCGCGCCACCGAGGATTTGGAACTGGGCGACGCTGGCGTTGACATCTATCGTCTGCGCAAATTCCAGCGGTCGAACCAGAACACCTGCATCAACCAGCGTCCGCTGATCAAGGTGGGTGACACCGTCCAAAAGGGCGAAGTCATTGCCGACGGTCCGTCGACCGATATGGGTGAACTGGCGCTTGGTAAGAACGTGGTCGTCGCGTTCATGCCGTGGAACGGTTACAACTACGAAGACTCGATCCTGATCTCGGAACGTATCGCGCGTGATGACGTCTTTACCTCGGTCCATATCGAGGAATTCGAAGTCGCCGCCCGTGACACCAAGCTGGGCCCGGAAGAGATCACCCGCGACATCCCGAACGTCGGTGAAGAAGCGCTGCGCAACCTCGACGAGGCGGGCATCGTTTACATCGGTGCGGATGTTGAGCCGGGCGATATTCTGGTTGGCAAGATCACTCCGAAGGGCGAAAGCCCGATGACCCCGGAAGAAAAGCTGCTGCGCGCCATCTTTGGTGAAAAAGCATCTGACGTGCGCGACACCTCGCTACGCGTGAAGCCGGGTGACTACGGAACGGTCGTTGAGGTCCGCGTCTTCAACCGTCACGGCGTCGAGAAAGACGAGCGTGCGCTGCAGATCGAGCGTGAGGAAGTCGAACGTCTGGCCCGTGACCGGGACGACGAGCTGGCGATTCTTGACCGCAACATCTACGCGCGTCTGCAAGGTCTGATCCTGGGTAAAACCGCTGTCAAAGGCCCGAAAGGCGTCAAGGCAGGTTCGGTGATCACCGAGGATCTGCTGGAAACCCTGACCCGTGGTCAGTGGTGGCAACTGGCGCTGGAAGGCGAGCAGGATGCACAGATCGTCGAGGCTCTGAACGAGCAGTACGAAGTACAAAAGCGTGCTCTGGACGCCCGTTTCGAAGACAAGGTCGAGAAAGTCCGCCGTGGCGACGACCTGCCGCCGGGTGTGATGAAGATGGTCAAAGTCTTCATCGCCGTGAAGCGTAAGCTTCAGCCGGGTGACAAGATGGCCGGTCGTCACGGGAACAAAGGTGTGATTTCCAAGGTTGTTCCGATGGAAGACATGCCGTTCCTGGCAGATGGTACGCCGGTTGACTTCTGTCTGAACCCGCTGGGTGTGCCTTCGCGTATGAACGTCGGTCAGATCCTTGAAACCCACATGGGCTGGGCTGCGCGTGGTCTGGGTCTGAACATCGACGACGCTCTGGGTGAATACCGCCGTTCCGGCGACCTGACCCCGGTTCGCGAAGCGATGAAACTGGCCTATGGCGAAGATGTCTATGAAGAAGGCATCGTTGGCATGGACGAGGATCACCTGATCGAGGCTGCGGGCAACGTGACCCGTGGTGTTCCGATCGCGACCCCGGTCTTTGACGGTGCCAAAGAGGCTGACGTCAACGACGCGCTGGTGCGTGCGGGCTTCTCGGAAAGCGGTCAGTCGGTTCTGTTCGACGGTCGTACGGGTGAGCAATTCGCTCGTCCGGTGACCGTGGGCATCAAGTACCTGCTGAAACTGCACCACCTTGTGGATGATAAAATCCACGCGCGTTCGACCGGGCCGTACAGCCTGGTTACCCAGCAGCCGCTGGGCGGTAAGGCGCAGTTCGGTGGTCAGCGCTTTGGTGAGATGGAAGTCTGGGCTCTGGAAGCTTACGGCGCTGCCTACACCCTGCAGGAGATGCTTACCGTGAAATCGGATGACGTCGCCGGCCGGACCAAGGTCTATGAGTCGATCGTCAAGGGCGAGGATAACTTTGAAGCGGGCGTACCGGAATCGTTCAACGTTCTGGTGAAAGAAGTCCGTGGCCTCGGCCTGAATATGGAACTCCTGGATGCGGAGGTGGATGAGTGAAGCTAGTATTCTCGATCTTTGCAGTTTTTGCTGCTTTTGTTGGTGGGTTCTTGCTGGCCCCCGGTAAAAAGATCGAGATTTTGCTCGAAAAAGTTGATGGCTTCGCTGCGACTGGGTTCATCGAAACCTTTGGTTACAGCGAAGTGCAACTTAAATCCGCCGCCGCCGATGCATGTGGTGCCCTTGCGCTAACGAAGTTTGAAACGACCGTGATCAGATTTCACAACTCCTGGCATGAGTTTGAATGCGCTGCACCGGGAAAGGAATTGAAATGAACCAGGAAATCACCAATAACCCGTTCAACCCGCTGACGCCGCCGAAAGTCTTTGACGAGATCAAAGTCTCCTTGGCGTCGCCCGAGCGGATTCTGTCTTGGTCCTATGGCGAGATCAAGAAACCCGAAACCATCAACTACCGGACGTTCAAGCCCGAACGTGACGGTCTGTTCTGCGCGCGTATCTTTGGCCCGATCAAAGATTACGAATGTCTGTGCGGCAAATATAAGCGGATGAAGTATCGCGGTGTTGTCTGCGAGAAATGCGGTGTGGAAGTCACCCTGCAGAAAGTCCGCCGCGAGCGTATGGGCCATATCGAACTGGCCGCGCCCGTCGCACATATCTGGTTCCTGAAATCGCTGCCGTCCCGCATCGGTCTGATGCTGGACATGACGCTGCGCGATCTGGAACGCGTTCTGTACTTTGAAAACTATGTCGTCATCGAGCCCGGTCTGACCGACCTGACCTACGGCCAGATGCTGACTGAAGAAGAGTACATGGACGCGCAGGATGCCTATGGCATGGACGCGTTCACCGCGAACATTGGTGCCGAAGCTATCCGTGAGATGCTGGCCCAGATCGATCTGGAAGCCGAAGCCGAGCAGCTGCGCGCTGATCTGGCTGAAGCGACCGGCGAGTTGAAGCCCAAGAAAATCATCAAGCGTCTGAAGGTTGTCGAATCCTTCCTCGAGTCGGGCAACCGGCCTGAGTGGATGGTGATGACCGTGATCCCGGTCATTCCGCCGGAACTGCGTCCGCTGGTTCCGCTGGATGGAGGCCGCTTTGCGACCTCGGATCTGAACGATCTGTATCGCCGCGTCATCAACCGGAACAACCGTCTGAAGCGTCTGATCGAACTGCGCGCGCCTGACATCATTGTCCGCAACGAAAAGCGGATGCTGCAGGAATCCGTTGACGCTCTGTTCGACAACGGCCGTCGTGGTCGCGTGATCACCGGCGCCAACAAGCGCCCGCTGAAATCGCTGTCGGACATGCTGAAAGGTAAGCAGGGTCGCTTCCGTCAGAACCTTCTGGGTAAGCGCGTCGACTTCTCGGGCCGTTCGGTCATCGTGACCGGTCCGGAACTCAAACTGCACCAGTGTGGTCTGCCAAAGAAGATGGCGCTGGAGCTGTTCAAGCCGTTCATCTACTCGCGCCTTGAAGCCAAGGGTCTGTCTTCGACTGTTAAGCAAGCGAAGAAACTGGTCGAGAAAGAACGTCCCGAAGTGTGGGATATCCTCGACGAGGTGATCCGCGAACATCCTGTCATGCTGAACCGTGCGCCAACGCTGCACCGTCTTGGTATTCAGGCGTTCGAGCCGGTCCTGATCGAAGGTAAAGCCATCCAGCTGCACCCGCTGGTCTGTTCGGCCTTTAACGCCGACTTCGACGGGGACCAGATGGCTGTTCACGTCCCGCTGAGCCTTGAGGCCCAGCTGGAAGCGCGCGTTCTGATGATGTCGACGAACAACGTTCTGTCGCCTGCAAACGGCGCGCCGATCATCGTTCCGTCGCAGGATATGATCCTGGGTCTGTACTATGTGACCCTCGAACGCGAAGGCATGCCGGGCGAAGGCAAGGTCTTCGGTTCGATCGAAGAAGTTCAGCACGCGCTGGACGCGGGTGAGGTGCATCTGCACTCGAAAATCACCGCGCGGATCACGCAGATCGACGACGAAGGCAACGAAGTTCAGAAGCGCTATGAAACCACTCCGGGCCGTCTGCGTCTGGGTGCATTGCTGCCGATGAACAACAAAGCCCCGTTCGAGCTGGTCAACCGCCTGCTGCGGAAGAAAGAAGTGCAGCAGGTGATCGACACCGTCTACCGTTACTGCGGTCAGAAAGAGTCGGTTATCTTCTGTGACCAGATCATGTCGATGGGCTTCAAAGAAGCGTTCAAGGCGGGCATCTCGTTCGGTAAGGACGACATGGTCATCCCGGATGACAAGTGGGGCATCGTTGATGACACCCGCGGTCAGGTGAAGGACTTCGAACAGCAGTACATGGACGGCCTGATCACTCAGGGCGAAAAGTACAACAAAGTTGTCGATGCCTGGTCGAAGTGTAACGACCGCGTCACCGAAGCGATGATGAGCACCATCTCGGACGTTGCCAAGGCCGAAGACGGGTCGGATCAGGAACCGAACTCGGTCTACATGATGGCCCACTCCGGTGCGCGTGGCTCGGTCACTCAGATGAAACAGCTGGGCGGTATGCGCGGCCTGATGGCCAAGCCGAACGGTGACATCATCGAGACGCCGATCATCTCGAACTTTAAAGAGGGTCTGACCGTTCTCGAGTACTTCAACTCGACCCACGGTGCCCGTAAGGGTCTGTCGGATACCGCTCTGAAGACGGCGAACTCGGGTTACCTGACCCGTCGTCTGGTGGACGTCGCACAGGACTGCATCGTTCGCGAGATCGACTGTGGTACTGAGCGTGCGATCACAGCCGAAGCCGCCGTGAATGACGGTGAGGTTGTTGCCTCGCTGGCCGAACGTGTGCTGGGTCGTGTGGCGGCTGACGATGTTCTGCGTCCGGGCACGGATGAGGTGATCGTGGCCGCTGGTCAGTTGATCGACGAACGCATGGCGGACACTATTGACGAAGCTGGTGTTGCGTCGATGCGCATCCGCTCGCCTCTGACCTGTGAGTCCGAGGAAGGCGTCTGCGCCACCTGCTACGGTCGTGACCTTGCACGCGGCACCATGGTGAACACAGGTGAGGCTGTCGGCATCATCGCCGCGCAGTCCATTGGTGAACCCGGTACGCAGCTGACGATGCGTACTTTCCACATCGGTGGTGTTGCGCAAGGTGGTCAGCAGTCGTTCCAGGAAGCCAGCCAGGAAGGCGTCGTTTCCTTCGAGAACCCGCAGATTCTGGTCAATGCCGCAGGCGAAAGCCTCGTTATGGGCCGGAACATGAAGCTGGTGATCAGCGACGAACACGGCGAAGAGCGTGCCAGCCACAAGCTGGGCTATGGCTCCAAGCTGTTCGTCAAGGACGGCACCAAGGTTGCTCGTGGCGACAAGCTGTTCGAATGGGATCCCTACACCCTGCCGATCATCGCCGAGAAAGCCGGCACTGCGAAATACGTTGACCTTGTTTCGGGCCTTGCTGTCCGGGATGAGACCGATGATGCAACCGGTATGACCCAGAAGATCGTGATCGACTGGCGCGCCGCCCCCAAAGGCAGCGACCTCAAGCCCGAGATCATTCTGGTCGGTGAAGATGGCGAGCCGGTCCGCAACGATGCGGGCAACCCGGTTCACTATCCGATGTCGGTGGATGCGATCCTGTCCGTCGAAGATGGTCAGACCATCGAAGCCGGTGACGTTGTTGCGCGTATCCCGCGTGAAGGCGCCAAGACCAAGGACATCACCGGTGGTCTGCCACGTGTGGCCGAACTGTTCGAAGCCCGTCGTCCGAAAGATCACGCGATCATCGCAGAAGCCGATGGTTACGTGCGCTTTGGCCGCGACTACAAGAACAAGCGCCGCATCAGCATCGAACCGGCTGACGAGTCCATGGAGACCATCGAATACATGGTACCCAAGGGCAAGCACATCCCGGTCGCCGAAGGGGACTTCATCCAGAAGGGTGAATACCTGATGGACGGTAACCCGGCTCCGCATGACATCCTGTCGATTATGGGTGTCGAAGCGTTGGCGGATTACATGATCGACGAGGTGCAGGACGTCTACCGCTTGCAGGGCGTTAAGATCAACGACAAGCACATCGAGGTCATCGTGCGCCAGATGCTGCAGAAGTGGGAGATCCTGGATTCAGGTGACACCACCCTGCTGAAAGGCGAACATGTCGACAAGCAAGAGTTCGACGCAGCCAACGAGAAGACTATCTCGCGTGGCGGTCGTCCGGCTCAGGGTGAGCCGATCCTTCTGGGGATCACCAAAGCTTCGCTGCAGACGCGTTCGTTCATCTCGGCGGCGTCGTTCCAGGAAACCACCCGCGTGCTGACCGAAGCCTCGGTTCAGGGCAAGAAAGACAAGCTGGTTGGCCTGAAAGAGAACGTAATCGTTGGTCGTCTGATCCCCGCCGGGACCGGTGGTGCCACTCAGGCCGTCCGCCACATCGCGCAATCGCGTGACAATGTGGTCATCGAAGCCCGCCGGGAAGAGGCCGAAGCGGCCGCTGCTCTGGCTGCTCCGACCTTCGACGACGACATGGTCGGTGATGAGCTGGACGTTCTGGTGGAAACACCGGAAAGCCGCGAATAGGCACCCTCAATAACTAAGAAAGGCCCCGCGATTTCGCGGGGCCTTTCTTGTTGTGAGCGCTCCGAGGCGAACTCTCACAAAGATAGTTACTAATGTGATCCGGTTTGTGGCATGCTTTCGTCAACAGAGGAGGGGGCCACAATGACAACTCGTCAAACGCATGGGCGAAAGCGACTGTATGACAGTATTTTGGACACCGTCGGAGACACGCCAAGCATACGAATAAACAGGATCGCGCCCTCAAACGTGACGGTTTACGTAAAATTCGAAGCGTTTAACCCGGCCAGTTCTGTCAAAGATCGCCTTGCCCTCAACATCATCGAAGCGGCAGAACGCGACGGTAGCTTAAAACCCGGTCAGACAGTAGTTGAGGCGACCTCGGGGAATACCGGTATCGGGCTGGCGATGGTCTGTGCGGCCAAAGGCTATCCCTTGGTTGTGACGATGGCCGACAGTTTCTCGGTCGAGCGGCGCAAGCTGATGCGGTTTTTGGGGGCAAAAGTTGTCCTGACACCCCGCGCACAAAAGGGGTTCGGCATGTATACAAAAGCTAAGGAACTGGCCGAGCAGAACGGTTGGTTCCTGGCCAGCCAGTTTGAAACCGCAGCCAATGCCGATATTCACGAAAATACCACCGCGAACGAAATCTTGGGTGACTTTGATGGGCAGATTCTCGACTATTGGGTTACGGGCTATGGCACTGGCGGGACGGTCTCGGGCGTGGCCCGGGTGCTGAGGAAAGCGCGCCCTGAGACCAAGATCATCCTGACCGAGCCTGCCAATGCAGCCATTGTGTCGTCGGGGTATGTAAACACCCGCAACGAAATACACCAGCCGACCGAGAGCCACCCGAACTTCGAACCGCATCCGATACAGGGTTGGACGCCTGATTTCATTCCGTGGGTTCTGCAGGAGGCCATTGATAACTCTTACTATGATGAGTTGATTCCCGTTCCCGGTAGCGACGGTATTGCATGGTCGCGCCGTTTGGCCGCGGAAGAGGGGATTTTTACCGGTATTTCTGGTGGCTCGACCTTTGCGGTCGCGATGAAACTGGCCGAGACTGCTCCGGAAGGTTCCGTCATGTTGGTAATGCTGCCAGATACGGGCGAGCGTTACCTTTCGACACCATTGTTTGATGGCGTAGAAGAGGAGATGACGGATGATGAGATCGAGATCTCGAAATCTACGCCTTCCGCCCAGATGACAGATTGAAACGACTGAAAAGTCGACAGTTTGTGTAGCTCGTCGGAACTATTACTGTAGGATTGTCAGGCGCAAATTGAATTCGTGATCAATTGAACAGTGAATACGACAATATATTGAAGACCGGGTGTTGATTAAATGAGTCCTAACGTTAAAGGCGCGCTGCTGATGACGGGCAGTATGGCGGCCTTTACCGTCAATGATGCGTTGGTGAAAGTGGTGGGGCAAGATCTGCCTCTGTTCCAACTTGTGGCCATGCGCGGAGTTTTGGCGACAGTTCTTGTGTTGATAATGGCCCGTTATCTTGGGGCGCTCCACCTGAATTTTCCCCTCCATGACAAATGGCTTATCGCATTACGTTGCCTGGCAGAGTTGGCGGCGACCATCTTCTTTTTGACGGCTCTGATGCACATGCCGCTTGCCAACGTTACGGCAGTTCTACAGGCGTTGCCGCTGACCGTGACTTTGGGTGCTGCCTTATTCTTCGGTGAAGTAATTGGATGGAGACGTATTGCTGCAATTGCGCTTGGGTTCGTCGGTATGTTGTTGATCGTTCGGCCCGGTCCTGAAGGGTTCAGCATCTATGCGATTTACGCATTGATTGCGGTTGCTTCCGTTACAGTTCGCGATTTGATCACCCGCCGAATGTCAGCTGAAGTACCTTCTGTGGTGGTAACACTGGCGACATCCCTCACTATCACATTGGCAGCGATCATCGTCTCCACGTTTGAAGGATGGGTGCCGGTCTCGACCGCATCTGGAGCGATGATCGCCAGCGCTGCGGTCTTTGTTCTGATAGGCTATCTGTTCAGTGTCATGGTGATGCGCGTGGGCGAGGTCGGTTTTGTTGCGCCATTTCGCTATTCCAGCCTGCTTTGGGCACTGGGACTGGGGTGGGCTGTGTTTGGTGACTGGCCGGACGCGATCACAATGCTGGGTGGTGCATTGGTAGTTGGGGCAGGGATGTTCACTCTGTTTCGCGAACGGTCGCGTCAGGCGGAGAAGTGAGGCAAACGTACGAAACCGGGGTTTAGCGCGAAACGCGTGGCAAAATCGGTCTCGATTTCGGGCGTGATCGGCGCAAGCTGCGCCTTCTGCTTTTCAGCGCGCGGCGAGTCGTTGGAGTTGTTCAATGTCCTGATCCACATCGGGCGATCAGGATAACTGACCACTGGCATGAAACGCCCGATCCGGTTGTGGGTAAAACTTATGATCGTGTGGTCGCACCCGCCCGCGATAAGCATGCCCAAGCCCACCCCAAGCAGAGATTTGTAGACTTGTGCCGCCCGAACCCCATTCGGCCCAAAGCTGGCCTGGTATCCGTTGTTGAAATCGAGGCCTATGGCCTGATTTTTTCCAATCAGCCCGGCAACATCATCGGCGGACTCGCGCAGTCTTTCGATGAAATCAATCGAAATGCTGTCGTCGTCATCATGGCGAAATTGAAGACAGGGCCGGTCCGGGTTTGAACGCGCTTCCTGAAGGATTCGTTTCATGACCTGCCGGTGTTTATGGCTTGGTTCGACGGGTCTTTGGACAATTCGTACCTGCTTGATGTCAGCGGTGAGGTCCTTAAGCCGGTCGAGCGCCTTTCGCGGCAGACAGTCCCCAACAACGACCAGAAGCTGATAGTCCCCATCTGTCTGCGCGCGAAAGCTGGGCAACGTCACAGATTCGAACAGGCGGAACCGCTCTTCCAGACGAGCAGGGTTGTAGAGATGGGCGCGCCGATCTGCGACCGTGTCATGTTCGATCTGGAAATCGCCCAGAGCAGGGAATGAAAATCGGCACAGGCCAAAGACTTGCATGGGGCATCCAATGGTTTGCGGGGCATGCTCACTATGCATCCGGTGCCGGAGTGCTGCAATGCGTCGGCGCAGTGGGAATCTCCATTAGTTCCTGATAGACGGCCGGAGCTCTTATGTACAACACGCCTTTCCTGCTGGGCTGTTGACACTCGGGCCGACTCCCCTTAATACGCGCGACATCTCGGTACCGGGGGCCGCCCCATAACCGATTTCAGTAATGAACTGGTCAAGGCCCGAACACTTTTATCGTTCGCGCCCTCTGATAACAAACCGCGACGTTCACCTCGGAATGGGAACGCTCGCGGGTTTTGCGCTTGTGGACGCATGAGTGCAGCGAATTTAACCGCACGCAACGCGCGTGCATGTCATGTGTGTTGCAAAACGGGGAAGAAACCGGAATGCCAACTATTCAACAGCTGATCCGCAAACCGCGGCAGCCCAAAGTAAAACGCTCGAAGTCCATGCACTTGGAACAGTGCCCGCAGAAACGCGGCGTCTGCACCCGCGTGTACACCACCACACCTAAGAAGCCGAACTCAGCTATGCGTAAGGTTGCCAAGGTGCGCTTGACCAACGGGTTCGAGGTCATCTCGTACATCCCGGGTGAAAGCCACAACCTGCAGGAACACTCGGTTGTTCTGATCCGTGGCGGTCGTGTAAAAGACCTTCCCGGTGTGCGTTACCACATCCTGCGCGGTGTTCTGGATACTCAGGGCGTCAAAGATCGTAAGCAACGTCGTTCGAAATACGGCGCGAAGCGTCCCAAGTAAGAAGGAGAGGCTGATATGTCACGTCGTCACGCCGCCGAAAAACGCGAAGTCCTGCCTGACGCCAAATTTGGCGACAAGGTACTGACCAAATTCATGAACAACCTGATGATCGACGGCAAGAAGTCGGTCGCAGAGCGCATCGTTTACAACGCGTTTGACCGCGTTGAGAACAAGGTAAAGCGCGCTCCTGTCGAAGTGTTCCACGAAGCGCTCGACAACATCAAACCGTCGGTCGAGGTTCGCTCGCGCCGCGTTGGTGGTGCAACCTATCAGGTTCCGGTCGAAGTGCGCCCTGAGCGCCGCGAAGCACTGGCCATCCGCTGGCTGATCACTGCTGCGCGCGGCCGCAACGAAAACACCATGGAAGAGCGCCTTGCAGGCGAGCTGCTGGACGCCGTTCAGTCCCGCGGTACTGCCGTCAAGAAACGCGAAGACACCCACAAGATGGCCGAGGCGAACAAAGCCTTCAGCCATTATCGTTGGTAATCCGAGAGGCTTAGACCAATGGCACGCGAATATCCGCTCGAACTGTACCGTAACTTCGGTATCATGGCGCACATCGACGCAGGTAAGACCACCTGCTCGGAGCGTATCCTGTATTACACTGGTAAATCCCACAACATCGGTGAGGTGCACGATGGTGCAGCCACCATGGACTGGATGGAGCAGGAGCAGGAACGCGGCATCACCATCACTTCGGCTGCGACCACCACTTTCTGGGAACGCACCGAGGACGGTCAGACCGCAGAAACTCCTAAGCACCGCCTGAACATCATCGACACCCCCGGCCACGTTGACTTCACCATCGAAGTTGAGCGTTCGCTGGCGGTTCTCGACGGTGCTGTCTGCGTTCTGGACGCAAACGCCGGTGTTGAGCCCCAGACCGAAACCGTGTGGCGTCAGGCTGACCGCTACAAGGTTCCGCGTATGGTTTTCGTCAACAAAATGGACAAGATCGGCGCTGACTTCTTCAACTGCGTCAACATGATCGAAGACCGCACCGGCGCACGCGCTGTTCCGGTTGGTATTCCGATCGGTGCCGAGTCCGAGCTGGAAGGCCTGATCGACCTGGTCACCATGGAAGAGTGGCTGTGGCAGGGCGAAGATCTGGGCGCAAGCTGGATCAAAGCTCCTATCCGCGACAGCCTGAAAGACATGGCTGACGAATGGCGCGGCAAGATGATCGAAGCGGCCGTCGAAATGGACGACGACGCGATGATGGAATACCTGGAAGGCAATGAGCCCGACGTTCCGACCCTGCGCGCCCTGCTGCGCAAAGGTACTCTGGAAATCGCGTTCGTTCCGGTTCTGGGTGGTTCGGCGTTCAAGAACAAAGGCGTTCAGCCGCTCCTCAACGCTGTGATCGACTATCTGCCCAGCCCGCTGGACGTTGTTGATTACATGGGCTTCAAACCCGGCGACGAGGAAGAAGTTCGTGACATCGCCCGTCGTGCAGACGACGACATGGCCTTCTCGGGTCTGGCGTTCAAAATCATGAACGACCCCTTCGTTGGCTCGCTGACCTTCACCCGGATTTACTCGGGCACCATGAACAAGGGCGACTCGATCCTGAACTCGACCAAAGGTAAGAAAGAGCGCATCGGTCGTATGATGATGATGCACTCGAACAACCGGGAAGAGATCGAAGAAGCGTTTGCAGGCGACATCATCGCGCTGGCAGGTCTGAAAGACACCACCACCGGTGATACTCTGTGTGATGCGAAAGATCCGGTGGTTCTGGAAACCATGACCTTCCCCGATCCGGTTATCGAGATCGCGGTTGAGCCCAAAACCAAGGGCGACCAAGAGAAGATGTCTCAGGGTCTGGCCCGTCTGGCCGCCGAAGACCCGTCCTTCCGTGTGGAAACTGATCTGGAATCCGGTCAGACCATCATGAAGGGCATGGGCGAACTTCACCTGGACATCCTGGTTGACCGTCTGAAGCGCGAGTTCAAGGTTGAAGCGAACATCGGTGCACCTCAGGTGGCCTATCGTGAAACCATCTCGATGCCGGTCGAGCACACCTACACCCACAAGAAACAGTCGGGTGGTTCGGGTCAGTTCGCGGAAGTCAAGCTGGAGATCCAGCCGACCGAGGCAGGCGAAGGCTATTCGTTCGAAAGCCGCATCGTTGGTGGTGCCGTTCCGAAGGAATACATCCCCGGTGTTGAAAAAGGTATCAACTCGGTCATGGACAGCGGCCCGCTGGCTGGCTTCCCCGTGATCGACTTCAAGGTTGCCCTGCTGGACGGTAAGTTCCACGACGTTGACTCGAGCGTTCTGGCGTTCGAGATCGCATCGCGGATGTGTATGCGTGAAGGCATGCGCAAAGCTGGCGCGAAACTGCTGGAACCGATCATGAAGGTCGAAGTGATCACCCCGGAAGAATATACCGGCGGTATCATCGGTGATCTGACCTCGCGTCGGGGCCAGGTATCTGGTCAGGAACCGCGCGGAAACGCAATCGCGATCGACGCGTTTGTTCCGCTGGCCAACATGTTCGGCTACATCAACACTCTGCGTTCGATGTCGTCGGGCCGTGCCCAGTTCACCATGCAGTTCGATCACTACGATCCGGTTCCGCAGAACATCTCGGACGAGATTCAGGCGAAATACGCATAAGCGAAGATTTGAGGGAGCGCGGCTAACGCGCTCCCTTCATTACCGAAAAAGGAGGCCATCATGGCAAAGGAAAAGTTTGAGCGTAATAAGCCGCACGTCAACATCGGCACGATTGGCCACGTTGACCACGGCAAGACCACGCTGACCGCAGCAATCACCAAGTATTTCGGTGACTTCAAAGCGTATGACCAGATTGACGGCGCGCCTGAAGAAAAAGCACGTGGCATCACCATCTCGACCGCCCACGTGGAGTACGAGACCGACAACCGCCACTATGCGCATGTCGACTGCCCCGGCCACGCCGACTATGTCAAGAACATGATCACCGGTGCCGCTCAGATGGACGGCGCGATCCTGGTTGTGAACGCAGCTGACGGCCCGATGCCGCAGACCCGCGAGCACATCCTGCTGGGCCGCCAGGTTGGCATCCCGAAGATGGTCGTGTTCATGAACAAAGTTGACCAGGTTGACGACGAAGAGCTGCTGGAACTGGTTGAGATGGAAGTTCGCGAACTGCTGTCCAGCTACGAATACCCCGGCGACGATATTCCGATCATCGCAGGTTCGGCTCTGGCCGCGATGGAAGGCAACAACCCGGAAATCGGCGAAGAGAAGATCAAGGAACTGATGGCGGCTGTTGATGACTACATCGACACCCCTGAGCGTGAAGTTGACAAGCCGTTCCTGATGCCGGTCGAAGACGTGTTCTCGATCTCGGGTCGTGGTACGGTTGTTACGGGGCGCGTTGAGCGTGGCGTGATCAATGTTGGCGACGAGATCGAAATCGTCGGCATCCGTGACACTCAGAAAACCACCTGTACTGGTGTTGAAATGTTCCGCAAGCTGCTGGATCGCGGTGAAGCGGGCGACAACATCGGCGCCCTGCTGCGCGGTATCGACCGTGACGGCGTTGAGCGTGGCCAGGTTCTGTGTAAGCCGGGTTCGGTTACACCGCACACCAAGTTCGAAGCCGAAGCCTACATCCTGACCAAGGAAGAAGGCGGTCGTCACACCCCGTTCTTCGCGAACTACCGTCCGCAGTTCTACTTCCGTACAACTGACGTGACCGGCACCGTGACCCTGGCGGCTGGCACCGAGATGGTTATGCCCGGCGACAACGTCGGCTTCACCGTCGAGCTGATCGCCCCGATCGCGATGGAAGACGGCCTGCGCTTTGCGATCCGCGAAGGCGGCCGCACCGTCGGCGCCGGCGTCGTCTCGAAAATCATCGAGTAATTCGCGTAAGCGAATATACAAAGAAAGGGCGTCCCTCGGGGCGCCCTTTTTCGTTTTTGCCTAAGCCAACAGTAATGCTAACTTCTTTCGTATTGAGACATTGCAATTAGAAAGAGGTCATAAGATGCACTTTTGGGCGCGTTCAGTTTGTCTTGTCGCAGCGGTTGCTTTCTCATCTACCTCTGCGTCCTCACAACAGATTGCGGATCGGATCTATTTGGGCGGACCAATTGTAACGATGAACGATACGGCTCCGTCCGCCGAAGCTGTCGCAGTCAAAGACGGGCGCATTCTTGCGGTCGGGTCGCTATCTGACTTGTCGGTGCATCAGGGTGAGGAAACCGAAACCTATGATCTGGAAGGGCGCGCGATGCTTCCGGGTTTCGTTGATAGCCACGGACATGTCGTCATGGGCGGCCTGCAAGCCCTGTCCGCTAACCTTCTTGCGCCACCGGACGGGGATGTCATTGATATCGCCAGTCTGCAATCCACACTGACTGACTGGGCCGAGGAGAATGCGCAAGCCGTTGAGCAGGTCAAAATGATCATCGGCTTTGGTTACGACAATGCTCAGTTAAAGGAACTCCGTCACCCAACACGACAAGAGTTGGACATTGTGTCTGAGGACTTGCCGGTCGTCATTATTCATCAGTCTGGGCATATAGGTGTCGCAAACTCGAAAGCTTTGGAATTGGCTGGTATAACGGCGGCTTCCGAAGCACCTCCGGGCGGGGTGATCCAACGCGATGAGGCCGGAGAGCCAAACGGTGTTCTGGAGGAGTACGCGTTCTTTTCGGTTCTCGTGCCGATGCTGGGGAATTTGGGTGAGGAAGGTCTGGCAGCATTTGCCCGAGCTGGGACCGAACTCTGGGCAAAGTTTGGATATACGACCGGACAAGAAGGTCGATCTTCAGGTGAAATCGTCGAAGTTCTTAAGAAAGTTGCCGCAGAAGAAGGGCTTCCTATCGACGTTGTAGCGTTTCCGGATGTTCTCGAGTCGAGGGAGTATATCGGAGCAAACACCTCGGCGGATTATGACAACCGGGTTCGGATAGGGGGCTGCAAGCTGACAATTGACGGTTCGCCGCAGGGCTTCACGGCTTTGCGGGATCGACCCTACTATGATCCGGTTGGAAACTATGCCGCGGGGTACGCAGGTTATGCCGCCATAACCATGGAACAACTCCAGGACGCTGTGAACTGGTGTTACGAGAATGATTTCCAGATCCTTGTGCATTCCAACGGCGAAGGAGCATCTGACATGCTGATTGCTGCGCTCGAAGAGGCGCAGATCAAGTATGGCGACCCTGGCAACCGGCCCGTTCTGGTGCACGGTCAGTTTCTAAGAGAGGATCAGGTTGCCAGTTTTAAGCGCCTTGGTGTGTTTCCGTCGTTATTCCCGATGCATACGTTTTATTGGGGCGATTGGCACCGAGATCATACTGTTGGGCCGGTCAATGCAGACAATATCTCTCCTACAGGATGGCTACGCGAACGTGACATGATGTTCGGCACGCATCACGATGCGCCGGTGGCCTTTCCAGATAGCATGCGTGTTCTTGCGGCTACGGTCACGCGTCGCACGCGGTCAGGTGACATTCTGGGGCCGTATCAGAGGGTCGATGTCATGACGGCATTGAAGGCAATGACGATCTGGCCTGCATGGCAGCATTTTGAGGAAGATGAGAAGGGCTCGATTGAGGTCGGCAAAGTGGCGGATTTTGTGATCCTGTCGGATGATCCCACGGCAGTCGATCCGGAGACTCTGGCTGAACTTGAGGTGCTGGTGACTGTCAAAGGGGATGAGGTTGTCTATGAAGCTGAGGAGGGCGTCAGAGAGGGCAATTTGCAATTCTCGCCATTTTCAAATGACCCTGTGATTGCTCATCTTTTCCTGCACGCGGTTTATCAAGGCATGAAGGTAGAAGATCCTTGGTTAGTGAGGAATTAGGTTAAGTTTTGATTGAAACAGACCGAAAATGGAGCCGAGGTGGACATGCGTATCGTTCGGCGTTGAGCTAATGGCACCGATCGCGATGGAAAACGGTCTGCGCTTCGCGATCCGCGAAGGCGGCGGCACCGTCGGCGCCGGTGTAGTATCGAAAATCATCGAGAAAGGCGCGCTTGTCGCACCTGGTTGCGGCAGGCGATTTTCCATGGAAAAATCTGCCGAGAGCAACTCAGTGAGGAAATCAAGAAGGCCGTCCCTCGGGGCGGCCTTTTTCTTGTAATCAGCTTCTGAAGTTGAAATAGATTTTTGTATGGCGAGTAGAGATCAGCTTTATGCAAAGTTCGGAATTACTGCGGAAGCGGCACAGCTATTCGAGACTGCGCTCGGAACTGTTGTGTTGGCGAGCAAGGGACATAACAACAATTGGTACAGCGAACAGGACCCAAATGCGGCCGCAAGGGCTCTAGAAGTTATTGAATGCAGCACGTTGGGCAGAGTCCTGGAAATGCTAAAACAAGAATTGCGGTTTGAAGACGATCTAATCATCAAACAGTTCAAACGAGGCTTGGTCGCAAGAAACAAACTTTTTCACGGGTTTTTTGAGCGTCATAACTTTAAGATTCAGTCCGAAGTGGGGCGGGATGATATGGTCGCTGACTTAGAAGAGTTGCATGAAGAGCTTTTTCAGTGCTGGAGGGTGGCTGATAGTCTCGCGAGTGCGCTTGCGGAAGAACTCATCACTGAAGAGCAGATTAAGAAGCACACTTCAGGTGAAAGTCCAATCAAATAGGCCTTGCCAAATCCCACCAACCCCACTAATACGCGCGAGTTCTCATCAAGAACATCAAGGCGGGATGATTCCCGCCTTTTGGGTTCGAAGAGGGTTGGCGATGCGCGTCTGTCCTCCTCTCAACCTCAACGCCTGATAAAAGGCTGTATCTATGCAAAGCCAAAACATCCGTATTCGGCTGAAGGCATTTGACTATCGCGTTCTGGATGCCAGCACGCAAGAGATCGTCAACACTGCCAAGCGGACCGGCGCGAACGTGCGCGGCCCGATCCCGCTGCCGAACAAGATTGAGAAGTTCACGGTTCTCCGTGGCCCTCACGTTGACAAGAAATCCCGCGACCAGTTCGAGATCCGCACGCACAAGCGTCTCTTGGACATCGTTGATCCGACCCCCCAGACCGTTGACGCGCTGATGAAGCTCGACCTCGCTGCTGGTGTGGACGTCGAGATCAAGCTGCAGTCGTAAGATCGGAGGGTATAGATTATGCGCTCTGGTATTATCGCAAAAAAAGTTGGCATGACCCGCCTGTTCATGGAAGACGGCAAGCAGATCCCTGTGACCGTTCTCCACCTGGACAACCTGCAGGTCGTTGCACAGCGCACCGCTGACAAAGACGGCTACACTGCCGTTCAGCTGGGCGCCGGTGCTGCCAAAGCAAAACGCACCTCGAAGGCCATGCGCGGTCACTATGCCGCTGCCAAGGTCGAGCCCAAGCGTAAGCTGGCCGAGTTCCGCGTCTCCGAAGATGGCCTGATCGATGTGGGCGCCGAGATTTCGGCAGAACACTTCCTGGAAGGTCAGAAAGTTGACGTTTCAGGCACCTCGATCGGTAAAGGCTTTGCCGGTGCAATGAAGCGTTGGAACTTTGGTGGTCTGCGCGCCTCGCACGGTGTTTCGATCAGCCACCGTTCGCACGGTTCGACAGGTCAGTGTCAGGACCCGGGCAAGGTGTTCAAAGGCAAGAAGATGGCCGGTCACATGGGTGCTGCCCGTGTTACCACCCAGAACCTGGAAGTTGTCAAAACCGACGCCGACCGGAACCTGGTCTTCATCAAAGGCGCCGTTCCCGGACCGAAATCGGGCTGGGTCACCGTCAAGGACGCCGTCAAGAAGAAAGCACCCGAAGGTCTGCCTTTCCCGGCAGCCGTAAAAGGTGCTGCAACTGAAGCACCTGCGGAAGAAGCTCCCGCGGAAGGTGGTGAAGCATGAAACTTGATGTAATCAAACTGGACGGCGGCAAAGCCGGCAACATCGAGCTGGATGCAGACCTGTTCGGTCTCGAGCCGCGCGCGGACATCCTGCACCGTGTGGTCCGTTGGCAGCGCAACAATGCGCAGGCCGGCACCCACAAGGTCAAGACCCGCTCGGAAACCAGCTATTCGACCAAGAAGATCTATCGCCAGAAGGGCACCGGTGGTGCACGCCATGGTGACCGTAATGCGCCGATCTTCCGTGGTGGTGGTATCTACAAAGGCCCCGTCGTGCGTTCGCATGGTCATGACCTGCCAAAGAAGTTCCGCAAGCTTGGCCTGCGCCACGCTCTGTCGGCCAAAGCCAAGGCAGGTGAACTGGTCGTGATCGAGAACGCCGAAGCCGAAGGCAAGACCGCCGCTCTGGCCAAACAGGTTGCAAACCTGGGCTGGAAACGTGCTCTGGTCATCGACGGCGCGACCGTGAACGAAGGGTTCCTGAAAGCGTCCAAGAACATCGAAGGTCTGGATATCCTGCCGTCGATGGGCGCAAACGTCTATGACATCCTCAAGCGTGACACCCTGGTGCTCACCAAAGCGGCTGTCGAAGCACTGGAGGCTCGTCTGAAATGAGCGCGAAGGCAGAACACTACGACGTGATCCGCAAGCCGATCATCACTGAAAAGTCGACCATGGCGTCCGAAAACGGCGCAGTTGTCTTTGAAGTGGCGATCGATAGCAACAAGCCGCAGATCAAAGAGGCCGTTGAGGCTCTGTTTGGTGTGAAGGTCAAAGCGGTGAACACCACCGTGACCAAAGGCAAGGTCAAGCGGTTCCGCGGCCAGCTGGGCCGTCGGAAAGACGTCAAAAAAGCATATGTGACCCTGGAAGAGGGTAACACAATCGACGTGAGCACCGGTCTTTGATCCGACGCTTACTGCGACTATTCACGGCCCCGGCGGTTCAACCCGCCGGGGCCGATTTCGTTTTAGACCCTGAAACTGCGCGTGCGCAGGTGTTGGAGAAGATGCGGGCTTTCAGCGCCGAGCCCTATTTTCAGATCGCCGATGAAAAGCTGGGGCTTTTGTCGGTTTTCGACGATCTGAAATACGACCGGGCGGATGTGGACATGATCTCTCCGGCGATGCGCAATCATGTGGTCGATAAGCTTGGTCCGCTGGGGTTTCGCCAGACCTCGGGTACGGTGTTGGAACACGTCGAGGCCGAGATGCGTGTGCACATCCCCAAGTTCCACGCCCTCGGTGCGTCGCCCTTCGACATCACGCGCTATACTGAGAAACGCCCGCAGGATTACTGTCTCCTGACGCCTACACAGGTGGCCTGCCAGTATGTGGATCACTACGTGCTGGACGAAGCGGTGCAGCGGATCGAGACGTTAATTACGAAGCACCCGATCAACCTGCTCAAACTGGCGGATTATCTGGAAGGCAAACCCAAGCACCGCGCATTTCGCAAGGTTTTGGGTCATATCCAACTCAAGCAACGTATCGCGGTAGAGTCTGAGCCGCTCTGCAGAAGGCGGTCGTTGGGCTAAGAGTTTCGTTGACTCATCAGAAACGCGTCAGAAGCACGTGCAACCCTGGAAGAGAGGCCACACATCGATATATCCGGCGGTCCGTGATTGGACGCGTCTTTGGGGAGAGGTAAGTGGCGTGCTCATGGGGGTTGTTCTTACGCGGCGACACAAAATTTTGAGCACTAAACTCTCATATTTTGCACAATTCGCTTGCTATGTCGCGCGGGTAGTCTATCCGGCTTCCAACAAGCAAAAGACATGGCAGGCGCATGACCGAAACCTCTCTCTCGACCCGGGAAAACCCGGATAGAACTGCCGCGCGGGATTGGGTTTCGACGCTTGCCAAATACCGCGAACCTAATCAATGGCGCAGTTCCTTTGAGCTGGGTGTCAGCATTATCCCATTCTTTGTGCTTTGGGCGCTGTCCTGGATGGCATTATCCATCAGCTACTGGCTGGCATTTGCCATTGCGGTCCTGAATGCGGCCTTCCTGCTGCGCCTGTTTGCGATCCAACACGATTGCGGGCACGGGGCGTTCTTCAAGAACCGGACAGTCAGCGACTGGGTTGGACGGGTGATCGGGGTGCTGACCCTAACACCCTATGATGTCTGGCGCCGCACTCATTCTTACCATCACAACAGTTCGGGTAACTTGGACAAGCGGGGAATGGGGGATATCCACACGCTGACAGTGGCTGAGTACCAATCCAAGTCTCCCATGAACCGGTTCTGGTATCGCGTTTACCGAAATCCCATTACTCTGTTCGTGCTTGGCCCCGGTTATTTGTTCCTGTTCCAGAACCGCCTCCCGCTGGGTTTGACGGGCAGTGTGAGGTTCTGGGTCAGCGCGATGGGCACCAATGTTGCCATCCTGGCCGCTCTTCTGGCCGTCTACTACTTTGGCGGCATAATGCCGGTCTTGCTGATCTTTCTGCCATCAACCCTGATTGCGGCAACTGCCGGAGTATGGCTGTTTTATGTACAGCACCAATTCGAAGAAACGCATTGGGATTCGGACGACGATTGGCAACTGCATGAGGCGGCCCTTCACGGTAGCTCGCACTATATTCTGCCGTCCGTGTTGCAGTGGTTCAGCGCCAATATCGGCATCCACCACGTGCACCATCTGTACAGCCGCATTCCGTTCTACCGCCTGACCGAGGTGCTGCGGGATCACGACGAACTGGCCAACAGCAATCAGATGACCATCCGCGAGAGCCTCGCCAATGCGCGGCTGCATCTGTGGGATGAGCAAAGTCGTCGCCTGTTATCCTTCGCCGAGGCGCGCGCGCTTTATGGGTGAGAGGCAGGTTCTGCAGCCAGTAGGGCCGTCGGATAGACGTCAAAAAAGCATATGTGACCCTGGAAGAGATTAACACCATCGACGTATCCACTGGTCTTTGATCGGACCTGTCTTTGGAGAGAGATAGAAGCCCCCGCGAAAGCGGGGGTTTTTTGTTAACTACGGGCAGAATGGGTGTGACGAATTTTCCTTTAGGTTGAGGAAGTATTGCGTATCTCGACCTAAGAGTTATCAAGTCTTGATATTAAATTTGTTGAGAGGGCCCTATGAGCAAAATTGGCCTTTATGATTATCAATTGATGCTTAGTCGAAAAGACAACTACCAGTCGGTTCCGTTTTCTGATGCTGGGACTGGATCGGAGTTACATGAATTTCTTCCGCAGTTTGTTGCTTCTAAGTTCACAACCCTCCAAAATAACAACATTGAGAGAAGCTGGCGCTTGGAACCGGAAGAAGATCAAGGGCGTAGTCGTCATGGACTTGTTCATTACGGCACCTATGGATTTAGCTCCAAGATAGTTAATCCTGCGAATAGCGAAGTTCTCTACGACCGAACTGCCGGGGACGTTGAAGAGATTCCGCTATATTATCAGTTCTGGGTTCCTGATTTTGGAAACTATGGATTTGCAGCGCTCCAGTCCTTTCGAGAGCGTTCATGTGTGTCTCAGGTATTGGGTGATCTAACTAAGGATTTCAGCGACAGATTTGAGCATCTTAGGTTGACAACGAGAAAGGTAATGCCGACCTCCGATGACGCGTATCGAAACTCTCCAGTCAAGAAGCTTATATTATCGAAAAAGAGGGTGCCAAAAGACAGGGCTGAGATTTTGAGAAACTTGCCTCCAGAAGAACTCAATGTTGAGCTTTCGTTCTCTGCGGGCAGGTCAGGATTGTTCGGAACGTACTCCGATGTAGCCCCACAAATTCGCGCGGCTCAAGGGGGTACGGCGTTTTTGTTTGAGGGTATCGAGTTTGAGGAAGCAAGCGCTCTGATCAGCATCGGAAAAACCTATCGAAAAGTTGGTATTGTTGGTCCTTCAAACAACGCAGGTGTCATCGACATCACCGAAGACGTTGATTTGGATGAGGATCAGCATCCTTCTTTCGACTCTATTTCGGAAGTCGCGACAAATGTCATTACTGACTTTCGCGCAGAATATGGGATGTTGTAATGAAGATTTCGGTTGGAGCCATCGTCAATGCTCATATTGCAACGCTGCGTAATGTCGGTGCTAACGAAGTTAGCAAGCTTGATTTAACGATCTTCTTTGCCATTCCCGCGTTACTTGGTTTGATCGCATGGTATTTCGGCGCGCGTTTGTCTGATGAAGTATATAGCGTCTCGATCTCCGTTTTCTCTATTTTCTCGGCGCTTTTGTTTAGTGCTCAAGTTGCGATGTACGGTGTTTTTCGCGCAGATAGAAAAGCGACTGGCGATGCGATCTTAGAGGCTGATGCGCAGGTGGAGGCTCAGAATGCGCGTGAGTTGCTGAGAGAGGTCAACGCGAACGTTTCCTATTTGATATTGCTTTCATGCGTGGCCGTTACGACATTCTTAGTTTTCTTTGCTGCGCCAGTTCCATGCAGCGTGGAAGCCGGATTATTAATTGGAATCTACTCACATTTTCTTTTGACAGTGGCGATGGTCCTCAAGCGTGCCCATGAGGTTTTTGACTCGGAGTATTCCAAGCCACTGCGTTTTGAAGGAACCCACGACTGAAAGACGTATTAATCGTTTTACGAGTAGGCTTTGATTTCTGGTGAAAGATGAGTCGCTACCTATAGACACCCACCCCCAACCCTGTTACACGCTCCCAATCTTGCGGCCTCGGATTCGTTCCGGGGCCTCTGATATTTGTAACCGGGGACCTTCGGGGCCCTATACCCTTGGCACCTACGGGGGCCTATCACATAGTGGGGAAACTCCCTGCACTTGCTAAACGGAAGACAGAAAGCATGGCACTCAAGTCGTACAAGCCGACGACGCCGGGCCAGCGCGGGCTGGTGCTGATCGACCGTTCGGAGCTTTGGAAAGGACGTCCGGTCAAGTCTCTCACTGAGGGTTTGACCAAATCGGGCGGCCGGAACAACACCGGACGGATCACTTCACGCCGCCGCGGCGGTGGCGCAAAGCGTCTCTACCGGATCGTTGACTTCAAACGGAACAAATTTGATGTCGCGGCAACCGTCGAGCGGATCGAATATGACCCGAACCGGACCGCATTCATCGCACTGGTAAAATACGAAGACGGCGAGCAGGCATATATCCTGGCTCCGCAGCGTCTGGCTGTTGGTGACAAAGTCGTGGCATCCGCCAAGGCCGACATCAAGCCGGGCAACGCAATGCCGTTCTCGGGCATGCCCATCGGTACCATCGTCCACAACATCGAGATGAAGCCTGGTAAAGGCGGTCAGATCGCACGTGCGGCCGGTACATACGCTCAGTTCGTTGGTCGCGATGGCGGCTACGCTCAGATCCGTCTGAGCTCGGGCGAGCTGCGCATGGTCCGTCAGGAATGCATGGCCACCGTTGGTGCCGTGTCCAACCCCGACAACAGCAACCAAAACCTCGGTAAAGCCGGTCGTATGCGCCACAAGGGCGTTCGCCCGTCGGTTCGTGGTGTTGCAATGAACCCGATCGACCACCCGCACGGTGGTGGTGAAGGTCGTACCTCGGGTGGCCGTACGCCGGTTACTCCGTGGGGTAAGGACACCAAGGGTAAGCGTACCCGCAACAAGAACAAAGCGTCCCAGAAGCTGATCATCCGCTCGCGGCACGCCAAGAAGAAGGGACGTTAATCTATGTCTCGCTCTGTTTGGAAGGGTCCTTTCGTCGATGCTTACGTGCTGAAAAAAGCCGAAGCAGCGCGCGAGTCGGGCCGCAACGAAGTCATCAAGATTTGGTCGCGTCGTTCCACCATTCTGCCCCAGTTCGTGGGTCTGACCTTTGGTGTGTACAACGGCCATAAGCATATCCCCGTCAACGTCTCGGAAGACATGATCGGTCAGAAGTTCGGTGAATACTCTCCGACTCGGACCTATTACGGTCACGCCGCAGACAAAAAAGCGAAGCGGAAGTAAGTCATGGGCAAGGAAAAGAACCCCCGCCGCGTGGCCGAAAACGAAGCAATGGCGAAAACGCGCATGCTCCGTACCAGCCCGCAGAAACTGAACCTGGTTGCGCAGATGATCCGCGGCAAGAAAGTTGAGAAGGCTCTGACCGACTTGACTTTCTCGAACAAGCGTGTCGCGCAGGACGTCAAGAAGTGCCTGCAGTCTGCAATCGCCAACGCCGAGAACAACCACAACCTGGATGTCGACGAACTGATCGTCGCCGAAGCCTGGGTTGGCAAGAACCTGGTCATGAAGCGCGGTCGTCCGCGTGCCCGTGGCCGTTTCGGCAAGATCATGAAGCCGTTCTCGGAGATCACCATCAAGGTGCGTCAAGTTGAGGAGCAAGCCTAATGGGACATAAAGTCAATCCGATCGGCATGCGCCTGCAGGTCAACCGCACCTGGGACAGCCGCTGGTACGCCGACACCAAGGACTACGGTGATCTTCTGCTGGAAGACCTCAAGATCCGTGAGTTCATCAACAAAGAGTGCAAGCAGGCCGGTGTTGCCCGTGTGATCATCGAACGTCCGCACAAGAAGTGCCGCGTTACGATCCACACAGCACGTCCCGGTGTCATCATCGGCAAGAAAGGTGCAGACATCGAAGTACTGCGCAAAAAGCTTGCTCGTATGACCGACAGCGAACTGCACCTGAACATTGTCGAAGTGCGCAAGCCCGAGCTTGACGCGCAGCTGGTTGCCGAGTCCATCGCTCAGCAGCTCGAGCGCCGCGTCTCGTTCCGCCGCGCGATGAAGCGGTCTGTTCAGAACGCCATGCGCATGGGCGCCCTGGGTATCCGGGTGAACGTCGCTGGTCGTCTGGGCGGTGCCGAAATCGCACGGACCGAGTGGTACCGCGAAGGCCGCGTGCCTTTGCACACCCTGCGTGCCGACATCGATTACGCACATGCCGAAGCGATGACTCCTTACGGGATCATCGGGATCAAGGTCTGGATCTTCAAAGGTGAGATCATGGAGCACGATCCGCAGGCACGTGACCGTAAAGCACAGGAACTCCAGGACGGCCCTGCACCTCGTGGTGCTGGTGGCGGTCGTCGCTAAGGAGGGAAAGATATGCTTCAACCAAAGCGTACAAAATTCCGCAAGATGCACAAAGGCCGGATCAAGGGGCTCGCCAAAGGCGGTTCCGATCTGAACTTTGGCACCTACGGTCTGAAAGCACTGCAGCCCGAGCGCGTCACTGCGCGTCAGATCGAAGCTGCACGTCGTGCCATGACCCGTCACATGAAACGTCAGGGCCGCGTTTGGATCCGGATTTTCCCGGATACTCCCGTGACCTCGAAGCCGACCGAAGTCCGTATGGGTAAAGGTAAGGGCTCCGTTGACTTCTGGGCAGCGAAAGTAAAGCCCGGCCGTGTGATGTTCGAGATCGATGGCGTCAATGACGACATCGCTCGCGAGGCTCTGCGCCTGGCCGCGATGAAGCTGCCGATTAAGACCCGCGTTGTGGTCCGCGAAGACTGGTAAGCGATTGGGGCTTTGACCCCGCTCGTCACAAGATTGACCCTCGTCGGGAAACCGACGGGGGTTTTCTTTTGGTTCGGCAGCCCGTGCTTCGTGGATCGTGAAAAACGTCGACCTCCCTCTGCCGCACCCCTAGGCTAGCTTGCAGGAATGGGAGGGTCCTATGGTTCAGCTACGCAAAAAGATGCTCATTAAGGAAGTCATAACCACCGACCAGTTGGGCCAGCCTTGTGATCCGATCAGTCGGGTTGCAGCGCTGGCGGTGATGAAGAACCCTCTGGCCGGGCAATTTTCGGACGATCTTTCAGAGTTGTTCGAGATCGGCGCCATTCTGGGTTCGGAACTCGCCGCTGAGGCAGTTTCTCAGCTTGATGGGCCGCCGGTTTCGTACGGCAAAGCCGCGATTGTCGGCATGAACGGCGATCTTGAGCAGGGCGGGGCGGTGATCCACCCCAAACTCGGTGCGCCCATGCGCGCTGCGGTGGGCGGAGGTGAGGCGGTGATACCGTCCAACGCCAAGCTGGGCGCGCCGGGTTGCGCGATTGATCTTCCGCTGGGGCACAAGGACAATCCGTGGTCGTTCGATCATTTCGACACGATGACGCTGAACATCCCAGATGCGCCGAAACCGGATGAGATCGTGCTGTGCCTCGCCTATGCCGACGGAGGTCGCCCGATACCACGCTGTGGCAAAGGGCCCATCAAGACCTAAGCGGCTGGTCTTGCCGAGAGGGCTGGGGTATGCCCAGCCCATGGCACAGATTGAATCACTCTTCGTCACCCGTCTCTATCGCGCAAACTTGTCCGAATTCGATCCCAGGATCGACGTGGAGGAATTGGAAAGCTCATGCCTTGTTATTGCTGAAGATGATGAGGCCGGGCAGGACTGGTGTGAAGCGAACGCGTATCCCGGCTACACCAGTTATGCTTCGCTGACCGATTTGCCTTGGCGATTTCCGATATTTGCCGATCTTGTCAAAGTGCTGGATCAGCACGTCGCGGCTTTCGCCAAGGATTTGGAGTTTGATCTGGACGACCGCGCGTTGAAGCTTGAGGATCTGTGGATCAATATCCTGCCCGAGGGCGGAATGCATGCCAGTCACCTGCACCCTCACAGTGTCATTTCGGGCACGACCTATGTGTCCATGCCGGAAGGGGCCAGTGCACTGAAACTGGAAGACCCACGTTCGGGCCGTATGATGGCCGCCCCGACGAGGCTGAAAGGCGGGCGTCGGGAATTACAGCCTTTCATCTACATGAAGCCACAGGTGGGCGACGTCCTGCTGTGGGAAAGCTGGCTGCGCCACGAGGTGCCGATGAATATGGCTGAGGACGAGCGGATTTCTGTTAGCTTCAACTATAAATGGGAGTGAAGCGTCTTAAAGCGTCAAGGTGAAAGCGCTCCAGCTACTTCGTCGGAGGATACTATGACCAAAACAGCTCTCGTCACAGGCGCATCAGCCGGAATTGGTCGGGAATTGGCACGTTATCATGCGTCGCGAGGCGGCAATCTGATCATCAGTGCGCGACGCGGAGATGCGTTAGATGCCCTCAGATCAGAGCTTGAGGCAGCCCACGATGTTACTGTCACTGCCATTCCGCTTGATCTGGGTGCTGTTGGAGGCGCGGAAAAACTTTATGAGGCCGTCAAGTGCAAAGACCTGACGGTCGACTACCTGATCAACAATGCTGGATTCGGAGGGCATGGGGCTTTTTTGGATCGCCGCCTTTCGGACGATCTGGATATGATCCGGCTGAACGTCGAAGCCCTTGTCTCTCTGTGTCATCTGTTCGGCACGGATATGATCAGTGGCGGTGGCGGAAAGATACTGAATGTCAGTTCGACTGCGGCGCATATGCCGGGTCCATTGCAGGCGACCTATTTTGCCACCAAGGCCTATGTTTCGAGTTTCAGTCAGGCGCTCGCGGAGGAGCTGAAAGGTAAGGGCGTCACTGTGACGGCGCTGGAGCCGGGCTATGTCGTGACCGAATTTGCTGCTGCGGCAAATCTTGAGGGCACGAAGCTTGTTGCCCAAAAAGGGGCGACCGCTGAGGCCGTGGCCAAAGTCGGCTATGACGCCATGATCGATGGGAAGCTCACGGTGATCAACGATAAGTCGCTCGCGTTTGTGCTGGGTTGGGTCATGCCGTTGCTGCCGCGACGCGCGCGCCTGAAAATGGTTCGGAAAATGCAGGAGAAAGGTGCCTGAGCACTTGGCCGCGTTTGTCGGGATCCAGAAAGGTCGCAGTAGTGATCTGCTGCCCGGTTTCAGAGGGCGGCGGTAATTTGGAAACAGGTAGTTTCATCTGCCCGAACACGGTTTGAAACTTTCCCTTGCCACCCACTCCCCAAACCCTTATACGGCGGCATCCTGCGATCTCCCGGCGTTGTCGGGCGATTCGTATGTCTATCATTCATCCACCAGGTCAAAGGTGACCCTGTAAGGGGGCCTTCTGGTGTTTTGAGCAAAGGAAAAAGGCGATGAACGCCCAAGAACTGCGTGACAAGACCCCGGACCAGCTCCGCGAGGAACTGGCCAACCTGAAGAAAGAAAGCTTTAACCTGCGCTTTCAGCAGGCAACCGGTCAGCTGGAAAACACAGCCGGCATCAAAGCGGCCCGCCGCAATGCTGCCCGTGTCAAAACCATTCTGAACGAAAAGGCCGCTGCTGCGGCATCCGAGGAGTAATCAGATGCCCAAGCGTATCCTGCAAGGCACCGTGACCAGCGACGCCAACGAACAGACCGTAACCGTATCCGTCGAGCGCCGCTTTACGCATCCGGTTCTGAAGAAAACCATCCGTAAGTCCAAGAAATACCGGGCTCACGATGAAAAGAACGCCTTCAAAGTCGGCGACACCGTACGCATCATCGAATGCGCGCCGAAATCGAAGACGAAACGTTGGGAAGTTCTGGAAGCGTAAGCTTCCGGGATTTTTCCATTTGTCGAAACCCTGGGGGATTTAACGAGACCAGCCCCCACAGGTCGGGAGAAACCACATGATCCAGATGCAGACCAATCTGGATGTCGCTGACAACTCCGGCGCACGCCGAGTTCAGTGCATCAAGGTCCTGGGTGGTTCCAAGCGTAAATACGCCTCCGTAGGCGACATCATTGTCGTCTCGGTGAAGGAAGCCATCCCGCGCGGCCGCGTGAAGAAAGGGGACGTCCGGAAGGCCGTCGTCGTACGCACCGCCAAGGAAGTCCGTCGCGAAGACGGCACCGCGATCCGTTTCGATCGCAACGCCGCCGTCATCTTGAACAACAACAACGAGCCCGTAGGTACCCGTATCTTTGGCCCCGTTGTACGTGAACTGCGCGGCAAGAACTTCATGAAAATCATCTCGCTGGCTCCGGAGGTGCTGTAATCATGGCTGCTAAACTCCGCAAAGGCGACAAGGTCGTCGTGCTGGCCGGCAAGGACAAGGGCAAAGAGGGAACTATCACCTCGGTTGACCCTAAAGCCGGTAAAGCTGTTGTCGATGGCATCAACATCGCCATCCGCCACACCCGTCAGTCGCAAACCTCGCAAGGTGGTCGCCTGCCTCAGGCAAACCCGATCGAGCTGTCGAACCTGGCACTGCTGGACAAAAACGGCAAAGCAACCCGCGTTGGCTTCCGCATGGAAGGCGACAAGAAGGTGCGCTTCGCCAAGACCACAGGGGACGTGATCGATGCTTGATAACGCAACCTACACCCCGCGTCTGAAGGCTCAGTACGCCGAAACCATCCGTGCCGCTCTGAAAGAAGAGTTCGGCTACAAGAACGACATGCAGCTGCCCAAGCTGGAAAAAATCGTTCTGAACATCGGTTGTGGTGCTGAAGCCGTCAAAGACTCGAAGAAAGCGAAAGCTGCTGTCGAGGATCTGACTGCGATTGCTGGCCAGAAGGCCGTTGCAACCAAGGCGAAGAAGTCGATCGCGGGTTTCCGCGTCCGAGAAGACATGCCGCTGGGTGCGAAAGTGACCCTGCGCGGCGACCGGATGTACGAATTCCTTGATCGTCTGATCACCATCGCGATGCCTCGCGTTCGTGACTTCCGCGGTGTGAAGCCGTCTTTCGATGGTCGTGGCAACTTTGCCATGGGCATGAAAGAGCACATCGTGTTCCCGGAAATCGACTTCGACAAAGTCGACGAGGTCTGGGGCCTGGATATCGTAATTGCCACCACAGCGAAAACCGACGCTGAAGCAAAGGCATTGTTGAAAGCATTCAACATGCCGTTCAACGCGTAAGCGCCGGGAGGATTGAGACATGGCTAAAAAAGCAATGATCGAACGCGAGAAGAAGCGCGAACGCCTGGTGGCCAAATATGCCGCAAAGCGTGCCGAGCTGAAAGAAATCGCGAATGACGAGAGCAAGCCGATGGAAGAGCGTTTCAAAGCGCGTCTGAAACTGGCGAAACTGCCGCGCAACAGCTCGGCGACCCGTCTTCATAACCGCTGCCAGCTCACCGGCCGTCCCCACGCTTACTACCGTAAGCTGAAGGTCAGCCGTATTGCGCTGCGCGAGCTGGGTTCTGCTGGTCAGATCCCCGGCATGGTGAAATCGAGCTGGTAAGGGAGAGAATGATATGAACGATCCTATCGGCGATATGCTCACCCGTATCCGCAACGCGCAAATGCGCGGCAAGTCCACCGTTTCCACCCCGGCTTCCAAGCTGCGCGGTTGGGTTCTGGACGTGCTGGCGGACGAAGGTTACATTCGTGGCTACGAAGCGACGACCGGTGAAAACGGTCATCCGGCCATCGAAATCAGCCTGAAATACTACGAAGGCACCCCTGTTATTCGCGAACTGAAGCGGGTCTCGAAGCCCGGTCGTCGCGTGTACATGGGCGTCAATGACATCCCGCAGGTCCGTCAGGGCTTGGGCGTGTCGATTGTCAGCACTCCGAAAGGTGTGATGTCGGACCAGAACGCACGCTCCAACAATGTTGGCGGCGAAGTGCTCTGCACCGTCTTCTAAGGAGGTCTGCAATGTCTCGTATTGGTAAAAAACCGGTCGAGCTGCCCAGCGGCGTTACTGCTGCTGTGTCGGGTCAGACCATCGAAGTTAAAGGTCCGAAAGGCACCCGCAGCTTCACCGCAACCGATGACGTAACGCTGTCGGTCGAAGACAACGTTGTGCAGATCAACCCTCGTGGGATGTCCAAGCGCGCGCGCCAGCAGTGGGGCATGAGCCGCACCATGGTCGCCAATCTTGTTGAAGGCGTGACCAACGGCTTCAAAAAAGAGCTGGAGATCCAGGGTGTTGGTTACCGGGCTCAGATGCAGGGCAATACCCTGAAGCTGAACCTGGGTTACAGCCACGATGTTGATTTCACTGCTCCGGAAGGTGTCACCATCACCGCACCGAAGCAGACCGAGATCGTTGTGGAAGGTATCGACCAGCAGCAGGTGGGCGAAGTCGCGGCCAAAATCCGTGAGTGGCGCCGTCCCGAGCCGTACAAAGGCAAGGGCATCCGCTATAAGGGCGAGTTCATCTTCCGCAAGGAAGGCAAGAAGAAGTAAGGACGCAGACAATGGCAAACAGCAAAAGAACCCTGTTTCTGAAGCGCCGCCTGCGCGTTCGGAACAAACTTCGCAAGGTCAACGCGGGTCGTCCGCGTCTGTCCGTACACCGTTCGAACAAGAATATCTCTGTTCAGCTGATCGACGACGTGCGCGGCGTGACCCTGGCCTCGGCCTCGAGCTTGGAAAAAGATCTGGGCATCGTTGGCAAGAACAACGTCGAAGCGGCCACCAAAGTGGGCGCGGCCATCGCCGAGCGTGCCAAGAAGGCAGGCGTCGAAGAGGCCTATTTCGATCGTGGCGGCTTCTTGTTCCACGGCAAGGTGAAGGCTCTGGCCGACGCTGCGCGTGAAGGTGGTCTGAAGATCTAAGACTTGCGGGCAGCTTTGCGGCTGCCCCGATGATCCGGGGGCCTCGGCAACAGTCGGGGCTCACTTGGATTGAACAAACGGCGCCGATAGCGCCACAGTATAAGGGATGCCAAAATGGCAGAACGTGATAACCGCCGGGGCCGTGGTCGTGACCGCGACGAAACTCCGGAATTCGCAGATCGTCTGGTTGCGATCAACCGTGTGTCGAAAACCGTAAAAGGTGGTAAGCGCTTTGGCTTCGCCGCTCTCGTGGTTGTCGGCGATCAGAAAGGCCGCGTCGGCTTTGGCAAAGGTAAAGCGAAAGAAGTACCTGAAGCCATCCGTAAGGCAACTGAGCAAGCAAAGCGTCAGATGATCCGCGTGCAATTGCGCGAAGGTCGTACGCTGCACCACGATATCGAAGGCCGTCACGGCGCCGGTAAAGTGGTTATGCGCACCGCACCTGAAGGTACTGGTATAATCGCCGGTGGTCCGATGCGTGCTGTGTTCGAAATGCTGGGCGTCAAGGACGTTGTGTCCAAGTCGCTGGGCTCGCAGAACCCGTACAACATGATCCGCGCAACCATCAACGGCCTGCAGAAAGAGCAGAGCCCGCGTTCGGTTGCACAGCGTCGTGGCAAAAAGGTTGCTGACATCCTGCCCAAGCGGGACGAAGCCCCAGCTGAAGCAGAAGCATAAGGAGAGCGACCCATGGCAAAAACCATCGTCGTCAAGCAGATCGGTTCCCCGATCCGTCGCCCCGCCGAACAGCGCGCAACCCTGATCGGTCTGGGCCTGAACAAGATGAACAAAACCCGTGAACTGGAAGATACTCCTTCGGTCCGCGGCATGGTCAACAAGATCCCGCATCTGGTTGAGATCATCGAAGAGCGCGGCTAAGCGCAGTCTCTTTCGCGAATTGAAAGGCCCCCGAAGTTTCGGGGGCTTTTTTCGTGTTTGCGATTGTGTTTGTCCGCTTTGAGCCCATAGCGTACCAACCTCCGCATTGGTAATAGGGGTAAACTTATTCGGGATGATATCGCTATGAATTTTCGAACCCTATTGGTGGCTCTAGGAACAACGTGCTCCACCATGCCCGCGTTTGCGGAATGCTTTGATACGCCAACATGGCATGACGAACCTCTTACACAGTCATTTTTGGACGGTTTGGGCGATGGCACGGAGCAAGACGTTAGGCGGGCCAGCTTGAATATGTTGCTTATGTCTAAAGAACCCGCCCACGAACAGCGGGATGGGTTACAGCGTCTTTTGATGCGTACGGCTTTGTTGCAGTTCGATGGCGATAAAGGGGCACTAAGAAAGAAACTACAAGACGGGTCGCTTTACGATGTCATTCAACTCATTGATTTTTCCCGCTCAAACCCCAGAGACCAAAGCAGGATCATCGCAGCTTACTGGCTGAACGGGTGCGTCGAGAAAGCGCTGGAATTACTTGCCGCAACACCTAACTCACTAATAAGCCAATACTATATGCCGATTGCAGTCGGAGATTCCGAACTACTTCGCACCTTCGCACAACGTCTTGAGCCGGACGGATACCAACAAAGAAGACTGCTTACTTTTACAAAGCTGCTTGAGAGCCCAGAATCCAAAGAGGAAACACTTCAAGAGTTTTTGGAATATCTGATTTCGGAAACGAAAGATGGTGATATCAACGATACGATTGATGGCGTTGGGCTACAGCTTGCTCTGGACGTCGCCCAAGGCCAACCGCCGAACTTGGAATTGTTTCCGATTGAAACGAGCTATGAACCTGACGAGATACAACTCAATGGAATGCGGTTCGCTGCCTTTGTTGCATGGATGAATGCATCCGGGTTTTGCGATGCGACTTGGAAGACGGCTTTTGTCCTCTTAGGCACATCTGCCGAAAGTATGCCGTTGAATCGCGAACTACTTGAAGCCTCAGTGATTAGGTGCCTAAAAAATCAAGACGTGTGAAATCCGACGGAGTCAAGGTCGGTTTTGTCCGCAAAGTGGACATACGTTGCATTCAGAGTAGCCTGCGTACTCCCGCTTGCCATTCCCCCACCGCATATCGGCTAGACCAAAACGCGCGTTGTTAGCGATATCGAACACTCCTATCTGAGCCTTGTCCACAAAGGAACAAATGGAAACGCCCGGGGAATACGCCTCGGAACAGAAAGGAAATTAGATATGGCACATACAGCAACACTGACACATGGCGGTTTCAACCTGAGTGCTCGTATTGCGAGCTTTGTTGAGCGCGTAAAAGAAAACCGCGCTCGGGCTGCAGAATACAGCCGCACCTATCGCGAACTGCAAAGCCTGAGCAATCGCGAGCTGGACGATATCGGCGTTCGCCGTTGTGATATCGCAGATATTGCACGCGACCACGCATATTGCGCGTAACACCTGAACCACTCACCGTTGAAGAGGCGCCAATCTGGCGCCTCTTTTGGTTTTGGCAATTGTGATGGATCAAACCTTGCAACGCAGGGCACAACGCTGTAGAGCGCTCCGGTGGATTTCCATCCACGAGAATCAAAATCAAGAAATGCCGTGTTTGGCCCATCACGCTTCGGGGGTCACATCCGGCTTAGGAGAAGCGAAATGAAACTGAACGAATTGCGCGACAATCCTGGCGCCGCACCTAAACGCACCCGCGTTGGCCGTGGTCCCGGTTCTGGCAAAGGTAAAATGGGTGGCCGTGGTATCAAAGGCCAGAAATCCCGTTCGGGTGTGGCCATCAATGGCTACGAAGGCGGCCAGATGCCGCTGTACCAGCGCCTGCCCAAGCGTGGCTTCAATAAGCCGAACCGCAAGGCATTCGCCGTTATCAATCTGGGCCTGATCCAGAAATTCGTCGACGCCGGCAAGCTGGACGCCAAAGCTGCGATCACCGAGGACGCGCTGGTTGCGTCCGGTCTGGTCCGCCGCAAGCTGGACGGTGTTCGCGTTCTGGCCAAAGGTGAAATCACCGCCAAAGTGAACCTGGAAGTCACCGGTGCTTCTGAAATCTGCTGTTGAGGCAGTTGAGAAAGCGGGCGGCTCACTGACGGTCACAAAAGCTGCTGCGGCAGAGTAAGCGCTTGTGAGCGGGCGCAGACCCGCTTACATAGACCTCAGAGTTTTCCAAGACGCCGCCCGAGCCGGAAAACGGTTCCGGGCGGTGTTTTCATAAGAGAGACCGATTTATGGTATCAGCAGCAGAACAAATGGCAGCCAACACAAGCTGGGCTGCTTTGGGCAAAGCCACCGATCTGCGCAACCGCATCCTGTTCACGCTGGGTTTGTTGATCGTCTATCGTCTGGGCACCTTCATTCCGGTCCCAGGTATCGACGGGCAAGCCCTGCGTGAGTTCATGGAGCAAGCGGGGCAGGGCATCGGCGGCATGGTTTCGATGTTCACCGGCGGGGCGCTGGGGCGGATGGGTATCTTTGCCCTCGGCATCATGCCCTATATCTCGGCCTCGATCATCGTGCAGCTGCTGACATCAATGGTTCCCGCGCTCGAACAGCTCAAGAAAGAGGGCGAGCAAGGGCGCAAGAAGATCAACCAATACACCCGTTTCGGTACCGTGGCTCTGGCCACCGTTCAGGCTTATGGTCTGGCGGTTTCGTTGGAATCGGGCGATCTTGCGACCGATCCGGGCATGTTCTTCCGTATGTCGACCATGATCACTTTGGTCGGCGGCACCATGTTCCTGATGTGGCTGGGCGAGCAGATCACCGCACGCGGCATCGGTAACGGTATCTCTCTAATCATCTTCGTTGGCATTATTGCCGAGGTTCCCGCCGCTCTGGCGCAGTTCTTCGCTTCGGGCCGCAGCGGTGCAATCAGCCCCGCCGTGATCGTGGGTGTGATCATCATGGTCATCGCCGTGATCACCTTTGTGGTGTTCATGGAGCGGGCCCTGCGCAAGATCCATATCCAATACCCGCGCCGTCAGGCTGGTATGAAAGTCTACGAAGGCGGCTCCAGCCACCTGCCGGTCAAAGTGAACCCGGCGGGTGTGATCCCTGCGATCTTTGCAAGCTCGCTGCTGTTGCTGCCGGTAACGATCTCGACCTTCTCGTCGGGCGCCACAAATGGCCCGGTGATGTCGTGGCTGCTGGCCAACTTCGGCCCCGGACAGCCGCTTTATCTGCTGTTCTTCGCTTCGATGATCGTGTTCTTCGCCTATTTCTACACGTTCAACGTGTCGTTCAAGCCGGACGATGTGGCGGACAACCTGAAAAAGCAGAACGGTTTTGTACCGGGTATCCGTCCGGGCAAGAAAACCGCCGAATATCTGGAATACGTCGTCAACCGCGTGCTGGTTCTGGGTTCGGCCTATCTGGCGGCCGTTTGTCTGCTGCCTGAAATCCTGCGGGGCCAGTTTGCTATCCCGTTCTATTTCGGCGGCACCTCGGTTCTGATTATCGTCTCTGTGACCATGGACACGATCCAACAAGTCCAGAGCCACCTGCTGGCGCATCAATACGAAGGGCTGATTGAAAAGTCCCAGCTGCGCGGCAAAGGCAAGAAACGCGGCAGAAAGGGAGCTGCTCGTCGATGAACATCATTCTTCTCGGCCCCCCGGGGGCAGGCAAAGGAACGCAGGCGCGTCACCTGGTTGAAACCCGCGGTATGGTGCAACTCAGCACCGGAGACATGCTGCGCGAGGCGAAAACCTCGGGCACGGAAATGGGCCAGAAGGTTGCTGCGATCATGGACGCGGGCAAGCTGGTCACCGATGAGATCGTGATCGGCCTGATTGAAGAGAAACTGACCACCGAAAAAGGTGCCGGTTTCATCTTTGACGGCTTCCCCCGGACGCTGGCACAGGCAGACGCGCTGTCGGCTCTGCTGACCAAGCTGGGCCAGTCGCTGCATACGGTGATCGAGATGCGTGTGGACGATGACGCGCTGGTGGACCGGATCACGGCGCGGTCAACCTGCGGCGGATGTGGTGAGGTCTATAACGACAACACCAAGCCGATTCCTGCGGATGGCAAATGCACCAATTGCGGCAAGGAGAATGACTTTGTCCGTCGCGCCGACGACAACGAAGACAGCCTGCGCACGCGGTTGATGGAATACTATAAAAAGACCTCTCCGCTGATTGGTTACTACTACGCCAAAGGCGATCTGCGTCCGGTGAACGGGCTGGCGGATATCAAGGAAGTTACGGCGTCGATTGAAGCTGTTTTGGGGTGATGCAGTCGACGACTGTTCCGGTTCCTGAAGATCTTGAAGAAGCATTCGAAAGATATGGAGAGCTTATAAAGGCGGAAAGCACTACGTTCAGGCAACGAACCTTGCCTGCTATTTGTGTGTTTACGGCTATCTTTATGTTTGGTCCGATACTCGGTTTCTTTCCACCGCTCAAATCGACAATATCGGTTGCCATCTTATTTTCTCTTCCATTCCTTGCTTTTAGATTTTTTGGAGGGAAACTCAGTGCAGAGCGTGAAGAGATACAATGTAAATTTTCGGATCAAGGCCTCCGGATTTGCCACGATATGTCGCATCGGGTCGATGTGGTGAGGGAATGAAATTCCAACCTCACTTTGTATGGCTTGACGATCCTCTTAAAAGTCTCTACGCACCCCCATCCCTAAAGGGAATCAAGACCGCATGCGGGATTCGTCCCAATTGCCCCGACCACCTCGAATAATACTGGACCCTCTGGCGTCACTGCCACGGTCAAGTGTTGTGAAAAAAGGTTCCGGAGCTACGGAACCGCAACAAAAAGGAAAGTGACACGTGGCACGTATTGCCGGCGTAAACATCCCGACTGCAAAGCGGGTACCAATCGCCCTCACATATATCACCGGTATCGGAAACACCTCGGCCAAAGCGATCTGCGAAGCCGTAGGCATTGAAGCGCACCGTCGCGTCAACGAACTGTCCGACGCAGAAGTTCTGGCCATCCGCGAGCACATCGATGCAAACTTCACCGTCGAAGGTGACCTGCGTCGTGAAGTTCAGATGAACGTCAAGCGTCTGATGGACTTGGGCTGCTATCGCGGTCTGCGTCACCGCCGCAACCTGCCGGTTCGCGGTCAGCGTACCCACACCAATGCTCGTACTCGCAAAGGCCCCGCAAAGGCCATTGCCGGTAAGAAGAAATAAGGGAGGGTCTGACCGATGGCACGTGACAAGACTCGCGTTAAGCGCAAAGAGCGTAAGAACATCGCATCGGGCGTTGCCCATGTGAACTCGACCTTCAACAACACCAAGATCCTGATCTCGGACGTACAGGGCAACGCCATTGCATGGTCGTCTGCCGGTACCATGGGCTTCAAAGGGTCGCGGAAATCGACACCCTACGCCGCTCAGATGGCTGCAGAAGATGCAGGCAAAAAGGCGCAGGAACATGGCGTCAAGACGCTCGAAGTCGAAGTTCAGGGCCCCGGTTCGGGTCGTGAATCGGCTCTGCGTGCGCTGGCTGCAGTGGGCTTCAACATCACGTCCATCCGCGACGTGACACCGATCGCTCACAACGGCTGCCGTCCGCCGAAGCGTCGTCGCGTCTAAGCGATTTTGAATTGAGCTGGGGCTGTGTTTCTGCACGGCCCCAGCACGTCATTTTGAACCTCGGGCGTCTGCACCTTGTTGGTCATGGGGCGCGGACAGGAATGGAGGGATTACATGATCCATAAGAATTGGGCAGAATTGATCAAGCCGACCCAGCTTGACGGCAAGCCGGGCAACGACCCCGCACGTCAGGCAACCCTGGTTGCCGAACCGCTGGAACGTGGCTTTGGTCTGACACTGGGCAACGCGCTACGCCGCGTTCTGATGAGCAGCTTGCAAGGCGCGGCCATCACTAGCGTTCAGATCGACAACGTGTTGCACGAGTTCAGCTCGGTCGCAGGTGTGCGTGAAGACGTCACCGACATCATCCTGAACCTCAAAGGCGTGTCCCTGCGCATGGAAGTCGAAGGCCCCAAGCGCCTGTCGATCAATGCCAAAGGCCCCGCAGTAGTTACCGCTGGCGACATCAGCGAGAGCGCTGGCATCGAGGTTCTGAACCGTGATCACGTCATCTGCCACCTGGATGATGGCGCAGACCTGTTCATGGAACTGACCGTCAACACCGGCAAGGGCTATGTCTCGGCTGAGAAGAACAAGCCCGAAGACGCGCCCATCGGTCTGATCCCGATCGACGCGATCTACTCGCCGGTCAAAAAGGTTGCCTATGACGTTCAGCCGACCCGTGAAGGTCAGGTTCTGGACTATGACAAGCTGACCCTGAAGATCGACACCGACGGTTCGATCACGCCGGAAGACGCGCTGGCATTTGCCGCACGCATCCTGCAGGATCAGCTGTCAATCTTCGTCAATTTCGACGAGCCGGAATCGGCTGGCCGCCAGGACGAGGACGATGGTCTGGAGTTCAACCCGCTGCTGCTGAAGAAAGTGGACGAGCTGGAACTGTCGGTCCGTTCGGCAAACTGCCTGAAGAACGACAACATCGTTTACATCGGCGATCTGATCCAGAAGACCGAAGCCGAGATGCTGCGCACTCCGAACTTCGGCCGCAAGTCGCTGAACGAGATCAAGGAAGTGCTATCCGGCATGGGTCTGCACCTCGGCATGGATGTCGAGGACTGGCCGCCCGACAACATCGAAGATCTGGCCAAGAAATTCGAAGACGCGTTCTAAGCGCGTCTTCACAAATGCCCGGGCTGCCGGGGACCATATGGGCACTTCCGCCCCAAGGAGAGCCGGTGACACGCATCGCCGGCCAGACAAAGCAAAACGCGAAAGAAGGAACTAGAAAATGCGTCACGCACGTGGTTATCGCCGCCTGAACCGTACTCATGAGCACCGCAAAGCTCTGTTTGCAAACATGGCTGGCTCGCTCATCGAGCATGAGCAAATCAAAACAACTCTGCCCAAGGCAAAAGAACTGCGCCCGATCGTTGAAAAACTGATCACTCTGGGCAAGCGCGGCGACCTGCACGCCCGCCGTCAGGCCGCAGCACAGCTGAAAGAAGACAAAGACGTCGCCAAGCTGTTCGAAGTTCTGGGCCCTCGTTACGCCGAGCGTCAGGGCGGTTATGTCCGTATCTTAAAAGCTGGCTTCCGCTATGGTGACATGGCACCGATGGCGATCATCGAATTCGTTGACCGCGACATCGACGCCAAAGGCGCGGCCGACAAAGCTCGTGTTGCCGCCGAAGAGGCCGCAGACGAAGAATAAGCCTTGGCTATATCTGAGTCTCAGCCCCCGCGTCGCAGACGCGGGGGTTTTCTTTTGCTCCGTGTGAAAATCCAAGTCGGCCTAAATTTAATTGCTTTCGGCTTTCAGAATACCATCCGCTGACGCTCCCGCGGACAAATTGGCGTCAGAGAAATCCTCTGTCTCTGGCAATTCCAGATGAAGAGACGAGGTGTGATCGATTTCGATCTTTCCCCGGGTCAATGTGTAATCAAGTACGTGCCCACCGGTGGTCCGGTCGTCAGAGATGAAATGCAAGTGGTAACCCGGTACGCCGATCCCGACTGCGTAGTCAGGGCAACGGAACCCGAGAATAGTTCCCTCCACGTTTTCCAATTCAAACTCGGCCTGCGTTTTGACCACTTCCAGCAAAGGTTTGTATGGCCGTTCCTGTTTCAAAACGTTTCGATACCTATTGTGTTTGATCAATCCGGTGAAACGAACCGCATAAAACAAGTTCTTTGCATCGGCCATGTCATCCAAACCCTCCTCGAAATCGGACTTGTTAACAGGAGAATCCAACGCAAGCGAAATCGTCGGTTCAAAGTCAATGACGGCTGCGTATGGTGTCAGCGCGCCGTTATCCGCAATTGTCGCTTTGCCTTCCCCATCCAGGCGATAAGCGACACCATCCAGCACCACCATTTCTCCGTCCAGGGCGTTGAAGGTACCGAGACCGAAATCTCCGTGTTCCAGCAGCTGACCGATGGAAACAGTCCCATCATAGACCCCCTGCATGACGGCACTCAGTAGTGAGGCCTGGTAATACTCGTGGGCGTGCTCTTCCCGCACAAAGCTCTTTTTTTGATGATGAGAGGCAAGGGCCGTTGCAAAGGTCAATTCCCGGTCTTTGTGCATGGTCGTTCCCTCTGATTGGATTCAGCGCCAAGTCCAACACATAACACAACTCCCTGTGAAACTTTTGCAACGCTTTGCGAAGCCATAATGCTGAAGCTGTGTATTTGTGCGAATAGCTCAAAAGAAAGCGGTAGGTCCTCGGCATTGTCGAAGGCAGCGGGTTATGTCGCTTGCAATCTTTGCACCGGCCCCGCATATCCGGTTGGCGATATTGCCGGAGGGCCGATGATGCTAAGACTATTGTGTTCCCTAGTATTGCTGATGGGCGCAATACCGGCAGCCGCAGAGACGCAGGTACCAAAAAGCCAGACCGAAATCGGCCTCGGGTTCGCCCCTGTCGTAAAGCAGGCTGCCCCGGCGGTTGTGAACATCTACGCCAAGATTGTGCGCGAAGGGCGGGCAAATCCGCTATTTTCTGACCCGTTCTTTCAGGACTTCTTTGGCCGTGGATTTGGGACGCCACGCCCCCGTGTGCAGAATTCGCTCGGCTCTGGCGTGATCCTCACAGGTGATGGGTATGTGGTGTCAAACTACCACGTTGTGGGGATGGCATCGGAAATTCAGGTCGTGACTACCGACCGTCGTGAATTCACTGCCGAAGTCGTTCTGGGTGACAAAGAAAGCGACATTGCAATCTTGCGGTTGGAAGAGGCAAACGATCTGCCGTTCCTGCAGATGCGCGATTCCGATCAGGTTGAAGTAGGAGAGCTGACGCTGGCGATCGGAAATCCGTTCGGCGTAGGCCAAACTGTTTCATCAGGAATTATTTCAGGGCTGGCGCGTACCGGAACAGCGACGGGAAATGCACGAGGGTACTTCATTCAAACCGATGCGGCGATCAACCCGGGCAATTCCGGTGGCGCGCTTATCGATGTGAATGGCGATCTGATTGGTATAAACACCTCAATCCTGACACGGTCAGGTGGATCGAACGGTATCGGATTTGCCATTCCGGCCAATCTGGTGGCCGAATTCCTGCGGCAGGCGCAGGCAGGCAACGAAAGCTTCGTAAGTCCTTGGGCAGGAATGGCCGGTCAACACATGAGCGCGGATATAGCCGAGTCTCTGGGTATGGCCATCCCTCTCGGGGTGGTGATTTCTGACTTACATGAACTGAGTCCGCTGGCAGAAGCGGGTCTGCGGGTCGGGGACGTTGTCACTCATGTCGACGGAGACGAGGTGAATTCTCCGGCCGAGATGAAATTTCGCATGGCTGTTGCCGGGGTGGGTGGAAAGTCGGTCCTGACTCGGCTGCGGGGCGAAGACCGCTCGGATATTGAAGTGGCGCTGATCAAACCGCCTGAAACGCCTGCGGCGGATGAGACTACGCTGGACGAGGATACGGTCATGCCAGGTCTGATCGTTTCGGGTGTAAATCCGGCGGTGATCGTAAAGCTTGGCTTGTCGCTGTCTCAGACCGGCGTCGTAGTGGTTGATCCGAACCGCTATGGCGGCCGCGCAGGATTGCGTGTGGGCGATGTCGTAAAAGGTATCAACGGAACCAGAACCGAGACACCGGAGGATATCGTTCAGGCCCTGACCGATCCAGGTCGCCGGGTACAGATGGAGATTGAGCGGGGAAGCCGGTTAATCTCATTGCGGTTTCGGTTGTGATCCGTGAGTGATTTGTTCGATACCGGTTCTGCGGAACCAACCGCTTCGCCGCACAGGCCGCTTGCGGATCGCTTGCGCCCACAATCCCTGTCTGAGGTGATCGGGCAAAAGCAGGTTTTGGGACTAGATGCGCCATTGGGGGTGATGCTCGCGTCAGGTAGCCTGTCCAGCCTGATCTTCTGGGGCCCGCCGGGTGTGGGAAAGACAACCATTGCCCGGTTGCTGGCGCAGGAAACCGATCTGCATTTCGTGCAGATCAGCGCGATTTTTACCGGTGTGCCGGATCTGAAGAAGGTATTTGAGGCTGCTAAAATCCGTCGTCAGAACGGGCAGGGCACCTTGTTATTTGTTGACGAAATCCATCGTTTTAACAAAGCGCAACAGGACGGGTTTCTGCCGCATATGGAGGACGGCACGATCCTCCTGGTTGGCGCGACGACCGAAAACCCTTCCTTCGAGTTGAACGCGGCGGTACTCAGCCGGTCTCAGGTGCTGGTTCTGGAACGCCTTAGCCTTGCTGATCTTGAGCGTTTGACACAACGCGCCGAGAATGAGCTTGACCGCGCCTTGCCGCTAACGTCTGCCGCCCGCGAAGCGCTGCAGGAGATGGCAGATGGCGACGGTCGCGCACTACTGAACCTGATTGAACAGGTTGCTGCTTGGAAAGTGGACGCCGATCTGGACCCGGATGCATTGTCGACGCGCCTGATGCGACGGGCCGCAAAATACGACAAATCGGGGGATGAGCATTACAATCTGATCTCGGCCCTGCACAAATCGGTGCGCGGATCGGACCCTGACGCGGCGCTGTATTGGTTTGCGCGGATGCTGACCGGCGGCGAAGACCCGCGCTATCTGGCGCGGAGGATCACGCGGATGGCGGTTGAAGATATCGGTTTGGCCGATCCTCAGGCGCAATCGATCTGCCTGCACAGTTGGGAAGCCTATGAACGGCTGGGCTCGCCCGAGGGCGAGTTGGCACTGGCGCAGGCGTTGGTGTATCTGGCGCTCGCTCCGAAATCGAACGGGGCCTATGTGGGGTATAAGGCGGCGATGCGGCTGGCCAAGCAATCGGGCAGTGAACCGCCACCCAAACATATCCTGAACGCTCCGACATCGCTGATGAAGGATCAGGGATATGGTGCAGGGTATGCCTATGACCACGATGCCGAAGATGGGTTCTCGGGTCAGAACTATTTCCCGGATGATATGAAGCGCCCGGTTCTCTATCAGCCGGTAGAGCGTGGTTTTGAGCGCGAGCTGAAAAAACGGCTGGAATACTTCGCCAAGCTGAGAACGCAACGCAATCAGGGCTAGACTTGACTCTGCACCCGATGCGCGCGACAGACGCGCATGATTTCTAAGGCACTGAAACAAGCACAATCCGGGCGGATCAGCCGTGCGGAACAAGGGGCAATGGCATGAGCGGCGTACAGGTGATCACCGTAGCAGAGGGCGATGGCGACCAGAGGCTGGATCGTTGGCTGCGCCGCCTGTTTCCTCATGTCAGCCAGGGCCGGATCGAGAAGATGTGCCGCAAGGGTGAACTGCGCGTAGATGGCAGTCGGGTCAAAGCTTCGACGCGGCTAGAGGCCGGGCAGTCCGTGCGCGTGCCGCCGCTGCCGGACGCGGATCACAAGCCCGCAGTCGTGAAGCATCGCGTTTCGGACGCTGACGCAAAGATGATCCAGTCTTGCGTGATTTATAAAGACGATCACGTGCTGGCGCTGAACAAGCCGCATGGTCTGCCGGTTCAAGGTGGCAGTGGTCAGACCCGCCATGTGGATAGCCTGTCTGAGGCATTGCGCTTTGGGTATGACGAGAACCCGCGCCTTGTGCATCGGCTGGACAAAGACACCTCGGGCGTACTGCTGTTGGCCCGCACGCGCGAGGCTGCCAAGGGGCTGACCGCTGCGTTCCGGCATCGTAACACCCAAAAGATCTATTGGGCGCTGGTAGCTGGTGTTCCAACTCCGTACCTGGGCGAAATCAAGACCGGGCTGGTCAAGGCACCGGGGCATGGTAAGCATGGCGAAGGCGAGAAGATGATCGCTGTTCATCCGAGCGAGGTGAACGATACGCCCGGCGCGAAACGCGCGCATACGCTCTATGCAACGCTCTATCGCGTTGCAGGGCGGGCAGCCTGGGTCGCGATGGAGCCGGTGACGGGGCGGACCCATCAGCTGCGCGCACATATGGCGGCGATCGGCCACCCGATCATTGGCGATGGGAAATATGGCGGCTCGGGGCAGGAAAACCTCGGCGATGGCTGGGGCGCGCAGTTGGGAGGTATCATCAGCAAAAAGCTGCACCTCCACGCCCGCAGCCTGTCCTTTGAACACCCGATGACCCGCAAACCCATCTCGCTTACGGCGCCTTTACCGGATCATATGAAACACAGCTGGGATACGCTGGGCTGGACCGAAGACCTCGCTGCAGATGATCCGTTTGAGGAGTTGCGATGAACGCTCCATTGCGGCTGGTCCTGTTTGATGTGGATGGCACTCTGGTCGATAGTCAGGGTGCCATTGTTTCGGCAATGACCGCCTGTTTTCAGGCGCAGTCACTGCCGGTCCCGGATCGTGACGCGATCCTGTCCATCGTCGGTTTATCTCTGCCCCATGCAATGGCGCGTCTGGCAGCAGATCAGTCCGAACGGATACAAGACGCATTGGTTGACGGTTATAAGCAGGCCTATCACGCGCAAAGGTTGGAGCAGGGCGCCGCAAGCTCGCCGCTTTATCCCGGTGCGCGCCAAGTGATTGACGCTCTTCACGCTCAGCCCGAGGTACTTTTGGGAGTGGCCACAGGCAAGTCTCAGCGCGGGCTTGATGCGCTGCTTGAAGGGCATGGGTTGCAGCAGCATTTTATTACTCGTCAGGTTGCAGATCACCACCCGTCCAAGCCGCACCCGTCGATGATAGAAACAGCTTTGGCTGAAACGGGCGTGCCGGCTGCGCAAGCCGTCATGGTGGGCGACACCAGCTTTGACATGGATATGGCCGCAGCCGCGCAGGTTGCCGGGATCGGTGTCAGCTGGGGTTATCACGATCGTCGGGTACTGACGGCTGCGACACATGTGATCGAAACATTCGAAGAATTGCCAGGCGCACTGGCCAAGATCTGGGGCTAAAGAGATGAGCGACTGGAAACCCAAACGCTTCTGGACGACAAGCACGGTCGTTGAGACCGACGTGGGCTATACGGTTGAACTGGATGGTCGGCGGGTCAAAACGCCCGCCAAGGCTGCGCTAGACCTGCCCACGCGTGCCATGGCCGAGGCCGTTGCACGGGAATGGGATGCACAGGAAAAGGAAATCGACCCGACCACGATGCCATTCACCCGTTCGGCCAATGCGGCGATCGACAAGGTGCGGCACCAGCATGGTGAGGTTGCCGATATGCTGGCCGATTACGGCGACTCGGATCTGCTGTGTTATCGGGCGACCCATCCCGAAACGTTGCAGCAGCGGCAGTCCGAGGCCTGGGATCCTGCATTGGATTGGGCTGCGGACGCCCTGGGCGCGCGGTTGATCCCGCGTGCAGGGGTGGTGCATCAACCGCAAGCTGCCGAGGTGCTGCAAGGCCTGCGTGACCGGGTGCATGGACTGAATGCGTTCCAACTGGCAGCGTTTCATGACCTCGTCAGCCTGTCGGGATCATTGATTCTTGGTTTCGCGGCAGCCCAGAATTGGCGCAAACCGGACGAGATATGGCGCATTTCTCGGCTGGACGAGCTTTGGCAGATCGAACAATGGGGCCACGACGATGAGGCACATGCTGCCGCCGAAGTGAAACGGGCCGCCTTTCTGCACGCAAAGCAGTTCTTTGACCTCTCGTTCTGAGACGGATTCTCGTCAAATCGTGAATTTGTGTCCGATTCTGGCAGAAAAGACCTATCGTTTTCCCTGATCCAGCCCTTGACGTTTGTTGATGAATACGCCCAAACTCGGGCCACTAAAGGGGAGACACCTTTTGGGTAACCTTTCTGGCGCCTATGCGCCGGATCGAACCGTTCCATTCAGGGATGGAAAATCAGGAAGAGGTAAAAATGAAAAAATCCGTAATTTTGGGCGTGGCAACCATTGCCGGCCTGGCTGCTGGCGCAGCTGCAGCGGGTACCGTTGACGACGTGAAAGCCCGCGGCAAGCTGAACTGCGGCGTTGCAACCGGCGTACCCGGCTTTGCCAGCCCCGATGCCAATGGTGAGTGGCAGGGTTTTGACGTGGCCGTATGCCGCGCGGTAGCCGCTGCCGTTCTGGACGACCCAAGCGCCGTTGAGTTCATCCCAACCACCGGTAAAACACGTTTCACCGCGCTGGCTTCGGGCGAGATTGACATGCTGGCCCGTAACACCACGTGGACCTTCAGCCGCGACGTCGACCTGAAGTTCGAATTCGTCGGCATCAACTACTACGATGGTCAGGGCTTCATGGTTCCCAAGGCACTGGGCGTCAGCTCGGCCAAGGAACTGGACGGTGCAACCGTTTGCATCCAGACCGGCACCACAACTGAGCTTAACCTGGCGGATTTCTTCCGCATCAACAACATGAGCTACGAGCCGGTTCCGATCGAAACCAACGCCGAAGCGCAGCAGCAGTATCTGGCTGGTGCCTGTGACGTTTACACTACCGACGCATCGGGTCTGGCTGCTACGCGCGCCACCTTTGAAAACGCAGGCGACCACGTGATCCTGCCCGAAATCATCTCGAAAGAGCCGCTGGGCCCGCTGGTCCGTCATGGCGATCACGAGTGGGGCGATGTGGTCCGCTGGACCCTGAACGCACTGATCGCAGCGGAAGAGCTGGGTGTAACCTCGGCGAACATCGACGAGATGTCCAGCGGTGCCACCGACAACCCAGAGGTAAACCGCCTGTTGGGTACCGAAGGTACGCTGGGTGAGATGCTGGGTCTGGACGCGAACTGGGCACAGCGCGCGATCAAAGTCGGCGGTAACTACGGCGAAGTGTTTGCCAAGAACATCGGCGAGGAAACCCCGATCGGTCTGGCACGCGGCCTGAACGCACAGTGGACCGATGGTGGCCTGCTGTACGCACCGCCTTTCCGCTAAGATCCACGGAAAAGGGCGCGGGGGAACCCGCGCCCTTTTTCCTTCCATAAGAAACACGCCCGGAACGATCTGAGCAGAGGCAAACTCTGCCAACATCCGGGATGCACGGGGATATACATAGGTCATGACGACACTCACTGACCCGCCGAAGGAGCACTTCCGGCTGTCCATGCTCCTTTACGATACGCGGTACCGATCTGCGACCATTCAGGTCATAGCGATGATCGGTTTCATGCTTCTGGCAGCCTGGATTATCAACAACACCATTCAGAACCTTGAGACGCTAGGCAGAACAGTCGGGTTCGACTTTTTTGCCGAACCGGCCAGCTATGACATCAACCAACGCCTGCTGGAATACGACTCGCGCGATACCCATCTGCGCGCGGCGTTCATAGGCCTGCTGAACACTCTGGTTGTTGCAGTTCTGGGCTGTATCACAGCAACGATCATCGGCGTCATGGTCGGTGTTTTGCGCCTGTCGAATAACTGGCTGATCGCGCGGATCATGACGGTTTATGTCGAGATGTTCCGCAACGTGCCAGTGCTGCTTTGGATCGTGTTCGCCATGGCGATCCTGATCGAAAGCCTGCCCGCTCCGCGCGCCTTCCGGGGTGAAAACCCAGAAGCCACAATGGATCTTTTTGGCACAGTCGCTGTGACCAATCGCGGGGTCTATATCCCCGAGTTTCTGTTCTCGCGCGGATTGGGAGATATTCACCTGTTCGGCACGTCAAGCCTGCGCTTTGATGTCTCGCTTGACCTGATCGCTTTCCTGATCGTCTTTGGCGGCAGCATCTTTGCCATGCGCAAGGTTTCGGCCTGGGCCAATGCAACGCAGGAATCGACCGGTGATCGCCCGACCATCTGGCGCATCCAACTGGGCATTTTCTTCGTGCCGTCGGCCATCCTGCTGGGCGTGCTGGGTTTTCACTTGGGCTATCCTGAGTTGAAAGGCTTTAACTTCACCGGCGGCACCCATCTGCGGAACTCGCTGATTGCCCTCTGGCTGGCCTTGTCGCTTTATACTGCGGCTTTCATCGCCGAGATCGTGCGTGCTGGTATTCTGGCTATTTCCAAGGGTCAGACCGAGGCCGCATCCGCACTGGGCTTGCGCCCGGGCCGGACCATGCGCCTTGTGATCTTGCCGCAAGCGCTGCGGGTTATCATCCCGCCGATGATCTCGAACTATCTGAACCTGACCAAGAACTCGTCGCTGGCGATCGCGGTCGGATATATGGACATCACGGGTACGCTGGGTGGCATCACCATGAACCAGACCGGCCGCGAGCTGGAATGCGTTCTGCTGCTGATGCTGGTCTATCTGTCCATCTCGCTGAGCATTTCGGCGGTGATGAACTGGTACAACAACCGTGTCAAACTGGTGGAGCGGTAATATGAGTGATGTTTCATTTGTCCGCACAGAAATGTTGCCGGAAAAGGCACCGCCCGCCTCTGAGGTCGGTGTACTGGGCTGGATCAGGCACAATCTGTTCTCAAGCTGGCTCAACGCGATCCTGACGATCATCTCTTTGATCCTCATTTACTACGTGTTGTCCAACATTTTGGCCTGGACGTTCCAATCCGTCTGGAACGCCAATTCCCTGTCGGAATGTCGCGAGATCATGATGGCCACCTGGGGTGATACCCATGGTCATGCCTGCTGGGGTGTTATCAAGGACCGTTGGCTGCAGTTGCTATACGGTTTTTATCCGCCTTATCCGGCGCACCCGGACGCGACGTGGTCTAACCCGCCCGAATCTGGCGGCTGGCCGGCATATTTCCGACCGAACCTGACCTTCATCTTGTTGTTGGTTGCTATTGCGCCGGTGTTGTTCACCAAGGTGCCGCGGAAGCTGTTGATCGTAACAGCGGCTTATCCGTTCCTGCTGCCTTGGCTGATGTGGGGTGGGTCGATCTGGGGGCCGCTCATGGTCGCCGCCGGATTTGCCATCGGGTATTTCGCCTACAAGTTTGCGCTTCCGGTTGCCGGGTCTCTTGCCGCGATCATCCTTTCGATCGCACTGCCCATCCTTTGGTGGCTGTTTGCTTCTGGTTTGGTTGCAGACGCGATCAATTCGGTCATTCCGATTGGCATCGCGTCGGTGGAAAGCCGCGACTTTGGTGGCTTCATGCTGGCGATCCTGTTGGGTGTTGTGGCCATCGGTGTCTCGCTGCCGATCGGTATCGTACTGGCGCTGGGTCGTCAGTCCGATCTGATGATCGTCAAATACCTGTGCGTGGGCTTTATCGAGTTCATTCGGGGCGTGCCGCTGATTACCCTGCTGTTCGTGGCATCGCTGCTGCTGAACCTGTTCCTGCCGCCGGGCACCAATTTTGACATCATCCTGCGGGTGATGATCATGATGACCCTGTTCTCGGCCGCCTATATGGCCGAGGTGATCCGGGGTGGTCTGGCTGCCCTTCCAAGGGGTCAGTACGAGGGTGCAGACAGTCTGGGCCTGAACTACTGGCAGGCGCAGCGGCTGATCATCATGCCACAAGCGCTGAAAATCTCGATCCCGGGCATCGTGAGCACGTTCATCGGTATCTTCAAGGATACGACTTTGGTCTCGATCATCGGTCTGTTTGACGTGATCGGCCTGACCAACGGCATCCGCGCCGATACCGCCTGGAACGGCGTCTACTGGGAACTGTTTGCCTTTATCGGCGTTCTGTTCTTTGTCGTCTGCTTCTCCATGTCCCGTTATTCCATGTACCTGGAGCGCAAGCTTCAGACTGGCCACCGTTAAGGAGTTCAACACATGTCTGAACTTGCAATTGAACGCGAAATCGACCGCTCCAAAATGCAGGTGAGCGACGAAATCGCCATCGAAATCACCAATATGAACAAGTGGTACGGTGCCTTCCACGTGCTGCGCGATATCAATCTGACCGTCAATCAGGGCGAGCGGATTGTGATCGCGGGGCCGTCGGGGTCGGGCAAGTCTACCCTGATCCGCTGCCTGAACGCGCTGGAGGAACACCAGCAGGGCACGATCATTGTGGATGGGACCGAGCTGTCGAATGACCTGAAAAACATCGACAAAATCCGGTCCGAGGTTGGCATGGTGTTCCAGCACTTCAACCTGTTCCCGCACCTGACCATTCTGGAAAACTGCACGCTGGCCCCGATCTGGGTGCGCAAGACGCCCAAGAAAGAGGCCGAAGAGCGCGCGATGCATTTCCTGGAAAAGGTGAAGATCCCTGAGCAGGCCGACAAGTATCCCGGTCAGCTATCGGGTGGTCAGCAGCAGCGTGTGGCGATTGCCCGCTCGCTGTGCATGATGCCGCGGATCATGTTGTTCGATGAACCTACATCGGCGCTGGACCCTGAGATGATCAAAGAGGTGCTCGACACCATGATCGAACTGGCCGAGGAAGGCATGACCATGCTGTGTGTGACCCACGAGATGGGCTTTGCCCGCCAGGTCGCCAACCGCGTGATTTTTATGGATGCCGGTCAGATTGTGGAGCAGAACGAACCGGAAGAGTTCTTCAACAACCCGCAGAGCGAACGGACCAAGTTGTTCCTCAGCCAGATACTGGGACACTAAATTCGGATCAGAAAACCAAGAAGGCGGGGTGTCGACCTCGCCTTTTTCTATTCCAGCAGCTCGCGTGGGATCGTGAAGCCCAGAACCTCACCCTGATGCCATTCGAGCGCATTCCAGTCGGGGATATCGAACCGGATTACAGTCGTTGCACAAGTCGGATAGTCGTAGAATCTCGAATGATCGGGCTGGTTGCGTACCAGCCGATTTGCAAATGCAGCGATGCCGGGATTATGCCCCAGCATTAGTACGGTATTGCCGGTGGCTGTGGCCAATTCGGCGAACATCTCATCGGGGCCTGTCAGATACAAGGCGGGGGTAAAGCGGATTTCCGGGGTGCTCAGCCCCAATCTGTCCCACGTTTCCCGGGTGCGCTTGGCGCTTGAGCAGATAACGTCATCCGGCAGCCAGCCATTGCTTTGCAGCCACGCCCCAATCGCGGGGGCCGATTTGCGTCCTCGATTGTTCAACGGGCGGTCGTGATCTTCGGCAAAGGGATCGCCCCAACTGGACTTGGCATGGCGCATTAGGATCAGTGTGCGGGTCATGATCGGTGAAATGCTTTCATGTGATGCGCAGATTGCTCTGGCTGGCGCTCTGCGCCGGCGCTGAGAGGGCAGGCGAGCCGGGCAAGGCAGCCTTTATTCATGCAGCTGTGTCCCGCTTTGGTATCGAGATGATCATGACAGGCTGCCACGTCATAGAAGCTGTGGGTGTTCAATGCCCCAACCGGACAGGTTGTTGCACAAGGCGCGGGGCATTCTGTGCAGGGTGACGATTGAGAAACGGATGGAATTGAGAACTCATCCGCAAAATGCAACGCACCACGGAATGACATCATCATCCCTACCGTATCGTGCACCAGGGCCCCGACCGGACTGCTGAAGGTGCGACCGGACTTAAGTGCCCAGTCAATGAAGGGTGCGTATGGTGGGTCGCCGAACGGATAGTAGGCGGTGCCCCTCATGTCCCGCGCAAGCTGGCCGATCACCCGTCTGGACCAGCGATCAACCGGGTCGGGTTGGCCATCCTGCCACTCAGCCGAGGCCTTCAGAGCGGGCCAGAATGCCCCCGCAGCCCCCAGAAGGATTAGGGTTCCGTCATCAAGTTGCTTTGCTTCACTGGGCCTTGGATGAAGTGCACCCATGACCATAAGACCCACATCCTGAGCAGCTTGTTCAACAATTCGATAGGGTTCGGTGATTGGCATCATTGTTACCGCATTATGCCCGCTCTGCCGCGCCATACCACCTCCGACGTCTCAGTCAGGTCGGATCAGAGAACCGGCACCGTGTTCGGTGAACAGCTCTAGCAGCACCGCATTAGGCGCGCGCCCGTCCAGAATAACGACCGCCCGAACGCCATTATGCAGCGCGTCCAGCGCAGTTTCGGTTTTTGGGATCATACCACCCGCAATAGTGCCTTCACGCGTCATCTCACGAATCTGGCCAGCTTTGAGCTCGGTCACGACATCGCCTGCTGCGTTCTTGACGCCCGCTACATCGGTCAGCAGTAGCAGGCGGTCTGCCTTAAGAGCTGAGGCGATCGCCCCGGCTGCAGTGTCGCCATTCACATTGAAGGTTTCGCCATTCCGACCTGCGCCCAGCGGCGCGATCACAGGGATAACATCATGCGCAAACAGGTCATGCAGGATTTTGGGGTTCATCTCGGACGGTGTGCCGACAAACCCGAGCGAGGCGTCGGTCTGTTCGCACATCATCAAATGGGCATCCTTGCCCGACAGACCCACAGCCATGCCACCCTGCGCATTGATCGCCTGCACGATCCGCTTGTTCACAAGGCCCGACAGGACCATTTCGACCACTTCGACTGTGGCTTTGTCCGTCACGCGTTTACCACCCACAAACTCGGACTGGATATCCAGTTTGTCGAGCATCGCATTGATCATTGGGCCACCGCCGTGCACGACGACCGGGTTTACGCCAACCTGACGCATAAGCACCACATCGCGCGCAAAGCTTTCCATGGCTTCGTCGCTGCCCATGGCGTGGCCACCTAGCTTGATGACGACAATCGCACCGTCGTATCGCTGCAGATAGGGCAGGGCGCTGTTCAATGTGGCGGCGGTGGCGATCCAATCCCGGTTCATATCTCGTGTCTTCATGGCTGAGTGTCCCTCTGGGACCCTGTGTTAGGGCGTTTGGAGGATGGTGCCAAGACCGGATCGCGGAAACAGCCAATCTGAACGGGCCGTACCCGATGGGCGCAGCCCGGCTTCCTTAGCTCATGACTTGGATATTGCTGAACAACGTCACTCCAGATGCGCAATGATCGAACGCAGGGTCGGAATGCCGTCGCCCTTCTCGGATGAGGTCAACACGATCTCGGGGAAGGCCGCAGGATGTTTCGAAAGCGCGGCGCGCACCTGGTCCAGCACTTTTTCCCGGTCTTTTGCTTTGACCTTGTCGGCCTTTGTCAGAACGCACTGAAAGGTCACTGCGCTGGTATCCAGCAGCTTCATGATCTCGGCGTCCACAGGTTTCACCCCGTGGCGCGAGTCGATCAGGACGAAGGCACGGCGCAGGGTCTGACGTCCACTCAGATACTGTTTCAGCAGACGTTGCCATTTTTCCACGACCTTCACCGGCGCGTTCGCATACCCGTACCCAGGCAGGTCGACCAAATAGAGTTCAGGCCCTTGCGTGAAAAAGTTGATTTCTTGAGTACGCCCCGGCGTGTTCGAGGCACGTGCTAACCCCTTGGTGCCCGTTAGCGCGTTGATCAAGCTGGATTTACCGACATTCGAACGCCCGGCGAAACATACCTCCAGCCGATCGGGGGCAGGCAGGCCATCCATGGCAACGACGCCTTTGACGAATTCGGATGGCCCGGCAAACAGCTTTCGACCGGTTTCCGTTGCGAATTCATCTGGCGTTTCAGCTAGTGGAAAGGGAAGTGGGGTCATAGAACCTGAACCTCGTCACCGGTGTGAATGGTGCCGCCTTCCAGAACTTCGGCATAAACGCCAAAATCCTGATGATCCCAGCTGCTCAGCGCACCCAGTGTGTCGGCATCCCGCTCACCCGTATCAGGGTTGGCGGCTGTCGCCAAACACCGCGTGATGCGTTCGCGCACATGAAAAACGGCCTCGCCGATCCGGATGTCGCGGCCAATCCAGTCGAGCTCATTCCACAGCGGCAGGCCATCGAACCAGATATTTCCGCGCCAGCGAGCGATAGAAAGATCCCTGCCTAGCTTCTGCTCGACCGCCCGATGCGACGACATGTTGCACAAACTGATCGAAGGAAAATCGCTGTCCGTCATGCCGCGATTAGCGGCGCGGACAATGCGGGCAGACGCAGCGCGATCTGCAGGCATCAGCGGTTTGACCCAGTCCAGAAAGGTGTCCTGATGCGCGTCGGGCTCAAAGCTTAGATCGGGGCGATTGGGATGGCTCAGCGTGACCGAGTCGCCTTGCAGCTGCGCCGAGATTGCCATCAACTGAGGGGCCTTCGCGCCTCGGCTGAAATTGGCGCAGGGTGCCCATTCCGATCCATCCGCTTTCGACGCCTCATGTGCAACCGCCCAAACACGATCCCCGGGCATGGTATGCCCGGGGATCATGGTAATGCGATCAAGGCGTTCACGCCCGTGACTTTTGATCGGGTGCCGCCAAATGCTGGTGACCGAACCGCTCATTTGTCGTCCGTCTTTGGCGTGCGTTTGAAGCCTGATTTGATGTTGCCGAATACATCGGGCGTATAGCCCTGGCTCCGCATGATCAGGTATTGCTGGGTAAATGTGATCGTGTTGTTCGCGATCCAGTAGACCACCAAACCGCTGGCAAATCCGCCCAGCATGAACATGAACACCCATGGCATCCAGGCAAAGATCATCGCCTGTGTTGCATCGGTCGGTGCCGGGTTCAGTTTCTGCTGCAGCCACATCGAGATACCCAGCAGCAGTGGCAGGATACCGATAAAGATCAGCGCCATGAAGCTTTCAGGCTGCGGTGCCGCCCAAGGCAGCCAACCAAAGAAGTTGAAGATTGAGGTCGGATCCGGAGCGCTGAGGTCCTGGAACGGGCCAAACCATGGGGCTTGCCGCAGTTCGATGGTGACAAAAATCACCTTGTACAGCGAGAAGAAGATGGGGATCTGCATCAGGATCGGCAAACAGCCTGCGGCCGGGTTAACCTTTTCCTTCTTGTACAGCTCCATCATGCCTTGCTGCATCTTCTGGCGGTCATCCCCTGCGGCCTCTTTCAAGGCTTCCATCTGGGGCTGCAGTTCCTTCATCTTGGCCATCGAGACGTAGGATTTGAAAGCCAGCGGGAACAGAATCGCCTTGATGATCAGGGTCAGGCCGATGATCGACCAGCCCATATTGCCGATCAACAGATTGATGTTGTGCAGCAGCCAGAAGATCGGCTTGGTCAGGAAGAAGAACCAGCCCCAGTCGATGCTGTCGATGAATTTCTGTACGCCTTCCGCCTGGTATTCCCGAATGGCTTCCCATTCCTTGGCACCAGCGAACAGGCGTGTGGTCACTTCGGCAGTCTCACCCGGCGCTACAGTCAGCGTCGGCAGCACCGTTTCGGTTTGATAGATTTTGCGGCGCGAGTCATATTTTGCGGCTGCTTTGAAGGTCGAGCCCGGCTCTGGGATCAGCGTGGTCATCCAGTAGTGATCCGTGAAGCCGATCCAGCCATCTTCCTTGACCTGATAGACCTCGGCCTGCGCCCGTTCGTTCGGGTCGATGTCAAAATCGCGGACATCACCATAGTCAACTTCTGACAGCGTGCCGTCCGCCATGCCGATCACACCCTCATGCAGGATGAAGAAGTTTTTCAGGCCCGGAAGGTCGCCATCTTCACCAATACCGTGGCGTGCAAGAATGCCATAGGGGGCCATGCCCACCTCGGATTGGGTCGCGTTTTCAACCGATTGGGTAACTGTGAACATGTAGTCCTGGTCGACCGCGATGGTGCGGCGGAAAGTCAGGCCATTGCCATTGTCCCAGGCCAGCGTGATGGGGTTGTCTACGCCAAGCGTCTCACCCTCTTCCAATGTCCAGAGCGTGTTGGGGCCCGGGACATCCGCACCTGCAACTCCTGTACCCGGTGCCCAGCCGTAAAGGGCATAATAAGCCGATTCCGAACCAACCGGAGACAGCAGCTCAACAATAGGCGCGCCTTCTTCGATCGAGACTTTATAATCTTTCAGAAACAGCTCATCGATCCGCCCGCCGGACAGGGACAGGCTGCCTTTCAGACGGGGGGTGTCGATGTTGACGCGAGGGGCTTGTTCCTCTGGCAGTGTTTCCTCGGCGGTCGCTGTGGCTTCACCCACGGTGCTGGTCGCGCTGGGTGTTTGCACCTCGTCGCCTTCCAGAGCTGCAATTTCTGCAGCGTCCTGCGTCGTGGTTGATTCCGGCGGTGGGAACAGCACGAACCAGACAAGGATCACCAGAAAGCTGAGCGCGGTTGCAAGGATGAGATTTTTGTTCTGATCGTCCATCGGGGACAGCCACCTTGAGCAGTGAAACACACCCGGTGGGTTCAACAGAGTGCAGCCCCAAAGGTCAAGCGGAATCGCCCATCAAATCGCTCCAGCGCTGGATTTGGCGCACCGTAATTGCAGATTTCATCCCATTTTGCGACCGATCTTGGATGCACCCCTGATCTTGGCACGATGCGCCGCGATCCAATCCAGGGTCTGCTCAAATGGCATTGGCTCTGCAATTCCGAACCCCTGAACGTGGTTACTGCCCAATTGCGCCATCAGCGCGTGCTCGCCGGGCGTTTCCACGCCTTCGGCGAGCGTCTCGAGGTTCAGACGTTCAGCCATGGTCAGAATGGCGCTGACCAGTTGCTGCTGGCTGGGATCTTGATCCGATTTGGTGACAAATGTCCGATCAATCTTGATCCTCGAGACGTCAAACCGCTTGATCGAGGCGATCGAGGCATGGCCGGTTCCAAAGTCATCCAGGTCGATACAGCATCCAAGCGCAGCCATGCCGGTTACATTCCGCGTGATCACGTCATCCGGCCTGCGCGAGAACACGGTTTCCAGAATCTCAACCGCCAGCCGATCCGGTGTCAAATCAAACTGATCCAACTCCCATTTCAGGCGGTCGATCAAGCCGGGATTGCGCAACTCATCGGATGAGAAATTGATACCGATCCGGGGCACAACGCATGCTGCACGATCCCAAGCTTGCATCGCTTCAAAAGCATAGTGACGCATGATTTGACCTAGCCGCTCCATCAGTTCGGCTTGCTCGGCGAAGGGCAGGAATACCTGCGGGCTGAGAACACCTTTTATTGGATGCTCCCACCTTGCCAAAGCCTCGAACCCTGTGATGTTCCCATTATCCGTTGAAACCTGAGGCTGAAACCAGGGCCGAATCTCTCCATTGTCCAATGCCGCCTCGAACTCTTTTCTCAAATTGGCTCGGACCAGGGATCGCCGACGGGTCCCGGTTGAATAGGCGCGTATGGTCGAGGGACCGCTTCTTTGCGCTTCGGACAGTGCAGCGGTGGCGGCGCCAATCCACTCATCAGCCTCGACCTGTCGCAGGTCTGAATGCAGGCAGAACCCGATCGAGCAGGATTGGTAAACTCCTGTGCCATTCAACAAAAGCGGCTCTTCGACTGCGCTTTGGATGCGGCCGGACATTTGAATGCAAGCTTCCAGATCAAGATGTGGGGAGGGATGCAGGCCAATGAGAAACCGGTTCTGATCGATTTGCGAAAAGATGTCCTGATTTCGGATGATCGACAGGATACGATCACTGAATTGCTGCTTTACATGAGTGGCGGCAGCCTGACCGTGCAGATCCTGAAGCTCGGCATAGCCGTCCAAAGCAATTGCGATACAGGCGGCATTCTCACCTGATTTGCGGACCGATTCACTCAACGCCTCCAACTCTGATTGGAATACGTCATATGGAACCAGGCCGCTGGGGCGCATACCTGAACTGCGGGCTGTATAAGAACGGCTTCCCCAATTTCCGATGACGGCAAAAGCAAGGGGCAAACCCAAAGCCGTGGTAACAAGTGCACGTTCACCGCCCAACCAGAAGGCGGCTAAACACGCGGCAGGAATAAAGGCCAGAACCTGCGGTCCGGTGAGAAGTATCCGCAGCGTTTCGGAACAACGGTCGACAAACAGGAATTTCCGCATAGATTTTACGGCCTTCAGCTTGGGCTAGGATCGCGCAAGCCAACCGTAGGAAATCAATCTGAGTCAGGCGTTAACGTAACTGGGGAATTTCGTCTGAATTTTCGTCTTTTTGAATCGGATCGATCGAAAGATTTGCGAAATCAAACAGTTTTGGGTCCAGAAGATGCGAAGGCCGCGCATTGGTCAATGCCCGAAACATCACTTGCCGCCGACCGGGGCTGTTCTTTTCCCACTGATCGAGGATCTGCTTGACCTGCTGGCGCTGCAGCCCGTCCTGACTGCCGCAAAGATCGCAGGGTATGATGGGATAGTTCATCGCCTTGGCGAATTTCTCGCAATCCGCCTCGGCCACATGGGCCAGCGGGCGATAGACGAACAGATCACCTTCTTCATTCACCAGTTTTGGTGGCATGGTTGCAAGACGACCGCCATGGAACAGGTTCATGAAAAAGGTTTCAAGGATGTCATCGCGGTGATGGCCAAGCACAACTGCGGAACAACCTTCCTCGCGCGCGATACGATAGAGGTTGCCCCGACGCAGGCGTGAACACAGCGCACAATAGGTGCGGCCCTGCGGAACTTTGTTCATCACAACGGAATAGGTGTCCTGATACTCAATCCGATGTGGCACCCCCATACGGTCTAGGAATTCTGGCAGGACTGTTGCCGGGAACCCCGGTTGCCCCTGATCCAGATTGCAGGCCAGAAGATCCACGGGCAGCAGACCGCGCCATTTCAGTTCGTATAGCACCGCCAGAAGGGTATAGCTGTCCTTACCGCCCGATAGGCAGACCAACCAGCGGGGTGTTTTACCTTCGGCGGTGCGGTCCACCATGCCGTACTGCTCAATGGCCTCGCGCGTCTGGCGCACGATGCGCTTGCGCAGCTTCTTGAACTCGGTGGTTGAAGGCGCACCGGTAAAAAGCGGATGGATATCGTCGGCTTCATCAAACATGGGCGGGGCCTATCGCAGTTGGGTGAACCGGGCAAGGGTCAGGGTCGTTCGTCGTCGGGCACAGGGTCATAGCCATCGCCACCCCACGGATGGCAGCGCCCGATCCGGCGCGCCGCCAGCCATGCGCCCTTGATGGCGCCGTGTTTTTCAAGCGCTTCCAGTGCATAGGCGGAACAAGTCGGCTGATAGCGGCAGTTAAATCCAACCCAGGGGCTGAAGATCAACCGGTAGGCCCGGACGGGCAGGGCGAGGAGATGGGCAAAGAGGCTCATTTGCCACCCCCGTGTATTTTGCGCAGCGCATAGCGCAAATCGTCTTTCAGCGCATCAAAGGGCCGGGTGGCGGTAACCTCGGCGCGGCCGATCAATACGTAGTCCCAGCCCGCATGCCCATGAATAGGTAATACGGCCCGCGCGGCTTCACGCAGGCGGCGTTTGGCGCGGTTGCGGGCGACGGCATTGCCGACCTTCTTTGAGCAGGTGAACCCGATGCGAATACCCGCAGCCTCATCAGCGCCACGTTTACGCGCCTGCACCATCATTGATGCAGTGCCTTGCCGTTTGGCCCGCGCGGCCTTCAGAAAGTCCGAGCGATTCTGCAGTACGGTCAATGATTCAGATGAGCAAACGGACGCCGCCGGGGGCATCACCCTCGGCTGGTTGTTACCATCCTCAGGGGCCTCCGGCGGCGTCATGTTCATAACCTGAAAGGTCGAGCGGTTTATGCGCTCAGCGACTTACGGCCGCGTGCGCGACGTGCGTTCAGGATTTTGCGGCCGGCTTTGGTGGCCATGCGCGCGCGGAAACCGTGGCGGCGTTTGCGAACCAGGTTAGAAGGCTGATAGGTGCGTTTCATCGCTCCGTCTCCAATCTATAGCGGTGGGTGCGGCGCGGATTCGCCTGGCCCTAGTGTTCGAAGCCCGTCCTCTACTGGGTAGCGGGGGGTAAGTCAAACCCCTAGGTGGGGGTTTTGGTGCGTTTTGCAACAAATCTGTAATCTGCCCGGGCAAAAGATTTCAAAAACCGGGTTCAGAGCGCGTATCCCTCACATTAAGTGCCATAAACATCAAGGCCCCGTGAGGCCTCTGTTGCAGCGCGCGCGGGCGGCGCATGTTGTGGGCAAGATGAATGAACAAGAACCTGCTACCCAGATGAACGAAACCACCAAGATCCCGCGCAACGGGCTGGCGCGTCATATCCCTTTAGCGGTGATTCTTGCCGTTGCCGCCGTGGGGTTCTTTGCGCTGGGCGACTATCTGACCTTTGAAACCCTGCGTGACAATCGCGAGGCTTTGCTGGCCTGGCGCGATTCAAACTACTGGGCGATGGCTGCGGCTTTCGTGGGGATTTACATCATTATTGTTGCCTTCTCGCTGCCTGGCGCTGCGGTCGCTTCGATGACCGGTGGGTTCCTGTTCGGGTTGCTTGCAGGAACGGCTTTTAATGTTTTTGCCGCAACCATAGGCGCTTCGACGATCTTTCTAGCCGCACGCTGGGGTTTGGGTGAATCTCTGACCGCCAAGCTTGAAGCCTCGGAAGGGACGGTCAAGAAACTGAAGGACGGGCTGCGTGAGAATGAAATCTCGGTTTTGTTCCTGCTGCGTCTTGTACCTGTGGTGCCCTTCTTCGTTGCCAATCTGGTGCCCGCATTGGTTGGGGTAAAGTTCCGAAACTTCCTGATTACGACGGCGCTGGGCATCATCCCTGGTGGGATTGTCTATACCTGGATCGGTGTTGGGCTGGGTGGTGTCTTTGATCGCGGCGAAACCCCGGATGTCTCGCTGTTATGGGAACCCTTCGTGATCGGGCCAATTATTGGCTTGTGCGCGCTGGCAGCGCTGCCGATTGTCATCAAATCCCTCCGTGGTCGAAAGGGTTCCTGATCCATGCAAGAGTTGAAAACCGATATCCTGGTGATCGGGGCCGGGTCAGGCGGGTTGTCTGTAGCCGCAGGGGCCAGCCAGATGGGTGCGGATGTCATCCTGCTGGAAGGCCACAAGATGGGTGGGGATTGCCTGAACTTCGGCTGTGTCCCATCCAAAGCTCTGATCGCCAGCGGCAAGGCTGCATATGCTCAGGCCCACGCGTCGGCTTTTGGTGTCGCGGATGTGACGCCACGGGTGGATTATGCAGCCGCCAAAGAACACGTGCAAAACGTCATCGCTCAAATCGAACCCATGGACAGTCAGGAGCGTTTTGAGGGCTTTGGCGTCAAGGTAATCCGGGAGTACGGTCGTTTCATCTCACCCACGCAGGTACAGGCCGGAGATCATCTGATCACCGCCCGACGCGTCGTGGTGGCCACCGGTTCATCGCCCTTGGTACCGCCACTGCCCGGGTTGGATCAGGTGCCGTATTACACCAACGAGACAATATTCGACCTGCGCGACAAGCCCGAACACCTTTTGATCATCGGCGGAGGTCCCATCGGCATGGAAATGGCGCAGGCGCATATCCGGCTGGGCTGCAAAGTGACCGTGATCGAAGGTCTGAAAGCGCTAGTCAAGGATGACCCCGAAGCTGCAGCCGTCGTGCTGGACAGCCTTCGGACTGAAGGTGTCGAAATCCATGAAAACGCCATGGTGTCCCAGATCCGAGAAAATGCAGGCACCATTGAGGTGGTCACTGTAAATGATGAGGTCTACGCGGGCTCTCATCTGTTGCTGGCCGTCGGGCGCAAGACCAATATCGACCGTCTGAACCTCGACGCTGCCGGGATCGACAGCACGCGGGCAGGCATCAAGGTGGACGACTCTTTGCGCACGAGCAATCGCAAGGTCTATGCCATTGGTGATGTCGCAGGTGGGCTGCAATTCACCCATGTCGCCGGATATCATGCGGGGATCATCATCCGCTCTGCCTTATTTGGGCTTCCGTCGAAAGCGAAGACCGCTCATATCCCTTGGGCCACCTATACAGATCCCGAACTGGCGCAGGTCGGCCTGACCGAGGCGCAAGCCAGTGAACAGCATGGCGACGCGGTGGAGGTTGCCCGGTTCGACTATCACCACAATGACCGCGCAGTTTCCGAGCGCAAGACCAAGGGGTTCATCAAGGTGATGGTCGTAAAGGGCCGACCTGTGGGCGCGACAATCGTCGGATATCAGGCCGGAGAATTGATCAACTTGTGGTCGCTGGCGCTGGCCAATAATCTCAAGATGGGTCAGATCGCAGCGATGGTTTCGCCTTACCCAACGGTCGGAGAGCTTAACAAACGTGTGGCAGGAGCCTATTTCTCTCCAAGGCTGTTTGAGAATCAAATGGTTAAACGAGTGGTCAGGTTCGTCCAGCGCTGGATTCCCTGACCCAAGGAGGAGCGCAAAGTGAACTCGCTGTCGGGCCGATTTCTGATCCTGACGACGGTCTTCGTCATGTTGGCCGAAGTACTGATCTTTGTGCCCTCGATCGCGCGTTTCCGTGAAGATTTTCTGCTGAACCGGCTGGAACGCGCCCAGATCGCCTCGCTTGCTTTGTTGGCCGACGATATGCTGGCTGATGAGCTTGAAGCGGAATTGCTGTCAAATGCGGGGGTCTATAACGTCGTATTGCGCCGCGACGAGGTGCGTCAGCTCATGCTGTCTTCACCGATCCCGACCCAGATCACCAAGACCTTTGATTTGCGTAATGCCAGCGCTTGGGTGCTAATCCGTGATGCTGTCTCGAGGCTGTTTACCCCCGAAAACGAGGTCATTCGTGTGATCGGCGCGCCGGTCAAAGACGCAGGACTGTTGATCGAGGTGACAATGGACAGCGAGCCCTTGCGCATGGCCATGACGGATTATGGGCTCCGCATCCTTGGGCTGTCCTTTGTGATCTCAATCATAACGGCCTCGTTCCTGTTTCTGGCTGTGCGCGTGGTACTGGTGCGTCCGATCAAAAGCGTTGTTGGCTACATGCAGCGCTATGCCAGCGCACCTGAGGATGCGCGCGGCATCATCTCCCCCAATTCCAAGGTGACCGAACTGCGCGAGGCCGAAGAGGCCCTGCAGATGCTTCAAACCGATCTGACCCAGGCCCTGAAACAACGTGAACGTCTGGCCCAGTTGGGCGGGGCGGTGGCTAAGGTCAGCCACGATCTGCGCAACATTCTGACGTCTGCTCAGCTGTTTACCGATCGAATTGAGGCCAGCAATGACCCCCTGGTGGCGCGAATGGCACCCAAACTTGTCAATTCGATCACGCGGGCGGTTTCCTTGTGCGAAAGCACCTTGGCGTTCGGACGCGCCGAAGAACCAGCCCCAACCCTGACCATGGTGCGCTTGCGGGACGTTACCGCAGATGTTGTCGCCAGCGAGCAACTCGCCATTGCCGATGCCTGCGTTGAGATTGTGAACGACGTACCCGAAGATCTTGTTATCCGTGCCGACCCAGAACAGATTTTCAGGGTTATCATGAACCTTGTGCGCAATGCCCGGCAGGCGCTTCTGACGTCGGGCAAGGCGGGTCGTGTAACCGTGTCGGCATCCGAACTTGATACCGACTGGTGCATCGAAATCAGCGATACGGGTCCAGGCCTGCCTCCTAAGGCCCGAGAGAATCTGTTTACACCATTTCAGGGTGGTGTTCGCAAAGGCGGCTCGGGACTTGGGCTCGCGATTTCGCAAGAATTGGTGCGGGGTCACGGCGGAGATCTGTTTCTGAAAGACACAGGGCCTGATGGAACCACCTTTGAAATAAGGCTTCCACGCGGTGATATGACTTTTTGAAGTTTTTTGAAGAATCGACTTGCGCGCCCTCGGCCTCAGGTCTAAATACCGCCTCACCAACGCGGACCGATAGCTCAGCTGGATAGAGTACTTGACTACGAATCAAGGGGTCGGGGGTTCGAATCCTCCTCGGTCCGCCACTTTCCTTTTTGTAAGGCGACACATAGTTCTGCCACCAGCGACAGAACCTTGCCATTTTCGCCTCACTTCCTTCATCCAGCACCTAAACTGATTTCATTGATCCTGACTTCCTTTTGGGAAAATCAGGGCTGATTTGCAGATCAGACGCCGAAGGCGCCTGTTCCTGCTGATCTGCCACGTGGCGAACGCGGATGGGGGCGAGGCAATGCTATTCGACAATAGTGGTGCGGCCCGCAGGCGTAGCCGAGGACACGGTTTTGTCTAATAGGGTTGCCCGAGGGGGAAGGCAGCGTCTTTGCGCCCATCGGGCCAGACTAGGTCGTCAGGATCAGCGCCTTTCAGGATGCCGAACGCAAGAGCCTTGGATTTGTGTCTCGTCGGACGCGTTTGACAGGTGATGTCGTGAAAGCGTGGCCAATTGCCAAGCCATCGGACATCATCCGGGTCTTTTCCGAGACGATGGCTCAGACCTAGGCGTGAGTCCCCGTTCCCAAGTACGGTACGGGGACGTTTGCGTTTGTAATGGGCCATGTCATTGGCCTTTCATGCAGTTTCTGAACTACATGGCACCCTCCATCGGTTGGCTCGTTGGTTTTGGGCTGGGCTCGGATAGACGGCCGAAAACGCAGCCGGTCTGAATATCGGACTGAGCGAACAAGATCAATGGGGCGGGAAAAAGCCGCTCAATGTGGTGTTAGGTGATTGGGCCGGTAGGCTGTGGACGGACCACTCAACCAGAGATCGCTTCACATAACACCCGCTCTGCTATGTTCATGGTTCGTTATGGTGGCACAAAATATCCAATGGTTGCAATACTTGCGATTCAAGACGAATTTCAACCTACGCGACCATGCGGAACTAGCCGCAATCCGTTGGTTGCAACGTATGAACTTTTTCCGTTGGAAGCGCGGGCTGCCAGACAAGATCGGTCGTGAGACCCAACCTGCCTCAAGTCAGCTTCACAAGCTTATTGGAAGGTTTGATGAATGTTTGTGGACGTCTCAATTAGCGCTTGTTCGATGGTTGCTCTTTGCCGTGCAAATCGCGTCGTTGGTACTGGAATTGAGATCGCGTGCAGGTCTCCCACCCAGTCGACAAAAGAAAACCCGATAGCCGATACACCAGCAGAATGCTCGTCCAAATCATAAGCTAGGCCCCGTTCGCGGACCATGTCCAGTTCGGAAAGGAACTCATCCAAGTTTCTTTGGATACCATTCCGTTCCCATTCGTTTTGAATAAGCTTTGTTGCATCTCCTTCATCGAGTTGAGCGAGACAAGCTTTCCCATTTGCAGTGGTGGTCAGTGGAAAAACCTCACCCACTTGCGAAACGGTCGTCAATCGATAGACGCCTGGGACCTGATCTAAGAAAACCATGCCGATACCGCGCATGACGGCTAGGTCTGTGGTTTCCCCGGTCTTTTGGGTCAGTTCCGTCAAAAGCAGACGGCAGTGTTCGACGATGCTGTACTGCGCCGCGCCCGCGAGAGCGCTTAGTTCGGGACCGAGCCTCAAACCACCCCCATTTGCATCCGCTATGACAAGGTTTTCCTCGGCAAGAGCGCTTGTGATTCTCTGTACCGTAGAGCGGGGCAGGTCAACACGCTCGGCGATTTTTCCCAAGCTCATTCCGGATTGGTTTTCTTTCAGAACACGCAAAATCGAGGCCGCTCTGGAAATAACCTGAATGCCACCTTTATCCGCTTTTTCAGACATTTAACCTACCTCATCCTGCCTTGGTATCGTAGCTCTGGATACCTAGCGATTTTTTAGTGTTGTATCACAATGCGGTGCAAGTCAACCGTATAGTGAGTTTTTATGTTGACCATAATGCGGTGCGTATGCATCATCATACGGGACAGGTGGGGAGGCCACCCAGACAATTGAAAAGCGAACACCGCCGCGTTGTCGGCGAACAAAGGAGATGTGCCCAATGGTCGAAATCCGTGGCATTGAGTTTCAGGCAAACACCGACAACGACATGGGGCTTGAGTTTTATAACCTGAGCCACAGATACGGGTTTCAGTGCCCCAACTGGCCGTATTTCAAGGACGTCCAGATCGACCGAAAGCACTACATGGCCAAGTCAGGCGTGTTGTCTCAGACGATTACGACGACGATGCACGTTACCACTCATATTGATGCACCGGCCCATGTTGTTCAGGGAACGCCGTTCATCGACGAAGTGCCGCTGCCGCATTTCTTCGGTTCGGGATTGGTAGTCTCGGTTCCCAAGAAGAAGTGGGAGCAAATCACGGGAGATGATCTGGAGAAGGCTTGCGGGCACTCAATCCGCAAGGGCGACGTTCTGATCATCAACACCGGTTGGCATAAGCAGTACGAAGACGGTGACTATTTTGCTTATTGCCCGGGTCTCGTTCCTTCTGCTGCCGAGTGGATGATCGAGAAAGGTGTGAAAGTCGTTGGCCACGATACCCAGGCGAACGATCACCCGCTGGCAACTGCCATCGGTCCGCAGCGAAACGGTCCGATCATGCCACACCTCGAAAAAGAGTATCTTGAGTGGTCAGGCGGCACGCCATGGGAGGTTGATTTCCCTGAGTGGGAACCGGTTCACAATATGCTGTTTTCCAAAGGCATTCTCGGCATCGAAAATGTTGGTGGGGATCTGGATGCGGTGACCGGCAAGCGGTGTACCTTCGCGTTCTTTCCGTGGAATTGGGACCGCGGCGATGGCTGCATTATCCGACTGGTGGCGATGATCGATAAGAACCAATCCTACCGCATCGAGGCTGGCGAAGATTTCTGAACACTCACGGACCGGTCGCCGGTTCGCCGGCGGCCGCCATTGCAACTGAGCGGAGACGGACATGCATCTGAAGCGGTTTCAGGACGCCCAACCTTACGAAGCACCGAGCCACTTCGGATGTCACGGGCTTCGCTTGCAGGGGTTTGAAGAAGGCGGGCCGACAAATCAGTGGGTCGGCTTCAGTCAGTTCCTTCCGGGCGGTGGCGCAGGGCCGGACTCTACGCCTTTTGAGAAAGTCTACATCGTTCTGGAGGGTGAAATGACCGTTATCGTTGACGGCACAGAAACCAGTCTTGGACCCATGGACAGCTGCACGATCGCACCGGGTGAAGTGCGCAAAATTGAAAACCGCGCCCACCACACCTGCAAAATGCTGGTGGTCATTCCGTATCCGCCAGAAAGCTAAGGACGAAAAGAATGTCTGATCCACTCAAGATGTTTGACGTCAGAGACAACGTCGCATTGATCACCGGAGCTTCGGGCGCATTTGGAATGGTTGCGGCACGCGTCTTGGCCGGGGCTGGTTGCAACCTTCTTTTGGCGGCGGGAAACCAAGAGGCGCTCGATAGCATTGCCAAAGAGTGCGAGGCACTTGGTGCAACGGTCGTGACCATCAATACCCGACCGACCGATGAAGCATCGTGTGACGCATTGGTTGATGAGGCCGTCAACACCTTTGGCAAGCTCGACATTCTCGTTGTCGCGTCCGGTATGAACAAAGTTGCTCTGATCAACGACATGGCGCCGGAAACCTTTGGTGCAGTGATGGACGCCAACGTGAACCAAAGCTGGCTGTTGGCGCGCGCAGCGGCAGCGCACATGAAGCAAAGCGAATATGGCAAGATCATATTCGTCAGTTCCGCGCGCAGCATCCTTGGGCACCCTGCCGGATACACGGCGTATTGCGCGTCAAAGGCCGCCGTGAACGGGATAACCAAAGCCTTGGGATGTGAGCTGGGTCCGACAGGGATCACCGTCAACGCGATCGCACCGACAGTGTTCCGTTCGCCTTTGACGGCTTGGATGTTTGAAGACACCGACGAAGCGAAGGCAGTGCGCGATGGTTTCCTGACCCGTGTTCCTAAGGGGCGGCTGGGTGAGCCAGAAGATCTTGCGGGTCCGCTCCTGTTTCTCGCGTCGCGCGCATCTGATTTTTACACCGGGCATATCCTGCATGCCGATGGCGGATATACGGCGGGCTAAGGGATGGTGCGTAAGAAACAGCAATTGGCAGTGATTGGTGCTGGCCTGATGGGTCACGGCATTGCCCTTACCTTGGCGAAGGCGGGCCAATATGTCGCCATTACCGATCCCGTGGAAGAAGCGCGCGTCACCGTGCCCAACCGCATTCGCGCCAGTATGGCCGCAATGGGGGATGATGAGGTTACAATCACGAAAACCCTCAAGATGATTGAGATTTTTGCGACGACGGAAGGTACTGTGCGAAACGCTGATGCTGTGTTCGAAGCCGCACCCGAAAAGCTCGAGCTCAAGCAAGCGATCTTTGCAGAGATCGAGGCGCATGCACCAGAAACTTGCATACTCGCGTCGAATACCTCGGTCATGCCAATCACCCAGATCATGTCCGGTTTGCGGCTGAAAAACCGAGCATTGGGAACCCATTGGTGGAACCCGCCGCACATGATCCCTTTGGTCGAGGTCATCAAGACCCAGTGGACAGACCCTGAGATCGCACAGACGATGTTCGATCTGCTGAAAGATGCCGGGAAAACGCCGGTTATGGTCGAAAAAGATGTGCCCGGCTTTATCGGCAATCGCCTTCAACATGCGTTGTGGCGCGAAGCGGTCAGTCTGGTGGAAAACGGTATTTGTGACGCCGAAGCCGTCGATACCGTGATCAAGTCCAGCTTCGGGCGCAGGCTTGCTGTTCTTGGTCCGCTGGAGAACGCGGATCTGGTCGGCACTGACCTGACGCTCGATATCCACGAAAACGTGCTGCACGATCTTGAGGCACAAAGGGGCCCTTCATCCTATCTTAAGTCGCTTGTCGAAGCGGGCAAGCTGGGCATGAAATCCGGCGAAGGGTTCAGGACATGGGCCGAGGGCGAGGCAGATCAGGTTCGCCAACGTGTCGCGAAACATCTGAAAAATCTCGAAAAGACTTTGTTAGATCAATCAAACACTGGCGGGAGGCCGGTGAAGGGAGGACGCAATGACAAGGACATTCAAAACGGCCACCAGGCGTAGTTTCATCGCCGGGGCAACGGCAGCAATTGCGGCACCGGCAATCCTGAGGGCGACGCGTGCTTATGCTGCGAACCCGACCTTGCGTGTCGGCAATGTCAGCCCGCGCACCGGACCGCTGGCTGGTTTTGCCGAGGCTGATGAATACGTGCTTCAGGCCATCCAACAAGTGTTCTCAGCCGGGTTGGACAACAACGGAAAAACTTGGAATGTCGAGATCATCTCGAAAGACAGCCAGTCCAACCCGAACCGAGCAGCAGAAGTCGCCGCAGACCTGATCCTAGGTGATGAAGTTGATATCATCGTGGCGGCGTCAACTCCGGACACAGTGAACCCTGTCGCCGACCAGGCAGAGATCAACGAAGTTCCCTGCATCACTACCGACTGTCCGTGGCAGCCGTATTTCTTTGGTCGCAACGGCGTTCCCGGTGAGGGTTTTGAAACCACCTATCACTTCTTCTGGGGCCTTGAGGATGTGATCGCCGCATTCCTTGATATGTGGGACAAAACTGGCGTGAACAAGACAGTTGGTGGTCTTTTCCCCAACGATGCCGACGGTAATGCTTGGGGCGATGCGGAACTGGGCCTGCCTAAACCGCTCGCCGCCGCCGGATACTCGCTCACCGATCCCGGTCGCTATCAGCCTCTGTCCGATGACTTCTCAAACCAGATCGCAGCGTTCAAGGCTGCTGGCTGCGAAATCGTCACTGGCAACATGATCCCCCCCGATTTCGCAACGTTCTGGAGCCAGGCCGCCCAGCAAGGCTTCAACCCCAAGGTCGTGACCATTGGCAAGGCACTTCTGTTCCCATCCGTCATTGAGTCGCTGGGTGACCGTGGTGACGGGCTATCGACCGAGGTCTGGTGGTCACCGCATCATCCGTTCTCGTCCTCACTCACAGGTATTTCTGCGAAGGACCTTGCCGAAGGTTATACGGCAAAGTCGGGCCGTCCTTGGACTCAACCCCTTGGCTTTAAACACGCTCTGTTCGAGGTCGTCGCGGACGTCATCAAACGGGCTGATGATCTGGAAGACCCGTCTTCGATCATTTCGGCAATCACATCCACCAACCTGAACACAATTGTGGGGCCGGTGAACTGGGGTGATGGGCCGATGAACAACGTCACCAAAACTCCGTTGGTCGGTGGCCAGTGGCAGAAGTCCGGAGACGCCTATGAGCTGCAAATCGTAGCAAACAGCACCGCGCCCGAAGTGCCGGTGACAGCAGACATGAAACTGCTGGGTTGACCAGGAATTCGGCACCAAACTTGATGCCGAACCCTCTATCCGAGAGACGCATGACGACGATCTTGAAACTCCAGGACCTGAGCAAGGCATTTGGCGCAGTCACTGTCGCCGATGCTATGAGCTATGAAGTCCAACAAGGCGAAGCGCTTGGGGTAATCGGCCCCAATGGTGCCGGCAAAACCTCGATGTTCAATCTGATCACTGGGACGCTCAAATCAAATTCCGGGGTGATAGAATTCAGTGGGCAGAACGTTACGAAATGGAGCGCGGCAAAGCGCAGCCATGCTGGTATTGCACGTTCTTTTCAGGTCCCGCAGCCATTTTCGGGAATGACCGTTTTTGAGAACGCGATGATCGCCGCCACGCAATCAGCTGGCATGCGTGGGCATCAGGCAGAACGGTTTTGTCTGGAAGTTCTGGACCAGACAGAGCTGCTGCCCAAGGCAAACGTTCTTGCCGGAAGCTTGACATTGCTGGAACGGAAACGCCTGGAACTGACACGTGCTTTGTGTGCCAAGCCCAAACTGCTGTTGCTCGATGAGATTGCAGGTGGTTTGACCGAAGCCGAGTGCAAGTCACTGGTTCAGACCATCAAAGATATCCATGCCTCTGGCGTTACCATCATTTGGATCGAACATGTCGTTCATGCGCTGCTGGCCGTTGTTGACCGCCTGATCGTTATCGACTTTGGCAAGAAGATCGCCGAGGGAGAGCCGCAGGCAATCATGGAAAGCGCCGAAGTCAAAGAAATCTATCTGGGGATCGAAGCTGATGCCTGATCCGATCCTCCAGACACGCGGTTTGAATTCTTACTATGGTGATTTCCAAGCGCTTTATGAGGTCGATCTGGACGTCGGCGAGGGCGAGGTTCTGGCCATCATCGGTGCGAACGGTGCAGGCAAGACAACCCTGATGCGTTCCATCACCGGGTTGCTTGCGAACCAACCGGAGCAGATCCAATACAGGGGCAGGGACATCAGCTGCCTACGCGCAGATGAAGTCGCCGAATTAGGTCTGGCGATGGTGCCCGAAGGTCGTCAGCTGTTTCCGTCTTTATCGGTCAAAGAAAACCTAATGATCGGTGCTCAGGTTGGGCGCAAAGGTCCCTGGGATCTGCAAGCTGTCTACGACCTGTTTCCGATCCTGGATGAGCGCAAAGATCAGGCCTCAACATCGCTTTCGGGTGGCCAGCAACAGATGGTTGCAATTGGGCGTGCGCTGATGGCCAACCCCGATCTGATCCTCTTCGACGAAATCAGCCTCGGACTGGCACCGATCATCATCAAAGACATCTACGAAGCGCTGCCCGGCATCATCGGCGAGGGCATGAGTGCAATCATCGTCGAACAGGACATAACCAAGGCACTGTCGGTTTCAAGCCGGGTCTATTGCCTGCAAGAGGGCCGCGTTTCGCTGGAAAGCGCGTCTGACACCGTTTCGCGCGAAGACATTTCGCGCGCGTATTTCGGGATCGAATAATATGGAATGGCTGAACGCTATCGTGCAGGGAACTTTGCTGGGTGGGCTATACGCGCTGTTTGCTGCGGGTCTGTCGTTGATCTTTGGAGTAATGCGGCTCGTCAATATTGCCCATGGCGATCTGATTGTGTTGGCCGCTTACCTTGGCCTGACCGTCACAACCGCAACGGGGATGCATCCGATGGCGGCGCTGGTGATCGTCGTACCCGCCATGGCGTTGATCGGGTACGCCCTTCAACGGGGCCTGCTGAACCAAACTCTGGGCGATGATATTCTTCCACCCCTGCTTGTCACCTTCGGACTGAGCGTAATCATCCAGAACGGGTTGCTTGAGGTCTACACCGCCGACCCGCAGGACCTTGATGCCGGCGCATTGGAAACGGCAAGCGTCGCCGTCGGAGGGCTTACACTTGGAATCCTTCCGCTTCTGACGTTTGGGATCGCTATCGCGGTGATCTGGGGGCTGCAATGGACTTTCTATCACACCGCACTTGGTCGTGCATTTCGAGCTGTGTCCGATAACCAAGACATCGCACAGCTTATGGGCCTCAATCGTCGGCACATCTTTGGACTGGCCATGGCGCTGGCCCTCGGAGTGACAGCAATCGCCGGTATTCTGCTTGGCATTAGGACCAGCTTTGATCCGTCCATTGGTGGCGGTCGCCTGATTTTTGGCTTTGAGGCTGTCATTATCGGTGGGCTTGGCAACCTTTGGGGCACGCTCATTGGTGGCGTCATTCTTGGTGTCGCGCAAACCATCGGAGCCAAGATTGATCCGGGCTGGCAAGTGCTGGCCGGCCATATTGCTTTCCTTGTCATTCTTGCCGTTCGTCCGAACGGCCTGTTCCCGAGGGTTTCCGGATGAATCTGCAAGAATATTCGGTTTCCCGTTCTTCGAAACCAGCCCGCGTTGCTGCGATCCTGGCCGCGATCAGCTTGCTTGTTTTAATTGCAGCCCCATGGTGGGCAGGTCGCGCGGACATGCGCCTGATGGGTGAACTTTTCCTCTACCTATCCCTCGCCACCCTTTGGAACCTCATGGCGGGTTACGCTGGTCTCGTGTCGGTCGGTCAGCAGGCCTATGTCGGCTTCGGTGGCTATATGCTGTTTGCATTGACGATGCTGGGCGGTTTGCATCCATTGGTTGCTATCGCAGCCGCAGGGGTCCTGGGAGCGTTGATCTCGATCCCGGTCGCCGTCCTGATCTTCAGGCTTCGGGGGGCATATTTTGCAATAGGCACCTGGGTCATCGCTGAAGTCTTCCGGCTGAGCTTCGCGCAAATCTCAACGCTTGGCGGAGGGTCAGGATCTTCGCTGCCCGTTGCCATCGTGAAATCACTGGCGTCCGGGCGCGCGATGCGTGAGGCGCTGAGCTATTGGCTGGCACTCGGGGCCGCCGTGCTGGTTGTAACCGCCGTGTATCTCTTCCTGCGTTCGCGCCAAGGTTTGGCGTTGACGGCAATTCGGGACAACGAATTGGCTGCCGGTAGCCTCGGCATCGATATCTGGCGAACGAAGTTCATAGTGTACGTCGTCACGTCGGCATTCACGGCAATGATCGGCGCTCTTATTTTCCTTCAGAAGCTGCGCATTTCACCGGATGCGGCGTTCAGCGTCAATGACTGGACCGCCTTCGTCATATTCATCGTTGTGATCGGCGGTATTGGCACCATCGAAGGACCGATCATCGGCACACTCGTCTTCTTTGCGCTGCGCGAAACGCTGGCCGACCTAGGAACAACTTACCTGATCGTTCTCGGCGTGGTCGCAATTGTCGTCATGCTCAAGGCACCAAAAGGCATCTGGGGCGCGATCCGTAGCCGCTATGATCTGCAACTTTTCCCGCTGGGCTATCGCGTAAAGCACATCGGGCAATCCAAGGAAAACTGAACCCATGGCTCGTCAGAAAAAAACGATCATCACATGCGCTGTAACAGGAGCAATCCACACGCCCACCATGTCAGAGGCGCTGCCATACACTTATGATGACATCGCGCGGCAGGCGATCGAAGCCGCCGAGGCCGGTGCGTCGATCCTACACCTGCATGCCCGAAACCCTGAGGACGGGTCGCCATCGGTTGAACCTAATGACTTTGCGCCATTCCTGCCGCGCATAAAACAGGCCTCCGACGCGGTTGTGAACCTATCGACCGGTGGATCGCTGACATTATCCATTCAAGACCGGATCAACCCGGCCAAGACTTTCAGCCCCGAGATGTGCTCGATGAATATGGGTTCGATGAACTTCTCGTTTCATCCGCTGGCTCACCGATATGGCGATGACGATTGGAAGTTTGATTGGGAGAAGGACTACGTCGCGAACTCCGATCAGAACATCTTTCGCAATACGTTCCGGGACATTCGCGAGGCGGCGGAAACGCTTGCGCCGCACGACATCAAGTTCGAACATGAATGCTACGATGTGGGCCACTTGTATAACCTGAAATTCTGCATGGATATCGGGCTGTTTAAGGCACCCATTTTCATTCAGTTCATCTTTGGCATTCTCGGGGGCATTGGACCCGAAGTCGACAATCTGATCTTCATGAAACGTACTGCCGACCGGCTGTTCGGTGACGACTATCGGTGGTCGGTCTTGGGAGCAGGTGGAGCACAGATGTCCCTTGCCACGACGGCAAGCCAGATGGGTGGTAACCTTCGGGTCGGTCTTGAAGACAGCCTATTTATCTCTCGTGGAAAACTGGCCGAATGCAACGCTCAGCAAGTCGTTAAAATCCGACGTATTGTAGAAGATCTGGGCAGTCAGGTCGCGACCCCTGATGAAGCAAGGGAAATTCTGGACTTGAAAGGCGGAGACCGCGTCGCTTTCTGAAGGTAGGATGACCAATGACTACTTTCTTCGACCAACATTTTTTTGGAGTTTACGAAAGCCCAAGGAGATTGAGCCATGCGATTGAAAGTTCTGACATTCAGTGCGCTTCTGACAGGATTTACGGCGGTTCAGGCTCATGCGCAAAACGCAGCTCGGGACATTACCAATCTCTTGCTCAGTAACCGATCAGCAGATTGCGCGGACTATGCTGGCGTGTATTCCGCTTCAGTGGAAGACGTCACCCGCCAGCAACATTTTAACTCCGAACTCGAAATCTCGGCAGATAGTCAGCAGTGTACTCTTAAGACCAATGGCATTCCTAACCATGATTTCAACGGGCCTACAGCCAACTTCGCCAACGATGTAAAGGAATTATCAGGCACTTTTCGGGTTCCCAGAAATCCAGAAAAAGCCCCCAAACAAACTGCACTGTCGCAACGGAGTTATGATGCCATTTTGTTGAATGGCGTGCCGGTTGATTTGCTCTCGGCCGGGTGTTATCGCCCAAGCGGGCCGCGAGCAGACAAGAATGGCAACGTTTTGGCGGGGTGTCGAGACACGGATCCTTGGCTGCTCGATCCCCCGTCCTACGATCAGTATTTTGGTGTGGATCTTCACAATGCCCACGCCCAGCCCGACGGAAGGTATCATTACCATTCCAATCCAAATGCTCTGTTTTTGGATCACGACCTTGATAAGCCGTCACCAGTTATTGGCTTCGCAGCTGACGGCTTTCCGATCTACGGGACGATATTCAAAGACAGCGAAGGCAAAATTAGACCGGCGATCTCTGGCTATGAACTTAAAACCACGCCGAGACCTGCTCCGCCTAAAGGGCCGGGTGGCACTCCGGACGGGACATATATCGACGACTACGAGTTCACCGGGGCTGGCGATCTGGATGAGTGCAATGGCATGACTGTGGATGGTGAGTATGGTTACTATGTCACTACAAGCTATCCATGGGTGCTGAACTGTTTGGTCGGACAACCTGACCAGTCATTTGACAAAAGGCGGTGAGTTGTCTTGGCTCTTCCAATCACCGAAAGTCTATTAGAGTCAAGTTTACAAGCTCTCAAAAACTTTGATGGCGCCATCTGATTTGTCTGTGTGGTGATGGGCAATCGTCCAACTGCCCCCAATACGGCGAAATACGTTTGTGGCTCTGTGTGCGACTTCGACCCGTTTGCCTCAAGGGAGGAAAGTCCCTTTTTCTAACTCAACTTCATAAACAAAGTCACCAAATGTGAAGATGATGCGTTCCTTCATTTCAACCATCCCACATTCAAAAAAATTCTGCGGCATTCTTCTATGCAATCCAAATAGCATCCAAGCCCACTTCGCTCCCACCATTGGGGCGCATCGCTGTAACGCCATGGCTAAGTAACCATACGCTGCTCATTGGTCTCGGATTCTTGTTGAACACGCTATTCAGCGCCGAACAAATTTCTTCAGACGCAGCAAGAATTTCGTCGTTTTGTGCCATGAACCTTCTCAGAAACTCAATTTGGCTAACCGCCACGTTAGTTGGTTCGAGACGACCGTGTTCCTGAGACCGCTGTTGGTGATGGCAGTTAGGTCAACGTCAAGGCCTCGGCCGGAAGATCGTACGCGGCTTTTTTGCTGAATGTTGCAGCCTGTTCGAATGAACATTATGTGCCACTTCCATGTATCCATCTCGCTGGTTGAAAGACTTATACTATCCACTTCTAAAGTGGCCAGAAAGAAAGCTTGTCGCAAGTTTTACTCAAACAAAAGGGCCCCTTGTAGGTCAAAGTGTTTCGGGAACATTGCGTGCAGAAATCGAAAAACAATTCTCATTGCTTCGTCGCGATCGAATGAATCCGGGTGGAGTAGGTAATCTGTCCACATGCCTTCCAGCATTGCGAGTGTGCCGTGCGTAGCATCCCTAGCAACTTGATTAGGGTGTTCGGTTCCAGCTTCTTTCGCAATTCGAGCGAAAGCGTTGAAAACCAGATTACGAAGCTTAGCGTCGCGGGTATCTGAAAACGCAGCGATTGCCGCTCTGTTTCGGGCCTCGCCTCGAAACGCGTACCAAATGGAAACATTTTTCTTATTGAGAATGGCTTCACTCAAGTCGCCCCGAACAATCATCTCAATATGTTCTTGTCCGGTTTGCCCAGTCGTTTCCAACAGGTCATAAATTCCATTGTAGTATTGTTCGGATGAATAGCGGGCCGCTTCGTCAACCAAATTGTCTTTACCGCCAAAATGAAGGTGAATCATGCCGCGGGACAGTTCGGCGCGTTGAATGATTTCGCTGACGGAAGTCTCGGAAATCCCTTTTTCTGCAACCGAGTCGAGTACTGCCTCGATCAGGGAAAGGCGGTTTCGCTCGCGTATTTCTTGTCGTCTTCCAGTCATTGGATCAGGCGGCTCTGTTTGTTTTCAGTCTCTTGCGGTGTCTTCTAATGGCCAGTGTGAAATTGGCCATCCCCAGTTGCGAAATTATCAGTTGACACAGCTAGTCCAAAAAATCCAGATTTAAATGGACAATTGTCCATTTTGTGATCGACATTGTCGTGCCACCGAAAACGAAGCTCAGCAGGGAAGCATGGCCGGAGTACTACGAAGTGAAACGGGCAAGGGCCTGGCACTGAGCGCGCCTGCGACGCTCTATGTCGGCCTGCTCGTGGCTGTTCCACTTTGCATTCTTGTCGCCTACAGCTTTTGGACCCAGACCTATGTCGAGATTGACCGCACACTGACCTGGGCGAATTACCAAGAGGCGTTTACCGACCCGCTGGTTCGACATCTGATGGTCCGGTCAGTCGCGATTGCGGGGGCAGTGACATTGGCGACGGTCGGTCTGGCCTATCCGATTGCCTACTTCATCGCATTTCGGACGCAGAAAAAAACCCTCTGGCTATTGCTGATTACCATCCCGTTTTGGAGCAGCTACCTGCTGCGGGTGTTCAGCTGGAAATTGATCCTTGGCTTCAATGGGGTGATGAACTCAGCATTGATTTCGCTGGGGCTGATAGAGGAGCCGCTTACATTCCTGCTCTACAATGAATTCGCCGTTGTCCTTACACTTGCACATGCCTGGGCGCCGTTTGCGATCCTGCCGATTTATGTGTCGCTGCAAAAGATCGACCGCAGCCTCTTGGAGGCCGCAACCGATTTAGGGTGCAGCAAGTTGGAACGGTTTGTGCGCGTAACTTTGCCCCTGACGGCGCCAGGGATCATCGCCGCTTGCTTGATCATATTCATCCCCACGGTTGGCGACTATGTCACGCCAGCCCTGGTCGGCGGTTCGCAGGGAAAAATGGTGGCCAATTTGATCCAGGTTCAGTTTGGCGCGGCCAATAATTGGCCATTGGGTGCAACCCTGTCCCTGCTTGCAATGCTTTCGGTCGGTTGCGTCGCAATCCTGTTTGTGGTGGTCGTCACCGCACTGGGGCGGAGGATCAGATGACCAAGGCTATTCGTATCCCATGGTTGCTTGTTTACGCGATCGCCTATCTGGTGTTTCTGTACCTGCCAGTTCTGCTCTTGCCGCTGTTTTCATTTAATGACGGAACCATCGTGGCTTTCCCGCTAAAGGGGTTCACGTTGAAGTGGTACGCGCAGTTGGGTCAGCAAGACACGTTGCTGCAGGCGATGGTCAATTCGCTGATCGTCGGCAGTGTGACTGCCTTGATGGCGACGTCTCTGGGCCTGTTCGCCGCGCGCGCCTATGTCCGGTACCGTTTCAAAGGACGGGAGTTCTCCGAAGGTCTGGTCATGCTCCCGCTGGTCGTGCCCGGTATCATTGTCGCCAGCTCGATGCTGGTTCTGTTCATCAGTATCGGTTTGAAGCCATCGCTGACAACGGTGATCCTTGGGCATGTGTTCGTGGCACTGCCCTTCTCCGTGTCGATCATGAAATCTGCATTTGACGATTTCGACCAGTCTTTGGAGGAGGCCGCGTTCGACCTTGGTGAAAGCGTCGTGGGTACGTTTCGGCGTGTTACCTTGCCAATCGTCGCGCCCGGCATCATCGCCAGCCTGCTGGTGACGTTCACCGTGTCGTTTGATGAATTTGTCCTGGCCTTTTTCCTATCCGGGAACAGCCCGACATTGCCGGTCTATATCTGGAGCCAGATCCGCTTTCCGGCAAAATTGCCCAACACGTTGGCGCTGGGGTCGCTGCTTTTACTGTCTTCAGTCCTGCTGCTGTTGATTGCCGAATACTTCCGCCGCCGTTCCATCCAATCCTCTGATTGAAGCCAAAGGAAACGAGTAAGATGAGCGAACAGAACATCATCGAAATTCAGGGCGTCGAAAAACGCTTTGGTTCCTTTGTGGCTGTGTCTGATCTGAACCTGACCTTGAAAGAGGGTGAGTTCTTTTCGCTGCTTGGGCCTTCGGGCTGCGGTAAGACAACAGCGTTGCGCATTATTGCAGGTTTTCAAGATCACGAAGAAGGCGAGATCCGAATCGATGGTCGAACGATGGGAGAGGTGCCTGCCAACAAGCGCCCCACCAATATGGTGTTCCAAAGCTACGCGATCTTTCCGCACCTGAATGTCGGCGACAATGTTGGTTTTGGATTACGCAAGACAAAGCTCTCGCGGAAGGAAATCAAAGAACGCGTGGCCGAGGCGCTTGAGATGGTTGAGCTTGGCGGATTGCAGGACCGCAAGGCCAATGAGTTATCCGGTGGTCAGCGGCAACGTGTGGCGCTCGCTCGTGCGCTTGTCATGCGACCGAAGGTTTTGCTGCTGGATGAGCCTTTATCAGCGCTGGACAAAAATCTGCGCGAAGCGATGCAGTTGGAAATGCGCCGTCTGCAGCAGAAGCTTGGAATTACCTTCGTGATGGTCACGCATGATCAATACGAGGCGATGACCATGTCCGATCGGATCGGCGTCATGTTCGCTGGACAGCTCAAGCAAGTGGATAAGCCTGAGGTTCTGTATTCCCAACCTTGTAACCGGGAAGTGGCCTCTTTCATCGGCGGAATGAACTTTCTCGATGCCGAGGTAACGGCAGAGAACCCTGAAGCGCTGGAAGTCAACGTTCAGGGCTTTGGGCAGATGACGATCGGAGTGAACCCAAATGTTCAGGTGCATGACAAAGAACTTCTTGTCGGCGTTCGGCCTGAGCAATTGGAAATCAGTGCGGAAAAACCGGATGGGTACGATGCTCTTGTTCAAGGCGAGGTCTCGGACGTCGCCTTCTATGGTGAGAGCGTCCACTACTATGTGCGCGTCGATCGTCTGAAAGAAAGCATCGCCGTCGCAGTGCCAAACTATTTTCACACAGTCGATCACAACCGCGGCGACACCGTCTGGCTTGGCGTTCAAAGCGCCTCGGTGATCGACTTGGGCAAACGCTAGTCTTTGGGAGGAGACAAATGAGTAAAACAGCATCACTTACGGCAGCAGTAGTTGGCATCTTTACCGCCAGCCAAGCGCTAGCAAATGCCGCTGATCTGACCGTTTTTGACTGGTCCGGATACGAGGATCAGGGCTTCTACGGCGACTATGTCGAAAAGTACGGCGGCGCGCCCAGCTATACTTATTTCGGCAGCGTGGAAGAGGCGTTTACCAAGCTTCAGTCCGGGTTTGAAGCCGATTTGGCTCATCCCTGCACGGACGCTCTGAGAAAATGGGTGGCGGCGGATATGCTCAAGCCGATCGACACCAACAAGCTAGAGAACTGGGACAAGTTGATGCCCAAGATCAAAGAGGTCGACGGCATCACGATTGACGGGCAGACCTACATGGTGCCTTTCGAATGGGGCAACACCGGCCTGATCTATCGCACCGATATGATTTCGGCGGACGATGTTTCACTGCAATTACTTGCCGATCCCGCCTATCAGGGTAAAGTTGCCATTCCAGACGCCGCCTCCAGTGCCTTTGCAATGGCGGCACTGGCAACCGGCGCCTCCAGCTATACCGACATGAGCGACGAGGAATTCCAGAAAGCTGCAGATTATCTGCGCGCGATTCATCCGAACGTACGCTTTTATTGGTCTGACGCCGGCCAACTGGATCAGGCAATTGCCAGCGGTGAGGTCACGTTGGGTTGGGGATGGAACCAATCGGAACTGAACCTGATCTGGAACGAAACGCCAGCGGTCATGATGCGTGATGTGGACAAAGGTATCGCAACTTGGGTCTGCGGTTATGTGCATCTGAAATCTGCAAAACAGTCGGATGAGCAAGTCTATGACATGCTGAACGCGCTCAGCTCTGCCGCAAGCGGTAAATACATCATCGAAAGCTGGGGATACGCACACGCCAACGAGGACGCGTTTGCCCAAGCTGACCCGGAACTGATCGAAACCTACGGGTTCTCGGATGTGGACAGCTTCTTTGAAGGCAGCCTTTTCTTTGACGCTGTTAACCCCGAGTTGGAGGCCAAGATGTTGAAGGAATTCGAGCGCATCAAAGCTGGCTTCTAAAGGCACTCTTACAACACAGCCGGGAATGGTGGGGACGTAGGAAACCTTCCATTCCCACGAAACTAATTCCGATTTTCTTGGAGGAAGCGCGGTAATGTCAGGCGCTGACGGATATTCTGTTTTCTTCGAACCGGTTCAGATCGGGCCAGTAACGGCTCGTAACCGGTTCTACCAAGTGCCCCACTGCAATGGTTTGGGTCATTTGCGACCTCAGGCCGAAGCTGCCATGCGGGCGATGAAAGCCGAGGGCGGTTGGGCGGTTGTATCCACTCAGGAGGCCGAGATTCATCCAACTTCGGATTTGTCTCCTTATTCTGAAAACCGAATTTGGGACGATCAGGATATTCCCGCACTGCGTCTAATAACCGACTCAATTCATGAGAAGGGCTCGCTTGCGGCAATCCAATTGGCGCATAACGGTCACCATGCCCAAAACCACCTGACCCGTGCGCCCTTGCTGGCCCCATCAGAACTTGTCCTGCAGACCCCATACCCGAAACAGGCAAGGGCCATGGACAAGTCGGATATTCGTGAGTTCCGCAAGTGGCATCGCGCTGCGGCTCGTCGCTCGCGCGAAGCCGGATTCGACATTGTGTATGTCTATGCCGGGCATCACATGACATTGCCTCATCATTTTCTGCTGCCACAGTTCAATGATCGGACGGATGAATATGGAGGTTCGTTGGAGAACCGGGTGCGACTGACCCGCGAGCTTCTGGAAGAAACCAAGGAGGAGGTTGGAGACAATTGCGCCATTGCCCTGCGGTTTGCGGTTGATGAAATGCTTGGGCCAGACGGCATGCAAGCACAGGAAGAAGGCCGTGCTGTAGTCGAATTGCTGGCCGAGCTTCCAGACCTTTGGGATGTTAACGTGGCGGATTGGAGCAACGATTCTGCGACGACCCGGTTCGAGCCCCGCGACGGCTTTCAAACCTCATATATCGAATTTGTGAAACAAGTGACCTCTAAGCCTGTTGTCGGCGTCGGGCGTCTAACGTCTCCGGACTTGATGGCGTCACTGGTCAGGAAGGGTATCCTTGATTTTATCGGCGCGGCGCGACCATCCATCGCTGATCCGTTTCTGCCCAACAAGATCAAGGAAGGTCGCATCGAAGAAATCCGCGAATGCATTGGTTGTAACATCTGTGTTTCATCTGACTCTCTCGGCGTCCCCATACGCTGCACCCAAAACCCGACTATGGGCGAAGAGTGGCGGAGGAAATGGCATCCTGAGATCATTGAGCGTCGGGTAGAAGAGGAAGCTGCGCTCGTTGTCGGCAGTGGACCAGCCGGGCTTGAATGCGCCATGCAATTGGCGCGTCGGGGCTACGAGGTAACTCTGGCGGAAGCAAAGCAAGAGCTTGGCGGCCGCGTGTTGCAGGAAGCTAGCCTGATCGGGCTATCCGCCTGGAAGCGCGTGACAGATCACAGAATTTACGACCTGCAACAACGCGGGAACGTTCATCTGTTCACCGACAGCCGTCTGTCAGCCAGTGAGGTCGTCGAACTGGGTATTCCGAACGTCTTTGTTGCAACGGGCGCAAAATGGCGACGAGACGGGCGCGGAAAATCTGCATTCCACGGTGTGTCAATCGATTCAGGTTCTCAGGTTTTCACTCCGGATGACGTTATGGCCGGGGTCATGCCGCAGGACGGCTCGATTGTGGTCTACGATGATGATCAAGCCTATCTCGGTGGAGTCTTGGCGGATCATTTGGCTCAGGCCGGGCGAGAGGTTTTCTTTGTGACGCCGGCCTCAATAGTTTCGCCGTTTACCGAATTGACGTTGGAGCAGACTAAAGTGCAACGCAGTCTGTTGGAAAAAGGCGTTCACCTAAATCTGTCCCAGACCTTGGTCGATGTCGCGCCAGGTCAGGCGACATTGCAGTGCGTCTACACGGGGCGAGAGAATTTCATTGAATGCGGCTCCGTCATTCTGGTGACGCAACGAATGCGAGAAACCGCCCTTTACGACGAGCTTTGCGGGTTGAATGAAAGTCCGCTGCGTACGTTGGAATTAATCGGAGATGCCGCAAACCCGGGCTTGATCGCGGACGCTGTATATTCGGGTCACATGGCTGCTCGAAATTTCGAACGTAATGCGGACGACATCGACCATGAATTCTTCCGCCGGGAAATCGTTTCCCTTGAATCTGCATGAGGTGCGTAATGCCAAAAGATGACTTGCAAGTAATGCGCGACTTGATGGACGCGCAACAGGAGGGGTTCGCCTTGCCTCGACACTTCTATACGTCTCAAGCAGTATACGAGAACGATATGGACGCGTTCTGGAACCGTAACTGGATCTGGGTCGGCCACGTTAGTCAGGTCGCTGAACCGGGCGACTATTTCCTGTTCGACTATGGGCCCGAGTCCATTATTGTCGTTCGGGATCGTGAGGGCGAGGTGCGAGCGCATTTGAACGTATGTCGCCACAGAGGATCGCGGGTTTGCATTGAACAGCAAGGCAAGGTGCGCAACTTCATATGCCCTTATCATGCATGGACTTTTGACCTGAACGGCAAGCTACGAAACGGGCGATCGATGGGACAGGACTTTGACCCTAGCCAGTACGGGTTGTTCCCTGTTCAGGTGAAGACTTTTCAGGGTCTGATCTTTGTCTGCGCGGCAGAAGATGCTCCGCCGCTGGATGCTGCCCTGGAAAGGCTGGCCCCGCTTTCAAAGCCGTTCGATTTTGAAAACCTGAAAGTCGCGCACGAGGCATCATACCCGGTTCCGGCGAACTGGAAACTGGCCCTTGAGAACTACTTGGAATGCTATCACTGCGCGCCTTCCCATCAGGACTATTCGCGTAGCCATTCCCTGAAAGACCCAGCCCAGGTTCTTGAGTTTATCGGGGCATTGAATGAACGGATGAAAGAAGCCGGAGTGCCCACCGAGGAACTTGATCTGACAGGAGAAAATGCGGACGCGCCAGGCGCAGATGTTTATTGGCGGCGCTACCCTTTGTTTCCCGGCTATGTGACCGGCAGCAAGGATGGAGCGCCTCTGGCGCCGCCTTTGGGCGAACTGAAATCCCACGATGGCGGAGCAACTGATCTGGGGATCGGCACACTGAACTACTTCCTTGTCTATGCAGATCACATGGTCGGGTATCGCTTCGTCCCTCGCGCCCTGCAGGAAACGGATATTCAGATCGTTTGGTACGTAGGCGGAGGCGCTGAAGAGGGTCGCGACTATGACAAGGATACTCTGACGTGGCTTTGGCATGTCACGTCGCTCGATGACGAGCGGATCATACGACACAATCAGGAAGGCGTGAACTCGCACCATTTCGTCCCAGGGCCGTTGTCCGAGATGGAGTGGAGCATCCCCGGGTTTTATCGCAATTACTTCAGCATGATCTGACACGCTCAGAATTCGGAGAAATACTATGACAGAGTTAACGAAGCGCAGATCAAGACGGCGCGGGGGTGGGCGTGAAGCACGTGCAGCTGTGCGAACCAGCAACGTCGCCTCGCAAGCAATCTGGCCGGGCATTTCGGGTGGGCGGTACAAGCCCCTCTCAGACGCTGACATGTCGCGCATCCATCAAGCCGCTCTTGGCATTCTGGAGCGTACGGGTGTCGGTGATCCAACGCAGGAAGTTCTTGATCTCGTGCTGCCCAAAGGGGCGATGGTGAACGAGCATGGTAGGTTGTGCTTCCCTCGCGCGTTGATGGAAGACCTTTTGGCGAAGGCTGCCAGCGAGTTCTATGTCCACGCACGCGGCTCGCGAGCCGGTAAGGACGACATGCACTGCACCAAGGACAAGGTGTATTACGCAAACTCCGGTACTGCTGTGACAACTTTCGACGCGGAGACTCGCAGTTTCCGGCCATCAACACTCAAGGACATTTACGACTTTACCCGATTGGTTGACCGGCTCGACAACATCCACATGACCGGTGATACGGTTCTGGCAACGGATGTGCCGCAGGACTACGAGCATGACATGAGCATGCTCTACGCCATTCTGGCGGGTAGCGAAAAACCATCTTGCCTGACGTTCCGTACTCGAGAGCACATTCAGGACGCGATTCATCTGTTCGATCTGGCATCAGGCGGGGAGGGCAAATTCTTCGAGAAACCCTCAGTCATTTTTGGCGGTTGTCCCATAGTGTCCCCGCTCCGGTTCGGGCGGGAAAATTTGGAGATCCTGATTGATACAGCGAAGATGGGGCTTGTCTGCGATTTGGCTGTTCCACCGCAAGCTGGGGCGACGTCGCCTGCGCCTCTGGCCGGGACTTTGGCGCAAGCCGTCGCCGAGACACTATCTTGCGTCGCCATTGCCAACCTGATTAACCCGGGCACCCCCGTTGTCTTTGCAGCTTGGCCGTTTATTACCGATCTGCGCACTGGATCGTTTACAGGCGGCAGTGGTGAGCAGGCGTTGATATCCGCGGCAGCTATCCAAATGGGCAATTTCTACAACCTGCCGACCAGCGTCGGATGTGGTATGACGGATTCCAAAATCCCCGATGCGCAATATGGTCTAGAAAAAGCTCTGACATTCGCTTTGGCGGCTCATGCCGGTGCCAACCGGCTCTGCGAGTTTGGCGGAATGCTCGGCAGCCTGATGGGCTGTAGCTTTGAGTCGATGGTCATCGACAACGAAGCTGCGGGCATGATCTCACGGACGCTTCGCGGGATTGAGGTGAGTGATGAAACGCTTTCAGTCGACGTCATCCATGAATGCGCGATCGATCCCGGACATTTCCTCGGTAATACTCAGACATTGCAGTACATGGAAACCGAGTATGTCTACCCGACACTGATGGACCGCGAGCTGACTGATACTTGGGAGAAAGCGGGTCGTCAGGACATGTTCGAGCGTAGCCGATCCGTAGTGGATGACATTCTGTCCAATCACTACCCGAATTACTTTGGTAGCAAGGCGGACGAAGAGGTTCGGTCCAAGTTCCCGATCAAATTGCCCCGTGATGCAATGCGCGCTGGGTAAGCGCTGCTGCAGGTAGGGCAGGCTTCGCGGTTGCTCCTATGTTCTGAATACGCCTTGGCGCGTCAGGTCGTCGGTTGCCAGCCGGATTCCTTTTTCAAGGATGTCAAACATCTCGTTCAACTCGCCCTCCGTGATGATCAGCGGAGGGGAGAACACACACATGTTGATGATGGGCCGCAGGATCAGCCCGTTTTCCTGGCAATGGTGATCAATCATAGCGCCAACCGACTTATCTAGATCCAATAAATTGTTAGCTTCGGCGTCCGCAACGCATTCAACGCATCCAACCAGCCCCATACCGCGGGCATCGCCGACCAGTGGCAAGTCGGCCAGAGCCTGTAGGCGCTCTTCAAAAAGCGGAGTGATTGCGCGGACATGTTCCAGAATGCGGTCGCGTTCCATGATTTCAATAGTTTTCAATCCCGCTGCCGCGCTCACTGGATGGCCCGAATAGGTGAAGCCGTTTGAAAAAGTAGCGTTCCGCCCGTGGTCTCCGCTCACATCTGCAATCAGCCGATCAGAGATGATGCACGCCCCCATAGGTACGTACCCGGACGTCATGCCTTTGGCGCAAGTGATGATGTCGGGTTGAATTCCAAAGACGTCTTCAGAAGCAAACCAGTGTCCAAGCCTCCCAAATCCGGTCACGACCTCGTCTGAAATATACAGGACATCGTATTTCTGGCAGATTTCCAGACAGCGCTGATGATATCCTTGTGGAGGCACAATGACGCCACCAGAGCACAAGATCGGTTCAGCGATGAAAGCAGCGACCTTGTCTGCGCCGGTCTGTAAGATCATGTTTTCCAGATCCGCTATTTTTTCGTCCAGAAAGTCGTCAACCGTCTGATCGAAGCGACGAGTATACGGATTAACATTCGGCAGGAAGCGCGTCAGCTGACTTGCCTGGTCCAGCCAACCTTTGTCACGCTCTTTTCCGGACACCGAGGCCGCCAGATACGTCGATCCGTGATAAGCTTTCTGCCGCGATATCACGATTTTCTTTTCAGGTTTTCCCAGCAGGTTATTGCGAAATTGCACAAACCGCAGAGCGCTATCCACGGCCGTTGAACCTCCTGTTGTAAAGAACACGTGGTTCAGGTCACCCGGGGTTCTCTGGGCAATTTCATGTGCCAACCGGGCCGGAGCCGAGTTGGCATTATTGAACGGCGAAAAATACGCCATCTCTTTCGCCTGCTGCGCCATCGCGTCGGCAATCTCGGTGTTTCCATAGCCCAATTGAATGCACCACATACCAGCAGGGCCGTCTATCAGGCGCTTTCCGTCCTCTGTCACGACGTGAACGCCAAGACCGCTTTCGGCAAAGGTCCGTTCGTTTTGGCCCAGATGTGCCATGCCCTCCCACGGGTGCAGAAAGTTCTCGTTGTCCCAATTGCGTATGGATTGAAAGTCGGAGTTCGATAGGGTCATAGGCCACCGTGATGTAATATATATCACAAAATGAACAAGCATTCATTCAATGTCAATCCTTGAACCTCCGCTCTGTTAAATGCGAAAAGATCAAGAAAGCGCACCCCAGCAAAGGACAAGTAAAATTACTCTCGAGCCCGATACTCCAGCAAACGCACGGGAACTCAGCAGGTTGCAGAACCGAAATCAGTTGATCCAATCGGCTGCAGACGCCATCTATAAATACGGAATTCGCGGCACAACCGCGGCAAGAATCCAAGAGTTGTCGGGATTGTCGCAAGGGATGATAAACCTACACTTTGGCTCCAAGGAAAAGCTGCTGCTTGCGGTGGCTGAGGAACTGTCAGTCCGCTACGCGGGGCAGTGGAAGGCCATTGCAATCAATCCAGAGTTAGACCCGGCAGACAAGCTAATCTCTATCATTAAGGCAGATTTCGACCCCTTGGTCCTTAATGCGCGGGACGTTTCGATCTGGTTTTCCTTTCGGGCTGAAGCGCTCTCAAACCCAAACGTTTTTCCTTTCATCGACTCGCGAGACAAAGGTTTCCGCGCGATGATCCTGGAGCTGTTGGAACAAATAAAGGACGAAGGCGAGTACGAGGACATAGACGTCAAACTTGCAACAAACGCGTTGGTTGCTTTGTTGGAAGGGCTTTGGAACGACTACCATTTGCATTCGGATATCTTCAAACCCTCGGAGGCCTTGAAGATCTGCCTGTTTGTGCTGCAGTCGATATTTCCAAAACACTTTAGCAATAGTCGATCCGCGGGTGCAGGTGACTTAAGTGACTAGGAACTAACTTCGGTCAATCACGAATCCGTCTGTGTCTCATGGTGAAATCGACGCAAGTCGTTGATCATTGCTTTGGCCAAAGAGACGCACATAAGCAGTAAAACAACACTGAACGGCAGTGCCCCGATGATCATCGAATTGGTCAATGCCTCTAATCCACCGCCGCCCGCGACCAGCAGAGTTCCAATTACAAGGGTTAGAAGAACACCCCAGAGGATACGATGAAGCAGGCCCGTGTCTTCAGACCCGCCGGACATGATCGTGTTCATCACAAGGATGCCAGAGTCGGCGGATGTGACAAGGAAGGTCATGGTTAACAGAATACACATGACACTCACTACCGCGAGCAGGTCACCCGATATCATTTCCCCCAAGGTGACGAACAGTGTTGCCGTCGTTGATGCCGCAATGATTGATCCATTGGCATCTCCATTCAGTTCCAAATCGATGGCGGCCCCGCCCAGAATGGCCATCCATGCGAAACAAACCAGGGACGGGGTAATGACCGCACCAAGTATAAATTCGCGCACAGTCCGCCCTCTTGAGATACGCGCTAAGAAAAGTCCGACAAAGGGCGAAAACGCGATCCACCATGCCCAATAAAATGTAGTCCATCCGGCCTGCCATCCAAACAACCTTCCGCTTGTACCCGCGTTATAAACTGCAGTCTTGGTCGCATCAGAAAGACCGGCTGTTTCGTTGCTCAAACCCTCAAGAAAGGTTGCTTTTGTTCCCCATGGATCAGTTGCACCCGCAAAGAGTTCGCCGACAAAGGGTGCCGCTTCTGCAGGCAATACTGAGGCAAACTCGACTTCGGAAATCGGTCGAAAAGCTTGGAAGCTCAGAGGGACAAAATTTTTGATATAGTCAACCAGCGCTGTAGCATAGGTCGTCGCCGCAAACACGAATGAGCCATAAGCAATGAATACCACCAGCAATACCAGTGAAAAGAGAAGATTAATATTTGACAAGTATTTGACACCACGCCCGACGCCAGAGACGGCAGAGAGTGTCGACATAATCATAACAACGATCAACGCCGTTATTAGGCCGGCGGTTGACGGGATCATATTGGTTACTTCTTTCTCCACAAGCCAATTCGCTCCGGTAATTAGAAACGCACCATCCACCAATTGAGAAACGCCATAACCGATCGTTACCGCTACGCCGAGTATTGTCGCAACGACTCCGAGTATATCGATCACATGGCCTGCAACACCATTTGAATATTCTCCAAGCAACGGGGTCAGTGCGGTGCGGATTGTCAGCGGCATGCCTCTGGTAGATGCGTAGTAGGCAAGGCTAAGGCCGGTGACGACGTATATTGCCCAGGCGTGAAATCCGGTGTGCAAAAAAGTATAGCGGTAGGCTCCTTCAATCGCGTCTTCGCTTTTGGGCGTGACTTCCCCGGAAATAGTCAGTGGATTGGTTTCCCAAAGGCCAAGTGGTTCAGCGGTTGCATAGACCATTAGGCCCACGCCCAGACCCGCCCCAAACATCATCGAAAACCAAGAGAAGTTAGAAAATTCCGGTTTCTCATCTTCTAAACCCAGCCTCATTCGGCCGGTTGAAGGAATGAGCGCGATAAGGAAAAGGAAAAGTACAAACAATCCAACGGAAAGATTGTAGAATGTATTGAACTCGGACAGAATTCCTGACTTCCAAGATCGCAGTGTATCATTGGCTGATAGTGGCCAAACCAGCGCCCAGAGAACGAGTAGAGAAACCGAGAGTTTGCTTACCAGCGCAATCGGAAGGCAATACCCTTTGTAAAAGCCGGTCCGCCGAGTTCTTATTTTGAGGTCTGTGAAAGGTTCTTGAAGCGCCATGTTTTTCCGGTCTTACATAAATTGACTGCTTTGCTCGCCGCGCTGCCAGTCGCTGGGGTCCAGACTATTTTATTCTCAGCCTGAATAGGAGTGTGGTAGCGGGATCGATAGCTGAGAGGAAAAGCTTTTATTCGCAAACGGCAAAACCTATGCGGTTACTGAAAATTGAATGACCTAGAATCAAAGGTTTTGTCATTTGGCATCCAAAGTCGTTCTACTGGCGATAGCCCCTTCATTTTTTTTGTTATTTCGCTGTGTGATAATCGGTGAAGGCTATTAGTGGAATGCGATTAGATTGTGAACTGACGGGGAGCAGACACGGTAGAATATGGAAGGACAACGCCTGCTGTTGTCAAAGGAAGCCGAGGAGTCGCTTCGCCACTTCTATCACCGCTTCGAGATTTTCAGGTTGTAGCGCTAGATAACCCGTACCGCCTGCCGGGATTGCCCATTTGATCGCAGTATCGACAATTAGGTTGGCCTTTTTTAGGCACCAAGCAAAGCCCGTTTTCAAAGCCATGACCAACCTCTCGATGATCATTTGCAAGCGTGATGAGACGGGATCGTGCTTTTCAACTTCTTTCCTGGGATCTTGCAACGGCTCCCCAAAAAATCACTAATTCCTTCGCAATAGGCGAATCATCGAGCATTTCTGAAGGATTGTTTCCACCACTTCCGTGTCCGTTGGCCGTGCCTCGGCGAAGAGCGGTGTCGAGGCCACCGAAGCGCTTTGCTAAATCAAAGAAGGTCCGGGTCTTTTCGATTTCTGCAGCCACGGATTCTATGCCTGCTTCCCAAACCGCATCAGCTCCGTCCAAAATTAGTATCATCCAATCTGCCAAAAAAACGGAGACACATAGGTCGCGCCGGGCTTTGCTGCTAAAAGAGCCTGTTTTGGTGAAAAACAGAGCGTGATGTTCGTTCTGATGCTATTCCTTTTGAAATGGACGCATGCTTTGAGGTTATCCGGGGTCAGCGGAAGTGCGACAACGGCATTGTCTGCAATCGATGCAAGACGCTCTCCTTCGGCGATCATTCCAGCTGTATCCAATGCCGCGATTTCTGCAGAGACCGACATATGCGTCAGAGTGCAAATTTTTGCAATGATTTCTCATAAATCGCGGCCGGATCTCGCAATCAGACCTGGATCGGTGGTGACGCCGTCAAGAAGTCCCAAGTCTATCAGGTCTTTGATTTCGCTTACTTCTGCAGTATCCGCAAAAAACTTCATGAGTTTTCCTCATGTGTGTGAACTAATTTTGGTTGCACGTGAATTCACCCAGAGGAGCTGCATCGACGGATGGCGGGGTCCAGGGCGTAAATTCAGAACGCGTGGTGCGTCCCGAATTCGGTGTAGTTCTGGTTTAATCTTAGGTCGGCATTTCGACTAGCGCTGATGACGAGTTCTGCATTTGGCAGATCGTTCGCTATTGCGCGTTGCAGCGCGGTTTGCGGGTCAAATCCATGGCTGATCCAGCGGTTTTGCAGCCTGTTTTCAAGCTCTTCCAAAGTTGGGCTGACAAAAACCGTTGCAGCATAGACATCCGTTAGGTTTCTCCACGGGTCGCTGTCCATCAGAAGATAGTTACCCTCAACGACGACGACCGGAGTTGCCGGGTGAACCGCAATGGCGTTGGCAATAGCGAGGTCCATTGTGCGATCGAATTTGGGATGAAAGGACTCGTGGCGCGTAAATTGAAGCTCTCTGATTGCAGCGCAAAACCCGACCCCATCGAAAGTCTCTGGCGCGCCTTTTCTCGCCAGCAATCCACGCGTTTCCAGCACGCAGTTGTCCAAATGGTAACCATCCATTGGTACAAGTGTGGCTGACGGAACCGCCGAGCTCTGTTGAGTGTTCAGCGACTGCACAACGGCTTCCGCTAAGGTCGACTTTCCGGATGCGGGGGGCCGGCGATTGCGATAATCGTCCGGACTCCAACTTGCCGCCGGGAGGAGATCAGGTCGCAAACGCGCTGTACGTCCTGCTCGATCACGCTGCGTCCTCTTTTGGGGGTTCCTTGGCACCGGTCATGAAGGCGACTGCATCGGACATCGTGTAATCCTTGGGATCAATTGTGCAGAGCCTTTTGCCCAACCGATGAACATGAATGCGGTCGGCAACCTCAAAAACATGAGGCATGTTGTGGCTGATCAGGATGATCGGAATGCCACGCGCACGCACGTCCTGGATCAGTTCAAGCACCTTGCGGCTTTCCTTGACGCCCAAAGCAGCCGTCGGTTCGTCCATGATGATAAACTTGGTTGCAAAGGCAGCGGCACGAGCAACGGCAACACCTTGGCGTTGGCCACCAGAGAGAGTCTCAACCGCCTGATTGATCGACTGTACAGTCATCAGCCCAAGCTCGGTCAGTTTTTCACGGGCAAACTTCTCCATCGCTGGACGGTCAAGCTTACGCATGTATTTACCCATGAACCCCTGCTTGCGGATTTCGCGCCCCATGAACATGTTGTCCGCAATCGAAAGGGCAGGAGACATGGCGAGCTGCTGATAGACAATCTCAATCCCCATATTCCGCGCATCGATCGGAGAGGTGAAGTTAACCTTTTTGCCCTCGATCAGAATCTCGCCTTCATCCGGGATTGTGGCGCCGCAGATCGCCTTCACGATGGATGATTTGCCCGCGCCGTTATCTCCGATCACTGCCAGGATTTCCCCCTGGCGCAGTTCAAAGTCGGAATGGTCGATGGCGGTAACGTGGCCATAGCGCTTTACGATCCCGCGGCCTTGGACGACTGGAGTTGAGTCTGACATTAGCCCGATACCTTTCTAATCCACTGGTCGACGGCAACTGCAGCGATAATGAGAAGTCCGATAAGTAAGAAGGTCCATTGTGCGTCTGCGCCCAGAAGCCTAAGCCCCAAAGTGAACACGCCAACAATCAGCGCGCCAAACAGCGATCCCAGGATGGATCCCCGCCCGCCAAACAAAGAGATGCCCCCGATCACAACCGCGGTGATGCTTTCGATATTGGCTAATTGACCGGATGTAGGTGAAACCGACCCGATGCGCCCGATCAAGGCCCAGCCCGCAAAGGCACAGATCAAACCGGATAACATATAAACTGACATCAGCGTTCTGTGCACGTTCACACCGGATAGTTCAGCCGCCTCAGGGTCATCCCCCACTGCATAGACATGCCGGCCCCAGGCCGTGTGTTTGAGTGCGTAAGCCAACACGAAAATCAGTACGAGCATGAATATCACGCCGACCGTAAAGGTCGCGCCACCGATGCTGAATTTGGTGCCAAAGAATTGCAGGAACGGGGCGTTGGCCTCGATATCCTGGCTGCGAATTGTTTCGTTTGCGGAATACAGGAAGTTTGTCGCCAGAACGATCTGCCACATGCCGAGCGTGACAATAAAGGGCGGCAGCTTTACGCGACTGACCAGCCAGCCATTAAGAGCCCCGATCAGCGTTCCCATTGCCAGCCCGCACATCACAGCAATGGGCACGGGGATACCGTAGCGGAAGGTGAACTGACCCATGATGACGGATGAAAACACCATGATCGCACCGACGCTCAAGTCGATGCCGGCGGTCAGAATGACAAGGCTTTGCGCTGCGGCCACGATGCCCACGATCTGAACCTGCTGCAGGATCAGCGTCATCGCAAAGGGTGAGAAGAATTTGGACCCCAGCAGCAGGCCGAAAATTACGATGGCGCCGACCAGAACGATCAACGGCACAAAGGAAGGGTTGACATGGAGAAGATGCTGCAACTTCCCCAGAACACCACGCCGGTGATCTTCAAATTCCGCTACGGTTTCTGACGCGTTGGCGGCGGTTTCGAATTCCTGGGCGTTTTGGTTTGCTTCAGACATCTCTCCCCCTTTTCGTGGCTGGCATCGCGTCCACGAAATCAGTTTACAGGAAGTTTAGGTTTGCTGGTGAAAGGATTGATGAGGCGCTGCGGCGCGCCTCACCTTGTAGGGCTGCCTTTAGCCCCAGCAGAGATCCAGGCCTTCTGCGACAGATAGCGACTCGACCCCATCAACCGGCTGGTCGGTGATGAGTGCCACACCCGTGTCATAGAAGTCTTTGCCGGGTGTGTTTTCGGGCTTCACGCCCTCTTCGGCCCATTTTTTCACGGCCTCAACCCCAAGCGAGGCCATCAATAGCGGGTATTGTTGGCTTGTCGCCCCGATCACACCGGCTTCGACGTTTTGGACGCCGGGGCACCCCCGTCAACCGAAACGATCAGTACGTCGTTTTCACGCCCGATGGATTTCAGCGCCTCATATGCGCCCGCAGCAGCCGGTTCGTTGATCGTGTGAACAACGTTGATGGATGAATCCTTGGCCAGAAGATTTTCCATCGCGCGGCGCCCGCCTTCTTCATTACCGTCGGTCACGTCACTGCCAACCAGCCGCGCATCGGTTTCGTCACCGATGACATTTGGGTCCGCCAGGTCCACGCCGAACCCGTCGAGGAAACCCTGATTGCGCAGAACGTCCACTGTCGGCTGACTGACGTTCAGATCCAGCGTCGCGATCTTGGCATCGGCTGCGGCGTCGCCCATTTTGGCCTTAGCCCATTGACCGATCAGCAGACCGGCCTTGTAGTTGTCCGTCGCGAATGTCGCGTCCGCCGAGTCAATCGGGCTCAGCGGCGTATCCAGCGCAATGACCAGAACGCCTGCATCTCGCGCCTGTTTAACCGCAGGAACGATCGAGCTGGTGTCGGATGCCGTCAGCAGAATGCCTTTTGCGCCATCGAGAATACATGTCTCGATAGCCTGAACCTGAGTTTCATGGTCGCCATCGACCTTGCCGGCAAACGCCTTGAGCGTCATGCCCAGCTCTTCTGCCTTGGCGGTTGCGCCTTCCTTCATCTTAACGAAAAAGGGGTTGGTGTCGGTCTTGGTAATCAGGCAGACGGTTTCACCAGCCGCTTGCGCGGATGCAGCGGCCAAAGTCAGCGCAGTCGCGGATGCGGCGAGCTTGAGTAGATTTCTCATGTTGTCCTCCCAGAAAACTGTTGTGGCCCCGCGCGGAATAGCGACAAGGCGGGCCTCCATCCTCCAATGAAGGTCCCGTTCAAGAAACCGTGATTCTAGCCTCTGTGTCAATAAATAAATAAAGTTTATTTATTAATTTGCCCACGTATCTTTTCATAAGAAAACAAGGTGTTTATGTTTAAGGTTATGGAAAGAGAGGCGTTGAAAATACTAACCGGCGGGGTAAGCCAAAGCGGTGTTCGTGATCATAACGAACGCCTCATTCTGACGGTTTTACAACGGCATGGACCTGCTGCCGGGGCGGACGTCGCGCGGCTGACGGGCCTGTCACCCCAGACCGTGTCGATCATTCTGCGTAAGCTCGAAAAGGACGAGATTCTCAAACGTGGGACGCCGTTGAAGGGCAAAGTTGGGAAACCTTCGATCCCCATGGAGCTCAATCCCGAAGGCATTCTGTCGGTGGGAATGAAGATCGGTCGCCGCAGCGCCGATCTTCTTTTGATCGACTTCACCGGTAAGCCACGCCAACAGCTCTCGACGACTTATGACTACCCGCTACCCGAAGCAGTGTTCGGGTTTCTGGAGGTAGGATTGGAAGAGCTTCTGGCCAATGAACCCCAGAAACTTCGGGACCGTGTATGCGGGATTGGAATCGGAACACCGTTCGAGCTGTGGAAGTGGCACGACCTTTCTGGGCTTGCGGCTCAGAAATTCAGGTCCTGGAGAAACGTGAACTTCTTTTCCGAGGTGGCCAAGTTCAGCGAACTGCCGGTCTTTGTGGTCAATGATGCTACTGCCGCGTGTCACGCGGAGCACCTCTATGGCCGCGGGGCTGAGTATCGAGACTATTTTTATTTCTTCATAGGCTCAATGATTGGCGGAGGCGTTGCATTGAATGGCACCGTATTTGAGGGCAACCAAGGCAATGCCGGTGCCTTGGGTGCCATGCGAACGACGGGTCCTTTGGGTGAAAGCCAGCAACTGATTGACACTGCATCGCTGTTCCTGCTCGAGGACAGGTTGATAGAAGCGGGTGTTGATCCGGGAATTTTGTGGAAAAAGCCGCAGGACTGGAGCAGCATTTCGCGCTATGTCGAACCATGGATCGGTACCACCGCGCAGGAACTGGCCAAAGCTGCGCTGTCTATTTGCGCGGTCATCGACTTTGAGGCAATTTTTATCGACGGCGCATTCCCATCTGAAATACGGGAGGAGTTGGTCTCACGGGTTCGTCGTTACCTAGTCAACCAAGATAAACGCGGTTTGATTCCTCCGGCTGTAGAAGCTGCGGCTATTGGGGAAAACGCCCGCGGGATTGGGGCGGCAAGCAGCCCGATTTTCCGCCAGTTTCTATTGAACACTAATGCTGGGCTTTCTGGGATGTAGTCGAAATTCATAGGGGTCAAATTTCCCAAGTAGAAAGGAACCGCGTAATGTCAATCTTCTCAAAACTCTTTGGTGGCGGTGAAAAGTCGGAGCTGCAACCGGTCTCGTACAAAGGGTTCGACATCTTCCCCGTTTTGATTGCCGAGGGCGGAAAGTATCGCCTGTCGGCCCGTATCGAAAAAATCATCAACGGAGATCGTAAGACCTATGCGCTGATCCGGGCGGATGTCTTCGAAAGCCGGGATCAGGCCGAGAGCTTTAGCATCACCAAGGCGAAACAGGTGATTGACGAGCAAGGCGAGTGTATTTTCGGTTAAGGGAACTGTTGGCTATCATCCCTTTCCACGAGCGCTACGGCGTCAACGTCAAATCTCTCGGCCTTGCCCTCCATAATGCTGCGAGACATGTTTCCTCCCCAACTCTTGTCCAGACACCAAAGGCCAATCTACGAAACAAGAAGGTCCCGCAGGTGTTTTCTAAGCAAAAAAAGTGCACCTAAAAAAGTGCACCTACCGCTACTGGCAAATTGGCAGTTCTAGCGGCGGCTGCTTGGGCAGGGCCGCCCGCCATTGATTGATGATCGGTTGCAAAGTTCTTTTCGGCCAAAACTTGGGTGCGTCAATCGCCTTCAGACATGCTGCGTTCCAGTAGACGCCCGCGCGCGAAAGCGATTTTCCTTGCTCCACCGCTTTGGCAACCGCGTTAATGTCTTTTGATTCCGGGTAGATATAGAGCGTGGTCGGGTTTCCTTCGACAAGCTCCAAAATCTCTTTTGAAGCGGATTGCGAGCAGGTTGTGCAGCCGTTGCTGCGCCCACCGACGTAGTTCACGAGCTTGCCGTAGGGGACATACAGACTTCTGATCGCAGGTGGGTTTAACCCCTTTGGAATAGACCGCAATTGCGATGTTTGCCGCTTTTAAACCGAACCATTCTATAGGCCGGGTTTGCTTGCCTTGCCTGTTTTGACGGTGCCCTTTCCATATGTACTTGTTTCATGGCGCGCAAAAAAGTGAACTCAATCTCTTTTCCTTTGCGTGAGCAAAGCGCACCATTGAAAGAAGAATGTCAAAAGACGGCGGAGTGCAGGAGTTACATCGCTATATGGTACGCGAGATAAATTGCCGCAGGTCGGCTTCGAGCCTGAAGCTGATCTCCTTAAGCACAAAGCTACCAACCTTGCTACAACACGTTTCTGTCTTCGTCTAATTGCCGCCTTGCACCTGGTATTGTAGTCTGCGGACTTTCCCTGGAGGCATGTTAAAAACCCGTTTGAATGCTTTGTTAAAAGAAGGTTCAGATAGGTACCCTATCTCAGCCACGATTTGCGAGATTGGTTGATCGGTAGCAATTAATCGTTCCCGCGCCAGATGCATTCGCCAAGTTGCGAGGTATTGTATTGCCGGCACACCGACGAGCTCGGTAAACCGTGCGGAAAATGCCGATCTGGACATACCTGCAACCTGTGCAAGAGACTCGACTGTCCAGTTTGCTGCGGGTGCGCGATGAATGGAAACAATGGTGCGGCCAATCTGTTGGTCTCTGGCGGCTTTCAGCCAACCTCGATTGGCGTCGGGCGCACTGTTCAACCATCGGCGAATAGCCTCGATGACAACCACATCGGCCAAGCGTGTAATCACTGTTTCACCGCCCGGTCGTAATTCACGCGCCTCTCTTGCAATGAATTGCAAAGTTGCTTGTAGCCAGCTCCCTGCATCCTCTTCCCACGGATCGATTTTCAGCACGTCGGGAAGCAAGGCCATCAACATGCCGCTGGCCGCGTGATCTATCCTGACGAGCCCGTACATGATTCCGGTCTCGGCTCCACCGCCGCCGTGCTCTAGTGTTTCGTAGAGCTCGGTCACCTTGCGTATGGGCAGTTCTTCCAGTTTCAAAAGTGGGGTGTCTTTTGAGCTGGAGAACCCAACTGGCGCGCCATTTGTCATCAGAACCAAGTCGCCTTTCTCGACTTCAAACGGCACATCTTCTCCGACCCTCATAAAGCAACGCCCGTGCGTAATGACCGCAAAGCTCAGTATTTCGGGGAAACCCGGTATAGAAACGCCCCAAGGCGCAGACATGCGCGACTGGCAATAGAATGTACCCGTCAGTTTCAGAAGATGAAGAATTTCCCCGAGCGGATCACCGATTGGCTGCGCCATTGCATGGGGGTCGGGAATATGGGGGTTGATCTGGCTCACTGCACCAGACTGTTCGATATCTCCCCAATTGTCCACAATTTTTGGATGAATGGATAAAAAGTCAGGACAATGCAGACTTCTTCGTCCTTCGTGCTTACCTATTTTGGGGTCATCGACTGATTTTACGGAGATGACCGATGACACAGCAAACCATTCTGGTACTTGGCGCAACAGGTAAAACCGGATCACGTATCGTGACGCGCCTTGAAGACAGGGGCCATGCAGTTCGGCGTGGATCGCGGAATAGCAAAACCCCATTTGATTGGGAAAAACCGCAGACATGGCCCGCAATCCTGGACGGTGTTTCTGCCGCCTATATTTCCTATTTTCCTGACATCGCCTTTCCGGGCGCGGTCGAGCAAGTTGCGGCCTTTTCGGCATTGGCTCGAGAAAAAGGACTGCAGCGACTTGTGCTGTTAACAGGTCGCGGAGAATTTCATGCCGAACGTGCCGAAGGGGTTGTTCGGAACTCCGGTGTGCCCTTTACGATCGTCCGTGCGGCGTGGTTTGCGCAAAACTACTCTGAAGGTGCATTGCTGGAGCCGGTAATGGCCGGTGTGTTGCCCATGCCCGCAGGTGACGTGCGTGAACCGATTATCGACGTGGACGACATTGCCGACGTTGCCGTCGCCGCCTTGACCGAGGAAGGACACACTGGCGAGCTGTATGAAGTTACAGGGCCGCGTCTCATGACATTTGCCGAAATGGCTGCCGAACTTTCACGCGCAATGGGCAGAACCGTGCAATATGTGCCGATTTCGTTTGAAGACTTCCATGCGGAAATCATCAACGCGAGCGGAGAGATGATTGCTGACGTGATTACTGACATAGCGAGGGAAACACTTGATGGTCGCAATGCGAACACTGCGGACGGTGTTCAACGTGCCTTGGGGAGAGCTCCGCGCGATTTCTCTGATTTTGCTGATGAAGCCGCAAAGTCTGGCGCTTGGACACAAGCTGCATGAGTCGGTCTGACGACAAAGGAACACAATCATGACGTTTGACGTAAAACGCAGGCTTGTCCTGGGGTTGGCGGGTCTTGTTGCAGCCACCCTGGGGCTGATCATCACGCTGGCCCCACTGGCCTTTTACTCTAGCTACGGCATTGATATTTCGCCGCAGCCGAACTTGATGAGCGAATTGCGCGCACCTGCTGCCAATCTGGCTGCACTTGGCCTGATCATCCTGTCGGGAGCGCTATACCAAAAGATGGCCCAGACATCAGCTTGGCTTGGAGCCGCCGTGTTCTTCGCCTTTGCCGCGGGGCGCGTGGTCAGCATTATGCTTGATGGACGACCATCGGACAGCATCCTTTCTGCTCTTGGGATAGAGATGGTACTTGGACTGATGTGTTTGTGGGCCGCGAGCAAAGGGCGGCTAACGAAAGCTGGCATGCACCTCATGTCGTCGCGTAAACTTCGGATTTGAGACACAGTGAAAGCTGCCTGAGTGCATTTGGCCATTCACCGATACAGAGTGGGTGGCCAAAATATCTGAGTGACTCCGCGAAATACTGAATGGCTGGCGCTACCGATTGTGAGTTATGACATTAAAACCTTCTTCGGGTGATGGTGCCTCGAAATACCTCGCTAAACGCCAATATTGATCTTCCGTTGCTGCAAAGGCATGCGCACCTTCACTGTTGCGCTTGTGCAGCCGGCGCAGACAAACCTCATCCGGCAAGTCCAAATAGTGAAGCTGGTGCGTCGCAGCAGTTTCTTCCAGCAGCTTGCGCATCCAGGCTCTGTTTTCAATTGTGTTCGCCGGAAAGTCGAGAATGACAGAAACCCCGGCCTTCAGCAACGATGCGATGTGCCGCCCCATGACCGGCCGCAATTTCAAAGCGCAATTTACATAATCCTGCAGGGAGTTCATCTGGTCGCCGAATAGGACGCTAAGCCATTCATCTTCCGAAATGAGCACCGCCCCGCCGCTATTCGCAAGTTTCGCCGCCAGACTTGATTTTCCTGAGGCGACTTTACCACAAAGCAAGTGAAGCGTTGGTTGGACCTGTGACATAGGGTGAACTCCCGGACTACCTAATGGCCCCTGTGCTCAGTTGATCTGCAAGTTGATCAAACACCAACCTGATCCTTCGCGCAGTATGTAATTCCGAGTGCGTCGCCAGCCAAATCGGGAACTTAAACGGCTCTCGGTCGGGTAGCACGCGCTCCACACCTGGTGTCAAGGCAGCCACGTCATCCGACATTACACTGATGCCAAACCCTTGGCGCACCAGCTCCCAGGATACAATTCCGCTTTGCGAGCCAATCCGGAAACTCTTTCGAGTGACCTTAACGCCCGCCGGATCGAGAAAACCGATCATCGTGTCAATGTCGCCAAACCCCACGAAATCCAACTTTGCGAGCTCGTTTTCATTTTTCGGCCTTCCCAACTGATCAAGGTACGCAGGTGCTGCGTAAAAATGTGCCGTCGCCTCGGCAACAAGCTTTGCGGTCAGATCTGGTTGCGTCGGGCGTACATGTCGGATGGCGATATCAGCCTCACGTCTCTGTATGTCTCGTAAGTCATTGGCAGCAACGACGTCGATCTCAAGACGCGGTGCTGCCAGTCGGATCTTTTTCAGTATAGGCGGCAGCTGATAGGCAGACATCACATCTGACGCGGTGATCCTGACTTGCCCTTCGACAGTTTGCGACTGGCTTGTAGCAGTAAGGGAGATCCTGTGCGCGACATCCGCCATTTCTCTGACATGCAACAAAAGCTCGGCGCCAGCGGTCGTTAGACTAAGCGATTTACCAACTCTTTCAAACAGGGTGATCCCAAGCGCCAATTCCAGTGCCACAACCTGACGACCGACAGTAGGTTGAGTTTGCTCGAGAACGCGCGCCGCTGCGGAAAACGAGCCTTCTTCAGCCGTCGCAAGAAAGGTCCGTACCTGATTCCAGTCGAAATTGATGGCATTCCAGTTCATGCATTTATGCATAACACTTCTGCGAATTATGGCAATTTAGTAAATGTGTGTATGGATGTATGGGATGCGACAACAAACTTGAAAGAGAGTAATAAAATGGCTGCTTTGTCCAAAGATGCCGCGTTCTGGAGCAGAATCTCGCGAAAGTATGCGGCGGACCCAATCCGGAACATGGAAGGGTATCTGAACACACTCGAACGTACGAAGTCGCACCTAAAAGCAGAAGACAGTGTACTGGAAATCGGTTGCGGGACGGGTTCAACCGCGCTGTTGCTTGCACCGCATGTCAACCATATCACCGCCTCGGATCTCGCTCCGGGCATGATCGAGATTGCCAACGAGAAGCGTGCTAAAGAAGGATTGGAGAATGTCACTTTCAAGGTGGCCGAAGTTCTCGAGCACGATCCTGTTGAAGGTGGTTACGATGCGGTTCTGGCGCATAACCTGCTTCATCTCCTGCCTGATTTGGATCAAGCGCTAGAGCATATTGCCAAATTGACAAAATCCGGTGGGGTTTTCATATCCAAAACGGTGTGTGCGCCTGAGAATGGTGGGTTCAAGTATGCGATGATCAGTCGTGTCGCGATCCCTATCATGCAGTTTTTTGGGAAAGCCCCGTTTGTGAATTTCGTGTCTATGTCGATGCTTGATAGGAAAATTGAGCGCGCAGGCTTCAATATCCTGTATACTTCCGATCAAGCCTCGATGTTCCAGAGCCGTTATATTGTTGCGCAAAAAAACTTGAAGCAACCCTTCTCGCATCTTCGTTGCTAGGGGGATCTCTACGTCGTAAAGTCTACCACCTGTCAGACTCGAATGTACGAATGTATTTAGAGTTTGTTTCCAATTCACAAAAGCTACTGTGAGTGGCAGATTTATCCGCACAACCGACCATGGGAAGCGCTTTGATCTCGCTCGCGCAGCGAATGGCGGTTTCGGTGGAGCTGCACCGCAGCACTATCTGGCAAGATGAACGGCCGCCATTGGCCGAACCAAGAGTTTTCTAGCCCTTTTAGAATGCCCTTGAGGCGTATACGAAAAACATAAGGTGGCTGTGATGATTTTTTGAGTTTTCTCGGTCGGCCTGAATAATCAACGATCAGCTTTTCGCTCTCAAGCAGACGTAGCGCTGGTTCCCAGCGGATATTAGATGCTCAGGCTACTCTGATGACTACTTGGGTCTCGTCAACTTAATCCTGTTGAACGGTGGTCAGCTCATGGAACCCTCGGGCCTCTTGGTCATCGAGGCACCACTGGTGTTCCCGATTGCGATCGAGCTGGGTATCGATCCAATCCATCTGGGCGTCATCATGCTGGTCAAAATGGAGATCGGGATAATCACGCCTCCGATCGGGTTGAATCTCTTTTTTACCTCGGGCGTTGCCGGAATGCCGATGATGAGCGTAGTCAAAGCAGCCCTTCCGTTCCCGGCCATGCTGTTCGCCGTACTGATCATCGTTACCTATATTCCGTTCCTGTCTACATTCCTGCCCAATACGTTCATGGCACCGGAAATCATAACCCTGTGAAGCGGGATGCGGTGGTGGCATGTATCGTCGGCGTATTTTATTAGGAAAGTAGGATTTGTGTGACGATTGTGGTGATCCAGCGGTGCGACAATGCCAGAATTCTCGTTTAACAGAACGGCCATCACTCAACCTTAGATCGCTTCGCACAACACCGTTTCAGCGACGTTTGGTTTGCTATGGCGCTGCCAGTCATACTATGGTTGCGAATACTTGCCATTTGATGGGCTGGTTACTGATAGCTGGTATACGCAACAAGCGGGTCAAGGAAAGCGTTTTGCTTATGAATTTTGTCTATAATATGGTGGTGAATTTCTTTTTCAGTCAGCCAGTAATCAAAACCAAAATATTAAATCCAGACAAATGCGAAAATGACGTTCGTGTGTTCGGCTTCTCCATACGGCTTTGGGCATCGATGCCTTGGCTTCTTCGTCTCTGGGACTAATTCGCTTCCGAAATTCTTAAACCTCCGCCTTTCACAAGCAGATCCACAATTGCGTCGACCCCGCTTCTGTGACGAAGTGACGAAAACAAGAAGGGCCTTCCTTTACGCATCATTTTCGCATCACGTTCCATAACCTGCAGCGAAGCGCCAACATGCGGTGCAAGGTCGGTCTTGTTGATTACAAGGATGTCTGATTTCGTAATCGCCGGCCCGCCTTTCCTGGGTATTTCTTCGCCTGCAGCGACATCGATCACGTAGATGGTCAGATCCGCCAGTTCCGGGCTGAATGTGGCTGATAGATTGTCGCCTCCGCTTTCAATCAAAACAATATCGAGATCCGGATGACGTGTCTGCATCTCGGCGACGGCGGCCAAATTGATCGAGGCGTCTTCGCGAATTGCTGTATGCGGGCAACCGCCAGTTTCGACGCCGATGATCCTGTCCCGCGGCAGGACCTGCATGCGCATCAGCGCTTCGGCATCTTCCTGCGTATATATGTCGTTAGTAATAACTCCCACCGAACAGACATCGCGCAGCGCTTCAGACAAGGCGGCGGTCAAAGTGGTTTTTCCGGCTCCTACTGGGCCTCCAATACCTACGCGAAGCGGGCCGTTCATACTGGTCATGTGCGGAAAATCCTCGAATATTGTGTTTCGTGCTTCATGGCCGCAATGTCCCCCAAGAACGCGGTAGAGCTTAACTCATCCAGGCTCGCCTTTTTTGCCCTTTCAGCAATCTGGGCGCACAACGGTGTCAGCTGGCGGATCAACCGCTGCGCATCGGTCTGTCCCAGTGGTACAAGGCGCGTCGCACAGGCGACAAGGTTGCTTGCGAATGCTTGCAGAAACATCTTGGTCGTCAGCAGCAAGGGAAGGTTTTGAAGTCTTGCAGCCCGTCCAATTGAGACGGGGTAGGTGAATTGCCCAAGGTCCAATTCCCAGACACCTTTGGTGACATTTCCGAAGGCCTGTCCCAGCAATTCGGTTTCCATGAGCCTTTCGGATGTTGCACAAAAGGCGCGCGCCGCGATATCGACGTTGATCAGTTCTTCTTTGTCATGCGCGTTGAAGGCCGCCACAACGAACACGGCATCATTCCACCCAGAGCCATGTTCCAGCACATCTGAAATCCAGGCTTCAGTATCCCGAGAATTCGCGACAGTTCCCCCGTCAATCGCAGCTTCAAGCCCGTGAGAGTAGGCAAACCCCCCAACAGGATAGGCAGGGGACAACCATTGTGTCAGCGTCAGGATGTCGGCGTCAGTGGGTGTGGCCATGGGTCCTGCCGTGGCCATAGGCCCCGCCTTCGGGGGTGAATGGTTCATTCACCTCTCGCACTTTTGCTCCGATTTTAAGAAGCATATCACGGATGACGTGATCGACTTGGATCAACAGGCGAGTCTTTTCAATCTGACAAGGCGTGTGCCGATTGCCGATATGCCAGGCGATACGTGTCAGGTCCGGTGCTTTTACCTCCAGCAACACTTCCGGTGCTGCCTGTATTTCCACTTCGCGACCGTCGTCCAAAACCAACGCGCCACCGTGGTTCAGTGAGGTCGTTTGCGCGAGATCGATGAGAATCTGTTCGCCGCTTTCGCAGGTAAGAACCTTACGCCGCAAAAAACGGTTGTCGTAGGTCAACGAGAGACAGTCTGCCGGATCGCCATGCGTGTGATCCGAATACTGGCGCGCAGTGCAGAGCAGGGCGGTCATACCATCACCTCCTCTGCAGCGGGAATATTCAGAGCCAGATTGAGTCCGAGAACACTCGGTGCACGATCCGTTCGCGCGTCAGACCGCGGTTTTTCAACTCTTCGTCGCTGAGCGATTGCAGGAATTCGACTTGCCGGACGCGAGATTGAGCTTCGGCTACGCTGATCAGGGCCGAGTAAATTGACGACCCGATGGATACGATTAAACCGGCCAGCGAAAAGCGCGTGTTTGTATGTGTTGCTGAGTGTGCCATTTGGACCCTCGTAAACGTTGGTCCTCCCATGGGTTTTTATATCTGTCATATTGGCCTCACTTAGAAGTGCGTATTTGGTCATTGCTGCCTTGCACGCGCCGCAACGCAGCACATTTTTTGATCAGAATAAAAAATATCGTTGCGCCATCGGCAGCGTTTCGGCGGGTTGGCAAGTCAGCAATTCGCCATCCGCACGCACCTCGTAGGTTTCCGGGTCGACCTCGACATGCGGTGTCGCGTTGTTCAGCAGAAGATCCTGCTTGCCAATTTCTCGTGTGTTTTGGACGGCGACGGTTTGCTTTGCCAATCCCAGTGTATCACCGATCCCATCCGCATGGGCCGCCTGCGAGACAAATGTGATCGCCGAGTTTTCCACTGACCGTCCGTAAGCGCCAAACATCGGCCGACTATAAACCGGCTGCGGTGTAGGGATCGACGCGTTGGGATCGCCCATTTGCGCGCAGGCTATGGTGCCGCCCAGCAGAACCATCTCGGGCTTCACCCCGAAAAAGGCCGGGTTCCAAAGGACGAGGTCGGCGCGTTTGCCTTCCTCGATGCTCCCGATCTCGTGGCTGAGCCCATGGGCAATAGCAGGGTTGATCGTGTATTTGGCAATATAGCGGCGGACGCGAAAGTTGTCGTTCTCACCGGTTTCTTCGGGTAGACGTCCGCGCTGTTTTTTCATTTTGTCAGCGGTTTGCCAGGTGCGGATCAGAACTTCGCCTACGCGCCCCATGGCCTGACTGTCAGAAGCGATGATGCTGAAGGCGCCCATGTCATGCAGGATGTCCTCGGCCGCGATGGTTTCGCGCCGGATGCGGCTCTCGGCAAAGGCCACGTCCTCGGGGATGGACTTGTCGAGGTGATGACAGACCATCAGCATGTCCAGATGCTCTTCGACTGTGTTCACCGTGAAGGGTCGCGTCGGGTTGGTCGAGGACGGCAACACATGGTTCTCGCCACAGATCTTGATGATATCTGGGGCGTGGCCACCACCTGCACCCTCGGTGTGGAAGGCGTGGATTGTACGGCCTTTCATGGCCGCCACAGTGTTTTCGACAAAGCCGGATTCGTTCAGCGTATCGGTGTGGATCATCACCTGAACATCCATCGCGTCGGCCACCGACAGGCAACAGTCGATGGCAGCGGGGGTGGTGCCCCAATCCTCGTGCAGCTTCAGCGCACAGGCCCCGGCCTTAACCTGTTCTTCTAGCGCGGCAGGTAGCGAAGCGTTGCCCTTACCCGCAAAGGCCAGATTCATCGGGAAAGCATCCGCCGCCTGCAACATCCGCCCGATATGCCACGGACCGGGGGTGCAAGTGGTCGCCAAAGTGCCATGTGCCGGCCCGGTGCCACCGCCAAGCATGGTGGTCAGGCCGGAATGCAGCGCATCTTCGATCTGTTGCGGGCAGATGAAGTGAATATGACTGTCGAACCCACCTGCTGTTAAGATACGACCCTCGCCAGCAATGGCCTCGGTTCCGGGTCCTATGACGATGTCGACACCGGGTTGTGTATCGGGGTTTCCCGCCTTGCCGATCTTGGCGATCCGCCCGTCTTTCAGGCCAACGTCGGCCTTGTAGATGCCCGAGTGATCAACGATCAGAGCATTGGTGATGACCGTATCCACAGCGCCTTCGGCGCGCGTGGTCTGAGATTGCCCCATCCCGTCGCGGATTACCTTTCCGCCACCAAACTTGACCTCTTCGCCATAGCTGGTCAGATCACGTTCGACCTCAATCACAAGATCGGTGTCGGCCAACCGCAGCTTGTCCCCTGCGGTCGGGCCGAACATCGCGGCGTAGTCTGAGCGCTTGATTTTTGCTGGCATCAGAGTGCCCCCATGACCTTTTGATTGAAGCCGTAGACCCTGCGCGCACCACTGATCGGGATCAGCGAAACTTCGCGGGCCTGCCCCGGTTCGAACCGCACAGCGGTGCCTGGCGCAATGTCCAGGCGCAGGCCACGCGCGGCAGTTCGGTCAAAGTCGAGCGCCGGGTTGGTTTCGGCGAAATGGTAGTGTGAGCCGACCTGAACCGGGCGGTCGCCGGTATTGGCGACCATCAAAGTGATCGCATCAGTGTCGGGGTTCAGGGTAATTTCACCATCAGCCGGGAACAGCTCCCCGGGGATCATTTGTTCAGCTTTGTGATCAGCGCGACAGCAGCCAGCGCAACAACCGCCAGCCCAACGCCCATCGCCGCATAATCGGTGCCGTGCGCGTGGATATGCGTTCCGTTATGGGCGGCTGCCGGGCCAGCGAAGATCAGGGCGGGGAAAAGCATGCGTGTCATATTGGTTTCCTTTTTCAGCGAATGGGGTTGTGGACGGTCACCAGCTTGGTGCCATCTGGAAAGGTGGCTTCGACCTGAACTTCGTGGATCATTTCGGGCACACCTTCCATGCATTGCTCTCGAGTGATCACCTCGGCCCCGGCTTGCATCATGTCAGCAACTGAACGCCCATCGCGTGCACCTTCGACCACGGCATCGGTGATCAGGGCGATCGCCTCGGGGTGGTTCAGTTTGACGCCGCGGTCCAGGCGTTTGCGGGCGACTTCGGCGGCCATGGCGACCAACAGTTTGTCTTTTTCGCGAGGGGTCAGGTTCATGTCAAAGCATCCAGCATCGAGGCAGCGTGTCTTTGTTCAACCGACGCAAGATCGGCATCAATGTGCGACGGAGGGCAAAGCTGTTTTCGGCAAGAACACGAGCAACCAACAGGTTATTGCGGATCATAGTCGCACCTGCTGTGTCGGGCAGCATCTGACGAATGGCATTCAGATGACCTTCGGCTGACTCCGATACAAAGACGATCAACGCCATCGCACCCGCGCCGTTTGCAATATGCGGTTTGGACAGATGTTTGTGCCAATCACCCGAGTACTGGATCGCGTCAAGGAACACCTTTTTTCCTTGGTACCGTATCTCGATCCGATCGTTTAGACGGATATCGGTCAGCGTCTCGCCCATCGCAATGCGGCCGAAGACCAGCGGCTCTACCATCAGCATCTCGGCATCTGGCGCCATCTCGATTTTCAGGCGTCGCTCCAGAGCGCTGCCATTGAACAGAATAGTCTCTTGCGGCAACCAGTTCAGCCGGGCTTCAGTCTCAACAGTCAGATGATTGGTAATCTGGCCACATTCTTGCGGCTTGGCCTTGTAGGCGCGCTCGCAGGCTTGTGTTGTCAAAGTCAGCGCCGTTCCTTTTGCTGCCTTACCGGAAAGTCGAAATGAGTCGCCTCCGGTTACGCCGCCTGCCGTGTTAAGAAGAACCGCGTCAAGATCAGGTGTGTTGGTTCTGGGGAACAGACATTTATAAGACCCGGACTGGCGAAACTTGTTCAGCACCGTCCTGTCACCCAATTGCTTGGTAATCAAACTGACGGCGCCTGCAGCGCGCGGTGGAATAGCACTGTGCGTGGGCAATATGGCTGCAACGTGGGTAATAGGGCACCTTTGGAGCTTTGATTGGTGCCACTTGTTTCTCTGTTGAAGGGGCGGAACACTAATCTACAGTGTCGAAATCTGCTTAATTCGACATCGCGCGTCTAAATTTTAGACAGCGCCCCCGGTCTTGGATGAAAAAATAGGCGCATCGCGCCGATTTTCCGAATTGGGTTAAAGGTAAGTTGCCAAGCTTGCTGCGATGCAGAAACCGTATGGGTGCCACCGCGGAGATGACCCGGGGGTGTGTGACGGCTGCGCGAATTGGACCTCGAACACAACCGTCACACGGAACGCAACAACAGTTGCGGGGATCAGGTAGAAGAAGAGTGTGCCTTTGTGCAAGCCCTCTCTCCCGGCCCCGCCAGGAGGATCACATGAAATCGCTCAAATCCACACTCGCCGGATCGGCAGTATTTGCTGTCATGGCCACCGCCGCCTTGTCGACCGAAGACACGATCAAGGTTGGAGTGCTGCATTCGCTTTCCGGTACGATGGCGATCTCGGAAACGACGTTGAAAGACACCATGCTGATGCTGATTGACCAGCAAAACGCCAAGGGCGGTCTGTTGGGTAAACAGCTTGAAGCTGTCGTGGTCGACCCGGCCTCTGACTGGCCTCTGTTTGCCGAAAAAGCGCGTGAGCTGCTAACCGTCCACGAGGTGGATGTAATCTTTGGCAATTGGACTTCGGTGAGCCGCAAGTCGGTTCTGCCAGTGATCGAGGAACTAAACGGTCTTCTGTTCTATCCGGTCCAGTATGAGGGCGAAGAAAGCTCTAAAAACGTCTTTTATACCGGTGCCGCTCCGAACCAACAGGCCATCCCCGCCACGGACTATTTCCTGGAGGAACTGGGGGTCGAGAAATTCGCTCTGCTCGGCACAGACTATGTCTACCCCAGGACCACCAACAATATCTTGGAAAGCTATCTGAAGCAAAAAGGTATCGCGGAAGCAGATATCTTCGTCAATTACACGCCTTTCGGCCATTCCGACTGGTCCAAGATCGTGGCGGACGTGGTCGCGCTGGGCGCGGATGGTAAAAAAGTCGGTGTGATCTCGACCATCAATGGTGACGCCAATATTGGTTTTTACAAGGAATTGGCGGCGGCTGGTGTTTCGGCAGATGACATTCCGGTCGTGGCCTTCTCGGTCGGTGAGGAAGAACTGTCCGGTTTGGACACCACCAACCTCGTCGGTCACCTCGCCGCTTGGAACTACTTCCAGTCGGCGGATACCGAAGCCAACGCTGAATTTGTGGACACCTGGAAAGCCACCATGGGTGACGAACGTGTGACCAATGACCCGATGGAGGCGCATTACATCGGCTTCAACATGTGGGTAAACGCCGCGACCGAGGCCGGTTCGACCGAGGTCGATGCCGTGCGCGCTGCGATGTATGGGCAGGAATTCCCGAACCTGACCGGAGGCACCGCTGTGATGCTGCCGAACCATCACCTCGCGAAACCGGTTCTGATCGGTGAAATTCAGGAAGACGGTCAGTTCGATATCATCAGCGAAACCGACGTCGTGCCGGGTGACGCCTGGACCGACTTCCTGCCGGAGTCGGCTGTGCTCGTCTCCGATTGGAAAGAGCTGGGTTGCGGTATGTACAACACCGAGACCAAGACCTGCGTTCAGACCCTGTCGAACTACTAACCGACACGCAAGGCGGGTTTGTTTGCCCGCCTTGCTAAAATAAAGACATTCGGGTTTCACCACATGGTACGACTTTTCCTTGCGGGCCTCGCAATCCTGTGCGCCTGCCTGACTGCCAACGCTCAAGAGGTCGGTCTACAACCGATCCTGCAAGAGCATCAGGAGATCATCGCCAAAAGCTCGCGCAAGACGATCAAACCGGCGATTGATGCGATTGCATCAAGCGGCTTGCCTCAGGCGCAAGTGATGCTTGAGACATGGGCAGCCAAGAACATGTGGATGCGCAAGTCGGACGGTCTGTTCTTTTCTGGCCAGAAAGGAGAGGGGCGGTCGTATGAATTGACCGACTTCGATACCGGAGAAGTCGTCGGTACATTTGAGAAATCCGAGCTTAGGCAGCTGAAGCCCAACAGCGGTATCCGCGCGATGATCGGGACCGCTCTGGTCCAGTTTCAATTGACCGATCCGGATCGCGCAAAACGTCTGGCCGCATTGCAATCCATCCAACGTGATCCCGAAAGTGCACTCTTGGAGCCACTTCGCGCTTCGATAGGGGATGAACCCGAAGCAGAGTTGAAGGCGCAAAAGCAGCGGCTGGAACGGTTGCTGACGATTGGTTTTGACGAAGATACCGCAGCCCGCGTGGCGGCGATCAAAGAAATGTCCGGCGATCTGGGCGTAGACGTTCGTGCGGCTCTGAACCCGTTGCTCGTCACTGCCCGCCAAGCCGCTACCGAATTGCCCCAGGACCTGAACGTCGCCGTTATTCTTGAAGCGGGCTCAGACGCCTTAACGTCTGACGAAGCATATGACTTGCTCGTTGCAGGAAACCTGGCCGCACCGCGTGTTTCGGCGGAAGATATCAGATCGGCACTGGCGGCCAATATAGAAGGTGGTCGTGTAGGTGGTACTCCCGTCGCACAGCTGAATTCAGATGCAATGCGCGCGCGTGCGTATAACTCTCTGGCAGAGGCGGGGACTGTGCCAGCCTTGGTCACGAAGGCGGATGTCAACGCCGCAGTTAACACGCATGTATTCTTCGAAACCTACAGTGAGCCATCTGCCGAGGTCACTGAAGCAGCAGAGAAAGCCCTGCAACAGATCGAACTGAAGGTCGGCCTGAACCAAACACTCGACCTGACGCTGGACGCGATCTCACTGGCGTCGATCTATTTCCTCGCCGCCATCGGTCTGGCCATCACCTTCGGCGTGATGGGCGTGATCAACATGGCCCATGGCGAGTTCATCATGATGGGTGCTTATACCGGCTACGTGGTGCAGCAGATTATCCCTGATCATACGCTTTCGATCATGGTTGCTATTCCAATGGCTTTTGCTGTCACCTTCGCGATGGGCGTCGCTATGGAGCGGTTGGTGATCCGCTGGCTTTACGCTCGCCCATTGGAGACGTTGCTGGCGACGTTCGGCATCTCAATTGCCCTACAGCAACTGGCCAAGAATATCTTTGGCACGCAGGCGCGCCCGCTGACTGCTCCCGGTTGGTTGGATGGTTCGTGGATGCTGAATGACGTGGTTTCAATCAGCTACATCCGCATTGCGATCTTCGTTCTGGCGCTGATTTTTCTGGGGCTTTTCCTCTACATCATCAAACGGACGAGGCTAGGGCTTGAGATGCGTGCAGTAACGCAGAACTCGCGCATGGCGGCGTCAATGGGGATTAATCCCGGGCGAGTGAATATGCTGACCTTTGGGCTTGGCTCCGGCATTGCCGGCATCGCCGGGGTCGCGATTGGCCTATTCGCCAAGGTCACGTCCGATCTGGGCAGCGACTATATCGTGCAAAGTTTCATGACAGTGGTTGTGGGTGGTGTTGGTAACATCTGGGGCGCGCTTGCAGGTGCGGGCATGATCGGCTTCCTGCAGAAGGGGATCGAGTGGATGAACCCGTCGAACACCCTCGCGGCCCAAACCTACATGATCATCTTCATCATCATTTTCATCCAGTTTCGGCCGCGGGGCATTATCGCCCTCAAGGGTCGCGCGGCGGGGGATTGAGCCATGGAACGCAGCTTTATCGCCAAGAACCCATCCGTGCTGGTCTTTCTTGCCATCCTGTCCCTGTTCACCCTGAGCGTAACCATCCTGTCCGAGGGATTCGGGATCGGTGTAATCTCGACCAGTTTCGTCAAAACGCTGGGCAAAACCCTGTGCCTTTGCCTGATCGCAGTGGCGATGGATCTGGTCTGGGGCTTCACCGGCATCCTGTCACTGGGTCACTTCGCCTTCTTCGGGCTGGGGGGCTACATGATCGGCATGTGGCTGATGTACGAACGCACCCGCCTGATTGTGGTCGACTCGCTGGCACAGGCCGAAATTCCACCGACGTCGTCCGAAGTGGTGGACGCGATTGGAACACAAGTCTTTGGCGTTGTCGGATCGTCGGAGTTTCCGTTGATCTGGGCGTTCTCCCACAGCCTGACCCTGCAACTGATCCTGGTTGTACTGGTCCCGGGTCTGTTGGCGCTGGTCTTCGGATGGTTGGCTTTCCGGAGCCGTGTCACCGGTGTATACCTATCGATCCTGACACAGGCGATGACGTTGGCACTGGCCCTGTATCTGTTTCAGAACGACAGCGGGCTGCGTGGGAACAACGGCTTGTCCGGCCTGCAGAACCTGCCAGGTGTCACCGCCTCGCAGGACGTGGTGTCGATCTGGTTCCTCTGGGCCTCGGCGCTGGCCTTGGGGCTGGGCTATATGCTGGCGGCGTGGATCGTGTCAGGCAAGTTCGGCTCGGTCATCCGCGGCATTCGCGATAACGAGGCACGGGTGCGCTTCCTTGGCTATTCAGTCGAGGTATTCAAGCTGGCTGTCTTCACCCTGACTGCTTGTATCGCAGCCATTGCTGGCGCGCTTTATTACCCGCAAGCTGGCATCATCAATCCCGAGGAGATGGCCCCCATCGCCTCGATCTATTTGGCCGTCTGGGTCGCCATCGGTGGACGAGGCCGCTTGTATGGTGCGGTAATTGGTGCAGCTTTTGTAAGCCTTCTGAGCACGTGGTTCACGGGTGGGCAGGCCCCCGATATTCCGCTTGGGTTTTACACGATCAAATGGGTCGACTGGTGGCAGGTGCTACTGGGCGTAACTTTTGTGTTGGTTACGTTGTTCGCTCCGCAGGGCATCGGAGGATTGTTCGACTTGTGGACCGACAGCCGCCACCCGGATAGGCATGGGGCAAATCTGGGACCGGATGACGGCGCCCTGCGCGAGAAGGAGGCCATCGAATGAGCACTTTGCTTGAGGTTAGCGGCGTTTCGGTCACTTTCGATGGTTTCCGAGCTATCAACAACTTGTCTTTTCAGATCGGCGAGGCAGAGCTTCGCGCCGTGATCGGCCCGAACGGGGCAGGCAAGACCACATTCATGGACATCATTACAGGTAAAACCCGGCCCGATGAAGGACGTGTCATCTGGGGGGAGAAATCGGTATCTTTGTTGGGGCTGTCCGAGGCAAAGATCGCGCAGGCTGGGATCGGAAGGAAGTTTCAGAAACCCACGGTTTTCGAAGACCAGACCGTGCAGGAAAACTTGCTGATGGCGCTTCAGAACAAACGTGGCTGGCTTCACGTGCTTTTCTATCGAACCTCCACTGAAGATTTGCAAAAAGTTGAAGATCTGGCTGTCGAAATCGGCCTGTATCAGAATCTAAGCCGCAAAGCTGGTGAACTGAGCCACGGTCAAAAGCAGTGGCTGGAAATTGGCATGCTGCTGGCTCAGGAGCCACGACTTTTGCTCGTGGACGAACCTGCCGCTGGCATGACACCGCAGGAGCGCGAACACACCACCGACTTGCTGGTACAAGCCGCCAGAACCCGTGCCGTTGTCGTGGTGGAACACGATATGGAATTTGTCCGACGCCTGAATTGCAAAGTCACCGTTTTACACGAAGGGTCCGCCTTGGCTGAAGGCAGTCTTGATCACGTGACATCTAACCAGGACGTCATCGACGTATATCTAGGGCGCTAAACAATGCTGAAGCTAACAGATCTGACTTTGCATTATGGGCATTCGCAAATCCTCAACGGGATTTCCATGGAAGCCAGACAAGGTGAAGTGACTTGCGTGATGGGGACCAATGGTGTCGGGAAAACCAGCCTGATGAAAGCAATATCAGGTACGCATCCGCGATCGGGCGGCAGTCTGGAACTGGACGGGGAAATTCTGAGCGTCCTGCCTGCTCATCAAATGGCGTGGAAAGGTGTGGCCTATGTCCCACAAGGTCGTGAGATATTTCCTTTGCTCACAGTTCGCGAAAATCTTGAAACGGGGTATGCCTGTCTGCCTGCCAGCGAACATTTCATTCCAGGTGATATATTTGATATGTTCCCGGTCCTCAAACAGATGCAAAACCGTCGCGGAGGTGACCTTTCTGGCGGTCAGCAGCAACAGCTGGCGATCGCACGGGCATTGATAACACGACCAGGCCTGCTTCTGTTGGACGAGCCGACCGAAGGTATTCAGCCCAACATCATCCAACAGATAGGCGAAGTCATCCGACACCTCAGAACCACGAGAGGAATGGCAATCATTCTGGTGGAGCAATACTTTGACTTTGCCTATGAACTTGCCGACAGATTTATCGCGTTGCGACGAGGAGAAGTCATAATCAACGGCACAAGGGAAGACGTGACACGCGATGAGTTGCTGCAGGCTGTAACAGTCTAGTGCTGATACTTGAAATTGGTTTCGGAACTGAAGGATGAAATCCAAAATTTTGCTTAGTCTAAGCCCAGGAAATAGTTTGTTCCTCTGAACACGTTCGATTGAAACTGTATTTTCTTCTGAAACCCGTCGTTCGGTGTCTCCTGCGTAGAAGAGCAAGTGCTTTTGATCAGATGACGGACTTCACATCGCGCTTAAGTGCGACATGGACGCTTTCCCAACTTGCACTGCAATTAGGGCACCTGACTGATAACTACTATAGAGGATCCGGCTACAGCGGTCCTCAGGGTCTGAGTGCAGGATTTTATGCGCGAAAACTATCCGCTGCAGGCCGGCGCAAGAATGGTTAGTGCTGAAATCACAGCGCCCAAATTGATCACGCTTGAACGGGTACGGGAGTTGCATGGGGTCGGCGAGGTTCGGGTGCGAGGTATTCTCGCCCATCTTCGTGGTCAAAACGCGAGCGACCTGTCAAACATGAACGATGTCAGCCATGAGAATCTGGCTGCCGTGCTCGACTTCTGGTCTGGCTTGCAGCATATCAAATCCACTGCAGTCCAGCTGAATATCCATCCGGTCTCGGTTAAGGCACTGATCCGGCATAACGTTCTGGAATCCTATCGTTTTGGAACGTCTCTGCGCTATGTGCCTTCATCCTGGGTACAAACCCTGCTGACTGGGCTTGAAGGCCTACGCATTGCATCCGTCATAGGTTGCTTCTCTCGGAGTACAGCCGACAAAGCAAGGTGGCCCTGGCTCGCCTTGTCGCCGATTGGGCAGCAGGTCGACTGACCAGCGTTTGGCGAGACCCGGACATGGATGGGTTGGCTGGATTTCTGATCGACTGCGATGAGATCTTGGAAAAATCGGAGCGCGTGTTCTCCGGCGATCTGTCGCTTACGGATGAGGCGGCACGCATGAGTATTAGTGTTAGGTCAATCCGGCTATTGCGGGAAGTTGGATACCTTAAGCAGATAGAACTGCGAAACCCGGACATGCAGCACTACCGTTGCTACATCACTGAAGAGAGTATTCAGGCTTTTGAAAAATACTATGTAACGATGGGCCGAATTGCGCGGCAGTTTGAGATAGCAGCGGTCCATTTGGGTCCGACACTGAACCGAAGGGAAATTCAGACGATCACCTGTGAAGCCGGTTTTGTTCGGGTGTACCCGAAAGAGACACTAGATGTTGTTCGGAAACTGACGATGGGGGGAAAGCGTCAAACCAAGCTGAGTGTCTCAACGACTGTTTGAACCAATAAATGCAGGAGGCTGAGCAAAGTTGATGCTCCTTCGCACATGCTCATCAATAATAGTGGTGGGGTTCGCGATCATCGGGCCCGACAAGGTTTTCTGGATCAGCGTTTTTCAGGATGCTACGAGTCGGCGCATTGGATTTGCGTCTAGTCGGTCGCGTGTGAAAAACGATTTCGTGACGGTGGGACCACTTGCCGAGCCACCAGATTTCATCCGGGTCTTTTTTTGAGACGAGGCTCAAACACAGGTGTGATCAGTGCCCGCCACCTACTGGCTTTGAAAACACACTTAGAACTTCAGTCGGATGATCGTGCGTTTGCCACAATTGTTATTTTCTTCCGGCCACAATCCGATCCAAGATTAACGCGCAGAACAAGATTGCCAAACCGGCCAGAATTCCTTGTCCCGCCGCTGCGTATTGCAGTGCCTCTAGTACGTCCTCGCCCAAACCCTTGGCTCCGATCAGCGAGGCGACTACAACCATTGCCAGAGACATCAGGATAGTCTGGTTCACACCTGCCATGATGGTCTTGTGCGCCAAGGGCAGGTCTACCCGCCATAGCAGATAACGAGGCGTTGCTCCAAAAGCCAAAGCGGCTTCCCGCACGGTTTCAGGGACTTGCTGCAGGCCAAGTACGGTAAAGCGGATTACCGGAGGGCTACCGAAAATCATGGTTGCAACTACGCCCGCAGGCTTTCCAGATCCAATAAAAGCCACCACCGGGATCAGGTAGACGAAGGAGGGCATTGACTGCATGAAATCTAGAATGGGCCGTACGATGGCAAAAGCACGTGGGCGACGGGCGCAATAGATACCCAATGGAATGCCCAGCGTGATCGAAATCAGCGCCGCGGCGCCCAACAGGGCGATTGTAGTCATCGCCTTTTCCCAAAAATCCAGCAGGCCTAGATAGGCCAGCGCGGCTCCGGTGAAGATCGCCACACGGGGACCAGCCGACAGGTAAGCCAGCATGATGATCACCAAAGCTACGACCGGCCAGGGGGTATCGACCAGCACAACCTCGATCCAGTCCAGCAGGGTGCGCATCCCATAGGTCAGCCCATCAAAGAAGCCGCGCCCGGCAGTCTTGGTCCACTCGAACACCGCTTGCACACCATCGCCTACGTTCAGACGCCAGTCCCGGTTGGTTGGGAAGGTCTTGAGCACAGCCACCGCGTCCGGTTGTGCAAATTTGATCATAGACAGGATCACCACCACAGCGGTCAACGCCGTCGCCACAATCAGCCGAGAGATAGACCAGCCGTGGGCTACACTTGGGTCTGAACGCCAGCGCGCGAATTGACCTTCAAGCGTCCAGTTGGCCAGCGAAGCAGCTAAAAACTTGACTGCCAGCAGAAGGGCGATCCCAATGATCAGATACGTGACACCGGTAGAGTCCGCTGTGCGTGCGGCCTCCTGCGCGCCAGCCAGAGCTCCTTCAAGTGATTCCGCCGCGCGTTTCAACGACTCCAACGTGGTCGACCCGGATTGCTCCGCAGCTGCAATCTGCTGTCGGCGCAGCTCCAGTGTCTGCTCGATCTGTATCGCCCGCTCGCGGAACTCGCGCCCAAGATCACCAAACAAACCCAGACCGATCTGGATGTAGGCCAGCGTTTCCAAAACCAGAAACCCAAGAAACCACGACCACAGCCCGCGTGCGCCAAACCAGATCGGCCCGAGGATTGCTGCAGCTGTGTTTAATGTAAAGCGATAGCCTGGGGCCTGCATCATATAGGCGAAGGTCTTCTGGTAATAGGCGTTCCCCTGACCGACAAAATCTCCTATTAGCCCATTCAGACGGTCGGCGGTTTCCGGTTGGATCTGTTGCGTATCAACATGTTTCATATCGTTGCCCTTACGCCTGACTGTCCTGAATTGCGCGGATCAAACCCGCACGGTTAATAACACCTACCGTCTTGCCATCTTGCGTCACAGCTACGACTCCATGTCCGTCCACGCAGAGGTTCATCAGGTCGGACAGATCCATATCTGGGTGAGCCTCTTTGGCATCCTCCGGGAGTTCGCCGTGATGCGCCTCGAACTCATCGACCGGTTTCATGACCGCATGGGCGAAGATCATATTGAGTTTCGAAATCCCCGCCACAAAGTCGGCCACATAGTCGTCAGCGGGGTTGAGTATGATCTCTTCCGGCGTGCCGATCTGCACGATGCGCCCGTCCTTCATGATCGCGATGCGGTGGCCGATGCGGATTGCTTCATCCAGGTCGTGGGTGATAAACATCGTGGTTTTGTTCAGCTTGTGACTGAGGTCCATGAACTGATCCTGCAACTGCTTGCGGATTAGCGGGTCTAGGGCCGAGAACGGCTCATCCATCAAAAGGATTTCAGGGTCTGCAGCGATCGCACGGGCCAGTCCCACTCGTTGTTGCATACCGCCTGACAGCTCATGTGCGTATTTGTCTTCCCAACCGTTCAGCTCGACCAGCTCCAGCACCCGGTCCGCCTCTTCCCAGCGGCGTGCTTTTCCGGTTCCGCGAATTTCCAGCGGCATTGCTACATTGTCGCGGACTGTGCGGTGAGGCATCAAGCCAAAGTTCTGGAACACCATCGCAACGCGCCGGTTACGCAGATCGCGCAGACCTTCATCGTTCAGGCCCATCACATCCTCGCCATCCAGATAGATATGGCCGTCAGTGGGCTCCAGCAGACGGTTCACATGACGCACAAGGGTCGATTTACCCGAACCCGACAGGCCCATGACGCAGAACAGCTCGCCCCGTTCGATCTCAAAGCTGGCATCAGCCACGCCGACAACGCAGTTGAAGCGTTCCAGCACCTCAGCCTTGCTCAGGCCCTCGCTGTGGATAGCGTTCAAAGCCTCCTGCGAGCGTGTACCGAAAACTTTCCACACGCCTTTTGCGTCGATTGCTATTTCCGCTGTCATATTGGCCCCATTGGAATTGTGTTGGTTCGCGCCCCCGATAGTCAGGGGCGCATGGGCTTTAGTTGGTCGTCAGTCCCAGCCAACCGTCGACGATATCGCCGTTGGCGGCGATCCATTCGGCTACGACTTCATCCGTGTCACGGCCCTTGACTACGACTTCATAAGTCAGACCGCTTAGCTCTCCCGCATCCATGTCGATATTGGCAAGGAAAGAGGCCGCTGCCGGGTTGCGCTTTTCCAGCGATTTCGAATGCGCCACTGTCACGGTTTTGACCGGTTCACCCGTGCTGACATGGGATTTGTTATACCAATCGGCATCCTGATCGGGCTGAACCATCTTGTAGGTGGCCGCGTCGTGCTCGGGCTCTTCCAGAATGGTCACATCATATAAGGCGTGCACGTAGTGTGGCGCGTAGCAGTAGAAGGCCGCGCCTTTCTTCTGGTCGATCTGATCTTTCAGACGGGAATAGAACACGGTTTCGTCTTCGGTGGTCGGCGTCAGAAATGTCTCGATCCCATAATCCCGCACCCGCACCTTGAACGTGTTGGTCGAGGCCCAGCCCGAGGCACCAACCCAGACCTCACCCATGCCGTCGCCATCGGAGTCAAACAGCTCTTGCGCGACGGGTGTCGCCAGGTCGTAGATCGAACGGATGTTGTGATCTTCGACCATGTAGTTTGGCACGCAAATCCCAGCGCGGCCTTCGTAACTGCCTGAGGACAAACCTACGGTGCCTTTCTGATCGACATATTCATCCGTAAAGGACGACTGGTTCGGCAGCCAAACATCCGGGTGTACGTCGATGTCACCACGACCGCCATCCATGGCGGCAAAGATCACCGCGTTTGCTCCGGGGGCATAGCCAGCTTCTCCACCCAAGCGGGTCTCAATGATCTGGCCGATCACACGGCTCATTATTTTGGCACCGGGCCAGCTGGGCTCGCCCACCATAACCTTTTCTTGTGCCATCGCCGTTGTTGCGCCGAAAGCAAAGGTCAAGGTTGCAATAAGTTTCAGTTTTTTCATGTACTTTCTCCCGTTGCGTTGAGTTGCATGCGCCTTCAGGCGCGCGCCCGCTTACGTTGCGGGTCTATGAATGGAATATCCGAGACGGTGGCGCGCAGGCGTTTCATCCGCCCGTCGAGTTGACCGATCTCAAGTTGAGTGCCGTTTTCCGCGTGTTCGATGGATAACCGTGCCATTGCGATTGCGTGTTCCAGCGTCGGTGATCGGGTGGCAGACGTTACCACTCCTACTTGCCGTTCACCTGTATAGACGGGTGCACCGTGCGCTGGCACATCATCGCATCCGATTAAAAGCCCTTTAAGCGCCCGACGTGGCTCGCGCAGGTTGCGTTCCAGTGCGGCTTTTCCAGTGAATTCGGTTTTTGTCAGATCGACGGCGAAGCCAAGACCAGCCTCAAAGGCATCGACACCCGGCGCAAATTCGGCATTGGCCGCGGCGAGCCCTGCCTCTATCCGGATGATGTCCAGGGCGGCCGAACCCATTGGCGTGATCCCAAACTCTTCCCCAGCCGCCATCACCGCATCCCAGATCGCAACGGCGTCGGATTTGGAACAGAAGACCTCATACCCCAACTCACCGGTATACCCCGAGCGTGACAGCATAAACGGCGCACCCTCGCGGTCACGTAGCCGCGCGACGGTGACGCCGAACCATTTCAGATGATCCAAGCCTGGCACATGCGGTTGCGTAAAGGCGATCTTGCGTAGCAGTTCGCGCGACTTTGGCCCTTGAATGGCCAGGTTGGGCATTGCTCCACGCAGCGCATGGATCCGCACTTGCAGGCCACGCGCATCGGCCAGTTCTTGCAACGCGCGCCCGCTTTCCTCGGTGCCGCAACACCAACGGAAGATTTCGGGCGCAAGTCGGAACAGGGTGCCATCGTCGATCACCGAGCCGCTCTCGTCACACATCAATGTATAAGACCCGCGCCAGACCGGTAGCTTCGCCACATTGCGCGTGGTGGCCAATTGCATCAGAGCCTCGGCATCCGGGCCGACAATATCGAATTTGCGAAGCCCGCTCATGTCCTGAACAGTCACCGCCTCGCGACAGGCCCAGTATTCACCCAACGTGCCGTGGGCAGGGTAACTGACGGGCGCCCATAGGTCGCGCGCAGGTGCGAAATGCTGGGTTAACGGGGCCAGACGGTCGTGAAAGGCCGACTCCTGACTGATCGACATGGGCGCGTCTTCCTTTTCACGATAGGCAACCGCACGGCGGATGGGCGTTTTGGGGCGGTAGATGCGTACATGCACATCGGTCGGGTTCCAGCCATTGATGGGATCAATGTCGTCCGGGCAGGCGGTCGAGACGCAAACCAGATCCTCAAGCGCGCGCATGGCGACATAGTCACCGGGACGCGAGTAGGATTCCTCGGTTAGTATGTGATGGTTCGTCGGGTCGATCCATGTATTCCAGAAGAAGTTGATTGCAGGCCACGCAGCCCGCTGTGAAACGCCGTAAGGGGCCAAGGCGTTTGACATATTATCCGAACAGTTCAGATGGCCGGGGAACCCTCGCTCTTCATACCCGCGAGCGGTACAGGCTAGTCCGAATGTGTCATGCCGACCGCAGGTATCCTGCACTACGTTCAACAGCGGGCGCATGTCACGATCAAAGAACTTGTCCAGCAAGCCGGGGCCGGGATAGGCACGGCGCACCATCGACCGAGTGGCAGTTGAATCGATCATCCATTCCTGGCCACGATCCAGCCCATCAGTTCGCAGCGCCATGAAGTCAGAACACTGCTGGCCTTCAATGTCGATGATTTGAACAAATTCTCCAGCCTTCAGTTCATAGGCCAGAGCGCTACCGCGTTGCACGGTGAATTCGTCCCGTGTATCACCCAGCAAATGTGGCAAAGGCGGCCCTTTGACCATTGCTGGTTTGTGCAAGACTGTGATGTTCCCGGTCGCACTGCCTTCAATCAACCCTGTGACCGCGGTTGTACGGATCACCCAGACAGTAACCGTGTGGTCTGCGCGGAGAATCAGCGGCTCGGGTATATGGTCCAGCCTGTGACAGGGAACCTGCCGACTGCCGCCATGCGCCGTAACCCAAGTCAGGAGCTGTGTACTATCAAAATCGTCCCATTTGACGTGCCCGGTTGCTGTCAAACTCAGCGCCGCCAGTCCCGACTTTCCATCATTGGTGAACGCCACAACATCCAGTGCTTGCTTTGGACCAACCCCTTCTATCGAAAGCAAATCACCGTGCTTTACGACCAGTCGAACAGCCTCACGTGCGGTAAGGATGTGCATGCGGGTGTCAGAAGCGTTCTGAAACCCAGGAAACAGGCGGCCAGGGCTGTCAAACCCCGAGTTGGTAAACGCGTGTAAGACGGATGACCCCTGCATATCGCTGCTGAATTCCCAAAATGTAACTAGTTACAGAGGTTGATGAAACTAGTTACATATGTCAACTCTTTACTCAGAAATCCGCGAAATGGACACCAAATCCTACGATGCAAAAAGCCCCAGAGCCTAAAAAACGCGCAAATCTCAGAGATGTAGCAAAGGCTGCGGGCGTGTCTGTCGCGACGGTGTCGCGCGTGTTGAACGAACCGAGTGTGGTTAAGAAAGATACTCTGGAAAAAGTTCAAGCCACCATCGCTGACCTCAAATTTGTCCCAAGTGCGGCCGCGCGCGCGATCAACTCCGGACGCACTAGATTTGTCGGCGCATTGGTCCCAACTCTGGACAACGCAATCTTTGCCCGCTTTCTTGCGGCGCTAGAGCGCAAGCTGTCGGACCACCAATTGTCACTGATCGTAGCAACCACCGAGGCAAATCTGGATATCGAAGCCAAGAAAGCCAAAAGCCTGCTGGATATCGGAGCTGAGGGGCTGATTATCACCGGAGCCACACACAATGCCGCGCTGCTCGATCTGATCGAGCGCACTATGTTGCCAACAATCATTACGTCTTTCTTTGACCCCGAAAACCCGTTGCCGACCATCGGGTATGATAACGCAGCCGCGGCGCAACTTGCATTGCAGCACCTTGCAGATCTCGGACATCGGGACATTGCTGTCGTACATGGCCCGGTTCACGACAATGATCGCACACGAGCTCGCCTTGCAGGCATTACAACCTTTCCCTTCGCTGGAAATCTTTCAACCTTCGAAACCGAGATCAGCCATCAGGGCGGAGTAAACGTTGCAAAACACCTCGGCGGTCTAAACACCAAGCCAGATGCAATTTTATGCCTATCTGACGTCGTTGCGCTTGGGGTTTTGCTTGGTCTTCAAGCGCAAAACATCAGCGTCCCGGACCAGATTTCTATGATGGGCGTTGACGACCTTCCAATTTCGTCCGTGACCGTTCCGCCTCTGACAAGCGTGCATCTACCTGTTTTTAAGATGGGTGAACGAGCAGCAGACGCGCTAGCCGATTGGATCGCTTCTGATCAGGCACCTAAATCCGAAGAGCTCGCCACACGACTCGTTGTTCGGAGCTCTACAAAACGAATTTAGACGACCTGGGCATCACGATTTGCGAAACGAGCGAGGCTATGGATGATGCCGAAGGCCTATTACGGGCTCTGATCACCAGCCGGCACAAACCACAGTGGATGTCAGAGAGAAGCGCGTTTGCTCATTGGTCGAGACGCAGCTAATACCTGAGAAATTCTAAGAAGGGCGCTGACTAATCGGAAATGCCTTGACTTGCGAATGTTAGTGTCTGCGCTCCTCTAAGGAAAAATAACATATAAAATCAGTAAACTAATATCTATCGAATCGCAAAGCTATATGTCTCCCCACATTCCTGTTGTTTAAAGTCAAGCGAACCCGACCTAACCGTCATAGTTGGACCAGACAAGCGGTGGACGTTCGTCATCAGAAGACGCCCCCAATGTTAGACATTAGTTGAATTTGACATTTGCTTCATAAACTAACCCACCGCCTCCAGTTCATGCTCCGACGGACTGTTTGGTTTGATCTGACTTCCCTTTCGGAGAATCAGAGCTGATTTGTAGGTCAGGCAGCGAACAATGGGGTTGCCTTAGAGGTCAGCCGCGCCTTTTGCGACGTTAGTAACCTTAATGATCGCGCGCTTCCTGCCACCGGACGAAACCCTTGAAGGCCTGAAAGCGTACAGTCCGCCCGAGCGAGGGCGCGACTTCCCGTTGTTCTCAGCGGCAGAGTGTTTTGTTGGCTATGCGATCAACCAAAGCTCGTTGTACAATGGCAAACCTCGGAGTGTGTGCTATTTCATCAAGTGTCGCGACCCACAGTGGAACATCAATTCCAGGATCCATCTCGCTCGATAGCTGAAGCCGAGGGTCCGCGTTCCCGATGAACAAGGGCAGAAACGCTCTGCCCACCCCAGATGCAGCCATCTGCTGAAGCACTAAGAAGCTATCTGCTCCGTTGGTCATTTCATCCGCACTGACATGATCGGCAAGCCATTTTGCTGGAAGAGAACGACTCAATGCCCCATCAAGCCGCAACCATTTTTGATTGGTGCCGCCGTCGTCGAAAACTCCAAATGACAGCGTACCTGCGCGTTCCCCAACAAGCCCTTCTTCAAGTTTTATGGAGGGCCTTACGGCGATGTCCGCAGTTAATCTCGATAAATCATGATGGCTGTTGCCGCTCAATAAAGTCAGCTCCAAGCCAGGGTACAACTGGGATATCTCTTTAAGTATTTGGGGCAAAACAAGCTGGCAAAGGCTGTCAGTTGACGCGATACGTACGTGACCTACCGGAGACCGGTTTGCTCCTACAAGCGCACGTTCGACCGATAGCACCGCATCTTCGACGCTTTCCATAGCCGACAGAACTGCTCTGGCCTCGGGCAGGGCGGAGTATCCCGAAGGGCTTTTCTGGAAAATCACACAGCTATTGCGCTCTTCGAATGCGGCCACCCTTCGCAACACGGTCGCATGCGTGACGCCCAGTGCCGCTGCCGCTGCATTGAGTGAGCCGTAATTGCTTACGGCGAGCGCGTACCGAATATCATCCCAGTTTGCATTGTTCATAAATTAACAAGTGACGACCAATAACAAACAATTACAAGAAAAATCGTTCAAGTTAACATTCGGAGCATTAAACAGGGAGACACATCATGAAGAAGAAGTTCTCAGTATTCGCGGCAGGTCTTTTGTCATTGGCCGCCATTGGCACAGCCATCGCCCAAGAAAGTGAAAACCCGGCTGTGAAAGCTCGTACCTCAATCATGCAACTCTATGCCTTCAATCTTGGTACACTTGGCGGAATGGCTAAGGGAGAGGTCGATTATGATGCCGAGGCCGCAACTCGGGCCGCGAATAATCTTGTTGTACTGACACAAATCGATCAATCCGCGATGTGGCCCCAGGGATCTGACAATGTGTCCGATCCGACCACCCGTGCATTGCCTGCGATCTGGGAGAACTTCCCTGACGTTGGTGCGAAAGGGCAGGCCATGGCAGACGCCGCTGTTGCGATGCAGGCTGCGGCAGGTCAAGATGTTGATGCCCTAAAAGCAGCGATGGGCGATCTGGGCGGAAGCTGTTCGGCATGTCACAAAGCATACAGAGCTCCAAAGAACTGATTGGGCACTGACGGTGCGGCGCTTTCTTTTCTTTGTCGCAATCGTCATTGTGTTGGTCGGGTTGGCCGGTTTGGTCCTGACCCGACCTCAACGAATGGAGCAATCACGACTCGACGGTTTGAACCCAGATCTTGCCAGAGGTGAAATCGTGTTCCACGCGGCAGGATGCGCATCCTGTCATTCAGCGCCGGATGCGGTCGGTGAAGACAAGCTCGTGCTCGCTGGTGGTCGCCGGTTTGAGACGGAATTCGGCACGTTCATTGCCCCCAACATTTCCAGTGACCCGGAAACTGGTGTCGGATCCTGGTCTGCCCTGGATCTGGCCAATGCCTTGATCCATGGAACCGGACCCGAAGGGCAGCACTATTTCCCAGCGTTTCCCTATACCTCTTACGCCAACATGTCGGCCGAAGACGTGGTTTCGCTACACGCATTCCTCGGCACGCTGCCAGCGGCCGCAACGGAAAGTGTTGCGCATGACGTAGGTTTTCCTTTCAGCGTTCGGCGCGGATTGGGGGGATGGAAGCTCTTGTTCATGTCATCAGGCTGGGTGGTCGAAGATGATCTGACCGACCAACAAAAACATGGCAGGTATTTGGTCGAGGCGCTGGGTCATTGCGCTGAATGCCATACCCCGCGAAATGGTTTAGGGGGCCTGAAACGAGACCTTTGGCTGACGGGTGCACCAAATCCAAACGGGAAAGGTCGTATCCCCGGCTTAACCTCAGACCAGCTTGATTGGTCAGAAGCAGACATTGCCGAATACCTAAAATCTGGCTTTACACCAGACTATGACAGTGCGGGTGGTGAGATGGTGGAGGTCATCGAGAACACCTCACGGCTGACGGATGAGGACCGTTTGGCGATTGCCGCCTACCTCAAGGCTGTTCCTGTTTCGTCGACCGGGCTTTCATCCGAATAACAGTCGTTTGGCGCCACGCAGCGGCGACCAGATGCTGTCGCCGATAGGATGCCGTAAGACCTATTCCCTTTTCGCCAAACACCTGTTTTACGTTTTGAACATCGGAGCTCACCAATCACCCGAGTTTCTGTTCATGATTGACTGAGGGTCGCGGCCAAATGACACAAAAAATCGCTCTTTGGTCTATCCCGATATCCATTGCGGTACTGGCCCTGAAACTGTTGGCTTGGTGGCTGACAGGTTCGGTGGCTTTGTTGTCGGACGCAATGGAATCAACCGTGAATGTTGTCGCGGCTTTGTTGGCGTATTTCGCAGTTCGGGTTGCCAATAAGCCCCCTGACCAAAACCACCCCTTTGGTCACAAAAAAGCTGAGTATCTTTCAGCCGTGGTTGAGGGCGCGCTGATTGTGTTGGCGGCGTTCTTGATCATCAGAGAAGCTGTACTGGCGCTCCCGAACCCGCATCTTGAGGATGCGCCGCTGCTTGGAATTGCCGTCAATATCGTAGCAACGGGTGTGAACGGTGCATGGGCCTACCTCTTGCTTAGGACAGGTAGGCGCGAGGGATCGCCTGCCTTGGAAGCGAGCTCCCGCCACATTTTTACGGATGTTATGACTTCTGTTGGTGTCGTCGCTGGACTGATACTAGCGCTTGTCACCGGCTGGTTGATCCTTGACCCGATCCTGGCAATTCTTGTTGCGCTGAACATCTTGTGGGAGGGCTGGAAAGTTATTCGGGCATCCGTCGATGGCCTGATGGATGTGAGCCTGTCGGAACATGACTTGCAGACTGTTTCTAATGCAATCGAAGCAAACCTCGGCGCAGCCTTAGAGTATCATGACCTCAAAGGGCGCAGATCCGCGAATGTTATCTTTGTAGAGTTTCACCTTGTTGTGGACGGCACAATGCCAGTCAGCGCAGCGCACGATATATGTAACGACATAGAGGAAGAACTAGAGTGTCTGTACCCGGGTTCCGTCTTTGTCATTCACCTCGAACCTGATGACGAGTTGAAAGGCGACGGGGTTAATCCCCACTAAACTGCTCATTTGGTTCTGCAAAAAATCTATTGGTTTGACTGATCTGATTAAGACGTTCGGCTTGAAATTCGTCAGACTTAAGCCCGATGTGGGAAAGTCGGACCGGTAGTAGCCTGTCTCCAATGTCATGAAGCGTGACGATCAAAATTGGAGGCGAAAATGAAAATTCAAAGAAAGCTGGGTCAACTTCTAAGTACCGCGGCGTTGGCTTCGTTGATTGCCGCGACGCCTTATGTGCCAACCTTTGATGACGATGGCCGCCTACATTTTGAACCGTCATATGCCTTTGCCAAAAGCGGCAAAGGGAAAGACGGGGATGATCGTGACGATGACCGGGATGATGATCGTGACGATGACAGGGATGATGATCGCGACGACGATCGGGATGATAACTCGGGGTCGGGTAATAGCGGCCGTGGTGGCGACCGAGATGATGATCGTGATGACGATAGAGACGATGATCGAGACGACGACAGAGATGATGACCGGGACGACAATTCGGGATCAGGAAAAAGTGGTCGCGACGACGATGACGATAATGACGACGATGACTCCAAACGCTCCAATAAGGGCAGCGGAAAGAAGGATCGGTCTCAATCAGGGGGTAAATCGTCGGGTTCGGCTGGGATAACAAAGGTCGAAACAAACGCCAACGGCATTGAAGTGCGTTACGCCGACGGAACCAAGGAAGAGATCGAAAACGGGCGGTATGAGAGAAAGAATGCTCAGAACCGAACTGTTGAGGAACGCCCCGCGACAGGCGCTGACGTTTCAAGGCTTCGGTCCTTGGCGAATGGTATCTCAATCGACAATGTACGCTCATCTGGGCAAGGCGGCACTGCTGGAAGTCGACCCACGAAAATCGAACGCCAAGGCAACAATATCGAAGTAAATTATGCCAATGGTTGGAAAGAGGAGATCGAGTTTGGGCGTTACGAGTTGAAAGACCCTTACAACCGGACTGTTGTTGAAAGAAACGCAACGGCCTCTGATCGCCGGAGGTTACAGTCGGTCGCCAACTGAGCTGCAATTCCAGTCGATAATCCGTTGGCGGCTTCTTTTTGGTGAGGGGCCGCCACCGTCGCCAAAGAGACCGCAGCTATTCTCCCTTGTTCCAAACATCATGTGCAATGAGCGCGGCCTCTACCCGATTTCGCGCATGAAGCTTGGACAGAACTGCGGTCATGTAGTGCTTCACGGTCTTTTCCTGGAGGTCTAACTCGTCAGCGATTTCACGATTACTCAGTCCTTTGGCCACACGTCTCAGTATTTCTTCCTCACGATGTGTAAGGTCATCTAGAATGCTGCTGTTAACAGACATGCCGGTGTCAGCGTTGATTTGAAGAAGTACCCGCGAGGCCAAGCCAGGAGAAACGAACCCTTCACCTGCGGCGATGCTGCGTAAAGAAGCGGTTAGTTCGCTCGCGGTTACTCCCTTCACAATGTACCCAATCGCACCCGCCTCCAAGGCGTCCGCGACATCGCCGCTGTTCTCTGAGACCGTCAAGATTGCAATGACGGGTGGATTTGCCATTGCCGCGATTTTACGTGTCGCGCTTATCCCGCCACCGGGCATCGAGAGGTCAAGAATAGCTATGTCCGGCTGATGCGTGCCGACCAGCGATACTGCCTCTTCAGCACTGGACCCAGCGGCTAAAACTTCGAAGCCATCTGCTTCATCCAACGTGCGTTGCAAACCATCCCTGAATATCGGGTGATCATCGGCTATTACGACAGATGTAGTCATGATGTGCCTAACTTTCTGGGAAATAGTGTCATAGCTATGGTGGTGCCTTCGCCCGGTCTCGATGCGACGTCGAACCTGCCACCAATACTCTCGACCCGATCTCGCAAGCCCATAAGCCCCTGGCCACCATCGTCTCGCAACGCGGTTTCTTCTGACCTGTCAAATCCTGGTCCGTCGTCTGTGATCTTTACAACTATGCGGTCGTTCTGCGCCTCAGCGATAACAGTGCACTTGGAAGCTGGAGCATATCTAGCGGCATTGGAAAGCGTTTCCTGGAGGAACCGAAAAACGCACAGTTTGTCGGACAATGACAACTCTGGGGCCTGGCTGCCCAGGAATGAAATATCCGGTCGCAACGGGCTGTGTTCGGCGTGATCCTCTACGGCTCTCTTCACAACATCGACGAGTGACAGGCTATCGATATCTGGCGCGGACAGCCCTCGCGAAATTGCACGAATTTCAGCCAGCGATTTTTGCAAAGACTGCTGAATTTCCACTGCCTCTTTAGGCCTTTCCGACTCTTTGGAAAACGCCGCCTCCAGTCTAAGGGCGGCGAGCGACAGGTATTGCGCAGGGCCATCATGTAGCTCAGCTCCAAGATTCTTGAGGAACCGATCTGTTTGCGTGGTATATCTTTCTGACGCCTCGACCACACGCGACCGCAGCAGCGCATTCTGCTCAGCCATCTTCTCACTTTCTTTCAACCGCTGTTTAAGAAGAGACCCCTGTCGTCGAATTGTTTTGTCGCCAATTGCGACGATGGAATACAGAACAATAGTACTTGCCAGAAATGCGGAGCCGACGACCAACCAACTTGTTCGCCTGGCCTTGGCTAAGTCTAACTCAAGCTGGTCAGCTCTTTCGTAGAACTCCGCAATTGCGATGATTTCGCCGGACCAGAGTTCGCGAATTGGGCTGTAAACTTCCAGCAGTGGTATCCCCAATGCCGCCTCGGCGGCGCTCTCGGCATGATCAAGTTCTTCGAAAGAGCCGGAGATATCACCGTTCCACGCTCGCCTTAAATCATCCGTTGGATTGAAACGGTTTCCTATGATGTCTGTATCCGAGGCATGCGCAATCACACCGCCTTGCTTCCAGAATTTGTAGGAAACGATACGGTCACGCATTGGCTGGGTCATGAAAATCTCATCCAGCGCGAGGCTCGCCTGCTCAGAAAGGCGGTCGCCATGTGCAAATTCCTGGCTAAGCGGGGAAACTACGCTTTCCATATACAGCGCTGCGGAGTTGGCGGAGTTTTGCACGACTGCGTTCTGAATTCGATTAGACACCCAGACCCCAACGATTGCGGTAGCAGTACCCATCACGAAGATACTTGCCGCAAGAAAGACTCGCGACAACGACCAATTGCCAATCGTCAGGTCAGTTACTTTCGCTCTCATCGTGAAATCGACTATGAACTACAATCTGTTACCGCACCACAGACCTTGGTCTGACCTGATCTGGCCAAATCTCAGACTCTGAGCTTCCGCCCGGTGGCCAGAGTCAGATATCATCCATCGTTCGCAGACTTTGCAGCATCGGGCAGTGAACGTTACCACTATCACAATTGGCAGTAAGCTCACTCAAGGCGTGCTCCAGACGTCTGAGCTCATCAATCTTGCTTCGAACGCTAGAAATATGCGCCTCGGCCAGCTCTTTCACCGACCGGCAGTCTTCGGCACTTCCTTCTGACAGCTCTAAAAGCGCCTTTGCGTCTGGGAGAGGAAATCCCAGGTCGCGGCACCTCTTCAAAAATCGAAGTCTTCCCACATCGCTTGCTGAATAGAGGCGACGATTGTTCAGAGCTCGCACAGGTCTTGGTACGATACCTTCGCGTTCGTAGTAGCGGATGGTTTCTATGCCAACCCCGGATTGCCGGGAAGCCTCACCTATCGCAATCATGTGAAGTGCCTCCACTTGATCCTGTAGTTACTACAGGAGTTATACGCTCTGAATACCGGTGCTTCAACACAATCAAATCGAGCATCTCGGGAGCAAAAGATGAAGAAATACGTGAACCTCAGCTACTTGGGATCGGTTTCAGCTCTGGGCGTCGCAACATGCTGTGTTCTTCCAATGGCCATGATGTTGTTAGGCTTGGGCGGCAGTTGGTTGGCAGTATTCGGAAAAATAGCGGCGGCAAGCTACTATGTTCTCGCCGTCTCAACAGCGCTGGTCGCGGTTTCGTGGTTCTTAGCGCATCTAAACGGGACGTTGGCAAATCTGAAATGGTGGCTTGTCGGAAGCACGGCGATTACCGCGTTGGCATGGGTCATCGTGTTCAATGAGGCTCAAATCAATGACTATCTAATCATGCAGATGTGAGACAATGACAAATCAAACTGTGGTGCTCGATAGCATTTTGACCTGCCCTCGGTGTGGGCACGTTGAAACCGAGAAAATGCCAACTGACTCGTGCCAGTGGTTTTATGAATGCAAATCATGCGAGGCAGTTTTGAAACCGTTGGAGGGCGATTGCTGTGTCTTTTGTTCCTACGCGACTGTACCGTGTCCGCCAATTCAGTTGGGGGATAGCTGCTGTAGTAAGGCCACTGCCGCTAAAGGTTTCGATCCCCAATGAAAAAAAATGAGCTAGACCGATTTTTACCTTGGCCGCTTGGGAAAAGATTCAATCACTAAATCCGCTCATTTTTCGCTTTTCAGATGCGACAAGTGTTCGTGCGGGGCTAGTGTAACGGCCCAACAAAGGTTTAAGTGGTCTTAGTCTTTCTAAAACTAAGAGTGTCAGAATTCGCCAGCACAACTTAGGTTTTTAGTTTCTACTTTGTTTCCTCAGTCCGCCCAACGAACCCTTTAAAAACTGCAAGAGTCTCTTCGCTTACATGATGCTCAATACCTTCAGCGTCATGCTCTGCGACTTCCGATGAAACGCCCAAGGCGATCAGGAATTCCACGACAATCCGGTGACGCCTTCTACAAGCTTCCGCCAATTGACGTCCGGCATCGGTCAGCTGAAGTGAGCGGTAGGGAATTTGTTCTATGAAACCTTCTCGTTTCAAACGGGCCAAATTCTTCGAAACCGTAGGTTGGGTTACGCCCAACCGCTCGGCTATTTCGACCGGGCGCGCCGAGCCATTCTGATGGATCAACTCTGCAATAAGTTCAACGTAGTCTTCAACCATTTCGCTTTGGTGGGCCTGTCGCACAGCCTCAAATCCACTCGCCTGGGTATCAATACTACGATCTGAATCTTGCGGTGTCGTTTCAGTCATCGGCTCACGATTAGGTCGTTAATCCAGTCACTAGTGTATGCACCTGAAAGCCGAACTTGACAATGAGCATGCCTTCATCAATAAATTAGACAAGGCTAACCTTAATAGACAGAGCTATGAAATATCTAATAGCGTCCACACTTCTTTGCGCATTGCCAGTGATCGCCGATGCCACGGCGATTGAAGAATCTCCTTGGGCTCCGCGCGCTGCCGCGTATCGACTGACCTTGTTCATGGGAAATCTAACCCCGGTTCCCTGGGATGAAATTGAGAGGAGTTGGACCTCGCCCGCACCTGGCAGTGACATTCAGGTCGCTCCATTGTCACGCGTTTCCGACAAAGAGGCGCTTGCGATCAACCAAGCTATGCAAGCCGAAGATCTCCAGGCGCTGTTCGAAGCAAGCACAATTGCCATTGCTGAGGGAATCCTGCGCCATCTGGATGTCGCAAAGACCGCGTTGGGTCAGCCTGAAGCGGCACGCGAGGTTGCACAAGCGGCAGCTCTGTTCCGCGCATTCGAAGATGGTATCAAGGCTGCGGATGCGTCGGCGGCTCGCGATCTGGGCCGGGCATGGCTGGTTCTGAACTCCACCCTTGGCAGCGCAGGAGTACTGGGCAATGGTGCACAAACGGTGGATGTCGACCAATTTGCGGAGGCTCAGGCCATTGTCGCTGCCTATATTCGTGCCAACTATCTGCCATCCGAGTATGCCCAACGCGACAAGTTAACACCGCTGCCTGAAACAGTTGTGCTTTCCGGCGAACAAATCACAATGCCCGCCACGCTGCCGCCAGGGTCGAACATCGGAGATCAGGCGCAGCTGCCGCGGCTGGTTCTTCAGTTTGAAGAGGCGGGTGAGGATGAAGCCAATCTACCGCTGGTGGCCTATGGCGATATGCTGTTCGATAGCCCTGAAATCTTCGGCGGCCCGGCGCGCGAGTTGGGCATCGCCTGCTCGACCTGCCACAACCGCTCCGACGTGAACCGGGATTTCTTCATTCCGGGCCTGTCATCCCATCCGGGTGGGATGGATGTGGACGGATCGTTCTTCAATCCAATGTTCAATGATCGGACCGATGATCACTTGGATACGCCTTCCATGCGCGGCATCCGCTTTACCGCACCTTATGGCCGCGACGGGCGCGAACCCAGCCTGCGCCGGTTCATCCGAAATGTGATTGTGACCGAATTCGCGGGAAAGGAGCCAACGCCGTTTCAACTGGATGCGCTGGAAGCCTATATCAAACAGTTCGACTTTCTTCCCAACCCTAAGATCGATCGGTCCGGCAAGCTGACCGATCTGGCGTCAGACGCCGCCAAGCGCGGGGAGGTGCTATTCAACACCAAATTTGCAGGACTTGGTGACAAGTCCTGCGCTTCGTGTCACACGCCTGACCGTCAGTTCCGCGATGGTCTGACCTACGACATCGGCAGCGCTGAACCACCATTCCCCGGCGGCACGGCTTCTGCGTTCGAAACCCCGACGCTGCGCAACGTCAATTTCACTGCACCTTACATGCATGACGGATCGCTGCCGACGCTGGCCAGCGTTGTTGACTGGTTCAATGATACCAAAAATTTGGGTTTGGACGAAGCACAGCGCGCAGATCTGACGGCCTACGTCGAAGCTGTTGGAGACGGTGAAGACCCCTATCAAGTATTCGAGGGTCGCAACAGCGTATTCCGCTTGTCCTGGGAGGAGCTGACAACATTCGCCAGCACGCTCGATACCCTGCTGCCGATGCAGGATGCCGAAAACATAGCGGTTCTGATCGACACGGTAGCTCCTGATCTGGCGGCGGATGCCAGTGTCATGGTCAATCAGAACGCCAAGCCCGAAATCTACGAATTCGCCGCGATCCTGCGAGCGGTTGGCGATGCCAGCGCCGAGGGTAACTGGACCGAAGCCACCCGCCAGTGGGAACTGTTCAAGGCCATGCAGGCCGAAATTGACGAGAGGATGTTCTGATGTTGTCGCGCCGCAATTTTCTGGTCGCTGCAGCCGCATCTGCAGCCCTGCCCGTAATGGCTGCAACTGACCGGGGGCTGAAGCTGGCCTTCATCCCGCAGGAGAACCCCGAAAAGCTATTGGGTGACATCAACGTCATCACCGGCTGGCTTTCAGAGCAGATGGGCGTCCCGGTCACGGGGTTTGTCACGTTCGACCACGCTGCCGCCGTTGAGGCGCTGCGCAACGGTGATGCCGATATCTCGTTCATGGGAGCGTTGCCCTTTGTGTTGGCCGAAGACCAGATCGGCGCCGTACCGCTGTTGTCTGAGGTATATCGCGGGCAACCCAGCTATTCGGGCCGGGTCTTCGTGCGGCGTGACAGCGGAATCGAAACGCTGGCCGATCTCCGGGGACGTGACATCGCCTTTTCCGATCCGGTCTCGGAATCCGGTTACATCTATCCGCTTGATCTGTTTGTGCGCGCCGGGCTGTTCTCGGGCACGGGCGATGCCGACAGCTTTTTCGGGCAGAAATTCTTTGCCGGTGGTTACCAGCAGGCGATGCAGGCCATGGCCAATGGGCTGGTCGATGCGGCGGGTGCGAGCCAGTATGCCGATCTCTATCTGACCCCGGATCAGCAGGCCGAGGTCAAGGTGCTGGCGGAATCAGAACAAATTCCCAGCCACGCAATCATTGCCCGCCCTGATCTGGACACCGGACTGCAGGCGAAGTTCATTGAAACCATGCTGCGCCTCAACGATAGTGAGAACCGTTACCTACTGGCTTACCTCTATGGCCCGGATGGCTATCTTCCTGCTGATCCGTCGGTTTACGAAGGCGTGCGCGAGACTGCGCGGCGCTATGGGTTTCTGAAATGAACCCTATAGTTTCACTCAACGCGGTATCGCAGCACTTTGCCAGTGCGGCAGCTCTTTCAGATGTTTCGCTGTCGGTGCAGCCCGGTGAAAGCGTCGCGCTACTCGGTCCTTCGGGTGCGGGCAAATCAACGTTGCTGGCGTTGTTGGATGGTCGTTCGAGCGGTTGGCAGGGCGAGGCCCAGGTGCTGGGCAAGTCACTTTTGGCAACAGGAATTCCATCCCGCGAGGACCGTGCCAATACTGGCTTTGTCTTCCAGGAATTCGCATTGGTTGATCGGCAGAGTGTTTATCAGAATGTGATGAACGGTCGGATGGGCCGGATGACTATCTGGTCCTCACTCTGGGGTCGGTTTCGGGAAGAGGACCATATGTGCGTGACACGAGCGCTTCAGGATACGGGGCTGTCCGATCTGGCAAGCCGCCGTGCCGATCAGTTGTCGGGTGGACAACGGCAGCGCGTTGCGATTGCAAGATGTCTGGCACAAGAACCCGAGTTGATCCTTGCGGATGAGCCCGTCAGCAATTTGGACCCTGCTCACGCCGAACGCATTCTGAGCCTGATCACCAGCTCTGCACGTAGCCGCGAAATCGGCGTCATTTTCAGCTCGCATCAGCCCGACCTGTCACGCCGCTTTGCTGAGCGCATCATAGGCCTGCGAGATGGCGTGGTATTGTTCGACAAACCGTCGGCTCAGTTGACCAGCGGGGACATCGATGAACTGTATCACGGTGCCGGTGTCACATCGGGGCTGCGTGTAGTCAGTTGATGGGTCGATCCGTCATTTGGGTCATGCTGGTGCTGGCGATCCTGTGGTCGCTGACCAGCGGAGATATGGGATTGGGCAAGCTGCCAGGCGCGGGACCCCGTCTGGCAGAGTTTTTGGGGCGCATGATCCCACCTGACCTGTCCGTTTGGCGCGAGGTTCTGACCGGGCTGGCGGAGACACTGAGGATCGCCATTCTGGGAACATTGTTCGCTGTGATCCTGTCCGCGGGACTGTCCGTTCTGGCGTCTGAAACTATGGTGTCACCAGCGATCTGGCGTCCCGTCCGTGCCTTGCTTGCGGTTATCCGTTCGATCCCGCTGATCCTGGTCGCTATGCTAATGGTGGGCGCTGTTGGGTTGGGTCCGCTTCCCGGTATTCTGGCAATCACATTTCACGCGACCGGCATGTTGGCAAAGTTCTATGCAGAAGCCATCGACAATGTTGCCACCGCTCCTGTGGCGGCGCTTGAAAGCGCAGGGGCCAACAGAATTCAACAGTTGCGTTGGGCAATCTGGCCGCAGATGGCGCCTGTGATCATGCGCGATACCGTATTTCGGTTTGAGCTAAATCTGCGCGAAAGCCTGATACTGGGCATTGTCGGTGCCGGTGGCATCGGGTTGTATGTACAAACCTACGTGCGGTCGTTTCAGTATGAAAAGGCTGCGACCGTGACGTTGGCAATCATCGTTTTGGTTTTATTGTCAGAGGCACTGAATACGGCCTTGCAAAAGCGCTTCAGTTGAGGCCCCGCTATGCATTTCCGTGTGTATGCGTGGCCGCCATTCGAGCCTTCAGCTTCCCATTGCGCAGGGATCGAACGCGCGCGTTCATCCAGTGACGGAATATGAAGCGATAGAGCCAACCCCGAATGCTGCCGAAACTTTGCGCATGGTCAGCATAGAACGCATCCGGAGTATCAAAAACGCCAAAATCCTGCACGATGCCGGTTTTCTGAATGTACGTGTCACGACCTTCCCATTCGACCTGAGGGTCGCTCAAACAACCGGTGCCCGCCCCGTAACCGCACAGGCTTTCTGTTTCTGCAAAGTTACGCTGCAACGCCTCCAGGTATGGCTGATCCAGAATAAATCCCTCGAGGTTGACCCAACGATCGCCTACTTCAACTTCGACCCACGAATGCAAGATTTCTTCTGGCGCCAGCGGATAAATCAATTCGGGGACCACACCCCTCTGCAACTCTTTGTGGATCATAAAGCCATGCAAACGGCATCGAATACCGCTGCCGCGAAACAGTGCCATCAAAAGCGTGCCCTTGGTATTGCATTGCCCAAAGCCGTTAGCGAGCACCTCTGAAGCCGGGATATCGTCAGCACGGTTGTAACCAAAGGCAATCTCGTTACGCACGAAATCATAAATAGCGCCAATTCGATCCGAGACAGGCAGATCGGGCCAGCGCCGTTCCGTTATGAGTCCCAAAATTGTGGGTGTATCAAAATCAAGCAGAGGTGTGGCGGTTAACAACGGGTCTCGGTTCAGCATTTGGTCTCTCGTCGAATCAACTCAGAAAGACTTGTAATTGCTACAGTGACTGTAGCTTCAAGAGGCTATTTCCAGTTCGCAACAACGCTGCCCAGGGTTACGCGCCGATGTCTTCGTGATCAGTAAGACATTCGGAATGATCGCGTAGAACTTCGAGTACACGACAATCCGAGGTGTTGCCGCCACTGCATTCATGCACCATGCGCTCCAGCTCGGTCCGCAACGCTTCTAGCCGCGCCATTCTTTGCTCAATCTGTTTGAGTTGTCGGCGCGCGATACTGTCGGCTTCATGACATGGGCGATCCGGATCGTCGGACAAATCAAGCAGTTCGCGTATCGCTTCAAGCGAAAACCCCAGTTGGCGGGCGTGACGGATAAAAGCCAGGCGATCCAGTTCGGTATGGCCATAACGCCGCTGGCCACCTTCGGTGCGCCCCGGTTCCGGCATAAGTCCGATCTGCTCGTAGTAGCGGATCGTCTGAACCTTGGTTCCGGTCTTTTTTCCAAGCGTTCCGATCGTCAGCATCTGGGTCTCCTTACAAAGTTACAGCGTATGTAGGTTCGGGTTAGCACCGCACAATAGCACCTTCCAGCCGGTGGACCTGTGACACCCAGCCGCAGGCTCAAAATCCCCTTTGAACCTCTAGCAGGTAGAGGGTGTACATGCCGTTCTGAACCAAGAATCACAGGCGGACGGCTAACTTTGAAACTGACCGTATTTCAAAAAATCTTATGGGTACTGGCTGGTGTCGCAACGGCGGCATTTGCCTATCTGATGCTGTGGTCAGAATATAGACCTGCGCGGATTGAGGAGGGGTCTGTCCCGTTCGAAGCCAGGTTCGAACTGACAGATCACTCTGGCGTTGTTCGTACTCAGAACGACTTTGCAGGCAAGTGGATGTTGGTGTTTTTCGGGTTCACCAACTGCCCGGACGTATGCCCGACAACACTGTCTGAGGTAGCAGCAGTGCAGGAAGGGCTGGGAAGCCAATCAAACCAAGTGCAACCTATCTTCGTATCCATTGACCCCGAACGCGACACCCCGGCAGTCCTGGCCGAGTATGTACCACTTTTCGATGCGGGGATCATTGGGCTTACAGGCACGCCGGAACAGATTGCGGAGACGTCCAAGACCTTTCCGATTTTCTACGAACGGATCGAACAAGCCACTGCGCCGGACGGTTATACGATGGGGCATACCTCTCATCTGTTTCTGTTCAACAAGGACGCTGGATTCGTTCAGTCCTGGTCATATGGCACGCCAGCAGAAGAAATTCTTGCGGATCTGAAACAAAGACTTTGAGCACCATGTCCCGGTTTTCCAAAGATACACTTCTTGGCCTGGCCTGGGCGATTGCCCTGGTTGCGTCTCTTTCTGTTCTGTTCATTGGAGAGATCCTGGGGCAGACGCCCTGTGTGCTGTGCTGGTTCCAGCGCGCGTTCATGTTCCCATTGGCGATCGTACTGGGGCTTGGCCTGTGGTGGCAGGACCAGAACGTGGGCCGATACGGGATAGCACTGGCATTGGGGGGCGCTGCTGTCGCCTTGTGGCATATGGGCCTGTATGCTGGTCTAATCCCCGAAAAAATCCAACCATGCTCGGCCAGTGGTCCGTCCTGCACGGACGCAAATCAAACTGTTTTGGGCATCCCGATTCCGCTGATGGCGCTCGTTTCATTCGCGCTAATCGGCGTTCTGTGCGCCCTTTCACTCAAGGAGAAACAAGTATGAACAGACGTGGCCTGATTTTGTCCGTTCTCGCATTCGGTGGTGCCGGATTCGGAGCCGCTTCCTGGTACGTGAACCGTCCGGCTGCTTCAGGCAACACCGAGCCTGTTGCACCCGAAATCGCTGAAACACTTATCCGTTCCTACTCGCCTGTTCTCGGCCCAAAGGACGCACCGGTTACAATTGTCGAATTTTTCGATCCGGCTTGTGAAGCCTGCCGTGCCTTTCATCCGGTCGTGAAGGACATCATGGCACAGCATGGAGACGCCGTGCGCGTTGTGATCCGGTACACCCCTTTCCATGGCGAAGGCTCAGAGGAGGCGATCCGCGTGCTTGAAGCGGCACGCATGCAGGGGGTCTTTGAACCGGTACTGGAAGCCGTGTTGCGAGAGCAGCCCAAATGGGCCGCGCATGGTGCGCCTGAGCCTGGTCTTATTATTCGAATTGCAGCAGCGGCGGGACTGGATGCCGAGGCAGCGCAGGCACAAATGCTTGCGCCCCAGACAGTTGGTGTTCTCAATCAGGATCGCGCTGATGTGGAAGCGGTCGGTATACGGCAAACTCCGACATTTTTCGTCAATGGCAAATCTCTGGATCCGTTTGGTGAGGCTGAATTGAGACGCCTGGTCGCTGCAGAAGTTGCAGCACTGCAAAGCTGAGCAGTAGCGAGAGGTACTATGAGACTCACTGCAAAAAATACACTTCTGGCAGGTGTGCTTGCCGCATTCGGCACCACTGCCATTCTATCGGCACCTGTACTGGCAGGGGGCGGCGATGTTGTCGTTGAAGATGCCTGGTCGCGCGCTTCAATTGGCACCAACCGACCTGGCGTCGCTTACATGACGATCCGCAACACCGGCAATGAGGCCGTCACGCTGACGTCTATCCACACCGATCTTGCGATGATGCCCGAGATCCATCAGACATCGACCAATGCAGAGGGCGTCAGTTCCATGGCACCAGCTGGCGAGCTGGAAATTGCGCCGGGTGGTTCCGTAGCGCTTGAGCCGGGCGGGCTCCACGCTATGCTCATGCGGCTGCAACGCCCTATGACCGAAGGCGAGAGTTTTGCGCTGACTCTGATCTTTGCCGATGGCGCAGAAAAGACTGTCAACGTACCGATATTTGGTATTGCTGCGCGAGGCCCTGGGAACTGATGCAACGGCGACGCGTTCTCACATTTGGGGCTGCTGGGCTTGGTGCAATCGGGCTGACACTCTTTGCCGGATGGTGGCAAGTGGATGGGCCGGGAGCGGCTCAATCTGATCGCCTTCGTCCCCTTGCGTTGTCAGACATGAACTTTCGCATGGTTGATCACGAAGGGACCACCGTCACCCCGCAATCGCTCGTCGGACGTGCAACAATGGTGTTCTTCGGCTTTACCTACTGCCCGGATGTTTGCCCGACGACACTTTCGGATATTTCCCTCTGGCTGGATGATCTGGGCAATGACGCGGATGAATTGAACGTCGTGTTCATAACCGTAGACCCTGAAAGAGACACAGTCGAATCTATGGCCGACTATGTCAGCTACTTTCATCCCGCTGTCCGTGGGTGGGTCGGCGTTTCGGACCAAATCGCTCAGGCCGCAGACGATTTTCGCGCCACTTATGAAAAAGTTCCAATGGAAGATGGCGACTACACAATGAACCACACTGCAAGTGTATTTCTGTTTAGCCCCACAGGCGAATTTGTCAGCACCATCGACTATCATGAGCAGAGAGAATTCGCTGTGCCCAAGATCCGTCGTGCTTTGAAAAGTGGAGCGGATAAAACATCATGAACGCACGGTTTCTAGCAACCTCGGCAATCGCGATCAGCAGCGTCTCAATTGCTTCGATCGTGTTCATTGCCTCGAACCGGTCTGAAATGACGGCGCCTGCGCCCACGGTCTTTCCGGTGCCCAAGCTTCCTGCGGAACCGCAGATCACATCGGCTCAGTTGCTGAACGTACCATCAGCAGAACTCGCTCCAAGCCCCGTTTCGTTTCGACCTGCTCAACCGGAACCCATTCAGGCAGAGGAACCTTTGCCACCTGTTGAACCGCCTTCACGGACATGGACGCGCGAACTTGCGTTGGGTGACACGCTCGACAGTTTGCTGTCTAAAGCCGGGATCAACGCAACCGATCGGGCCGAAATCGCACTTGCGCTTGGCGCTGAATATGATTTGCAGCGTTTGCGCCCAGGCCACTCGATAACAGTCGTTACAACCGCAGCGGATCAACCGCAGAGCGTGGAGCTTGCGGTGGAAGATGGCGTAAGAATCGAGGTGATACTTAGCGAAACGTTGTCCACGCGCGTGGTCTCACCAGAACCCAACACCGTCATTCTGGCCCGCAAAATAGAGATCGAAACTTCGATTTCAAATGCGCTGAGTAGCGCAAAGATCCCGGTTCGTTTTGCGGTGGATCTGGCGCAGATGCTGAGCGGGACAGTGGATTTTCGGAGGGACCTGACAGGTGGTGAAGCTCTCCGTCTTCTCTGGCGCGAAAAGAGCATCGATGGCGAGAGAACAGGCCAGCCAGAACTCATTTTTGCGGCGCTGGAAGTTGATGACCAACTTTATGAAATAGCATGGCCAGATGCCGAAAATGGCCGCGCCACAATCTATGTCGATGGTGAGCTTCTTCGCGTCTTCTCGCAGCCAGTCGAGGGCGCGCGCCTGAGTTCAGTCTTTGGTCGGCGGAAGCACCCGGTCTACGGAAATGTTCGGATGCATACAGGTGTCGATTTTGCTGCCGCACGTGGTACTCCGGTGCATGCGACGGCCCCGGGCCGCGTGTCTTATATTGGTTGGCGCGGGGGGTATGGGCGTGTGGTCGAAATCGCTCATGGATCGGACACGGTCACGCGATACACGCATCTTAGCGCAACCGCCGATGGTCTGACCAAAGGTCAGCGCGTGGAGGCGGGCCAGGTGGTTGGTCGTGTCGGGTCGACCGGCACCGCAACCGGCCCAAATCTTCATTATGAAGTATTGGTCGACGGGCGTCCGACAGACCCGCTATCTGACGATCGACTTGCTGCCGCTGCGAATGACAAGGTAGAAAACGAAGCAGCGCAAAAGCGATTAAGTAGTGCACGGGCACAGCTTGAGAAGCAGCTGGGCGATCTCACTGCCAAGAAACGCGAAGCTAACTCGTGAGAGTTCTTTCAGAACGCCTCCAGACGCGCGGCTATCAGTTTGACGGTTTGAACGCCTGAAGTGAACTGCACCGCAAATGAACAAAATCAGAGGATGTAAGATGATGGCAATCGCGGGTGCCTTGGTTGGCGCCGTTTGGGGTGGGGTCCTGGCAAAGCGCCGGAATGGCAACAGCCTTGATATTCTTCAGTATGCTGCAGGATACGCCATCGTTTGTGGCCTGATTGCATTCTTTCTGTCGATCGCAGTTGTGCGTCTGGTGTCCTAGGCTGATCCGATTGGTGGTTGAAATTGAAAGCGCTGCTCAGGATCGTGCTTGGGTTGGTTCTGGCAGCCCTGTTCATCACTACTGTCTGTTTAAGCACGGCTACATATCTCATGCTGGCTTCTCTTCCGGACTATGAGGAAGATTTTAGGTTAGAGGGTTTGAAAGATTCTGTGGACGTCCTGAGGGACTCTATGGCGATCCCACATATCTCGGCTTCATCCCCGTCCGATGCCTATTTCGCACTTGGTTTCGTTCATGCGCAGGATAGATTGGGTCAGATGTTAAGGGAACGACGGTCCGCTTCGGGTAAAGTACCAGTTCCGCGATATCGCGATATAGATCCAGTTTTGTCTGAAATGCTGATTGCCTATGCAGCCGGTGTCAATGCCTGGATCGGGGAGGTGTCAAAAGGCCGGCGTGGCCGGGGGGCACCAGAACTGTTGTTGTACGATGAAAAGACAATCATGGCCTGGCGGCCAGAGGATAGTCTCAGAATAACTCAACAGTTCTTAGGCAATCTGCGGCAGGCCGAGAGTGGCGGCGCGTCAATTCCAGGCGACAGACCGAAAACACCCGGATTGCTCAAGAGCACGCCAAAAGCTCGGCTGGGTGCCTGGGCATTGACCAGTGAACGAACGGTTTCCAATTCCCCAATTCTCGCGATCGAGACTAGCGGGCCGCTTTCGCTCCCATCAACCTTGTACATGGCTGATCTTCAATTTCCCTCGGGGGCAGTAGCAGGGGTGACTTTGCCCGGCGTTCCGTTCGTTGTTCTGGGTCGTTCAAATGACGTTGCTTGGGCCTTGGACTCAAATGCCGGGCAACCTGAATTGCAAAACGGCACATCCGAATGGGTAGATAGCGATATCTTTTTGAAAACTCTTTACCGACTGACACAGGTAGTCACCGCAAAAGACGCCTTGAAGCTGATCTCTGAAATGCCTCTGTTCGGGTTGGAGACCGTCGTTATTGACAAAGAAGACGTCATGACCTGGCCGGGCATCTCCGATGAAGATGCAATCCTGCTTCGGCAGCAACGGCTCACAGAACTTGATGCGCGCCAACGCGTTTTTTCAGTTGATGGTGTTATGGGGGTACAACAAGATACCGTTAGTTCGGCAGCGCGTAGCTTGTTGCCTCTGATGGCGGCGGACTTGTGGCGTTCTGCACCCATGATCCCCGCAGCCGACGACCCGCTCGATGGAATCCGACAGGATGCCTTGAACCGCTTGGCTGAATGGAACGGTGAAATGGATCGTTTTTCACCGGAGCCATTAATATTCTGGGCATGGGCGCGTGCTTTGCAACGCCGATTTCTACAGGATGAATTTCCTGCGGGGCGTGATTTGTGGACAAATCCGAATCCATATTTTCTTGCCGCGGTTCTTTCAAATAGAGACGAGGCCGCGATGTGGTGTGACAATCGCACCTCAACTCGTGTCGAAACCTGCGACGAGTGGATCGTTCTCGCACTCGACGATGCGCTCGTCTGGATAACCGAGCGCTACGGTCCCGACCTTTCTTCGTGGAGCTGGGGAGCTGAACACATTGTGAATCTGGATTGGTCTGCGGTTAGCCCAGCCGGATTCCTCAATGGGTTGTTATCTGTGCGGGAACCGAAGTCCGGAGGACCTTATTCATTGCTCTCGTCTCAATTCGGGATGTCTGACGAAAAACCGTTTGCAACAAATATCGGCACGAATTTTCAGGCCGTCATGTCTGTTTCAGAAGACAAAGGCTTCTTTTTCCTGACACCATCCGGGCAGTCGGGACACCCGCTTTCGCGGTTCTACAAGAACTTGTTTTCTTCATGGATGCGCGGTGATTACAGGATGATGACAATGGATCTGGCGGTAGCAGAGGGTGGGGCAGTGGGGCGATCCAAACTAACCCCCCGCATTCAGGATGAAGTTGACTGATTAAAGTGCGGGGCCGGGAAACCAGATCAGTGTCAATGTCCCTAATCTTCAGGATGAAATGCCACACAAAGCCCAGGACTGATTGATATATCGGGCACCACGCCACAGTGATAAATTGCGAAAATCGGCTGTGGGATGCTGTTTTCAGTGGGCATCCCACAGCACACGCGATCTTAGGTTCCGCGCGCCTGATTACTGCCCATGCGCCAATTCAGCATTTTCACCTGGCGTTCCAACGGTTTCTGTTCCTGTTGAGTGTATGTTACCCTCCGAGGCTTTCAGAAGCCGCAAGGCGTTAGCCACGACCAGCAAGGACACTCCGACATCTGCGGCGATTGCACCCCACATTGATGCCAATCCAAAACCGGTAAGGGTCACAAACAGTGCTTTGGTCGCAAGTGAGAAGCCGATGTTCTGACGGATGATCGACATGGTTCGACGTGAATGATCGATCAGCCAGGGTACTTTGCCGATGTCATCAGTCATCAGAGCAATGTCTGCAGTCTCAATAGCAGCATCAGATCCAACTGCACCCATCGCAACTGCATAATGTGCCCGAGCCATCGCAGGCGCGTCGTTGACGCCATCGCCGATCATCGCAACCATTTCGTGCTGTTTTGCCAGCTCCTCGATCGCAGCGACCTTGTCTTCCGGCAGAAGCTGAGCCCGGACTTCGTCGATGCCGACTTCGGCTGCTACCGCTCTCGCTGTTTGTTCGTTGTCACCAGTCAGCATGATGATTGACTTCACGCCCTGCGCATGAAGCCGGGCAACTATGCTTCGGGCTTCGGGTCGAATGCGGTCCCGCAGCTCAAGCAAACCGGTTAACCCGTTCTCATCCCCGACAACAACAAGTGTGCTTCCCGCGCTTTCGATTTGGTTGCGCAACTCGGCAGGGATGGACACGCCAAAGCCTTTCTCTACAGCGAAGCGGTCGGAGCCAAGCCAGATATCTCCACGCTCGGTACGGCCTTCCAGACCACGACCGGGAACGGTTCGGATGTCTTCAGCCGCCGATATCGAAATGTCGATCTGTTCTGCCCGGGTCAAAATGGCGCGGGCCAGCGGGTGTGAAGACCGAACCTCAAGGCTTGCAGCGTTCGCCAACAGCTCTTGCTCGGATGCGCCGCCCAGCGGATAGACATTGGCCACTTCAGGCTCACCCATGGTGATCGTGCCTGTCTTGTCCATGGCCAGTGCGGTGGTACGACCGGGGGCTTCAATATAGGCACCGCCCCTAATCAGAACCCCAGCCCGGGCCGAAGCGGTCAAAGCCGCAACGATTGAAACCGGTGTGGAAATGACGAGCGCACAGGGGCAGGCGATAACCAGCAGAACAAGTGCATTGTAAAACCAGAAGCCCCACGATGCGCCAAATGCAAGCGGCGGGATCAGGGCGATAGCCACTGCGACGACCATAACGATGGGCGTATAGATCCGCGCAAATTTTGTAACCCACTGCTCAACTGGCGCACGGCGAGCATGAGCATCACCGACCATCCGGATGATCTTGGCAAGCACGGTATCGGACGCTGTTTTCGTCGCACGTATTTTGAGGGTGCCTTCACCATTGATTGTGCCGGCATAGACCTCATCACCCAGCTCTTTAGGAATCAGCGCGCTTTCACCTGTGATTGGAGCCTGGTCAACGGCACCAGCCCCTTCGATGACTTCCCCGTCAAGTGGAATGCGATCCCCGCCTCGAACGATGAAGCTGTCACCGACAAAGACATCCGCCGCCGGGACCGTTGCCTCAGAACCGTCAGCACGAACCAGCCGAACCGTCGGGGGGGCCAGATCAAGCAGCGCGGATACCGCGTTGCGAGCCCGTCCGACACTCCAGCTTTCCAGATAAAGAGAAAGCGAAAAGAAAAATGCTACAGTTGCCGCTTCAAAAAACTCACCCAGTCCGATGGCACCAGCGACGGCAACAACCATCAGAAGGTTCATATCCGGCGAAAGGCGACGCGCCGAAGACCAGGCCTTGGGGGCCACCAGCCAGACGCCAAACAGTATCGCAACCGCGAATAAAACTGCCTCGGGCAAAGGCATCGGAACCTCACCATGTCCCGAAAACAGCCCGAGCGCACCGCCCATGCCGGTTTCAAAAATGTGCCAGCCAAAACCCGCTGCCCAAAACCCTCCGCTTAGAGTGGTGAACCGCCGCTGACGTGCAATATGCGCCGCCTGGTCCTGGGCGGCATTTCCGTCATCCCATGGTTTGGCGGTCATACCAGTACTGGCAACCAGCAGCATGACATCTTCGTCAGATAACTTGGCAGCACTTTCAAGAAGTGTCATCCGACCGTTGATCACATCAAATGCAAGATGCTCTTCGCCACCTGCTTTCGGGCCGACGACACGGTTCAGGATCGCCACCTCTTCGGCGCAATCAAGGCCAGAGACCTGAAAGCTTCTACCACCTTCAGGAATTGGACCGGCGGGGGCGATGTCGCCACACCCGCCGCTACCGCATGCGTGGTGACCATGTTTGTTTTCGTGGCCATGGTCGTGGCTATGGGTATCGGATGACATGATTGGACCTCAAGAATCTCTATGGTCCTTTGTAAATAGTTCCTACAGTAACTAGAGCTTCAATACCTTTTGTATTTTTTTCATCCGGGTTCTTTGCCTGCGATATTGTTAGTTCATTTCGTCTTGCGGGCCGGCCGTGTGGATGCAATCTAATTGCAGATGACGCAAAAAATTTGGAACAGATCAATGCAGAAACGGATCGCAATTACCATCACGTTAGTCTCGATTACGGCTGGTTGCTCAGCCCAGTTCACCGGGGCCAAAAGCAAAGCACTTGAACCAGGCAACGTGCCAGATTCGGTCGTAGCGCTGGCAGGGCCGGCGCAGGATTTGACCACAGCGCGCCTCCTGCCCGAAGACAATTGCTTTTGGTATGAGCACAGCGGACCCGTCGAGACGACATTGGTACCATTGCGCGCGACGAATGGCGCTCCGATCTGCATTGCGCGCGACGCCTGATCGAAATGAGGGCAGCGACGTCCATGTACGCTGCCCAATATTCATGAGCGGGCTGTGACGCTATCTTCGGCAGAGTATAGGAAAGCGGTCGAGCCGGTTTTCACGTTTGGGTAGAGGTCATTGATATGAGCCATGATCATTCGCACACATCCAGAACTTGCGCGACCGCCGATGCTTCTTGGCTCAGGCGTGCCGTGAATTCTGAGATATGTGTCTCGGTCTCCAACGTATAGATAAAGGGCACGAGAGCCGAGAGCATTATTCGGCCCGGGCTCCATTCCATTCCGGAATTCCGCGTATTCGGGGTTGCGCTCGATCATTGAAGCGGTTGGTGTCCAGTGTGGCCATTCGACCTTTCGGCGGATAACATAGGTGCCGGGCTCGTAAAGGTTCCCGCGCGCGATCGCTACGCCATAGCGCATTGCGGTCCCGCCTTCTTCGATATGGTAGAGATAGCGCGCGACGGCATCCACATGGATGTCACCTGGAACCAAACCATCATTTGCCGCGACGCGTCTTGGTAAAAAACGGTCATGAACACCCCACGGATTTGAGGTCATTGGATCGTAACCAATTGGCGTGACCTGACTGTCCCAATAGGTCTTCTGCGATGCGGTTGGCCAGGTTTTGGCGATCAATGGACTGGCCGCAGACGCCGAGAACAGCGCTGTGGTGGATTGAATGAAATGGCGCCTTGTAAGCATAGGTCTCGTCCTGGTTCACAAGTTTAACGTATTTGGATCGCACTATCGCGAATTAATTCGAATCTTAAAGCCTCTAGCAGCTAGAGCTTCAAGAGGTTTCAGGTAACGCTTGGTTTACCCAGTTGATCACGTGACCGGTTGCGTGAATCCTGCTTCGGTCGAGTTTACATTGGAATAGGTCGCAAAGACAATTGACACAGGCGAAGCCGCCATTGTAGCGGTGAATTGTTTTCGGTTCCTGATGGCGGAAGCCAAAAGGATTAAAAGGGAATACGGTTCGGTGTTTTCAATGGCGCCAATTCCGTAACTGCCCCCGCAACTGTGAGCGGAGAGCGATGCCAAGACACCACTGGTTCGTAATGGAACCGGGAAGGTTGGCGGAGCGAGCACCCGCGAGTCAGGAGACCTGCCGTAAAGCGCCGGGCTATGCCCAGACTGAACCTGTCGGCCTTACGGTCGATTCAACCTGACAAGCCGCCGGGTGAGGCGGTAGGGAGAAAGAACATGCATATCGAACCGGGCATCGTGAATGGTGCCAAAATCGCGCTTTCCTATGTTACCGCCGCAGGTGCGGCTACTTACGCAGCGAAAGAAACGTTTTCCACATTGCGTGCGAATGGACCTGCATCTTTTGTTATGCGCTCGGTGCTCGCCACCGTTGGGGTTTTCCTTTTCTTCGAAGTCCTGCCGCATTTCCCGGTTGGTGTCTCTGAAGTCCACTTCATCCTGGGGTCGACGCTGTTTCTGCTTCTCGGTGCTGCACCCGCGGCTTTTGGATTGGCAGCTGGTCTCCTGATTCAGGGTGTGTTTTTTGCCCCGTTCGATCTTCCGCAGTACTTCATCAACCTGACCACTCTGCTGGTGCCGCTATTTGCGCTACAGGCACTGGCCAGCCGCATCATCGCACCCGGCACAGCATATGTTGACCTCAAATATGGCCAAGCTCTTGCCCTAAGTGCGACGTATCAGGGAGGAGTAGTCGCATGGGTTGGGTTCTGGGCCTTCTACGGCCAGGGTTTCGGCGCAGAAACCATGGCGTCGGTTCTGTCCTTTGGCGGCGCTTATATGCTGGTAATCGTCATTGAGCCGATTGCTGATCTGGCAGTGCTTGCGGCAGCCAAGGCAATGCGCGGTTTGAACAGTACAGGTCTGGTGACTCCGCGTTTGTACAACGCTGCGAAAGCTTGACCAAAGTTTGAAGCGGTGTCCTAAACTTGGGTTGCCGCGAAACAACCAGTAGTCGCAGGACCAAAATTTTATTGTGGCGCGTCTCTAGGGCGCGCCACATTGTTTTTAGCCGCTAGAAACCTGTACCCAACGATCAGGGTGATTTGGGTCCTGTATTCGTAGGAAAAGATACCTCGTTTCCTTCCAAGTTTTGATCCTGTTGGTGACATTGTCCAGAATCAAATCGCCTTCACTCGAGCGATAAACTAAAACTGCATGGCCACTGCGATTGGTGTCTAAGACAGTTGCAATAAGTAGCTTCGTAGGATCCAGGCCGTTCTGCATTAGTTCAAACTTCTTTTGCAAAGCGAAATCTTCGCAATCCCCTGACCCCTGCATTGGTAGTGTCCAGTATTCCTTTGTCCCGTATTGGTTTTGATCCGAAACGGCGCGGATCCTCCGATTGACGCGCAAGTTAATCGCTTTAACGATCTGTTTCTCCCGCGCTTCTGGCAGACCAGAAGTACGAGTATTCGCGCACGCCCACGAATAATCTTTGCAGAGTGATTTGGCACCCGATGGCGCCTGAACCTCTCTATCTAGTTTGATCCAGGGAAGCTCAGAAGCTTGCAATGGAGCGGCGGAGACAAGGTAGCTGCATATGATACAGGCCAACGATAGATAAACTGGTAACCGTTCCGAGAGTTTTTTCTGAGCGGAAGTAGGTTTTGTCATATCTGCTTTCCCCATGCTCGTTTCTCCTGGGTATCTGAAGCTACCGAGCCAAGAGAACTCTATTTCAATCTTTTATGTTCATCGACGCATTACAACAGCTTATTCAATTTAAAATGCAGAGCAGCAAAGTTCGCGAGCGCGCAGTTTTTAGTCGTGATTGTGTGGGTGAGCTTAATTGAGATTCTTGCAGCGGCATAGAAGAAAACCCGCTAGTAGATCTGGGTTATAAACGCTTGAGGTTTGGGACGGATTTGGATGACGCGTCAAGCTGAACATCTTTGTGCAATGAAATGGGTATCAACCGTTCGCCGGGGCGCACCCTAACAGTGTATCTGCGATTATATGTTTCATGCGGCCAGATGTAACTGGCAATTGCAGATTTCCCCTGAACAAGGTGTGCAGGTTTTGATTGGAAATTCTAAAACAATGACTTCGTCGCTACACTCAGTCCTCTGTTAACGTGCATAGCGACGGGAGCGATGAGTTGGGCAGGTTCAGTGGCCTACGAGACATATTGCGTCAGGTTTCTATGATGCGTGCAAGTTTCGTACGATCGACTTTGGAGGCATGACGCTTGTCCATAGGGATGTTCTTAATCGAAATCACATTTGGAACGCCAAAACCAAGCGCAGATTTAGTCCAATCGTCGATGTGATCCGCGGAACCTTGGACGCAAAGTGTGGGGCCTGCTTTGGTATTGACGAGCGCGCATCGATCTACACCTGGCCATCTCTGTGCCGCGACTTCGATAGCAAAGGGGAAGAGCGTACCTGAAAAGACTTCAATTTCGGACCCGACGCGCCCCCATAACCATAAACGCCCGTCATCATCCAGCGCGCCAGCGTCACCGGTCCGGTGCCAAATGACACCACCTTCTTCGATTTTATTGTTCTTCGAGTGGGTCGGGTCCAAATACCCGTCATTCACATGTGCGCCGGCGACCTGAATTTCATTGTCGCGGATGCGGAGCGTGATTTCGGGCACCGGGTATCCCACAAGTAGACCCCTTCCAACAGCCATGTCGTGGTGATCCTTCACCGTGATATCCGCGGCGTCAAGATGGGCAATCGGTTCAGCCTCGGTCGACCCATAAACGCACACAACCGACAGGCTGTGCCGGGTTCTCAACGCCTCGACAAGACTCGGAAACACCGGACCGCCGCCGGTGAACACCGTGTGCAACGGACCGGTATCGTCGGATTGAACCAGTTTTTCACATAGCGATGGTGGGATGAGGGCCCGGGTGATCTGTTGCGTTTGAAGCCAGCTTTCCAACTGCACAGTCGACATGCGGTCCAGCTTGCTGAACCTCCAGTTGGGTAAAACACTTGTGCGCCCGGCCGCCAGATTGATCAGCGTGAACACCGGAAAGGCCACCAGATCGCGCTCGGCCATACGGCTGTCGAGCAGGTGTGCGATGGCATCGTGCTGCGCCATCAAAAACGCGTGCGAGCGCGGAATGGCTTTGGGCTGGCCGGTTGACCCAGAGGTAAAGGAAATAAGGGCGATATCGTCCGGTTGTACCTTTTGCGCCACCGGGTTACCGCGGCTTTTACCAGGCGTCAGCAGGGGCAGGGTCCAGAGATCCGGAACCAGAAACTTCAGCAAAGAATACGCACCCGCTGCACAGAACGCTTTTGGCTTCGTTGTTCGGGCGGCGTGGCGCAGACCGGCCAGCCCCAAGGCTGGCTCTGGTAAGACAACGGTTGCGCCAAGGGTCCAAAGCGCAGCCAGACTCGCATATAGGTCCGCGTTGACAGGCATGGCCAACAACACGCGATCACCTGACTGGATACCCTTGTCCTGCCACCGACCTGCCAAGTGCTGAACGCGCGTGTGCAGGGTTTGAAAGGTGATCTCGCGGCCCTTGCTGTCCACTATGGCTGTCCGGTCAGGAACCCGTTTAACCGCCGCGGCGAATTGGGACAGCAGGTCAGCCATTCAGCTTCCGTCCAAGCAAAGTATAGCGCCGGAATATTGTCGCGCCTTCCGCTGCACTGCGCTCGGCGGAGGTGTTGTCATCATGGATCAGCGCATGAATGGCGGTTTCGTACCCCATCCTGAGCGCCGCCTTGTGAAACCGGTGAGCCAGATGCCGTCCGGCGCCCGGTTCGAGACTTGCATAGGTCTTGAGGATTACGGATGCCGGATTGGGGCCTTCGGCATAATTGGGAATGCCAAACAGAAACCCGGCCAATGTCCCGTCATGGCGGCGCGCAAAAAGGATCAGCTCGCGCTTCATCATCGGCACAACCGGCATATACATGGCCAGGAAATCTGCCTCGGATATCGGTTTGTAGAACGCGTTGCCGGAAAATGCGCGAGTTGACAGGTCGAAGACCTGACGAAACAGCGCCTCGGGGTCTGTTCCGTCCCACTCTTCCACCACGAACCCGTCGCTTTCCGGCGGTGCTGACCCGGTTGCGGCTTGCAGCGACACCCGAGCCGAGAAATAGCGGCTGATCTCGGTGAATCCTGCGGATCGGAACACCTCAAGCTCATGCGGTTTGTTGGTGGGCTCCATCAGGAACGGAGCGGACCCGTCGCTGTCCGAGACGAACCGGTAACTGTGCCAGGTATCGCCTGACATCGGCCCGATGATGCGATCCAGGCCTGCGTCTTGCACCCTCTCGATCCCTTTGCGCAGGATTTCGGCACCGGCTTCGGACGTTTTGCAGGAAAAATCGCCGAAGGTCGCGGCGCGCGCGCCTTCCCAGTTCGGACCGTTCAGATAAACGGTCAGCTTCGCATCCGCCGTTCTGATGATCTCTTTGGTCATGAAAAAACTCCGGCAAAGAACCCAGCACTTAGCGATCCAGCAACGATCCAAACGTAGTAAAGCAACGGCGGCGCGAGGGCCAACAGCGTCAGCCTGAGCACCCGATCTTTTTCGAACCAATGTGGTCGGAGCAACGGCGCAGCGACTGAACAAGCTAATGAAAACAGGGCCAGTACCGTCAGCGGCTCGGCCCAGTTCGACTGTTCAGAATTCAGGGAAACAGCCCATGTCCGAATAAGAAACAGGACAGCCGCAGCAAGTGGTATCACAATAGGAATGGGACGCAGCGCCACAGCAGCGAGGCCCATAGCCAGCCCCATCGCGCTGAGCCCAAAGAAGGAAACCGCATCCCATCCCGTTGCATTTCCAGCCGCAAGCCAACCGAACCCCAAAAGCCCCAAGGCGGCTATGATATCCAGATCGGGGTACTTACTGTCACAAGGAGAAGCGGTACGCGCCCAGCCATGTGCGGCAAGAACCATGATCGGCAGTACTGTGTTCTGCAGCTTTGCGGCGGCCAGCAGCAAAAAAACCGCGACAACATAGACACGGGTCGCATGTTTGCTCAGGCCCAGTTTGGTTCCCACTACGCCGAAACTGGCAAGGGCGGCAAAGAACATGGCGGCCAACAGGGCGAGCTCTGCCAAAGAGCTGAAATAGTGGCCGTTTAGGAAAATCAACAAGCCAAGCGGCAGGAACAGGTTGTCAAACCCGCGCCAGCTTTGTGCCTCGACCAATGTGCCAAAAGCCGCAACCATAAGGCACAACATCATGATGTTAGATGGCGGGAGTTTCGATAAGAACAAGAAGCAGATGATCGCAACCAATAGTGTTACGACAAAAAATACCACTGATCCTTCTAAGCTCTTGTCGCCATCTTCTACCACGTAGCGTTTGGTTCCATACGTGGTCCCGGCAAGCGCAGCGGCTGCATCCGCGAGTGTCAGAACGGCGATTGGCAGTATGTAGAACAGCGTGTTTTCCCCGGCTAGCAGAAAGCAAAGCCCAACTGACAGGGCGAGCAGAAAGTCGCCGTAGGACGTACGATCCACACCATGCAAAGTTGCACCCAGACCCGACGAAAAACGAGGCAGGCGTAGCACCAGCATCACCAGGATTGTGGCCGCAATCAGCATGTAAACCGGCCAGCGATCGGGAAACAACCAGGGCAGCAGCAACGCAAAGAGGCCGGTGCTGACATGCATAAGCTTGCGCTGCACTTCGGGTTTCAGGCCCGCTGTATTAGCCAGATTGCGTATAATCATCATTACGCCGACCAGAGCCAGCACCGACCCCGCCGCCAGCAGAATCTGCCCAATAACAGTCACGGTTGAAACTCTTCGACGACGAAATCCGAATAGAAGAATGCCATGTCGCGGGCCTTCTGCTGTGTTTCGATGTCGGTCAGGGTTTCAACCTTGTTTCTGAATTCCGGCGGAACCCTCCGGGGTGCCATCATGTTCCAATAGACTAGTCGGGCATTTGGCTCCGCAGCGGTCAGGATCGACCCGTAAACCTGATGGAAGGTCTCGGGCGACATGTACTCGAAGATGTCGGACAGGTTGAATCCTCTGGCTTTTTCGTCGGTTGACACAAAAGCCTCAAGCGATCCAAGGCGGATGTCTAGACGATCCAACCGGGATCGGATTGTCTCATAATGCTCGGGACGCCACGCCATTGGCAGCGCGTCGCCATGATCGCCTTTGAGAATCCAGTGCAGATAGGGATTTTGCGAGGGATCGGTGGTGACTCCCGCATGACGGATGCGGCGGGCGACATGTTGGGCCGGGCTACCCTCTACATGGTCGAAAAACGCACTGTCCCGGCCCATGCGGCCCATGACGAGGCGAGAGAAGAAGATGTTCAGCAAAAGACGCCATCGCACCGTGTTGAACCGTGTGTCGAAGAACGACTGTCGCTCTGCGGGCGAGCGGGGTACAAACACTGCGTCAATCGTTCGGCGTGAATGCACAAGAGGCAGTAGCCAAGTTCGAAAGATGCGAAAATAGCGCTCGAACTTGCCGACGCCACCGATGCCGTGTTTTTCGACTTCCGTGATCAGAGTCCGCCAGAAAGCGCGCGTTTCGGCATCTGTGGCTTCCAAAACCTGGTTCAGCAATGCGCCCCGTCGGGTACTTCGCCGCGAGCCGGTGAGTTCAATGAATTCGGGATGGGTCAGCACCTTATAGGCCGCGATCCTGAGCTTAAGGCAGGCCAGCTGGGCCGGTGAAAGATCCAAAACGACAATGCGCGCGGGATCGAGTGTCAGCATTGCCAGCGCATTATCCCCGGCAGAGCAGATGGAGACCAATGTCTTGCCCGCACAATCGCCCAAGGCGGAGGTAAGAACATCCGCGTCTTCCCACAGTTGGGCATAGCGGATATGGTCGAAATCCGCCTTTTTCTCAATCTCACTGCTACCCATCGCAGCGTTCCACCGCACCGCTTGCCCCGTCGACCCGGATCATCTCACCATCTTCGATCCAGTTGGTGGCGCCTTTCAGGCCAACCACGCAGGGGATACCTAGTTCGCGTGCGACAATCGCAGAATGTGACAACAGAGATCCCCGTTCGACGACGATGGCGGATGCGTTCGAGAATACGGCGATCCAGCCCGGATCGGTGTGGCGCGCCACGAGTATATCTCCGGGGATTAAGGCCTCGGTGCGCGGGTCGCGGATCACGCGCGCGCGCGCCTTGATCTGACCTGCGGAACAGCCCGTGCCCTGCTTCATCCGTGCAGGGTCCACCTCGGCGTCTGCGCTCTCGGACCAGACCGGCGCGATGGCGGGGCCACGGATTTCGATGCGTTCCGGCGGGTCGGGGCGTCGGGACGAGGCTTCGTCTTCCAGTTTGCGCTGCGCAACGATGCCTTTCAGATCGGGTGACAGGCTATAACCTTCGACTGCTCCGAGAACTTCATGTGTTGTCAGGAAGAATACATCCTTTGGCGATGAAAGCAGGTCACGCGCAGCGAATTCGCGGCCGATGCCCAGAAACACGCGCCGCGCATAACCAAATATGCGCGTGCGTTCAAAGCGCAGGTTTTCTCGGTCGCGCACCCGCGCCTTGGTCCAGCCTAAAATCCAATTGGCGAAGTACCGTTTGAGTGGGTTTGACGGAAACAGAGCCTTCCAGTCCGGTTCATCGCCGTCCTGACGCCCGGCAGGTGGACGTTCAGCGCTGGCTGCAATGGCCAGCAACAGACTGTTCGGGTCATCGCGCAACGGAACGCTTTCCAGCTTGAGCTCTTCCGTACACCGGTCGCCGAACTTCTCAAGATACGCATCAACCTCGGCTTCGATTTGTCGGTGTCCTGACAAAACCGACAGATGTGCATTGGCCTTCAAAGGAGCGGCAAGCCCTGCCTGCCGAACCAACTCTCCCATCCGGGCGATGCGTTGCGCGGGTTCCGCCGAAACGATATCACCTTGCCCGATCATGAGGTCGTTGTGCAGGGTCAACCCGGCCTCGCCCAGCCATTTTTGCAGCAGGTTGCGCGAGCCGCCAAAGGCAATCATGCACAAGAAATCGTTGATCAGCGGGGCATCCCACCGATCCAGCAGAGTGCTTTCAATGCGCCGGTATTCCGCGGCCAGTTGGGTCGCGTTAGAGGCATCCACGTTCAGCCCCGTCTGTAATATGTCGTTCAGCCTGCGGTAAAAATCACGCCGGGTCTGCGGTAGGCGGATGGCCTGCCAGATCAGGCCGCCCGCAACCTTGGCCAGTTTCGCGTACTCCACGACCTTGCGCCAGCCGGTGGTGGGGGGTGGGGCAAGAGCATCCGTGACCTCACGCGGCATCGGTTCAGAAACGCCCATCATCGTTTCCATATAGTCGCGGTTCAGTGAAAACCCGGGCAACAGTGCCAGCGCGCGATACCAGTTGATCAGATTGTAATAGGCGCGCCCGTCCACCCGCCCCAGTAAATTGTCAAACACAGTGGGGTTCAGCGCGACCGTGTGCCGGGACACGCCCAGCAGCCTAACGAAAGCTCGATATACCTGAGAATACACGTGCAGGGCAAACGAATAAGTCAGCGGACTGACGATGCCCGGATAGCTTTCGACGATATTGGAATTGTCGAAAATGGTAAGCGTCTGATCTTCGAGCGGGGCAGGGCGCAGGGCCGTGGTGATCGGGCGGGCCTGCAGAATATGCAGCCCTTGCGCATCAATGGCCCATTCGATGTCCTGAGGAGAAACGAATAGCACCTCGGCCTTTCGGGCGAGGGCTGCGATGGATCGCGCCTCCGAGACGGTCAAATGTGCAGAGGCGTCAGGAGCGCTTTCCGGTACGCCATCTGCATCGATGACCCAGTCTTCTCCGTCCGCTTCCCCCGACACAAGCTGCTCTGCAAGCCCGTCAATCGCTGAGATCACGACCACATCGCGCCGGCCACTGACCGGATCGGCGGAAAAGGCGACACCGGCCGCTTTGGCATCGATCATGCGTTGCACGATGATTGCGGGGGCCTCGGCCTCGCCACCGGATTTGACCGCGCGGTAGGTTTCGACCGTTGATGAGAAACCGGATTGCCAAACCTGCTTGGCCGCCGCGATCACACTCTTGCCGGGAACATTCAGGACCGTTGCGAACTGTCCTGCATGGCTGTGGTCCACGCCATCTTCGGACTGGCCAGAACTGCGTACCGCGTAAGGCCCGGACCCGAGTGTTTCAAGCGCGGTGGACACAGCCAGTCGCAGGCCTTTTTGCGCGATCGGGCCCGATTGCCCCATACGAAACGCGTCATTTGTGATGACAAAGAATGCGGGCGGGGAAAACCCGTGCTGTGTCAGATGCGACAGGGCTGCCGCTTTGCCTCCAACCACAGAGATGTCATTGGCATCCATTTGGTCGACGATGAAAGTCATGCTACGGCTCCGATCAGGTAGGGTAGGAAACCAGCCGTGGCATAACAGAAAAATACCCACAGACCGGAAACAGTGTCCATCCTGTTCTGTGCTTTCTCAGTGGGTGTCTGACTGTAGTGGAATACAGCAACCCCGCAGGGAACCAGCGCTAGTGCGCCGATCAGGGCGCTTGGCCAGCCAACTCCGGTGGCGTTTACTGTGCCGGCGAGAAGCGCGTAGGATAACAGAACGCAGCCGATCCAGATAAGTCCTGCTAGGCGCGGACCCCATAGGGAGGAATAGGTGTCGACCCCTTCAATCTCGTTTTCGGGCGCCCACAATTTCCGCCCGATCTCAAGGACGCAGCCATTCACAAAGGACAACGCCAGGAACAGCCATAGTGAGGGTGCCGCGCCGCCTGCCGGCAGCCATTCGAGGCCAGTCAGCAATAGATCGATCAAGGGCATGATTGCCATATGGCTGAGCAGGTACAGAACCGGCCGGGCCTTCAGCCAGGCCGGGACACCGAATTCAATTGTCATCGCAGCGAGCCAGATCCAAACCGCGCCCAACAGCCACAAAACCGACGGGTGCCAGAACCGGGCAGCCGCAAGTGCAATTGGAATGGTCAGTAAGCCCAAGCTCAAAACTTCGCCTGGTGAGACCAATCCGCGTGGGATCGGCCTGTCGGGCCGGTAACGTCGGTCATCCTCGGCGTCCTTGAACTCGTCACAGACCCGCATCTGGAAGAACAGCGCCATGGCCAGCACAAAACCGGCGGCAAAGGCAGGCCACTCGGGCAAAGGGCGGTCTGCCAGACGGGCAGACACACAAATGCTGGCCGAGGAAAACACCAGCAGCAGGGGGACGGTTTTCTTAAGCGGAAAGCGCTCGGATTGGTAAATCCAAAATCGGTTCTGAAAGCTCATCTGTGGCGGGCCAGACTCTCATGGGCGCGGGTGAAATGACCGGCAGCAATCGCGGCGACAATGGAGATTTCGCCGCATAAGCACGTGGCCGCAGCAACTTCGGCTAAAGCCGTGCCACACCCGCTGCCCCGTAGACCGAGTATGTTCAGCGCTGCTGCCTGGCTTGGCAAACCGGTTCCGCCGCCGACCGAGCCGACAAGGATATTCGGAAGCGTGACCGAGCAGAATAGATCGCCGCCCCTAGGTTCCATACGCGTGACGCCCATTGCACTTTCGGCAACGCAGGCCGCGTCCTGTCCGGTTGCGATATAGAACGCAGCCAGCCCGTTGGCATAATGCGCCTGTGCGCCAAACTGGCCAGACAAATGTGCGCCCAGATTGGCGACACGGCCATAGTCCAGCATCGCCTCGACCGTCGTTCCCAGTGTCTTTTCGACAATCTCAGCCGGAAGCGTAACCGAGGCGCTGACTTTCCGCCCGCGCCCCGTCACCAACCCCAGCGCCGAGGCCTTTTTGTCGCCCGAGAAATTACCTTCGACATACCAGTTCTCAATCGCAACAGGACAGCTATCCGCGATTGCATGGCAAAGGGCGTCGGTGGCGATGGTCACCATGTTCTGACCTGCAGCATCACCAGTGGTATAGCGGCAAATCAGGAAAACGACGTTGGTGTCAATGAATGGCTCCAGCGATACAAGCTTGCCATGACGGGTCGTCGCTTCGGCCGCAGATTTGAGCCTGTCAACATTGGTCACCACCCAATCCAAAAATTGCCCCGCTCTTAGCAGGCTATCGAACACAAAGGCCGGGGTCCGCAGCACGCCTTCGTATAAAACAGCGGTACTGATACCGCCCGACCGAGTGGCGGCGTAGGCGCCCCGGGCATAAGATGCGACCAGCGCTGCCTCGGTTGTTGCGAGGGGGACATGAAAGTCGCCGTTGGCGTTCATTCCGTTCAGGCGTAAGGGGCCAATAACCCCGACTGGAAGCTTAACCGTCCCGATGAAATTCTCGATATTGGCGCCATAGGTTTCGGCATCTTCGATAGCCGCCAAATCTGCAATTTGTGCCTGATCCTTGTCGCTGGCCGTTGGTTTCAACTTTTCCCAGAATCGTGCGACCATCTCCTTGGTCGGCTTGCGAGATGGGCGTAAGGTTGAAAACTCTGCATCGCTTGGCGCCATCTGCTGAGGTATCTGGTCAGCATCAAATCGTGCTTTTATGCGTTGAAGCATTTCCCGGACATGAAACGGAATTACCAATAGCGCGCTCCAATAGATTTTCTGTGCAACGCTGTTGCAACCAAAAACCGCTGCGAGGCAAGTTATCAGTCGTTTGATCGAAATCCAGTCAAATGTTCATCGATCAAGTGTTTGATCCCAAAGGGTCTCGCATTTGTCGCAGTTGAAATTACCGGTAGGCCTGAGGACGATGATCTTGGCACGACACGCATCGCCAATGCGGGCCCCCAACTCGCGCGGGGCCGGCACGTTTAGTGAACATCTCAGTCGCAGCAAAAAGGACGCGGAAAACCTACATTCGCAGCAATTTTAAATAATGTATTTCAATCCTGATAGGGGCCGGATTTGTCAAAAACGAAACAATTTAAAGGATTATCGGAAGCTCAAGCGTAACGCTCGCTCCTCTTTCGACCTGGTTGATTAAGACTGATCCTTCGTGGCGCTGGGCAACCGCAGAGACGATTGACAAACCCAGGCCACTGCCTTCGGAATATTCCAACTGGGAGAACCGACTAAATGCAGCTTCGCTTTGGTCGGGCGAAAGGCCAGCGCCGTCATCAGCGACAGTAAGCCCAACGTTTCCGCCGTCAGAACGCAGCACGACTGAAATGCGGCTCAGTTTAGCGCCACCGTGCTTAACAGCATTGTCTAACAGGTTCTTTAGAGCTTCAGTTAGAAACACCCGATCACCTGATACTATGACCGCCGTCTCGGGCATAGTGACATCAAACTCGATGCCTTTTGCAAGAATGTGAACTCCCATTTCTGCGCAGGCTTCTTCGACAACCGAGCGGAAATCAATTTCAACCATTTGATCTTGGTGCGTCGGTTGCCTGAGCCGTTCAAGTGATAGCAGTTGTTCAGCGACTGTTGCTGAGTTCTTTGCCGCTGCGACAAGCTCGATGATGCGTTTATCGCGGTCTTCATCGGTATTCGCATCTCGAAGCGCTTCGGCCATCGACTGAACGGCGGCCGCAGGGTTCCGTAGCTGATGTGCGGCTTCGGATATGAACACCTGATGGGCATTGATACTTTTTTCCACCTGTCCAAAGAGTCGGTTCAAGGTTTTGACGACACCTTGAACTTCGACCGGTACAGGGCGTTTGATCTCACTCAGGTCATCTGGGGAGCGCAGGTCGATTGCGTCCTGTAAATCCAGGAGGGGCCGCAGGCCGCGAGCAACTCCGAACCATACCACAAATGCCAGAGTGGCAAGTAGGATTCCCATGAGAATTCCTGCGCGGATTGACAGCTCATTTGCAAACGCGTTGCGATCCGCCATACGTTGCCAAACTGTGACCGTCGCATCTCCTATCAAATTTTCTATGGTCACACGTTCTGTCAGCTTAAGAACTCGCACCGGCTCGTCGCGATAGAGTGCTTCGAAAAACTGCGGCCTGTTCGCCTCTTGAGCAGACGGGTTCGCGGGTGCCGGAGGGTATGCATAGCCAGTCACGTAGATGCCACCCGGGCCCGTAACATGATAAAAGATCTCTCCGCCCGACGCGTCGCGGATCAAGCTGCGCGTGGTGGGCGAAAGTGCGTCACCTCCTGAAATCGCGACATCTCGTGAAATTGCAAGACCGGCAGATAGCAGGCTGTCGTCGAACAGCTCCTGAGCCGTTTCCTGGGCAATCATAAAGCGCCAAAGCCCAAGAAGGATCGCAAGCAACACCAAGGGTGTCAGGATAAGAATGAAGAGTCGTAGCCTGAGGGAGCCGTGCCTGATCACTTCTGCACCTCAAGAAGGTACCCCAGACCGCGCGCTGTCTTGATCTTAATGCCGAGAGGCTGAAGGCGTTTTCGTAACCGCGACACATGAGGTTCAACAGCTGAGTCATCGACATCGGCCCCAACGCCATAGACATAATCTGTGAGTTGGCTTTTAGGAACAATTCTGCCCCGACGCTCCAACAGGCATTCAAGCACCGCTATTTCCCGCCGTGGTATATCCATGACTTCGCCCTGAACACTAACCTGACGCGATGCGCGGTCGAATTCGAGGCTACCGATGCTCTCCCGCGCTCCGTAGTCAAGTTCTTTGCGCCGAGAAAGTGCTCGGACGCGTGCTTCTAACTCGTCCATTTCGAAGGGTTTGACCAGATAGTCATCTGCGCCCATATCCAAACCGGTCACCCGGTCGCTTGTTTCGGTGCGCGCTGTTAGCAGGATCACGGGCGCACTGTCACCACGTTCGCGAAGCGACCTCAGGATGTCCAACCCTGACCGGCCGGGTAGGTTGATATCCAAAACGATCAAATCCGCGCCTTCTTGTTGAAGGTAAAGGTCGGCCGCATCTCCGTCAGTCAGTATATCTGCCGCATGACCTCGGTCACGAAGGCGATAAGCAATGGCATTGGCGAGTGGCTCATTGTCCTCGACTATGACGATCCGCATCGGGTCTCCTGCAAGTTTCGCGCAAGGTTGGCGCTCCATGATTGCCAGATGGGAGGGGGAATCAACCCCACAGTTCTATTTGCGATCACGGTAGCGCCGGGGGCGATGACGTGATTGTCTGGTCAACAGGGAGGAACCAATGACCATTTCCAACTTCACCCGTCGCGCCGTCGTGGGGCTGATCGCCGCCGCCGGTATCGCTGCACCTGCCGCTGCCGAGGTTGATTTCTCTGGCAAGACCATCGAATGGGTCATCCCGTTCTCGGAAACGGGTGGTTCGGCGAAATGGGCCAACTTCTTTGCGCCGCTTCTGTCCGAAGCTCTTCCGGGTCAACCGACCGTGGTCGTGAAATTTATGCCAGGTGCTGGTTCGACCAAAGGCGCAAACTGGTTCCAGGAACAAAGCCACGATGATGGAACCTTGTTGTTCGGCACTTCCGGTTCAACTCAATTCCCTTATCTGCTGAGCGATCCGCGCGTGCGTTATGAATACAACGACTGGATCCCGGTTATGGCGTCCGGGACGGGTGGTGTCGCCTATCTGAACGCAGAAGATGGTGCCAAGTTTGATGGCTCCGCAAATGCGTTGAAAGACACGAACTTCATCTACGGCTCGCAGGGCGCAACGCGTCTGGATCTCGTGCCGCTGTTGGCATGGCAAATGCTGGGTATGAACGTTGAGCCAGTCTTCGGCATCAAAGGCCGTGGCGATGGTCGTCTGATGTTCGAACGTGGCGAAGCTAACATCGACTATCAGACCTCATCCGGCTATTTGGGTGGATCCGCCCCGCTGGTTGAGGCCGGTCAGGCTGTGCCGATGATGACCTGGGGGGCGCTGGATGCCGATGGAAACATCGTCCGCGACCCGACCTTCCCTGATATTCCAACCTTCAAAGAGGTTTGCGAGGCAACGGATGGTTGTGAAACCAGTGGCGAGGCGTGGGACGCTTGGAAAGCGTTCTTTGTCGCGGGTTTCCCGGTTCAGAAGTTGGCTTTTCTGCCTGGTGATACACCACAGGAAGTGGTCGACGCCTACACCGCAGCGTTTCAGGCTGTGACCGAGCGCGGCGACTTTGCTGATATTTCGTCCAAACGCGTCGGTAAGTACCCGGTATTTGTGGGCGACGGTTCCAAGGCGGCGCTGCAAACCGCGACAAACGTCGACGACAATGCCAAAGGCTACGTTCTGAACTGGCTCAAAGAAGCCTATGGTGTCGAGCTGAACTAAGCCCACACACCACAGCGCGCACCCCAATGTCGGGTGCGCGCTTTTTTAAACACAAGACAGTATATGAAAGGCGGCCGCTATGGAGGTTTTCGCCACCGCTCTTCCTGCGCTCAATGATGCGTGGGGTTTGATCCTGCAACCTATCGTACTGGGGTATCTTGTTCTCGGTGTCGTTATGGGACTGGCCGTAGGTGTTTTCCCGGGACTTGGCGGTATTGCCGGTTTGTCCTTGTTGCTTCCTTTCATGTTCGGGATGGACCCAATCCTTGGTTTGGCGCTGATGATCGGGATGGTCGCCGTTGTTCCGACCTCTGACACCTTTGCTTCTGTTCTTATGGGGATCCCCGGCAGTTCCGCCTCTCAGGCAACTGTCCTGGACGGCTTCCCAATGGCGAAGAAGGGTGAGGCTGCGCGGGCACTATCTGCCGCGTTCGCTTCATCGCTGTTTGGCGGTTTGGTCGGCGCAACCTTCCTAACAATGTTCATTCTGGTCGCGCGGCCCATCGTTCTGGCGTTTGGTCTACCAGAGATGCTGATGATCACCATCCTCGGCCTTTCCATGGTTGCCATTCTGGCTGGGCGCATCCCCTTAAAGGGCGTCGCAGCTGCTGGGCTTGGGTTGATGGTTGGCACAATTGGTGAGGCGGACGCTGGCGGTTCGCTCCGTATGGCAACCTATGACATTCCGTATCTGACAGATGGTTTGAAGCTGGTCATCGTTGGATTGGGCATCTTTGCCGTTCCCGAAATCGTCTCGCTGCTGCGGCAGGATCGATCGATTGCCAAAGGGGCTTCGCTGGGGGCGGGTTGGCTGGACGGCGTCAAAGACTGGGCCGCGAATATCTGGCTGTCTGTTCGCTGCTCGATCATCGGGGTGGTCGTTGGGGTCATTCCCGGCCTAGGCGGTTCGGTCGTCGACTGGATCGCTTACGGCCATTCGGTTCAATCGACCAAAGATAAAAGCAACTTCGGCAAGGGCGAAGTGCGTGGCGTCATCGGGCCGGAAAGCTCAAACAACGCCAAGGAAGGCGGCGGGCTGGTGCCTACGCTACTGTTCGGCATTCCCGGCTCGGGCTCGATGGCGATCTTCATCGGCGCAGTGGCTCTGTTGGGGTCTGGCGACATCGAGGTCGGTCCAAGCATGCTCAAGGACAATCTCGACATCACCTATTCGATCGTTTGGCTTTTGGCGCTTGCTAACGTCGTGGGCACCATCCTGTGCATCGCGGCTTCCGGAGGCATCGCCAAGCTGACAACGATCCGCTTCACCTATCTGGCACCTTTCCTGTTTATGCTGATCAGCTTTGCAGCCTTCCAGTCCGGTCAGAACTTCGAAGACCTTCTGGCGCTGTTCGTGATCGGCCTGATCGGGATCTTCCTGCGCCGGTTCGATTGGTCGCGTCCGGCCTTTCTTATTGGGTTCGTGCTGTCGAACCCGGTTGAGAAGTTTACCAATCAGGCGTTCCAGATTGCCTCATTCCGGTTCCGCAAAAGCTTTGGTGAGGGCATGGAGTATGTCTTCAGCCCGATCGTGATTGTTCTGATCTTGGTCACTGTGGCTTCGGTCATTTTAGGAATTCGGCAGGCTAAGATGATCATGGCCGAAGGTGAAGTCCAGTCTGGCAGCAAGCGCGCGCCGTTGATCTTCCTGCTGGTGATCATGGCCTACCTAATCGCGGCATTGATCAACGCCAACATGATCCCAGACTACAACATGACCGACAAGATCATCCCGTTGGTGATCGGCAGTGTGTCCTTGTTCTGCTGCGTGATCCTGCTGATCCAGATGATGCGGAGACCCGAGGGTGATGCAATCTTTGCCGATAAGGAAATTGCCGGTGAAGACGCGAGCGCTCCGCATGGGCTTTGGTCGACGTTGGCGTGGTTTGCAGGTCTTATCGCGGCAACGTGGGTTGTTGGTTTCATCCTAGCCCTGATCGGGTTTCTGATTGCCTTCTTCCGCATTCGAGCCGGTTCAAGCTGGCAGATGACGCTGATCCTGACAGCCTGCGGCATCGGTTTCATGTGCGTCATGGCAGGCGCTCTGAACCGGGATTTCCCGCCGGGACTGTTGCAAGACATGGTGAGCCTGCCGTGGCCTCTGAAATGAGTGTTCCACTGAGGTCCGGCCTGCGAAGCAGGCAGGTCGGACAAAGCTGAAAACACAACAGTTTTTGACGGTTTGTAGAGGAGGGGTTCGAGATGACCCAGACAGCAATCCCGTATATTTTCATGCGTGGCGGCACTTCGCGGGGGCCCTATTTTCGTCGCTCTGACCTGCCCGTGGATATGGACACGTTGGCTGATGTGCTGGTCGCTGCCCTAGGGGCCGGGCAGGCGTTTAACATTGACGGAATCGGTGGCGGTACTGCTGTGACGACCAAGGTAGCCATGCTATCTGTCAGCGATGATGAATGGGCCGATATCGATTATTTCTTCGCGCAGGTTTCGGTTGAGGAAAAGCTGGTCGACTTCAAACCAACTTGCGGAAACATCCTTTCCGGCGTCGCTCCGGCCGCAATTGAAATGGGTTTGTTTCAGCCTCAAGGCGATGAGACCGTGGTCCGGATACGCGCAGTTAATACGGGTGCGCGAGTGGTTGCCAAAGTGCAGACCCCGGGTGGTGAACTGGCCTATGAGGGCGATGCCGAGATTGCCGGTGTTCCCGGGCAATCTGCACCGGTACAACTGAGTTTTATGGGAGTTGTGGGTTCGGCAACAGGTGCATTTCTGCCCACCGGATATCTGCGCGATACGGTGCATGGGGTCGAACTGACCTGTATGGATGTCGCGATGCCTATGGCTATGGCCCGCGCCACCGATTTTGGACTAACTGGGTATGAAAGCGCGGAAGAACTGGACGCCAACCGCTCTTTCTTTGCCCAGATGGAGGCAGTTCGGATCGAAGCCGGGGAACTGATGGGTATGGGGGATGTATCGAAATCGGTAACCCCCAAATTCGGGCTGTTGGCACCAGCCAAAGAGGGCGGAACCCTTGCAGTTCGGTATTTCATGCCATGGAAAACTCACCCGACAATGGCCGTTACGGGTGCGCAGTGCATGGCGTCTTGTGCTTTGACGCCCGGAACCGTCGCTGATGGGTTGTTGGACCGACCTAAGGCAAGCCCGACTGAAGTTGTGCTGGAACACGCTTCTGGGAAGATTGATGTGCTGGTGGACTTCTCGAATGACGGGGACTTCAACGTAAACTCTGCTGGTCTGGTGCGGACTGCGCGAAAGCTTGCAGATGGGCATGTTTACATACCCGGATCTGTGTGGAGCGGCAGTTGAAACTGGGGTCTCCGTTATGTATACTAAGGTATACAATATGAAGGTGCCACGATGAACAATTATTCTGAATGCCTCGATATTGCGCGTCAGGAACTAAGGCTGGCGCAGTCGGTCCTGCGGCGGGACATTGCGGAATACCCGACACCGATCGCCGGGTGCGATGAGCAGTTCAACCATTTGCTGGATCAAAGCGAGCGGGTCCGCAATGCGCTTGCAGCACTCGATACGCTGCATTTTGTGCCGACGCCAAGAAAACTGAACACCGGGCAGGGTGTGGAAAGTCGATGAAGGTTCACATTCTGGATGATTGGTTTGATACACTGCAGGGCTTGCCTTGTTTTGGAAAGCTATCCGACCACGAAGTGAAGATCTGGACAGATCATGTCGAGGATACCGATGAATTGGCGGCACGGTTGCAGGAGGCCGAAGCGTTGGTTCTGTTTCGCGAACGCACCAAAGTTACCCGCGAGTTGATCGAAAAGCTGCCGAACCTGAGATTGATAAGTCAGCGCAGCGTGTATCCGCACGTTGATGTGCAGGCATGCTCGGACAACGATGTTCTGCTGTGTTCGAACATGCATGGTGGAACGCCTTCATATGCTGCAGCCGAACTCACTTGGGCGCTGATCATGGCTGGGATGCGCGATTTACCGGCGCAGATGGCCTCGGTCAAAGCGGGGCGGTGGCAGGCCGGAGTTGGCAAGACACTAAGAGGGCGGCAACTGGGACTGTACGGCTATGGCCGTATCGCACGCGCTGTCGCGGGCTACGCCGAGGCATTTGGAATGAATGTAGTCTGGTGGTCCTCAGATGAAGGCCGGGTTCGGGCGCAGGCAGATGGTGTTCAGGTCGCCGCGAACCGCGAAGCTTTCTTTGCCAACAGCGATGTTGTCTCGATCCATGTTCGCCTGAAGCCAGGCACAAACGGCATCATTACTGCGTCAGACTTCGCGCACATGAAGCCGGGATCACTGTTTGTGAATACATCTCGTGCTGGCCTTATTGCAAAAGGGGCATTGCTTGGGGCGCTGAATGCCGGTCATCCCGGGAAGGCCGCAATCGATGTCTTCGATTCCGAACCCCTCAATGATCCGAAAGACCCCTTGCTTTCGCATCCAAATCTGATTGCGACGCCGCATATCGGCTTTGTGACCGAAGATGAGTTCGATCTGCAATTTTCGGACATTTTCGATCAAGTGAGCGCCTACGCTGCAGGTGCTCCGGTTCACATGATCAACCCCGAGGTTTGGACCAGCGCAGGATAAGGTTGGCCGCTATCGGCGCACCGATGATCACCAACACGATTCTTGTCAGATGATGCGTGATCACAAAGCCCAGATCCGCGCCTGAGACGATGGCCAGAACTGTCATTTCTGCCTGCCCGCCGGGGGCAAAGGCCAAAAATGCCTCGACCGGTTGGCCCAGCCCCAAGGTGGTGACAACGGCAGTGAAAGCAGCCGCCAGAACGGCGAGGACAATGACATAGGCGAAGCCCGCCGCCACCACACGGCGTAGTTCGACCCATGTGACACCTACGAATTTCACGCCGATACCGCAGCCGATAAAGAACTGAGCTGCAAGAATGGCCTCGCGAGGCGGTCGGGTGTGAATGAAGTCGCCCAGTGACAACGCAGCCGTCAAGATCATTGGCCCTAGAATCGACGCTCCGAACAAGCCGATCCGCTCACCGCCTTTCCAGCCGACAAAGGCAGCAAGAACCATCAGCGCCAATTCATGTATCGGCAGGTTGCGCGCGGGCTCTCCGATTGGGTTGGTGAGTTGGGCGTCGTAAAACACTGTAAGAAACAGAGGGGCCAGCGTTACAATAATCAGAACGCGGGTTCCGTGGATCAGGGACAGCGTTCGCGGGTTAGCGCCAGCCTCGGCCCCGAAGATGATCATATCCTGCAATCCGCCGGGCATGGCCGCGTAAAACGCGGTCGTGGTATCAAAGCCCCAGACCTTGCGGAAGAATGGCACTCCGACCAGCGCGATCAGCAGGATAAAGAACGGGATCAGTGCAATCGACGCTGCCATCTTCGGCAGTTCTGCAAATAGGGCTGGGGTAATCGAAGCCCCTACAGCCACGCCGAGTATGGTGCGCGCCGCAATCGAGACCTGACCAAAGCCTTCCATTGGAGCATGAGCCAGAGCCGCGATCAGACACGCGCTCATCGGGCCGAACAGAAAAGGCAATGGCAGATCCAACGCCCAGAATAGCCCTGTGCCAAGAAGTGCCAAGCCCAGTGTTAGGGCCCGCTTTGCGAGGAGAGAAGGTGTTTTGTTCTGGGTGGGCAAAGTGCAGCTTCCAACAATATTGACTCACTATGTATCCAAATGTATACAAATGGACGCAAGAAGACAAGTGAGCACGCGATGACCATTCAGGACGACCCCTTACAGCCTGGCCCGCAAGGCAATTCGGCGTATCAACGCCTGTTGGATGAGATTCGCGAGGGCACCCTTCTGCCCGGCGAGCGCCTGCGCGAGATTGAGCTGTCTGAACGGTTGGGTGTCAGCCGAACACCGGTGCGCGAGGCGATCCGGCAGCTGGAGACCGACGGCCTGGTCACGCATGTACCGCGGCAGGGCGCGACCGTCCGCAGTCTGGATTACGCCGAGGTGATGGAGCTCTATGAGATGCGCGCAGTGCTCGAAGGCACTGCGGCCCGTCTAGCAGCGCGTGCGGCGTCGGATGTCGAATTGGACGAGTTGGACGTTTTGAATGATCGTTTGGCCGAGGCTGGCACAGGTCCAGACGCGGCTCGGATCAACCGGATATTTCATGCCACACTTTTGGATGCAGCCAAGAACCGATTTCTCGCGAAATCCATGTTGTCCTTGCAGAAGGCGCTGCTGATCCTTGGGCCGTCGCAATTGTTGGACGGAGATCGGGCCGAAGCGGCAGTCGCTGAACATCGGCGTATCATGGCCGCGCTGAAGGCACGTGATGGCGCGGCGGCCGAGACAGAAATGCGCGGGCATATTCAGGCCGCACAACGAATGCGTATCCGGGCGTTGCAGGAACGCGATCGGACAACCGACGAAAATCACTAGGTAGACAGGATATGGCCACCCAAAAGGAAGCTTACGATATCGCTGTGATCGGTGGCGGGAACGCTGCTTTGTGCGCCGCGATGACCGCCGCGGAAGCCGGTGCCCGCGTTCTGATACTGGAAACCGCACCAAAACCCTATCGCGGAGGAAACTCGCGCCATACGCGCAATTTTCGCTGCATGCATGGTGGCCCTTTGGGCCCGTTGATCGAAGAGTATAGCGAAGGCGAATATCTCGCGGACTTGATGAAGGTCACCGGCGGCAAAACTGACGAGCATCTGGCCCGCCTCGCGATCCGCACTTCCGAGGAATGCCTGCCATGGATGGAAGAGCACGGTGTCAGGTTTCAACCCTCTCTTTCCGGAACACTTTCTTTGGCGCGGACAAATGCCTTTTTTATGGGAGGCGGGAAGTCTCTGGTGAATGCTTATTACCGAACTGCGGCGGGTTTGGGTATCGATGTTTTGTATGAAGCCGCCGTCACACATTTGGAGCTGAACGGGGATCGGATCGAATGGGTCGACTATACCTATGAAGCTCAAAACCACCGGATAATGCCAAAGGCAGTCATCGTCGCCTCGGGCGGGTTTCAGGCCGATACGGATTGGCTGACCCGTGCATGGGGTGAGCCTGCAAAAAACTTTCTGATCCGAGGCACTCCTTATAACCGAGGCGTGGTCCTGGCTGATCTTCTGGACCAAGGCGTCGAGAGTGTTGGCGACCCGACCCAATGCCACGCCGTTGCTATTGATGGGCGTGCACCGAAATTTGACGGTGGTATTGTCACCCGTCTGGATTGCGTGCCGTTTTCGATCGTCGTGAACAAGGATGCCGAGCGCTTCTACGATGAGGGCGAGGATGTCTGGCCCAAGCGCTATGCAATCTGGGGGCGCTTGGTGGCAGCCCAACCAGATCAAGTTGGCTATGTGATCATCGACGCCAATTCGTTGAATCTGTTCATGCCGTCGGTGTTTCCACCGCTGAAGGCAGATACGTTGGAAAAACTGGCCGGGATGATGGGCCTGCCTGCCGGAAAGTTGACCGCAACAATCGCTGAATTCAACGCCGCCTGCGGAGATACAAGCGCCTTTCATCCGACAGAGCTGGACGGCGTTTCAACATCTGGCTTGAACCCGCCCAAGACCAACTGGGCGCGTCCGATCACCGAGCCGCCATTTTACGGTTATTCGCTGCGTACGGGCGTAACCTTCACCTATTTGGGCCTCAAAGTCGACGATGCCGCGCAATGTTCGAGCGCCGACGGCAAGATCAAAAACATGTGGGCGGCTGGCGAAACCATGGCGGGCTCGATCCTTGGGCAAGGTTATCTAGCCGGTTTCGGCATGACCATCGGAACCGTCTTTGGACGCATCGCAGGACGTGAGGCCGCCGCTTATGCAAATTGAATTGATACAGGAAGCCCGCCGTCAGGCTGAAATTTGCAACGCCTGCCGCTATTGCGAGGGCTATTGCTCGGTCTTTCCGTCGCTTCATGCGGAACGCGCGTTCTCGGATGGGGACATCACGCAACTGGCCAACCTGTGCCACAACTGCCGCGGCTGCTACTACGCCTGCCAGTACACAGCCCCGCACGAGTTCGACCTGAATTTGCCGAAGGCTCTGGCCGAGGTACGGAGGGACAGCTGGGAAAGCTTCGCATGGCCGCAGCCGCTGGCGCGCCGATTTCACACCCATGGCGGGGCGATTGCGCTGGCACTTGTGGTCGGATTTGCCCTGTTGTTCTGGGCAATTCGCGCGATAGGTTCCAGCGGAGGGGACGGGTTTTATGCCGTTCTGTCGCATAATGCGATGGTTGCGATTTTTGCTCCGGCATTCTTGCTGCCACTCTTTAGCATTGCCATCAGCCTAAGGCGCTATTGGGCCGAGGTGGGGGGAAAACCCATCAAAATGGCGGACCTGCTGGCCGCCTTCAAACGAGCGGGTAAAATGCAGGATCTTGCCGCAGGTCATGGTGAAGGCTGTAATTTTGAAGACGAAGACCGGTTCAGTCAGGCGCGACGTCATATTCACCACGCGATCATGTATGGCTTCCTGCTTTGCTTCGCGTCGACCTCGATTGCAACGGTTATGCATTATGGCTTTGGAATGCATGCGCCGTACGGGTTCTGGTCTTTGCCCAAACTATTCGGAATCTCCGGCGGTGTGTTGTTGACAGTGGGTTGCTGCGCCATGGCAATTCTCAAGCAAAGGTCCGATCGCAATCTCGGTGATGCTTCGGCATGGGGCGGCGATATCGGTTTCATCCTGTTGCTGGGATTCGTCGGTTTTAGCGGACTTGCTCTTTACGCTTTCGGATCAACGGCTTTGATGCCCGCGTTGCTTGCTATTCATCTTGGATCGGTCCTGACATTCTTCCTGCTAACGCCCTACACCAAGATGGCCCACGGTTTCTATCGGCTTGCTGCTCTTATCAAAGATGCGCAACGGAAAAGAGATAGTTACTAGGCTGCGGCGACCCTGTCGCCCCTTGGGAAGCGGTAGAAAAGTATACTTAAATCGCAGCTTGAGGTCTGACTTTGGGATCAGACAGGGCGGTCCCACCTTGGTGTCGTTGAAGCAAATTGCCCTCCTGTATGTAGAGCGCAATCACGATCACGATTCAGCCTAGCGACCGGTACCTCTAGATCGCGCAGCCCGGGCCGATAATGGCCCGGGCCACCCCCAGTTTGCTTTAGCTGGCCAGGCCGCAGGAGGAAGAGTCGCTGTTGTTGGTGGTGTCTGTTTCCGTCACACCATCGGCCGGATTGGCATTGACGGTGATCTTGAAGGGGATCTGCTCGCCACCTTTGACCTCGTCCGGGAATTCGAGCGATAGCGTGGTCTCATCCCCGTTTGGCCCCAGTGCTGGTGTCGGCAGATCGACCACCACGCCGCTCTGGAAGAAATCGACCCGCGTGGTCGAAGGCCCGGCAGCCCCTGCACCAATGTTACGCACGATGATCCTCAACTTGCGCGGCTCCTCACAATACCAAGCCGGGAAGGGCGGCGGGCCGGGCGGGAAGGGCTGCACCGGGATTAGGTCCGGCTTGTCCTCGGGTGGGGGCGGCGGCGGAGGTGGCGGTGGCGGGGGCGGTACCTTTTTGATCAGCCGAGGCACGACCGGTTCGACATCGATGGTTTCCACTTCGCCTTCACCATGGGCGGCGGTGTAGACCGCGACCACGTCCAGCGGTGTTTCGCTTTCGATAAAGACAAACCCTTTTAAGAAACAGCATTCGGCCACCCGCAGGTGTCGTGCCACATCTTCGCAATCGATCTCCATCGATTCCCAGGGACCGAGTTTGTTCTTCGTTCTGGCCGAGACATTGCCCGGTTTTTCGTTTGGCAAGGCCGACGACACCCGTTTACGAAAACGCACAGCATCGCCGCTGCCGTTTCCGATGTTGATTGCTGTGTGATAGCGGCCCTGGGACAAAATGCGGCCCTTGGAACAGCCGCAGACGAACTTGACGGCGTAACGATAGGTCATCTTCGTTTCTTCCTCCTCGCAGCAAGGGGTGTCATCTTCGGCGCGGTTCACCTCCATTCGGCGAAGGGCGACGTTGTTGTCACCAAGCGCCAGTCGATCGACAGGCAGACTGCCTGCGATCGTTTCGACATTGCTGCGGTCTTCTGGCGTATCCACGCTGGCAAGAATGTATTCCTCGCACAGGTCCTCGGGGCACCATGGGATCGGGCCGACGATCACTTCGTCGCCACAATGCACTGATTGGCCGATAGGTTCGCCTACGATAAGCGGATCCCAGTCATCCGGCCATGTGGTGCCCTTGCCTTCCGTCGCGCGGGCTAGTGACAAAGTCACTGATTGGGCTGGGTAGTTGCCGCGATTGCCGATCCGGACATACAGATAATTCTCGACGCAGCGGCGCGGAGTCTCGTGGTCGGTGCCGCCGTCAGGGCGATGCCGATTCCAGATGCCGGGAGCATTGTTGCCCGGTTGGTGCCAAGGGTATTCACCCTGCCGTCCGTCATCAATGAAGACGTCAACATCAGGCGGGGATCCGTTGTAGAGCGCCTGTTTCTCAAAGCCCCAGCGTACCACTTTGTGTGCCCAGCCTCCGGCTGCACCGTCGAATTGAGCAGTGTTCTCGTCTGATTCCTGCAAGGCGCGGGAAAAACCTTCGACTGTGTTGGGCACGATCCCGGCCAAAAGCGGCACCGCCTGCAGGATCAGATAGATCGTGTAGCGGCTGGCATGCTGCCTGTCGTCTAGTTCTGTGGAATCACCTCCGAGAGATCGATAGATTCGGCCCAAAGTAGTGGCATTGATCTCGGTTGACCGATATCCGCCCACGTCCATCGTGCCACCCCAACCCCAACCCGAGGCGACCGACCGATCCCATCGCCGGGTGATCAGGTTGCTGAAGGGGAAGGTGCGGAAACGATCCGGCGCGATACCCTGCGGATCGTAAAGTATTGCCGCCAGCGCGTCACCAAAGCCATGACAAAAGCCGAAATTAGGCCAATTGAGATGATCCCACAGCACCGCATGCCCGAATTCATGCGCCGATACGCGCGAGTCTGTGGCCATGCCGACTGTGGAGCCATTTGCCGCAAGCGCATAACGAAAGCGTAGTACACCATTGCCTATGGCATTGCCTGGCGCCTGAGCATTCACCGGTCCTGCAATGGGATTGAACCAGCGGTGATCAACATCCACTGGGAAGGTCACCCCGTCGAAATAGCTGGGCAGATCGAAGCCCAAAGACTGGACGAAGCGATACAGGAAATCATGGTTGTAGTACGCACAGACCGCCGCGAAATCGTCGCTGTCGGCGGGATAATCAAAGATCGATGCGGCACCGGCGTTTTCAGTCGGTGGGGCGATGTTCGGTGTGTCGAGATCCCGTACCGCCACCAATTCGCCGCTTAGTTCCACCGGTGCGCCACCGCCCGGTAATATCAACCGTTCCAGCGCCACCAGTTCGCGTTGCGCATCCAAAAGCGCAACCGGGGCCGTCGGATCAAGCTCTGAATCTCCTGAAAGTGATATCGGGTCATCTGTGAAGACGTAGCCCGAAACACACCCCACCAATGGCCGGATGTAAAGCACCGCGCCGGTCTCCCAATCGACCAGCGCTCGCCAGTTCAGCTCTCCGTAGTCGGGAATTTTGCAGCCAAAATGCACAAGGCTTACGAAACGCCATTCGCCGTCCTTGATGCCCTTTGGTACACGACCAATCTCTGGCAGCGGGGTTAACTCGGCCCCTTCGATCTCGCCCGGTTCTTTGTGTGGCAGGCGATGTTCTGCGTCGTAGCGATAGACAAAGTCCCGGGTGTCATTAACCTTGAATTTTGTGAACTTGGCCCCTTTCACAGCTTCGCGCAGAACCGTGCCAGCTTGTTTGTCGCGGCCAGCGGGCGGAGTAGGGGCGTTGCTGAGTTCGATATCGGCAGCAACACTTGAGGACGAACCGGTGACCACATTGTCTGGGCCGGCCATGCGCAGTGTCAGACCGCGCTCCCAGACCGGGATGCCGTGATGTGTCTGACGAAATGTGTAGACCAGAAAGGACTGTACTGCCTTGGCTTCTTCCAGCCGCAGCTTGCTGCCCTCCTCGCGATTATACTTGCCTGAAACACTCTCGCCGAGCCTGTCAAGAAAATCAGGCTTTATCCGGTAAAGCCCCGCCACTTCGGCGGCATAAGCCTGCGCCACATCCAGCGCACTGGTTCCTTTAGAACGCCCTCCAAGAGGGTCGCCATGATGCTGAAGTCCAATGATCGCGCCGTCTGGCGCGCGTTCAAATACTGTTTCGGGCATGTCTGCCTCCGTTCAAAATCATTCTAAAACGCTGGGCCAGAAGCCCTGGATCGCCCGGCCGAACGGCAGAAAAAAGAACTTGTTGTAATAAAAAAGAATAACGAAGCGCGATGGCCGGAGAGACCCAGCGGCGATCCTGCCAACAAAGCTATCGTAGCATTTATTGCCGATTCCCGCAAAAATCTGCCAGCTAAGCCTGAAGGCACGATCACCTTTGTTTTGCTATCGCCGCTCACCCGAGGCTCTCGGTCAAGGCGGAGCTGTAGCTGTAGGTATGTAACGGTTAGCGCCGTACAACTGGCATCGAATTTGCAACGCCATCACGGATGTAATCACTGTGTTGCTGAAGAAGAGGGTCATCAGACTAGGAAGCCATGAATATCCTCTACGCGGACATTCACATTGATGGCCTAGAATGGTGCGACCGGATATTCGGGAAATACCGTCCTATCGCACCGCTGCATTGCTTGACCAGTCGTTCGCGACAACGCTTGGCATTTTGGGCGCTATTAGAAATGGTGGCGCGGAATTGCGAGCGCGGCGAGATGAGTTTTCCGCATTCCTGTTGCATAAGCTACATCAGCTTTGTTTGGGCATACCCAAGCAACCAACTTGGGTTGGTGCACAAAGATGGTAACCTGATCTGCAAGACGATTGCAGGAGAAATGCCATGAACAATTCGTCGCAGCTTTGGGGCACCATGTCAGTGCGCGATCACCTTCGACCGAGCGCTTTCGTCGCCGAGTTGGTGCTTTTCGAGACACTGGTGATCCCCCGGCCACCGCAAGGAGCGACCTGGCCTGCAAAATGGAACCCGGTGCGCCAGGACAAGATACTAAGCTGGATTCCCAGAGATCGTTTGATGGAGGTTTCCTGGGACAACGCGCACCACTTGGAGTGGAAAAAACGAAAGATCGCTACGGACGCCGAAATGGATGTGGTCGATCTTCAGCAACAGCCCGGATTCGAAGCAGCGCAAAAGGAAGAGGATTTCGATGCGCCTGCGTTTCACCTAACCCGTCGGGTTCTTCAGGATTTCGTGGATGCCAAACGGAACCGGGCGCTAATCAAGGGAATACCTCTCACCGAGGTCGCAGTTATCCCGGCCTATGATGGCCCTCAGGCTTTCCTTGATGACACTCCAGAGCAGGAACCTTTGCTGCGCGCGTTTGGTTGGGAATTTCTGGTTCCACATCACGAAACTGCTGAGGGCAAGACACGCTCTCATCAAGATCAGATCAAGGCCGCGCTTGATCTTTGCGCAATGCCTGAGGTGCAGGAACACCGCAACGCCTTGCGTGCCTGGACATCGGTCGAAGCTTTGAGAGGAACCAGCAAACAAGAGGCGCGCGAGCGCATGGAGACGCTGGTTAAGGCCTACGCAAAGGCTGTTGCAGCCACCAAAATACCAGTCAGATTGAAATGGGGCGCGGGCATCGCTGAATTCATTGGTGCGATCGCAGCTCTGTCCATCAATCCTGCCTTCGCACTGCTCGGACCGGCGATCAAATTGGGCGAAACAGCAGTCGAGCCCCGTGTTGAAAAGGCGGCAGAAGAATCCCGATGCCATAAAACCCGCAGGATTAATCCATGCCATGCGAGAAGAGTTCACAAATGCTCAGGTCGCACACCTGAACTTTGACGACGCTCAGCGGACCAGGATCGAAGATCACTGGCCCAACGGGTCGCCATATCTATTCCTTTAGCGAATGATAAGAATCCCATCATCAACACATAGACATACGCATTGGGCGTATTCACTGGTCATGGCTGAATGGGTGTGGATCGCCTTGGTGCTGGATCCGGATGATGCCCAGAGGTCTCAAAACTCTGATGTTTCTTATGCAGAAAGGGGTAGGTGATTTGTCGGCAGCGCAAAGGCTCTTTCATGTGCCGTGGGTTTTTGACGGGCTCATTGGGCTTTGAACGGTTTTAAGCTTTCTTGAAACTGTTCGATGAATTCGAGTGTCACTAGTGACGGTTGTTTCAATATTGGGCGCACAAGCGATAGTGTATGTGGAAGCAATGGCTTGAAGGGCCTATAGCACAATCCACGCGTTGAATACTGGACGGCGTCCAACTCGCTTACCACGGAAACTCCGACACCTTTTAGTGCCAACTCACAAGCTGCGGTGAACTGCCTGACTTCGATGTGGGAATTCAACTCTACGTTGGCGCTCTGAAACGCTTTGGAAAGCCGCACAAAAAAGTCGCTGTCGCGTCGTGTATGGATAACTTTAGCATCTGTAATATCCGCTGGTGTCACCTCAGAGAGGCTTTCCAATTCATGTCCGGTGGGAAACACACAAACTGTGCGGACATTGATGTTTCTGCTTTCAACGGCCGGGTGACCGTTAAAGCTGTCCGTGATCCCGAAATCATACTGCTCACCTATCATCCACTCGAGAATCCGTTCCGGTCGGTCTGGTTCAATCGTCAGGGTGACGCCGGGCCGATCCTGCAAAAACTTGGCGACGACATCGGGAAGATGACTTGTGGCGAATCCCGGTAAGCAAGCGACGCGGATGTGACCCGCTTTGCGCTGTGTGATGTCCTGACTGACATCCGTGATTTGCTTCATCAATTCCAGAACGCGCTCTACGCTGGGTTGCAGATATCGTACCTCCTGTGAGGGCACCAAGCGACCTTCGCGGCGATCAAAAAGCTGAAAGCCAAGTGATTTTTCCAAATCAGAAAGCAGTCTGCTGACTGCGGGCTGACTTATCCCAAGATCCGTTGCTGCAGCAGTGACCGACCCATTGGTGGAAACGGCCATGAGCGCTTCCAATTGCCGGATCCGCAAAGTTTGACTCATATTTTGAACCTGGTTCGTTGTTTGCCTGGTTGGTTTATAATGTAATGTTATGTTTTTCTCAAAAATTAAATGCTTGAATTATAAAATTGTAACGTTAACGTCGTGAAATCGTCATGTGTGCTGATTACGCGTTGCGGTCGGTATTCAACGAAGCATCAACCCCTGATGCATGGGAGGAATCATGAAAAAGAATTTTCTAGGCGCTCTCGCCTTAACAACTGCTCTGTCGCCGGTGGCGGCTATGGCGCAAACCGAAATTCAGTTCTGGCATGCCTTCACCGGTCGACTAGGCGATCTTGTGAAGGCTCAGGTTGAAGAGTTCAATGCCAGCCAAGATGAGTTCACTGTAGTAGAAAGCCATAAAGGCAACTATTCGGAAACACTGAATGCGGGTATTGCTGCTTTCCGAGCAGGTGAACAACCACATATCCTGATGGTTTTCGAAGTAGGCACGGCAACGATGATGTCGGCCGAAGGGGCTATCAAACCCGTGTATGAAGTGATGGCTGAAAGCGGTGCATCATTCGATCCTGATGCCTACATTGGTGCCGTCAAAGGCTACTATACGACCACTGACGGGGACATGCTGTCGCTGCCCTTCAACTCGTCCACACCCGTTCTCTGGGTCAATCGCGATGCTATGGAAGCGGCGGGTGTTGACCCTGACACGGATTTGTCGACCTGGGAAAAGGTTGGTGACGTTCTTGACCAGCTTAAGGCTGGGGGTGAAGACTGTCCGCTGGTCACTGCTTGGCAAAGCTGGGTTCACCTTGAGAACCTTTCGGCCTATCACGACGTCCCATTCGCATCGAAGGACAATGGATTTGCCGGTCTTGATACCGAACTGATGTTGAATGGACCGACGCAGGTGGCGCACCTGACCGCGATGGGTGACTGGGCCAAAGATGGTAAATTCATCTATACCGGCCGCAGAAACGAAGGTGGCGCGAACTTCCGGGCAGGTGAATGCGCGCTATTCACCGAAAGTTCGGCAGGCTATGCCGGCATTAGCTCTGAGGCTGAGTTCGAATTCGACGTGCGCCCATTGCCCTATTGGGAGGCGGTCGTAAGCGAGCCGCAAAACACCATTATTGGTGGCGCTTCGCTTTGGGTGATGGAGGGTCACGATCCTGAAGAATACAAAGGTGTCGGTGAATTCCTGAGCTTCCTTTCGTCTTCGGACGTTCAGGCGAACTGGCATCAGAACACAGGGTATCTTCCAATCACCGCCGAAGCTGGCGTCGCGACCCGAAATGCTGGTTTCTATGAAGAAAACCCAGGTACTGACATTGCTGTCATACAGATGACCGCCAAAGAGCCGACTGCGAATTCGAAGGGTCTGCGTCTGGGGTCGTTTGACCAGATCCGCGGCATCATCGACGAAGAGCTCGAGGCTGTCTGGTCCGGTGAAAAGACCGCTCAGGAAGCAATGGACAGTGCGAAAGAACGCGGCGATGCCCTGCTGCGCCGGTTCGAGTCTGCCAATCAATAAGTCCTAATTTGATGCGGGCCTGTTTCGGGCCCGCATCTTCTCTATTCGGTGGTTTATCGGGATGGAAAAACGCGTCACCTTTCGCGGCTGGCTTCTGCCATTGGCTCTGATCGCCCCTCAGGTCATTATCTCCGCCGTTTTCTTTTTCTATCCGGCCGGGCAGGCGGTGTGGCAGTCCCTGTTCATTCCTGACCCATTTGGGCTGTCGTCCCAATTTGTTGGATTGGGTAACTTCGAGTTTCTGCTGAGCGACAAGTTCTATCGCGCATCTTTCGTGACGACGGCGGTGTTTTCAACGCTCGTAACACTGTGTTCAATGATCCCGGCGTTGTTTCTGGCGGTAATAGCGGACCGCCTGATCAAAGGATCGGGTGTTTACCGGACGCTGCTGATCTGGCCCTACGCCGTTGCCCCCGCTGTTGCAGGCGTGCTGTGGCTGTTCATGTTCAACACGCGTGTTGGTGTCGTGTCGTGGTACCTCGGCCAGCTTGGTTATGACTGGAACCACGTTCTGAACGGCACCGAGGCCATGGGCCTGGTGGTTGTAGCCTCAGCCTGGGGGCGTATCAGCTATAACTTCTTGTTCTTCTTCGCAGCGCTGCAGTCGGTCCCAAGATCGGTGATCGAGGCTGCGGCAATTGACGGCGCGCGCTTCTGGCGCCGGTTCTTCACAATCGTGCTGCCGCTTTTGTCACCAACCGCGTTCTTCCTGTTGGTGGTGAATGTTGTCTACGCATTCTTTGAGACCTTTGGCGTCATCCACACGATCACTG
>NZ_JBWPVF010000001.1:0-501882 GCF_056583445.1 Ruegeria sp. S84
ACGATTGTCCGAGGAATCCCGGCTGGGAGATTTTGGCATTTACTACGGAAACAAGAACAGCGGCGAGGTTCGCCCGATTACACGAGGAGGTCACTGACATGCGGTTTTCGCTTTTCGTTCATATGGAACGCACCTCTCCCGATCAGGACCAACAGGAGCTGTATGAAAACTTCATAGAACTGGCCAAGATCGCTGATGCGGGTGGTATGCATGCGGTCTGGACCGGCGAACATCACGGGATGGATTTCACCATCTCGCCGAACCCGTTCCTGAATATTGTCGATCTGGCACGCCAGACCAACAATGTGCGTCTGGGAACCGGAACCGTTATCGCTCCGTTCTGGCATCCGATCCGGCTGGCCGGAGAGGCCGCAATGACGGACATGATCACGAATGGCCGTTTGGATCTGGGCATCGCGCGTGGCGCCTACAGCTATGAATACGAGCGGATGGTGCCGGGGCTGGACGCCTGGGAGGCAGGCCAGCGTATGCGCGAGCTTGTTCCGGCAGTGCGGGGTCTTTGGGAGGGCGATCATGCGCTGGACGGAGAGTTTCATTCTTTCCCGGCAACCACATCTTCACCCAAGCCTCTGCAGCAAAACGGTCCACCGATCTGGGTTGCCGCGCGCGATCCCAACAGTCATGAGTTTGCGGTATCGAACGGTTGTCACGTGCAGGTCACCCCTTTGTGGCAGGGCGACGAAGAGATCACCCGGCTGATGGATACGTTCAATGCCGCTTGTGCCAAATTCCATGACGTCCCGCGCCCCGAAATCATGCTGTTGAACCACACCTACATTGCCTCGGACGAGGCGGATGCCCGTCGCGCGGCGGAAGAGATCAATCGCTTTTATTGCTATTTCGGCGCGTGGTTCAAAAACGAACGCCCTGTGTCGCAGGGTCTGATCCAGACGCTGAGCGATGACGACATCGCTAACCATCCCTTCTATTCGCCCGAGGCGATGATCCGGGACAATGTGATCGCCACGCCCGGCAAAGCAATCGAACGCATCAAGGGCTATAGCGATCTTGGATATGATGAGTATTCTTTCTGGATCGACAGTGGGATGAGCTTTGAGCGCAAGAAAGCGTCGCTTGAGCGGTTCATCGCGGACGTCATGCCCGCTTTCGCCTAAGGAGAGAAAATGCGGCAGTTTCAGCACTATATCGGCGGCACGTTTTCGGATGGGACCGCGCAGTTCGACAGCCTTGATCCCGCGACGGGCACCGTTTGGGCGAAAATGCCTGAGGCCCGAACACATGATGTGAACGCCGCGGTAGAGGCTGCGTGTTCAGCGCTGAATGCCCCCGAATGGGCGACCATGACAGCAACGGCTCGTGGTAAACTGTTGTACCGGCTGGCCGATCTGGTCGCCGAAAATGCTCAGACCTTAGCCGAGCTTGAAACGCGCGATACCGGCAAGATCATTCGCGAAACCTCTGCTCAGATCGCCTATGTCGCTGACTACTACAGTTACTATGCCGGATTGGCGGACAAAATCGAAGGGGCGCACCTGCCGATCGACAAGCCCGACATGGAGGTTTGGCTGCGCCGCGAACCAGTTGGTGTGGTGGCCGCCATAGTGCCGTGGAATTCGCAACTGTTCCTGTCTGCGGTCAAGATTGGCCCGGCGCTTGCCGCCGGTTGCACAGTCGTTCTGAAAGCATCCGAAGATGGTCCGGCCCCGATGCTGGAATTCGCGCGTATTTTCGATCAGGCAGGCTTCCCGCCCGGAGTTCTGAACGTCATCACCGGCTTCGGGCCGGAATGCGGCGCTGTTCTGACCAGTCACCCGGATGTCGATCATGTTGCCTTTACAGGCGGCCCGGAAACCGCGCGCCATATCGTGCGTAACTCGGCTGAAAACCTCGCTTCGACTTCGTTGGAACTGGGCGGAAAATCCCCGTTCATCGTGTTCGAAGATGCCGATATCGAAAGTGCTGTGAACGCGCAGGTCTCGGGGATCTTTGCTGCGACCGGGCAAAGCTGCGTGGCGGGATCGCGATTGGTAATCTCTGACAAGATCAAAGATGAGTTTCTGGCCCGGCTCACCGAAAAAGCGGGTGAGATCGTGATCGGGGCGCCCGATGACCTAAAGACCGAGGTTGGCCCGCTGTGCACTCAGGCTCAGCTTGTGACTGCTGCAGATCTGGTTGCTGATTCCGTCTCGGCAGGGGCTACCGTGATAGCGGGTGGGCAACCTTTGGACCGTGAGGGGCACTATTTTCCACCGACAATCATTGATTGTACGGACGCGCCTAATGCGCCCTGTCTGACGCGCGAAGCCTTTGGTCCGATCCTCTCGGTCGTCAGTTTCGGGACCGAAGCGGAGGCGGTACAAATAGCCAACAACACCGCGTTTGGGCTGGCGTCGGGTGTCTTTACCAAAGACTTGACCCGCGCACATCGAATGATCCGCAGAATTCGGGCTGGCATTGTCTGGGTTAACACATATCGCGCGGTCAGCCCGATTGCTCCATTCGGAGGTCACGGACTGTCGGGCCACGGGCGCGAAGGGGGCCTACAGGCGGCGCTTGATTACACACGGGTCAAATCGGTCTGGTTGCGCACAAGCGACGATCCGATCCCCGATCCGTTCGTGATGCGGTGAATCTGACCAATCAACAGCATCCTTGGGCCAGATTTAGCACACTTTAGACAATCGCATCTCTGCCGCGCGTGCGTGGCCTTCCATGCCTTCCATCCGACTGATCCTAGCAGTGCGTTCAGCAAGCTCGTGCGAGGCTTGCGCTGTGCAGCGCTGCCAAGTCACCGTTTTGGTGAATTTATGCACTGACAGACCGCCGGTATATCGGGCCGCTCCGCTTGTTGGCAAAACATGATTTGGCCCGGACGTCTTGTCGCCGAAGGGCACTGTTGTTTCGGCACCCAGAAACAGCGATCCATAGGTGGTCAGTTGGTCCAGCCACCAATCCAGGTCCTCGGCGATCACCTGCAGATGTTCGGGCGCGTAGTTGTTGGCGACCCTGGCAGCATCGTCGCGGCTGTCGCAAAGAATGATCTCGGCCCGGTCGCGCCATGCCGTGCGCGCTGCACTAGCGTTCGGCTCGGGAAGACTTTCGATCAGGGCATCGGCGCGCGCGATAACACCCTGGGCCAGAGCTTTATCGGTGCTGACCAGCCAGACAGGGCTATCGACGCCGTGCTCGGCTTGGCTCACCAGATCCCAGGCGACAGTCTCGATCGATGCTGTGTGATCGGCAATGACTAAGGTATCGGTTGGACCTGCAAACATGTCGATGCCAACCTTACCAAACAGCATCCGTTTCGCCTCGGCGACATAGGAGTTTCCCGGACCGACAAGTATATCAGCTGGCCGCGCACCAAAAAACCCATGGGCCATCGCAGCAATCCCCTGAACTCCGCCCAGATTCAGGATCAGATCTGCACCGCTAAGGTCCATCGCATAAACAATTGCATCAGGGATGCCCGCACCGGGACGCGGTGGCGAGACCGCCGTGATGTGGGACACCCCAGCCACCTTTGCCGTGGTAATCGTCATCAACGCACTTGCGATATGGCTATACCGACCACCAGGAACGTAACATCCCGCACTAGCGATCGGGATCTGTTTCTGACCTGCGATCAGGCCGGGCATCACCTCGATCTCGCATTCGCTCACCGTGGTCATCTGCGCTTCGGCAAATCGACGGATATTGGCATGGGCAAAGCGGATGTCGTCTTTGACCTGTTCAGGCACGCGGTCACATGCGGCTTTGCGCGCTTCATCAGTCAACACGAACTCTCCCGTCCAGCCATCGAGCGTTCCGGCATAGCGCCGAACGGCCTCTTCGCCCTCGCGCTCGATATTGGAGAGCATGATTGCGACGATATCGCGGATATCCGAATTTTCTGCATTGGGGCGGGGCAGGGCGGTTTTCAGATAAGAGACGGCCATGGGAAACCTCAACGCGTCAGAGAGTGGGAGTGGATAGCGCCCGCCAGAATATCGACGGTGTCGATGATCGGAACGCTTTTGGGCAAGTCGCGGGTGAGCAGAGAGAATTCGGAGCAGGCCACAAACAAAAGCGCGGCACCCCGGCCCGAAAGGGCGTTAGCAGCGTCGGAAAGTGTGCTGAGTGCAGCGCCGGTTGGCCCTTCGGATTTGATGTGGCGGATCGTGCCGAGCATCCTATCTTCATCCTCGGGCCAGATTGCGGTAAATCCGGCGCGGTTCAGGGGGGCGTCAAAAATTCCGACCTTTCGCAGCGCTGGGGAGGCAAGAATTCCGACCTGGCTGCCAGAAGGCAGGAGTTGCGCCGCTTGATCCACGGTCAGGTCTACCATGTTCAGAAAGGGGATCGAGACGGCGTCCTCTATCTGCGCCGCATAGTGGTGTGCGGTGTTACACGGCATCGCAAGCGCGGTTGCCCCTGATTGCTCCAATCCTCTCGCCATATCGGCCAGAACCGGCCCGGGATCAGACCCGTTGCCCTCGATCAGGTGCGCGATGCGGGAAGGCACCTGTGGGTTCATGTCAATCAATAGTGGCAGGTGATCGGCATCATCCGCCGCCTGTACCGTGGATAACACGCGCTGCTGCAACAGAATTGTCGCCTCTGGGCCCATTCCGCCCAATATGCCGGTGACGCGGGGTTTCATGCAAAGACCTGCTTGCTGGAACTTATCACCGTGATTTACAGATTGACCCAGCGGTCGGTGTGATCGAAAGCGAAATCATAACCGAACAGGCCAACCGAGCCTCCTGTATGCAAGAACACCACACGCTCATCCTTGAACGAGCCCTTGCGCGCCAGATCGATCAGACCGGCGACCCCTTTGGCGGAATAGACCGGGTCGAGCAGAATGCCTTCCAGTTCGGCAAACATGCGGATCGCCTCAATGCCGCTTTCGGTCGGCAAGCCGTAGCCGTCGCCTACATAGTCGGTATTGGCCATCACATCCTCGCGCCGCACCACGTCTGGGCAACCCAATTTCTCAGCCGTGTTGCAGGCTAGATCATAGACCATCTGCTCTTGCTTGGGCTGCGGTGCGCGGGTGCCAATGCCAAGAACCGGAATGCCCGTATTCATGGCGCAAAGCCCGGTGACCAGCCCGGCTTGCGTGCCCGAGGAGCCCGTCGCATGCACCACGCGATCGATTTTGAGACCGGAGTTATTGGCCTGGCTCACAAGCTCTAGCGCGCAGTTCACATAGCCAAGCGCTCCGGTCGGGTTCGAACCTCCGCCCGGAATGACATAGACGTTGTGACCTTCTTCACGCTTCTTCGCGGCCGAACGCTCCATCTCGGCGGGCATGTCGTGGCCGCCGGGAAACTTCTCGGTGGTTGCGCCATGCAGATGATCCAGCAGGACATTACCATTGTTGTTGTAGTTGGCGTTGTTATAGCTGGTGCGGTCTTCCAGTAGGATATGACATTTCAAACCCAGCCGGGCAGCGAATGCAGCGGTTTGACGCGCATGGTTCGATTGCGTTGCCCCTTGTGTCATCACCATGTCTGCGCCTTGTGCGAGCGCTTCGCCGAACAGAAACTCTAGTTTACGGGTCTTGTTGCCACCCGTCGACATGCCGGTGCAGTCGTCTCGCTTGATCCAAAGATCGATTCCCAGAGCCTCGGACATACGATCCATCCGTTCAAGCGGAGTTGGCAGATGGGCAAGAAAAACACGGGGAAAACGGGAAAGATGCATCAAGCTGTCCTGATCTGGGCCCGGCACATGGTTCAAGACCGGTAGGTCTTGCCAACATGGGCCGCTGGGTAGGTTTCTGGGTTTAGAATGCCGCCTGTAGTCAAGCCGCAAGGTCAGGCCTAATCACAGCGGATGGGGCGCGTCGGTCAAGCGCACTGTACCCGGTTTCGAAAAAGCCGGAAAATAACTTCGATATTGCGCTCAGATTACCTGGTTGCTCATTCGGGGGGTGCGGGTATGGTTCGAAAGTCGTCATTCAACCAAGGAAACCGCGAATTCATAGGCTCGGTCACATGACGACGGATCAGGTTTTGCAGTGTGTTGTGGATCAGTCGTGTGGTTGTCGACGGATAGATATTGGTCGTGAACAACGACACGGTGCGCGCAAAGCTTTTGCCCGGGAAAGGTAATGCGCGTGTATCTTTGTGGAATCGTCGTGCGCGATAGTAGCTGGCAGCAGTCGTGATCGTCCAACCACTGCCCCCGGCGACAAGTCCGATAATTGACTGATTACATTCAAGTTCGAACCGGTTGGGCAGGTTGATCTTGCTACGGGTTAGCTGAATTTCGATGAGTCTGCCGATGGTGTGATCACGCGAATATCGTAAAAGCGGAAGCGGACTGTCTGATTTGGTCAGTTCCTCGACCGGTCCGTCATATGCGGGCGGAAGAATGACGATAAACGGATCTCGAAGTAGCGGGAATTCGATTAACCCCTCAAAGTGCTCAGGAGGTCGGGTCGCAACGCCTGCATCCAGCTTTTGAGACTGCAGTTTGTCAAGAATCTCATGGCTGGGGCGGGTAAAGTGGCGAAAATTGCACCGCGGCAGGCTTGCAGAGAGATGACGGAACAGTTCTGGCGCGACCCGGCTGTCAAAATCGTCAATCAGGCCCAGACGCAAATCTGTTGCATGTTGCCAACTGCCCGAGCGAAGCTCGGCCTCGCCCCGTTTCAAGGCGATCAGGCCGTCATGCACATGTCGTGAGAACACCGTGCCTGCGGGTGTCAGACCCATGGGTCTGCGGCTGTGGTCCACCAAATCCACATCCAGCGCCTTTTCAAGACTGCGCAAATGATTGGAGACCGTACTGATTGACAAACCAGTTTCAGCTGACACCTTTTGGATTGAACCCAACTTGGAAATAAGTTGGAAGACCTCCAGCCACCTGAGACTGAGTGCTTTCTTTGTCATCGGATGCTCCCAAACCAGCGAACTATCAGTCAAAAGCGAAACAAAGTTTCGCTTTTTACGCAACCAGTATTTTGATTTACTAATTCAACGCGTAAGGACTATGGTTTTTCTACTGTTCCAGAGTTCGGACGTTTCAAGAGCCGACAAGTGGAACCAGCAGGGAGAAAATAGTCAAAATGATCAAGAAATATCTGCTCACAACAGCATATGCCGGGATTGCGGCCGTCACCGCTTCACAAGCCGCCGCGCTTGATGAACTGACGGTTGCATATTTCCTCGAATGGCCGATGCCGTTCCAGTATGCGAAAGCAAACGGAACCTACGAAGAAGAACTGGGCGTCAAGATCAACTGGGTGTCTTTCGACACCGGTACCGCCATGTCAGCTGCGATGGCCTCGGGTGATGTACAGATCGCGGTCAGCCAAGGGGTACCACCGTTTGTGGTAACCACTTCGGCCGGTCAGGATATCCAGATCGTCGATGTGGCGGTCAGCTATTCAGACAACGACAACTGCGTTGTTGCCGAAGCGCTTGAAATCGACAAGGGCAATGCGGGTGAATTGAACGGCAAGAAGGTCGGTGTTCCGATCGGCACAGCTGCGCATTACGGTTTCCTGTCGCAAATGTCTCACTTTGGTGTCGACATCGGTTCAATGGAAATTGTTGACATGGCTCCGGCCGATGGCGCCGCGGCGTTTGCCCAGGGCAACCTCGACATGGTTTGCGGCTGGGGTGGCGCGCTTCGTCGTATGACTGAGCATGGCAACATCCTGCTGACCGGTGCTGAAAAAGAAGAGATCGGTATCCTGGTGTTTGACGTCACTAGCGCTCCGGCAAGCTTCATCGAAGAAGAGCCTGAGCTTCTGTCGAAGTTCCTTAAGGTTACCGCAGATGCCAACGCCAAGTGGAACGCAGGCGACAGCAAAGATGAAATGCTGCCGGTGATTGCCAAGGATGCTGGTATGGATCCTGCAGACGCTGAAGCCACAATCGCGACTTTCACCTTCCCGTCAGTTGAAGACCAGCTGTCCGAGAAGTGGCTGGGCGGTGGCGCGCAAGACTTCATGCAGGGTGTTGCAAACGTGTTCGTGTCGGCAGGCAGCATCGAATCCGCTCTGGATTCGTATGATGGTGCCGTTAATGCAGGCCCGCTGACAGCTGCGAATAACTAATCACGCAGGACATTTCATGCGACCGGCCCCGGTTTCGGGCCGGTCGACAGCTATGAAAGCAGGAAGGAGGCAGGATGCCTGAACTGGACATCGTAGAATTGTCCATGCGCTTTGACTTACCCAACGGCTCCTCAGTACAGGCCCTACAAGATGTTTCACTCAGCCTTAAAGAGGGTGAGCTGATGTCAGTCCTTGGCCCGTCGGGCTGTGGTAAAACGACGTTGCTGAACATCGTTGCAGGATTTCTGGCGCCGACATCTGGCAAGATTGAACTGAACGGCCATCTGGTCAAAGGCCCTGATGCTGAACGAGGGATGGTGTTTCAGAAAGGCGCGTTGTTCGAATGGATGAACGTGCGGGAAAATGTCGAGTTTGGCCCGCGCATGAAAGGCATGCCCAAAGCCGAGCGTGACCAGATTTCCGACCATCTGCTTGAGGTCGTCGGGCTTCAGGATTTCAAAGACAAGGCGGTTTATGAACTATCGGGCGGGATGCAGCAGCGTGTTGCGTTGGCGCGGTGCCTGGCAAACGAGCCGGACGTCATCCTGATGGACGAACCGCTGGGTGCTTTGGATGCGCTGACCCGTGAGAAAATGCAGGGCCTTGTCCTGAAGCTTTGGAAAGAAACGGGCAAGACGATCATCCTGATCACCCACTCGGTCGAAGAGGCCTTGTTGCTGGGTGAGCGTCTGATTGTCATGGCCCCCAGACCGGGGCGCATTCACCGCGAATACAATCTGCCTTTTGCTGAACGCGGTGTGAATGCCGATCTGCGTGATGTGAAGAAATCCGAAGGTTTTGCGGAAAAGCGCGATGAGATCCTCTCGATGATCTGGGAGATGGAAGAAGAAATTATGGGTCGGACGGAGCAGGCATCATGATTGTACTTCTCTTCTATATCGGCCTGTTCGGTGGCGCGTTTTTCATCGTCTACGCGTTACGCCGCGGTTTGCAATCGCGTCAGGATTTCACAAGCTTGAAAACTGTGACTTTCGGCGACGAAAGTGCCGTACGAGCGGATAGGGCTGCATCGATAATCTCGGTTCTCGTGATCTTTGTAATCTGGGCGGCTTTCACCGGCTCGAAGTTGTTTCCGATCCATGTGCCGGGCCCATTTGTAGGTGATACGCAATTCACCTATACGCTCGAAAACGCGGATGGCAGCACGGATGAAGCCACGATTTTTGTTCGTGTTCCAGCCTTCGGTGAGGAAGCAGAGAAATTCGAAGTCGAGCCCGGCAGCGGATTTGCCAAAGACGATGCGGTTGCCGCTGCTGCGGGCCGCTCATCGACGATCCTGTTCGACAAGAACGATGATGCTAAACGCAATGAGGGTGCAAAGATCGTCGCGATCAACGGCACACCTATAGGTGAAGGCCAAAAGGTTGATACAGGCGATGGTACCGTAACGCTGACCGGGAAAGGGGCGATCAGTTTCACCCCCAAACAGGGTTTGCAGATGAACCCCATTTGGCTTCCAGCCCCTGAAACCGTTGTGGCCCGGTTCTTTGAGATTGCGAATGAAGGCTACCAGAACTTCTCGCTTTGGGAGCATCTGGGCTGGTCGCTGTTGCGCGTGATTGCTGGGTTTATCGCAGGTGCGCTTGTGGGGATTCCGCTGGGTTATGCAATGGGCCTATCCGGTTGGTTCCGCGGCTGGTTCGATCCGATTGTCGAGTTCATGCGACCGGTGCCGCCACTTGCGCTGATCCCACTGGTGATCATCTGGTTCGGCATCTGGGAGACCGGCAAGATCGTTCTGCTGTTCCTTGCGGCCCTTTGGATCATGACCATCGCCGCGCGGGCTGGTGTGTCCGGTGTGAACATCTCGAAAATCCACGCAGCGTATTCTCTGGGGGCGTCGAAATGGCAGATCATGCGCCATGTGATCGTGCCCAACTCGCTGCCCGAGATTTTCACCGGTGCACGTGTGGCCATGGGTGTCTGTTGGGGAACTGTTGTTGCGGCTGAACTGGTTGCCGCACAAAAGGGTGCCGGTATGATGATCATTGCCGCATCCAAATTCCAGCTGACCGACATTGTCATCATGGGGATCGTCCTGATCGGGGTGATCGGATATGGAATCGATATCCTGATGCGCAAGGCCGAGAACTGGCTGGTGCCATGGAAAGGCCGCAGCTGATCGGTCGTTCCCGATACTGTGGTAACAAAGCGGCCCCCGAGCAATCTCGGGGGCCTTTGCTTTAGCTGCAGGAAAAAACGCGGCGTTGGAACTGGCTGCTTTTCTAGCTTGAACACGGCATCGGTCTGTATACCTTCAGAGCTCCTGTGCCCAAGGCGGGTTTGCCCCCGCTCGGGATACGGTGACGGCAGCGACCTTTGCACCGTATTCAAGCGCGTCGCGAAGACTGCTTGTGGGCAAAGTGCGCAAGGCGGGTTTGTTGAGGTGACTGGTTTGGCTCAACGCGGCCAGCACACCTGCGTTGAACGTATCGCCAGCACCAACAGTATCCACGACCTTAACCTTCTGGACGGGCACGGAAACGTCCGTTCCATCAGAAAGATAGCCTGTCGCGCCATCCCCCCCTTTGGTCACGATTGCGATCGCTGGTCCTGCACAGAAGCAGCAGTGGAATTTTCTCGGCATGGCTTTCGGGGCCCGGTATAATCCAATCAAGGTCTTCATCGGAAACTTTAATGATGTCGGTCTTTGCGATCATACGGTTCAAGCGGGTCCGGTATCGCGTCTGATCCTTGATAAAGCTGGGTCGAATATTGGGGTCCAGCATTACGGCACGATCCGCGCCATGACGATCAAGTGTGGCCGCGTACGCATCAGCGCATGGTTCGCAAGCCAGGCTGATCCCTCCGAAATACAGTGCGGAAACGCCCGGCAGTTGATCCGGCATGTCTTCGGGCCGCAGCATCCGGCCCGCCGTATTCTCATCGACAAAACTGTATGTGGCGTGCCCATCCCGCAACTGCACGAATGCAAGTGTCGTAGGACGGTCCGAGCGGATAACGTGCGAGGTCGCGACATGGCTGATCTGCAAGGCGGCGATCAACTGCTCTCCGAACATGTCGGTAGATAGCCCTGACAGCAGCCCCGTTTGTATGCCCAAACGACCCAATGCAATTGCTGTATTGAAGATCGCGCCGCCGGAATGTGGGACAAACCCTTTGCTGCCAGAAACCGTTGGTTCGGCAATCATATCGATCAGAGCTTCTCCACAGCACAGGATCATTCCGCTACCCTTCGATCTGCCTAAAAATGCACGGCCAAATTACCGTGCCAAGGCATTCTTACAGAAATTGTTAGCGCCAACAATGCCAAACTCATCCTGTTCTGACACATACAGGTTCATCGATTGCCGCAATTCATCGAACCGCCCACCCGCGTTGAAGGCACGCAGAAAATCCTGACCAAACAGCCAGCGGTTCTTTTCGGCCACCCCGCCAACCAGAAATACGCCTCCGGCGGGGATAAGAGCGACAGCAAGATCGCCCATGATGGCGCCCAGATGCTCGGTGAACATTCGCGCCGCTTTGACAGCACAGGTATCCGAGCCGTCCTGCGCATCCTGCAGAATGTCTTTTGCCGAACGTACCACCCCCTCGGGCTGACCCTCGGCCATCCCGATCGCCTGATAGAGGACCGGTAGGCCAGTTCCGCTCAGGAACATCTCGGCCTCGATGGTGAGCGTGTCGTCGAAAAAGCACTCGGGTATGATCTTGCGCGCTGCGCGGAAAACCTCGACCTCGTCAAGATGGCGCGGGGACAATCCAACATGGCCGCCTTCGCCGGAAACGGTGTGAAAATGTCCTTCAGAGTAGAGCAGGGCGCCCACACCCAGCCCGGTTCCCGGCCCGACAACTAGCCGTGTCCCCAGTGGTGGAGCGGGTGAGCCCTGCAATACCTCAACATCATTCTCGGTAATCTCGGCGACTGACCATGCGGCAGCCGTGAAATCATTGATGACATAGGTATGGTGCGCGCCGGTTGCTCGGGCCAGAGCGTCTTCGGAAAGATCAAGATTGGCATTGGTCAGGCGAATGGTGCCGTTCTGGACCGGCCCCGCCCCGGCAGCAACGACCGCGCGCGGTTTTGTTCCGACCTCGTCGCACAAACTGTGTAATGCGTCTTGCAGGTCGCTTACAGTGCCCGTGGGGTGTTTGCGAAGATCGGTCAGCTCTCCCTCGGTTACGACGCCCAATCTAGTATTGGTGCCGCCGATATCAGCCACCAGATTCCAATGTGCGTGTAACCCTCCCTTGGGTCTAATCCATGGGGCCGGCTGGGCGTCACTTGTTTGGATTGTCTGTAACGCCTCGACGTCGGTCCCGGACTGAACGAAAATGCCGTGTACCAAGGTGTCGGATTCAAGCGCGTCATGCATGCGCTCCAGCGTATGCACCAAGTCGTGACCCGCATCGGCAGCTACGGTCACGAATGAAGGCAGCGATTGCTCATGTGTTGTGCGCATGAGCCTGTCTATGTCAGTGCCTTCTTTCACGACTACGCTGCACCAATCAATCGGCTCGGCGATGATGGAAAAATCATCCCGCCAATTTTCGGGAAAGTGGCTGGCCAATCGATCCAGCAAAGACTGCGAGTATTGCCCGTTGGTTATCGTATCAAGGATGAGCGGATCGACCTCTACACCCAGATTGGCCATCCCATAGCTCCGCATTTCCTGACGCGCCGCGCCCTGTGCAAGCAATTGATGGTGCAGGCTGCGGGCATTGGTGCGAGGGTCGCGTTCGATTCCGACGGACGGATTCAAGGTAGAGATGTTGAATATCCGATCACCCATCCGAGCGACGATTACCTCAGAAAACGCTGCAAAATAGTCGGCCATTACTCGATTGCGCCACCCGCCGATATCCTCCAGCGCTGGGGGGATATCGTTGTGATCCAGCACGATGCATGGCCGAATGCTGTGTGCCAAAAGCTGATCAATCCGCTGCTCGCACTGATCCAATGCGCGTGCATCAGGAATGCGACCGTCTGGCATGATGTGTTGCCAACGAACTGTAAAGCGGTGCATGTCTAGCCCAGTTGCCGGTTCTGCAGGGGAAGCCGCACCAAACAGAAAGCCATTGGGAAAGTCAGAACGGGTATATTTCATTGTCGCAACCTGTTGGAGCCATGACCAGCGTCACGCCATCTAACAGGTTATGTTAGCGGTATCTAGATTAACGTTTATATGAACCGCGCGTCCTGAACAGGACATCACATCCCTCGATCTGCTGGCCGTCCCATGTCACTGAATGCGCATTATAGTTGATCAGCACTTCGTGCGACTGCGTCTCGCGCCGCCGCAGCCCTTTGGGCATCGGATGGAGCGCCAGATCCGTTTTCTGGGCCGCCATGGCTATGACGCGATCCCAAAGGGCCTCATCGGGGAACCCCGCCAAATACCAAAGACCGGCACCGCCATGCAACGCCGCAGTGCCATCTGCGAAAGAAAGCAATTTTTGCGCGGAGCCTGACAAGCGCTCAACCCAATGTTCCGCAGCACCACCCCCTTCGACAATACGGGTTACGCCGGGTGGCAAAGTTTCGATCAGATCGACATGGCTGCTGAGGCCATCAAGACCTGGGCGCCCCGAATCAGGGATCTGAAAATCTGCGGTGATTGCCCCGCTGCGCGGTCCCAGAACAGCAAGATCACACCCTTGTATTAGCCTTTGTTCAAGATCGCCTAGGGCAGCCAGGCCCGGTGCTAGGATCAGATTATAGTGCTCCTTGCCGACCTCGTCCTGAGGCACGAAATCCACCGACAACCCAGCGCGCCGCAGCGCGCGGTAGGCAGAGAATACGAGCCGGAAATAATCGAACCCCGCGCCCTGAGGCTGCGTTGTCCAGGCCCAGTCAGATGCATAATCAAAGACGATAGCAACCTGCGCATGGATAGGCTGAACCGTGCCTATCGCGGCCAGATCATCGGCGGTCTGACGCGCCTCGGCCAAACCGGGTGCTTCGTCGCCATGCGGGGTAAGTAGACCGGCATGCATCTGTTCCTGCCCAAATGGCGCTTGCCGCCAGCGGAAATAGCTGACCACTTCGGCCCCATGGGCCACCGCCTCAAGCGACCAGAGACGCACCATGCCGGGCAGGGGTGCCGGGTTGTAGGGGGCCCAGTTCACTGGACCGGGTTGCTGTTCCATGACCCACCAACGGCCTCGACCGACGGCGCGGTATAGGTCGTGGTGAAAGGCCTGCATGTCCGGATCACCCTGCTGCAGAAATGCAGTCTTGTGCGGCTCGTCCACTTCCAACCGATCCGACAAGAAGCCAATCGGATAGCTGTCCCACGTCGCGATGTCCAAATCCCTGCCTACATCGAAATGATCGAATTCCAGCACACGCCCCATGTAATTGTGCAGCAATGGTTGATCCGTTAGCGGCCGCAGCGCATCGACCTGGGCCTTGTTGAACGCCACCACTTGATCCGAACTGAACCTGCGAAACGCCAAGACGTGTGCCGGGTTGGGCTCGGTCACGGTCTGGTTCGGCAGCTCGATCTGATCGAAGCTGCTATATTCCATCGACCAGAACACATTCCCCCAGGCATCGTTCAACGCGTCGATCGAGTTGTATCGGTCCGCCAGCCAGCGGTGAAAAGCATACAACGCCGCAGCACTATAGCTGAGCGTCGTATCGTGACAGCCATATTCGTTATCGATTTGCCAAGCAGCGATATACGGGTTGCGGCCATAGCGCCGACCCATGATCTTCGTGATCCGCTTGCATTCGTCGATATAGCCGGTGTGACTAAAGCAATAATGTCTGCGTGAGCCGAACTTGCGTAGATTGCCATCAGCATCCACAGCCAGCATGTCGGGATGCTTGTCCAGCATCCATCGCGGAGGTGTTGCCGTCGGGGTGCCCAGCACAATCTTCAGCCCTGCCGCACCCAAGGTTTCAATCGCGCGATCCAACCAGTCGAATTGCAGGTCTCCAGCAGTGGGTTCCATTCGGCTCCAAGCGAATTCGCCGATCCTGACCCATTTCAAGCCAGTCTCGACCATGCGCGCGGCGTCCTGAGCCCAGTTTTCTTCGGGCCAGTGTTCAGGGTAATAGCAAACGCCAAGTTCCGGCTTCATAGTGTAACTCTGTGTTCAGCTTGACCTTGCGCCACATTTGGCGCGGTGAGTGTCATGCCATTCGTCGGCGTTCTTGCAAGGGTTTCCGCGTCCAGCCCTTGGCGGGCGGTGGTGCAGAACAGTGTAGTCAGGTCATCACCACCAAAACTCGGGCACGAAGTGTGTTTGGCATCGAAGACGACAGCTTTCAGGAACTGACCGCTGGGCGTATAGGCTGCGACCCGGCTGGCACCCCATTGGGCGATCCAGATGTTTCCGGAGCGATCAACCACAGCGCCGTCCGGGTTCAGATCTTCGCTGCGCAGGTCAAGGAAGACCGCCGCTTTGCCTATGGGCCAGCCTGTCTGCGCGTCCAGTTCCCAACGCATGACCAGCTTGGTGGCGGTATCGCTGTAATAGCCGCAGGATCGGTCCGGCGCAAAGCAGATTGCATTTGAGATGGTGATATCTCGGACCAATGGCCGTAACTGACCATTCCAATAGCGATAGATCGAACCTGCGCCTACTTCTGCCTGTTTGCCCATGGTGCCAATCCAGAACCCGCCCCAAGGATCGGCGCGCCCATCATTGGATCGAGTCACCGGATTGTCGACCTCAAGCGGGGCGATCAAATCTTTGGCTCGACTCTCAAGCCCAAATCGCCACAGGCCGGTTTCCGACGCGATCAGCAAAGTGTCTCGGTCTACCCATCCTGCGGCTGAGACATGTTCATCGAACGCCCAGCTATGCGCCTGGTCATTTTCTCGCGTCATCAGTCGTTTGCCGATGATATCGAACCAGAAAAGCTGTTGCCGTTCAGGGTGCCACAATGGCCCCTCGCCCAATTCGCAGGGGCGGTCGTCATAGACCTGACTCATCCAACGGCCTCATCATAGGCAGCAACGATTTGCCGGGCACGGTTTGCTATATCTCCAACTGACATTCCGGGCTTATAGAGTGCAGACCCAATTCCGAAGCCGTCGGCGCTGGCCTCGATCCAGGCTCCAAAGTTCTCGGGGCCCGCACCGCCCACCGCAAAGACCTGAGCGCCCGTCGGCAAAACAGGGCGCAGGGCAGCCAGCCCTGCAAGACCTGCGAGCGAACCGGGGAAAAGTTTTAACCCTGTAGCCCCGGCCTGGAGCGCTGCGAAGGCCTCGGTCGGCGTGAACACACCCGGCCAGCTTTGCAGCCCAAGCGCGACAGAGCGTTGGATCACGGACACATCGCAATTCGGCGAAACGATCAATCTACCTCCGACATCAGCAATCGCGTCAACTTGATCGGGGGTTAATACAGTGCCCGCTCCGATAAGCGCGCGGTCCCCGATCTCCGAGGCGAGAACTCGGATACTTTCCAGCGGATCGGGAGAGTTCAGCGGAACCTCAATCCGGTCAATTCCCGCTTCCAGCAGGGTGTGACCGACCGGTAGCGCCTCGTCAGGGTTCAGCCCACGCAGGATGGCGATGATGGGGCGGCTCATGCGGTTTGCCTCGTTAATGTTCGGGCCTGCGACAGACCCGCAAGTGTTGCGATTGTGGCGTCTGCGGTTTCGACCATGGCACCTTGTTGCTGCAGGGCGGTCGCGTAGGCCTTGGTCAGACTTTCCGAGCCGATGATCGCCAATTGTTGGCCCAGCCAATAGGGCCGCGATGCGGCAAGCTCGGCGCCAATCAGGAACCCTGAAAGACGGGCGCGTGCAACGCTCTTGCTTTGACCGTGCAGCAAATCAGCAGCCCGTAGCCCGAATAGGCGCGCCGCAAGCTGTTCGGGCTTCGACAGCATGTCGGCAACCGCTTCGGTAAAACTCACGTCGTCCCAGCCCTCGTCAATTGAATGCTGCAGAACGGATTGCCCGCGCAGCAGATCAAACAACTCGCCGGTCATGAAGGTTCGGAAACTGACCACCTCTCCGGCACTGATCTGGGCCCATTTTGTATGCGTGCCGGGTAGGCAAATCACACCGTCCCAATTCTGATGCGTGCTGAGGAACCCCGCGATCTGCGTCTCTTCCCCGCGCATCACATCGGGGGGCTGTTCTGTCTCAGCCCAGGAACGACGAAGGCCCGAATACGCGGATCGGTGTTTGGAACGCGGAAGGGTACGACCGGAATCGGCTCGGATGGAACCGCAGAATACGGGGCCTCGACCCAACCCTGTCGTGCCCCAACCATTCCGCAGGCGATCACATCTACCGGTAGCCCGGGCAGCCAATCTTCGATCAAAGCCAGCAGGGCTGCCTGAAATCCTCCGCCGGCTGTGCGGGACATACCATCTGACGACGCGGCCTGTGCCAATGCGCTATCACCTTGCATGGCCCATGCCCGCAGATGAGATGTTCCCCAGTCAACAGCGATCCACTCGACATTCATAGCGTCACCCCGTTCCTACCACGCCGCCGTCAACCACCATGCACTGCCCGGTCATTGCACGGCTTGCGCTTGAAGCCAGAAACAGGGTTGGTGCGATCATGTCTTCGGGCGTCAGATGCTCTTTCAGGCTCTGGCGATCCATATGCGCAGCCAGATCTTCGGGTGTGGCCCACATGTCCAGCTGTTTCTGTGTCAGAACCCATCCCGGTGCCAGCGCGTTGACGCGAATTTTATGTGGCCCAAGTTCACGCGCCAACGAGCGTGTCATGCCGGTGATTGCCGCATTTGAACTTGTATAGATTGGATAACCTGCGTTCCCCATCAGGTAACTGATCGAACTGAAATTGATGATCGAACCGCCTTTGTCCTTCATCTGTCGCGCGGCTTCCTGACAGGCAAAATAGTAGGCCTTTAGGTTGACTTCGATCATCCAGTCCCAGAACTCGGTTGTAGATTCTTCAAGTGAGTGCCGCTTGTCATTCGCGGCGTTGTTGACCAGCACTTTAATCGGGCCATGGGCTTCAGCTGCTTTGGCCATGGTGGCGTGCAACAGCTCGGTATCAGTCATGTCACCCTGCAGGAACAAGGGGGCGCGGCCGTGCTTGTCACGCATCTGTTCGACAAATTCACCGGCATCTGACCGACCGATAAAGGCAACTTTAGCCCCTTGGGCCATGAACCCGTCAGTCAACGCTGCACCAACGCCCGAACCGCCGCCGGTGATATAAACAGAGGCTCCGTTGAGGTCTTGAAATTTAGCAGGTTGATCCATCAGTGGCTCTCTCTCGTCACTAAGCGCGTGTCTTTGCCCACAAGGAAATCAAGGTCCGCGCCGCGATCAGCCTGCAACACGTGGTCGATATAAAGCTTCGCATACCCGCGCGAGTAATGCGGATCGTCCGGTTGCCACAGGGCGCGGCGGGCGTCCAGTTCCTTTTCGTCGACCAGCAGCTGCAGCTCGCCCTTGCTGGCGGACACGCGAATACGGTCACCGGTTTTGACCAGCGCCAACGTACCACCGGCCTGAGCCTCAGGGCTGACATGCAGGATAACTGTCCCGAATGCGGTACCAGACATACGCGCGTCCGAGATACGGATCATGTCGCGCACGCCGTCTTTTACCAGCTTGGCCGGAATTGGCATGTTCCCAACCTCAGGCATCCCGGGATAGCCCTTGGGACCACAACCTTTGAGAACCAGAATGGTCTCAGGTGTAACTGGTAGGTCGTCCCGGTCGATATTGGCTTTCAGATCTTCGATGCTCTCAAAAACGTATGCTTCGGCCTCGGTTTCCAGCAGTGCATCTGTGGCCGCCGAAGGCTTCACGATTGCCCCGTTGGGCGCAAGATTGCCGCTCAGAACCCGCAGGCCTGCGGCGGGTTTTACCGGATCGTCAAATGGGCGGATGACGTCTGTGTTGAAACACTCAGCCCCTTCACAGTGGGCCGAGATGTCCTTGTTCAGAACTGTTCTTGCCGGGCGCAGGAAAGGTTTGAGTTTGCTCAGAACCACTGGCACACCGCCTGCATAACAGAAATCCTCCATCAGGTATTTGCCAGAAGGCATGCAATTGACCAGCAGGGGGATTTCCGATCCGATTTCAAAGTCTTTCAACGTCAAGTCGACACCCACGCGACCTGCAAGTGCCAACAGGTGGACCACTGCGTTTGTCGATCCTCCGACGGCCGCATTGGCGAGGATGGCATTCTCAAACGCCTCCCTGGTCAGGATATCTGATGGCTTGAGGTCCTCGTCCACCATCTCGACAATGCGCTTGCCGGTCAGATGCGCCAGTGCCATGCGGCGGGCATCAACGGCAGGCAGGGCGGCGTTGGTGGGCAGCGACATGCCCATCGCCTCAACCAATGAGGCCATGGTACTAGCGGTGCCCATAGTCATGCACACACCCGCGCTACGCGACATGCCTGATTCAGCGTTCATGAAATCCTGAAGTGTCATTTCTCCGGCACGAACAGCCTCGGAAAACTTCCAGACATCTGTGCCCGAGCCGATATCCTGACCCCGGTATTTGCCGTTCAGCATCGGGCCAGAGCTAACCACGATGGACGGCAAATCGACCGAGGCTGCACCCATCAGCTGCCCCGGGGTGGTCTTGTCGCATCCACCCAGCAGGACAACGCCGTCGATACCATAGGCGCGGATCGATTCCTCGACATCCATCGCCAGCAGGTTGCGAAACAGCATGGCGGTGGGTTTCATCTGGGTCTCGCCCAGCGACATAACGGGGAATTCCACTGGAAAGCCGCCTGCCTCCCACACGCCCCGTTTCACGCCTTCGGCCAGATCACGAAGGCCCGAATTGCAGGGCGTCAGTTCCGACCATGTGTTGCAGATGCCGATGATGGGGCGCCCGTCAAAAGCGTGATCCGGAAAGCCCTGGTTTTTCATCCAGGACCGGTGAATGAACCCGTCCTTATCGAGTTTTCCGTACCAATGCTGTGAACGGCGTTTCTTGGTCATTATTGGCTCTGTCTGTCTGGCGTTGGAATTGAAAGTTTTTTTAGAAGACGAAGATCAAGCTGCGCGGGCTGGACGGCACCAATCTGGCAGCCAATCGCCATGGGCAGAAAGCAGATCGGTGACGAGGCTGCGAATTTGGCGCAGATCCAGCTCGGCCGCAGTATGGGGATCCATCATTGCGGCGTGATAGATGTATTCGGGGTTTTCTTCGGTCAGCGCGCGAACCGTTAGCTCTTGTACGTTGATCTGGGTCCGCATCAACGCGATAAGTTGTGGCGGGATATCCGTGACCACGGAAGGTTGGACGCCATTCGAGTCAACCAGACACGGCGTTTCAACCGCTGCACCTAGGGGTAGTTGCGGAATCTGACCCGTATTTGGCAGGTTGCCGTAAGCTGTGTACGGCGTGTCTGTCACGATTGCGTTCATAAGGTCGGCGGCGAATTCATGGCTTCGGGTTACTTCGATGTTCCGACCATCTGTCAGGGTCTTGGCCTGTTCCTTCCAATTGGCCACCTGCTCGACACAGCGGGTCGGGTATTCGTCCAGCGGTATGCTGAACTGTTCGATCAGGTCATTGCGACCGTCTTTGATGAACCAAGGAACGTATTCTGCAAAATGCTCGGAACTTTCGGTGCAGAAGTATCCAAGATGGTCCATCACTTCGTACCGGACTTTGTTTGGACAGCGCGGCATTAGCAGCGGAGGCTTGGGTAAATGCCCGGCGCGATAGCCCTGACGCAAAGCCGGATACAGATCGCGGCCTTCATGCTCGAGCTTGAGGAAGAACGCGACGTGATTGATACCGGCAACTTTGTAGCGAAAGTCCGCCTTGGGCAGGTCTAGATCATGCGCCAGTTCTTCGACCGTGTTCTGGACAGAATGGCACAGGCCGACATGTTTCAGATTAGGGAAGCGCTCAGCCAGAGACCAGGTGTTGATGGCCATCGGATTCACGTATTGCAGCAGCGTTGCGTTGGGGCACAACTGCATCATGTCCTGCGCGACGCCCCACAGAACGGGCACAGTGCGCAGGCCGCGCATAATGCCACCAACACCCAGCGTATCGGCGATAGTCTGACGCAGGCCATATTGTTTTGGGATTTCAAAATCTGTCACCGTGCAAGGCTCATACCCGCCAACCTGAAAGGCAGTGATCACGAAATCTGCGCCGTCCAGCGCCGCGCGACGATCCGTGTGGGTTGAGACGGTTGCACCCGTGCCGACTGAGCGGATCATGGCCTTGGCCACAGCTTCGCTTTCGGCCAAGCGCACCGGATCGATATCCATCAGCGCAAAGTGGCTGTCTGCAAGGGCAGGGGTGAGCAGGGCGTCGCCCACGATGTTCTGCATGAAGATCGTGGAACCTGCACCTACAAAGGTGATCTTGGTCATGAGGTAAACCTCTGGTTTGACGTTATTTTACGGCACCGAGGGTCAGGCCCGCGATGAAGTGTTTCTGCATCAGGAAGAACATGGCAACCGGCGGCAGGGCTGCCACTATAGAACCGGCACTCATCAACTGATAAGCAGCGCGAAATTGCGCGTTGAAGCTGGTGATCCCGGCTGTCACGGGCTGGCTTTCGGCCCCTTGGGTCAGGACAACAGCCCAGAAATAGTCGTTCCAGATGAAGGTGAAAATCAGGACACTGAGTGCGGCGATGGCCGGTTTCATCAGTGGTAGAACGACGTACCAGAAGATTCGCCATTCGCTGATGCCCTCGACCCGTGCGGCCTCGATCAGTTCGAATGGCAGGGCGCGGATGAAGTTGCGCATGAAGAGCGTGCAGAACCCGGTCTGGAAGGCGATGTGGAATAGCACAAGCCCTGTTTTGGTGTTGTAAAGGCCCAACTCCAGCGTGAGATCGCGCACGGGGACCATCAGGATCTGGAAGGGTACGAAATTGCCCGCCACAAACATGAAGAAGATCCAGAGGTTCGATTTGAATTTGTAGATCCCCAGCGCGAAGCCTGTCATGCAACTGAGTGCAACGGCCCCGATTACCGTTGGTACGGTGATCAGGAACGAGTTCATCAAGTAACGTGGCATATCCGAATTGAAAAAGACCTGACCATAGTTGAACGCGCCCTCAAAACTGGACGGCATCCCCCAGTAATTCGCATTGGTGAAGTCTGCGGCTGGTTTGACCGAGAAAAGTGCGACCGCCAAAAGGGGCCCCAGCCATAGTAGCAGTGCCAGAGGCAACATCGCCTGATAAGTGATCTGTGCCGCACGGGGTTGTTTTTCGATCGGTTTGGGAAACATCTCAGTGCCCCCTTTCTTCGCGGTACATCGACCACAGGAAGTAAGCGATGAAGCAGAGCATAATCAGGAACAGGATCACAGCGATAGCTGCGCCATATCCCATGCGGAAGCCGTATTCGGACAGCGCGACCTCGAACATGTAGTAGGCCAGCACGCGGGACGAGCCAAAAGGACCGCCCTGTGTCATAATCGAGATCAGGTCAAAGCTGCGCAGCGCGCCGATGATTGTCACAACGAATGCGATGAAGGTTGCCGGGCGCAGCTGCGGCAGAATAATGTGCCACAGCATTCGCCCACCTTTTGCGCCGTCCAGACGCCCGGCTTCGATCTGTTCGGGGTCGACGGCGTTAAGGCCGGTGAGGTAGAGGATCATGCAATAGGCCGTTTGTGGCCATAGACCTGCGAAGATGATGCCGTAGGTTACGAAGCGCTCATCCCCCAGCACGTTCAGTGGGCCGAGGCCAAAGAGGCTTAGGAATTCGTTTAGAAGGCCAAAGGTTGGGTCGTAGAACCATGTGAATACTAGCCCAACGACGACCTGAGAGATGACGAAGGGAAAGAAGAACAAAGACTTGTAGAGGCGGATGCCCCAGACCGTCTGGTTCAGGAACAGTGCAATAAACAAGCCTGCAGGGATTGCGGCCAGATACAGGATCAGCCAGATCAGGTTGTTCTTGAGCGAGATGTAGAAAGCGTCGCGGTCCACCCATTCCCAATACAGATCTTCATAGTTGCGAAAGCCGACATATTCAGCTGCACCTAAACCGTCCCATTCATAAAGAGACAGATTGAAAGACTGAAAGACCGGGATGATCACATAGACCATGAAGAACAACAGACCCGGAGCCAAAAACAGCCAGGGCGCGATGCGCTGTTGGTTTCTGTGGAACCAGCTTTCTTGCTCGGGGGCGTCAACGGCAGCGGTCATGGGCATCTCGGATCTGGTGGGTGAAGGCGGGCTGAAGCCCGCCCTACTATTGTGCAAGGTGTAGGCCGGGCTTCAGCCCGACCCTGGACAAGATTTAGTTGTCGTAGATGCGCTCGCGCGCACGTTCCAGCTTGGCCAGAATCTTGTCAGCGTTGTCCGGCTTGACCATGAATTCCTGGAAGCCTTCCATCGACACTTTTGCCATTTCCGCTGGTGCGTCGCGGTCCCAGAACTGTGCAACACCGCCGGGGCTGTTAGACGATAGCATGACAAAGCCCTGCTGCAGGAACTTGTCGTCGTCGACTGCAGATTGCGCGTTCACAGGCAACTGGCCGAGGTTTGCACCGTTGTTGATTTCGGTCTGTTCGTCCGCAGAGACTGCGAAACGCAGGAACTCACGCGCGGCTTCCTTGTTCGAGGCATTGGCCGGGATATGGAACGTATCGGTCGGCGCGTCTTCGGCCAGTTCAACATCGGGGTTGATGGCGACAAACTGATAGAAGTCCAACTGATCGTCGGTCAGGCCTGCTTCACGCAGCGGAGCCACAGCGAAGTTACCCATCAGATAGGCGGCGGCCTCACCGTTGACCATAAAGGGCAGGGCTTCTTGCCAGCTATATGTCTGGTGGTTGTCAATGAATGCGCCCATGTCGATCAGCTGTTTCCAGTTGGCGAAGGTCTGCTTAACCCGGTCGTCTTCCCAGCTGATCTCGCCATTTGCGAGTTGATTGTGAAAGTCGAACCCGTTGGTGCGCATGTTCAGATAGTCAAACCAGCCACCTGCTGTCCACAGGAACTTGGTGCCGATGGTATAACAGGCGCGGCCGGAATCGACGATCTTCTGGCAATTGGCCAGTTCTTCTTCCCAAGTGGTCGGCTCGGTCAGACCCAGCTCATCAAAGATGTCTTTGCGGTAATAAACGCCCCATTGATAGTAGGTGTACGGAACGCCCCACTGTTTGCCATCAATGGTCATCGCACCTTTGGTCGAGGCCAGATTGTCGGCGATTTCAGGTTCAGCCCACAGGTCCGAGACGTCTTCGAAAAGACCCGCTTCAACATAAGGCTTCATCCGGTTGGCTGCATACCAGGTGGCAACGTCTGGCGTGTCAGCCGTCAGGAAGTTGCGAATCTGGGTCTTGTAGGCCTCACGGTCGATCACGGTGGTTTCGATTTCCAGACCGGGATGTTCGGCCGCGAATCGCTCGATCATCGCTTCCATCGTCGCGCGCGGCGCCGGGTTGGACGTATCGAGGAAGATTCGCAGCTCGCCGGTCAGCTCTGCTGCGACGGGCGCAGCAAGTGCCACACTGGCAGCCAAAGCAGCCGCTGTGCGCTTGAACATGGAATGCATAGTTTCCTCCCTTAAGCTTCCATATTGGTCTCAAATATTGAAACCTTGTTTTATATATTGAAAACTACACATCGACTCGGCTACTCTTGTCAAGACCCTCGTGCCCAAAGCCGAGGGAAAGTGGAGGAGAACAGGCACCCGTGGCAGGTGACGGAACAATAGGAAAAGCATGTGACGTGCTGGAACAGGTCGCGGCCTTCGAACGCCCGGTGCGGTTCGGGGAATTGCTGGAACGCAGTGAATTTCCCAAGGCGACGCTATACCGCTTTCTGCAGTCACTAACCAATCAGGGCATGCTGAATTACGAACCGGAACGGCAGACCTATTCGCCAGGTATGCGATTGGTGCGACTGGCACATTCGGCATGGACGCATAGCTCATTAGCTCCAATTGCGCGGCCTTTCCTGGACGCTCTCAGCGCCGAGACAGGGGAGACCGTGCACTTGGCGCAACTTGATTCCGGGCAGGTGCTTTATGTGGATAAGCGCAACGCGCAACGACCAATTGAGATGTATTCCGAGGCCGGCAAGGTCGGCCCGGCCTATTGCACAGGCGTTGGCAAAGCGATGATGGCCTATTTGGACGAGGCACAGTTGGAAAAGACGATCTCGCAACAAAGCTTTCATCGGTTCACTGGCAAGACCTTGGCCTCGGAAAAGGCATTGCGGGCTGATCTCGTTAAGATCCGCAGCCGTGGTTACGCAGTTGATGATGAAGAGCATGAGCCTGGCATCATCTGCATTGCCTGCCCGATTCTGACTAATGGGGGCCGCATGTTGGGGGCCCTATCGGTGACAGGATCGACTGGGCGAATGGATTTCGAGCAATTGCAATCTTGGGTGCCGCGCGTCCGGCGCGTCGCTGAACAGATCGGCACAGAAGCACAGGCGTGGCGGTTCCCCGAGGGCCAACAGAATAGGATGCAAGCAACATGACAGGTGTAACCCTGAAAGGCGCGATCAAACGGTATGGCCAGACGCAGGTCATTCACGGGATTGATCTGCAGATTGAAGATGGTGAGTTTTGCGTGTTCGTGGGCCCCTCGGGCTGCGGTAAGTCCACGCTTTTGAGGATGATCGCGGGTTTGGAAGAAACCTCGGACGGGGAAATCCATATCGGCGCACGTGAAGTCACGCATGTGGATCCGGCCAAACGCGGAGTGGCGATGGTTTTTCAAACCTATGCGCTCTATCCCCATATGACCGTGGCCGAGAACATGGGATTTGGTCTGCGGATGAACGGTGTTGCCAAGGCCCAGATCGATCAGAAGGTTCAGGAAGCGTCAAATATTCTGAAGCTCGACCAATATCTGAAACGCAAACCCAAAGCGTTGTCCGGCGGTCAGCGTCAGCGGGTCGCGATCGGGCGTGCCATTGTGCGCGGCCCCGAGGTGTTCCTGTTCGACGAACCGCTCTCGAATCTGGATGCAGAACTTCGCGTGGAAATGCGGGTTGAAATTGCGCGGCTTCATCAGGAAATCGGCGCGACGATGATCTATGTTACGCACGATCAGGTTGAGGCGATGACCATGGCCGACAAGATTGTGGTATTGCGCGACGGTCGGATTGAGCAAGTGGGAGCCCCTATGGACCTGTATCGCGATCCCGACAATAAGTTCGTGGCGGGTTTCATCGGGTCTCCTGCAATGAACTTCCTTGAGTGCGATGTCGTGGACGGCATGGTGCGGCACCCTGCACTTACTGATGATGTCCCCGTCACCGAGAGCGTTCCCAAAGGAGCGACGAAAGTAACATTGGGTATTCGCCCCGAACATATTCAGGTGGATCGAAACGGTGACACCTGCACAGTTGATCTGACCGAAGCGCTCGGTGGTGTTTCATATTCTTATCTGCTGACGCCAAATGGCGATAAGCTGATTGTGGAAGAACGGGAAGACCAACGCAGTACGACCGGTGACCGCATCGGGCTTTCGGTTCGTCCTGAGCGTGCGATGCTGTTCGATCCCGAGACGGGTCAGCGGCTGCGATAGGGCTTGCCAGACCGGATCTGTTTTGCATGACTGCGCATTATCCATCGGCTTTCCGGAGGCTTTATGCGCAGTTCCAAAACCATCCATGTGATCTCGGCCCATGCTGAAGGCGAAGTGGGCGACGTTATCGTCGGTGGTGTCGCTCCGCCTCCGGGAGAGACGGTATGGGACCAAAGGACCTTTATCGCTGAAGACCAGACATTGCGGGATTTCATGCTGAATGAACCTCGCGGCGGTGTCTTTCGCCATGTGAATCTTCTGGTTCCACCAAAAAAACCCGAGGCGGATGCAGCGTTCATCATCATGGAACCGGAAGACACGCCACCGATGTCAGGCTCCAACTCGATTTGTGTCTCAACGGTTCTGTTGGACAGTGGCATTCTTCCGATGCACGAGCCTGAAACCCATCTGACATTGGAAGCCCCAGGAGGGTTGATCCGCGTCCGCGCCGAATGCCGCAATGGTAAGGCCGAACGTATCTTTGTGCATAATGTGCCAAGTTTCGTCGACAAGCTGGACGCCCGGATCGAGGTTGAGGGCATCGGGACGTTGCGCGTGGATACCGCGTTTGGTGGCGACAGTTTTGCAATTGTCGATGCCGCCGATCTGGGTTTCGAGCTTACCCCTGATGAAGGGGCTGATCTTGCAAGGGCTGGCGCGCGTATCACCGATGCCGCCAATGAGCAGCTTGGCTTCGATCACCCTACTAAAGACTGGAGCCACATTTCGTTCTGCCAGATTGCAGGCCCGCTCGATCGTCAGGGCGATATTCTCATCGGACGTAATACTGTCGCCATCAAACCGGGTAAGCTGGATCGTTCACCTTGTGGCACCGGTGCTTCAGCGCGGATGGCGGTTTTGCTGGCCAAGGGAGAAATGACGATGACCGATCGCTACCACGCGCGTTCAGTCATCAACAGTGAATTTCGCTGCCGTATCGTAGAGCGGCATGATCTGAACGGCCGCGTGGCGATCACCCCGGAAATCTCGGGGCGAGGCTGGATTACGGGTACGCACCAGCACATGCTCGACCCCGATGACCCATGGCCTGGCGGCTATCGCCTAAGCGACACTTGGGGGGCATAAGCCGGGGCCAAATTCGACCCCGTACTTTTCTTAGGTTTCAGCCTTCGAGACTGAACATCAATCGTGCGGTCACCGGTACGGTGCGGGTGATGCTGGGTAGTTGTGCCAACTCCATCAGCTCGTCTACGCCTGCCGAAACGCCCGCATCCTCGGTGCTGATGAACACCATGTCGTTGGTTGAAACCATGACGGTATCTTCGGCCACACGCAGGACAAACATATCGGTGTAGAATTCCACCTCGGTCCCCGCCAGAGCCAGCTTCGCATCCACCTCAATCGTGTTACTGGCCCCCACATCCAGCTTCGACACTTGGTCCATATCAATATTCGCGCTCAATGTCGCGGTCGCGGCCTTGCGAAACACATACTCGATCATCCTTTCGTTACGGATGTCGATATTCGTTTCGACCGACGACAGATCGATATCGATACTAACCTTGCCATCTTCGCTGACATGACCCGAAAGGTTGGTGAAAGAATTGACCTCTCCAACATCATCGATCTTGACCGTTCCATAAGCCAGATGAGACGCATCCGGGTTTAGTGTCCAATCTGCAGCCAGACCCGGGCCTGCAATAATAGCCGACGCAATCGTGATTGTTTTGAACAGAAGTTTCATTTCTTTCCTCCAGGATCTATGACAGTTCTGACCAAGCGGGCCCGGTCCCATGTCAAAGCAAACACACACAGGTCGCGTTTTATTCGATGAGTGTTGAGATGAGCACCGAACAAGCCGTGCGCGGCGCAATCCAGACCCACTCGAAACGGGTCTGGCGGTTTGGGCTGGCTTTGTCGGGTGCGTCGGACGTTGCGGATGATCTGTTGCAGGCGACGGCATTGCGTGCGTTGGAGAAGCACCACCAGGTCACCTCGTATGAACGGCTGGACAGTTGGCTGATGACGATCTGCCGTTCAATCTGGCTGAACGAGATACGGGCGCGATCCGTAAGAAAGGCGCAGGCGCTTTCAGTCACGCCCGAGGCGGAATTAGTCGCGACAGGGCCTGATTCAGAAACGAATATTTTCGCCGCTCAGGTGTTTACTCAAGTGATGCAGCTGCCAGAGGCGCAACGTGAAACGGTGATGCTTGTGTTTGTCGAAGGCTACAGCTACCGCGAAGCTGCGGTTATGCTGGACGTACCCATCGGCACAATCATGAGCCGGCTTTCCAATGCCCGGCAGAAACTGAAAACCGTTATGCAGCACGATGCGGCTGACACCGTGCAACGGAGTGGCAAATGAAGTTTTCCGACGAAACACTTCTGGCCTATCTGGAAGGTAGCCTCGATGAGGCCGAAGCCCGCGCAATCGAAGACGCGGTGGCCGAGGATTCTGCACTCGAACACCGTCTCATGGCGCTCGACCCATTTGCCCAGGTTGTGCAGCAGGCTTTTGAAGGCATTCCAACTGAGGCGCCTTCGATCGATCTGCCCATTCCGAGCGCTCAACAATCCAATGCCGGACCGCTCCGTTTGCTGACGGTCGCAGCCTCAGTTGCTGTTATTGCTGCGTCTGCAACATTCTGGGCCACGCGACCACCGGCATTGGGCTGGGCGGAGCAGGCTGCGATCTATCAATCGCTTTATTCACCGGACACGATTGCCGATCTGGACAATTCTCAGCAAACGCTGGACGCGCAGTTTGTTCAGGCCGAGGCTCAGTTGGGTCGTTCACTGAACCGGGACGTGTTGGAAAATCTGCCGGGCCTTGATCTGAAACGTGCTCAGGTACTGTCGTTCAAAGGTAAACCTTTGGTGCAGGTGGTCTTTGCTGACGCCCAGGGTAATCCGGTGGCGTTTTGTGTGATCCGGCAAGGCGCGGGAGCACCGGTCAAGGATGTGAATCTTGCGGTGCTCAGTGGTCTTGCGACAGCGACATGGGCGAATGATGGCTACGGCTATATGCTGTTGGGTGGCGATGCGCAATCTGACCTGAGTGGAGAACTAAATGTTTTGACCGAGGCGTTTTCAGGCTGAGCGACAAGAATTCGCAAAACCACTTGTGAACCGCGGTAAATGCCCGAAGAATACCCGACATGAAGCCGAACCCTCAGATACCGGACCCGGATGATGAGGCCTTGGAAGAAGGGCCGCGCAGCATCTATGACGCCGATCCGCCGGAAGACGACGATTTGTGGTTCCTTCCGCCCGACGGCGAAGAAGACCCGGGAGAATTTCTGCCCTCTGTACCGAGACCGGACCAGCGTTTGCTGTTTGACCCAAGGGACTGGCGTGCGGCCCAATCCGAGTTATCGGCTGAACTTGCCGATCTGGCCGTCACATTTGGAGCTCTGGATGAACGTTTGCGCGCGGGTCCCAAGGGGTGGGGTCACCGTCTGGCCCTGATGGAGGTCTCGGATCTGGGCTGGTGGACGGGCGACCGGATCAGCGTCGACCGCCTTGCGCTTTGGACCGGTTTGCGGATCGGAGCAACCGGTGATGATGTGCAGGCTTTGTATCGGGCGGGATGGGCAGTGAGGCGGCTGTCGTCGGGTGCTGCGCCATCAGAGGGCGGCTGGGATGCGGGGCTGACCGCTTTTCTAGACCGTCAGGCCCAAGGTTTCGAAGATACACCCGAAGCAGTGATTGATCTGGCGGAAACCATGCGAAATGTCGCCGGTTTGCACCCGGTTACCCAGGCCGCCATCGGATTTCACGCGTGGCGCGCGTTGTCTCCTGGCATCGGACAGGATACCGAGGCCGCGGTCATCGCGGCCCGCCATGCCGCCGCGATGGGTCGAGGTGGCGCATTGTTCATGCCGCTTTCTCTGTCGGGCCCAGGTGCATTGCGGGGGGCAGGATCGTTGGACGAGAAACTTTCGGCCTGGATTCAGGGGGCAGGCCAGGCCTCACTTGCGGCTTTGCTGCATTTGGACCGGATCAGCGCTTGGGAAGGGCGCGCCCGCGACGCCATTTCGGACCTAAGCGGTCGAACCCCACCCGTGCTGATTGATGCATTAACGGCTTGGCCGATGGTTTCCGCCCCGCTGGCCGAAGAACTGACCCATGCCTCGCGTGCAGCGGCACAGCGAAATCTGGACAAATTCAGCGATAGGGGGCTAATCCGCGAAGTAACCGGGCAGGGTCGATATCGCGTATGGACGGCGGCCTTATAACTGGCCTTGATCTGCCGCTTTCACAAAGAGTTAAATGATAGGGTTGTTAGCTGGGTTCCTGGTATCGATCTTGGGTACTGGATAAGACAGATCTTTGCGTGTTGTCTGGATCGGTCAGAAACTAATTTGCAAGAACGATAACCGTCCGGGCGATGGCCCGAACGGTCTTTATTCAGTACCAACGTCCGACTGCGATCACTGTTGGCGCTATACTGGTAGCGTCCAAGGATGGAGCCATCACCTGATACGTCGCTTGAGTTTCTGAAGGTGCGTCAAACCCCATAAATCGGCCAATACCGCCGCCGTTCCCGCTGAGAGCGGGAGAACTGCTGTCAGCAAAGGCAATAGGGAAATCCCAATTGGCGGTACCGCTGGCGAACATACTACCAGTTGCGGTCGTGCAGGCCACCGCACTTAGAACGGCGGTGCAAATCTGGGTTCCGTCAGCAAAGCGCGTGTAGTCACCATTTGCATTGCTGCCCCTCTCGATCACCGCTCCGCTGGGTACACCGCTGCTTTCGGATACGGTGCCCAGCACATTGCCCGGTCCGTACCCGTAATCTGCCCGCATCAGGCGACCCGAGGTGGTGTCATCGGCGCTGCTTTGCACAGCCGCTCCGCTGGCTGTTCCGGTTGTGGCGTCAAGCCGCAAAGCATCGACCCAGCTTCCGCCATCCTGCGAGACCTTGATTGAAAAATTTGTATCGCCGGATAGGCCCATTTCGGCACGGCCGGTCCAGTTCGATTGAAACAGCAGCGAGGCAGTATCACCGGCACCAGCCTTGTTGATCTTGAGTTGGTGGCCAGCGCCCTCATGCGTCAACAAGGTGGCAGGGCTACGTACGGCCAGACGGTTTGTGCTGTCTGATCCGGTTGCGATGCCGATCCCGGAAAGGTTCTGTGTATTGACCGGCTGGTCGATCCACGCCGACCCGTCCCAGACTTTCAACAGCCCTGCATTTTGATCCCAAGCCCGCCAGCCCATGCCGGGCGTCAAGAAATGCCACCCGTTGTCCAACCAAGCCGCCAGTTTTCCATCCTGTCCGGACCATGCCCCGATCGGAGACGTGCCCAATGCATAGGTTTCACCTTGATCAGGAGCAGCTGGTGGGATCGTCGCGTTAACGGACGCAACGCTTAGCTGCACCACCAGATCTAGCGCACGCAGCGCTTCGTTATGGGTCACATGTTTTTGGGCCTGCGCGGGTTGCAGATAGGGCACATTTAGACGGGGAGAGTTCTGTGGCATGGGCATCCTCCAGTGGTGTCGGTCCGATGATGATTGCGCGCCACACTGCCGTGATGTGCGTAAATCCCGCCTGACCCAGCCGAACGCCCAGGTTTCGAATTTTTAAGATTTGGTCTCAGAAATATGGAGACATCTGCCTTGCAGATGCCCCAAACTTGGATCAGTTCTTGAAATCAGATCTCAGTCACGCGCATAGACATCTTCGTAGCGAATAATGTCATCTTCACCCAAATAGGTCCCGGTCTGCACCTCGATAAGAACCATTGGCACTTTGCCTGGGTTTACCATCCGGTGCACGGCCCCGAGCGGCACATAGACGGATTCATTCTCAGACACGAGCTGTACCTTGTCGTCAATAGTCACCTCGGCGGTGCCTTCCACGACAATCCAATGCTCGGACCGATGGTGATGCGATTGCAAGCTCAGCGAAGCGCCGGGGTGGACGTGAATGCGTTTGACCTGAAACCGATCGCCGATGACGAGGCTTTCGAACCATCCCCAAGGGCGATGATCAACGGGCAATGCTTCCGCCTGCTTGGCGCCTTTTGCCTTCAATGCTGCGACGGCCTGCTTGACGTCTTGCGCCCGGTCCATGCTGGCGACCAAAACCGCGTCAGGCATAGCCACGGTGATTACGTTCTCTAACCCCATTGCAACAACTTCTTGCGCGGGCGATTCAGAACGCACCAGCACGTTTCGACAATCTATGGCGGTCACTTCGCCGGCAGTTGCAACGCCGTCCGGATCGGGGTTGCTAAGCTCTTGTACGGCAGACCAGCTGCCCACGTCTGACCACCCGGCGGCATAAGGGACAACGCTGAGATTGTCGGCCTTCTCCATAACCGCATAGTCGATAGAGATGTCCTGAACCGTCGCCCAGGCCTCGGGATCTAACCGCAGGAAGCCCAGATCACACTGCGCATGCGCAACCGCCTTCTGAACGGGCGCAATTAGATCATGTGCATGCTGGTCGAACGCCTCAAGGATATCTCGGACTGCGAACAAAAAGATGCCCGAGTTCCAAAGATAACTCCCTTCAGCCACCATTGCCTTGGCGTTTTCAAGATCGGGTTTTTCAACGAACCGGTCAAGTTGCACAGAAGCGCCTGACGAGTCCGGTGCTTGGGCGAGCTTAAGGTAGCCATATCCGGTTTCGGGTCGGTCGGGTGTGATCCCAAACGTCACCAGATCTCCACGCTCGGCTATTGTGCGGACCCCTTCGGCGACGGCCGCATGAAAGGCCGCACTGTCTGGAATGACGTGATCCGACGCGGCCACCAGCATCATCGCGTCGGGGTCAGTGGATGAAAGGTGCAGGGCAGCGGCCAGCACTGCAGGTGCAGTATTGCGTCCTTCGGGTTCGATCAAGATCGGACCCGGATCGACTCCGATGGCCATCAATTGTTCAGGGACAACAAAGCGGAAAGCCTCGTTGGTCAGGATCAGAGGTTTGGCGTAAGGCGTGTCGGTCGGGCCTTTCAACCGCTCGGCACATTGCTGCAGCAGGCTGGTTTCACCAATCAGCGGAACAAACTGTTTGGGGTAGCTTTTACGCGACAACGGCCAAAGCCGAGTACCGGATCCGCCACATAAAATTACAGGATAGACCATGCTCACGGTGCCTGCCCCTTCTGAACCTTTTAGCTTAAACTATTGAATTGAAATCGGAATAGCTGACACAACTAGGCCTACTGCGCGGCCCGATCAGAGGCTACGACTTCATGCAGATATTGGTTTAGGTCGTCGCGCAGATCATCGCGGGCCAATGCGAACGAGACCGTTGCTTGCAGAAAGCCAGCCTTTGAACCACAATCGAACCGCTGTCCATCAAACTTGTAGCCAAAAACAGGAACACCATTGCCTATATCCTCGGCAATTGCGTCGGTCAGTTGGATTTCGCCGCCACTTCCCTTCTTTTTCTGGTTCAGATTGTATAGAACCGAAGGACCTAAGATGTAACGACCGATCACCGCTAGATTGGATGGCGCGTCCTCGGGTTTCGGTTTTTCAACCATTCCTTTGGCACGGACAACCGTTCCAACATTCTGGCCGGTATCCAGAATACCGTAGGAGCTGGTTTTTTCGTTGGGAACTTCCATCGCGGCGACCATGTTGCCGCCGGTTTCCTCATAGGCTTCGACCATCTGCTGTAGGCAGGGTTTGTCGGCGGCAATCACATCGTCGGGCAGCATCACGGCAAAGGGTTCATCCCCGATCAGTCGACGGGCGCACCAGACCGCATGCCCCAATCCCAAAGCCTTGTGTTGACGGATATAGGCAATTGCTCCGCTTTCCATATTGGTTGCGTTCAATACTTCAAGCAGTTCGTCTTTGCCCTTGGATTTGAGGTCCTGCTCCAGCACGAGATTGTGATCGAAATAGTCCTCAAGCGCTGATTTTCCGCGCGATGTCACGAAGATGAATTCAGTGATCCCGGCCGCACGCGCTTCGTCGATGGCATATTGGACCAGTGGACGATCAACCAATGTCATGATTTCCTTTGGCACCGACTTTGTCGCCGGAAGAAACCGAGTGCCCATTCCCGCTACGGGAAATATCGCCTTGGTGACTTTGCGTACCATACTACCTCACTAATTCTTTATATTGCCGACGACTCTCGGTGATGCCGGAGCCCCACATATAATCTAAAATCCTACCAATCAATCGCACCCGGCTGGTCAGTTACGGGTTCGCTGGAATCTGCCATTAACTTAAGGGCAGAGTCAAAACGAAACACGACCGAAAGCTGGATCAATGAACCAATCCACTAATCACTTTTTCAATAAAGTTCAAAAACGCGCCCGATAGATTGGATCGGGCGCGTAAGCTTATGCATTGGCCATAATCGCCTCAAGCGGATCGTGTTCGGCGACGAAGTGATCCGGGGCAATCTCACTGAGTTGAGGTACATAGTCGGTCTCACCCATAGACAATCTGCTGGGCAAAAAGCGCAAAGCTGCTTTCGGATCCATGGGAGAAGGCAATTCTCCAGGCAGTTTAAGCCGTTGGCGGCTGCGCTCGACATCCGGATCAGGGATCGGAACCGCCGAGATCAGGGACTGAGTGTAAGGATGTTTCGGTTCGGAGCAGATCACTTCACCATCGCCCAATTCAACGATGCGGCCCAGATATAGAACCATGATCCGGTTCGAAACCGCACGTACCACAGACAAATCGTGGCTGATGAAGATCATCGATAGGCCAAACTCTTGTTGCAGTTCACGCAACAATCCTACGATCTGGGCTTGAATGGACACATCCAGCGCAGAGACTGCCTCGTCACAGATAATCAGTTTTGGTTTGTTGATCATGGCACGCGCGATTCCAACACGCTGGTTTTGCCCCCCGGATAGTTCGTGCGGATATCGGTTGATCATGTTGGCCTTCAAGCCAACACGCTCCATCATCTCGGCGACCAACTCTTTGCGTTCCCGCTCGGTCAGATCCGGGCGATAGGTTTTCAGCGGTTCCGCGATCGAGGCCGAGATCGTCATCCGTGGATCAAGGCTCGCCAGCGGGTCCTGAAACACGATCTGCAGGTCCTTGCGGTACTTGTTCAACTCGGCCCGTTTCAGCCCGACGATCGGATGCCCCAGCCAGCTGACATTACCCGCGCTGGGTTCGATCAGTTGCAGCACAGCCCGGGCCAGCGTGGATTTGCCACAGCCGGATTCTCCAACAACACCCAGGGTCTCGCCCTTTCGAATGTCGAAACTCACGCCATCTACGGCTTTCAGCGGCACCTTATGTCCAAAAAGACCGCCCGAGACATGGATCGGGAAATGCACCTTGACGTCATCCACTTTCAGTAACGGTTCTTCCGTCTGCGTAAGAGCTTTCGGAGCATCGCCCGCATCAATTCGCGGCATAGCCTCAAGTAGCGTTCGGGTATAATCATGCTGAGGAGAACGAAAGACTTCGCGCGTGTCACCGGCCTCCACAAACTCACCCATACGCATGACTTGAATATTGTCGCACATGCGCGCAACAACGCCCATGTCATGGGTGATCAGAGCTATGGCCGTACCTTCATCCTTTTGCAACCATACCATCAGGTCCAGAATGTCGGCCTGAACGGTCACATCCAACGCGGTTGTGGGCTCATCCGCAATCAGCAACTTGGGATTGCACAGCATCGACATGGCGATCATCACGCGCTGGCGCATGCCGCCAGACAATTCATGTGGATATTGATCCAGCCGCCGTTTCGCTTCGGGGATGCGAACGCGATTCAGCCAGTCAAGGCAACGTTGGCGGGCAGCCGAGCCCTGCAAACCTTCGTGAACCTGTAGCACTTCGCGCATCTGCTGGCCGACCCGCAGATGTGGGGTCAGCGCGGTCAGCGGATCCTGAAAGATCATGCCGACGTCTGAGCCACGAATCTTGTTGATTTTGTTCACAGGTAGATTCAGGATTTCCTGACCATTCAGCAAAGCAGAGCCAGACGCATGGCCAGCGGAGGGCAACAGCCCCATCGCTGCCATGAACGTCTGGCTTTTGCCTGAGCCACTTTCGCCGACGATGCCCAGACATTCGCCGGGATTGATGTCGAAACTGATGCCCTTTACAGCTTCAACCACGCCGTCGGGTGTATCAAATCGGACGCTCAGGTCCTTAACGGAAAACAGACTCATATCAGCGATCCTTCGGGTCCAGAGCGTCGCGCAAACCGTCACCGATGAAGAACATGGTGATGATGATGGCGACATAAAAAGTAAGAGGGAACATCAGCTGCCAGAGCGTACCATACGCCATGGTGCCAGCCCCTTCGGCGATCAGGCGGCCCAACGATGTGTAGGGTTCTGAGATTCCGAGGCCGAGGAACGAGATGAAGCTTTCGGTCAGGATCATCTCAGGCACCAGTAACGAAGCGTACACGATCACAACGCCCAACAGGTTGGGCAGAATGTGACGGTACATGATGGTAAATTCGCTGACACCGGCGGCGCGCGCGGCTTCGATAAATTCGCGGTTCTTCAAGGTCAGGGTTTGCCCCCGAACAATCCGCGCCATCGTCAGCCAACCGACCGCGCCCAAGGCGATGAACAGCATGAAAAAGGAGCGTCCCGCCACGACAAGCAGCAAAATGATGATCAGCGTTGCCGGAATTGCCAGAAGGATATCCACGAACCGCATCATGGCGCTGTCGGTGCGCCCGCCGATATATCCGGCGGTGATGCCATAGCAGGTGCCGACGATCAGAGCGGTCGCGGCCCCGATCAAACCGACCAGCAGCGATGTGGTGGTGGCCTGAATGACGCGGCTGTATAGGTCGCGCCCCAAATCATCGACGCCAAAATAGTGTCCGGTTTCCATGGACGGCATACCCATGCCGCGCACGTCCCCCATGACGTTCCAGTCGATCTCTTCATTGTTCCAGACTGCGAAGTAAGGGCCAACAATCGTGAACAACACGATCAGACCCAGAATGAAAACGCTGGCCATAGCGGCCTTGTTGCGGACAAAACGTATCCGTGCGTCCTGCCAAAGCGAGCGCCCCTGAATGACCGTGTAATCAGTGATTTCCTCGGCCAGATGGGCGGCTTTTTGTGATTTTCCAAGCATTGCCTGCCCCTCAGTATCGGATTTTTGGATCGAACCAGGCATAAGCCAGGTCGGTCAGAAGGTTCACAACCACGGTCAACGCGCCGTAAAGAATGGTGACCCCTAGCAGCACAGCATAGTCGCGAGACAAAGCCGAGCCGACATAGGCCTGCCCCAGACCACCGGTTGAGAAATAGATGTCGACAAAAACCGAACCGGTCAGAACGTAGACAAAAACCGGCCCGAGGTACGAGACAACGGGAAGCAATGTCGGCTTAAGCGCATGGCGCCAGATCACGGTTCTTGTCGGCAATCCCTTGGCCCGTGCAGTTCGAATGAAGTTCGAGTTCAGAACCTCCAGCATCGATGACCGCGTAATTCTTGCGATTGAGCCCATGTAGGAGGTCGCCAACGCAATCACCGGCATCACCAGATACTGCCATTGACCGCCATGCCAGCCGCCACCCGGCAGCCACCCCAACCACAGGGTAAAGGTCAGGATCAGGATCGGCCCCATGATGAAGTTCGGAAGCGCCTGAGCGGCGATACCCAGACCCACCGCAAAGTAGTCAATCCAGCTGTTGTGTTTGATTGCAGCGGCAATTCCCAGCGCGACGCCAACGGATGTTGCCACCAGAAAGGACAACGAACCATAGGTTAGCGAAATCGGGAAACCCTGCGCGATGATGTCGTTCACATCCCGATCCTTGAATTTAAAGGACGGTCCGAAATCAAAATGCACCACGATGTTGTACAGATAGTCCCAAAGCTGTTTCCACAGCGGTTGGTCCAATCCATAACGCGCCTCGATATTGGCCAGAACCTGCGGCGGCAATGGCCGTTCCGAGGTGAATGGCCCGCCAGGCGCGATGTGCATGAGGAAAAAGCAGGCGACGATCAATAACAGGATCGTCGGAATAGCGACCAGCAGCCGCTTTAAACTGTAGGCAAGCATTTCATGCCCCCGTGTTTATTGGCCCTGCCCCGGATGTCTCCGGGGCAGGGCGTGGTTCAAAGACGATTATTCAGCGAGCTTGTAGAGGTTCTTCGAGTACCAGTTCTGCTCGACGTTGTTCACCGGCCAGTTGCCTACATCGCTGTCCATCATATAGACGCCTGCGTAGTGATAGATCGGGATCACAGGCGTTTCTTGGGCGATTATGCGTTCAACTTCGGTGTAAAGCGGAGCCGGATCGTCCGAGGTTTTGGCCTCGGCCAGCAGCTCATCAACGCGCGCGTTGGCATATTTGCCGTCATTATAGCCCGAGTCCGACTGCAGTAGGTCCAGGAAGGTCGACGCCTCGTTGTAGTCTCCGCACCAAGCACCACGTGCCAGCTCAAAGTTTTGGTTGCCGCGCTCCTCGAGGAAGACTTTCCACTCCATATTTGCCAGTTCGGCGTTCACGCCAAGCTTCTGCTTCCACATCTGGCTCAGCGCAACGGCGACCTTCTTGTGGTTTTCCGCGGTGTTATAAACCATCTGGAAGCTCAGAGGGTTGTCAGGCCCATAACCTGCTTCTGCTAGAAGCTCCTTCGCCAACTCGTCGCGTTCGGCTTGGGACATGGATGCCATTTCAACGGCCGGGACGGTGAAGCCTGCGGTTGCTTCGGGGGCGAAGGTGTAGGCTTCGGGCTGACCGCCTGCCATCACTTTTTCGGTGATGATCGCACGATCAACGGCCAGTGACAGGGCTTGGCGGACGTTCGGGTCCTTGAAAGCCTCGGGGCCACCATCAGACAGATTGAAGGTGTAATAATAGTTGCACAGGCGTGGGAAGCTGATGGCTTCTACGGGGTGCTCTTCCTTCAGACGTGGGTACTGGCCGGCTGGAATTTCGGTGCGGTCCAGTTCGCCAGCCAAATAGCGGGTCAGGGCGACGTTTTCATCATTGATGACCAGCGCCACGACCTTGTCGATGATCGTGTTATCGTTGTCCCAATAGGCGGTGTTGCGTTCACGTACCGAGCGTTCTTGCGGCAGGTGCTCGGTCAGAACATAAGCGCCGTTCGAGACGATGTTTTCCGGTTTGGTCCAGGCGTCACCAAATTCTTCGATCACTTTCTGCGGTGCCGGGAAGGTTGTCGAATGTGTGGTCATCTGCGGGAAATAGGGCAGGGGGGCGCTCAAGCGGACTTCCAGCGTTTTGTCGTCGATGGCTTTGACACCCAACTCATCTACCGGTTTTTCGCCCGCGATGATCTCGGCAGCGTTTTCGATCGACATCAGTTCCATGAACCACGCATAGGGCGACGACAGTTCGGGATCGACGGCGCGCTTCCAGGCATACACAAAGTCACCTGCGGTCACCGGATCACCATTCGACCACTTCGCTTCATCGCGCAGGGTAAAGGTGTAAACGTCCTTGGTATCGTTGACCGAGAATTCGGTGGCGACACCAGGAACCAGGTTACCGTCCTCATCCTGATTCATCAGGCCTTCAAACAGATCGCGAACAATTTCTGCACCCGACACATCTTCTACGACTTGCGGGTCGACCGAGCTGTGTTCATCGAGAATCCGATAGGTGAAGGTCTGATCGTCGGCCAGGGCTTCTCCGGTTTCGGGATGTGTACCGGCAGCAATTGCAGCACCGGTAATGATGGTCGAGGACAACAGTCCTGCCAAAGAGGTTCTGATTATTTTGTTCATGTGTTTACTCCCATTTTGTATGGTTTCGAACGTCCAAACCGCATTCGCGGTGGGCGCTTGTCTGCCATTTTGTCTCCGGCAATTGTCTGGACTTTACCTTGATCTAGATCGTGCCAAGATCGATAATTTCGGCATTCATGCATCAGGCAATGTCGGAGATCCGAATGCGAAAGCTATCTTTCACTGCCCATGAACCTGTCAGTTTTGAAGCAAAGGTAAAGGGTTTTGCGGTGGGTGAAGACCACAAAGGCTGATTAGAACCGCAGCCGGCGGAGGTGTTAAAATTTTATTTTGAAACGCTTCGTGGCAGTGACATTTTCGTGAAGCTCAACATATCACCGTGGGTGAATGTGTTCGCAGTGATGCTCGTAAATGGCGAATCAGTACGCTGCTACGGCTTCAGAACGGCCTTCAATGAGGCATCGGGGAAGCAGGTTGGTGTGCTTCCAGAAGCCTCTTGCCAGCGCCCGATCGAGCGTCGGGTTTTGTATCCGGGCAGGCCATCGACGCCACCGACGTCATGACCCTGTTGAACAAGCACCTGCTGCATGCTGGCGACATCTGAGCGATAGAGATTGCCGACATCGCCCCAACGACCCCGAAAATCGCCAACTCCGTATTGGATGCGATCGCCGACATGACCCACAAACAGCGCATAAAGGTCGCTGGTGTTATAGTCTTTGAGGACATAGAAATTGGGCGTTACGATAAAGGCCGGACCGCTACGACCGGCAGGCATCATAAGATAGCCCTCGGCATCAAGTTCATGTGCCGGAAAAGGTTTGCCGGAAACGCGATTTACGCCCATGGCGACCCAATCGCGGATCAACCGCCCCTGATCAGGGCCCTCCAACGCGCAAGAAACGGTCGTGGGTAGGATAACTTCGAACCCCCAGTCGCGGCCTGTCACCCATCCGTGCTCGTCAAGATACGCGCCGATCGATGCAATCGTGTCCGAGGCTGAGCCCCAGATATCAGTTCGGCCATCGCCATCGCCATCGCGCGCGTAAGTCAGAAAATTTGTGGGCATGAACTGAGGCTGCCCCAAGGCACCCGCCCAACTGCTTTTCAGTGCGTGGCCTTGGCCGTGACCGGATTCAGCGATCTGTAGCGCAGCAATCAGTTCAGCCGTGAAATACTCGGCACGCGTACTCATAAACCCTTTGGTGCCCAGCACCTGAAACGCATTATGGCGGATCGGGACTTGTCCATAGCCGCTCTCGCGCCCCCAGATGGCCAGAATGATACGGGCGGGTACGCCGGTTTCTGCCTCGACACGCGCCAGTGTACCCGCATGGCGCCTAGCCATCTTGCGACCGACGGAGGTGGCACCCTGGACTGATCCGGCATTGAAATATCGACCAGGTGAGCCGAACTCGGCCTGCCGTTGTTGCTTGGGTGTCTTTTGGGGGCTTCCCGGCGGAACCAGGTCAGGAAGGTCCCAGTTTAGCGTTACCCCGTCAAAGGCGGTTTGGAACGTGCGTTTCGAAACGCCCTTGGCTTTTGCCTGAGGCCATATGGCTTGTTGCAGCCAGTTCTGGAACTGACGTTCAACCTCAGCGCGATCTTGCGCTACCGAGGGGGCGGCAAGACAAACCAGGGAGACTATAGCAAGAACCAAACGCATATGATTGGTCTCGCGCGCGCTTGACCTCATGTCAACATCGGCGCCGCAGGGTGATTTTGGAAAAGTTCTTGAGAAAATCCGTGACTCTGCCGATAGTTGCCGGGAAACCCCGCCGCAAGAGGATCATCAGGTGTGACCTTGTCTCGGATACATTCAGTCGCTGTGCCAGCCTTGGTGATCTTTGTTGCTCTGTTGTTGACGGCTGAGTCTGCCGGGGCGAGTGATAGCTTCATGGACCCCCAAGGCCCGATTGCAGCAGTGCAAAAGACACACCTTTTGCGCGCGACGGCTCTTATCCTGATCGCTGTGATACCGGTTCTGGCTCTGGTGCCGCTGATTGCCCTGCGTTATCGCCGACGTAAGGGTGGAAATGCTGCATACACGCCGCATTGGGATTTTTCGGCGAAGCTTGAATTTGTGATGTGGGGCGTCCCGGTCGTGATCGTGATGATCCTGTCTTTCTATCTCTGGAAAGCGACACATCGTCTTGACCCTTATTCGGCCCCTTTTGGAGAAGAGCCTGCCCTAAATGTGCAGGTGGTTGGCCTCGATTGGAAATGGCTGTTCATCTATCCAGATCATGGCATCGCAACGGTGGGAGAACTGGGCATACCGATCAAACAGCAAGTTGCGATGACGCTGACCACAGACACGGTGATGCAGTCGTTCATGATCCCGGCGCTGGCAGGGCAAATCTATGCCATGCCGGGGATGACGACTCGGCTACACCTGGTGGCAGACTCGCCTGAGACGATGCAAGGCGAGAACACACAGTATAATGGCCGAGGATTCACAAAGCAGAAATTCCTGGCGCAAGCGATGCAGCCCGAGGATTTTCAGGCATGGGTCGCCAGTGTTAAAGCGCATGGCATACCGTTGACCGAAAGCACCTATCGGACGTTGGCGATGCGTACGGATCGGGATGAGGTACAGGCGGCATTGGGCACCGAACTCATGCCGCTGAATGCGCTTTATTTCACGCTGGAAGAGGGCGACCTGTTCCATTCGATCCTGCGTCGTTACCACAGCGGAGAGCCTCTGCAGTTGGATCAGCAACCCGGAACGGCTGAATACGGGCAGGAGGCAAGCCAATGACAAATGCCGAGACCGGCTTCTTCGGTCGCCTGAACTGGGATGCATTTCCCATCGCTGGACTGATCCAGAATCCTGGCGCAAATGAGATCATTGCAAACGCTGCTGCTGCTATTGTGATCGTGGGCGTAGTGGTAGTGATTGGCATCCTGACGTGGTTCCGGTTGTGGGGCCCGCTCTGGCGCGATTGGCTGACCAGCGCTGATCACAAGAAGATCGGCATCATGTACATTGTCTTCGCCATCGTCATGCTAGCGCGGGGCGTCCTGGAAGGCGTAGTGATGCGGGCCCAACAGGCGGCGGGACCGGGGGACGGATTTCTGGAACCCGAGCATTTCGCGGAACTGTTTAGCACTCATGGCACCATAATGGTGTTCTTCGTCGCGGTACCTTTTGTCTTTGGCGTCGCTAATTACATAATTCCGCTCATGATAGGCGCGCGCGACGTGGCCTTTCCGGTGATGAACCAGATCGGGCTTGGTCTGACCGTCTCGGCCGGGCTGATGCTGATGGTCTCACTGGTGGTGGGCGAATTCTCAACAGGTGGTTGGACCGCCTATCCGCCCTATACCGGGGCCGCGTTCAATCCCGGCGTTGGGCCGGATTACTGGATCTGGGCCATCGTGGTCTCGGGCGTGGGCACAACACTGACTGGCATCAACTTTGCCGTCACGATCTACAAGCTGCGTGCGCCGGGGATGAAGTTCATGCGGTTGCCCATGTATTGCTGGACGATCATTTGCAGCTCGATCCTGATCATCTTTGCTATGCCGCCCCTAGGCGTTGCCGCGCTGCTGCTGGCCGCGGATCGCTATCTGGATTTTCACTTCTTCACCAATGACCTTGGCGGCAACATGATGAACTATGCCAACCTGTTCTGGCTGTTTGGCCACCCCGAGGTCTACCTGTTGGTCCTGCCTGCATATGGAATCTATTCTGAGGTCTTTGCCACCTTTTCGGCCAAGCGTCTCTATGGTTACAACTCACTGGTCATCGCAACAATGTCGATTGCGGTCATGTCCTTCACGGTTTGGTTGCATCATTTCTTCACCATGGGGCAAAGCGCTCTGATCAACGCGGTGTTCGGGATTGCCACGATGCTGATCGCCATTCCGACCGGGGTAAAGGTCTATGACTGGATGGCGACTCTGTACCGTGGGCGCATTCGATTCTCGGTCCCGATGCTTTATGGCCTTGCGTTCTTGATGTTGTTCGTCATCGGCGGCCTCAGCGGAGTGGTTCTTGCCAATCCAACCGTCGACTATCAGGTCCATAATACGCTGTTTCTGGTTGCGCATTTCCACAACGCGTTGCTACCAGGTGTGCTGTTCGGGTTGCTCGCCGGCTATAACTACTGGTTCCCAAAGGCCTTTGGGTTCCGTCTAAACGAGTTCTGGGGCCGCGTTTCGGTTTTCTGCTGGACGGTTGGGTTTCTGCTGACCTTCATGCCGCTCTACTTCGTTGGTCTGATGGGCATGCCCCGCCGGTCGTTCAGTTGGGAGGATCCCAGCTTTCACCCCTACATGATCACCGCCGCCATAGGATCGCTAGTGATTACTTGCGGGTTGCTTTCGATCCTGGTCCAATTGTGGGTCAGTATACGCGACCGAGAACAGACCTGCGCACCGGTCGGTGATCCTTGGGACGGGCGCACGCTGGAATGGTCGATCCCGTCTCCGCCGCCGCCCTACAACTTCGCTATTATTCCGCAGGTTAGTGACCGCGATGACTTTGCTGCAGCTAAGGAGCGCGGACAAGCCTATCCTGCACCCGCGGCCTACGAAGATATCGAGATGCCGCGCAACACCGGCATCGGGTTTATCCTCTGCGTGCTCAGTGGCATCTGGATGTTCTCTCTGGTCTGGTGGATCTGGTGGCTGGCAGCACTGATGACCATCGCGATGATCCTCGCCATTATCATCTGGAGTTTCGACACCAGCACCGAGGTCATCATCCCCGCCGAAGAGGTCCGCAAAGAACACGAGGCGTGGTTGGCGCTGGTCCACAGCACCGCCGCTGTGGATCGCGATCATGAAAGTACACCGGAAAATCGCGGCCTCGCCCGCCCGGATATGGAGGCCGTGACATGAGGCGCGCACCCAAGCACAGCTATCCGGGGATAAACCTCGGCGAGGACCACGCCAGCGCCCACAAGGCGACCGAGGTCGTCACTTTCGGCTTCTGGGTCTTCCTGATGAGCGATCTGGTCTATTTCGGCCTGATGTTCGCGATCTATATCACCATGATAGACGCGCAGGCCGGCGGTCCGGGCCCGCATGAGCTGTTCGACCTGAAAAGCATCTTTGCCCAGACTCTCATTCTGCTGACCAGCAGTTTGACCGTCGGGCTGGCGATGTTGGCGCTGAAATACAACCTGCCTCGGGCACGGATCGTGCTGTGGTTCGGAGTGACACTGCTGCTGGGGCTCAGTTTTCTGGTTTTGGAAATCCGTGATTTCATGAACATGGCAGCCCAAGGCGGTATCCCACAGCGTAGCGGGTTTTTGTCGGCCTTCTATGGTCTCGTACCGCTCCACGGCTTGCATGTTGCAGCCGGGTGTCTGTGGCTAATCGTGCTGGGTATTCAGCTGCGTATGTTCGGGCTGACCGATCTGCTGATGTCGCGTATGGTGCGGTTGGCGCTATTCTGGCATTTCCTCGACCTGATCTGGATCGGCATAATAACCATCGTGTATTTCGGAGGGCTGGCCTATGGATAAACGATCCGAGATGCATCACCGCGAACGGCGGCGTTACGTGATTGGCTATGGTGGGTCACTGCTGCTCACGCTGGTGGTATTTGTGATCGCCTATCATTTCGGTATTGAAACACCAGGCGTCTATATGACCATCGGCCTTCTGGGGTTGGCACAACTGGTTGTTCAACTGATCTATTTTCTACACATCGACCGCCGCCGCAGCAGCCGAGAGGATCTGGACCTGGTTCTGTTCTCGACACTTGTTCTGCTGATTATCATCGGCGGGACAGTTTGGATTCTGGGCAATCTGGCCATGCGCATGCATATGCAGGTGATGTGAGGTCGCTCGATTAGGCACCGAAAAGGAAGCTGCTTATGAAGTCATTCAAGGCAATTGCCGCCGCAGGGATCCTGGTCACGATTGCTGTTGGATTGTTCCTTTTCTGGCGGCATGAAGAGCGGTATCCGTCAACAAAAGACGCCTATATCGGCGCGAATATCATCTATGTGGCCGCACAGGTGACCGGGCAGGTTTCAGACGTTGCGGTGGTCGAAAACCAGCCGGTCAATGCAGGCGATTTGCTGTTCTCGATTGATCCGACACAGTTCCAAGCCTCGGTCGATCAGGCCAAAGCTAATCTGGACAGTGCCATTCAGCAGGCTGACTCCTTCTCGAACCAGATCACCGCTGCACAGGCCGCTGTCGAAAGCGCCAACTCTTTCTACGAAACGGCTCAGAGCAATCTTGAACGCGCCCGAGCTTTGTTTTCGGACGGGGACCTCGCGCAGGCCTCGCTGGACCAAACTACATCCGAATTCGCACAGGCTTCGGCCCGGTTGACCACCAGCCGGTCCGAGCTTTCCGCATTGCAAAGTGGTCTCGCGGCCCGGCAGGACAATGTGTTGTCCTCGCAGGCTGCGTTGGAAATCGCGCAGGCCGATCTTGTCTGGACCAAGGTCTATGCCGCGGCCGATGGCTGGATCGCAAATCTGACGCTGCGGCCAGGGTCGTCTGTCTCGGCCAATGCGCCGCAATTTTCCATTGTCGAGTCGTCTGACTGGTGGGTCGATGCAAATTTCAAGGAAACATCACTGCCACGCATCCGACCCGGTCAGCCGGTCACAGTGCAGGTGGATATGCTTCCAGACACGACCCTGACCGGCAAGGTTGCGTCGATCGGTCGAGGCTCGGGCGATACGTTTTCGTTGTTGCCGTCCGAAAACTCCAGCGGCAACTGGGTCAAGGTCACTCGACGTTTCCCGGTGCGGATTGAGCTTGATCCAACTGATGCTCCGCTGCGTGTAGGAGGCAGCAGCAAAGTTACGGTGGATACAACCGGACCCAGCCAATGACTGATGCCGGCCATATCAATCGCGTGATTGTCGTGGCCGTCGTGCTCAGTGCAATTCTCGAAGTTCTGGACAGTACCATCGTCAATGTTGCGTTGCCGCATATTCAGGCGGCTTTTGGGGCCACAACCGATCAGGCGACATGGATCTTAACCAGCTATATCGTCTCAGCCGTTGTGGTCATGCCGCTGACCGGGTTTGTCGCGCGTCGGGTCGGGCGGCGCAGGCTGATCCTGACTGCGGTCACGGGTTTTGCCACAATGTCTGTCATGTGCGGCCTGTCATGGAGTCTTCAGACTATCGTCGCGTTCCGCCTGGCGCAGGGGATGTTCGGCGCGTTCCTGATCCCGTTATCGCAGTCCATCCTGTTTGACGCCTTTCCGCGTGAAAAACGGGGACAGGCCATGGCGGTCTTTGGCTTGGGCGTGGTGGTCGCACCGGTGTTGGGCCCAACTGTAGGTGCAGTCCTGACTGAGTATTTTTCGTGGCGAATGGTGTTTTTCGTCAACCTTCCGGTCGCTGCCATGGCCCTGCTGCTTTTGGCGGGCGAGTTGCCGGACGACAAAACCGAAGAGGTGCGCATCGACTGGAAAGGCCTGGCGCTGCTGGCACTTGGCATTGGATGCCTTCAATTCATTCTTGACCAAGGTGAGACCAAGGACTGGCTGTCATCGAGGATGATACAGCTGGCGTTGATCGCTTCGGTTCTTGGGGCAATGGGGTTCATCGTCCATTCTCTGACATCCCGGCATTCTGTCGTTGATTTGCGCCTTTTTGCGGATCGCAACTTTGCCCTGTGCAACCTAGTGATAGCGGGGTTCGCGATCTCATTGTTTGGCGGGATCGCCATACTGCCAACCTTTGTGCAAAGCCTGCTCGATTACCCCGTGATCGAATCCGGTCATTTGTTCATACCGCGCGGGATCGCCGCAGGTGCATCGATGGTGCTGACCGGGGCCGTACTGGTCACCCGGTTTGATCCACGAGTTTTAGCCGGGTTGGGGATGCTGTTGACAGCACTGGGGAATTTCATGTTGGGCACGCTCAACCTCGACGCCGGTTTCTGGCAACTGGCTTGGCCGGGCTTTGTCAGTGGTCTGGGGATGGGGCTGGTGTTTGTGCCGATGTCTATTCTGGCATTCGAGAGCATCAGTAAATCAAGGCAGGATGAGGCCTCGGGCCTATTCAACGTCACCAGGCAGCTTGGCTCTTCGGTAGGTATTTCATTAGTGGGGACTTGGGTCGTGCGAGGCCTGCAAACCAATACGGCAGTGCTCAGCCAGAATGTGACACCCTACAATCCTGCTGCACAGGCTTATCTTGCGCCGCTGGGGCTGACACCCGATAGCGCCCAGGGTGCCGCCATTTTGGGACAAGAGATTGCTCGGCAGGCCGAGATGATCTCGTACCTTACAGTATTCAACAATCTTGGACTGCTGGCGTTGGCCACGATCCCACTGTTGTTCTTCTGCCGCGCGCCCAGGCCCGACCAAAGGGCTGCAGCACCCGTTCACTAGCGCGTCAGAACAAGGCCCAGCCATAGCGCGAACCAGCAAAAGACGAGGCTGAGAGCGATGTTACCGGCAGCAAATACGATCGTCCGTTCACGGTGCAATTGCAGCGATTGATAGGCGAAGCTTGAGAATGTGGTGAAGCCGCCGCAAAACCCGAATACAAGGCGTTTTTCCTCTTCGCCCATTTCTGCAGAGCCACCCAGATAACCAATCCATAGACCCAGCAGAAGGCTGCCCAGAACATTCACGATCAGGGTCGAGTACGGCAGATCATGCGTCACCCGAAGCGCCAGCCAATGCCGCAGTACAGCCCCCAATCCTCCGCCCAATGCGAACATGGCATGCAGATACAAGGTCGTCATTCCGATGTTTCCCGGGAATGATGCCGCCGACCCAGCGCTTCCCCAAGAACCGCCGCCGTAAGACCAAATGCGATCTCCGCGCTTACGGCGATAACCACAAACCAATTCCCGGTTTCTGCCAGTCTTTCCAGCTCGGCGACGAATGAGGAAAACGTCGATAGCCCACCGCAAAATCCAACGGCCCCTAGATGCAGGACGTGGGCGTGGACACGATTTCGAATGGCATAGAGCCAACCTAGAACGAAACAGGCCGCAACATTGATGCCGAAAGTCGCGGTTAGGAACGGAGCGCCGGGGATCTCCAGCGAAAATAGCTCGCGCAGCAACGACCCTGCAGCACCCCCCACAAAGACGGCTGTATACATCAGGGCGCGATGCCCGAATACAGGCGCTGTTTTCGACACTGCGGTTGATCCTGCTCTGACCAGCGTTTCATTTTGCATACAGACTGCTTTTGCTTGGTTCAACCGGCCTCGCTAACCCAACCGTTATCTTTGTTTGATTAGCAAGGGCTTGCGCAAACAGGTCAATTTGTTCCACGTTCTGGATGAAGAGCAGGGTCATGGACCCAATGTCCATTCAAAGTCACGCTGTCACAGCGCTACTCAGGGAGATAGGAAATGATTGTTCGCAGGCTTTACTATTTCCTCAGCTATGTCTGCTTGCCTTTGACTTTGCTTTGGGGTTTTTTCTGGCCACCCGCCCACTGGTTGCTGATCATACTGATCCCCTATGCGGTTGTCGGTCTCTACGATATGCTGACAACCAAGCATAATGTGCTGAACAACTACCCGGTACTGGGTCACTTCCGATATATGTTGGAGTTTGTCAGCCCTGAAATCCGGCAGTATTTCGTTGAAACCAATGAAAGCGGGCGGCCCTATAATCGGATCATCCGCAGTCTGGTCTATTCCCGCGCCAAGGGGCAGGTGGATACTCAGGCGTTTGGCACTCAGTACGATATCATGACGGTAGGTTATCACCGCGCTGATCACTCGCTATCCCCCAAGCACGTCGAAGAGAGCGAAGAACGGGTGATACTGGGCGGCCCTCAGTGCGACAAACCCTACAATGCGTCGCGTCTGAACGTATCAGCAATGAGTTTCGGTGCACTCAGCGCCAACGCAATCCGTGCTTTGAATGGCGGTGCAAAAGATGGGGGTTTTGCGCATAACACGGGCGAAGGCGGACTGTCCCCCCACCATCTGGCAGAAGGTGGAGACATCATCTGGCAAATCGGAACAGGATATTTTGGATGCCGCACGCCTGAAGGTGGGTTCGATAAGGACCTGTTTGCCGAAAAGGCCAAGAAAGATGTCGTCAAAGCGATCGAGATCAAACTATCGCAAGGGGCGAAGCCGTCTCATGGCGGGGTCCTACCGGCAGCAAAGGTGGATGAAGAAATCGCCGAGATTCGTGGGGTTCCAGTACATCAGGATGTGATTTCCCCACCTATTCATTCGGCCTTTGATGGACCGAATGGATTGATGCATTTCGTTCAGCATCTGCGAGAGATGTCAGGTGGCAAGCCCGTGGGCTTCAAACTGTGCATCGGTCGTCGATCCGAGTTTATGGCGATTTGCAAAGCGATGTTGGAAACTGAGATTCTGCCTGACTTCATCACGGTGGACGGCGCGGAAGGGGGCACTGGCGCTGCCCCGGTCGAGTTCACCAACCGATTGGGGATGCCGCTTAACGAGGCACTGATCTTTGTAAACAACTGTCTGCGCGGTATTGGAGTCCGCGACAAGATGAGGGTGATCTGTTCGGGCAAAGTGGCCACTGGGTTCGATATGGTCGAGAAATTCGCTTTGGGTGCGGATATGTGTAACGCGGCGCGGGCGATGATGTTTGCGGTGGGGTGCATTCAGGCGCTGCATTGCAACACCAACAGGTGCCCCTCGGGGGTAGCGACGCAAGATCCGATCCGTGGGCGGGCGGTGAATGTGCCACAGAAACGACAGCGCGTGCATCGGTTTCATGACGCGACGCTTGAAAGCTTCCGCGAGATATTAGGGGCTATGGGCAAAGCAAAAGTTTCCGACCTGCGCCCTGCCGACATCCGGCGCCGAAATGCGGATGAACGAGAGCGGTCTTATGCCGAGCTATACAGCTTTCTGGATGACGGCTCTCTGTTGGGCAAGACCATCCCTGAAGAGTTCGCCGCTGACTGGCAAGTCGCCTCAGCGAGCCAGTTCTAGCGACCACTAGCTAGGTCTTGATCGCGGGTTATTGAGCGTATGCGTATGGATTTTGCGGATGCTCCATTCCACGGCATCCCGCATTGTCTTGCCCAAGGCGATATCAAAGGCCTCCACCAGTTCGGGTGTTTTATCGCTCGTCGCCAGCACTGCTTCCTGGAATGAGCTTGAAGCGATGATCTTGTCCTCATACTCATCGATGATCTTGATATTGATGCGCACTTCTACGCGGACCGTTTTCGTGTCTTCGGTTTCGCTGATGACGATGCCCTGAAATTCGCGCAGATCAGGCGCGATCACATAGTCCGCTCTCAGGCCTACGGTCGAACGTCCTACGGCCGCGACCTTGCCGGAATTTTCATAGCTTTCGACCATCAGCGCCTGCACAATTAACGGAGCGCGATCCACCCATCGGGCCCGCGGCAGATACTGAACCTGAAGCAAGGTGGGCTGCACGGCGATCTGATCGGTGTTCACGGCCGCCGTCGCTGTGGGCTCTTCGACAACGATCTGTTTTTGGATTCTGCGGCAGCGATGACGAGAACGTGCTTTTGGGTGTCAGCAAATACAAGTCATTGGGCTTAGAAGCCTGCCGCAGCGTGCCCAAGCCCGTGCAGCCCGTCAAAGCGGCCAAAACCAGAGTCAATATTAAGGGCCGTATCATTGACGAAACTCCGATGCTTGGGTGCCTAACAAAAAGCGGGCCGGGTCGCGTTCGACCTTGTCGACCAATCTATCCAGACTGATGACCAGACGCTGTGATTCCTCGATGAACCGGATGAACTGAGGCAACCCAACGCGCAAGAAGTCCGAAACCTGACGGCGGTTGTCCTGAACGATCCCGTCGATGGTTCCCAGCAGATCCGACGCCGATTGGGAGGCGCTGAGAACATCGTCGGAAATCTTGTCAATCTTTTCGGTGATATTCGAGACGGTTTCCGCAACCTGATTGGCCGCCTTACTCACATCTTCAGCGACAGGTGAGATATCCTCGTCCATCACGCGGTTTGCCGAGTCAAACGCCCTCTCTGCTGAATCGAGCGCCCCTTTGGCTGAATCCATAGTCGATGTAACCGATTCAAGGGTGGTGTTTGCATTCAGAACAGTCTCGCTGATTACCTCAAGCGTAACGCTGCCTTCATCTGACAGCCGAGTCAGCCTTTCGGCCAGGATTGACCCGCGTTCGATAAAGGGCCGGATATCTTCCTGAATCACGCTTTCAGCACTGGCAATGGCGTTATTTGCAGTCTCTAGCGTTGTTTTGGCGGATTCTGAGGTCTCTTTGATGCTCTTCAGCGTGTCCGTTCCTGTGCTCAACGTCGTCTCGGCCGTGTTCGCCAACGTATCCAGTCTCTTGGTAAATTCTCCAACGTCTTTGGCCGCACCGCCCAAATCGGACGAGAGCGACTGGAAATCCGTCAGAGTTTTATCCAGCTTGCCCGACGCTTCTGCCAGATTGTTCAGGATATCCGACACCGCCTTTCGGTTTTTGTCATCAACAACCGAATTGAGGTTCTCCAACAGAGTGACCGCCTTTTCCAGAACCTCTGGCGCACCCTCAAGCAAGGATTGAATCGAACTGCGCTTGCTTGGGATGACACTATTCTGGGCCAGCCTTTCTGCGGTTGGAGACCCTCCGGAAAGCTCAACATAAGCAACCCCTGTCACACCCAGAGATTGCAACTGTGCGATGGTTTCTTTGGTAACAGGGATGTCGGCATCAACCTCAAGCCGCACTCGCACCTTTGACGGGTCATCTTTGTCCAAGTCCAGGGAAACCACCTGACCCACAGGCAAGCCGTTGTAATTTACGCCACCTGCAGCCGACAGGCCCGAGACATTGTCGAACAACACATCATAATAGGCGTATTGCCGGGTCACTTCGAATTTGGCGAGCCACAGAAAGAACCCGAAGGCACCAAGGATGCCCGCCAGGGTGAACGCACCGATCAGGATGTAATTCGCTCGGGTCTCCATCGCCTCTACCTGTCCTGCCCCTTCTGTTGTGCCGCACGGGCGCGGGGGCCTGTGAAATATTCCTGAACCCAAGGATGGTCGACCTTGGTCATCTCTTCTATCGGACCTTCAACCAGCACGCGTTTTTCCGCAAGTACCGCGACGCGATTACATATGGCATAAAGGCTGTCCAGATCATGCGTTACCATGAACACGGTCAGCCCCAACGTGTGCTGAAGTTCCCCGATCAGTTCATCATATGCGGCGGCCCCGATCGGGTCCAACCCGGCAGTTGGTTCGTCCAGAAAAACGATTTCGGGGTCCAGCGACAGGGCGCGGGCCAACGCAGCGCGTTTGCGCATTCCACCGGACAGTTCCGAGGGGAACTTGCTGCAACTTAGTTGAGGCAAGCCAACGAGACTGATCTTCAGCCCACCTAGTGCGGCCATCAATTTTTCACTGATACCCGTGTGTTCGCGCAGAGGCGCCATCACGTTCTGCAATACAGTCAGTGAGGAAAACAGCGCACCGTCCTGAAATGCCACGCCCCAGCTTCTTTCGATCCGCTGACGTTCTTCTTCGGGGCCATTAAGAACATCGACGCCAAGAACCTCAATACTTCCCGACTTGGGCTTGTTCAGCCCGACGATCGTACGCAAAAGCACGGACTTCCCAGTGCCCGATCCACCGACAACACCCAGCACTTCACCGCGCCAGACATCGAGGTTGAGGTTGTCGTGGACCACTTGTTCGCCGAACTGGTTGGTTAAATTGCGCACACGAATAACGGCCTCGCGTTTCGTGTCGGATTGGGGCTTGTCCTGAAGCGCGGCTCCATCCATGTCAGATCCCCAACTCTGAGAAGAAGATCGAAAACAGGGCGTCGATGGCGATGACCATAAAGATCGATTGCACGACCGAGGCCGTCGTCCGCTGACCAACGCTTTCGGATGAACCTTTGACCTGCATTGCCTGCCAGCAGGCAATGACACCGATCACCAGTGCAAAGAACGGTGCCTTGATCATCCCGACGGCAAGCTGTGCGACGCCGGTATTTTCCTTCAACCGGGTCAGGAACATGCCGGGGCTGACACCGAGGTCGATCCAACTCATCAACGCTCCGCCGATCAGGCCAGCCATATCGGCAACAAAGCCAAGAATGGGCAACATGATCAACAGCGCCAGAACACGGGGAATGACCAGAACTTCAATCGGATCCAACCCCAGGGTGCGCATCGCATCAATCTCTTCCTGCACCTTCATCGAGCCAATCGAAGCCGTAAAAGCCGAACCGGAGCGACCAGCGACGATGATCGCTGTCAGCAGGATACCAAGCTCACGCAGGATCGAGATGGAGATCAATTCGACAACAAAGATCTCAGCCCCGAACTGTTTCAACTGCGTCGCGCCCTGAAAGGCCAGAACGACGCCGATCAGGAAACCCATCAAGGACACAATCGGCAGCGCCTTGAAGCCGACTTGCTCCATCTGTGACACCAAGGCAGCACGACGCAGTCGCCATGGCATGATCAGAGTCCGGACCAATCGATGCAGAGTAAGGCCAAGAAAGCCGATGATTGATAATGTGTCCTGCCAGGCGCCAAAAGTTTTTTGCCCAATCCGGGCAACCCAATTCACAAAGCCATGCGGCGGCAGTTCTTCTCCTGTAACCTCGGATATGTTGTGCGATACTGTTTCGATCAATGACGAATGCGCAGGGGCCAACCCTTCGAGCTGGACCTGAGCGCCCTCGCTTCCCATCCGCTGCACCAGATTGGCGACTAGCCAGGCCCCTCCGGTATCCAGCGATTCCACCTGCGACATGTCCACAATGACATCTTGGCCGTTGGGCTTTTGGGCAGCAAAACCCGCTTCGACACGATCCAACGATTGAGTGCGCAGATCTCCGGCAAGGCGGATACAAACGCCGGTTGCGCTGGTCTCGGAAATAATCGTCGGCCGTGTCATAGCGGTATGTGATGGCAAACACCGGGTCGCTGCAATGGATTTGTTCGAACCCCTCAGGATTTTGCGCCCGCGCATTGCGGTAGAGCGACAGTGAAGCCCATGGTTCCGATTCTGGAGCAGGCAGAGCGGGCGAGCCATGCGTTTCGCGTGTTTGCATTGTGGCGCAGGCTCAGTCAGGGTGTTCTGAATGAGGGCGGACAAGCAGAACTATTAATATTCAGATAATTATAGACAAATGTCCTTTGTAAGGTATCGTGAGGCCGAAGTTTTCCTGTTGCGGTTGTGTGTTCGAACAGGCGGCTTGGTCGGGCAGCAAGTGGGCCAATTGGGCGCTTCTTCACCTTGTCTCCGGCTTTTGCCTCAAATGCCTGTCAGGCGCGGATTGAGAGGTGATTGATGGTCGATTGGCTGGTGCATATTCTTCAAAACTACCCTGAATTGGCGGTGTTCCTGTCCATCGGTATCGGCTTTCTCGTTGGTCCCTGGAAACTGATGGGGTTCAGTCTGGGCACGGTCACGGCAACGTTGTTGGCGGCGGTGGTGATCGGGCAGGCCCAGATTGAAATCGACTCGGCGGTCAAATCGACTTTCTTCATCTTGTTCATCTTTGCTGTGGGCTACGGTGTCGGACCTCAGTTCATCCGCGGCCTGAAAGCAGACGGCGCGCGCGAGGTGTTCTTTGCGCTCAGCGTGCTCGCACTTTGCCTTGTAATCCCGATCATCGCAGCCAAGGTCGCTGGTCTGGAACTTGGCTATGCCGCGGGGCTTTATGCCGGATCGCAGACGATTTCAGCGGCGATCGGTGTTGCCACCGACCAAATCGGCCAACTGGGCCTGTCGGCGGAACAGGCCAAAACCTATGCTAACCAGATTCCGATTGCCTATGCGGTGACCTATATTTACGGCACAATCGGGTCGGCCATCATTCTGGCCAAGATCGGCCCGCGTCTGATTGGCGTAGATCTGGTCGCGGCCTGTAAGGAATATGAGGCTAAGCTGGGTGGCACGACGTCGGTTGAAACCGGTGATGGCATCGTCTCGGCATATCGCGCGATCGAGGCGCGGGCCTTTGAGATCCCAGAAGGTAGCGATCTGCTGGGGCAACCGGTCAAAGATCTGATGCCCGGTATCCGCATCTATGCCGAACGCCTGAGACGTGACGGGAAGATCATAGAGGTAGATGATAACACCGTATTGCAGGCCGGAGATGTTGTGATGTTCTCAGGCCGCCGCGCTGATCTGGTGGGTTTGCTTGAGACCAATCTTACAGAAGCTGACGCGCCTGATCTGCTGAGCATACCGTCGGAAAAACTGGATGTGCTGATCACCAGCAAAGAGGTTCATAACAAGACGCTTGAAGAGCTAAGCAAACTGTCGATCGCGCGGGGCATTTATGTCTCGAAACTGATGCGAAACATGCAAGATTTGCCGCTGCTACCCGGGACAGTCGTGCATCGTGGTGACATCGTCACAATTCAGGGCAGCAAGCGTCATGTCGAGGCCGCAGTTGCCCAGATTGGCTATGCCGACCGCCCGGTAGACACCACAGATCTGGCCTTTGTAGGCTGGGGGATTTTCATCGGTGGCATCATTGGAACACTGTCAGTCATGATGGGTGGTTTCCCGATCAGCCTTTCCACTACCGGAGGCGCGCTGCTGGCTGGGCTGGTGCTGGGTTGGCTGCGTACGGTGCACCCGACCTTTGGGCGCATCCCGGGTCCGGCACTGTGGTTGATGAACACGCTGGGCCTGAACGTTTTTATCGCGGTGATCGGGATCACCGCAGGGCCGGGATTTGTCGCGGGACTGCAACAGGCCGGTATTGCGCTGCTGCTATGGGGAATCGTCGCGACTTCGCTACCAATGATCTTTGCAGTTTATGTCGGGCATTACGTGTTCAAATTCCACCCGGCCATTCTGTTTGGTGCCTGCGCAGGTGCGCGCACCACTACGGCGGCGTTGGGTATGATCCAGGAAGCCGCGCAAAGTCGCATCCCGGCGCTTGGCTACGGAATGCCGTATGCGATCGGGAATACATTGCTGACCATTTTCGGGATGCTCGTCGTTTTGGTCTTAAGCTGATTTGGAGAGGTTCACGTTATGGATAGAGTAACGCTGCACGATTACGAAGCACTCAGCCCGTTTCAGATCAAGGATGAGCTGATCAAACTGGCCTCGGCCGAGGCGCGTAAGGCCAATAGCGCTTTCCTGAACGCGGGGCGCGGCAATCCTAACTGGGTTGCCACCCGTCCGCGTGAGGCGTTCTTTGCCCTTGGTCAATTTGCCATAACTGAATCCAAACGTGTGATGGATCACCCCGCTGGTTTAGGCGGAATGCCGGCGCAAAAAGGTTGCCATGGACGGCTGCAAAGCTGGGCGTCTGATAATTCCGAAACGCCGGGCGTCGATACGCTGCTTGAGCTCGCGGCGCATGCCATATCCGCGTTTGATTTCGATGCGGACGAGTTTGTGCATGAACTGACGGATTCGATCATCGGTGATAACTATCCGGTGCCTGACCGCATCCTGAAACACAATGCCACCATTGCCCATGAATACCTGATGTGGTCCATGTGCCGAGGTCACCGGCCTGACGCTCAGTTCGATCTGTTCGCAGTCGAAGGCGGCACGGCGGCGATGTGTTATATCTTCAAGTCTCTCAAAGCCAATCGGCTGCTGAACCCGGGTGATACGATCGCGTTGTGTACACCGATCTTCACCCCCTATCTGGAAATGCCAGAGCTTGAGGATTACAGCCTTGAATCCGTCCATGTGGAAACCGACGAGGAAGACGGCTTCCAACTGACGGATGCCGCAGTGGAAAAGCTGAAAGATCCCAAGGTAAAGGCGTTCTTTCTGGTCAACCCGGGCAATCCGTCTTCGGTTGCACTAAGCACCGCATCACTGCGCAAACTGGCGGATTTGGTGGAAAACCACCGTCCCGATCTGATCGTGTTGACGGATGATGTCTATGGCACCTTTGTGCATGATTTTACCTCGGTCATGGGCCATCTGCCACGCAACACGATCGGGGTGTATTCCTATTCCAAGTACTTTGGCTGCACCGGCTGGCGTCTTGGCGTGATTGCTGTCGCGCAAGACAACATCTTCGATCTGAAACTGGCGGATCACCCGGATGAGATCAAACAGGCCCTGGACAAGCGCTATGGCACGCTTAGCCTGACACCGCGCGACATTCGCTTTATCGACCGGCTTGTGGCCGATAGCCGCGATGTGGCCCTGAACCACACAGCAGGCCTGTCGCTGCCGCAGCAGGTGATGATGACGCTGTTTTCACTCAGTGAATTGGTCGACAGCAAGAAAATCTATCAGACCGCCTGCATGGAGCTGGTTCATCGCCGTTTCAAACTGCTGACCGAAGCGATGGGCGTCGAGGTGCAGGCAGGTGAGCATTACGACGCCTATTACGGCATCATCGATTTCGAATATTGGTTGCGAAAATATGTCGGTGAAGATGTCGTGGCTTGGATCAAGCAGAATGTTCACCCATTGGATATTGCGTTCAAATTGGCGGAAGACTATGGGATCGTTCTGCTGAACGGCAGCGGATTTGATGCTCCGGGCTGGTCGGCTCGCGTGTCCTTTGCGAACCTGCCGGACGAGGCGTATTCTCAGATCGGGACAGCCGTTCGATCAGTGGCACGCGGCTATGTTCAAGCCTACCGTGCCGCGAACAATTTGCCGCTGCACGGATAGGTAAATCTCCCTACACCTGCGCCTGAACTGGTGATACCCATGGGCGCAGGGGAGGATGAATTTGGACATTTCCGAACAGCGCATCAAGGCGATGACCACGGCTGGCCTGAACCTGATCGGTCAGGCGCTGTCAATTTATGACAGCCAATTGCGTCTCGTGGTCAGCAACCTGCGGTTTCAGGAAATGTTCGACCTGCCAAACGAACTTGTCGAGCCGGGGGCTCTGTTTCGCGACACCATATATTTTCTCGCTAGCCGCGGGGAATACGGTTCGGTCGGCGATGTTGACGAGATGGTCGAGCTACGCGTTTCACAGGCCCTCGCGTTCGAGCCGCATTATATGGAGCGCACCCGGCCCAATGGTCAGGTGATCTCGGTCGAAGGTGCACCTTTGCCCAATGGGGGTTGGGTGGCCGTCTATACCGACATAACTCGTACGAAGCGGGTAGAAGATTTGCTGCGTGCCCGTTCAGAAGAACTGTCTGGCCAACTTCTGAGCCATGCCGAAGAGCTTTCCGCAACAAACCGCAAACTGGCCGCAACCATCACCGCGCTGGAAGAAGCCAAGCGTCAACTGACCGAGATCGAGGCCCGTACGCGGATGACGACCGAGATGATGCCGGCTCATATCGCGCATCTGGATGCCGATGGACGATACGATTACTCAAACCGCCGCCTCAGTTCGGTCATGCCCGGCCGTCCGTCTGACATTCTGGGCCTTCATATATCAAAGGCTTTGGGGTCATCTGCCTATGACCGGGTAAAGCCACATCTGGAACAGGCCTATGGAGGCCAACCTTCGGTTTTCGAGTTTACCGAAGATCAGGATTCACGCCGCATTCGGGTATCATTCACCCCGGACAAAGCGGGTGGTGTTTATGTCATGTCGGTGGATATCACCGAAGAAACTCAAGCCCGTGTAGCCCTTCAGCAAACGCGGCGCAGAGCCATGGCGGCGCAGATGACAAGCGGGCTTGCCCATGACTTTTCTAATTTGCTGACCATCATTCTGGGCATGCAGGCGCGATTAGAGAGGATGAATCTGCCCGAGGAAGCCGATCAGCTAGTCACGGCTACGCAACAAACTGCCCGACGCGGGGGGCAATTGCTGAATCGCATCGCAGACATGACCGGCAATCGCACGCCTCAACCTCAGGCGACGGATATGCGCGGTTTACTTGAGGATTTGCGGATCCTCGCCACCCCGTCCTTGCCGCGGGGCATGGGGTTGTCGGTGGTCAATACTCTACCCGACAAGGCGCTGATGCTCGATCCCGGCATGGTTCAGGATGCACTGCTGAACCTGGTTCTGAATGCGCGGGATGCTTGCGGCACATCGGGCCAGATCACGATCACTGCGCATGCAATCGGGACAATATGGGTTGAGATCACGGTGTCGGACACTGGCCCGGGGTTTACCGGGGAAGCATTAAAGAAGGCGTTAAACCCATTCTTTTCCACCAAAGGCAGCGATGGCTCGGGGTTGGGACTTCCAATGGTCTACGACACGGTAAAGCTGGCGGGCGGTGACCTTAATTTGCGCAACACGCCTTCTGGTGCTTCGGTCGTGATACGTTTGCCCTACCGTCCTGCCCCGTCCGCGCAAGCGGGTCTCGTATTGTTGGTTGAAGACAGCGATGAACTGCGCAGTCAGTTCCGGGACATGCTGGTCGATTTGGGGTGTTCGGTGATCGAGGCAAGCTCGGTCGATGAAGCTTTGACATTGACGTCGGAAATCGGTGATATCGCGCTGGTTCTATCAGATATTAAGCTGGAGGGCGAAGGCACTGGGATCGACATTGTCGACCGCCTGAATGGTGCGTTGCCCTGTATACTGATGACGTCGCTGCCGCTAAATGACCCGCTGCATCATCAGGCATTGACCCGTGCACCTGTCCTAAGCAAACCATTCACATCGTCGCAATTGTCGGCGTTGATCCGAACCGAGGCCGCCTGAATGACACAACCTTTGGTGACCATTCTCGATGACGAACCTGAAATCCGCCGTATCCTAACGGAAGCGCTGGAAGATGCCGGGTTTCAAACTCAGAGCTTTTCACGTGCCCGTGAATTTGAAGCTTCGCTGAAAAGGGTCACTCCGGATCTGTGTTTGGTGGATTTATCATTGCCGGATACCGACGGTCTTGCACTTGTGCACAAACTGGCGCTTGAGCAAGGTGCTGCCGTCATCATCATTTCAGGCCGCGCTCAGGTACAGGACCGGGTAACGGGATTGGAGCTTGGCGCAGATGATTACATCACCAAACCATTTGATCCAGCCGAAGTAATTGCTCGGGTCCGCGCCCGGCTACGCTCTACTGGACCAGCAACGCCGAATTCAGACATAGCCGAATTCAATGGTTGGACCGCACAGTTTGATCGATATGTCTTGATCAATGCCGATGGCGTCGAGACACCTTTCAGCCACGCCGAAGGTGAGGTTCTGCGATTGTTTCTTGAAAGTCCCAAACGCCTGATCAGCCGCGCGCGCATGCAGGACATGTTGGGTGGCGGGGCAGGTGACAGCTTTGACCGCGCTATGGATGTTCGGATTTCCCGCTTGCGAACGAAGCTGGGCGAAGATCCCAAAAACCCGCGCCTTATTAAAACGATATATGGTGCGGGATATATCTTTCTTGGTGACGTGACCTGGTCTTAGTCGTCGGTCCCCCCCGACGCCTAAGATGTCTATCGGCTGGCGCTTGGCTATCTGCTGCCCATCTGTCGTTCTCTTCAATCGCGCAGCGCCTCGTCTTTTATCTTCAGAACAGGTTGGATCAGATAATCAAGAACTGACTTTTGGCCTGACAGAATATCGACTTGAGCGATCATTCCTGGGATGATTTCAACCGCTGTACCACCCGCATCCAACATCGTGTCTGAAGTCTGAATTTCGACGACGAAAACCTCTTCTTCACTTCGTTCCGAGCGAGTGATGGTGTCGGCACCGATTCGAACGATCTCACCATCCAGACTGCCGTACCGCGAAAAATCGTAGGCCGTGATCTTGATTTTGACCTTTTGCTCTGGGTGCAGGAAGGCGATGTCCTTGGGCCGGACATAGGCTTCCACCAACAATCTGTCGTCCAACGGAACAATCTCAATCAGTTCCTCACCGCTTCGGGCCATCCCGCCGATCGTCGTCCGGTGAACCCGGTTTACGACACCCCGTACGGGGGCCCGGATCAGCGCGCGAGACGCACGGTCACGCAAAGAGGGCAGGGCAGGTTGCAAGGCAGCAAGCTCTGCCGAAACCAAAGCCAGATCAGTTAGTGCGGCACTACGAAACCGACTGCGCGTCGCGCGGACCTTGTCATCCACTTCATCCAGCCCGGCCTTCAACCGGTTGATCATCGCCTCTGCTCTGACCTTGCGGCCTTTCCATTCCGCCTCGCTACGGCGCAGGGCCAAAAGGGTTGTTGCCGGTTCCATCTTCTGTTCGACCAACGGCACCATCATAGCGCGCTCATCGGCCAACACATTCAGGGTCTCGGTTGACGTGACCTGGTCAACCAATCCCTCTTCGTACTCGCGTTGCCGCTGTTCGCGCTGTCGAGAGAGAATTGCAATCTCAGCTTCAAGTTCTGCTTGCCGACCGTGGTACAGCGCAGTCTCCGACCGCACGACATCTGGCGCGCCAGTCAGAAGATCGTCGTCGAACTCAAGCTCAGCCCCATCGATTTCGGCACGTAGTCGTTGTGCGCGGGCCATCAAACCAAAGGCACGCTGTTGCTCTTGGCTCAACTCTCGTTCGATCTGAGTAGTATTCAGCTCCATCAGCAATGTACCAGCCTCAACCACCAGACCCTCGCGCACGTGAACGGACCGCAAAACACCGGGTTCGGTCGCTTCGATCACCTGAATATCGCCGGATGGCACGATACGCCCATCTGCCCTCACGACATCGTCGAGTTCAGTTAAATGAGCCCAGGCGACGGCGCTTATCAAACAACTGAGTATCAGGAGCAGCAGCAATGATCCCCGCAGCGGTGACCCTCCACGCATTTCACGGGCGAGGCTTTCCAGATCAGGATGCCGCGACATTCAGATGCCTCCCGGGTTTGCGAACTGCCTGCGTCAGGATGTTTTTGGGTCCATCCATCGCAATTTTGCCATCCTCAATCACTATGACCCGATCAACCAGTTCCAGCAGGCTGGTTCGGTGCGTCACAATGATCATCGTGGTATCTGGCGTGGTCTTTTTAAGGCGGCGTATAATTTCGGATTCGGATTTGACGTCCATCGCACTCGTAGGCTCATCCAGCAGCAGGACAGGAGGATGCCCGATAAGCGCCCGGGCCAATGCAATCGCCTGCCTTTGACCACCTGACAATCCTTCTCCTCGTTCGGCTACAGGCTGATCATAGCCCCGTGGGTGCTGCGCGATAAAATCTTCGACACCTGCAATGCGCCCTGCACGGATCAGTTCATCATCACGCGGGCGCACCGACCCGCTGGCAATGTTTTCCCGGACGGTACCGGAAAACAGCCAGATGTCTTGCAAGACTGAACCAATATTTCGCCGCAAGTCGCCGGGATCAATCTGGCGAATGTCCAGCCCGTCCAACATCACCGAGCCCACGCGCGGTTGGTAGAGGCCCAACAGCAGTCGCGCAATCGTACTCTTGCCCGACCCGATCTGGCCCAGGACAGCGACTTTTTCACCGGGTTCGATTGTAAATGAAACACCTTTCATCGCGTCTTCCGATTGATCGGGATATGCGAAATGAACATTGTTAAACGTTATCCGCCCGGAAAACTCGGATCTGCTGATCCAAGATTTGCCTTCAGGCCGCTCATTGCTTGCCTGCATTAACGTGTCCAGATTGCGGTAGGCACTGCGTGCCTGATTGACACGTGTCAGGGTTTGCGCCAATTGTCCCAGCGGTGCCAGGGCACGGCCGGTCAGCATCACCGACGCAACAAGTGCCCCCATGCTCGTCAGGCCATCCGTGATCAGAAATACACCATAAAAGACGATAAGTACTTGCGCGGCCTGCTGAGTAAATCCAGTTAGGTTCAGGGCAAATTGAGTAACGGCCCTGCTGCGTGATCCGTAGTTTGACTGGCGTGCAATTGCACCTTCCCACCGCATTCGCATCTGCCGACTGGCGGCGGTTGTCTTGATGGTTTCCAAGCCTGATACAGCCTCAACCAGAACAGATTGCTTGGATTGTCCGTCTGCAAAACTTTGTTCAGCAAGACGCGACAGGATCGGTTGAACAGCCAGTCCGCTGAGAAGAACGACTGGTACAGCGAGTGCCGGAACAAGCGCCAGCGGGCCGCCCACCATATAGATCGCGAATATGAATACCGCGATGAATGGCAAGTCTACGACAGCGACGAGTGTGGCAGAAGTAAAGAATTCACGCAAAGTTTCGAATTCGCGGATGGTACTGGCCATTGCACCCGTTGAGCCCGTTCGGGACGACATGCGAATATTCAGCACCTGGTCAAATACTCGCCGTCCCATGGACATGTCAGCATTCTGGCCGGCGCGATCTATGAACCCCGCGCGAAGGAGCTTCAGCGCGAAGTCAAAAAGAAGCGCCAACCCCACGCCAAGCGTCAAAGCAATCAGCGACTCGGTCGCCTCGTTGGGCAAGACCCGGTCGTAGACGATCATGATAAAGACTGAGGTCGTAAGCCCCAGAACGTTTGCCATCGCCGCAGCCAGCGCCACCTGAACATAAGACCAGCGGTTTGCGGAAAGGGACGACCAGAACCAATGACCCCGCTGATCCGCTTGATCTGCGTTAACCTCGTCGCGGTGCAAGGGTCGAAACAACAATGCATAGCCCGTGTAGACTTCGTCCACGCCGCTTTCGGGAACCTCTCCGATACCGTCATCCAAAGTGGGGTCGTAAAGCAATAGATCGCCATTGCGCGTGCGCCCGTGGTACACAACGGCGCGATCGCCTTCCAACAACAAGATCGCGGGTGCCAGCGGTGCATCAAATGCCGACAGCTTTCGCGCACCAAACCCGACCTGCAGGCCTGCTCGTTGTGCCGCGTACATCGCATCGCGCACGGTCAACTCACCTGTATCACCAGATTGGCAGGCGTTCAGTGCTGCAACTGTCAATGGCCGCTCAAGTGTCGCTGCGACATTCAACAAGCAAGCTTCCAATTCGGTCAGAGTTGCACGATCAACATTCATAGCGACTTATCCAGCGTGTCCATCGTGAACCCCGGAGAACCCAGAATGGTCTCGGGTAGGCTCGATGAGGCGTGATTGGCCAAAGCGAAGTTCTGCTCTGCCAGAATCAGCCGTTCCTGTAGCTGCATGTAGTTGCGTTTCGTACCCGACACTCGGGATTTCGCGGTCAATACACCCATTCTAGATTCATGACCGTTTGATACCCGCAAGTAAGACGGCACTTCACTACTAATGGAGTTCGTCTGAACGGGCCGTGCTATCAACCCCAATAAAGCCTGAGCCAAAAATGCACCGCCAGCGGCATTCTGGTAAGCTTGGATTGTCCTTGTTTTGGACCCACTTCGTGCCACAATCGAACTGCTCTGAACAGCCTTTCGCACTTGTTGGTCAAAAGCGTTCTTTGACAGTTTTTTAGATCGTGCTGTTGCGCTTGCTCCGGTCGTTCCTCGCGTTAAAGATGTCTCGACATCGGCTAGGTTGGGCGTTGAGGTGCAGGCTGAAACTGACAGCAACTCCGCTGTTATGCCAAGGATTCCAAGCCCGAACTTAACCCATTGCATGGATCGCGCCCTCCTTGCATTGCCCGTGCCGAACCTCTTCAGCAAGTGCAGTCATGAATCCGCCAAAGGTGTCGTTTTGTTCTGAACTCCTCGTGCCTGATTGGCTCTGCGCACTGGACAGCCACGTGCAATGCGACAGGGATACTTGATGAGCGTGAATCAGCCGTAGCGCGCCGCTGGAAAGCAGGGCCAATTTGTTAGACTCGGGCAATCGTTCCAGCAGAATTGGATCAACGCCCCAGTAACCCTCGGTCAAAGTGATGCCATTCTGTTCGTCCAGTGGTACAAGCAGACCCATTTCAGCGATCAAAGAGCAGACTTGGTCCGTTTTGTTTGCCGAGGCCAGGCGATTTTGCAGAAAGCGGCGCACACGGCAGAGATCCTGCGTCAAAAGTCCGTCCACTGTAAAAATTGGTTGGTCCTTAGGGTCATGTGTTACCAACCCTGAATCCTCGTCGACAAACAGACGTGACCGAGAGTCGCCCTTTTTTAAAGCTTCTGCCTGGAATGGAAAGCAACGCAACGCTGAGGGCACATAAGGCGCAAGCCAGCGACCGTTTTGGTCGACGAAGGGCGGTGCCATTTCCGGGATGACTGAGAATAGTGCGACGGGAGAAAAACCTGTTTGGTTTGACAGGAACACAATCGGAAAAGATGTGGCAATTTGCGGAACTTCTGAGATGACGATGGGACAGGCGTCCATCTCTGCAACAAATTGGTATGATGTGAACCGGCGCCAGAATCGATTCCTGTGCCGTACAAGGCTGACTGGGAAAAGGCCGTTCTCTGCCATGTGATCCTCTTGTTCTGAAGAGGCGAGGCTACATTTGTGCATCGCCCCAAGCTACGAGCGCCGTTTAGGCTGAAGCGCCAGTTGGGTCAGTGATCAGGATGTTGTCGTCGGACAAACTGCTCAGATCGGAAAGGCCATCGAACTGTGCAAGCGCTTCGACCGACGCCGAATCTGGGCCAGAGTAGTCAACCTTGACCAGAATGCTGTCAGTGCCGTCCGTTGCCAGCAGATACATCTCATCACCTGATTGAGCACCATTCAGGTTTTCGGCTGCGCTAGTGATTGTATCCAGATCAAGGTCCGAAAGCGTGGTCTCCAGCCCGACGAACCCGGTGTTGGCACCAATTGTGCCGCCGGCCACCAAGGTCTCCACACCGGTCCCGTCGCCGCGAAGCGATGTGGTATTCAACCCCTGGAACATCAAGGCGTCAGAAACGCTGGCTGCTGGGCCCAGTGTGAAACCATTGATCGTATCAATGCCATTTGAAGATGGGTCAGCTTCGAAAACGATGACGTCTCGACCCGCCCCGGACACATCTATGGTGTCGTCGCCCTGGTTGCCGCGGATGACATCATCAACATCCGAGCCCGTAATGGTATCATTCCCACTGGTGCCGAGATGGAGCTGTGATGGCCCTCCGTCTGGAGTGGTCAACGTCAAAACGATGGGTTGGCTCGCGTCCTGAACTGTCATGGCAAATGTCACCACAGGCTCCGATAAGTCCCCATAGCTCGTGGCCGCGCCCGCGAAACTGATTGCGGAACCTCCATTCGGGTTAGCCAGAAAGAGATTGAAGTCAGGGTTTTCTGTCTCGGAGCCGCTATCGTAGGTCGCCACCGAAGGATCGAACCCCAGCTCGGCGGTAAAGGCCAGACCGCTTGAGATATCGCGATCGGAATCTGCGTAGACCTCGAACGTCACTGTCGTTCCACTGCGACCGGCTTCAACGATGGTGTAGGCCGCCGGAACATGAGCAATCGCGTGTTCGGACACCGGATCAGGATCGGGGCCGCCTGCGACTGTCGCCTGTGCCGCGAAATCGAGGGCGTCTCCCGCTTCAATCGAGGCAAAGCTTGCGGCAGGCGCGGACAGGGTCCAGCTCCCATCGGCCGCAACCGTCGCCGAACCAAGCGAGACCGAGTTAAGTGTAACATCGACCGCTTGTCCGGCTGACAGGCCTGCGGAACTGCCTGATACGGTCATTCCAGTGTTTTGTGCATCGCTCAGCGACACGGCACTATTGGCACCAAGATCATCGATGTAGAGGATAGGTTTGAAATCCGTGGCCAACATGATTGTCGCATCGTTTGCCGGGTTTCCTGCGGTGTCTTGAACCGATGCCGTGACCGCAAAATTGCCTCCATCGGCCAAACTGGCCAAATCCGCCGAAGGAATGCTTGTGCTCCACAAGCCACCGGAAACCACCGCACTGTAGGTCTGGTTATTAAGGCTAATCGTTACAATCTGCCCGTCCTCGGCATTTGTTGTCCCCGACACATTGAGGTCTGTTCCCTGTTCAACGATATCCAGAACCGATCCAACCGAAAGCGGGTTCAATGCAATTGTTGGTGCGCTGAGGTCGGTGCTGAAACTGGTAGTCGCAGCATTCGTGTTGCCAGCCGCATCCGTGATTGAGGCGTTCACGTCATACGTTTGCCCGTCCTGCAGGCTGCTCAAATCGGCAGCAGCCGCTGTGAATGTCCAGATGCCACCATTTACAGTGGCGGTTCCGCCGGTCAGAATCGCACCTCCGGATTGGATGATCTGTACCGAAACTTGCGTACCATTGGCCGCATCAGAAGTTCCCGAGATCACCAGATCCGTTGCTTGTTCGGTCAGGTTGACTACCGCTCCACCTGACAGTGATGATATGGCGAGCGACGGGGCGGTGAAGTCCGTGTCAAAGCTGTTGGTCGCCTGTATCGCCAGATTGCCGGCGGCATCCGAGACATCCGCTGTCACGCTGATCGTGGCCCCATCGGGTAGCGCCGCCAAATCCGCCGAGGGGACACTCACCGACCAACCCCCGGTTGAGGCCTGTCCAGTGTAGGATTGGCCGTTCAGATTTACGGTGATTGTCTGACCATCTTCGGCGGATGTAGTGCCCGCAATGGTCAAATTCGTACTACGTTCCGCAGCATTCAAAACCGCTCCGTCCGAAAAACTGTCGATACTCAGAGTTGGGGCGGTGACATCTTTGGATAAGTTGACGCTGGCTTGCGGGGCGACAAGGCCGTCGGCGTCCGTCACGTCGCCTGTGATATTGAAGTCTCCGCCATCGGCAAGCGCAATGAGATCGGCGCTGGGGATTGTCACACTCCAACTGCCGCCCGAGACCGAGTCGGTATAAGTCTGCCCATCAAGGGTTACTGTTACCTGCTGCCCGTCGGTTACGTTCCCTGTTGTCCCGCTTACGACCAGGTCAGATCCGGTTTCGACCGCATTCAGGATAGCCCCGACCGACAAGGGAGTGATTGCAATTGATGGGCCCGTAAGATCGACCGGAACGGATACTGATATCGGTGTTGCCGGATTGCCTGCAGTGTCGCTGACGGCAACTGAAACGGATGCGGGCACAGCGGTAGTCAAACCAGACAAATCGGCATTCGGGATCGTCACTGACCAACTGCCGCCCGATACAGAACCCGTGTAATCCTGACCGTCGAAAGATACATTGACCATCTGGCCGTTTTCAGCTGTGGTCGTGCCCGACAAGACAAGATCCCCAACGACATCGGCCAGATCTATTGAACCGCCACCCACTGGGTTTAATGTCAGATCAGGCGCGGTCAGATCAGTGTCAAAACTTCCATTGGCCTGAGCTGCTGGGTTCCCAGCGCGATCCGATACATCAGCCGTCACCGTGACGCTTGACCCGTCTGGCAGCGTGGTAAGATCTGAAGCGGGCACCGAAACGCTCCAGCCGCCGCCCGAAACGGTGCCACTATAGGATTGCCCACCAATCGCTACCGTTACGGTCTGCCCATTCTCGGCATCCGTTGTGCCAGAGATTTCGAGATTTGTACCTTGTTCTGCAGCATTCATTACCGCACCCGCCGAGAATGTATCGATGGTCAGGACCGGCGGAATGGTATCAACGTCGAACCTTGCGGTTTCAGCCGATAGCTCCATCCCGCTACCATCCAGATGGCGCACGGAAACATCCGAGATCCCCTGAGGCAGGGCCGCTGCCTCGGCCTGCGTCAGTGAAACGCTCCAGCTTCCGTCGCCTGCAGGAGTGACTGATTTTGTCACCGATCCGATGGTAACTTCGACAGTCGTTGTTCCATCCGGCGCTGTTGTTTGGCTGCTGAGATTGCTCAATGCGTTTGATTGCAGCTCAGCCAGGTTCAGGCTGGGCGGTCGAGGAGGTGAGGGGGTAACGGTGGGTTCGGCATCAGTTTCATCGTCGCTGTCTCCACCGCCGCCGCCTCCGCCACCGGCAGCTGCAGCACCGGCTATTCCCAGCCCGCCCAAGGCCAGCCCGGCACCGCTTACGCCACCTGCGGTCGCTGCGGTCGCACCTGCGGCCTCTGCGGCTAGACCTAATTGTGCAATTTCGCCGACGACTTCATCTGCGACCATTATGGTGCCGTTTTCCAGAATCTGTACGTTCTCGGCAGAGACAACAATCGTCCGCCCATCTGTCAGTTTCAGCTGCACGTCGCCATTCGAAAGCAGCTTTGCCACCCGAACGCCCGGAATTGACTCAGCAAACTGATGAGACGCAAGCTGTTCATCGGTGGCCTGCGCAAGAGCTGGTAATGCGAATAGTGTCGAGCCAAGGCCGCCAGCAACCCCGCGTCCTATCCATCGCTGAAGTTTTTTGTCGAACCATTTGCGGATATGGCGCGTACGTTGCGCATCGGGCCCGGCGTCCGTGGTCGATTTATTGGTCGAAACGGTATCTTTGGTCATTTTGCCCTCTCATTAGATGGACGCTGGTCGTTGCGTGATATGCTGTTTTCGGCCGATCTGGTCTGTGGTTTGATCTTCTGAGCCATTCGACCGCTGCGAAAAATTTGAGTTAATCTGGAACTGAAGTCCTTGTTTTCACCACATTTCTGTTCTGGTTCAGAACCGAACATCGCTTCATCCTGAATGTGTTGCCAGGGGTGGCAGGGGGTAACGGGCGATGATGCTTCAGTTCGAAAGAGTGGTGGCAACGGGGACCGCAGCGCTCGATTCAGGTATCGGCGATACGGCTTTAAAAACGTTTAACGGGGAAACGTATCTTTACAGCACGAGCGGATCCGGGGAGGGCTCGTGTCTTGGCGCCTTGTGGAGGGGGCTGGCCCACAAGAACAGGACCAACAATATTTCGATGCCTCGATTGCCTATCAGGTCGGGCACAGCGGAACCCCGATTCATCTGGCGGGCAATGATCAACTGGTCCTCGACGTCGATACTGCCACAGGGCTTGTGGGTTATGAACTAAACGCGGATGGCACTATCGGTGCCTTGCAAGAAACCAATGCCTTGTCGGGCGGCGGGGATATTGCTGCAGCGGTCCAGGTAACGATTGGGGCTGGCGACTTGCTTGCGCTTGCGCATGAGGACACAGGCCAGATCGGCACCTATAGTATCAATGGTGATGGATCGCTGAGCCCGGCGCATAGCATCAACGCGTCTGCCAGTACGCTTCAGACCCTGCAATCGGGGTCGAATCATTTCATTGTTGGCGCAGATGCAACCAGTGGAACAATCTCGTCATATTCGATCGATCAAGGCAGTGGCGTGCTCTCTGAGGTTGCCGGTAATGACGATATCCAAACGCTGGGCATCAGTTCTCCTACGGCGGTTGAGACAATTCAAGCCTATGGAAAGTCATGGATTGTTGTGGCCGGATCGCAGAGCAATTCGCTAAGCGTTATGGAATTGGACGCCAGCGGGCAGTTAAAGCCGACGGATCATATTCTGGATACCCTGCATACCCGGTTTGGGGCCGTACAGGATCTTTCAATTCTTGAAGTTAATGGTCGGGTTTTCGTGGTGGCTGGGGGCGGGGATGATGGGATCACGCTGTTTACAATGACGCCGGACGGGCAGCTCATCCATATGGATAGTTTTGCTGATACCCTGGACAGTGGATTGCAAAATGTCCAAACGATCAGCGTTGCGCATATGGGGGATGAGCTGCAGATTTTTGTATCATCTCAACAGGATGCAGGGCTCACTCAGCTGAGCGTACCGATTGCCGACCTTGGAATTGTTGCCGAAGGGTTCGGAACAGTAACCGGAACCGCGCAGGACGACATGCTAAAAGGCGGTGTACTGGACACTATTCTGGACGGCGGAGCAGGGGACGATATGCTGATTACGGGCACCAGTTCCACGACCATGACGGGTGGTGCTGGCGCGGACATCTTTGTGATCCGTCAAACAAGTGGCCCGACTGTGATCACGGACTTTCAGGCCGGCACCGACCGTTTGGATCTGACGGATTATCCTTTTCTGCGCACCCCAGCGCAGTTGGATTTCACTTCCACCGCTCGAGGCGCCCAAATCGCTTATCGCGACGAAACGATAGAACTTGTTTCAGCTAATGGCACGTCCCTGACAAATGAGCAGGTATTCGGCGCAGGGTTTGGTGGTCCCGATCATATTCCTGTCAATCTGGGTAGCGGGCCGGATAACAACTCATCAGACGGGGTAGCTGGTGGGTTCACGCTGAATTCGACGACTCCAAACGCAGCGTTGGGAAATGCTGAAATCCGGTTCACCCCAGACGGAGGGTCTGCAGTTGTTGCGCAGGCAAATGCACAAGGTGAATTTGATCTGGATCTACCAGACGGCGCGTTTTCCGGCCAATTGGACATCATCAAATCGTATTTAACGGCAAGCAGCGAGATAACAGCGCTGGATGCATTGCAGGTTTTGCGCATGTCGGTTGGACTTGATCCGACATGGGGTCCGGCAACGGCCGAAAATTACATTGCGGCCGATATCACCCGGGACGGATCGGTAAACGCGTTGGATGCACTGGCAATTCTTCAGGTTGCGGTCGGCCAGCCTTCTGCGCACAACGCTGAGTGGGTTTTTCTGGATGCAAATGCGGATCTATCCGGAATTTCACGCAGCAACGTCACCTACGAAACCGGAGCAGAGGTCACAATTGTTGATAGTGATCTGTCGGTCGACATGACCTCAATACTGCTTGGCAATATCGAGGCAGTTTGAATGCGATTGCGTGATCGGTGCTATTCTCGAAACGCGCGGTAGAAGTAATCTGCCAATGGTTTGACCAGGTAGGAAAGCGGAGTGCGTTCATCAGTTTTGATCATGGCTTCGACAGGCATACCCGGCAACAGTTCCTGACCATTCAAACGGTCCAGTTGTCCTTCGTCAGGCACAACTTCAGCACGGTAGAAGGTAAAGCCGCTCGTCTCATCTGTGAATGAATCTGCTGAGACATTGATCACACGGCCATTCAGCTCGGGCGTGTCGCGTTGATTGAATGCGGGAAAGCGCAGGGCGACTTCCTGTCCGCGATGTAACTGATCCACATGCAACGCATCCACCCGTGCTGCGACCAACAAGGGCGTATCCTGCGGCACTACATACATCATCGGCTCACCCGGCTGGATCACAGACTGGATGGCAAAAACCTGACTGTCATAAACTGTGCCAGCGACGGGTGCACGGATGTCTAGACGCGACAAACGCTCGGAAAGGGAAAGACGACGTTCCGCCAGTTCTACAACGCGAGACTGCACATCCCGAAGCTCGGTGATGGCTTCTTCGCGCCGCGTGGCCTGCAATTCAACAATTTGAATCTCGGTCGTGGCGATCTGGCCTGTCAGTCGCGCAACTGTGGATTCGAGGCTGCCGATTTGCCCTGTTAGATTTGCCTCTTCCCGCTGCAATGCAGAAACGCGGCTGGCCTGTGTCAGGCCGCGATCAAGCAAACCTTGCTGATCTTCGAGCTCCGTTCTGATCAATTCGACCTGAGTATTCAGTGACGCCAATTGCGCCTGCGTCCCCTCAATCTCGTTCTGGATCTGTATTTTCTGTTTCCCAAGCTGGTCGATCTGCTGGGTCAGCGTTTCCAACCTGGCGTTGAACAGACGTTGTTGGCCTTCCAACAGATCGTCGTCGATCGATTCGCGGGCTTTGAGCTCTTGCAGATTTTGCTTTAACGTATCTGCGTTCGCACCATCCCGTTCAGCCTCTAGCCGGGTCTTTCGGGCAAGTAACTCAAATAGCTGAGATTCCACGATCGTTTGCTCCGAGGCCAAAAACGTATCGTCAAGCCGCAGCATCATGTCCCCACGCGCCACTGCGTCACCGTCACGTACGAATATCTCGCCTACAACGCCACCATCGGGGTGTTCGATGACCTGACGATTGCTCTGAACTTCGATCACACCTTGCGAGATAATAGCACCGGCCAGCTCAGTGCGGACGCTCCATAATCCCAGTCCCAGGATCAAAACTGCCAGAGCCAAAAGGCCGACAAAAGCGGGCGCTTTGATACTCCAAACGGGACGTGAACTCTTATCTGCCATTATTCACCCACCTTGTTCAGGTGCCTTTTGATAACGTTGGCGTTTTGGACCATCGTGTTCAAAACTTCATCGCGCCCACCGGATTTGACGATCTGGCCTTTCTCGACAACGACAAGATCGTCGCATTCCGAGATCGCTTGAGGCCGGTGCGTCATGATAATCGTGGATTTGCCCGCGCTCTTGAGCTCGCGGACCGCATTGTTCAGGGCGAGGGTTCCGTCTGCATCCAGGGCCGAGTTTGGCTCATCCAGAATCAACAATACCGGATTACCATAGAGAGCGCGCGCCAATGCGATCCGCTGTTTCTGCCCACCGGAAAGCTGGCTGTCATTGCCCTCAAGGAAGGTATCGTATCCTTTCTCAAGCCCCAGAATCAGCTCATGCGCATTGGCTGTTTTCGCTGCGGCAACTACAGCTTCGGGATCAGGGGTTTGTGACATCCGGGCGATGTTTTCAGCAACCGTTCCGTTAAAGAGGGTCACTTGCTGTGGCAAATAGCCAATATGTTGCCCAAGATCATCAGGGTCGTATTGATCAAGTGTAGCGCCGGCCAAACGGATTTCCCCTGCCGCCGGTTGCCAAAGGCCCAACAACGCTTTGGCTAGGGTTGTTTTGCCAGACCCACTTTTACCAATCACACCCAGAGCTGTGCCGGGGCGCAACTCAAGTGCCGCATTCCGTAGTGTCGGTGTCTTCGCGCCCGGAGGGATCACCGTCAGGCCCTTTGCGACAAGATGTGCTTTGGGAACGGGCAGTTTGGTGCGCGACGCCTCGGGGGGCGTTGAATCAAGAAATGTGTTCAGGTTAATCCATGCCGTGCGCGCGCGTTCGATCATCGACCATTGACCCACCGCCATTTCGACCGGAGCCAAAGCGCGACCTAGAAGGATCGTGCCAGCAATCATAGCACCGGGCGTCATTTCGTTGCGCAGAACCAGCAACGCGCCAAGCGCCAGCATGGCGGATTGCAAAAACAGCCGCAGAGACTTGGTCAACGAAGTAAAGCTGCCGGTCCAGTCGCTTGCGGATATGGATTGAGAAAGCGCCTCGGTGCGTTGGTTCAACCAGCGTTTTGAGACATCTTCCTGCATGCCCTGAGATCTGACGACCTCGGCAGCTTGTCTGGCGTGTTCAGAAAATGCATTTGCTTTGGCAGAGGCGATTTGAGCATCTGCCACTTTGCGATGGGTCAACGCTTGGTTTAGTAGGGCGATAACAACCAGAAGCGTTCCGCCTGCGACGGCCAACCAGCCTAGCAACGGGTGGAACAGGAAAATTGCAGCCACAAAGATTGGAGTCCAAGGGATGTCCATTACCGCCAACAAAACGGGCGAGGCACATAATGCACGAATCGATTCTAGATCTCGCAATGCTGTCGCAGGTGCTGATCGAACCTGTGGGAACAATGCGCGTCGCATGGTCCCTTCAAACACGCGTTCATCGAGTGCTGATTGAAATCGCGCTCCGAACCGAGCCACAATTCGGCCGCGCGCATAGTCCAACATCGCCATCAGCGCATAAAGCAGCGCGACAAGCAGAAATAGCGCTGATAAAGTCTCGACCGAGCGTGACCCAAGGACCCGATCATACACTTGCAGCATGAACAGCGGTCCGGTCAGCATAAGCAGATTGACAAAAACGCTGAAAATGAAGGCAAGCGCCAGGAAACTGTTCCCCTGATTACGCACCTTTCGCAGCTCATGGCGCTGAGGCGGGGTGTTGCGGTTTTTCAAGCTCACGCGTTTTGGCCCTTGATTGCTCACAATTGGAACTCGTCAACAGCCAATCTTCCTGTACCCGAAGGCGGCCTGACATTTCCCGCAACTATATCTGCCTACCTGCACCGGAACAACGCGCGTTTCATGCGGCGCCAGTTGTTTAGGCGGTGTTCGTACCGATGAATTGATTGGAATGGCAGGAAAGTGCCGACATTTTTACCTTGCGGGTCCAATTCTCAGCGCATTCATCCAGCGCTTAGGACACCGTCAAACCATTCAGAGTTTTGGTCCCGCGTAAGCGGTCATACGAGCGACAGCCGTTCCTAAGTACCATCCGCCAGATGTTCCGGCCCAGCTACGCAGAGCCGGTCGCAGTTTCATTTAAGCACGAACAATATTTTGCTCAGAGGTACGGTATTTACCGCGGGTGTCGATGAGGAGCTTCGCGTGTTTTTTGATCAACTCATAATCAAAGGCATCGTGATTAGTCGCCAGAATAACTGCATCCTGCTCCGACAGAACCTCAGGGGTAAGGGTCTCAGATGACAATTCGAAGAAGTGTTCCCGCATCGTGGGAAACTCGGGCACATGGGGGTCCGAGTAGCTGAGGTCTCCGCCATTGTCTCGGATCAGCTCCATCAAGCTGACAGAAGGGCTCTCACGCATGTCGTCGACATTTTTTTTGTACGCGATGCCCAAAACCATAATTTTACTGCCACGAATCGCTTTGCTGCGATCATTCAGCGCATTGGCGAGTTTGCCAAACACATATTCCGGCATCGCCGTGTTCACTTCACCGGCCAATTCGATGAAGCGTGTGTTGATGCCGTATTCACGTGCTTTCCAGGTCAGGTAAAATGGATCGATAGGGATGCAGTGCCCTCCAAGTCCCGGACCCGGATAGTAAGGCGTGAACCCGAAGGGTTTGGTCGCGGCCGCGTCGATAACCTCAAAAATATCGATCCCCATGCGGTCAGCAACGATTTTCATCTCGTTCACAAGGCCAATGTTTACCGCCCGGTGGATATTTTCCAGAAGCTTTGTCATCTCGGCAGTTTCAGTCGAGCTTACTGGTACAAGTTTATCAATTGCGTGTTCATAAAGCGCGATACCCGCTTTCAGGCAGGCGCCTGTATGCCCGCCGACAACCTTTGGGATGGTATTGGTGGTAAAATCCGGGTTGGCTGGGTCTTCCCGTTCAGGTGAGTAGACCGCAAAAATATCCTCGCCGACCTTGAGGCCGTTCTTCTCAAGCCGAGGCAAAACTTCTTCTTTGGTTGTGCCTGGATAAGTTGTGCTTTCCAGCGCAATAACCTGACCCGGACGCAAATGATCTGCTATCTGATCGCACGTGTCGGTGACAAAGCTCAGATCAGGCTCGCGATATTTGTTGAGTGGCGTTGGCACGCAAAGCATAATGCCATCCGCCTCAGCGATACGCGAAAAATCCGTGGTAGCCTCGAACCTATTTTCCCGTGCCGCTGTGATGCGGGCATCGTCGATATGCTCAATCGAACTGTGACCGGAGTTTAAGTCCTGCACCTTTGTGGCATCCAGGTCGAAGCCAATGACCCGGTATCCAATTTCGGTATATCTGAGGGCCAGGGGCTGTCCGACATATCCCAGTCCAACAATCCCGATCACAGCCTGCTTCGCATTAAGTTTGTGTAGCAGGTTGTCCAGTGATGTCTGTGTCATGACAAAATCGCTCATTATCTAAGTCTGCGCAGGAAAGTCAGAGGGGGCCCGAATACGAAGTCGCGTCTCTACTAGTTGCTTTGGTGGAAAAGGCAATGGGTATTTGCTTTGCAAACAGTTTTGGCCATTGTAACTTCGTCAAGTTCGGAAGCCATTGACTTGCAGCTTTCACTTTTTTCCCGATTGGAAAATTGAACTGAAATCATGATTGAGTTCATCGGCTGGCTGACGCGCAGATAGCACGCCTAGACCCTTCATCCCGAAGTCGCCTAGAAAGCCCCGGTTCGACGATAGGTGTGTATTGAGAGAAATAGTCTTTTTCATTCACAATGATATGCGCTGACGTGCCGCTCATGCCGTTTATGGTCCGCGCAAGACCCCGGTCAAATATGACAAGCGTTGGTACAGACGGCAAAACCGCGTCGAGATCACGTCCGGTAGGCTCAAGGGTCTAATGCGCGTTGCGGCGCTCTTTGACCGCTGTTCGGGGGTCTGACTTTCAGCTAGCGCTCTCGCGGAAACCGCCATCCATTGGTTGGATGGACTGACGATGGGGGCAGTTCGCTGCAATCGCCTTTGGTGCGTAAAGTGGCTTGGACTGAGCAATTCAATACAATAGGCTTTTAGGATCCTACCCCCAAGTTCGACATGTTTGATGCAAAGATCTTCACTGTCATACCCTTGTTGTGAAAAGCATCCAGAACACGCGTCGATCTACAAACCTGAGAGGTGCCTTATGTCCTATTCCAATCGTAGTTTGATTTCGCGCCGTCAGTTTCTTGCCACTACGACCGCCAGCGCTGCTGCCATCACCTTGCATCCCTTTTCGGCGGCGGCGGCCAACAATCAGGCGCATCTGAGGATCATGGAAACCACTGACATCCATGTTCACGTGTTCCCATACGATTACTATGCGGACAAACCGCGCGATACTGTCGGGCTGTCGCGGACCGCTTCGATCATCAATGAGATTCGTTCCGAGGCGACAAATTCGCTGCTCGTCGATAATGGAGATTTTCTGCAAGGCAATCCGATGGGCGATTACATCGCCTATGAGCGGGGCATGAAAGAAGGCGACAGCCATCCGATCATCACTGCCTTCAATACTGTTGGTTATGACGCTGCCACTTTGGGCAATCACGAGTTCAACTATGGCCTAGATTTCCTTGATAAAGCGCTTGCTGGTGCAGAATTCCCCGTGGTTCTGGCCAATGTTGCAAAAGAGACTGGGGCATCCCCCCGCGATGATACGACTCTGGTGAAGCCCTATGCCATCCTTGAGCGTGAGATTGAAATGGGGGATGGCAGCAAGCATCCGATCAAGGTTGGTGTCATCGGATTTACTCCGCCTCAGATCATGAACTGGGATCGCAAGCATCTGGAAGGCAACGTGCAGGCGCGTGACATAGTCGAAACGGCGCAGGCTTACGTACCCGAGATGCAAGAACAAGGGTGTGACCTGATCATTGCCCTGTCGCATTCAGGCATTGGGGATGCTGATCATGCTGATGGAATGGAAAATGCTTCGGTCGTTTTGGCGGGGGTTGATGGCATCGATGCGCTGGTGACCGGGCATAATCACCTGGTATTCCCGTCCGCTACCTTTGCGGATCGCCCTGGAATTGATGTCGAAACGGGGACCTTGATGGGTAAACCTGCGGTCATGGGCGGCTTCTGGGGGTCGCATCTTGGCCTGCTGGACCTGCTGCTTGAGCGCGACGGAAACGAATGGCGCGTGGTGACGACCACGTCTGAAGCGCGCCCGATTTCAAAGCGCAACGAAGATCGTTCGATCACGGCACTTGTTGGCGACGATCAGAAGGTGCTGGACTCGGTCGCGAAAGATCACGACGAAACACTGGCCTATGTACGCCGCGCGGTCGGCAAGACTTCGGCTCCGCTGCACAGCTACTTCGCGTTAGTTGCGGATGACCCATCGGTGCAAATCGTCTCGATCGCGCAGAAATGGTACGTCGAAGAGATGATGAAGGGCACCGAACATGAGGGTCTGCCCATTCTATCGGCTGCAGCGCCGTTCAAGGCAGGGGGTCGCGGCGGCCCGGACTATTACACAGATGTTCCGGTGGGCGATGTTGCGATCAAAAACGTGGCTGATCTTTACCTGTATCCCAATACCGTGCGCGCGGTGCGGGTGAACGGTGCACAGGTTCGGGGTTGGTTGGAACGCTCGGCGGGTATGTTCAACCAGATCGAGGCGGGATCAGAGGATGCGATTTTGCTAAACCCGGACTTCCCGTCTTACAATTTCGACGTGATGGACGGTGTGACCTACCAGATCGACTTATCGCAACCGTCGCGCTTTGGACCCAAGGGGGAAGAGATCAACCCGGATGCAGCCCGTATCGTAGATTTGGCCTTCAACGGTGAGGCGGTCACGGATGACATGGAGTTCATCATTGCCACCAACAACTATCGTGCTTCGGGCGGCGGCTCTTTCCCGGGCGCAATGGGTGATACCGTCGTGTTCGAAGCCCCTGACACCAACCGCGACGTGATCGTGCGGTATATCGTCGAGCAAGGAACAATCGATCCCAAGGCCGATGCAAACTGGTCGTTCGCGCCGCTTTCTGACACTACCGTGTTGTTTGAAACTGGTCCAAAAGCACGCGACTACATGGGCGAAGTCAAAGGCGTCACCATCGAGGATGCCGGTGAAGGCGCTGATGGGTTTGCGGCATTCCGCATCAGGCTCTAGCAAGGGTAAGGTCCAAATTATAGTGTGAGCGGCCGTCTTAGATCATTCATCTGACGGCCGTTCGAAGGTGCTATGTTGCTGGGCCCCGTTCAGTCTTCGTCTTGAAGCGGAAGCCTATCGTGCACGAGATTTGCCCAGAATTCCGCGCCGATCGGCAGTAACGCATCGTTGAAATCGTAGTCGTTCGAATGCAGCGGTTGACCGTTGGGGCCGGATTCACCGTTGCCCAATAGGATAAAGCAGCCGGGTACGGCTTTGCAAAAATGCGCGAAATCCTCTGAAAAGCTCATCGGTTGACGATTGGGAAGTGTGTCCAGCCCGGATAGCTGCGCGACGCGGATGGCAGCCTCGGTCGGGGTCGGTGCGTTGACTGTTTCGATGAATTCGGTTTTGAAATCCACTTGGACTTCGACGCCATGGGCGGATGCGATGCCATGTGCAATCTTGCGCATGTGTTCTTCGATCTTGTTTCGATCTTCAGGGCTGCGAGCCCGCGCATCACCCTTTAGCGTTGCCGTTCCAGGTAGAACGTTGCGCTGCCCGTCGGTCAGAAATTCGGTCACTGACACAACCGCCCCGGCGCCCGGGGCCAGCTTGCGTGCGACAATTGTCTGAAGCGCCAGAACGATTTCTGCCCCCACGGTTAGCGCATCACGTCCAGACTGCGGCATGGACGCATGGCCGCCTTGCCCATTGATCGTAATTTCGAAAAGGCTTTCCGATGTGCATATTAAACCGGTTCGGGTCGACATCTGCCCGACGGGTGCCCCGGGCAGGTTATGTATGGCGTAGACTTCTTCGATTGGAAATCGCGTTAGGACATCTTCGTCCAGCATCGCTTTGGCCCCCAGGCCAAGCTCTTCATTCGGTTGAAACAGGAACACCACCGTGCCGCTGAAACCGGGATCCGAGGACAAAGTCTTTGCTGCGCCCAACAGCATCGTCATGTGACCATCATGGCCACAGGCGTGCATAATGCCGGTATTTTGTGACACGTAATCATGATCGCTGGCTTCCTGAATGGGTAGCGCGTCCATATCTGCGCGTAATCCGATCGCGCGGTTGCCTTGACCGGCCCTGAGGATACCCACCACGCCCACGCCTTCATGAACTTCAAGCCCGTATTGACGTAGCAGCGCCGCAACTTTGGCTTTGGTTTTCGTTTCATTGAAGCCCAATTCGGGGTGTCTGTGGAATGACCGCCTAAGTTGGCGAAGTTCGGGTTGGTTCAATTCCATGGCGGTTAATGTTCCCAGATTATAGGTGCTATCCGAGCGGGGCGAACTCGGACTCTAGCCCTGATTGGTAGAGTACGATGGCAGACGGGTCCACCGGCACGGCATCTCTCAATCGTTCTGTCCCGACCAGCCCCGCCTGAATGAAGTCGGCGCTGCGCCGTATCGTTTCTTGAACCGAACTGTCAGTTGGGTCGCGCTGCCAAAACCCGTGGCGGCCGCAATTTCAGCAACGGTCATTTCTGTTTCGCTTAGCAACGCGTAGGCGCGCGCCACACGCAACTCGATGTAGAATTGTACCGGGGAAACCTCGACATACTTTTGAAACAGCCGCTCCAACTGTCGGCGAGAAATCTGAACGATCTTGGCGATCTCAGAGATATCCAGAGGCTCTTCCAGATTCTCATGCATGATCTGGATGGCGTTGATCAGGTATTGGTTCCGACTGCCCAACGCGACAGAAAACGCGGATTTCTGGAGCGTTTTTTGATTGTTGGATCGTGAGTGGATGCACATGTCCGAGACGATGATGGCCAGATCCTTTCCGAAGTCGGTTTCAATCATGTCCAGTACCATGTCGGTTGCCGCGTTACCTCCACCGCAGGTCATCAGATCATTGTCAATCTCATACAGGTTAGCCGATGGTGTCAGGTGTTCGAAGTGTTCAACAAAGGCGGGTTGGTTTTCCCAATGCAGTGTGAACCTCTTGCCGGTCAGCATGCCTGCCTTGGCCAGCGTAAATGCGCCGGTACAAATTCCACCAAGCTTGCAGCCAAACGCTTTCTGACGGCTGATCCACGAAAGGATCGTTGAATTAATGCTTTCCGATGGTTCGATCCCTGAACACACAAACAATCTGGATGATCGCGGTAAATTATGCAGAGCCAAGTCAGCTGCTATTTCGACTCCATTGGAGCATCGAACAGGGTTCCCATCCTCAGAGATCAGAAACCACTTGTAGAGCTCTTTGTTGGTGACCTGATTGGCGATCCTCAGCGGTTCAACCGCTGCGCTAAAGGCAAGCATGGTGAGTTTCGGCAGCAACAGAAAATAGATCTCGTTGGATGATCCGTCATAATCGATGTCGAACGTCGCGGCCCCTTTCGGAACGAAATTCCTAGGTTTCATGCTCTCTTTTCCCAGTGCGGACCTGGATGGATAACCGGCCCGTACAATATCGTATCGATCGAAACACCAGCGTATCAACTTCGCAGATCTCAAGCGAGAGGTCCTACGACAACAATTGGCCAGCGCGTAGCTGCGAGCTTGTCTGAAAGACGGCAACTGAGGATTTAGCCGGGCCAATATTTGGGCCGGTGGCAAAGCATTGTTAACTGGACTAACAATCGTATCTGTCGTCAACCTCATGAATGGTGAATGCCAAAAGTTCAGGCCCAGTGTGATATCAACCGCATTCGACTGCGCTGTCGATTCACACGATCAAGCTAAACAGCCTGAGTTTTGCCTGCAAATCGCCGATTTCGTACACTTTCGGGCGATGCATCATAGTGATCCCGGAACGCACGCACCAATGCACTTGTGGAAGAAAAGCCCGTAGCGGTCGCCACTTCAAGATAGGTCATCTCGGTAAATTGAAGCAGACCATAGGCCCGTTCTAGGCGAAGTTCCCGATACGTCGTCAGCAGTTTTACACCCGTTCTGTCCAGAAACCGCCGCTGTAACTGGCGCGTTGATGCACCAAGCGCCATCGCAAGTTCCGGTATCCTAAGCGGATCCTCCAGATTGTTCTGCATCTTTTCAACAACCTGTCGCACCATTGGGTCGGCTTTTGAACGTCTGATCAATCGAGCTGCCAGTTGGCTTGCGCATGTAGTTTGCCTGTCGGCCAACCCGATATAGCTGCGTACTGACTCGGCCAGATGCTCGCCGTGATCAAAGGCAACAAAATCGGACAACAAACGCAACGTGCCCAATCTGGTTGATGCGCTATGGGTGCGGCTATCTGAGGACCAATATGTACCCGAACCGACGTCGATCAGGCCAACCTCTTGCGCTGCGGCAGAAAAATTGGGGTGAACCGATGCAATCCGCTTGGTTGCGCGACTAGTCTGGGCGAGAAGAAACGCTGCACCGCCAACGAGAATTGATCGGTAGGACAGGTTCAATACTTGGGCGATCCAGGTTTTGTCCGACGGTGTCAGAGGCCAGCTTTTGTAGATGTCCCCCCAGAAAATCGCGGTTCGCCCGGCCCAGTGCAAGGGTCCGCCCGCCGCGCCGTCGGCAATGGTGCGGATATTTGTAATGTATGTATGGCCTTCGTTCAGTTCATTCAGGGCACGATAGAAATCAACCAGCATATCTGCCGATGCTTCCGCTTCGGCCTCGCAAAGAATGATCTCGATATGATGATCTCGTTTAGGTCTTGCCAACGTGGTTTCGGTCAAATGCGCATGGTCATTTGCAGGGACATAATGCTTCATTTCTCCTCCACCTTCTTTAGCGCTTCGGCCGCGAGCAGTCGTTCCCGAACTCGGATTGAAACCCCCGCCAGTTGGCGGGGGTTTATTGATTGAGGTTTATTCTGCTGCGTCCATGTATTCGGTCATTGGCGGGCATGTGCAGATGAGGTTTCTGTCGCCGTATGCGTTGTCGACGCGGTTGACGGGGGACCAGTATTTGTCGACGCCCATGGAGCCTGGGGGGAAGCAGGCCTGTTCACGGGTGTAGGGACGGTCCCAGTCGCCGACCAGATCGCGCACCGTGTGGGGGGCGTTTTTCAGCGGGTTGTTTTCCGCGTCGATCTTGCCGTCGATGATGTCCTGTGCCTCGGAGCGGATGGACAGCATGGCGTCGCAGAAGCGGTCCAGCTCATCCATGGGTTCCGATTCCGTGGGCTCGACCATCAGGGTGCCGGCCACCGGCCAGGACATGGTGGGCGCGTGGAAGCCGCTGTCCACCAGACGTTTGGCAATGTCATCGACGCTGACATGGGCCGCCTCGTCCAGCGGGCGGGTGTCGAGGATGCATTCATGCGCCACGCGACCCGTTTCCGAGGTGTAGAGGATCGGGTAGGCATCCTTGAGCCGCGCCGCGATGTAGTTGGCGTTCAGGATCGCCACTTTCGTGGCCTGCGTCAGACCCGCGCCGCCCATCAGCAGCACATAGGCCCAGCTAACCGGCAAGATCGAGGGCGACCCAAAGGGCGCCGCCGAGACCGGACCCACGGCAGTGCCGTATTCCGGGTGGCCGGGCAGATGCTCGGTCAGATGCGCTTTGACGCCGATCGGACCCATGCCGGGGCCGCCGCCGCCATGGGGGATGCAGAAGGTCTTGTGCAGGTTCAGGTGGCTGACGTCACCGCCGATGTCTCCGGGACGCGACAGACCCACCATGGCGTTCATGTTGGCGCCGTCGATATAAACCTGACCGCCATGATCATGGGTGATCTGGCAGACCTCCTGCACGGTGGTCTCAAACACGCCATGGGTCGAGGGGTAGGTGATCATGCAGGCGGCCAGATGGTCCGAGTGCTTTTCGGCCTTGGCGCGGAAATCATTCAGATCAATGTTGCCCTTCTCATCCGCCTGCACAGGCACAACCTGCCAGCCCACCATCTGGGCCGAGGCCGGGTTGGTCCCATGCGCCGAGGTCGGGATCAGGCAGACATTGCGCTGCCCTTCGCCCCGGGCGAAGTGATAGTTGCGGATGGTCAAGAGGCCTGCGTACTCACCCTGCGCGCCCGAGTTGGGCTGCTGGCTGATCGCGTCATAGCCGGTGATCTGGCACAACTTGTCGTTCAGATCATCGATCATCTCATGATAGCCCTGCGCCTGATCTTCGGGGCAGAACGGGTGCAGGTTGCCGAACTCGGGCCAGGTGACCGGGATCATCTCGATCGTGGCGTTCAGCTTCATGGTGCACGAGCCCAGCGGGATCATCGCCCGGTCCAGCGCCAGGTCGCGGTCGGCCAGACGGCGCATGTAGCGCGTGATCTCGGCCTCGGCCCGGTTCTTGTGGAAGATCGGGTGGGTCAGGTACTCGCTTTCGCGCAGCGCGTAATCCGGCAGGCGATAGGCCACGTTCGAGCTGTCATCCTTGCGGTCGATGCCGAAGGCCCCCCAGACCGCCTCGATGGTCTCGGGCCGGGTCTGTTCGTCCAGGCTGATGCCCACTTTCGTGTCGCCGACCTTACGCAGGTTGACGCCCCGGGCCACAGCGGCCTCCATGACCGTTTTCTGCAGATGGCCAACCTCAACCGTGATCGTGTCGAAGAACACTTCCGGCTCCACAGCAAAGCCTGCCTCTTCCAGACCGGCGGCCAAACGCGAGGTCTTGCGGTGCACCGATTGCGCGATGGCCTTGATGCCGTCGGGGCCGTGATACACGGCATACATCGAGGCAATCACCGCCAGCAGCGCCTGCGCGGTGCAGACATTCGAGTTGGCTTTCTCACGCCGGATGTGCTGTTCGCGGGTCTGCAGCGCCAGGCGGTAAGCCTTGTTGCCCCGGCTGTCGATGCTGACACCGATGATCCGGCCCGGCATCGAGCGCTTCAGCTTGTCGGTGGTCGCCATATACGCGGCGTGCGGGCCACCATAGCCCATCGGCACACCAAAGCGCTGGGTCGAGCCGATGGCGATATCCGCGCCCATCTCACCGGGCGACTTCAGCAGCGCCAGCGACAGGATATCGGCGGCGACGATGGCAATCGCCTTGTGTTCATGCAGGGCCGCAATCTCGGCGGTGAAGTCGCGCACATGGCCATGGGTGCCGGGGTACTGGAAGATGGCGCCAAAGACCGCGCCCGCATCCAGCGTGTCCGGATCAGCCACCTGCACCTCGATGCCCAGAGGCTCGGCGCGCGTTTTAATCACCGCGATGGTCTGCGGGTGGCAGTTCTTGTCGACAAAGAAGGCTGCATTGTTGGCCTTGGACCGGCCGCCGCGCTTGGCCATCGCCATGGCTTCCGCCGCAGCAGTCGCTTCGTCCAGCAAGGACGCGTTGGCCACGTCCAGCCCGGTCAGGTCGCTGACCATGGTCTGGAAGTTCAAGAGCGCCTCAAGTCGGCCCTGGCTGATCTCGGGCTGATAAGGCGTGTAGGCCGTGTACCAGGCCGGGTTTTCCAGAATGTTGCGCAGGATCGGCGCCGGCGTGGTGGTGCCATAATAGCCCTGACCGATCAGCGAGGTCAGAACCTTGTTCTTGCTCGCCACCTCTTTCATGTGAAAGAGCGCATCGCGCTCGGTCATCGCCGGACCCCAGTCCAGCGGCTCTTTCTGCCGGATCGCCGGCGGGACGGTGGCGTCGATCAGCTCGTCCAGCGTCTTGAAGCCGATCACCTTGAGCATGTCGCGCATCTCGGTCGGGCTGGGCCCGATATGGCGGCGGTTGGCGAAGTCATAGGCTTCGTAATCGGTCAGTTTGAAGGCCATGTGTGCGCTCCTCAAGGATAGGTCAGGCCCGGCGGAGACGGCAGGAGCCTCCGGCGGAAGTATTTGGAAACAGATGAAGGGGCGGGGCCGCGCACGGACCCGCCGCCTGAGTTAACCGATGAAGGCCTTGTAGCCGGCCTCGTCCATCAGGTCTTCGAGCTGCGAGGCGTCCGCGATCTTGATCTTGTAGATCCAGGCCTCGCCTTCGGGGTCTTCGTTCAGCGCGCCGGGATTGTCGGCCAGTGCCTCGTTCACCTCGGTGATCTCGCCGTCGACCGGTGCGTAAAGCTCGGACGCCGCCTTGACGGATTCAATCACGCCGATCTCGCCGCCTTTTTCGAACTCGTCGCCTGCTTCCTGCTGTTCCACGAACACCACGTCACCCAACTGCTCGGCGGCGTGTTTGGTGATGCCCAGCGTGGCGGTGTCGCCGTCAACGCTCAGCCATTCATGCTCTTCGGAATAATAGGTTGCCATGTCTCTCTCTCCTGACTTCAACGCTTGTAATTCTGTTTGACGAAGGGCAGCGCCACGATCTCAGCCGGTTGCGGCTTGCCCCGGATGATCAGGTTCACCTTCTCGCCCGGCTCGCCATGGCCTTTGCTCACATAGCCCATCGCCACCGGTCCACCCACCGTGGGGCCAAACACGCCCGAGGTGATCTGACCGATGCTGTTGCCCTCAAGGCACTGCACTTCCACGCCCTGACGCGCAGGCGCACGGCCTTCGGGCTTGATGCCCACCAGCTTTTTGGCGGGACCTTCGGCCAGTTCCTTCTGCACGCGGTCCGCGCCCGGGAAACCGCCCTCTTCCTTGCGGCGCTTTTGCATCGCCCAGCCCAGCGAGGCCTCGACCGGCGAGGTGCTTTGGTCGATGTCATTGCCATAAAGGCACAGACCTGCCTCCAGCCGCAGGCTGTCGCGCGCGCCCAGACCGGCCGCTTCGCAATCCTCATGCGCCAGAAACGCCTTGGTGATCTCGATCGCCTTGTCCTCGGGGATCGAGATCTCGTAGCCATCCTCGCCGGTATAGCCCAGCCGCGAGATACGGCACTCAACACCGTTGATATCGGCCACCGTGGTTTCCATGAACTTTAGATCACGCGCGGCGGGGCACAGTTCGCCCACAACGTTTTCCGCCGCAGGGCCCTGAACCGCCACCAGCGCGCGGTCGAAAATCTCGATCACTTCAACGCCTTCGAGGTGCTCACGCATATGCGGAATGTCCTGATGCCGCAGCGCCGCGTTCACCACCACAAAGTAATGATCCCCCGCGTTCGACACGATCAGGTCATCCATGATCCCGCCTTCTGCGTTCGTAAAGAACCCGTACCGCGCCTTGCCTTCCTTCAGCGTCGCATAAGCCTGCGGGCAAAGCGCTTCCAGCTTCTCACCCACATTCTCGCCCCGCAAAATCACCTGACCCATATGGCTCACATCAAACACCGCCGCCTTCTCACGGCACTGCTTATGCTCCCCCATAATCCCCAAAGGATACTGAACAGGCATCTCCCATCCCGCAAAATCAACCAACTTACCCCCCAACTCAACATGCAAAGCGTAAAGAGGCGTGCGTTTTAATTCGGTCATCAGACTAACCTTTCAATCAGCGGGACTGGTCGCGAACAACCGTGACGGTGCAATGCGCGTTGCGCACGACACGGGCCAGGTTCGGGCCAATCTCGTAGTTCGGAAAATCGCCTTTGGTCGAAGCCATAACGATCAGATCAAAGCCCTCTTTGTAGGCGAGCTTCAGTATCTCACGATAGACGCTGCCTTCTTCGATATGGATCGCCACATCAGATGCACCGTTGTGATCCAGTATGGCCTGCACCGCATTGCGCACGTGGTCTTTTGCGCCTGCGCCATAGTTGGCGGGCAGGTTCGGCAACTGGATGATCTCAGGAATGACGGCAATCGCGTGCAATTCGGCACCGTAGAACTTTGCTTGTTCTTGTGCGAGCGGCAGGGCGTTCTTCCACGAACGGTCGTCGGTGTGATCAATCGGCAGCAGGATTTTCGTGGCCATCACGTCTCTCCTCGAGAAATGGAATTCTGTTTGAAGCCGGGGGCCGGGATGGCCCCCCGTATTTTCATCCGAGATTATTCGGCGGGTGTGCCGCCTGGCTCCTCGGACTTGCCACCTGAGGCAAAGAACTCTTTCGTCAGTTTGAAGACGATCGGGCTCAGCAGCGCCAGGGCGATCAGGTTCGGAATGGCCATCATCGCGTTCAGCGTATCGGCCAGCAGCCAGATGAAGCCCAGATCCGCTGTTGCGCCAAAATAGATCATGACGATCCACAGGACGCGGTATGGCATCAGGGATTTCACGCCTAGCAGGAACTCAACACATTTCTCGCCATAAAAGGACCAGCCTAAAATGGTGGTAAAGGCAAAGATCGACAGAGCGATGGCGATCAGATACCCACCGATACCCGGCAGCGACAGTTCGAACGCGTGACTGGTTAGTGCTGCACCGGATTCACCCGATGTCCAGGCACCCGACGAGATGATAGCAAGACCGGTGATGGTGCAGACGATGATCGTGTCGATGAACGTACCCAACATCGCGATCAGGCCCTGGTTGACCGGACCTTTGGTCTCGGCTGCGGCGTGTGCGATCGGAGCGGAACCCAGACCGGCTTCGTTCGAGAAGACACCACGTGCCACACCAAAGCGGATCGCGGCCCAAACGGCAGCACCCGCGAAACCACCTTCGGCGGCCGACGGGGTGAAGGCGTAGGTGAAAACAAGCGACAGAGCGGAGCCGATGTTACCGATGTTGATCAGTAGAACCAGCAGGCCTGCGACGATGTAGGCAATCGCCATGAACGGAACCAGTTTACCTGCAACCGCACCGATGCGGGTGATGCCGCCCAGGATCACGGCCGCGGTCAGAACCATCAGGACAACGCCGGTAACCGAAGTGTTCAGGCCGAAGTTCGACTCCAGAACCTGTGCAACACCATTGGCCTGTACACCGTTGCCGATGCCGAACGCCGCGATTGCGCCGAACAGAGCAAATGCAACACCCAGCCAGGCCCATTTCGCGCCGAGGCCATTTTTGATGTAGTACATCGGGCCGCCTACATAGTTACCAAGCTCGTCTTTTTCGCGGTATTTCACCGCGCAGACAGCTTCTGCATATTTGGTGGCCATGCCCACCAGGGCGGTCATCCACATCCAGAACAAGGCGCCCGGACCGCCCAGGAAGACAGCAGTGGCCACACCAGCGATGTTGCCCGTACCGATAGTCGCAGATAGCGAGGTCATCAGTGCGTTGAACGGGCTGATCTGGCCCTCGCCCTGACCTTCGCGGCCTTTGAACAGCAGGCTGAAGCCTGTGCCAATGCGCAGGATCGGCATGAACTTCAGGCCGACCTGCAGGAAGAAGCCAACGCCGAGAATGAGAACCAGCATCAGCGGCCCCCACACGACGCCATTGATGGCCCCTACGATTGAATTTAACGCTTCCATGGATTCCCTCCCATTTGCGTTAGGTTTATGCCCTGTTCGCCAAAGCCCGCTGGCGGGCCTGCTTGAGGGCGGCAAAGTCTTCGTCCGCGTGGAACGATGATCGGGTCAGCGGCGTTGCCGACACGTGCAAAAAGCCCTTGGAACGCGCGATCTGTTCCAGTTTGGCAAATTCTTCCGGTGTCCAGAACCGGTCAATCGGATGGTGTTTAGGGGTCGGTTGCAGATATTGGCCGACGGTTAAGAAATCGACATTGGCCGCGCGCAGGTCGTCCATGACCTGACGGACATCGTCCAGACTTTCGCCAAGCCCGACCATCAGGCCAGATTTGGTAAAAAGCTCCGGGTTCGCGCGTTTGGCATCATCCAGCAGACGCAGCGAGGTGTAGTAGCGTGCACCCGGTCGCACAGTTGGATAAAGGTGCGGCACAGTTTCCAGATTGTGGTTGAAAACGTCCGGCGCCGCTTCAAATACGATCTCTGACGCAGTGCCTTTTCCAAGAAAATCGGGTGTCAGAACCTCGACAGTCGTACCGGGGTTCTGATGGCGCACGGCACGGATGGTCTGAGCGATATGCTCGGCCCCACCATCTGCTAGATCATCGCGATCGACCGAGGTGATCACCACATGAAGCAGGCCCAGTTTCTTGACGGCGGCGGCGACTCGCCCGGGTTCAAACACATCCAGAGCATCCGGGCGACCCGTTGAGACATTGCAGAACGAACAACCCCGCGTGCAAACCTCACCCATGATCATCATGGTGGCGTGGCGCTTGGACCAGCATTCGCCGATATTGGGGCAGGCGGCTTCTTCGCAGACCGTCGCCAGATCATGCTCGCGCATGAGGCGTCGTGTTTCATAGTATTCAGCGCTGTCGCCCTTTTTCTTGCGAATCCACTTGGGCTTGCGCGGGATGACACTGTCGGCCTTTTTGGCTTTTTCCGGGTGGCGAGGGCGAAGCTGGATGGTCATCTGGCTGGTCTCCCTTATGCGTGGATCGCGCGGCCCAAGGCGTCGAGGCAGGCTTCTTTGACGGCCTCGCCCATGGCCGGGTGCGCATGGCAGGTTGCAGCGACTTCGGACACCGTTGCGCCCTTTGTCATCGCCAGAACCAGTTCAGCGATTAGATCGCCGCCATGGGCTCCGCATATATGCGCACCCAGGATCTGGCCGTTCGGGTCTGCCAGAACCTTCACTGCACCGTCTGTTTCACCGGTCGAACGCGCGCGCGAGTTCGCCATGAAGGCGAATTTGCCGACCGAATACTCGGCACCGGATTCTTTCAGTGCTTCTTCGGTCAAACCAACCGAGGCGACTTCGGGGTCGGTGTACACCACGCCGGGAACAGTGTTGTAATCGACGTGGCCAGCTTCGCCTGCCAGCATTTCTACACAGGCGACACCATCTTCTTCGGCCTTGTGCGCCAGCATAGGTCCGGGAACGCAATCACCGATGGCGTAGATGCCCGGGACAGATGTCTGAAATGCGCCATCAACTTCAATGAAACCGCGTTGGTTCACGGCCACGCCCAGCTCTTCCAAGCCAAGGCCACGTGTGACTGGGCGGCGACCCACGGCGATCAACACCTTGTCGGCCTCGATCACTTCTTCTTTGTCCTTGCCGACGCGGTCCACAGTTAGTGTCAGACCAGTATCCGTTTTGTCGACGGATTTCAGTGCCCGGCCCAGCTGGAATTTCAGGCCACGTTTTGACAGCGCGCGTTGCGCCAGTTTGGCAATTTCACCATCCATGCCGGGCAGCACGCGGTCCAGATATTCGACGACCGTAACTTTAGCTCCGAGACGCGCCCAAACTTGCCCAAGTTCCAGTCCGATGACACCGGCACCGATCACCACCAGATGCTCGGGCACACTCTCCAGCGCAATCGCGCTCGTCGAACTGAGGATATCTTGCTCGTCAATCTCAATTCCTGGCAACGGAGTAGGTTCGGAACCAGTGGCAATGAGGATGTTCTTGGCCTCATGGACTTCGTCACCTACCTTGACCTGACCAGCGGCCGGAATACTGGCCCACCCTTCGATCAGATCAACGCCGTTTTTCTTGAACAAAAACGCAATGCCCTTGGTCAGGTCGCCTACGATCTTGTCCTTGCGTCCCATCATTGCGGGCACATCGATGCTGGCCCCCTCGACCGCAATACCGTGGGAGGAGAGATGTGCAAGTTCGGCATATTTGGCCGAGGAGGTCAGCAACGCTTTGGAGGGTATGCACCCCACATTCAAACAGGTCCCGCCAAGCGCACTGCGGCCTTCAACGCAAGCGACTTTCAGGCCCAGCTGTGCCGCGCGGATCGCGGCGACATAGCCGCCCGGACCGCCCCCGATGACAATAAGATCGTAAGTCATTTGGTCTTCTTTCAGTAGATCGGGTGGCTTGCGCAGAGCGCGCGGACCTTTTCACGGGTTTCCTTTTCGACGGTCTTGTCACCGTCAGACGATTGTGCCAGCGCGTCCAACACATCACCGATCATGTGGCCAATCTGTTTGAACTCTTCTGGTCCAAACCCACGGCTGCAGCCTGCGGCCGTACCAAGACGGATGCCGCTGGTGACAGTGGGCTTTTCGGGATCACCCGGAACGCTGTTTTTGTTGCAGGTGAATCCTGCACGCTCTAGCGCCGCTTCGGCGTCTTTGCCGGTTACGCCGACTGGGCGCAGATCAACCAGCATAAGGTGGTTTTCAGTGCCGCCCGAAACGATGTCGCACCCGCGCGCCATCATCACGTTGGCCAGTGCCGAGGCACTGTCGACAACGCGCTGCATATATTCTTTGAATTCAGGCTGCAGCGCTTCACCAAAGGCGACTGCCTTGCCTGCGATCACATGCATCAGGGGGCCGCCCTGCAGACCCGGGAAAACAGCCGAGTTGATCTTTTTTGCCAGCGCTTCATCGTTTGTAAGAACAATCCCACCGCGCGGACCGCGTAGCGTCTTGTGCGTAGTCGACGTAACAATGTGTGCGTGCCCGATGGGCGAGGGATGCAGGCCAGTCGCAACCAAGCCGGCGATGTGGGCCATGTCTGCCAGAAGCCATGCGCCAACTTCGTCGGCAATGGCGCGGAAGCGTGCGAAATCGATCTTTTGCGAATAGGCCGATGCGCCTGCAATGATCAGTTTGGGCTTTTCGGCTTTCGCTAATTCTTCAACCTGATCATAGTCAATCAGCCCGGCCTGGGTCAGGCCATATTGAACCGGACGGAACCACTTGCCGGACTGGGCAGGTTTTGCGCCATGGGTCAGGTGACCCCCAGCATCCAACGACATACCAAGAATCGTGTCACCCGGGCTGAGTAGTGCCAGCTTAACCGCCCCGTTGGCTTGCGCGCCCGAGTGCGGCTGAACGTTTGCATATTCGCAGCCAAACAGCTTCTTCAATCGGTCAATGGCTTCGGCCTCAACCTCATCCACATATTCACACCCGCCATAATAGCGGCGACCCGGATAGCCCTCGGCGTATTTGTTTGTAAGTACGGAACCCTGCGCATCGATCACTGCCTGAGAGACGATGTTCTCGGAAGCGATCAGTTCGATCTGTTCAGCCTGGCGTATGCCCTCGCGTGCGATCGATGCTGCGATGACGGGATCAGCCTCGGTGAGCGGTTTTGTGAACATGATCTCCTCCTGTAATCTCGTTTCCAGTGTACGAAATTTTGTTTCCTATAGTGGAATTTGTGTACGCAAGGCAACAAAAATTTCATCACAGTAAAGTTGTTTGGCTCGGGGGAAATGAGTAAGCTTTGATAAAACAAGGAGATTCCCATGTCTGAGGACAACCTGAAAGATGGTGCCGGACCGGAAGAACAGGACGAGGGGGCGGCTTTGGGTCGGTCGATCCGGGATGCACGCCGCGCAAAAGGCTGGACATTGGAGGAGGCCGGGCGCGAAGCGGGAATCGGTCGATCAACACTTTCAAAGATAGAAAACAACCAGACACGTCCAAGTTTCGAGATCGTGCGGCGGCTGACACAGGCCTTGGACATGAACACGCCACAGCTGTTCTTGCAGTCCGCACAATCGGGAATTTCGGGGCGACGTGATTTTACGCCGAAAGGGCAAGGCGAGATAAGAAATACGCCGACCTACATGCACGAATTGCTGTGCTCGGACCTGACCAGTAAGCGAATGCTTCCTTATATCGCGACGATAAAAGCGCGTGACATATCAGAATATGAGAACTGGATCAGGCACACAGGCGAAGAATTTATGTACGTTATCAGTGGCGAGTTGATATTCGTATCCGAGCATTACCGCCCCTTACCGATGAAACCCGGAGATTCTCTGTACTACGATAGCGGTATGGGGCATGGCTGTATTTCTACGAGTAAGGAAGACGCCAGGGTCCTGTGGGTTTCGCTGGAATGACATGTCAGGCCACGGCGCTTTCGCGCAGAATACCAATACCAACCTGAGCAAACGGATATCTCATGGACCGGACTATTTTCACTGGAACTATGCCTGCCCTTATGACGCCGTGTAAGGCCGACAGGACACCTGACTTTGACGCGCTGGTCGAAAAGGGCAAAGAGATGATCGCGGCCGGCATGTCCGCTGTCGTCTATTGTGGCTCGATGGGGGATTGGCCGCTTCTGACGGATGCCCAACGGATGGAGGGCGTGGAACGACTGGTCGACGCTGGCTTGCCGGTTGTCGTGGGGACGGGTGCCATCAACTCGAATTCCGCTGTGGCGCACGCAGCACATGCACAGAAGGTCGGCGCGGCAGGGTTGATGGTTATCCCTCGGGTTCTGTCACGAGGCTCATCGGTTGCCGCGCAAAAGAACCACTTCAAGGCTATTCTTTCTGCGGCACCGGACGTGCCTGCGATCATCTACAACAGCCCTGTCTATGGGTTTGCCACTCGTGCGGATTTGTTTTTTGCACTGCGGGCCGAGCATCCGAAATTGGTTGGCTTTAAGGAGTTCGGGGGCAAGAGCGACCTGCGCTATGCCGCCGAACATATTACATCGCAGGACGATCAGGTCACTTTGATGGTCGGCGTCGATACTGAAGTCTACCATGGGTTTGTGAATTGCGGCGCCACCGGATCGATCACCGGGATAGGAACGGCGCTGCCCAAAGAGGCATTGTTGCTTGCGGCGCTTTCGAAAAAGGCAGCAGAGGGACATGCCCAAGCACGGTTGCGCGCGCGGGAGTTGGACGAGGCATTTGGCGTTCTGGCAAGTTTTGACGAAGGCACGGATCTTGTTCTTTACTACAAGCATCTTCTGGTGCTGAACGGCGAAGAGGAATACCGCCTGCATTTCAATGAAACCGACGTGTTATCTGACGCCCAGCGAAATTACTGCGAGCAACAGTACAACTTGTTTAAGTCGTGGTTTACCGATTGGGTTCGTCAGGGTGGGGTCATTGCGGAATGCATGTGATTGACAGCCATACCGGTGGAATGCCCACACGGGTCATTCTGGACGGGGGGCCTGATTTGGGTTCAGGATCACTGGCTGAACGCGCCAAGCGACTGGCAACGGAACATGAGCGGTTCTACAAGTCTGTTCTACTGGAGCCACGCGGCCAGCCCGGCATGGTCGGGGCGCTCCTTGTCGAACCGGTCAGTGCTGAATGCAAAGCGGGCGTGATCTACTTTGACGCGGATGCGGTACTGGGCATGTGCGGCCATGGGACGATCGGGTTGGGCGTAACATTGGCGCATCTTGGACAGATCGAGGTTGGCGCGCACCGAATCGAAACTCCGGTAGGTGAGGTTAAGATTGATCTGCTGGACGCCAACACCGTGCAGGTCACCAACATTGAAAGCCGCCGCGTACATCAGTCCGTGACGGTCGAGACTGCAGGGTATGGCCCCGTCACCGGCGATGTCGCTTATGGCGGCAATTGGTTCTTCATTGTTGAACCAAGCCCGATCCCGGTTACGCCTGAGAACATTCGCCCGCTGACCGATATGGCTATCGCAATTCGCGAAGCCTGCATTGCGCAAGAAGTTGGTGGCGAAAATGGCGAGCCGGTTGATCATGTGATCTTTCAGGGCACCTCACCGAATGCAGGTATTCATAGCAGAAACTTTGTTCTGTGCCCCGACGATGACTATGACCGTTCGCCTTGCGGCACCGGCAGCTCGGCCCGGCTGGCCTGCCTCGCGGCTAGTCGGCGCTTGTCCGCTGGAGAAGAAATCGTTCAGGAAAGCATCATCGGAAGTTCGTACAGGCTGTCCTATCAGCCGGGGCATGGCGGGGGCATTGTCCCTCAGCTAACTGGCCAGGCGCATGTGATGGCAGAGGGTAAGCTCTTCTTTGCGCAGAATGATCCGTTTCAATTTGGTATTGCGCGTTGACGCAGGGAGACGAGCAAGACGGAATCCCATTCGGGCGTTGTGTTCAGAAAATCGTATCAGGTGGACAAACCGGCGTAGACACTGCCGCATTGGAGTTTGCCCGCGCAAACGGCATCCCCTATGGCGGCTGGGTGCCGAAGGGCCGAACCAATGAGGGTGGGCTGATTCCGGCGCATCTCAGCGGGCTTGTTGAAACGAAGTCTGAAGATGTCGCTGAACGGACAAGGCTCAACGTCTTTGCCAGTGACGCCACGCTTGTTTTTATCGACGGATCAGACAGTCCCGGCACGCGGAAAACGGTTGAGTTTGCAGTTGATGCTGAAAAACCGCATCTGGTGGTGGATATAAGAAAAGGAAAGGCCGATTGCGCGCAACAGATGCGGACTTGGCTGAGTGCCATCCCTGTAACTGTTCTGAACATTGCAGGCCCGCGCGCTTCGGAGGCCCCCGAGATTGGCCCGCGCGTGCGCAAGGTACTGGACAACTGTCTGGATCAGTTTGTTCAGCCCAAGTAATCGCGCAGTGCTGGCGGAGGATTGTTGAAGAGTGTCTCGGTCTCAGCAGGTGGATGTGCGATTTGATCTGCAACCAATACGGTTTGGTCGGTTATCCGAAGCGCATCCCGTGGGTCGTGGCTGACCATAAGCAGGGTGGTTTTGGTCTCGGCGACTAATTCAGCGACCAGATCGAGCATCTCTGTTTTCAGGGCAGGGCCAAGGGCGGCGAAAGGTTCGTCGAGCAATAACACCTGACGCTTTTGCACAAGGATCCTCGCCAGCGCCACGCGGCTTTGCTGACCACCTGACAATTCGGCGGGCTTTCTGGCCGCCATTCCCTGCAGGCCAACGCGGCCGAGGGCCGATTGAATGTGGTGTTGGTCGTCTGCAGTCAAACCTCCATTGGGCCTTAGGCCCAGGGCGACATTCTGTTCGGCGCTCAGGTGAGGAAACAGGTTTCCGTCCTGAAACAGCATTGCCATCGGTCGACTGCCTGGTGGTAATGTCGATAGGTCATGATCCTTCCAGTGGATGTGCCCACTTCTCAGGTCTCGAAAACCGGCGATAGTTTCAAGAAGTGTTGATTTTCCTGCCCCCGACGGACCGATGATCGCAACGCTGGATCCGGCCTTGACCTCAAAGTCAGCGCTTAATTGGAAATCGCCATTTGCGATGATGCAATTGTCAAGCTTCAGCATGCCAGCGACCCCCTCGATCCAGAACCCAGAAAACACCCATCGATAGTATAAGCAGCAGCAGCGCGCCTCCTGCTGCGGCCTGCATCTGGTAGGCGCCCATCAGGCGGTAGATTTGCAGGGGCAGCGTTGCGATCTGCGCATCTGCAAACAGGGCGATCACACCCAGATCACCCATGGAAAGTGCCGCCGTCAGGCCCGCGGCAAAACCGATCTGGGGGCGCAGGCGTGGAAGCATGACACGCAAGAAAAAGGACCAGTTGTTCATGTTCAGGGCCAGTGCCAACCGCCCGTGCCGTTCCAACACATCGCGCGCTGCGGGAACCAAAATTCGAAGGGCGAAGGGCAAGGCCATGACCGCGTTCACAAGCGCGGTTACCGGCAACGCAAGAGTTGTAGGATTGGCCAGCGGGCGGATCAGAATAAAGAGACCCGTGCCAATGACCAAGGGCGAGGCGGCGAGGCCAAGAAGTCCGCCAAGTTCGACGATGCCGAACCGGCCTGTCGCGACGGCTGTCGCCATGGGCAGTGCCAGCAGTAATAGGAGCATGGTACTGGCGGCGGCAACACAGATTGAAATTATAGCGGCACGGAACACCAAAACCGGCATCTCAAACAGCCCAGCGATACCCGAAATCGTGACGGATGACAGAGGTAGCAGCAGGAACGCGGCGGCGATGATAATCCAAAACGCATCCAGCAGTGGTCCTCGGCCATCCCAGCGCCGGATCTCACGATTCAGGCCGGTACCGAACCCGTCGCCGCGCGAGAACTTCAAGGCTGCCAACGCAGCCGCTGCAGTCAGGACAAGTTGCAAAGCGGATAATAAGGCGGCGCGCCCTAAGTCAAAATCATATGTAAAGGCCTGATAGATCGCGAGTTCAATCGTGGTGGCGCGCGGCCCTCCACCCAGCGTCAGGGCAACCGCAAAACTGGTCAGGCAAATGGCGAAGATCACGGCCAGCACTCCGGGCAGAATGCGGCGAAGCATTGGCAATTCGATCAAACGGAACATTGCCATTCCTTCGCACCCAAGTTGGGCCGCTAGCCGGAAACGCTCGGCAGGGATCTCCTGCCAACCCTGCAAGATCAGGCGTGTTGCCAGAGGTAGATTAAAAAATACGTGGGCCAGAACGACACCATGCAGCCCATAGATTCGAATGGGCGGCAGGCCGAAATAGCCTAACGCGTCCGAGATCCATCCTGCCCGGCCAAAAACCTGAAGCAATCCCAGAATGGCGACGATGACCGGTAGGATGAAAGGTGCACCCAACAGCGTGATCAGGACGCGCCTGCCGGTGAACCGGCGGCGCGCCAGTGCGCGGGCGACCGGAATAGCCAGACCGGCGCTGAACATTGCAGAGAGCGTCGCCTGGAGCAGGGTAAAGCGTAAGGCAGCCCAGTCGGCGGGACCAAACCCGCCGCCTGCATCTGCCCGCACCGCCACCATGAACAACGTGCCAAATATCAGTGCGGCAACGATGGCCGCCGCACTGACACCGGGGAGTGGGTTTACTGGCTGAGTGCGCCCAACCATTCCGAAAGCGCCTGTTCCCGCGCGATGGCGGCTTGGTCCTGATCAAACAGCAAGGACTTCTGAGGGATCGTTAGAGTTTCAAAACCTTCGGGCAGACCGGAAGATGGGGTTACGGCCGGGTACATCCAGTTGGTTGTTGGAATGATCATCTGAAACGCGTCAGACACCATGAAGTTCAGAAACTGATCTGCCAGCTCGGGCTGATCGGAATTGGCTAGCTTGGCTGCAACCTCGACCTGCATATAATGGCCTTCGTCAAAGGCTGCCGCTGCTTTGCTGGCATCTTCCTCGGCAATCAGGTGATAGGCTGGCGAGGTCGTATAGCTTAGAACCATGTCGGCCTCACCTTCAAGGAACAAGCCATATGACTCGGACCAGCCCTTGGTCACCGTCACGATATTGTCAGCAAGGTCAGCCCAGATTTCTTGGGCTTCATCGCCATACGCGGCCTTGACCCACAGCAGAAGACCCAGCCCCGGCGTCGATGAACGCGGATCCTGAATGATGATCTTGATGTCACTATCTGCCAACTCGCGGAAGCTGGTAGGAGCGGCAAAATCTGCATTGTGAACAAATGCAAAGTAACCCCAGTCGTAGGGTGCAAAAACTGTGTCGGTCCACTCGATGGGCAGAGCATACTCGGCAGTGACTGAATGAGGTGCAAACAGGCCGGTTTCTTTAGCCGCCGATATCAAGTTGGTATCCAAACCCAATACAATATCGGCGTCGCTGTTTTCGCCTTCCAGCCGAATGCGTGACAGCAGTGCCGCGCCATCTTCGACGCCGACAAGGTTCAGGTCGCATTCGCATTGCGCTTCAAACGCCTCTTCGACCTTCGGGCCGGGGCCCCAGTCCGAAACGAAGCTGTCGTAAGTATATACGGTCAACGTGGGCTTATCGGCTGCCACAGCCGAAGTCGCAGTCAGTATTCCCGCAGCAATTGCCAGATGTTTCATATCATCCTCCAATGCGGCGAGAGGGTAAGGATGGATAAAACCTGTACCTTTCCCTCCGCCGGTTCTAGCCGGTTCAGGTTCAACGGGTTTGCCAATTGGCATCTCAGCGCGGTCTTTAGCGCACCCCGAGGTAGGGTCGTGATTAGGGGGATGAGAGGACGATTTCAACCGAAATCGTTAGGTTCTCGTTCAATAAGCATTGAATGAAATACCATAAGAACGGGCCACGAAGCCAGAGAAGTCCTTTAGGAGATATGCGCATATTTGACGCGCATATAGTATATTGATATTATCGGGCACATGGAGGCTAAGACAGAATGAACGCTCAACCACGCAAACCGACCAATCTATCACTTGATAGCGCTTTACTCACCGAGGCCAGAGCGCTGAACGTGAACCTGTCGCGCGCCGCCGAAGAAGGAGTGCGTGCCGCCGTTGCCGCTGCGAAGGCAGCACAGTGGAGGGCCGAAAACGCGGAGGCACTGCAAAGCTCAAACTCGTATGTTGAACGGCACGGGTTGCCCTTGGACCGCTTTCGTCAGTTCTGATGCCAAAATACGATGTATTCCCCAACCCATCCGGCGATGGCTATCTTCTGGATGTGCAAACCGATCTTCTGAGCGATCTGAATACCCGCATAGTGGTGCCGCTTTTGTCAAAAGCACGTGCGCCGAAACCAGCGACCCGCCTCAACCCTGAATTCCTGATAGATGGTGAGCAGGTTGTAATGGTGACCCAGTTCATGGCTGCTGTTCCTGTGGGACTCCTCAAATCACCAGTGGGTCATCTGAAAGATGATTTCGAGCAGATCACCGTGGCTGTAGACATGCTGATGCAAGGGTTCTGAACGACAATAGCTGGCCTCATTGGCCAGCCACTTTGCGCGCATAACACCTGTCAGGTGTTATGCTTCTGCTCTACTTGTCGCGCAGTACCACGACACTGCAATGTGCATGACGGACCACACGTGCAGCCGTTGAACCGATCAGATAGTCCGAAAGGCCCGGTTGGTGTGACGCCACCACTATGCAGTCCACTTTGTGTTCTTCGGCCCAATCCAGAATGGAATTTGTTGGATGACCTGTAACAACATGAGTGCCGATCTTCGGAGACTCCATCGATGCGTTCAGTTTGTCCTCAAAATCAGAAACGCTTTTCTGAACCTGCTCGGGTGGAAAGTACGACCCGATATACGAAGGTAGTTCTTCGAGAACGGACAGCACCGATACTGTCCCGCCATCCGACAGCAAGCGGCTTGCTGCATCCAGAGATTTGGCACAGTCGTTGATGTGATCAGGGGCGACTGGAACGAGGATATGGTTATACATCTGTACCTCCGGATTATTTCAGGATGTTGGGCAACCAGGTGGCGATCTGCGGGAAGATGAAGATTAGGGTCAGGCCAACGAACTGGAGTGCCACAAACGGGCCAACCGAATTGTAGACATCCCCCATGCTGACATCCTTGGGCAGAACCCCTTTGATCCAGAACAGCACAAAACCGAACGGAGGTGTCAGGTAAGCGATTTGGATGTTCACGATGAACAGCGCGCCAAACCACAGCTTGTCGATCCCCAATTCGTCGATAATCGGGATGAACAGTGGTGTGCACAGCATGATGATGGCCCAATCATCCATCACCATACCCAGGACGAGGATGATCAGCATCATCATCAGCAGGATGCCGGTTGCACCGCCGGGCATGGAAAGAACCAGATTGGTCAGCAGGTCCTGGCTGCCAAGCGTGTTGAACACATTAAGATAGACAGTGGCACCAATCAGAATCCAAAGCCCCATACCGCTGAGCTTCAAGGTGGACACCAACGATTCCCTCAGCACCTCCCAGGTCAGTTTGCCGTAGATCAGGTTGATGACAAAGGCGCCTGCGGCACCAAATGCGGCAGCTTCCGCCGGTGTTGCGATACCGCCCCAGATGACGCCCAGAACGATGATGATGAGTAAGGCAAACGGCCAGATGCTGAGAACGGCGGTCAGTTTTTCGGTGCGGGTGAATTTCTGATCAGCGGGCAGGGCGGGGCCCAGCTCGGGCTGGATTTTACAACGTACGCCGATGTAGATCGTGTAGAACGTGGCCAGCATCAGGCCGGGTAGCAACCCCGCCATGAACAGGTCACCGATCGAAACCTTGGCCAGCAATCCATAGAAGATGAACGGAACGCTTGGTGGGATCAGAGCACCCAACGCACCGCCTGCCGCGATACAACCGATCGCGATACGGCGATCATATTTGTAGCGCATCATCGAAGGATAGGCGATCTGACCCATCGTGGTGGTCGCCGGTGGTGTGATGCCGGTGATTGCAGCAAAAACAGTACAGACCTGAACTGTACCCATCGCGAGACCACCATGAATGTGGCCGATCAGCTTGTAAACGGCGTCATAGGCCGTTTCGGCTATCCCCGAAAATCTTATGAGTGAGCCCATGAACAAGAACAATGGCACTGTGACCAGTACCGAATTCCAAGGCGTTGAATAGAATGCACTGGGCACGGACAACAGCGCGCGAGGTTCGAAAACCAGGGCAAATAGAACCGCTGTTCCGCCCAAGCCGAACGCAACCGGCAGCCCCATGAAAAGGATCCCAAACAGTATTAAGAAATACAGCGCTGTAATTAGTTCGAGGCTCATGATCTTTAGTTTCCCTACCTAGTGGCCGTTCGCGCGGTCTTTGCCGGGTTGTGTGTCAGCAGTGCTTTTAACACTGACATGCGCCCGTCTGGTCCGCTGGCCCGACGATCAGGCCAGCGAAAGAGTTTTAGCTATATTGGAAAGATGACATTGCGCGGGATTATTGCGCGTTCGCCTTGTCTTCCAGGAACCTCTTGAAGATTTCCACGCCTTTGGCGTTGCCCTCGGATGCGGCTGCAACCTGCGGCCACACTTCGGCAATGGATTTCTCGCGCATACGAGCAACTTCTTCATCGCTCAGCTCGATTACTTCACCACCGGCATCGCGCAGGATTTGAAGCGCTTCTTCGACACCTTCCGCATGCATGCGGCTGGTTTCGAAATAGGTTTCTTCGAAAACACCGTTGATCTTTTCGCGCTGCCAGTCGGTCAGGGCGTTCCAGCTCTGCAGGTTGATGAAGATCTCCTGGTGCTGAGCAGGGTTCCAGCCGGGCATAATCGCATAGTCGATAACTTCCTGGAACGACATGTCATCGATGCCGCCTGTATCCCAGTAGGTGCCTTCGATGGTGCCCAGTTTGATTGCGGTGTAAATCTCACCACCGTTCATCGAGACCGGCGCGCCGCCCATGGTCGAGTGGAAGATGGCCTGGGGTCCACCGGCGCGCATCTTGCGGCCTTCCAGATCTTCCAGTTTTTCGACGCGGAACTTGGTGAACATTGCGTTCGGTCCCTGGTTGGTCCAGCCTGCCCATTGCAGGTTCCGCGCGTTGGCGGCCTCTTGCACGATGTCCCCAACGCGGTAGTCGGGGTTGCCCCACATCACTTCCCACGCTTCTTCGGTGTTGTCGGCGCCCATGGCCATGCCAAACGCCAGCATGCCTTCGGGCATGTCGCCACCATAGACTGAACCCCAGCCCGCGTAGCCATCGGTCAGACCAGCAGCCGCTGCGCCAAAGGCCTCTGCACCACTGACCAGCGCCCCTGCGGGCTCAACACGGATTTTGACCGTGCCTTCAGTCGCTTTTTCAACTGCTTCAACCCAAGGGATCAGGCCATTGTCCCAGCCGGCATCGGTCTGGTCAAATGCGGGCTGGAAGGTCCACTCGGTTACTTCATCCGGCGGCCCATCTTGTGCGACGGCAATGCTTGCGGTCACGGCTATGGCGCCTGCCCACATGGTTGTGTGCACAAACCTGTTTGGTTTCATGTTAATTCCTCCTCGTTAGTGGATCAGTCTATTTTCGTTTGTATTTGCAGGCGCCCAGGCCAGCGTGCCTAACTGCGCCCGAAGATCGTTTGCAGGTCGCGGAGCAAGTGTTTCAGGACCACCAAGAGAACCATTGCTCCGCTGAGTGGGATCGCAAATTTGATCGGATAAATCGGGATCGGAATGGATGTGGGGGTCTTCTGATTAAGCATCAGAGACAGCGATGCGGCTTCGTAACCCTTCCAGATCAATGCGACCAGAAACAGGATTGCAATCGGTGCCGTCAGGACATCCAAAATCGCCTTTGACCGCTTGCTGGCGTTTGCATAAAACAGGTCGAGTTTGACGAAACTGTCATGCTGCAACGCATAGACGCCGCCGGTGCAGGCCAACAACACCATCGCAGCTTGCAATGTGGTGCCGATCCACTGGGAGGGCGCGTTCAGTACATAGCGCATGAATACGTCCGACACGCCAAACGCCATGCAATACAAGATGAGAAACCAGCCGATGCGGCCCATGACTTCTGAGATTGCGCTTGTCAGCTTTTCCAGACCGCGCATCAGCATGCCAACCTCGTTGTGTTTTTCATGGATCTGGTTCTCCCTCAAGAAATCTGTGCGCTGAATTGATGTACTTGACCCTTCGCGTCGGGGTCCGGACGGACATCAGAGAAACGTTTGCTGAATCGCTGTTCACAGAGTCGACGCATATCCCACTCCTGCAAAACCATGCGAACGGTCTCCCTCCCTAGTCGCATCGAACGGCCCGGGTGATCCCTAATTTCGACATGGAACTTCCCGGATCGCTACAGCAAACGCGAAGGAGTTCGACTGAGAAAGATACAGTTGTTTGTAATAATGGGTACAGATTTCATCGCGCCAAGTGACTGTTCGATGCCGCGATTCAGTCCCGAGCGTTAAGATGTTACAAGTTCAACAATGGCAGCGCAGGTTGCTTAAGCACATCTCAGGTCGGTATAAGTATTTAAAAACATAGCGTTGGCTGAAGCCTCTTTTTTGAGTTATCATCAACCCGCTTTTAGTAAGAGCGCTATTGCTTTCAGCATTGCCAGCACAGAATTTGGGAATTTGGCGTCGTTTCCACTTTGCATGGAGCACTTGAAAACATGGATACAGTTTGCAAATCGCGTCGCAGAATTTGCGACTAGAGCCCGACAGGACATGACACAACGGTTGAGCATCGACAAAACTCAGTCCAGCGGTTTGCGAGATCAGATCGTCTCGCAGATTTCACGACTCATTTTTGAAGGTTTGATGCCGTCTGGACTAAAGCTTGCCTCATGTCGGGGGTTGGCGCGGGATCTCGATGTTTCGATCAATACGGTCGTCGCGGCTTATCGAAAGCTTGAAGAAGAGCAACTGATCGAGGCCCGGCCCCGCTCGGGTTATTATGTCTGCTCTGACGTAGGGATTCGCACGGACGGTGATGCGATTGGGCGAACCAGCACCAGACAGCGCACATCGATTGGCCAGAAACTGAACAAACTGCGCCGCACCGAGGAGATCGAAACCATCCAGCGCCCAAATGACTGGTACAAGTACGACTATCCGTTTGTGTGCAACCAAATCGATGATGGCGCATTCCCGGTTGCGGATTGGCGCGAATGCACTCGGTTGGCCATGAATCGAAAGCATCTGAAAATCTGGTCTGCAGACGGGCTGTACGAGGATTGCTTTGAACTTATCGAGCAGGTCCGGCAGCGCATCCTGCCCCGTCGCGGTATTTTTGAACCCAGCGATTCAATCCTGATCACATTGGGTTCGCAAAACGGGTTGTTTATCACCAGCCTGTTGTTCGGCGGGCGCGATAAAACTGCGGTTATGGAGGATCCGGGATATCCGGATGCACGCAAGATCCTTCAGGCAAATTTTGGGAATGTAAGGTTTCAACCCATTGATAGCGAGGGTTTGATCGTCGATGAACTTCTGCGCGAGGCTGACCTGGTATTCGTAACCCCCAATCGCCAGCACCCAACCACCGTTACGATGTCCGAGCGCCGCCGCAAGGCCTTGCTGCAGGCCGCTGAAGAGTATGATTTTTACATCGTCGAAGACGATTACGAATGCGATGTGGATTACCGGCATTCTACTTTGCTGCCGCTGCGCAGTCTGGATGACACGGATCGACTGATCTATTTGGGCAGCCTTTCCAAAGGTCTTTCACCAGGTTTGCGCCTGGGGTACCTGGCGGCTGCGCCAGAATTTATTGACGCCGCGCGCGATTGCCGGGGCATGATGATGCGCCATCCGCCGATGATCCTTCAGCACACTGCTGCAGCGTTTATCAACTTGGGGTACTATGATGGCTTGTTGCGCAGGGTTCGCCAGAATTATGAGCTGCGCTGGCATCTGGCTGATACGACGATCCGTGAAAAGCTACCCCATTTCCTGAAAACGGGCGAATTTGGCGGAACGGTTTTTGTGCTTTCTGATCCCGAGGCCCGGTTGGATGCCATGACGATATGTCAAGCCGCCCTAAAACGCGGTGTTATTGTGGAGCCGATCGGGCCCTGTTTTTCAAATAAAACCGCAGGGAGATACCACTTTCGTCTTGGCGTCTCGTCAATCCAACCCGGTTCTATCCGAAAAGGGATTGAGCTGTTGTCCGAAGTGATTTCAGACCTACGCGCAACAAACTCGTAATGTACCAGGGCGGGAGGCAAACCAATAGTCCGCAAGCTTAAAAAGATTGATCGATGGTTCAATCTCCGACAGCTGAGTTTTCCCCCCACAGCATACGTGACACCAGGCTGGCTAGAAGGCTCAGGACGTACCAAGTCAACAGAAAGCCGACGCATTCCAGGGCGAATGACCCCCATTTGTAGAATAGGTCAGCAATAACAAAGGCGATAAGTAGCCAGGGGGCTTCCTGCCGCAAGAATGACTTTACGCCTTGTGATTTAATCGCTCTGTGCATGATGTAGATCCCTGAATTATAAATGGTTATAATGTTTTAGACGATAACGGGCGGATGGCGACGTGGTGCGTCATAGCGCTGTTGTGCGAACCAGGTCATGGTTGGTTCGATGTCAGTTTGGGTGTTCCCGCCCTGCAGCGTGTACCCGGCTGCCAGCCAGGTGAAGCCATCATCGGCAACCTCGGCACAGTTGGTGTAGTCGCCCCATTTTCCCAGACCCGGAGTGTCTGTGCCACGTCGAGCGAGGGCCAGCCGCCAAGTCAGATCGATATCGTCGTATGAGCCAACAACATGGCTCGGATGCAAATTCCCACCACCCGCAAAGACCGAAAGCCCTACATCACCAACCCGGTTTACAGCTGTTGAGGGGTAGGCGAACGCGATCTGACTGTTCCAGATATCCGGTTCGTCAATCAATGACATGGTTGCTTCGTCAATGCGGACGGTCCTGACGAAAGGGAGTGGCCTGTTGGTCTGACGATTAGCTGTCCACATAAAGCCCAGAACGCCGCGTCCCAGCCAACCAGCCATAATGCGTGGATCAGTGCGCGACATCCAGTCGCCACCGGTGGTCTGCGCGGAATAATTGCCTGCGGACCAAGGCGTGACATCGATGTCGAATTCATCTACGTCCGAGGCGTTCTCGGCCCATCTGAATACGCGGATCTGCGAGTTCGTGTTGTGGCTGGCAAAGTACATCGCGCCGCGTGCGCCTTGTACGCAGCGCAGAGAGAAGTTGTCTTCTGTTTCGAATATGTCGAATGATAGCGTTGCCGCGGTCGCCAGTTCGTCCAGTGAAATCCGCAGAATGACCGAGCGGGTAAACTGGTTAGCCCCGGCCGAGAACACATTGGTGCCCGCATACATATAGTTTTCGGACAACGAAACGTGATTATAGTCGAACCACTCATTGTTCCACGCGGGATCAAGCCCGGCGGGGGTGAAATCCCAAATGTTCCATGTGTCGTTCCCCAAGGTGCGCCCTTGTTTGACCGCAACCCGCAGTGTGTTGGTGCCCCCCTGTTCGATATATTGAAGCAGCCAGATAAGCAGATCCCGGCTTGGGTCGTAAATCGTGGTCTGGTCGCAGCAAAACCCCCCGTCAACTGGTGGGAACAACGTGAAAGGACTCATGTGAGACCAGCTTTGGCCGCCGTCCAGTGACCGACTTGCATACCAGTTGCCAGTGGCCAGAATCTGACCTCCGTTGCTGGAAACTGTCGGCTCGCCCACAGTAGAGGTTTGGCCGTTAGTATCGAAATCCGTAAGGTTTATTGTGTTGAAAATCCTTGGCTGATGGGTCGAGGGCATAGCAGCCTCCGTAATCTATTCATGTCAAAAAAATGTGCTTAATTGATTAGTAATCCAGTTCCGTCGGATCAGCGTCATTGCCGGATTGATCCGAATTATCTTCTTCCAAAGCAGGCCCGCCCTTTTTGCGAGTTTTTGAGACGCGCTCATCGCGTTCGCTCAGCATTTGCGGGGTCATGAGGCCTGACGCCCCGGCCCGTTCGCTCAGGGCGGAATGGGCCGATGGTTGTGGTCTCACCTCAAGTGTGCCCTTTCGGGTCGTTCGCTTTCCACGTGCTTGATTTGCCATTCAACTCTCCTATCCGTTCGTCAAGAAACGCATCCGAATTCGCAGGTCGTCGGATGGTGTTGAATGTATTTAACATAGCAGATTTACCCCGACTCTTCAATTGAGCCGGCTCGATGCGGGTCTCGCTTTGCTTGAATCCGCGCGCTAAAGCGGCACCATCCGCGATAAGCGCCCCGATAGCGGGAACAGGCAAGCCTGCAATGAATGATAGATATCCGGTTTGCCGTCAAAGATGGATGTCACGATGTCACCGGATTCATCCACCGCCGGGAACCAGCCGCCATGTTGGTGATCCACGAACGTTTCATTCGCAAAGGTCCAGAGTTTTCTGTACCAAATTTCATCCTCTTGCCTTTTATCCAGTGCGATCAGGGCTCCAACCGCACCAATGGCTTCAGCTACTGGCCACCAGAACCGCGACGCATTTGCGACCCGACCCCCAAAATCCAGCGTATATGCCATGCCGCCGCCGGGCAGCCATGCATCCTTGAGGGCCTGCTCAATCAATCGTCGCGATGACTCGGGCGCGCCCGAGTTTGGTCGGCCTGATAAATCCCAATGCTGCAGCTGAAGTCGCCCAAGCTCGAACGAATGGCCCGGGGTCGTGCCTGCGGGACGGAACATCGGGTCACCGGCATAGCCCCGGTCAATCTGCCAATCTGAGGTGAAATGCTCGGGCAAGCGCCAGTTTTCAGCAGGAGCGATCCGGCCGATAAAGAAATCCAGAATACGACCGGCGCGGGTAAGATAGATTTCGTCGCCTGTCGCCTCAAAAGCTGCAAGCAGTGCCTCAACTCCGTGCATATTCGCGTTCATTCCGCGATATGTGGAAAACGGCGTCCAATCGCGGTTCCATTCGTCGCGGAACAACCCGGTCTCATCATCCCAGAAATGTGTATCAAGGATATCCCGGACTTCGGTCAGCAGTTTGTCAGCTTCCGGGTGCCCTATCTGTTTTGCGCTTGAGGCAGCGAGCAGAACAAAGACATGCCCGTAGGCAAGTTTGCGATCATCCTTGATGTTGTCGCCATCCAAAGCCCAAAGGTAACCGGCGTGATCCCGGTCTTTGTGGTGGCTGTTGAGGTAGGCCATACCGTGATCAATGATCCGCTCTGCGCCTTGAAATTCAATCAGATGCCCCAGAGCGTAAGAATGCACTAGGCGTGTAGTCGTGTGCAGTTCCTGCAATGTGTTTGGCAGCGGGCTGCCATCATGGTCGAGGATGAAAAATCCTGGCTCGGTCCGACAACTTGCGCTGAAAAACGCCAACTGTCGCATAGCCTGATCTTTCAACCACGTGCGGTGTTCAGATGTATCAAGCCAAAAGCCCGGTTCGGAATGCGGGCCGGGTGGCAGAGGCAAGGTGTTGTCCATATTCTTCATCTCGCTTGAGGGACCATTCGGAATCGAACGAAAAAGCGCTGCAAAGCGCCAGTCGCCAATGAACCAAACACCGCGCACGAAGGCAATCGGCAAACCCGCACAGGAATGTCAGGGGTTGCCGTTCAGCCGTCGCAGTCGGCGGAAACTCTTGGTAACTGCTTCAGGTTAATAGGTTAATCCCGGCCAGAATTACCACGGCGATGAACAACGTCTCCACTATGATGAGGGCGATTGCGGCTGCACCGACCGACAGGATCTGTTTAAGGTTTGTCTTCATCCCAACAGCTGCGATCGCAACAAGCAACAACCATCGAGAGCATTGGCTTAGAAATTCTGAAATCGCTGGCGGGATCAATCCGAATGAGGATGCCGCAGCGAGAACCAGAAATCCTAACACGAATCCCGGCAACAGCGGTGGGCGTTTCCCGTCTGCGTCCATTTCAGCAAAGCCACGAATAATCAGTGAAGCGACCAAAACCACCGGTGCCAGCATCGCCACGCGGAACAATTTGACCAGCGTCGCTGTATCTCCGGTTTGTTCCGAGATCGAAAATCCCGCGCCGACAACCTGAGCCACATCATGGATGGTGCCACCCAGAAACACACCGCCCGCAATATCGTTCATCCCTAATGAGCGAACGAGGATCGGATAGGCGATCATGGCGATGGTGGACAAAACGGTCACGCCCATGACCGTGAAAATCAGACGCTCTTCCGAGCGTTCGTCCTTGGGCAGGATTGCACTGATCGCCATTGCCGCCGATGCACCGCAAATTGCGACCGAACCGGCGGTCAGAAAGGCAAAGCGCCATTTGTGGCCAAAAAAACGAGCTACGGACAGGCCAAAACCTATGGTCAACAGCACTCCGACGATCACAAGGGCAATCAGGTCCCAGCCCAGACCCAGCATCAGGGTCATCGACACGCGCACACCCAACAAGGCCACGCCAAGGCGCAGAAGTGTGCGTGCGGCGAATCCGATCCCCTCAACGGTTTTTCCTTCTTCGCCCAGAAAGCTGACCGCAATCCCTAGAAGAAGGGCAAGCAGCATGGCCGGGGTCGCGTAATGCTCGGACAGGAACTTGGCGGCGACGGCAACGGTTACGGCAATCATGACGCCGGGAAAGAGCGTGCGAACACGCTCCTTGCTCCGCTCGGTGAGGGATAGGGCTGAGGGATCGGCGGACGCCATAACGGATGGTCCTTTGTTTGTAATGAATGGGTCGCGGGCCTGCGCGATAAAGCAGGCGGGCTGCCGAGTTTAGGGTTCGCGCGCCTGCAGGATGGTCACCGCGATGATCTGCGTCACATCTTCCGCGCTGCATCCGCGCGATAGATCATTGGCCGGTTTGGCGAGCCCCTGCAAAACCGGACCGATCGCCAGATAACCGCCCAGCCGTTGAGTCATCTTGTACCCGATATTTCCGGCATCCAGATTTGGGAAAATCTTGACGTTCGACTGACCCGCGACCGAGGACCCGGGGGATTTTCGCTCACCAATCGACGGCACGAAGGCGGCATCAAATTGCAGCTCTCCATCCACATTCAACTCTGGGTGTTTCGCCCGCAGAATTTCTGTCGCGTTGACGACCTTGTCCACCGCTGGGTGTTGGGCGCTGCCTTTTGTTGAGAAACTCAACATCGCGATCTTTGGCTCTTCCTGCAGCAATGCCCGCGCGGACACCGCTGAAGCGGCCGCAATGTTTGCCAGTTCTTCGGATGTCGGATCGATCACCAAGCCGCAATCTGAATAGAGCATGGCGCGAGCGCCCACAGCGGCGGCCTCGGGTGGGTACATCAGGAAGAACGAGGATACCATTCCAGCATCGGGCTTCATCCCGATGACTTGGATGGCAGTTCTGACGACATCGCCCGTGGTATGGACTGCGCCGCCCACGGTCCCGGTTGCGTGGCCCAGCCGTACCAGCATCGCTGCATAGACCAGCGGAGTTTCTGCGGCCTTGCGTGCCTTGGCTTCGTCGACACCTTTGTGTCTGCGCAGAGAATGATACTCGGCCGCAAAAGCGTCAGTCAGTTCCGAATGCGCAGGATCATGGATGGCAATACCATCCCCGGCAGAGCCACCCTCTGCCTCTAGCGCGGCTATAACGTCGGCCTCAGGTCCAACGAGTATAATATCGGCCAGACCAGCCTTATGGGCGGCTAATCCTCCGGCAACAATGCGGGGATCGGTGCCTTCGCTCAGCGCTACAACTGGGCGGGTTTCCGAGGCACTGGCCGCCAACAACTCGATCGGTGTTTTCGTCATGCGTCTCGGTTCCTGAACTGTAGTTAATCGGTGTCAGAACAGGTGCCTTGAGGTTAACGATGATCGTTTTGGCGCTGTTCCGATTTCGTTTCTTGATTGCTTGGTTCTGGTTCACCGTCAAGCTGTTGCCGATAGGTCCAGAATCGCCATCTGGCTATAGGAGGCGGCTACTCTGGACTTACGGGGTCACTCGATCAGAACCTTGGCGGGGTCAGCCCGGCCTGAAACCAGTTGATGAAAGTAACAATAGAAAACACTGGCAAACCAGTCGCCTGCTGTATGTCCGCCGCGTAAGGGCACATGTTTGTACATTCCAGTACAATTGCACCAAGGTCGGGATTGCCCGCTTGCAGCGCAAGCGCTGCTTCGACATTGTCGTCGCGGGCTTTGTCCACATCCAGCGTCAATGCGTTTTCGAGAATAGCGGTTGTGAATTCGCTGCCGCTTTCGGTGGTGCCAATTGGAGTTCCGTCGGGGACCTGTGCCTTTCGCAGGTGCTCATCCGTAAGTGTTGAGGCGGAGATGGTTAGAATGCCGGCACGCTTTCCTGCAGGAAGGATACGGTTCACCATATCGACCTGCATCATCGAGGACGTCGCGACCGGAACAGGAACCGCCTCGGCCAGTTCATCCTGAAACAGCGAAAGAAAGCCGCAATTGGTGGTGATCCCGTCTACCCCGTCTTTGACAAGTTCCCGTGCGGCATCGATGAACGCTCCAAGCATTCCTTCAGCACCTTGTCGGACCACCAGATCAGGCGAGGCGTTGCGCACGATGCGATAGAGCACGGGAAACGGCCATGTCCGAGCGTTGCCCATGTCACCGGGAATACGTGGAAACTGTGCGTCCAACATCAGGATGCCGACAGATGCGCCGTATATGGATTTTCCGCCCTGCGCGATCATGACTGCGCCTCCTGAATGATGCGGGTCGAGATATCGTCGGACCCTTCCATATAGATGCTTGATATCCCATGGCGCACCGCGTCCTGCACCTGATCAATCCGCTTGTTGATATGGGTGCCCAAAGCCTGCGCGGCCTCATCAGCGTCGCGGTTCATCAAGGCCTGCATGACGCGCTTATGTTCGTCTTTTGAGCGTTGGACCCGGTCCAGACTCATGGAAATCCATCGGATATAGCGAATGCGCTCATTAATCCGCATCAGGGTTTGCAGCAATTCCATGTTGCCAGACAGCCGGGCGATGCCCAGATGAAACGCTTCATCTCGCGTGACGGCCTCTTCAACGGTAAGCCCGGTGATATCGATACCCGTCGCATAAAGTTCGTCGTGAAGCGCCTGCAGTTGTTCTGTGGTGGCCTTGGTGCACGCTGCGCGGACGGCGGCGGTTTCGATGATTTGGCGCAGCTCGAACAGGTCAAAAATGCTTTGGGCATCCAATGGGCGGCAAAAGAAACCCTGTCCCGGGCGGAAGTCGAATAAACGTTCGGCGACCAGCCGGTTCAGTGCTTCGCGCAAAGGGGTGCGGCTGACGCCCAGCTCTTTCGACAGGGCGACCTCGTTCAAACGATCGCCGGGACGCAGGCGGAATGAAACCGCCATGGCCTTCACCTGATCGTAGATATCATCAACGCGTGGACCTGCCATTGGTACTGCCTTTTGGTCGTTGCCCCACAGGTGCCACAGGCCAGTCTTGAAATCAATATACAAAACTGTATACAGGTCTGTGTGCAGATTGGTTTAAGGGAGTCGCCGACCATGACAGGAACGAATTACCTGACCGGAGCCGAGGCAATGGTCCGTATGCTTGAGGCGCATGGCGTGAAGCACATGTTTGGCCTATGTGGTGATACAACCTTGCCATTCTATGATGCGCTATCTCGGATGGATCACGGTATTCAGCACATTCTGACGCGGGATGAACGTCATGCGGCCTACATGGCGGATGGTTATGCAAGGGTGACAGGTAAGCCGGGTGTCTGCGAAGGCCCGTCTGGAGGCGGGGCGACCTATATTCTACCTGGCGTGGTCGAAGCCAACGAAAGCTCGGTTCCTATTCTTGCGATCACCTCGGATGTGGCGACAACCAGCCGGGGAAAGTACCCGCTGACCGAATTGGACCAACCCGCGCTGTTCAAGCCGCTGGCCAAGTGGAATGCGTCGCTGGATGATGCCACGCGATTGCCGGCCATGGTTCGTGCGGCATTCCGTGCAATGACCACCGGTACACCTGGGGCCACACATCTTGCCTTGCCCTTCGATACTCAGAAAGCGCCGGTGGACGAGGCAGAGATCTGGGCGGATGCAAGACATCGCAGCTATCCGGCGGAACGTGCAGGCCCCGACATGGATGCGGTCGAGGCGGCAGCAGAGATACTTTCAAAGTCTAAATCCGCCGTAGCCGTTTGTGGCGGTGGACCCGTTCTATCAGGGGCAAGCGACGCACTGCGCCGGGTTGCGGGACTGTTGGATATGCCTGTCGCCACGACCGTGTCGGGGCAGGGCTCGATTGCCGAGACAGACTCGCTCGCGCTTGGTGTTGTCGGATCGAATGGCGGGGTGCCTGCCACCCGCGCTGTGGTAGATGCGGCGGATGTCGTTCTGTTCATCGGATGTCGCGCAGGATCCGTCACGACCGAGCGCTGGAGAAGCCCTGCGCGCGATGCCACCATCATTCATATCGACAGTGACCCGATGGTGATCGGAGCCAACTATCCGACCGAAGTCGCTATTTGTGCCGACGCGCGTCTCGCGCTGGAAGCCTTGGCGGTCGCATTGGCGGCACGCCAAGACCTGCCCAGCCTGGGTGGCACGGCCAAATCAAGCGCAGCATGGGCGGCCAAGATGGCCGCGTTTGCCCCGCTTGCGGTCAGCCGCGAAACGCCGATCCGGCCCGAGGCTGTCATGGCCTCGTTGATGGATATCCTTGATGACGATGCGATTGTTGTCGCTGATCCCGGCACGCCTTGTCCCTATTTCAGCGCGCATTACCGCTGGCGGACACCGGGGCGGCATTTCATCACCAACCGGGCGCATGGGGCGCTGGGATATTCCTTGGGTGCCGCAATGGGTGCACATGTTGGACGGCCTTCGGTCAAGACCTTGTCGGTGATGGGAGACGGCTCATTCGGCTTTGCCTGTGGTGAGTTCGAAACCATGGTGCGGCACAACATGCCGATCACCTCAATTGTATTCTCGAACTCGGTCTTTGGCTGGATCAAGGCCGGACAGGACGCAGGGTTTGGGCAGAGATACTACAATGTTGATTTCAACCGCACCGACCACGCCGCTGTTGCGAGCGCCTTTGGTGTGAAATCATGGACTGTCAAAGATCCCGAAGACCTGTCCAAAGTTCTGAAACTGGCTATCGAGCATGATGGCCCGACATTGGTCGACATTTACTCACAACCGCTTCACGAGGCCGCTGCACCGGTTTCGGAATGGGTGGCATAAGAGGCGATCGAAGGGGTTAGCTGAGCCAGAAAATCCTGTGCAATCGTTGATAGGGGTCGCCCTTTCGCGGTGATAATGGCCAGATCAAGCATCACAGCCGGTCGGAAGGGGCGGGTTTGATACCCGCTCTCGTCGTCAAAGGTGACAGTGAAGGGATCGATCATCGCGACCCCCATGCCCTGCTTGACGAAACTTAGCAGGTTTTCTGACAGATGGGTGTGAATCTGGGTCCGCCAGTTGCGCCCCGCTGATTGGAAGATGTCCCGAGTTCGTCGGTGGGTTTGATGCTCTGGCCCCATCACGATGAATGGTTCGTTTTCAAGAATTTCAGGTGTGAGCTCATCATATTCTGCCAAAGGGCTGGTTTCCGGAAAGGTCGCCAGCGTTTCGAACTCAAAGACCTGATAGTTCAGTGTGTCATGCAGAATGGGCATCTCGACAATGCCGATCTCAAACAGGCCAGAGATTACCCATTCTTGAATCTTCGAGGAATACTGCGACTGAAAACTCACCGACAGGTTCGGGCGGCTTTCTGCGAAGCGAGCGATCTCACGCGGCATGAAGCCGAAGGATAGCAGATGTGGTGCGGCGATCTGCAATTGACCCGGATGCTTGTTCTGCAGATCCGTGACCGCCTGCGCCACGTGATCCAGCCCCCGAACAACCGTATCAACCTCGCGGTATAGAAGTTCAGCTTCTGGCGTAGGCAGCAACCGGCCTTTGTTGCGTTCAAACAGCGGCAAACGAGCTTCGCGCTCTAGCTGTGCTAACAGATTGCTGATCCCGGGCTGTGAAATCCCAAGCACCGAGGCCGCACCCGTGACAGTGCCGGTTTCCATGATAGCGTGAAAAGCCTGTAGCTGACGAAATCGCAGGGACATCGCTATAGTATCATTTTTCCTGATGACCTCTAGATAATATAGTATTTGAAATGATATCCCCGTCAAGGCAGGCTTCGGCCATTGGCAGGGGGTGCAATGGGCGATCTGACACAGAAAATCATCGGCTATGATCTCTGGCACCTTGAGTTGCCCGTGACGTCTCGCCGTGATCATGGCATCGGGTCCGTCGAAGGAACATGCGAAGTCGTCGTCCTGCGGCTGAGATCCGAGGACGGCAATGAAGGATTTGGAGAGGCCTCCCCCTGGTCTGTCTTCACGGGCACCCCAGAGGCCACTTATGCAGCCCTTGATCGCTATTTGCGCCCACTTGTGGTTGGGGCCAGAGTGGGCGACCGTTCAGCGATCATGGCACAGGCAGCTTATGCCGTGGCTCATTGCACCGAGGCAAAGGCTGCATTGGAAACCGCTTTGCTGGATCTTGCGGGCAGAATCAGCAAGGTTCCTGTTTGGTCTCTGCTGGGTGGGAAGTGCCGGGGAACCATTCCACTCAGTTGCTCAATTGCGAACCCGGATTTTGCTCAGGATGTTGAGCTGCTGGCACAATTGCAGGCCGATGGCGTTCGGATTGTAAAGCTCAAGACCGGGTTCAAGGATCACGCCTTCGATATCATGCGATTGGAATATCTCGCACAGAACCACCCGGAATTCAGGGTTCGTGTAGATTACAATCAGGGGCTCAGTATCGAGGACGCACCGGCGCAGGTTCGCGATGTCGCGCAATTTGCCCCGGATTTCATCGAGCAACCCGTCCGCGCCCACCATTTCGGCATGATGGGCAAGTTGCGACAGATGATCGACGTGCCACTTCTTGCTGATGAGAGCGTCTTTGGACCCGAAGATATGGAGCGCGCCGCGCGTGATGGTATCTGCGATGGCATATCGGTGAAAATCATGAAATCCGGTGGCCTTACGCGCGGGCAAACCGTCGCGCGTATTGCTGCAGCACATGGTCTGATGGCCTATGGTGGTGATATGTTCGAAGCCGGATTGGCGCATCTGGCAGGCACGCATATGATCGCGGCAACCCCTGAAATCACTTTGGGCTGCGAGTTCTATCAAGCCTCCTACTTCCTGAAAGAAGACATTCTGGAAAGCCCTTTCCAAGTAAGCAGCGGCGAAGTTGTAGTTCCTGACGCACCCGGGCTCGGCAACAGGCCTGATGTAACCAAGCTTGAGGATTATGCAGTGGCCAAGGCGGTGGGGGCATGAGCGAGAAGAAGACCATAGCGATCATCGGCGCTGGGATTGTTGGCGTTTCAGCCGCAATCTGGCTGCAGCGGGATGGTCACGAGGTAATCCTGATCGACAAGGCCGGACCGGGAGAGGGCACCTCGCACGGCAATGGGGGCGTATTGGCGTCATGCTCGATTGTTCCGGTGACTGTTCCAGGGCTGCTCCGGAAGGCGCCCAAAATGCTGCTCAGCCCGTCACAACCGTTGTTTCTGAGATGGGGGTATCTTCCAAAGCTGATTCCTTGGCTAACAAAATATCTGAGTCATGCGAATGCATCAGATGTGGAACGCATCGCGTCAGCTTTGACGCCAATTGTTGGCGATAGCCTGAACGACCACAAAGCGCTGGCCGAGGGCACAGGCGCTGAAAAATGGATCGTGCCGTCTGACTATCTGTTCCTGTACAAGGACCGCGCGCATTTCAATGATGATGCGTTTGGCTGGGACATTCGGCGCAGGAACGGATTCACATGGGAAGAATTGGAAGGCCCGGGCTTTCACGCCTACGACCCGGTCTATAGTGAAGATATCGGTTTTGCGGCGAAACTTTCGGATCATGGCCATATCACGGATCCTGGTCGGTACGTCAAAGATCTGGCGGCGTATGTCGAGGCACATGGGGGCACAATCCTACGTGCAGCGGTCGATGACGTGGTTCAGGAAAATGGTCGCGTAACCGGTATACGGGCGGCAGGCGAAACCATCGCATGTGATACGGCAATTGTAACTGCGGGCGTTTGGTCGGGACCTTTGGCTAAGCTTTTGGGCATTTCTGTTCCCCTTGAAACCGAACGCGGCTATCATCTTGAATTGGTGGAGCCTTCTGCCATGCCGCGCAGTCCGGTCATGGTGGTTTCCGGCAAATTTGTCGCCACACCGATGGATGGCCGCATTCGTTTGGCTGGCATCGTGGAATTTGGCGGTCTTGATGCGCCACCCTCACGCGCGCCGTTTGAATTGATGCGCAAGAATGCCCGGATGGCCTTCCCGGGTTTGACATGGAAGGAGGAAGTGGAATGGATGGGGCACCGCCCAGCACCAACCGACTCGATCCCGATTATCGGTGAGGCTCCGGGGATTAGCGGTGCGTATATGGGCTTTGGGCACCATCACATTGGCCTGACAGGCGGGCCGAAAACGGGGCGACTTCTGGCCCAGATAATTGCGGGCAGAACACCGAACACTGACATGAGCGTCTACGCGCCCTCGCGTTTCGCAACATAGAAATGACTGGCGAAGAACGCCGGCGTCTCAAAACTCAACAGGGAGAAACATGATGAAAAAACTGACAAGCCTTCTGGCAGCAACCGCTCTGACGGCTGCCGCAGCAGCGCCAGTAATGGCAGAGAAATGGGATATGCCGATGGCCTATTCGGCATCGAATTTCCATTCGGCCACCGGCGCGGAGTTCGCCAAATGTGTCACCACAGGAACCGGTGGTGAGATTGAAATCGTCACACACCCGTCCGGCTCGCTGTTCAAAGGTGCCGACATCAAGCGTGCGATCCAGACCGGGCAAGCCCCGATTGGTGAGCGTCTGCTGTCTGGGCACCAGAACGAAAACGCGCTGTTCGGCTTTGACTCGATCCCATTCCTGGCAACGTCGTTCGACGACAGCGCCAAGCTGTGGGATGCGGCAAAGCCGTCCATCGAAAAGCTGCTGGCTGAACAGAACCTGACGCTGCTTTACGCCGTGCCTTGGCCTCCGCAAGGGCTTTATTTCAAGAACGAAGTGAACTCGGTTGCGGACATGGAGGGGATCAAGTTCCGCTCCTATAACAACGCCACCTCACGCCTGGCCGAACTGACTGGTATGCTGCCCGTCACCATCGAGGCGGCTGAGATCAGCCAGGCCTTTGCCACCGGAGTAGCGGATTCCATGGTATCATCCGGGTCGACCGGCTATGACCGGAAGGTCTGGGAAAGTCTGAACTACTTCTATGAAGTGGATGCCTGGTTGCCGCGCAACTACGTGATGGTGAACTCGGATGTCTGGGCCGGTGTCTCGGATGCGAACAAGAACGTCATCAAAGGCTGTGCGGAACTGGCCGAGTATGCAGGTAACTGGCGCGCCAAGGAATATACCGGCTTTACGCTTCAGGGTCTGCGCGATGGCGGCATGACAGTTGGTCCTGCATCCGAACAGATGACGAATGAGCTGAAAGAAATCGGCGTCACCATGACCAACGAATGGCTTGAGGCCGCCGGAGACGAAGGCAAAGCTATCGTCGACGCGTTCAACTCTCAGTAACCATTCGAATGCGGGCGGCAGTTCATCCTGCCGTCTGCTCCCAATCCACAAAAAGCACAGCGGGGACAGCATGGCGGCAATGCGAGGGCTCAGGTCCGTACTGGATTTCATTTATCTGGCAGCAGGGGTTCTGGCGGCGCTCAGCCTGATTGCCATTCTGGTGTTGATTGTTGTGCAAATGCTGGCCCGTTGGACCGGTGAGGTGTTTCCCGGCGCGCCAGACTATGCTGGATATGCGATGGCCGCTGCGTCTTTTCTGGCCTTCGCCAACGCCCTGAACCGAGGCAGCCATATTAGAGTCTCCATTCTCCTGAACGCGGTTCCCGATGGCTTTCGCAGAATTCTGGAAATCTGGTGCTTTGCGATTGGTTCGGCGGTCATGTGGTATTTCTGCTGGTATGCCTATCGCTTTGTGTACTGGAGCTGGAAGTTCAACGATATCAGCCAGGGGCAAGATAAAACCGCCCTTTGGATACCGCAATCTACCATGCTGATCGGAGCGGTCATTCTGGCCATCGCGCTGACCGATCACCTGTTCCATGTCCTGTTCAAGGGTGATCACCGCATCACCCGCGATCTGGCCGATCAGAGCCACGGAGAGTAAGAGCATGGAAAATATATCCGTTATTATCCTCTTCCTCTTTGTCCTTTTCACCTTGCTGGGCACCGGTGTCTGGGTCGGGCTGGCCCTGATGGGCGTCGCCTGGGTCGGGATGGAGCTGTTCACGACACGCCCGGTGGGTGATGTGATGATCACGACGATCTGGTCGGCGTCCTCTTCCTGGACGCTGACCGCCTTGCCTATGTTCATTTGGATGGGCGAAATCCTCTACCGAACCCGATTGTCCGAAGACATGTTCAAAGGCCTGTCGCCGTGGATGGCACCTTTGCCCGGCGGGCTGGTCCACACGAATATCGTAGGCTGTACAGTGTTTGCTGCGGTCTCGGGTTCTTCGGCGGCGACGCTGACTACGGTTGGCAAGATGTCGATCCCGGAACTGCGAAAGCGCAACTACCCCGAACGCATGGTCATCGGCACGCTGACGGGTGCGGCTACGCTTGGCCTGATGATTCCGCCGTCGCTGACCTTGATCGTGTACGGCGTTACGATCAACGAGTCCATCACCAAGCTGTTCTTTGCAGGCATCCTACCCGGTCTTGTGCTGGCTGCCATGTTCATGGGCTATGTCGCCATCTATTCCAAAGTTGGCAAAGACTGGAACCCCAACGATGAGAGCAAGTTGACCTTTTCCGAAAAGGTTAAGAACTCTCGCTTTCTGTTGCCAGTGATCCTGCTGATCATGGTGGTAATCGGATCGATGTATCTGGGTTATGCTACGGCGACCGAGGCGGCGGCTTTCGGTGTGATTGGCGGACTGCTACTGGCAGCAGGGCAGGGATCGTTGAACTGGAAGACCTTCACTGAAAGTTTGATGGGCGCGACCCGCACCAGTGCGATGATTGCGCTGATCCTAGCGGGTGCTGCGTTCCTGTCATTGTCGATGGGCTTTACCGGCCTGCCGCGCGGGCTTGCGGATTTGATCGCGGGCTGGGAACTGACCCGGTTCGAACTGCTGATGGTTCTATTGGTCTTTTACGTCATACTGGGATGCTTCCTTGATGGGATTTCTTCGGTTGTGCTGACTATGGCCGTTGTCGAGCCTATGATCCGGGACGCCGGGATCGATCTGATCTGGTTCGGGATCTTCATCGTGGTCGTTGTCGAGATGGCGCAGATCACGCCGCCCATCGGTTTCAACCTGTTCGTGATGCAGGGCATGACTAACCATGAAATGAGCTATATCGCCCGCGCTGCGATCCCGATGTTCCTGATCATGGTGCTGATGGTGTTCGTTCTGATCTGGTTCCCCGAGTTGGCGACGTGGCTGCCCGAAAACCTGCGTCAAAGCCCCGGTGGGTAGACGCCGTTGAACCCGCTTCACCTCGCGGCGCGTCACGGCCCATATGTGTTAGTATCGGGCCTTGCCGCAGGCCTTCTGCTGCCGGGGCTGGCCGCACCGATGCGGCCTCTCTTACCGCCCTTGGTCATGCTCCTGCTGTTTTTGACGCTGCTGCGAATGCAGCCGGGGGCCATTGTGGGTTCGCTGGTTGACCTGCGAAAAGTTGCGGGAACGATTGCCGCCTTTCAATTGGTTTTGCCGTTGTCTGTCGTTGGGATTGGAATTGCCTGCGGATGGACCGGTTCGCCAGTTTTTTTGGCATTGCTTGTCATGGCTGCAGCCCCATCAATATCCGGCAGCCCCAATATGTGCCTGATGATGGGCTATTCTGCGGAACCGGCGATGCGACTGGTCGTGGTTGGAACGGCTGTTTTGCCACTGACCGCGTTACCGATCTTTTGGCTGATGCCGGAATTGGGTGATCTCAGGGCGGTCCTGATGACCGCGCTTCGGCTTTTTCTTACCATCACAATAGCGATTCTCGCGGCTGTCATATTGCGCCGCACGGTGCTGCGCCAACCTTCAAAGTCTACGCTTTTGAACGTAGAAGGTGCGGCAACGATTACTCTGTCCGTTTTCGTTGTTGGCCTGATGCCATCATTGAGCGCAACCGCACTTGTGGACCCGCGTGTCGCGCTGTTCTGGATCGCGTTTGCCTGTCTGATCAACTTTGGGGCTCAGGTTGTCTCATTCCAATTCACACGAACTCGAATGCCCGGGGCCGAGGCTACGGCGGTGTCTCTGATCGCCGGAAACCGGAACATCGCGATATTCTTCGTGGCACTGCCACCTGAAGTGACCGCGCCGATCATGGTGTTCATCGGGGCCTATCAGATACCGATGTATCTGACGCCGCTGATCATGCGCCGACTGTATCAGACGGCTGCCACAACCAGTTGATTTGGGTGAGAGGCATTGGCGGTGCCAGCCCTAACGCTGATCCCCAACCCCGACGCCGACATAGGTCTCAAATCCCGATCCCAGAACCATCGTCGACGAGTAGATATTGCGCAAGTCGACCATGCGGGGCGATTTCATCGTCTCCGCCAGCTCGCTCAGGTTCAGGGCGCGGAACTCGTTCCATTCTGTCAGCAAGACAACAACGTCCGCATCTTTGGCCGCGGCGTAGGGATCATCCATCCACTTGACGCCAGGAAGCAGCGCTTCCCCCTCGGCACGGCCTTGCGGATCGACAACGCGGACCTGGGCACCGCCACCGATCAGGGCGGGAACGATAGTCAGGGAAGGTGCGTCGCGCATATCATCGGTGTTGGGCTTGAAAGTCACACCCAGAACCGCCACGGTCTTGCCATTGAAGCTGTCATCGCAGGCATCCCGGATCTTCTCGATCATCCGCTTCTTGACCTCATCGTTCACACGAATGACGGTTTCGGTGATCTGCATCGGGTGGGCAAAATCCTGTCCGATCCGGGCAAGTGCAGCGGTGTCTTTCGGAAAACACGAGCCGCCATAGCCAGGGCCTGCGTGCAGAAACTTGTTGCCGATCCGCCCATCCAGACCAATACCGCGCGCCACCTCTTTGACATCGCCGCCTGCCCGCTCGCAAAGACCGGCGATTTCATTGATGAACGTGATTTTGGTCGCCAGGAATGCGTTCGCCGCGTATTTGATCATCTCGGCGCTTTCTAGATCAGTGGTCAGGATCGGAAAGTCACGCAGATAAAGCGGGCGGTAAATCTCGGCCATGACATCCGCCGCTCGTTCGCTTTCGACCCCTACGACAACACGATCCGGGCGCATAAAATCATCAATTGCAGCGCCCTCGCGCAGGAATTCGGGGTTCGATGCGACGTCGAATTCCGCCTTCGGATTTGCACCCGAGACAACTTCATGAACCTTGCGGTTGGTGCCGACCGGGACAGTCGATTTGGTTACGACAACCGTATATCCGGTGATGGAATGAGCGATTTCTTCGGCGGCGGCCATCACATAAGTCAGATCAGCGTGCCCGTCCCCGCGTCTCGTAGGTGTGCCCACAGCGATGAACACCGCGTCCGCGCCGTCGACCGCAGCGGCCAGGTCGGTGGTAAAGGTCAGGCGGCCAGCAGCCACGTTCTTAGTCATGAGCACATCAAGGCCCGGCTCGTAAATCGGCACCTCTCCATCCTGAAGCATCTTGATCTTGCGATCGGATTTATCGACGCAAATCACATCATGGCCAAAGTCCGAAAAGCAAACCCCGGACACCAAACCGACATATCCCGTGCCAATCATCGCAATGCGCATTTATCGAATTCCTTCCTTTGGGTTTCGCCAGTGGCGTATTTCATGGTCTCTTTCAACCGCTGAATTGAGAGCTTTTAGGGCTCGATAGTTACAACCGCTTAGGCATTGCCGGCTTGCTTTCAACAACAGCTCGGCACTTCTGAGGTGTTGCGGGCGATAGGGCAAAATCATCAGACTGTTTCTTGGCGACCGAATATGCTTGTTGTGGTGAATTGTTCAAGTGCTGTTCGTGGCTTGCGTTGAACTGGCTATCTGGTCTCGGCGAAGAACGGCGTGTTACGATCAAGATTCGTTGCCAGATCGGATTTCCGACGATGACATTCGTTCGACCGCAGGCGCGCATTCTCAATCCTAAACGTAATATCAGGCACTTCTTCGCTTCAGCAGGCGTTGGGCATAGCCAGAATGCGAAGCTTCATATAGTCTCACAATCAGTTTTCGTGGTGTCGAGCGGCGGTGCGAGCAATCTGTTAATTATTTTAAGGCTTCGCGATGGGGGGCATGTTCTCGTTTTTGGGTTCCGGGGAAGGCGTTGGCCTTAAATCTCCACGCCGCATGAGCGCCGGTCGCGGAGCGCGCTGATGGTGCTGCACCCCACCGGCCCGGAAACTGATCTTGGCGCGATGGAGCACCGCCATCTGACTGTCATGATGGTGGATCTTGTCGAGTCCACGGTATTGGCTCAAATGCTTGAGCCCGAAGATTTGCTGTCTACGACATTACGTTATCATAAACTGGTCGAACAAATTGCCGATGAGTTCGGGGGCAGGGTGCTGCAGATCGTGGGCGACGGTATCCTCGTCGCCTTTGGTTGGCCTGCTGCGTCTGAAAATAATGCCGAGCGCGCCCTACGCGCGGCGCTGCGCATCCACACTGATCTGCCCGCAATGGCGGGTCCGCTCGATCTCAGGTGTCGGATTGGGATCGCATCCGGCGTGGTTCTTGTCGGGGACATCGCGCTTGGGACCAATATTCAGCCCGACGCGATTTTTGGATCGACGCTAAATCTTGCGGCACGTCTTCAGTCGTTGGCGACCCCCGGTGGAACAATGGTTTCTGCGGCAACACGAGCGCTTGGGGCCGAACAAATGGAGTTCGAGCCGCAAGGCGTTCAGAACCTCGCGGGGTTCGACCGGCCTGTTCCAGTTTATCGATTGACCGGTGAAGGCAAGGATCAGGCACGCCGCCATAACCGCACCCCGTTGCTTGGCCGCAAAGCCGAACGCGGACAACTCCGCCGCGCGTGGAAAGATGTGGACGCTGGAAGAGGGCGGGTGATTCACATATTGGGTGAGGCAGGGATTGGCAAATCGCACCTGATCCGTGATCTGCGTTCGTCGGTCGGGCCGCAGGCATGGGTGACCTATCACTGCAGCCCGTTCCATGTCAGCACACCGTTCTTTCCCTTCATATCACAGGTCGAACGGTGGTGCGGCATCCACAATCAGGACGATATTGCCGCGCGTCGCAACCGGTTGTCAGAACATCTGAGCGATATTCTGGACGACGCGCAACTTCGCACGCTGTATTTCATTCTTGCCCCGGGCCCCGGCGACAGCGGGACGACCAGTGAGGACGAACTGCGCGCGCAGCTGAGTGACATATTCATCCGCGTCTACCAAAAACTCAGCCGAGAGGGGCCGGTGCTTGTCGTGGTTGAGGATATGCAATGGGTCGACCCATCGACCCTTTCGGTGCTGCGCGACGTGGCCGAGCATCTGACATCACTTCCCGTCCTGATGTTGATGGTTTCGCGGATGCCGGCGCCATCAGCGATCAAAGAGAGCATACCGTCTCTTGAGCAATTGTCGCTTCCACCGCTCGATGATGCGACATCGTCAGAACTGGCCAAGGCGGCCTCGGGTGAGCGCCTTGACGACCGCACCACGGCGCAGATTTTGGCGCGCGGCAATGGTGTGCCCCTTTTCATCAAGGAGTGCTCTGCCGCCATCGCTGCGTCGCCTGAACGTATCGTGGACAACATTCCCGCCACGTTGCATGACCTCCTGGCGCAACAGGTGGACGAGGTCGGAGAACTCCGACGCGCCGCGATCGAGGCCGCTGTTATTGGTGGTGCCTTTGGGGCACCTTTGCTGGCTCAGATCAGTGGACTGACTGAAGACGAGTCCGAAGACGCTATCTTTGGGCTCGCCGCCACGGGTATTTTGCAACATCTGCCCGGCGCGAATGACGACGCAGAAATGATCTGGCGGTTCCGCCATGAATTGGTGCGTGAGGCGGCATATCAAAGCCTTGTGCGGGACCGTCGCATTCATTTGCATCGACGCACGGCAGAAGCCCTTGCCGCCCAACCGGAAGCCGCCCGACAGCCTGAACAAATAGCGCGGCACTGGGAACTGGCCGGTGAAACAACGAAGGCGGTGGCCGCCTGGTCGGAGGCCGCGCGGCTGAACCTGAGGCGCCACGCAAATCGCGAAGGGGCTCAGCATGCCCGAAACGGATTGCGGCTGTTGGACGAGTTGCCCGCAGACCAACGCGATAAAGCTGAATTGAACTTGCAATTCCTTCTGGCCGCTGCCGAACGCGTGCATGTCGGTTATGGTGCCGAGCCCGCAATCGATGCCTTTGGGCGCAGTTTTGAACTGGCTGAAAAGCTGGGCGACAGACGTACTCTTGTGCGCGCGGGCAGGGGTCTGTTTACCGCTGCAATGGTCAAAGGTGATTACCAGAACGCCGAGCAATGGGGGCAAGCGATCATCGATGCGTATGACGATCACCACACCCGAATGGTCGGAAACTACATCTGTGGGGCCGCGCTATCCCCGCGCGGTCGGTTTCAGGATGCGGCAGCAGCTCTGGAACAAGCGGCGTCTCATGCGGATGCGCATCGCGCCGAAGCTGGAAACAGCCCCGATATTGCAGCCGTGATACAAATCGAGAGTATGAGCGCGCTGGTTGACAGCTTTCAGGGCAAAACTGAGGCGGCACTCGCCAAAGCCAAGCGGGCAGTTGACGCCGCGATGGCGTCGGGCCAGCCCTTGATCATCGCAAATGCAATGCATTGGTTGACCGAAATCCACATGCAGATGGACCACCCGGATTATGCGCGTATGGCCAAGGCGCTGAGCGCGGCTGTTCAGGACAAGGGCGGCCCTTATTACCAAGCTGTTGCGACGGCCCATCTTGCCGGGGCTGCCATCAGAACCGGCGAGGCCACAGAGGGCGTGGCCATGCTGCAGGCCGCTTGGGGAAGGATGCACGCAACGGGTGCCGAGGCGGCTGGCGTGCTCGTCAACGCCGAGCTCGCACGGGGCTATCTTGCTCTGGGTGAGATTCAGAAAGGGTTGGATGCGGTGGAGGCTGGTCTGACATGTGCAGAAAACACTGACGAGCGGAACTATGAGGCTGAAATCCACCGGATAAAGGCGGCTCTTCTACTGGAACAAGGTAGTCCGTTCGACGCGGCTGAGGCGGCTTTGCGTGAAGCTATAGCCGTGGCAAATGATCAGGGCGCGGCGCTGTATGAATTGCGCGCGCTGAGTGATCTTGCCTGCATCCGGCCAGCCGATACGGAAGTTGCCGCGCGGATTGCTGAGCTGGAAGAGCGCGCGGTCGCGTCTTAGGTCCCGCCGGGACGTCGACCTAAAGTGCAGTCTTCGGGTTGCAGGTCCAAGCCAACAAAACGCGCCACCTGCGAGAATGACGAAGTTTTCTTCAACAACTGAAAACCTTTCTCTGAAAAAGTTTCAGCCGAGTACAAGTTTTTGGACACCATCGGGTTGTTCATAAGCTGCGTGATTGCGTCATACGCCACCATCGATGTCATCAGATCGCCCATGATCACATCGCCCTTGTGCTGTTCCGCAAAGAGACCAGGGAACAACTCGACCCTATTGACGTCGCAATAAAGCCGGCTCAGGTCGGCAATCAATTCGTCCGCAAACGGCTGATCACCAACCATCTCAGTAAAGCTTGAATGCGGTTTGCGGCAGAAATGATGACGATAAGTGTTCAGCGACGGAAGACGCGCCTTACGCGTCAGGGCAATTGTAGCTTCGACAGGGGCAGGAGCACCGGGCGCAGGCCTTTGGAACAGGAAATCGGGCGTGTTGCGCAGCGACATGCGGGCCGCAGGTTGGCGCGACAATGATCGGATCATTTCCGCCAAGCCTGTTTGTTCGACCAGTCGTGGATTGAATCTGAACCCCTCCGGGCCAACCTGTGCGCCGTCGATTATGAATCGCTCGGGGATCATCGAATGCCAGCGGTAGAGCAAATTGAACTCAATCGCGATCTGGTTGGAATGATGCCACGGTTGCCAGCGATTGACGCCAACGGGTAGTTTGAAAGGCATATTGGCGATGTGGGCGATGTAGTCCTCAAGCACAAGCTTGATCAGCAATGCGATCAAGGTGCAGCGTGTAGTCTGGAACACACGCTCTTTATCCCAGCCTGATATGCCGCGCTTTTCGCGCCACAACAGATCGGCAAAGGTGTTATGGGCGCGCAACATCAGTGTATTGATCGCGATATAACCTATGGTACCATTGCCATTATCGAGCCCGGTTGCATGAAAATCGAGCAGTAGCTGGTCAATCGCGTGATCGCTGAGACCCGGATGCGCCCGTTTCACCGCATTCCACAGCTTGCATGGATCGTGCAGGGGCTTTCCGTAATTCTCGCCAGTGGCAAGACTGCCATCAAAGGGGGGCGCAAGCTTAACACCACCGGATTGGTTCTTTTGAAACAGCTTCGGGGCCCACATCTCGCCTTGTGTATCCAGACGAAAGGCCAACCGGTGGGTTAATTCATTGGTATCGGGATCGCGTTCGCGCAGCATGTCGGTCTGAAAATCGTTCAGCCCGTAGATTTGGCACAGATCGACCTCGTGGTTCGAATCCGTCTGATCAACCGGTCCTTTCGCCCCAAAGGTGCGCAGGAAACTGTCGGTAAACCATTGTGCGGCCGAGATAAACAAAAGTGTCGATCCTTGCGGGCACATCAAGGTAAGCGGGCTGCCATCCATTTGTGTCCGTCGGCGAAAGAGATCAGCAACTTCGCTTTCCGACGGCAGGACGGGTGAGAGGTCTTCTGGCGTTGTATGCCGACCGATCCAGCGATGGGAAAACACGCCGGGCCATGTCGTGTAGTCTGCGCCCATCGTATAGGGCCGCGGTCGGTGGATCTTCGCGGCGTTTGCAAGCCTGATCGCGGCTAAATAGCTCGTAACGGGTGGGGAGATCTTGAATCCGAGTTTGATCAGATCATCAACGTCCAGCATCAATACATCTCCGTTTGGTCATCGATTCGGGAACCGGGCGCGGGCCAAGCTCAGATAGGTTCTGAGCCGGATCGCATTAATCGGTCCTAAAGGTTCGTGATCTGCCGTGACACGCCAGGGCGAGAAGCTCATCGCGTCTCCATTCTGCGGATCAAATTCTGCACCTTTGGGAATCGTGATATCCGCCACGGGCGTGACGGTATGATGGTACGGATCAAGAGGTGCATCTGGTTGCGGGTCGCATGCCCACCGGATGCGATTGTCGAGCACATCGAATTCGTCGGCCGGGCGCGGGGGCTCAATCACACACAGCTCGAAGTGATTATCTCCATCGGCCACGTCTTGCCGCAAACACTGCCCGATCCCATCTGGGTCGTCTACCGGATGTGCCGGAATTTTTGGTTTCGCGCTGCGGGCCAAGTATCTGACCGTTAGATCGGGGCCCAGCCGATACGGTGTTGTCGACCAGAAATGGACCTCAAAAGGCGAGTGCATATAGTTCGAGGCAAAATCACTCGCGACGCGAAACTGACGCTTGCCTTCACGAGTGAGGAAGGCGCGAAATCCTGCGCGCAGCCCTTTGGTGATCAACCTAAGGCTCCATTTTCGTCGCCCTTTGATCGCGTGCTGGACCGCTTGTAATGTGGCGACAAGCCTGCCCAATCGCTCATATTCATCGGGGACGTAGCTGGGAAACACATCCTGATCGACCAATACGAAATCGAACTCGTCGCTGAGTTGTGTGGTCCCCAGATGCGCAAGTGCCTCGGCGTCGATCAGCTTGGGGCCTGGCACGTCAAAAAGCTTGATCGCCATCCCGTGGGCATCCGATTTCCGGTCATCCAGATGCGCGCCGTTGGAAAAGCGAAGTGCGGCTGAATAGGCAGCGGGCTGTTCAAACAGGCCGTGACGGAACTGTTCTGGTAGATCGTTTCTGACAGTGAATGTTGCAGCCACGCACCCGTGACTGCGCCCATGCTGAGCCCTTAAGCGATGGCCTTTCCACCGTGCAACGGCCTCGAGATTGTGGTCAATGACATCATCAACAATATCCGGCGGCAATGCGTTTTGCGAAACATGTGTCAAAGAACCGTCTCCTTGGATAAACCCAGGCAATGATCAAACAGGGGTAAGGTGCTGACAAAGCTAAACCTCTAAATTTGTTCAGCTTACCTCAGATTGTCTAATTTCCAAACACACCAACTATGGACGGCCGCAGCCAGACAAATTCGGCGCGCAGCCCAAGCTATTCGGTTGGTGCTTCGGACACGTAGTTGCCGGCGCTCGATCCTCGACCAGAGTTGGGTGCCTTCGACTTTATCATTGACGTGTCCGGTGTTCTCGGGCACTCAGTCGATTGATGGTTCCCGGTGGTGTTGCCGCGGGATGAAAAGGGAATACGGTGAGGTTTGCCAAAAGGTGCCAATTCCGTAACTGCCCCCGCAACTGTAAGCGGTGAGCAAGGCCAAACAGCCACTGGTCCACAGGGTCGGGAAGGTTGGCCGAGCGCGGACCCGCAAGTCAGGAGACCTGCCATCAGATGTTCAACCAACCCGGGGCGGGGCGTCCTGGAAGGAGGCTTTGATGGCGCGTCAATCGCGTGTTTACATTGTCGGCAGCTTCCGCATGCGCTTGGAAACAAGTGGAGTGGACCATGCCAGATACGCCTGATCATTTCATTCTAGTCTGCGAAAGCTGCACTGAAGGGCTGCCCCTTGATGAAATTTGCGATGCGTTGACTGGGAAATTACCTCGCAGTTTTGCGATCCGCGCGTCGTCTTGCATGGCAGGCTGCGATAGTCCCAGAACGGTTGGGTTCCAGGCCGTAGGAAAGGCGCAATACCTTTTTGGTGGCATTCAGACCGCGGATGAGGTGCAGGCGCTGGCTGAGTTTGCAGCGCAGTATCGTGAAAGCCCGAATGGCTGGACAAATGCCACTGATCGCCCGCAGGCGTTGTTCAATAAAACCCTCTCGCGCATGCCGCAGATCGAACAGGGGGCATCGCAATGACGTTGCCACCCTTTCTGATTGCCGAAAACCTTGAGTATTATGCCCTTAACGGAGATGTCCTGTTGCAGGGCGTCTCGTTCGAGTTGGACGAGGGTTCCATTCTAGCTATCGCCGGCCCGAACGGGGCGGGGAAAACGACGCTTCTCAATCTGTTGTGCGGCGCTGAGCCGCTGGCACTTGGCGATGTTCGGATCAAAGGACGCAGTCTGAAACAGCTCTCCGCCAAAGAGCGTGCGCGCATGATTGCAGTGGTAGGTCAGCAGGAACTGCCCGATGGACGCTTGGCGTTGCGCGATTATGTTGCGCTGGGGCAAATACCCATCCGTGCGGACCGCTCTGCCGAAGGCCACGCGCAAGAGCTGGACCGGATTTTAGACCTGACCGGTCTCGCCAATCTCGCGGACAAGCGCATGGCCCAACTGTCCGGAGGCGAACGTCAGCGTGCCCATATCGCACGTGCTTTGGCGCAGAACCCTTCGTTGCTGTTTCTGGACGAACCGACCAACCATCTGGATCCTGATGCAAAAGGGCGGATGCTGTCTTTGGTCGCCGAGCTTGGGATCACCGTGGTCATGATCGTACACGATCTGGTCATGATCCCCGAATTCGCCACACACGTGGCGCTGATGAAATCGACCCGCATGATCGAGTTTGGATCGGTGGACAAGGTGCTGACACCCGAAAGAGTCCGCGAAACTTTTGGCGTTGATTTCCTCTGCTTTCTCCACGAAGGCCGCGTGATCCCGGCGCTTGATATTCGAAGAACCACAATCTCAACTTAGTCGAAGGAACACACTGAGATGAAATACATCTGGCCCGTGGCGTTGGCCACCGCCATGGCAAGCGGTGCTGCTGCGCAAGAAGTCACCGTAGACAACTGCGGCGAACCGCTGGTTTTTGATACCGCGCCCGAGCGCCTGGTTGTGCATGACATGAACATGACCGATATGGCCTTTGCATTGGGTCTGCAGGACAAGATCGTCGGCCTGACCGGCATCACCGGCTGGTACAAGACCAGCCCTGATTTTGATGCTCTGCGCGGCGACATCCCCGAGCTTGCGCCGAAATATCCGATCGTCGAAAACCTGGTGGCGGTTGAACCCGACCTGTTCTTTGCAGGTTGGTACTATGGCATGAAGCCGGGTGGTGATGTGACCCCAGATACATTGGAACCGTTCGGAATCAAGACCTTGGTTCTAACGGAAAGCTGTGTCCATCTGGACAAGGATCGCCCCGAAGCCAGCATGGATCTTCTGTTTGGCGATGTGTTGCGCTTGGGCAAGGTGATGCAAGTCGAAGACAAGGCCGAGGCTCTGGTCTCGGGCTGGAAAGAGCAGCTGGCAGCGATCGATGCCAAGACTGCTGAACTGCCCAAGCCCCGCGTCTTTCTTCTGGATGGTCCTGCAGATGCTCCGTTTACCGCCGGTAAATTCGCGATTCCCGATGCGATGATCACAGCCGCTGGTGGTGAAAACGTCACTCATGACATGGACACGAGCTGGGGCCGCACTTCGTGGGAGGCCGTTGCCGCATCGAACCCGGAATTCCTGGTTTTGTTGGATTATCAGACCGGCAATGGCGCCGAGGACACCTTCAAGTTCCTGCAGGAACATCCCGTCATGTCGCAGACTGATGCCGTCAAGAACGAACGCTGGATCGGATTGCGCTACGAAGAGCTGACGCCCGGACCGGCAAATATCGAAGCGATCTCGAAGATGGCGCGCGCGATGCATCCGGGTCAGAGCTGATATGGGCCGATTGGGCCTGACGTTGTTGCTGGGGGCGGTCGTTCTGGCCGCCCTTTTGCTGATTTCCACAATCTACGGCACAACCTCGATACCTTTGTCCGAGACCTTCACCGCGATCTTGCGCGGTACCGGGTTGCAGGACGGAGAGATGTCGCCGCTGCATAGGATCGTATTCGACCTGCGATTGCCCCGCGCGTTGTTTGCAGCCGTGATCGGTGCCGGGCTGGGCATCGTTGGCGTGGTGCTGCAAACGACCACACGTAATGACCTTGCCGATCCATTTCTGTTCGGCCTGTCCTCGGGCGCGGCAGCGGGGGCGGTGTTTGTAATTACCGTGACCGGAGATATTCTGGGTTTCTGGACTCTGCCTCTGGCTGCCTTTTGCGGCGGTCTTGTGGCGTCGGGCATCGTGCTGGCGCTGGTTCATGGGCTTCGCACCAGCGCACCGGAAAAGCTGATCCTTGCGGGTCTGGCTGTGTCATTTTTGTTTTCGGCCATCACCAACTATCTGATTTTCGCCGGCGATAGCCGCGCCGCCCATTCTGTCATCTTCTGGATGCTGGGGGGGCTGGGCCTGGCCCGTTGGGAGACGTTCCCGCTGGTGTGCATCGGTCTGCTGCTGATCCTGAGCTATTCGCTTTATCGCAGCCGCTGGTTGGATGCGCTGCTGACCGGGGATTTGACTGCCGCTACTCTGGGTGTGCCGGTTCGGGGTCTGCGGTTCAGCATGTTTTTCACCGCAGCGTTGGCAACGGCCGTGTTTGTTTCCGTAGCCGGGGTGATTGGTTTTGTCGGTCTGATGGTGCCGCATATTGCACGCGGGATCGCAGGTCCCCTGCACAAAAACCTTCTACCTACCGCCGCTATGGTTGGTGCTGCCTTGTTGACCGGCTCTGACATTCTCAGCAGGCTTATGCTGGCTCCGCAGGAATTGCCGGTGGGGATCGTCACAACTTCAATCGGATCGGTGTTTGTATTCTTGCTTTTATTCAGGACTGCGAGAAATCAACGGTAAGGCCCTCGATCTTCGCTCACAAGATATTTCGTCCTGATCAGGTCTGAGCCGAGTTTAAACCTTTCCGTCAGCCGCTTGGCCGAGCCACTTGAACACAAGCTTGGCGCGGTCGGATGAGGTGTTGTGTAGTTTCACGTAGAAATCCAGTTGCGATGAGATGGTTTGCGGCAACAGTCTGACCAGTTTTCCGGATGCGGTCAGCTCCGAGGTCAGTCCCTCCCATCCCAGCACCGCGCCCATATCGTCCTGCGCGGCCTGAAGCGCGATCGTGTAATTGTTGACCCGATGCGCGGAATTCAGGGGGCCTTCATAGCCGAGTTTCTGGGTCCAGGCACGCCAGTCGGTCCAGCCGGTATCCGGAGCGTCGAGATGAATTAGGGGGACCCTGGCAATATCTTCAACACGTTTGATGGGATTCTGTTGCGCAAACCTTGGGCTACAAAGCGCCATGATCTTGTCGTGAAATAGTGTCTTGAAGATGCCCGTTTCGCGACTGGAATCGCCGTAATGGATACTTAGGTCGCATTTTGACGTGTCGATGCCGAGGTCGGTCACGACCTGCGTCACGGAAACATGTCCGTATTGCTTCCAGAATTGCGCAAGGCGCGGGGTGAGCCAAAGTGAACTGACAGCCGTGGTTGAGCGGATCGTCACACCTTTTCTGTCATATTGACGCCGCAACTGCCCAAGTGCTTCGCTGATGCCTTCCAGACCACGTTGAAGGGCAACAAGAAGATAAGCACCGCTTTCAGTAAGTTCCACGCCGCGATGATGGCGCAGAAACAGCGCGCATTGCAGCTCGTTTTCCAGCGCTTTGACCTGATGGCTGATTGCGGCCGGCGTGACGTTCAGCTCTTCTGCAGCGGTCTTGAAGCTTACATGCCGCGCAGCAGCCTCAAAGCTGATAAGCGAACTTACAGGTGGAAGATCGTAGGGCCGGTTGAGCAAGGTGATTTGACCTGTGATGGTTTGTACGTCCAATATTATATGAGCACTATCCGAAGATTAGGCTTAGCTGATCTTATTCAAAGTGAATCTTTTTGCAATTGCCCGCCAGCGGTTCACGGTGAAAATTCGCGACAACCGTTTGAGACATGATCAAAGGATGTATCAAAGGTCCTCAAGACCCTTGGCGTTCATATCGATTTTTCCTCATGCAATGCGACCCCCGGTTGGTCGTGCACAAGTTGAAGGAGTTGCAGTATGCAGTCACATGCAAAAGTCGTGGTTGTCGGTGGCGGATGCGTCGGGGCGTCAATTCTATATGGGCTGACCGAACATGGGTGTTCCGATGCCGTTATGCTGGAGCGCACCACACTGACCTCGGGTTCGACGTGGCATGCGGCTGGTTTGCTAGTGACCTTTGTGCGGTCGCACAACGTGTCGAAGATGACGATGGAAACCATCCGCATCTACACCGAGGTGGAAGAGAAGATGGGCAGTTCGGTCGGACTGCGTAAGGTAGGACAGCTGCGGGTGGCTAATACCGAAAAGCGCTGGGATGAGTTCCAGTCCTATATCTCGATCGCCGAAGCCGCCGGCGTGCCTTGTAAGCTGCTGACGCCAGAGGAGATTGCTGAGGTTCATCCCTTGCTGAACCAAAGCCCGGATATTCGGGGTGGTATCCTGCACACGGAAGACGGCTATGTGAATCCCGCCGACATTACCATGGCATTGGCCAAGCTCGCGCGGGATGCCGGCGCCAAGGTATACCAGAACACCGAAGCGCAGGCTTATGAGAAGCTGGACAATGGCCACTGGAAAGTGACCACCAATCAGGGTGAGATCACCTGCGAGCATCTGATCTTTGCCACCGGAAACTACGCCCGCGAAAATGCGCGCCGCGTGGGGCTGGACCTGCCATGTATCCCGATCGTTCACCAGTATTGGACGACCGAGACGGTGCCGATGTTGAAAGAGCGCCGGGCGCAAGGCTTGCCCGAATTCCCAATCCTGCGCGATGAGGACTACGGCGCTTATCTGCGCGAAGATGTGGGCGGGATCCAGTTCGGGCCGTATGAATTCACCAAAGACCTCAAACTATTCGCCGAGGATCGTGTCCCGCCCGAGTTCGGAGCCGATCTGTTGCCCGAGGATTTTGATGCCGTGGAAACCCAATGGGAACGCGCCATCGAACGTGTGCCGACCTTGGGTGAGGTTGGGATCAAGGCCAACACCCGTGGCCCGTTCCAGATGACCCCGGACGAGCTGCCTCTGGCCGGACCCGCACCGGGGCATGAGAACCTTTGGCTGGCCGAAGGCATGCCAGGTGGCATCCTCTGGGGCGGCACCGTTGGAAACCGTTTGGCCAAATGGATCGTCAATGGCGATCCGGGCATGGATATGTCGGAGCTCGACCCGCGTCGATTCTCGGACTACGCCTCAAAACGTTGGACCATGGATAAGGTGCGCGAGACATGGGGCACCCATATGGATGCGCATGTTCCGGGTGAGGACTTCCCGGATGCGCGCCCGATGAAGACCATGGGGTCATATGATCTTTTGACTGCTCAGGGCGCGGTTTGGACCAGCTTTAACGGCTACGAATTTCCTCGCTGGTTCGCCAAATCGCCCGAAGAGGCGATCCCCGAACACAGTTTCCGCCGCACCAACCATATGGAGCGTGTTCAGGAAGAGGTGCGCACCACCCGTGAAGAGGCTGGCTTCATCGAAATGTCGCCGATGACCAAGTTCACAGTGCGCGGGCCGGGTGCCGCCAAATGGCTGGATAGCCTGATGGCCAACAAGCTGCCCAAGGTGGGCCGCATGACCTTGTCGCTGATGTTGAACGATAAGGGCGGCATGGATGCGGAGTACACAATCGTGCGCTATGCCGACGACGATTTCTACCTGATATCGACGCCGAACTGGCGAGCCTACAATTGGGATCAGTTACAGCGCGTGCTGCCAGGTGATGGCTCGGTGGTGATCGAGGATATCTCAGAACAGCTGGGCGTGATCGCACTGGCCGGGCCCAAGGCACGGGACATCCTGCAACCATTGACCGATAATGATTTGTCGAACGAAGCATTCCCATGGCTGTCGGCACAGATGGGCGAGGTGGGCTATGCCAAAGGTGTGCACTTGTTGCGCGTCTCCTACACCGGTGAGTTGGGATGGGAACTGCACCACCCGGTCGGGTACAATCGCCACCTCGTTGATTTGCTGCTGAAATCGGGTGTGAAACCTTTCGGGCTTGAAGCGTTGGAGTCGATGCGGCTTGAGAAATCCTATCGCGCAATCAACCGCGAAATCTGCAAGGACCTGACCCCATATGAGGCCGATTTGGGCCGTTTCGTTGCAATGACCGAGAAGATCGGCGGGCAGGTGGCCGAACGTGATTTCATCGGCAAAGCCGCGTTGCAACAGCAGCAGGAGCAGGGTGGATACAACACACTGGTCACACTGAAGCTGCCGTTCTGCGACACCTCGGTGATGTTTGACGAAGGCGTCTATGCCGATGGCAAGCTGATCGGACGCGTCACTTCGGGCGGGTTCTCGTATTACTGCAACCACGACATTGCGATGGCGCTGGTTCCACACGAGATGACGGCACCCGGCACCAAAATGCAGGTGCTCATTCACAATGAAATGCGCGAGGCCGAAGTGATCGATACCTGCGCCGTTGATCCCACCAGCGCCCGCGCGCGCGCCTGATCCGGAGGATTTGAGATGGCAGAAGTCAAAGCACGCTCGGGCCGTGGCGGTGGACGTGCCGCGCGGGTCAAGGCTCGCACCAACCCGCCCCCAGTCTACTTGTCGACGCTGAACCGCAAAGTTGGCCCGATTGATCTGCTTGGTCCTGAAGGCGTTGAGAAAATCCACAACGCGGCCATGACTATACTTGAAACCACAGGGATTGAGTTCCGCGATCCGGTGGCCTTAGCGGATTGGAAGAAGTACGGTGCGGATGTTCAGGGTGAGCGGGTGCGCATCGGACGCGAGATGCTTATGGACCTGATCTCGGCCGTTCCCTCGGAATGGGGCTATGCCGCGCGCAACCCGGAACGCTCGCTGCGGGTGGGCAATCGGCATTCGGTCTTTGCCAATGCGTATGGCGCGCCGTTTGTCTATGGTCTGGATGGTGTGCGCCGCCCTTCGATGCTGGAGGATGCGCATAACTTCTTCAAACTCAGTCAGATGAGTCAGTCGATGATGGTACCGGGTATTTTGCCGGTCGAGCCGCAGGATGTCCCCGTGCCGCAACGCCACTTGGAGCTGGTTCATGCCGCGCTGACGCTGACCGACAAACCGATCAAGGGATCAGTTCTATCCGAACAGGCAGCGTTGGATTCGGTAGAGATGACTCGCATCGTGTTTGGTGAGGAATTTGTTGACAACAATGTGGTGATGGCAGCCCTACTGAACTGCAACACACCGTTGGTCTGGGATGAGACCATGTTGCAGAGCCTGCGCGTCTATGCCGCTGCCAACCAGCCCTGCCTGCTGTCGCCCTTTGTTCTTGCCGGGGCGAGCACACCTGCAAGCCCGCAGGGTGGTGTCGCGCTGCTGATTGCAGAATCTCTGGCCGGTATGGCCTACAGCCAGATCATTCGGCGCGGAGCCCCGATGGTGCTGGGGGTGGCAATCATGGGCGTTTCGATGAAGACAGGTGCACCGATGATGGGTTCGCCTGAACCAGGGCTGATGAACCTTCTGGTGGGTCAGATGGCACGGTTTTATGGTGTGCCATGGCGGACCTGTACCATGTGGACCGGATCGAAATCCCCGGATATGCAGGCTGCGTTCGACACCGCAAACACCATGTGGCCGGTACTGCTGGGCGGTGCAAACTACATCGTACACTCAGCAGGCTTCCTTGAAGGCGCGCTTGGGGTCAGCTACTCTAAATGGGTGCAGGACGCGTTGCAGTTGGAAAACTTCCACCGTTTCTTCAGCGGCCTGCAAGAGGAAAATCTGGACACGTTGCTGGGCGACATTGACAAAATCGGACCTGGTGGGCACTTCCTTGGTACTGACCATACGCGCGAAAACCCAATGCATATGAACCACTTGCAAAACAATGACAGTTTTGAACAGTGGGAGGCAGAAGGTGCGAAAACCGCAGAAACCGTTGGCACGGAAGAGGCGCAGCGTATGCTGAACACCTACGTCCAGCCACCAATGCCGGACGATCAGCGCGGGGCGTTGGATGAATTCGTCGCTAAGAAGCGGGTGGAATACAGCGCCTAAACAGATCTGCAAGCGGGCACTTATGTGCCCGTTTCCTCAACCAACGACAGGATTAGGCACATGGCCGATAACTCGACGATCGCTCTCTCACTCGACGAAGTAGAGGAATTGGCAAAATCTGTCCTTGTGGCAGCAGGCATGGATGAACATGGCAGCACGGTTCTGGCCGGGCTTGTGCGGATGAGCGAGCGCGACGGCCCGCGTAGCCATGGGTTAAGGATGTTACCTGTTTATGCGCAGAGCTTTTCTTCGGGATATGCCAACCCCGAGGCCGACCCGAGTGTCGAACGGATCGCACCGGGGGTTCTGCGCGGAGATGGTGACAATGGCTATTACCAGATCGTGGCCGCCAAAGCTCGAAACGAGCTTATTGAAATGGCGCGCGCGAATGGTATTGCCGCGTTTACTTGTGCCAATTGCCACCATCTGGGGGCACTACGTTTCGATACAGGTCCGCTGGCGGACGCTGGGCTGGTAGCGCTAGGTGTTGTGAACTCGCTCTCGATGGTGGTGCCGCAAGGCGGCATCCGCCCTGTTTTTGGCACCAATCCGATGTCCTTTGCTTGCCCGCGACCGGGTCGTGCGCCGGTTGTATGGGATCAGGCCTCGTCAATGGTTGCGCTGATGGACATCCGGATGGCCGCGGCCGAAGGGCACGAATTGCCACGCCCTGCGGGGCTTGACCCGAACGGTCAGCCAACCAGCGATCCCAACGCGATTTTGGAGACCCGCAGTCTGTTGCCGTTTGGCGAGCACAAAGGCGCGGCGATCGCCTTCCTGATCGAAGTTCTTGGCGCGGCACTGGCCAGTGGAACATTGTCCGTGGACAATGCCAACCGCGAAGCGCACGGTGCCTTGAATATCAAGGGCGGTTCAACGTTGATCGCGATTGATCCGGCGCGTTTCGGGAATGCCGCATTTGAAGGCTATGTCCAACGCATCTGCGCTGAGATTGAAGGTAACGGGGATGCCCGCGTTCCCGGAGATGGCCGCTTGAAGAACCGTGCTGCCGCCGAAGCGGATGGTGTTCGCGTCACGGCGGACTTGATGAAGCAACTTCGCGAACTTCTGTAGGGGTCCCAGTAATGGCACGGGTGGTTGTAATTGGCGGCGGCATCGTCGGAATATTCTGTGCGCTGACATTGCAGTCGCAGGGCCACGAGGTCACCGTCGTAGAACCGGGTCCGGTTGGTGAGGGCGCGAGTTGGGCTTCCTGCGGGTGTATCGCAGTGGGTGAGATCGTGCCGTTGTCGCAGCCGGGGATGCTGATGAAAGTGCCGGGCTGGTTGCTGGATGCCGAGGCCCCGTTGACACTGCGCCCGGCTTCAGCAGTGAAGCTGCTGCCGTGGTTTGCACGGTTTACCGCCAATGCGCGTCGCTCGAAAATGCGTGCAATCGCCTCCGATCTGGCAAGACTTACGTTTGCTGCAACAGCGGATTTCAAGGCTCAGCTTTTAGATGTAGGCCATCCTGAGCTTTTGGTCGAACGGCCGGTAATCAAGTTGTTTGACGACGACAATGACCTTGCGACCATGCGCGCAGCTTTTGAACTAGCGCGTGAGCTGGGTTGCACAATTGATCAAGTTACAGGTCAGGAAGCGCATGAAATCGATCCTGCAATAGCATCTGATTTCAAACATGCAGCTTTGCTTAGAGACTGGAGTTTTGTGACGGACCCTAAGGTATTGGTTGAAACGCTGACGCAGAGTTTTAGCAGCCGCGGTGGGGCAGTCGTGGCAGGAAGAGCAATCGGTTTTACGCAGGACGGACAACATGTGAAAAGCGTGAAGCTGAGCGATGGGCGATCGATCAGCGCAGATGATTTCGTCATCGCTGCGGGAACGCCGTCTAGAATCTTGGCCAAGACGCTGGGTGTTCAATTGAGGATGGAAGGGGTGATCGGATATTCGACTGCGTTGAAAGATAGCGGGGTCGAGCTCCGCCACACGGTGTTTTATGCCAAAGGTGGGTTTGGCATTACACCGTATCAGCAGGCGCTGGCAGTGGCTGGTACCGCAGAATTTGCCGACCTGAACGCGCAGCCGAATTGGAACCGAGCCGATGTGCTGGTCAGGCGTGCATGCCGCGTATTACCGGGTTTGAAGACCGATAGTGCGGAACGCCGGATGGGTCGCCGCCCGTTTACACCGGACACACGTCCGATCATTGGCCGCAGCAGGCGACTGGCTAACGTCGCCTTTGCGACGGGTCACGGACAGCTTGGCCTGACACTAGGCGCGACGACGGCGCGGATAATCGCAGATGTAATTGCTGGCAGATCACCGGACATCGATATAGAAGCCTTCAGCCCAGATCGGTTCTCGTCCTGAGCCAAAGCCCGCCCAGCTCTTTTTGAGCCACATGGGACGTCATCAGCAATGCGATCATCCAGCCAGTCACCACGGCACCTGCGGTGCCGAACCAGACACCAATTTCGTTAAAACCGAGCAGGCCGACGAAAATCCAGACAAAAAAGGCGACGCCAAATCCTTGACGATATAGGCTGATCCACACGGTCCAGATCGGTCGCTTCAAGGCTTGCAATAGCGAGTTGATGGAAAAAAGCATCATGTAGACCGGGAGGATCAGACTATCGACACGTAGATAGCTAAGTCCGACGCGGATCACTTCGGGATCGTCGGTGAAAAAGCCCATCATAAGGCGGCCAAAAATCCACAATATGGGGGCTGCGATGGCGGTCATGATGAACCCGACTTTCCAGCAATAAAACAGTGCCTCGCGTACCCTTTCATAGTCGCGGGCACCGAAATTCTGGGACGCGATGGGTAGCAGTGCCCCCGTGACCCCCAGCACCGGCAAAAGCAAAATCTGCTCAAGCCGAATGGCAATGCCAAAGCCAGCGATTGCGTGCTCTCCAAAGATTTTCAGGGCGAACTGCATGACGAAACCTGACAGCAGCATCACGAAGAAAGATGTCGCTGTGGGAAGTACCTGAACCGAGATCTCCTTGAACTTCTGTAGGCGCGGAATGAAGTTTCGGGGGCGCATGCGCCTCATCCTGCGGCGTCTGAGGACCTGACGGATCAGAAACACCATCACACCGGTCTGGCTGATCACCGTCGATACAGCGAGGCCATCAAATCCGATGCCCGGGATCACGCCCGGAATGCCGTAGATCAATAGGGGGTTCAGACCGATATTGGCAAAAAACGCCACCATGAGGGCGCGTTGCATCGATACCGCGTCACCATGTGCCTGAAGAATGCCATTGCAACCGAAGGCCAGAAGAAATCCGGGCAAGGCCAATAGGAGCCAGTGGAAATAACGTAAACCTGCATCGCGATAAGGTCCCGGTTCCGAAACCAGATTTATCAGCGCAGGGCCGTACCAGAGACCCGCCGCCGCCAGGACACAGGCTGCAATGAAACCATAGATCATTCCCTGTGCTGCAAAACGCCGCGCTGCGCGAGTGTCTCCAGCGCCTAACGCGTTGCCGACCAGCGCGCTCATCGCGGCACCCAACCCGACCCCGACCGAAATGGCAATGAAAAAAGCCTGAAACCCTAATGCCAATCCAGCCTGTGCGCTGGTCGAGAGAAGGCCGGCGAAGAACATGTCGACAACGTTGTAGAGAGTGTTGAACAACATCCCGATTGCGCCCGGGATCGCCAGGGTTCGGAAATGGGTCGAGATTGGCCCGCGCGTCAGATCAATTTCAGTTGGGATGGCCATATCAACTGGCCACTACGGACGTTCGGCCTGAACGGTCAGGAATACGAACTCTGGCGTTAGGACTTCTTCGAAGCCGTGATTCAGCTCTGCATCGACGCTGATGCTGTCTCCTGCTGAAAGAGTAAATCGGGCCTCGCCATACCGATAGATGGCCTGCCCTTCGAGAACCTGAACAAACACGACGCCATGGCCGACATAAGTGGGTGGCTGCCCCTCGTCGCGCAACAACGTGACACGACGGGCCTGAAAGCGCAGGTCCTTCCGGGAATGCAGCGCAAGGTTGACGTATTCGTGCGAATGGCCGCCCGCCAGTCGCGTAGACTTTAGCCCTTCGCCATGGCGAACCAGCGTATAGTCGGTGTGGTCTGTCCGTGCTTCGCGAAACAGCGATACGATTGGTACCTCTAACGCTTCGGCAAGTGCAGCCAGCGTATCGATTGACGGAGAGACCAACCCGTTTTCGATACGGCTGACCATTGCAGCCGAGATACCAGACTGTTCTGCCAACCGACGGGCGGATTGCTTGCGGCTTTGGCGCAGCTCCCTGAGCGAGGCACCAATAGCGCGATCAATCTGTCTTCCCGGCGTGTCATCGTGCATGATTCAATCCGTCAATCCTCGGCGTAGTAGCCCACCACGTCCCCTTCCGTTGTGACACCCAGACCATTCAGCAATCGGTTGGCATAATTGAAATATCCGACGATCTGGTTGATCTCGAGAATCTCTCCGTCTTCCCAGCCGGCATCTTTCAATGCGCGAACTTCGGATTCCTCCATTGCACCCGGCGACAGGGTCAGCTTTTGCGCATAGATCAGCGCGGCCAACTGCGCACCTTCAAATGCGTCCTGCGGACGATGGGCCTTTAACGCGGCCTCGATTGCGTCGGCGCGTGCGTCGTCACCGATCAGATGTCGGGCGTTTGCCCAGTGGTTGGCATAAGAATAGGGGCAGGTGTTCAACGTCGATACGTAAGAGCTGATGACTTCCTGAAACCACATGGGTATGGAATTGGCTTCATCATGCAGGCACGCGCGATACAGAATGACGTGACCTTTCATGGTGTTGGGACGCAGCGAATGCACACGCATCACGTTGTCCACGGTCCCGTGTGGTGTGCGCGCCAGATCCAGAGTCGCTCTCAGGTGCTCGTCGGCATCTTCGTCAGATATCATCCGAATCCAGGCGGACATTCACGTTTCCTCTCGTGTTTTCTGTTTCTATTTTCGCGGCGTGTGCCGTTCGGCTGAGTTTTTTATTGACGAATATTGCACATTAAGCAACCATATTGAACAGCGCGCAACGAATTTGAGGATTCTGAAGCTTTGCCAGATCTCTCCACTCTGCCTGAATCGCCGCGAATGGCTTCGTGCGCATGCGTGCATGACCTCATGTTGCGATCGCACTACCACAGCGTCATAGATCAGCGGCGCCAGCTGATCCGCATCTTGACAGGTTCGGTATGACACAGCTCTCCCCCATGATCGAAGTGACCAATCTGGATAAGTTCTATGGGACTTTCCATGCGCTCAAGAACATCGATCTGACCGTTCATCAGGGCGAGAAGGTGGTAATCTGCGGCCCGTCCGGATCGGGAAAGTCCACCCTGATCCGCTGTTTCAACGGGTTAGAGTGGCATAATTCCGGGCGTCTCGTGATCGATGGGATCGAAGTCTATGAAGGTGCCAAGGAAATCCGTGAACTGCGACAGGAAGTCGGCATGGTCTTCCAGCAGTTCAACTTGTTTCCGCACCTGACTGTGCTTGAAAACCTGATGATCGGACCGATGAAGGTGCGCAAGCTATCCAAGGCGCAGGCCGAGGAAACCGCGCGCAATTATCTCGACCGCGTTCATATTCCTGAGCAGGCCGATAAGTACCCGGCGCAATTGTCGGGGGGGCAGCAACAGCGCGTCGCTATCGCGCGGTCCTTGTGCATGGAAACACGGATCATGCTGTTTGATGAACCGACATCCGCGCTTGATCCCGAAATGATCAATGAAGTGCTGGATGTGATGGTTGAACTGGCCGATACGGGCATGACCATGGTGGTTGTCACGCATGAGATGGGGTTTGCGCGCAAGGTCGCCGACACGATGGTCTTTATGGAGTCGGGGCAGATCGTTGAAATCTCGCCGCCCGATCAGTTCTTCACCAACCCGTCAAGCGAGCGCTGCCGTCTATTCCTGAACCAGATATTGGAACACTAACGTGACCGATCTGGGCATATCACAAGGACGCGGGCAAGCGCTGCCGAAGCCACCACTATACAAGCGGTTCTTTGGCTCGGTGTTAGTGTCCGTCGTGATCTATGCGGTTATTGTCGGGTTGATCGCCTACGGGTCATATGTTGGCGCGCAGGGTATGGGCTATAATTGGCAGTGGTATCGCGTGCCCCAATTCCTGTACCGCAACACCGAGATAGGGTTCGAGTGGGGCGAAATTCCCATCGGACTGGTTGCCACGATCAAGCTGTCAGTTACCTCGTTTCTGCTGGCCACAGCTATCGGGTTGCTGGTGGCGTTACTGCGCTTGTCCGGCTTGGTAGTTGGTACGGCTGTCGCGGTTGCCTACCTTGAACTGATCCGCAATATCCCGCTGCTGGTTCTGCTTTACCTGTTCTATTATGTGCTAGGGCCAATCTTTGGGTTTGATCGATATACCGCCAGCATCTTGACCTTGGCGGTGTTTCATTCGGCCTTGATTTCAGAGATCCTGCGGGCGGGGATCAACGCCATCCCATCTGGTCAGTGGGAGGCGGCCAAGTCTATCGGTATGACCCCCTATCAGACCTACAGATATATCATTCTGCCGCAATCTGTTCGCTTTATGCTACCGCCCATGACGGGCGAGGTCGTTCATCTGATCAAATCCTCGGCCATTGTCAGCGTCATTGCCGTGGCCGAACTCACCACCTTCGGGCGCAACATTATATCCGACACGTATATGAGTTTCGAAATCTGGTTCACTATCGCGCTGGTCTATCTGGTGGTGACCCTGATCCTGTCGATTGGCGTAAGCTATCTGGAGAAGAAATATGCCGTCGACCAATAACCACGAGAACTTAACCGGATAACAAGGAGAACCAAGATGAAGCTATCTCGCAGAATGCTCGGGGCGGCCCTGGGCGCGGTCGTGGCAACAGGCATGGCGACCTCAGGCTGGGCGCAAAGTGCGACTCAGGAACTGTCCCGCGAAAGTGTGATTGAAACGATCAAACAGGATGGGGTAATCCGGATTGGTCTTTCGCTGTTCGTGCCGTGGTCGATGCGCGACAAGAATGGTGAACTGATCGGGTTCGAACTGGATGTCGGTCGCAAGCTGGCCGAGGACATGGGTGTAGAGGTCGAGTTTGTACCGACCGCCTGGGATGGCATCATCCCGGCGCTCGTATCTGGCAATTTCGACGTGATCATCTCAGGCATGTCGGTGACTGCGCAGCGAAACTTGACGATCAACTTCACCGATCCTTACGCGTATTCGGGCCTGGCTATTATGGCTAACAAACAGTTGACCGATGGTATGTCTTTGGAAGATTTCAATAAACCTGAGGTCACCTTTGCCGCTCGTCGCGGGGCGACACCAGCTACGGTGATCGCGGAAAACTTCCCCAACGCGACGCTGCTGTTGTTTGATGAAGACGGTGCATCAACGCAAGAAGTGCTAAACGGAAACGCGCATGCTTCGATGGCGGCTCAACCTACGCCGAACCGCGAGGCCGGTCGCCATCCGGAAACTCTGACCGTTCCGTTCGATAACCTCTATGATCCGCGTGGCGAAGCGTTCGGAGTACGCAAGGGCGATCCGGATGCCATGAACTTTTTCAACAATTGGATCGCTCAGAACTGGCGGTCGGGTTGGTTGGAAGAGCGTCACAACTATTGGTTCGCAACTGAAGAGTGGGCAGACCAGGTTGCCCAATAACCAATTAGCCGGGGGCGGATCAGCCGCCCTCGGGCCTGAAGCGGAGCGCCCAGGTGCCTGAATTTCTTAGAAAACTCAGATGGCCGGATTATCTGATCGTGGCGGTATTGATCGCCTTCTTCGGATATATCTGGCTGTCGATCGAAGGCACGCTGAACTATAAGTGGCGGTGGGAATTGATCCCCAGCTACATCGTCGGCTGGCATACTGGGCGAGAAGAGTATTTTGCCAATCTATTGCTGCAAGGCTTGGTGGCGACGGTTCGTATCAGCATCTATTCCGGCATTTTGGCGCTCATTCTGGGTACAATTCTGGGGATCGCGCGCTGTTCTGCCAACCTGACCATACGCATGCTGGCACGCACTTATCTTGAATTTCTGCGTAATGTGCCACCGGTTGTTGTTGTCTTTATTTTCTTTTTCTTCCTGTCGCAGCAACTGATCGACGCACTAAACCTTGAACGCTGGGCACGTGGAATTGCGCGGCAAGAAGACAACCAGATCTGGACATTTTTCTTTGGTGAGATGCGGCGCTTTCCGTCGCTTGTCTCAGGTGTCATCGTTCTGGCGCTGTTTGAAAGCGCATTTGTCGGCGAAATTGTCCGTGCCGGTATTCAATCGATCCCCAAAGGTCAGCGTGAAGCTGCACGCTCGATCGGGATGAGCCGTTTGCAAGAGCTTCGCTATGTCGTGCTGCCGCAGGCGATGAAAAAGGTCGTGCCGCCGCTGGCCAATCAGTTCATCTCATTAATCAAGGACAGCTCGATCCTGTCGCTGATCTCGGTTCAGGAACTGACCTACAAGACCGTCGAACTGGTCGCCTCGTCCCGGATGATCTTTGAGGCATGGATCACAACGGCTGCATTCTATTTTGTCGTCTGCTTCGGCCTCAGCCGCATCTTTGCGCGGCTAGAGAAACGATCTGACAAGCGCTAGGTTCAGGTCACATTCGGACCTGAACCATTCCATCCTGAATCCGTGTATCAAAAACCCGCATTGCTCGGGTCGCAGGCGCCGAAACGGGCTTGCCATCACGCACATCGAATGCGCCCTGGTGCAATGGGCATTCGATAACATGCCCATCAAAATAGCCGTCACACAGATCAGCCCCGCCATGGTTGCACAATGCCAGCGAGGCATAGACACCGCTGGGCGTGTCATATACCGCAATCAATCTGGGTCCGATCTGAACCCGCGTGACCCAGTTTTCTTCCAGTTTCGATGCCTCGATCACATCGCGCCAAGATTTGTCTGCCACCATCTCTCAGGCCTCGGCTTTGCGTTGCATGATCTGCCGTAGAATGTCGCGATGCGCAGCCAGATATCCACCTTTCTCGACGAAGATATGATCCTTTAACTTCTCATGCAGACGGGGCAGAGCGTGGAAGGGAACTGAGGCGACATAGTGATGTTCGGCATGATAGTTCATATTCCAGCATAAAAATGACATCGGCTTTGACACCAGATTGGTGCGCGTGTTTTCTGACATCTGCGCCACGGTGGGACGTCCGACATGCTCGGTCATTCGTATGAATCGCATCACCGGCTCACCCAGAAACAGGGGTATGATCCAATACCAGATCAATCCCCACCATCCGGTGAAGGCCATAGCCAGAAAGATCAAAGCGTAAATGGCCAGCATGCGGCGCGCGTCCCAATAGACCGACTGATGCTCCTCTTTGGGAATGAAACTCAACTCGGCCTTGCTGAGCTTCCCAAAGGCATGTCGGAACAGCTCAGTGAACTTACCGCGCCAATAAGGCAGGGCTGACAGGTACAAAAAGTACTCGCCAAGGGATTTGGGCAGCGGGATCAGTTCGGGATCCTCTCCGTTCAGTTGCGTATATGTGTGATGATCACAATGTTCGTATCGGAAGAACCGATGCGGCAGAATGATGATCAGCCCGCAAATCTGACCAACCAGATCATTCAACCACCGGGTGCGAAACACGGTATAGTGCACACACTCATGCTGAAGCGAGAAATGATGCACCAAGACGACCCCTTGCAGAAACATCGCGGGCCAAATCAGCCAACTGTTCCAGACTAGGGTGATCAATGTTGTCGTGCAGGTCAGCACCGAAACCCACATTGCAAGATGACGTAACCCTGGCGCGTTCGAGCGTTGCATGAATCCCTTGAGTTCTTCGCGCGTCAGTTTTCCTTCGGCCAGAGCCTGAGTCAGCGGCGTAACAATAGCTTTTGACATGTGATTTCCATGATTTTGCCGGAGCGGGGGTCTTGCCCTCTGCGCATATTCCGGCACCGGAGACGGGAGTGCTCCGCACCATAGGGCCAACTCGAACAGACCCTATTATCAAAGAGTATTTCCACAGCTTGTGATTCGATCAAGCCGCTATTGATCAGCCAACTGCACGCAGACCGATATCCGGATCGGGATGGGCGAACAGGGCGGCCGCGCAGGGGTGCCGATCCAGGATTGATTGACCGCAAGGCAACCGTTCGGCATGGAATGTACCGCGGTCCCAATAAGTTACGCCATCGATTTCGATGGAAGGATCAATAATATTCCAGCTGATTTCACCGGGGGCGTACGCCCCGCAGGTGTGGAAATGCAGGATGCGTGGATTTCCGAAAGCGGAGCCGCCCCAGCGTTCATAGTTTTCGCGCATATCCCAGGGGTAGCCGCAGCCCGGATGGATACCTGCGTGCCAAGAGTGCACGAAATTGCGATCAATTCCCAACTGATTGGCTACCCGATCATAATGCGCCTCGGCCCGTGCGGCGTTGGCGGGATCGCCGTCAAAACGCTGCAGCCGCCCATTCTCCATCATAGCAAAGACGGGGCGGTCGAATTCGATGGTGTAGTCATCGTAATACTTCGACCCCGTTCCCGTCAGAAAACTGATCGCCACACGGCCCGAGAAACTGTGGGCAGGAACCGGGGTAAAGACTGACATCGGAAAACGCAGGATCGAGGTGTCGCCCGAGGGTTGCAGGTTCATCACTGGACGACCGCTTACATCAGTGCCCAAAGGGCAAGTGATCCGCACCTCGCTGGCCGCGTCCAAGACCGCGTTGATATCGGCCTTAAGCTCCATGAACGCATCGTGGTGGCCGTTGGAAAAACCAGATCCCAGCATTTCTTTGGTTAAAGCGAAGCTAACGATGACTTTCTTACCCTGCGGCATGTCCGAGAACCGCAACTGATCCCCAAGCCGGGCCAGAAATAGAATGATGTCTGCCGCTTCGAACCGGGCAAGCAGATCGGGCGATAATTGCGGATTGTCCGGATTGAAGCCCACATCAATCGTGTCGACCCCCAGCCCAAGTTTACGGGCCGCCTGACTGACAACATTTACGCTGTCGGCGTCGAAATATCCAAACTCTGCAGGTTCATAGGCAATCAGCAGCCTTTCACCCGCCGCCGCGCGGGCGCAATTGACCAGCAGATTGTAAGCGCCCCGCTCTGGCGTCATGTCGGACATCGACATCTCCTGATTACTTGACATTATCAACTTACGGCCTAGAGCCGCCGGCAATCCATTTGAAAGTGATAATGGCTGACATTAGGATGACTAATATGATCTTGAATCTGCCATACTCCGCGCTGCGAGCCTTTGAGGCAGTTGTACGCCACTCCGGCTTTTCACCCGCCGCCGAGGAACTGGGGGTCAGCCAAAGTGCCGTCAGCCAGCACGTCAGATCGCTCGAGGAATGGCTTGGGCGGGATTTGCTGGTGCGCGGTGCGCGGCAATCGCGACCTACCCGCGAAGGTGAGCAATTGGCGCAGGCAATCTCGGATGGGTTGGGGCGCATTTCAGAGGTGTGTGCGCAACTTCGCGATCGAACGCGTGCGGACCGGACCATCGTGATTTCATGCTTGCCGGGGTTTGCATTCAACTGGCTGTTTCCAAGGCTTCTGCACTTTGATTTGGCCCACCCGGACCTGTCTATTTCGATCGCGACGGATACGGGATACTATCCGTTTTCCGGCGCAGATTCCGATATCGGCATTCGATATGGTCTTGGTGAATATCCCGGGTTTGAAGTGGATTTGCTTATGCGGGAAAGGCTGTTTCCCGTCTGCGCGCCCGCGCTGTTGCCTGAACTGAAGCGCATTGAAGATTTGTCACAGCACACACTGCTGGTAGATGAAAATCTGCACCATGGTACGTCCAGCCCAACATGGGAGTTCTGGGCGCGGCAATCCAATCTGACATTGCCGTCTGGAGTGCGCACGCGCCGATTGGGCCAATCAAACATGGTCATACAGGCAGCGATTGAGGGGCTGGGGGTGGCGCTTGGGCGCGAACCGCTGGTTATTGATGCGTTGTGCGATGGCCGTCTGGTGCGACCGTTTCAGCAACTGACTCAATCGCCACTTTCCTATTGGCTCGTCCGGCGCCCTGATAGCAAAGACAGCCAAAAAGTCAGCGAGTTCCTGAACTGGATCAAGGCCGAAGTTGCTTCGCAGCCCGATCTGCCCCCGTCGGTAATGCTGCCGAATTAGCTTGCCTTATATGTATCATTATAAATCCAGAATGGTGTATTGCACTGACGCTGCCATAATGGCGCTAAGCCAACTGATCAAATTGGAGAGCAAACCATGTACCTCAGAAATTGCTGGTATGTTGCCGCCTGGAGCAAGGATATCGGGCGTGAACTGAAGGCTGAGACATATCTGGGTGAGAACATTGTGCTCTATCGTCAGCAGGATGGGACGCCCGTTGCGCTTGAGAATGCCTGCCCGCATCGCAAGCTCCCGCTATCCGATGGCAATCTGAAAGGGGATCTGGTCGAATGCGGCTACCACGGGCTGACATTCGATTGTTCGGGCAAATGTACGGACAGCCCAACGCAGCGGGGGATGACGCCTCGGCGCGCGGTGGTGAAGTCTTATCCAGTTGTCGACCGCTATCGCCTGCTCTGGATCTGGATGGGCGATCCTGAACTGGCTGATCCGGACCTGATTTTCCCAATCGAAAACTTTGATGACACGAGCTGGGGCCTAACCGATGGCGGGGTGATGGATATCGATTGCCATTATCTTTGGGTTTGCGACAACCTGCTTGATCCCAGCCATGTGGCCTGGGTACATGTCTCGTCATTCGCCGGCGCGGGAACGGATGAAGAGCCTCTGGACGTCAAAAAGACAGATCGCGGCGTGATTGTCTCGCGCTGGATCGAAAACAAACCACCATCGCCTTACTATGCCAAACTGGTCTCGTTCGACGGCGATTGCGACCGTTTGCAGCATTACGAAATGTGCATGCCCGCAATCGGGCTGAATAAGTCCATCTATACTCCGGTTGGCACGGGTGGATATGACAAAGATCCTGTCGATGAGACATTCATCAACATCTCTTACAACTTCATGACGCCAATCAACGAGGATCAGACCAGGTATTTCTGGTTCCAGCATCGCAACTCTGATCCGGACAATGCCGAGGTTTCAAAGTTCATGAATGACGGTGCCCGGATGGCGTTTCTTGAAGACAAAGATGTGCTGGAAAAAGTGCACAAGGGCATGAAAAATGCTCAGACACCGCATATTGATCTGGGTTTGGATGCCGGGGCAAAAACATACCGACGCGTGCTCGATCGAGCGATCGAGGCCGAGGCCGCTGTGCCAGAGGGTGCAATTCGGCACGCCTGAAACCTGAACAGGGGCCAGTTCCCGGCCCCTTATCTTAGGTGTTGCTATAGATGACAGGGAAGCGCCCACCGGCAAAGGGAGCACCCGGTTTCAGGTCGTCATCATGCAGCCATTCAGTAACGCTATCGCGCGGTTCATAGGTGGCACCTTCAACGGCAAAACGTACCGCATATCCACGCCTGCGACGGGTCGAGGTGCGGTTGCCCATCGCCGAATGCACAGTCATTCCATCGAAGGCCAGGGCATCGCCAGGTTCCATCTGTTCATGATGGAATATGTCATATTTAGTGCGATCCGCCTCGAAATCGGGCATGTCGATATAGTCCGGGTTATCCTCTTCCAGATAGTGAAGAAACTTGCCAAGCTGGTCAGTTTTGAAAGGCCGGTATTTTGCGCCCCAAGCGTGCGAGCCACGGACAAATTCCAGCGCTCCATTGTCTGGGTCGACAGGATCAAGTGCGATCCACATTGTCATGATGGGACCGGCCACAGGCCAATAGGGCTGATCTGTATGCCAGCCGGTCTGGGTGCGTGTGCCAGGTTCTTTCACGAAAATTTGGTCATAGATCAACGAAGTCCAGGGGCTGCCCGCCACCTCGGCCACTCGCTTTCCAATATCTGAGTTCAGACAATAGTCCTGAAAGACACTCGGTTTTTCACGCATATTTTTATAGGCAAAATACCGGTCACCCTTTTTAACCTCTTCGTCCACGGCATCACGCAACTTGTTTAACCAATCGTCCCTGAGGATGTTTCTCAATAAAACGACGCCGTCGCGCGCATACGCTTGCTGAACAGTATCTGTATCCGGTGTGTTAATCATAGTTCTTCCATCCATAGCTTCCGCCTCATTTCCCGGCGGGTTTGAATTCAGGCGCAAAGCGCCACGGTCTGCATGGAGTCAGATAGAGGGTGAACTGCGGCAGTTTATGATGAAGCAGGGCCAGCGGGATCGGGCCGACCATTTGCCAGCAAGATTCCGATGAAACTGTTCAATTTTGAAGGTCATGCGCCATGGTAGCCCCCGACCTTTGATTGCCCAAGCAGCTTTTGCGTAATGGTAAATATATTTATTGACGATATATTTTTTCTGATAAATATTGTGCTTGTTATGCAAAAATATTCGGCATTTTCACTCGCCCGTAACGCGATTTCTGGTCATAAGAACTGGTCCCGAGCCTGGCGGAGCCCGCCGCTCAAAGACCGGTACGAGGTGGTGGTGATCGGGGCAGGGGGTCACGGGCTGGCCACGTCTTACTATCTGGCCAAAGAGTTTGGCATAACCGACGTCGCCGTGCTGGAACGGGGCTGGTTGGGTGGCGGAAACATAGCGCGCAACACGGTTACGATCCGGTCAAATTACATGCGTGACGAGTCGATCCCGTTCTACGTCAAATCCGTCGAGATGTACGAAAGGCTGACGCAAGAGCTGAACTTCAACATGATGCATTCCAAGCGCACCATGGTGGATGTGGTGCAGACCTGGCCCAAACTGCGAGAGTTGCGGCGTCGGCAATTGGTCATGGACATTCATGGCTCGACATATGAACAGATCACGACAGACGAATTGCGCAAACGCATACCTGCTCTGACAGGCGGTGGGCCAGATGCGCGCCTGCCGATCATCTGCGGAATGGTCCACACGGATGCAGGTGTAAACCGTCATGATGCGGTGGCCTGGGGCTATGCCCGCGCGGCGGATGCGATGGGGGTGGAGATGCACCAACAGACCGCAGTGCAAGCATTGATGCGTGGCCCTGATGGGCGCATCGAAGGTGTCGAGACCAATCGCGGCACCGTACGGGCGAAAAAGGTTGTGGTGGCGGTGTCGGGCCATACCACGACATTGACCGAGACAGCGGGGCTCAAGCTGCCATTGCGCACGATGAACCTGACGGCCTTTGTGTCCGAGCCTGTGAAGCCCTTGGTGGATGTCATCGTAAATTGCCCGGACAGTGGGTTTTATTTCAGCCAGTCTGACAAGGGCGAGATGGTGATCGGCGGCGCTCCTGATATGGGGCAAAGCTTTCGTCGCGACATCAAGCAACATGTGTTCGAAGACACTGTGACCGCGATGCTGTCGCTTTTCCCGAGCTTCAAGAAACTCAAACTAATGCGCCAATGGGGTGGGCATCTTGATATTGCCCATGATGCCTCGCCCATCATGGATCAGACTGAGGTACCGGGGCTGTTCGTGACCGCTGGATGGTGGGGCGGATACAAAGCCATTCCTGCGGGCGGACTGACGCTTGCGCATCTGGTCGCCAAAGGCGAGCCGCATCCGCTGATGGCCTCGTTCACTTTAGACCGCTTCCGCCATCTGGAATTTGTGATGGAAGCCGGCACCACAACGGCGAGATAGGAAGGGACAGGATCATGATGCTCATCCCCTGCCCATTCTGTGGCAAGCGCAATGAAAGTGAGTTCGTCTATGGCGGCCCGGTCGGTGCTACTCGACCCGATGCCAACGCCGTCAGCGATGCTGATTGGGTCGAATACCTGACCATTACGCCCAACCCGATGGGGCCTGTGCAAGAGCGGTGGTGGCACGCTCGGGGCTGTGGCAAGTGGCTGACAATCTGGCGGGATACCGTGAAACATGACATTGTGGAGGTGCCCGATGGCTCAGATTAATCGCCGCGCAGTGGGTGGTCGTGTTGAACGAAGCCGCCCTCTGACGTTCCGGTTCAATGGGAAAACTTACGAAGGGTTCGAAGGGGACACTCTGGCCTCGGCCCTGCTGGCGAACGGGGTGCGAGTAACAGCCCGTAGTTTCAAGTACCACCGCCCACGCGGCATTGTCGGACACGGTCCCGAAGAGCCAGGAACGCTTGTGGAGCTGGAAGGCGAGGACGCCTCGGGCAACCGTCCAGCGACCACGGTTCCATTGCGCGAAGGGCTGAACGCAAGCTCGGTCAATTGCTGGCCATCGCCCGAGTTTGATCTGGGCGGGATCAATCAATTGATTGGCCGTTTTATTCCTGCGGGCTTCTACTACAAAACTTTCAAATGGCCTAACTGGCATCTGTTTGAACCATACATCCGCAAGGCGGCGGGGCTGGCAGCAGCGCCTGCTCATCCGCCTTCATCGGGGCATTTCGAAGCGCGCTACGCTCATGCAGATGTCTTGATTGCAGGTGCAGGTCCCGCCGGCCTGCAAGCTGCACTTGAGGCTGGTCGGGCGGGCAAGCGTGTCTTCCTCGCAGACGAGGGAACCGAAGCGGGCGGCAGCCTCCTGAACCGCACCCTGACCATTGGCGGGCGTCCGGCGATGGATTGGGTGGGCGAAGCGGTTGAAGAACTAAGCCAAATGGCAAACGTCACCCATCTTCAGAACGCGACCGTATGGGCCTATCGCGAACACAACCTACTGATCGTCAATGAACGCGAGCCGGATCAGGCCAGCATTCTAGAACGCAACTGGCGGGTCCGTGTTGCTGAGGTGGTGATCGCCACCGGGGCTACGGAACGGTCGATGGTGTTTGCCAATAATGACAGGCCGGGCGTCATGTTGGCCTCATCCGTGCAGGCCTATGTCAATCGTTGGGGCGTGACACCCGGTCAGAGTATGGTTCTGTTCACCAACAACAACAGCGCTTACGCAGTGGCCGCCGATCTGGTCGCAGCTGAGGTAACGGTTAACGCGATCCTCGATAGCCGCGACACGGTTCCAAGGGAAGCTCTTGATCTGGTGTCGGGGATAACCGTCCATGCCGGAACAGTAGCCGCCGATATCCGAGGGTACAAAAGCATCCGTGCTGTCAAGGCCGTTCCCAAGTCCGGGGGCGCAGGCACCTGGATCGACTGCGACTTGCTGGCTCATTCCGGCGGTTGGAATCCGACGGTGCACCTGTGGTCTCAGTCCCGCAGCACACTTCGGTTTGATGAAGAACTCGCTGCGTTTTTGCCCGATCAACCGATTCAATCCTGTCGGGCCGTCGGCGCGGCGGCGGGGGATCTCACACTGGATCGGATCATCGATGACGGTTCAGAGCTGCCTTATTCGATTGAACCGCTATGGCGCGTAGATGTGCCAGGGCAACGCGGAAAGGCATTCCTGGATATTCAGAACGATGTTGCGGTCAGCGATGTGCATCTGGCGCTGCGTGAAGGATATGACAACGTGGAACATGTCAAACGCTACACCACTGGCGGGATGGGCGTAGATCAGGGCAAGACGGGCAATATCAACATTATTGGCACCGTTGCTTTGCAAAAGGGCGTTCCATTGCAAGATGTTGGCACGACGACATTCCGCTCTCCCTACACGCCGGTCTCATTCGGTGCGATTGGGGGGCTGCGTGAGGACTCGGTGTTGTTCCCCTACCGGCACACGCCGGTGACCCAATGGAACAAGGATTATGGCGCAGTGATGTATGAGGCTGGTGCCCGATGGCGTCGTCCGGGGTTTTTCCCCAAACTAGGTGAGGGCCTGCAAGAGGCGGTGAACCGGGAATGCCGCGCGGTGCGTGAAGGCGTTGGCGTATACGACGGTTCGCCGCTCGGCACGTTCGAGCTTAAAGGGCGCGATGCTCCGCGCTTTCTGGATTTTCTGTATTCGAACATCATGTCCAGCCTGAAGCCCGGCGATGGTCGCTATGGTCTTATGTTGTCGGATGACGGTCTGATCATAGATGACGGGGTGGCCTTTCGGCTGGATCAGCACCGCTGGATGATCTCGACCTCAACGGGCCATGCAGACGCCGTCAACCAGCACATGGAAAAGCTGCTTCAGACCGAGTTTCCTGACTGGCAAGTCATGATCACAACTGTGACAAGCCAGTGGAACAACGCCACCATTTGTGGACCCCGCGCGCGCGATGTCATGCTCGCGCTGTGTACGGATATCGATCTGTCGCCCGAGGCATTCCCCTTCATGTCGTTCCGGGACGGTACGGTTGCGGGGTTCCCTGCGCGGGTTGTGCGCGTCAGCTTCACAGGTGAGCTATCCTATGAGGTCAACGTTGCCCCACGCCACATGGCCGCCTTGTGGGACAAGGTGATGGAGGCTGGTGCACCCCTTGGTATCCTGCCTGTAGGATCGGAATCCAGCCATGTCTTGCGTGTGGAAAAAGGCTTTCTTTCGCTGGGGCACGAGGTCGACGGTACCGTGGACGCCTATGACCTGGGCATGGGTTGGGCAATGTCGAAGAAAAAGCCCGACTACCTAGGCAAGCGCTCGGTCCACTTGCGCCGTGAAGCGGTAGGGGAACGCCGGGAATTGGTCGGCATCTTGCCCGAAGACCCTGACAAGCAAGTGCCCGAAGGCGCGCCACTAACCCCTGAAGGTCGCAAAGAAGCGACCGAAGGATTGGTTACCGCCTGCGTCTGGAGCGTCGTCAACAATCGCTGGGTTGGCCTGGCGTTGCTGAAGAACGGGCAGGAGCGACACGGGCAAACCGCGCATGTTCGGCTGAAAGACGAGGTGATCCCGGTGACCATCACAAAGCCTGTATTCCATGACCCCGAGGGTCAGCGCCTGAGGTCCTGAGATGAGCTACGACGTCAAGATCGAACGCCAAACCCTGAATGCGCTGTTTGACCTCAAAGGGGATCCCGAGGTCGTTCAAAATTGGGCCGAATTTTCTCTGCCAAACCGCCCCAACACAAGGGCGATGCAGGAAGCGTTTGAGGTATATCACATTGGACGCAATCACTGGATTGTACGTGCTTCGCTGGAACTGGAAGAGGCACTGGAAGCTCAGCTCAAACCAACGGATTGCCCTGCGGACATCAGTATAGTGCGGATATCGGACACCCTTACCTTCTTTAGTGTCGCCGAACCCCAAGCCGCTGAAGTGATGGCTATTGCCTGCCCGCTTGATCTGCATGTCACTGCTTTTGATGAAGACGCAGTAACCTATTCCGAGTTGTTTGGCCTAAAAGCACTTGTGATGCGCTGCGAGGCTGGTTTTGAGTTTGCGGTTGAACAGAGTTTTGGCGACATGGTTCAGGATTATCTGACCCGAGCAACTGCCTGACGCAATTCGAAGCAGGGGCGGTTTACGCCTTATGGCTATTCATTACCTCGCCGGTCTATATGCATATCGTCCAGGAACAGGGATCAGATAAGGACATAGCGGACTTATCGAAAGTCATTGGCTGGCACAAAATCCTTTGTGAAGTGTTGCTTTTAGACGGGACATCGCGCCACAGGTGCAAGGCTTGCAAGTTCCGGTCATTTAGTATACCGCCGCATACAATTAGGATCCTCGGGCGTTCATAACGTCTTTGAGCCCCTGCTAATCGAGCCACATATACCGGAACGAGCCATGAGCCTTTACACCAACTACCTCGACGAAATTGAAGCCCGCAAAGCGCAGGGTCTGCATCCGAAACCGATTGATGACGGCGCGTTTGTCAAAGAGCTTGTTACACAGATCAAGGACGTCGATCATGCGCATCGTGCGGATTCTCTAAACTATTTCATCTATAATACGCTGCCCGGCACGACCAGCGCCGCTGGCGAGAAGGCACGTTTTTTGAAAGAGATCATTCAGAGCGAAGCGCTGGTTGACGAAATTTCAGTACCCTTTGCCTTTGAACTGTTGTCGCACATGAAAGGCGGTCCTTCGGTTGAGGTTCTTCTTGATCTGGCTTTGGGTGGTGATCCCGAGATCGCAAGGCAGGCGGCTGAAGTGCTGAAAACACAGGTCTTCCTGTATGAGGCTGATACGGATCGTTTGAAGGAGGCGTTTTCTGCCGGAAATCCGGTCGCGCGCGACATTCTTGAAAGCTATGCGCGGGCCGAGTTCTTCACCAAGCTGCCCGATATCGAGGAAGAGATCAAAGTTGTCACGTATATCGCTGCCGAGGGCGATATTTCGACTGACTTGCTGTCGCCGGGCAACCAAGCACACTCGCGCTCGGATCGGGAGCTGCATGGCAAGTGCTTAATCTCGCAGCAAGCGCAAGACAAGATTCAAGAATTACAGCGCCAGCACCCAGATAAACGCGTGATGCTGATTGCTGAGAAAGGGACAATGGGCGTTGGCTCGTCCCGGATGTCGGGTGTCAACAACGTTGCGCTTTGGACCGGCAAGCAGGCCAGCCCATATGTGCCATTCGTAAACATTGCCCCGATCGTGGCCGGCACGAACGGTATCTCTCCGATCTTTCTGACCACCGTTGGTGTGACGGGCGGGATTGGTATCGACCTGAAAAACTGGGTCAAAAAAGTCGATTCCGAGGGGAATCCGATCCTCAACAATGACGACAGCCCTATCCTGGAGCAAAAGTACTCGGTCGAAACCGGGACAGTGCTCACGATCAATACGAAAGACAAAAAGCTTTATGACGCCGATGGCGCCAAAGAGCTTGTTGATATTGCCTCGTCCTTCACTCCGCAAAAGCAGGAGTTCATGAAGGCCGGCGGATCCTACGCCATCGTGTTCGGCAAGAAGTTGCAAACATTTGCAGCACAGACACTGGGAGTCGAGCTGAAGTCGGCATTTGCGCCGTCGAAAGAGATCAGCCGAGATGGACAGGGCCTGACCGCGGTCGAAAAGATCTTTAACCGCAACGCTTTGGGAGTAGCGGAAGGCACGGTCTTGCACGCCGGGTCGGACGTACGGGTCAAGGTCAACATCGTAGGATCGCAGGACACCACTGGTCTGATGACCTCGCAAGAGCTTGAGGCGATGGCGGCGACCGTGATTTCTCCAACCGTCGATGGGGCGTATCAGTCCGGTTGCCACACCGCCTCGGTCTGGGACAAGAAGGCGCAAGCCAACATCCCAAAACTGATGGCGTTTATGAACAATTTCGGCCTGATCACAGGGCGCGATCCCAAGGGTGAATATCACTCGATGACCGACGTGATCCACAAGGTTCTGAACGATATCACCGTGGATGATCGCGCCATCATCATTGGGGGCGACTCGCACACGCGCATGTCCAGAGGTGTGGCTTTCGGGGCGGATTCGGGCACCGTTGCCTTGGCACTGGCCACGGGCGAAGCAACCATGCCCATTCCGGAATCCGTGAAGGTGACGTTCAAAGGCAAAATGGCCGATCACATGGATTTCCGCGACGTGGTCCACGCGACACAGGCTCAGATGCTGAAGGCTTTCGGCGATAACGTGTTCCAAGGGCGTATTATCGAAGTTCATATCGGAACCCTTCTGGCGGATCAGGCTTTTACCTTCACCGACTGGACGGCCGAGATGAAGGCGAAGGCTTCGATCTGTATTTCCGAAGACGAGACCCTGATCGAGTCACTGGAAATCGCCAAAGGTCGGATTCAGATCATGATCGACAAGGGCATGGAAAATGAGGCGCGGACCTTGCAAGGCCTGATCGACAAAGCCGACGCACGCATTGCCGAGATCAGATCCGGCGCAGTTCCAGCCCTGAGGCCGGATGAAAATGCCGAGTATTTTGCCGAGCTGGTCGTTGATCTGGACGAGATCAACGAGCCCATGATCGCCGACCCTGATGTGAACAACGCGGATGTCTCCAAGCGTTATACGCACGATACGATCAGGCCTGTTTCCTACTACAAAGGGGAAAAGAAAGTGGATCTGGGATTTGTCGGGTCTTGCATGGTCCACAAGGGTGATCTGATCATCGTATCGCAGATGCTTAAGAACCTTGAGAAGAAGGAGGGCAAGATTGAATTCAAAGCCCCTCTGGTCGTCGCGGCACCAACCTACAACATCGTTGATGAGTTAAAGGAAGAAGGTGAGTGGAGCATTCTTCAGGAATATTCCGGTTTCGAATTCGACGATCTTTTCCCCAAGACATCAGCGCGAACCGAATACGAAAATACGCTGTATCTTGAGCGTCCGGGCTGCAATCTTTGCATGGGTAATCAGGAAAAGGCTGAGAAAGGTGATACTGTTCTGGCGACATCTACCCGCTTGTTCCAAGGGCGTGTTGTCGAGGACTCGGAAGATAAGAAAGGTGAATCCCTTCTGGCTTCCACACCGGTAGTTGTACTTTCTGCCATCCTCGGGCGAACTCCGAAAATCGAGGAATACAAGGCCGCTGTCGAAGGGATCGACTTGACCCGCTTTGCACCTCCGGTCGCCAAGCCCGCAAATTCCAATTCGGCACATTTCTGATTGGAGAAGGCCGGTCGCCGCTCAGGCGCACCGGCCTTATGCTGTTTAACAGGATCCACTCTGAATCAATAAGCTAGCAATACTGGTTTTGCGGTATGAGATTTTGGCCCCCTTAGGTAGAGTGCCACGCTGGAAATCTAAGACAATACAATGCGAGTAATCCGCAATCGCGCATCGCATTTCTAGCAAAGAAAGTACTGTCGTCGCAGCATTTACCAGCCCGCGGATATTTCGACCCCAAGGCCCTTTCCACTAAAAAGCCCTGTGCGTTTCACGTCCTCGCGGCGCCATGGAAGTTCTCTGCTTCCGCGTTTGCAGCGCGAAGCATGAAGGCGTGTTCTGAAGCAACGAAGATCATGGTCACCCCATAGTCGCGCAGCTTGAGTCCGGCTTCTGCGCTGGCTGCAAAGGTCATCAGCGTCTTGCCATGTGCTTTGGCTGCATCGCCCGAGCGTCGCATTGCATCAAGAACCTGTGGGTCGGACTGATCAGTCACGCCGTAGCACACCGCAAGATCTGCAGGCCCTACAAAAATCCCGTCGATGCCCTCGGTCGCGGCGATATCATCGACTTCTGCGACGCCTTCTGGTTCTTCGATTTGGGCAATGATAATTGTCTCTTCTTCGCTTTGCTTGAGGACATCAGCCATGGATCGAGTCGCAAACCCTGCCCACCGGGTTGATCCGGCATAGCCGCGACCACCATGGCCAAAACGACCCTCGCGCGCAATGCGACGGGCCTTTTCGGCGCTGTCAACATGCGGCACAACAATACCTGTCGCGCCACTGTCAAGCGCCTTGAGAATCTCGTCCGCCGACCCAGTCGGCACCCGCACCAACGTCGGCAACCCCAGAGCCCGGGCGACGGCGAGGCAAACATCCAACCGACCCCGGTCAAAGGGTGCGTGTTCCGCATCCAGGCACAAGAAGTCCAGTTTTGACTTGGCAATTATCTCGACCAGTTCATGGGCTGGTGTCTTGAGAAACGTTCCGACGAAAGGCTCGCCAGAAAGCATGCGTTGTTTGAAATTCATGGGAAAGTCCTGACGGTTTTGTTTGGGCGGCACATGGCAATTGGCAGCCAAGCGGTTTGGAAACATCGGCCATAGCGTAGAGCATTGACGTTGGCAGGGCCAGACTATCGAACAGTCGTTATTGCGTTTTCACCCGAAACGCTGTTCTTGTCGAGGCTTGCCGGTAGTGTTGGCAGGCGCAACTCTGAAAAGGTGTTCACATGGTATTCGATATCCGTTCCAAATGCTTCACAGATCTGGTGCACCCTGACGCTCAACTAGAAGAAATCGCTAGCGGTCTGGGGTTTACCGAAGGGCCAATATGGCACCCCGAAGAGCATTGGCTGGTATTCTCGGACATTCAGGAGAGCCATCAATACAAGTGGAGCGAGGGTGAGGGAGTTCGCGTTTTTCGCACCCCATCCAACCAAGCAAACGGAAATTGCTTCGACAAAAGCGGGGCAGTGATCTCTTGCGAGCACGCCAGTTCGCATTTGGTACGCCATGATCACGGCGGCAAGCGGGTTACTTCGATCGCCACGCATTTTGATGGCAAAGAACTAAACAGCCCCAACGATGTTATCTGCGACTCGCACGGTCGGATTTGGTTCACTGATCCCAGTTTTGGTCGTATCCGAGAGGATCTTGGCATTCTGAGAGAGCAGGAACTGCCGGTGCAAGGCGTGTTCCGGCTGGATCCCGACGGCACGTTACACCTTGTCGCGGATGATTTTCAGCAACCCAACGGGTTGTGTTTGTCAGCTGACGAAACAAGGCTGTTTGTCAATGACAGTTGGGGTGGCCATGTCCGCGTCTTTGATGTCGCCGCTGATGGCTCGCTGACCGGTGGGGTGGTCTGGGCCGATGTTGTTGGCGATGGGGCAGGGGTACCGGACGGTATGAAGTGCACCCGCGACGGCCAGATTTTGTGCAATGGTCCCGGCGGTGTACATCTGTTTGATGCCCAAGCGCACTGCCTTGGTGTCATTCTGACGCCGCAGAAATCTACCAACTTCTGCTTTGGTGGAGCCGAGTTCAGCATGCTGTACATCACTGCCAGCACGTCCGTTTACCGTATTCCGACCAAAATGATCGGCCTGCCTATGATCTAAGAACCACCGTGGGTCATGCGGTCCAGAATATCGACACCCTGTTGCTTCCAGAAATGAAGCAGATCGATGAAAATCCAGTTCTCGGCCAGTTTATCACCTTTGCGACGATAAATGTCTATCACCCGGAACTCACCGGCTTTGTCAGTGGCAGGCATCCCCATGAACCCGCCGATTGGTCGGGCGGTAAAGTTCGGCCAGCCGAAAAAGCCGCCATAGTGGCCCTCGGCAATGCGGCAGATATGGTTGGTTTTTGACCGGTCGGCAAACCCAGCACGGAACGGGCCAGCATGTTGTTTGGCGTACCGTTCGATTGTGTAGGTCGCACCGATACCGGATGGCCCCCACCAGATCATGTCTTCGCACCATGTGCGGCGCAACTCATCTTCAAGGCTGAGCCCGCTGTCCCACCGCCCAAGATCGGAGATCATCGCGTTGATAGCGGCCAATGTCTTTTGGCCGTCTTCGGCGGGTTGAGGCGTGAACATCAGGCCATCATGGGTCATGGGCCCGGGCTGGACAAGTTCTGCAGCGGTCTGCGGCGGGAAGGGCCGCAACCCAGCCTGCATCATGAAATGCGGGATGTCGAAATACATCGCGGTTTCGACAATCTTACCTTTCTCAACCCTGTTGAACTCGCAATAGCGCAGTAAGGCCATTTTTCCGGTTGGCGCAATGCCCAGCCAGTCCTTGTCGAACAGCCCCATGAGATGGCCCATCGAAACAACCCAGACTGAATTGAACCCGTCGATTTCATTTTGACCAGCTATGAAAACGTCCATCCGACGCTGCAAGTTAGTTAGGCTGTGATTCAGCGGCTGCCAGAATTCTTGCGCCACGTTGCTAGCGCCACGCTGCTCGTTGAATGGGTGAAAGCCGCGCCACAGGAGGTCCTCGGCGCAATACTCAGAGATCACATCAGAGAGGCCTGATTCCTCTGCTTCGCTCAGAGCTTTGTAGAATTTCAGGACGATTTCTTTCTCGGCTTCGTAAGACATATTTTTTACTTTCAATGCTTTGCCCGGAGGGAAGCGTCAGTCTTTAGCAAGATTGCGGGCGCTTTTGCATTCGCTTGCAAAAAATACTTGCCAGATGTTCCTTTGGATGTCTATGCTTTTGCAAACGTATGCACTCAGGTGCAACTGGGAGGACAGTATGGCCGAGATTCAACTGCGCAATGTTGGAAAACGTTGGGGTTCGTTTGTTGGAGTGGACAATTTCGACCTGACAATATCCGACAAGGAATTTCTGGTGCTTCTCGGCCCGTCGGGTTGTGGCAAGACCACGACGATGCGCATGATCGCAGGTTTGGAAGACGCAAGCGAGGGTGATATTCTGATCGACGGTACCCGCGTCAACGATATGGAGCCAAAAGACCGCGACGTCGCAATGGTGTTCCAGTCTTATGCTTTGTATCCGAACATGAATGTCTACGAGAACATTCGTTTCCCGCTGAGGGTACGTGGCATCGACGCTTCCACCCATGACGAAAAAGTGCGCCGTGCGTCGGCGATGGTAGAGTTGGACGACTTTCTGCATCGTAAGCCGGCAGAGCTGTCAGGAGGGCAACGTCAACGGGTGGCTCTGGCGCGTGCGATTGTACGCGAGCCCAACGTGTTCCTGATGGATGAGCCGTTGTCCAACCTTGACGCAAAACTGCGTGTTTCGACTCGCGCGCAGATCAAGAACCTCAGCCATGAACTAGCCGTGACTACGATTTATGTGACACATGACCAGATCGAGGCGATGACACTGGCCGATCGCGTGGTGATCATGAAGCAGGGTGTTGTCCAACAGGTTGGCTCTCCGACGGCGATCTACGACGAGCCTGCGAACACGTTTGTCGCCAGCTTTATCGGCAACCCGGCGATGAACCTGGTTGATGGCGATGTTCAGGGCGGTGTGTTCCGCGCGCAGAATACCGAAGTGCATGGTCTGAATGCTCCGGATGGCCCAATAACTTTGGGTTTCCGCGCCGAGGACGCCAATGTCGTAGAAAGCGGGGGCGAGATTAACGCGCCCATCTATACGCAGGAATTGCTGGGGGACAGCACCATGGTCTCGGTTCGGATCGGCGGAGCGCTGGTCTCGGTCAAGGCCGACAAAACCTATCGTGCTGAAATCGACGATCAGGTGTCGATTCATATCCATACCGATCACTGTCACCTGTTCGATGCGCAAACCGGCGCGCGCCTTGAGATCTGAGAGACGAAAACCAATCCCGCAATGACGGGACAATCTCGGGTGCAGGCTTCGAAGATGCACCCAATCACCTAGGGAGGAATCAAAATGTTTCTAAAGAAAATCGCATTGGCCGGGTCACTGACCGCCTTTGCTGCGAGCGCGGGTTATGCCTGCGAGATCACGGATCGGGTCAACATCGTCGGCAACGAGTTTGCCGCCATTCAGGCTGTGGCCGCCGCCGCAAAGGAATGCACGGGCGCAACTGTTGAATCCAACCTGACATCCGAACACCAAACCATCAACGTGGCCGGTCTGTCGGGCAATCCGTCGGAATACACCTCAGCCATCATCGCCAACAGCTCGATTGTGGCGTTGATGAATGAAGACGTTATCCGACCGCTCAATGACCTGGTCGAAAAACATGGTCAGAACCTGCAGCCGGGACAGTTGATCAAGATCGGCGATGACATCATGGCCATCGCCTTCATGGCCAACGCTCAGCACCTGATGTACCGCAAGGACGTTCTGGAACAGGCAGGCGTCGAAGTGCCGACCACGTATGAAGAACTGCTCGAGGCGGCCGAAGCCATTCGCGCGCAGGGCATCATGCAAAACCCGGTTGGCGGTGCTTATGCTGCGGGATGGAATCTGGCGCAGGAATTCAACAACATGTTCCTTGGCTATGGAGGTACTCATTTCAAGCCTGGCAGCGCAGAGCCCAACGTCAATACCGAGGCCGGTGTCAAAGCGCTGAACATGATGAAGGCTTTGTCCGAGTATATGAACCCCGACTTTCTAACCCATGATTCCAATGCCACTAACGCGGAATACCGCGCGGGCAATGTGGCGATCATGAATATGTGGGGGTCACGGGCGTCACAGCAGACCACAACCGAAGGTGTCTTGCAGGAAGTAATCGATGGCCATGCCATTGCAGCGCCGCTGACCGTGGGTGGCGGCACGACTCCGGCCTCGACCCTTTGGTGGGACGGATGGACCGTCGGCAAGAACATCTCGGATGAAGAGGCTGAGGCGACTTTTGTCGCGATGACGCATGGCGTCCGCCCCGAAATGTTGAACGATGAAACCACGCCGCTGGCAGTCTGGTTGATCGAAGGGTACGAACCCGCAGACGACGCGCAGGGTGTATTTGACGCTGCCAAAATGGGCACGACGCCTTATCCGATGCTGCCCTACATGGGTTTGATGCACAGCGCACTTGGCAATGAACTTGCCGATTTCATGCAGGGCAAGGAAAGCGCTGAACAGGCGCTGGCCGATGTCGAGGCCGCCTATCGCGCCGCGGCAATCGAACAGGGCTTCCTACAGTAAAACGCCCCTCGCGGGTGCCCAATTCGGGCACCCGCCCAATCAAGCCGACACGGGAATTGCGACATGCGCCATAAGACATTCCTTTGGTTTTTCCTGCCCACAGGACTTGCAATGCTGCTGTTCATTGCAATGCCCATCGTCTCGGTGGTGATCCAATCCATTTACGCCCCACACCCGGCGGTTCTGGTGGAAGTCGAAAACTGTACTCCGCTTGTCGGGTGCACAACCGAGACCACCATCGATCAGGAAGCCACCGCAGCGCTTCGCGCCGAACAACCATTGGGCAGATTTGTGGGGCTAGATATCTACTTTGATCGCGGCCACCTGGCGATACAGGAGGTTGGCGAAATCTGGGCGGCGAGCGATACGTGGGGCGACCTTTTCTCAGAGGTCGGAAACCTGCCCTTCTATCGGGCCATGGCCTTTACGCTGACCTTCACATTCATTGTGACACCCCTCACGATCATTCTGGGGCTGGTGATTGCGCTGGCGGTCAACTCACTGCATCGGCACCTCAAGGGTTTGATGATCTTCTTCTCGCTCTTGCCCATGATTGTGACACCGCTGATCGGCTCGCTCATTCTGTTTTGGATGATTGACAGTCGTGGCGTCATCGGCAACGCCCTTGTAAACTTGGCTGGAGATCCGGATTTCAGTCTAAAGGCTTCGACCGGGCTGATGTGGGTGGCGCTGATGGTTTATGGCGTCTGGAGTTCGGCCCCCTTTGCCTTCGTGGTGTTCTATGCCGGTTTGCAAACTTTGCCCAAAGATCAGATCGAGGCGGCCCAGATCGATGGGGCAACCCGCTGGCAACAGGTCAAATTCGTGGTTGTTCCCCATCTCATGCCCCTGGTTACGTTTGTTGCGCTGATCCAGTTGATGGATAATTTCAAGGTGTTTGAACCGATAATTGGCTTCAGCGCCGGTGCCCATGCGCAATCGCTCAGTACTTTCATCTTCAACGACCTCGGCGGTGAAACGCGACAGCTGTCCTCTGCAGCCGCTACGTCTGTGATCACGATTATCGGGGTCGCCATTCTGTTGTCGCCCGTGCTTGTCCGCACCTGGCGTGACTTCAAAGGAGCAAGATAACATGGCCAGCCGTGCGCAAAGAATGCCCAAAAGCCTTCGGATTGCTTCGACGCTTTTTGTGATCCTTTGGTTCATCCTGGCCGCTTTCCCGTTCCTCTGGACGGTTTGGGGGTCGTTCAAGGTAGAGCTGGATTTCTTCTCGATCGCCGATTGGACCAACGCCTTAACCGGCGCGCGGACCGAGGCAGTTTATGGCTCACCCTTTACCACCACCGGTTACGAAGGGGCTTGGATTCAGGAAGAATTTTGGCGGAATGTTCTGAACACGGGGATCGTTTGCGTCTTTGTGGTCGCCATCTCGCTGACCATCGGAACGCTGGGGGGCTATGCGCTTTCGCGGTCGAGCTATAACTACACATTCTGGCTTTTGATCACGGCGCTGATCTTCCGCGCGATGCCGCCGATCACGTTGGTTTCGGGTTATCTGTTGCCCTTCTTTGAATGGAATATCTGGGGGATACTTCCGACGACAATTATCGTACTTGTCGCGATCAACCAGCCGTTCACCCTGTGGATGCTACACGCCTTCTTCAAGAACATCCCCAGCGAGCTTGACGAAAGCGCAAAGGTCGACGGCTGCAACCAGTTTCAGGCCTTCCGCCGCGTGATCATTCCGGTGATGTGGCCGGGTGTGATCACCACGGGGCTGTTCTCGTTTCTTCTGGCCTATAACGACTTTGCCGTTGGGGCGATGCTGTTGTCAGAAAGCAACCGCACAATGGTTCCAGCCATCGCCGCGTTCCTTGGTACAACGCAAACCGAGGGCAACGTAATGTTCGCCGTTGCGGCCGTGGTTTCTGCGACGGTTCCGCTGTTCATCTTGGTGATGTTCTTCCAGCGTCAGATTGTGGGCGGTTTGACCGCCGGGGCTGTGAAAGGCTGACGCTGATGGGACGCACGCATCCTCAGTCCGTATTTGCCCATGCGCACGCAGCCAGCCTGAATATGGCTGCGTGCCGGGCAAGGCGACCAGGGCGAATTCCTTTTGCTTTGATGCGCGCAGGGCCTTGCGGGGCGTTTCTCCGCAGACGCCTTGAACAGATCCTACAGAGACAAAGTTAATGGAACGCCTCGACCGTAAACCCTTTCTGAATTTCATCGCCGCGCAACGCCATCCAGGCAATTTCCGGCCGGCCTATGAGGGATTCTTCGCCCCCGGTGCACATGTCAACGTGGTGCATCCTTTCAACGAGGTCGCGGGTGGCCTCGGGCTGCACGATCACGTCATCGCCCCGCTCGCAGCCTCCTTCGATGGGCTTTTTCGGCGCGATGATATCGTCATGGCCGGTGTATTTGAAGGACAGGGCTGGATCAGCGCCACCGGCTATTTCGTCGGTCGGTTCTCGCGCGACTGGCTTGGTATCCGCGCCATAGGTGAGCTTGCCTATCTGCGCTTCGGCGAGTTCCACCGTATGCAGGATGGCAAGGCGGTGGAGAGCTATATCTTCTTCGATATCCCAGAACTGATGCTGGCTGCAGGGCAATGGCCGATCACCGATAGCCCGGGCAAGACCCGTGGCTTCACCGGGATGATTCAGGGTCCAGCAAGCCATGATGGCATCTTGACCACGCCGCAAGACCCAGTCGAGGGGGCCAAGAGCTATCGTATGGTCACAGAAATGCTGGCCAAGCTTGCCACCAAGAACGAGGCCTGGCGCCCGTTCTGGCATGACAACATGGTCTGGTACGGCCCCGGCGCCTTCGGTTCTTTCGTCGGGCTCGAGAGTTTTGCAAGCTTCCAGGTGCCTTTCGAGGCCACCTTCGAAGGTTGGTCCGGAGGTAGTGCGGGAAATGGCATGACTGCGCATTTCACCCGCTTCGGCGAAGGCAATTACGTATGCTCGGGTGGCTGGCCTTCCTTGACTGGTGTCCAGGTGAAACCCTTCCTCGACCAGCCCGCAAGCGAAAAACGCGTCTTCATGCGGGTCTGCGACTGGTGGCGTCGAGAGGACGATCTGTTGGTCGAAAACTGGGTTTTCGTCGACATCCCGCATGTGTTGTTGCAGCTGGGATATGACCTTTTTGCCGACATCGCCGAGCAAGCCGCATGAGCAGCTCTGCAAGACATAACGCCGTTGGCCGCCACCCGGCGCTCAACCGGATGCCGAGGGATTTTCTGTCAGCTGATTGAGCTACCCGATGAAGACAGAATTTCTATTGGCACCAATACAAGGATGAGAAAGATGAAGGGTTCCCGCCCGGAACAGGCCGTGCTGACACGTGATACGGACCTCGACAAAACAGAAGACACCCGCCGTGTGATTGAAACCATGGTGGATGGTCTGAACGATCACCGCATAGATGACATCGGCGAATTCTTCTCGGAAGGCTTCCGCTGGATGGGCAATGAGGGCTGTGGCACAAAAACTGGCCTGAAAGAGTTTCAGGACAATTGGCAACGCCCGTTTCAGGCGGCTTTTTCGGACAAGACCTGCATCGACGAAGCGCGCCTTTACATGGGCGAATGGGCGGCTGCGTTTGGCCGACAGGAAGCAACCCATTCGGGTGAGTTCCTGGGGATCGCCCCCACCGGAAAGCGGGTCGAGATCCGATATATGGATTTCTGGAAAGTGGTCGACGGCAAGATCGTCGACAATTGGGTGAATGTCGATTTCGCGCATGTAGCGGCACAGCTGGGTGTCGATCTGTTTAACGGCGAAGGCTGGGAAGCATTTGACCGGGGTGAGAAGTCTCCGCCCCGGCCTGAAACTAAGGATTAGGACAATGACAATCGAGTATCTGAAACGTGGTAAGTCCGATGCTGACCGAGCCGAGGATGACGCCAAAACACGCGCTGTCGTCGAAGCGACACTGAAAGACATCGAAACACGTGGCGATGCTGCGGTACGCGAGCTAAGCGAGAAGTTCGATAACTATTCGCCAGCATCGTTTCGGTTGTCTCAAGACCAGATCGACGACCTGATCAATCAGCTAACAGATCGAGAGCTGGCGGACATCAAATTCGCGCAGGAGCAAGTGCGCAACTTTGCACAAGCTCAGCGCGATTCGATGCTGGATATCGAAGTTGAGACTCTGCCGGGCGTCATTTTGGGCCACAAGAACATCCCCGTACAATCGGTGGGCTGTTATGTGCCCGGTGGCAAATTCCCGATGGTGGCCTCGGCGCATATGTCGGTGGCGACCGCCTCGGTGGCGGGCGTACCACGCATCATCGCCTGCACCCCTCCGTTTCAGGGCAAACCCAATGCAGCGGTGATCGCCGCCATGTATTTGGGTGGGGCGCATGAGATTTACGTGATGGGCGGCATTCAGGCTATCGGCGCCATGGCGTTGGGAACCGAGACGATTGATCCGGTTCATATGCTTGTCGGTCCGGGCAACGCGTTTGTCGCAGAAGCCAAGCGACAGCTTTTCGGCCGCGTCGGTATCGACCTGTTCGCCGGCCCGACCGAGACCATGGTAATCGCAGATGAGACCGCCGCTGATGCCGAGCTATGCGCGACCGATCTTCTGGGTCAGGCCGAACATGGTTATAACAGCCCCTGCGTTTTGCTGACCAACTCGCGCAAACTGGCCGAGGACACGATGGCCGAGGTCGACCGGCTGCTGGGCATTCTGCCGACAGCGGGCACTGCAAAAGTGTCGTGGGAGGAATATGGCGAAGTGATCGTCTGCGATACGTATGACGAGATGCTGCAGGTCGCCGATGACATTGCATCTGAACATGTGCAGGTCATGACCGATCGCGACGACTGGTTCCTTGAGAACATGACTTGTTATGGCGCATTGTTCCTTGGACCGCGTACCAATGTCTCGAACGGTGATAAGGTAATTGGCACCAATCACACGCTACCTACCAAAAAAGCTGGCCGCTATACTGGTGGTCTATGGGTAGGTAAATATCTGAAAACACATAGCTATCAAAAGGTTCTGACTGATGAGGCGGCAACCTTGATCGGCGAATATGGTTCGCGCCTATGTATGCTCGAAGGTTTTGTGGGGCACGCCGAGCAATGTAACGTCCGCGTAAGGCGTTACGGCGGCATCAATGTCCCCTACGGCGCGCCTGCACCCTACAGGGACGCCGCAGAATGAGTGACAGGCATACTGAGCACAAGACCCTGATCGCACAGGTCAGGGCTGCGATGTATGACTTTACCGAAGCCGGTGTCCGGCAGGCGTTGGATAAGATTTGTTCTCCCGACGCTGTGTTCCATCTGAGCTATCCGTTTGGCGACACCAAAGGGATTAATGCTTATTACGATTGTTGCTATCGCGATCTTCTGACCGCATGGCCCGATCTTGAGCGCCGCGATTATATCGTCATGGCTGGACCTGATGAATTCGGGGCTGATTGGGTTGGATGCGGCGGGTACTATACCGGCACTTTCGCGGGGCCATGGCTGGAGATTCCGCCGACAGGCCATCAGGTCACCATGCGGTTTCACGAGTTTTACCGGATCGAAAATGGCAAAGTCGCCGAGGTGCAGGCGCTTTGGGATATCCCCGAAGTGATGATGCAAGCGCAGGCCTGGCCCATGGCACCCGGTTTGGGGCGGGAATGGCATGTTCCGGGACCAGCGACGCAGGACGGGCTGGTGCCCGGCCCGTATGACAAGGCCAAGGGCAAAGAGACCTGCCAGCACATTGTCGACATGCTGGATCATCTGACCAAACATCCCGCAGAAGGTGGTCCGGAGGTGATGGAGTTGGAGCGGTTCTGGCATCCTCGGATGAACTGGTACGGCCCCTCGGGGATCGGCACAGGGCGGGGTATTGCGGGGTTCCGTAATTGGCATCAGATTCCATTCCTCAACGCAATGCCGGATCGCGGGCAGGATGTAGATGACATCACCTGTCATTTCTTTGGCGACGGTGACTATGCGGCTGTTACGGGTTGGCCCAACATGATCCAGACTGTCACCAATGATGGCTGGATGGGGATCGCACCGTCGGGCAAGAAGATCACGCTGCGCAGCCTCGATTTCTGGCGGCTTGAAAATGGCAAGATTCGCGAGAACTGGGTTTTAGTTGATCTGCTGGATACCTATCGCCAGCTTGGTGTTGACGTCTTTGCCCGTTTGCGAGAGTTCAACAAGGCGCGCGCTCCGGGCCGCATTCCATTTCCGGTTGGCGAGGTCTGATATGTCCCAATTTCCCAGCACCCCAAGTTTCAATCTTAACGGCAAACGCGCATTGGTCGCGGGCGCGTCGTCCGGTATCGGCATGGCCTGTGCCGTGGCGCTGGCAGAGCATGGTGCCGAAGTGACACTGGCGGCGCGGCGCAAGGATGCGTTGCAGGATCTGGCAACAGAGATGACCGCTCGGGGATGGTTGGCGAACATACTTGAACTGGATGTTTCTGACGTTGCAGGCACTGCTGATGCGGTGGCGCAAAACGGGCCATTTGATATCCTGCTGAACTCGGCCGGTCTGGCCCGACACAGCAGGGCCGTGGACACACGGCCCGATGATTTTGATGCGGTAATGGATGTCAATGTCCGGGGGGCCTATTTTCTGACCCAAGCGGTGGCAAAAGGATTGTTAGAAGCTGGGCGCCCCGGATCGCTGATGAACATCTCCAGCCAGATGGGCCATGTAGGCGGGCGGGAAAGGGCAGTCTATTGCGCGTCAAAATTCGCAGTCGAAGGCTTTTCCAAGGCGATGGCGCTGGAGTTCGGTCCTGCAAAAATTCGGGTCAACACGATCTGCCCAACTTTTATTCTGACCGATTTGACTAAGTCGACTTTTGATGACCCGGACAAGCGCGCATGGATATTGGACAAGATCAAGTTGGGCCGCCCGGGCGAGATCGAAGACATCATGGGGGCAGTGGTTTATCTTGCCTCGAATGCATCGGCTTTGGTGACAGGCACCGCGTTGATGATAGACGGAGGTTGGACAGCAGACTGATGGCGGCGCAAAAAGTTACATCCATGGAGGTCGCCCGCCTCGCCGGGGTCAGCCAGTCTGCCGTTAGCCGTGTGTTCACTCCGGGGGCGTCAGCCTCGAAGAAGACGATTGAAAAGGTGCGTCAGGCCGCCAAGCAACTGGGCTATCGGCCGAACGTCCTTGCGCGTGCCGTAGTGTCCGGCAAAAGCCGGATCATTGGGCTTGTTGTGGCGTATCTGAATAATCAGTTTTATCCTGAAGCACTGGAAAGGTTGACGAATTCGCTGCAGGAGCGCGGCTACCATGTGATGATATTCATGGCGTCGAACCAAGCCGAAAACGTCGATAGCGTGGTCGAGGAATTGCTCGACTTTCAAGTCGACGGCATAATCGCGGCATCGGTGGCACTGTCGTCGACCTTGTATGAACGTTGTCGGACCGTGGGTGTACCGATGGTGTTGTTCAATCGGGCACAGGATGACCTCACTATGTCATCGGTTACATCCGACAATGTCGCCGGTGGCCGAAAGGCAGCCGAGTTTCTGCTGGCTGGCGGTCATGAGAAGATCGGATATATCGCCGGATGGGAGGGCGCTTCGACCCAACGCGATCGCGAAGCGGGATTCGTAGCGGCCCTGCAAGAGGCGGGTGTCAAACTGCACGCCCGTGGAGCCGGGAACTTCATCGCTGAACAGGCGCGTGAGGCAACGCTACGCATGTTCGCGTCCGATCCACCGGACGCTGTGTTCGTGGCCAATGATCACATGGCGATCTCTGTGATGGACACGCTGCGGTTCGAGTTGGGCCTGCAAATTCCGGCCGACGTCTCGGTTCTGGGATATGACGATGTCGCCGTTGCCTCTTGGCCAGCCTACAATCTGACAACTATTCGTCAGCCTGCCAATCGGATGGTTGCCGAAACCGTCGATATTCTACTTAGCAAGATCGAAAATCCCGCTGCTGCGCCGCGCCGCACCGAGATTGACGGACCTTTGATCGTTCGCGGCTCCGCCCGCATACCTGAAGGATGGAAGACATGAAGGGATTTGATCCCAAATTCAAAGATTTCCCGGATTATATCATCGGCATCACCAAAGAGATTTGGGAAGACCGTGGCATTGCGACTCTGCATCAATATTACAGCCCAGACATCGTCGTCCGCTCGCCCGGTTCGGTTGTGTTGGGTAACCAGAATGTCATTGGTGCAACAATGGCCACGTTGGCCGAGTTCCCCGACCGTCAGCTGCTGGGCGAGGATGTGATCTGGTCGGGCACCCCGGAAGAAGGCATGCTGAGCTCGCATCGTATCCTGTCGACCGCCACGCATCGGGGCAATGGTGTCTACGGCAAAGCCACCGGAACACGCTTGCGATACCGAATTCTGGCCGACTGCCACGCCATCGACAACATGATCGATGACGAATGGCTGATCCGAGATCAGGGTGCGATTGTCCGGCAAATGGGCTGGGATCCCAAGGAATATGCCGCCGATCTGATAGCGCGTGAAGGTGGGGCCGAGGCCAGTGTGAAGCCTCTGTCACCCAAGAACGACATCGAAGGCCCCTACAAGGGGTACGGCAATGACAATGAATGGGGACACCGCCACGCGGATCTGCTGACACGGATAATGAATGCAGATATGGGCGCGATAGAACGAGAGTATGACCGAGGCGTGCATACCGAATATCCCGGCGGTGTCACGGGCCATGGCTGGGATTCGGCTGATCGGTTCTGGATGTCTTTGCGTGCAGCCATGCCAAGCGCAACGTTCACCATCCATCATCAGATCGGGCGCGATGATCCGAATATGCCGCCCCGCTCGGCCCTGCGCTGGAGCTTGCATGGCAAGCATGACGGTTGGGGCGTGTTCGGCAAACCAACAGGTGCTGAGTTGTATGTGCTGGGGATCAGCCATGCCGAATGGGGCGAGTTGGTTGGAGGCGACATCAGGCTGCGACGCGAATGGACCTTGTTCGATGAAAACGCGGTCTGGAAACAGCTTCTGTTGGAAACCGGGGATCTCTGATGCCTCAAACGCGCGTCGCATTGGATGCCAGTGAAGGAACCCGGCGGTACCACGGCCACCGGGCGTCCTTGCGGGCGCGGCGGCTGAATAATCGCCCTCCAGGTGCATGAGGATCGAGACCTCTTGTACCAATTCAATGAACGGAGACTATTATGAGCACGATCCAACAACGCATTGTCCGCTACGGCGAACTGCAGCCTTGTAAAACCGCATTTATTGACGCGCACACGCCCGGTTCGGACCAGAAGGAAAACTTTACCATCGTAGGCGGTGGCGTATCCGAAAGCCCCGATCAGCATGTCCACATCAACGACAAAATCGGTTTCAATATTGGCGCGGCGGGACAACCTCCGAAATGCCGGAATTCGCTGCACAGCCACACCACGGCCGAGGTGTTCTTTGTCGCCAAAGGACGTTGGCGGTTCTTCTGGGGTCGCTATGGCACTGCGGGTGAGTTTATTGCCGAGGAAGGTGACATATTTAACATTCCAACTGGCATCTTTCGCGGTTTCGAAAATGTCGGGCAGGATTATGGGATGATCATGTCGATCCTGGGCGGCGATGATGCGGGTGGCGGTGTCACCTGGGCACCACAGGTGATCGAAGACGCGCAGGCGCATGGGCTGATGCTGGGCGACAATGGCGTGCTGTATGACAGCAAGAAGGGTCAGGAACTGCCCCACAACGTGCGCCCCATGCCGCTGCTGACCGAAGAAGAGCTTAAGAGCTATCCGGAAGTTCCGGTCGAAGATGTTATCGGCAAATATGTGGCACGCTATTGGGATCTGATGGCGCTTTCCGCTAACAAGCCAGCCAAAGTTATTGGCGAAGATGCCCTGATCAAGGATAAGCCGGGGTTTGAGGTCGATTTCCTCGGACACGGCTCTTGTTTGAACGAACCCGTCGCGGCGCATATGCCCGTCGTCCTCATGCCTGCGAGTGGTCATTGGCGGATTACAGTCGATGGCTATGAAACAACTTTGTCCGCAGGCGATACAGCGCTGGTTCTGTCAGGTGAAAGCTACAGTATCGTGCCCTCAATGACCGGAGAGGCCGGTCTGTATCGTATCACGGCAACGGACGATCCCGCCGGTGCTACCTGGACCGGTGCATAAAGGCAAAGTTGCGCGCTCCGATCTTTTTCGGGGCGCGCAGTATGTGACCCGTGCTTCACTTTGGACTCAGCACAGGGAAGTAATTGAATTGGAGATGACAAGATGACCCGAATTTCAACCACCCATGTGGGAAGTCTGCCGCGTAGTCAGGAAGTCGTCGATTTCATCTTCGCGCGTGAGCGGGAGGAACCGTTCGATCAGACAGATTTTGATGCCTGCATGACGAACGCGGTGTCCGAGACCGTAGGCAAACAGGCTGCAGCGGGGATCGATATTGTATCGGATGGCGAGACCTCGAAAATCTCTTACGCGACCTACGTCAAGGACCGCTACACCGGGTTTGCAGGCGACAGCCCGCGCAACGCTCCGGCTGATCTGAAGATGTTTCCGGGCTTTCTTCAACGTTTGGCGAATGATGGCGGAACTCCGCAATACGCGCGGCCCATGTGCGTAGGCGATGTGCGCTCGAAAGGGCAGGGCGAGTTGCAGAAGGATATCGACAACCTCAAAAGAGCCATGGTTGAGCACGGGATTGAGCGCGGATTTATGAATGCTGCCAGCCCGGGTGTGATCTCTCTTTTTCTGCAGAACGACTATTACCCGACGCGCGAGGCGTATCTGGCCGCGCTGGCCGATGCGATGAAATCCGAATATGAAACCATCGTCGCGGCGGGCCTGGATATTCAATTGGATTGTCCCGATCTTGCCCTGTCGCGCCATATGCTGTTCACCGATCTTTCTGACGAGGAATTTGTTAATATTGCCGAAATGCATGTCGAAGCGCTGAACCATGCATTGCAGGATGTGCCCGCCGACAAGGTTCGGGTTCACATCTGCTGGGGCAATTACGAAGGTCCGCATTGCTGCGATATCGGAATGGACAAGGTGTTCTCGACTTTGATGTCAACCAAGTCGCGCTATGTGCTGTTTGAAACCTCGAACCCGCGCCATGCACATGAGTGGACAGTGTTCCGCGAACGCAAGTCCGAGATACCTGATGACAAGGTACTTGTGCCGGGCGTGGTCGATACCACCACGAACTTTGTCGAACACCCTGAATTGGTCGTGCAACGTCTTGAGCGGTTCGTGAACATCGTGGGAGCGGAGCGGGTGATTGGCGGATCGGATTGCGGTTTTGGCACTTTTGCGGGGTTTGGCGCTGTCGATCCTGATATCGCCTATGCCAAACTGGGTGCGCTGGCCGAAGGGGCTGCTCTGGTCAAATGACACCACTTGTCCTTTTGCCGGGCATGATGTGCGATGCTCGGCTATTCTCGCCGCAAATTGGTGCATTGTCTGGCAGATATCCGATATTTGTCGCCCCCATTGGTGCGCATGATACGATGCGGGCTCTGGCCGCCGAGGTTTTAAGACACGCGCCCGACCGGTTCGCATTGGCCGGTCTTTCCATGGGAGGCATTGTTGCGATGGAAATGCTGCGGCAAGCACCGGGGCGTGTAGCGGGGATGGCGTTGATGGACACCAACCCGCTGGCAGAGGTGGATCAGGTTAAGGCAAGGCGTGAGCCCCAGATAGAGGCGGTTAGAAACGGTCGGCTAAGCGATGTGATGGCCGAGGAAATGAAGCCCAACTATCTGACCGATGGCCCTGATCGACAGGCAATTTTGGACCTATGCATGGATATGGCTATGGCCTTGGGGCCGGAGATTTTTGTTAACCAATCCAAGGCCCTACGAGATCGCCCGGATCAAAGTCACACATTGCGCGCTTTCAAGGGATCTGCGCTGGTCCTTTGCGGCCGTCATGATGCGTTATGCCCAGTCGAACGCCACGAATTGATGCATGACCTGTTGCCGCAAAGCCGGTTGGAAGTCATCGAACACGCGGGCCATTTGCCAACTCTGGAACAACCGCAGCAAACCACGGCGGCGCTGCTGCGCTGGCTGGAGACAATCGAAGCAATCTAAGCCGGATTTCCGCAAGGCCGTAGATAGCCCTGGTGGAAACTGACTACGATATTACTCTGTCGGACTTGGAGCCTCTTTCGTAGCGTGGATGCAGCAGTAACGTTTAAGGGTTTCAGAAGCACCCAAATCTTGTTCAGAGCCTACTGTCGTGATCAAAACTGCACTTAAGTCGGGGCGCACGCGATACACCAAATACAAGGCCTGCTACCAAGCCTCTGACAAAGGTTGCTTTGTTGCGCGCAGCCACCTGCGGAATGTGGCGGAAGTTGGAGGAATTTGCTGTTTGGCGTGACAAACTTTTCAATCGTCCGGAATGCCCCGGTGGATGATTGTCTGGTTTAGCCATGAGTGGTGATTGCGGTCGCTGCGGACCGGACAGTTTGATCGTTCTCTGCAACATTGACAGTTTCGAATAGCAAATGTTGTTATCGTAACGACAGGCATCGTCCCGAGGAGAAGAGCTATGCAAGACGTCGCGGATCAATCCGCTGGCTATGATGAGCACATTCTGATTTGTGACGATGACATCGAGTTTGCTCAGGGTGTTTGTGCATTTCTGACTGACAAAGGGTACAAAATCGAACATGCGCAAGATGTACCCGCTGCGCGGTTGATGATGGCTGATGAAACCTACAGCTTGTTTCTGCTGGACCTCGTGATGCCAGGAACTAGTGGTAAGGTGTTATGTCACGAGATCGCTTCGCGCATAGATGCCGGGATCATCATGATCAGTTCGATTGATGACGACGCCGAGCGGATTTCCCTGCTGGAACTGGGCGCGGATGATTACATCATTAAACCATTCAACGAGTTGGAACTCCTCGCGCGCGTGCGTGCTGTGCTGCGCAGGCGTGCTGGTGGAACGCAGGGAAAATCCCGGGTTACCCGGTTCGGAGAATGGGAGCTTGTTGAAAACGAGCGGCATCTCAAAAGCGAGGATGGTCGGCTCATCACCCTCACCTCAAGTGAAGTGCGCGTCATGCGGTTTTTTGCTGAAAATCCGGACGTGTTGTGCACCCGGGAAGACCTACTTGCCGTCGCTCGAACGCGGCAGCATGGCGGAGCAGGGGACAGGAGCGTTGATGCTCTGATCAAACGGTTGCGGTCGAAGATCGAGAACGATCCATCAAATCCGGAATATATTCGAACGGTCTGGGGGCAGGGTTACATCTTTCGTCCAGGCTGAACTCCGGAATCAAGCGGCAAAAGCACATTAGCCCTAAGGCCCCCGCTAGGGCGGTTTTCAAGCGTAACAGTGCCCCCCTGATCGACAACAATCGCCCGGACAATAGCAAGGCCGAGGCCTGTGCCGGGTTCGGTGGCTCCAAGTCTCTGGAAAGGCTCAAACGCTGTTTCAAGTTGTTCGGCTGGGATACCTGGTCCTTCATCGTCTATGTGAATTGCGGCCATATCGTTCGACGCGGTCAAAGAGACATTTGTTCGACCCCCGTATTTGACCGCATTCTCCAACAAGTTTCTAAGAACCCGGGTAAGCGCGTTATGTCTTCCTTTGACCACCGCAGATTGTTCGATTGTGCAGGTCACATCGCGACCCGCCTCAACCTGTTCATCTACAAGCGCCTCAACCAGTGAGCGCAAATCCAGGCGTGCAAGCTCTCCATCGTGATGCGTTTCGCGGTTGAGGTTGGTGACGGAGTTTACAATATCGCTGATGGTTTCCAACCGCTTGAGCAGTTGCTCTTTGGGTGCTGTTGGTTCCAATTTCTGGATCGCATCGTGCATCCGTGCAATCGGTCCCTTCAGGTCATGCCCGAGGCTACGAAGCAAGGTTGTCTTGTACTCAAGCGCCAGAACAATCCGGGCTTCCATGCGATTGAACGCAATAATTGTGTGGCGGATATCAATGGCACCCGCCTCGACGAGTGGGCCGACTTCTTCACCCCGGCCGATCAACTCGGCATTGACGGCCATCGCGCTCAGCGGTCGCATCACTTTCTGAATAAGAAACGCAAGTGCGCAAAGCAGGGTAAGCGCGACCAGACTGTCGATTGAGCCAACGATGACCAAAGGTACAATGTTCTTGTTTTTCATGAGCAAATAGCAGTTCAGCCATTCGTCATCATCTTTGAGCCGGACCGAAAAAACGCTCACCAGAAACGCGTCAACGCTTTCTGCATCGATAGGTTCGCCCGAGTGGCTCTTGAACAGTTGCAACAGCGCGCTTTGGTCGTGTTTGGCGTCAACGACCGTGTCTGCCACGGACAGTTCCGCGACGGCGATCCCACGGTGTTCCAGCCGCGCCGTCAGCCAGTTAGCCAGATTCGGGCGGTCGCGGCCATTGGCCAAAGTGGTTGCTGCATCCTGCGTGTCGACCCTGACACTCCATTCTGCAGGAAAGAAACCAAGCGCTGCTTCGGAGCGGCTGTCAGGGGGCACGCGGGCCAGGGTTGAAACCACCTGCGCAAGAAAGGCATCGCCCCTGTTTCGGATCTCTTCAGCGCGAGAGTTTCGGATCTGGACCACGTCGGTGACTACCGAGAACACGCCGACAATCGTCCAGCTGATAAGCACGATGCTCATAACTTGTGTTCGAAGTGTCAGATCATTCCAGCGCATTGCGCGTAAGTTCCCTGTCCCATCCCCCTCACTTGGGACGCTAATTCAAATACCGCCGCATTCCCAAGCGGAAATTGCAACCACCATGCCGCTGATGACGCAAAGGGGTTTCACCCACCGGTACCGCATTTCGGGGCACTCGGTTTCGCCAGATCGGCAAACAACCGGCCAAATTCGTCAATTGAATCAAAGTGTGACAAGCCCTTGGGGCATCGGCGGCTGGTCTCCAAGTATCACCCACAGAGTTTTTATTGGGAGCCAGCTATGTCAAAGCATTCATCCGTTCATCCACAACTTGCCAGCGCCCGGCGCGCGCTGAGGGGCAATCTGATTGCCACCGGCGTTTTCAGCGGTGTTGTGAACCTATTGATGCTGACAGGGCCGATTTTCATGCTTCAGATCTATGATCGCGTGATGTCTAGCCAAAGCGTGAATACGCTCGTCGCGCTCAGCACACTCGTCGCCGGTCTGTACCTGTTCATGGCCTTGATTGACGGCGCGCGGACCCGTGTGCTGGTTGCCATGGGGCATCGCTTTGAACAAAGGCTCACCCGAACAGCGTTTGATTGCACTTTGTCCGAGCCGTCGCGCAACCGTCCGGGTGGCAACCCTGCGGCGGCAATTCAAGATGTCGAAAAAATTCGCGGTTTCCTGTCGGGTCAGGGTGCCGGAGCTTTGTTCGATCTGCCGTGGATCCCGGTCTATCTGGGATTGGTTTTTGCCATGCACATGTGGCTGGGTATGGTCGGTGTAATTGGCGCGCTGGCATTGGTTGCCATTGCCATCGTTACGGATATCAAAGTCCGCGCTGCCGCGTGCGTTCAGTCTGAGCATTCGGCCAAGCGCAACCGTCTGGCAGAAGCCAGCCGCCGGAATGCCGAAATGGTTCGCGCGATGGGGATGCAGTCCAATCTGGGCAAGACCTGGCAAGATGTGAATGATCTCCACCTTGGTGCGAGTGCTAAGGCGGCCACTACTGTCGGAGTGTCTGGTAGCTTTACCAAGGTGTTCCGCCTGGCACTTCAGTCCGCCGTTCTTGCGGTCGCCGCTTATCTTGCCATCCATGGACATATATCGGCTGGCTCAATCGTTGCGGCATCGGTCATCATGTCCCGTGGCTTGCAGCCTATCGAGACTCTGGTCGGCAGTTGGCGCAATCTGGTTGCTGCCCGGCAAGCATGGGCTCAGCTGAAGCAAACTCTTTCTGGTGACGAAGCTGACCGTCGTATTTCCATGCCAAAGGCACAGAAGTCGCTGACCGTTGACGGCCTGATCGCTGCCCCTCCGATGGCCACTGCCGCTGTTCTCAAAGGTGTTGGTTTCGATATGAAAGCAGGCGAGGCACTGGCTGTGATTGGGACGACCGGCAGCGGAAAATCAACCTTGGCGCGCACACTTGTTGGTGCATGGTCGGCGGCCAAAGGCAGCATCAGTCTCGACGGTGTGCCGATTGACCAGTACCTGCCTGAGGAGCTTGGCCCCCAGATCGGTTTTCTGCCGCAGGATGTTGAGCTCTTTGACGGAACGATCGCCCAGAACATCGCGCGTTTTGATCCCGAGGCGACGGACGAGATGGTGATTGCCGCCGCCAAGGCAGCGGGTGTTCACGAACTGATCGCTAGTTTCAAAGACGGCTATGCCACCTCGGTTGGCGAGCGTGGCGCGGCCTTGTCCGGTGGTCAGCGACAGCGTGTTGCCCTTGCACGAGCGCTTTATGGTGATCCATTTCTGGTGGTTCTGGACGAGCCCAACTCGAATCTGGATGCCGTGGGTGAGGCCGCACTGAACCATGCCATTCTCGCCGCCAAGGCACGCGGGGCGATTGTGATCGTCATCGCGCACCGGGCGAGCGTGCTGGGTTCAGTCGACAAGATTCTGATCATGGAAGACGGTCGCGCCGGAGATTTTGGTCCTCGAACAGAAGTGATGGAGCGGTTGCGTCAACGCAATCAGGCCGCCGCCGGAGCTGCACAGCCTGCCGCTGAACAGAAGACCGTCGAACAACCCCAACAAACAGAAATCGTTGCCGCCACGGGTTGACCCAGGCCGGCGCTGTAAACAGAATGAATGGAGGAAGTCATGAATACCAACAAGAATTCCAACACGAAGACCGAAGGGTTTAGGGATCGTTCTGCCCGATCCATCGGCTTTGGTCTGGTCGCAATTGCAGCGCTCGCCATAGGATTCGGTGGTTGGGCGATGAAAGCCCCGATGTCCGGGGCGGTCGTGACGGCTGGTAGCGTGGTGGTCTCGTCCGACCTCAGAGCTGTGCAACATCCCGACGGAGGTATTGTCGGCGCCATTCACGTCAAAAACGGAGATAGGGTTGAGGCTGGCGATGTTGTTCTGACACTTGATGATCAGCTGTTGTCAGGCAGCCAAGCCTTGGTCGATGACAGGCTCGTGGCGCTTGAAGCGCAGTTAGTTCGTCTGACGGCCGAGCGCGATGGTCTGGACGATCTCGTACTGTCCGAGGAGCTTGCGGCCCGAAAAGACGAAGACAAAGTTGACCGCGCACTCGCAACGCAGCGCGCGGTGATGGAAGCACGTCGTCTATCGCAGGATGGTGAGGTCGCGGCCTTGGAAGAGAAAATTGAACAGGCAGAGCAGGAAATTGTGGGCCTGGAGGCGCAGCGCGAAGCTTCCGAAGAAGAGATCAAACTGATCGACAGCGAATTGGAGGGTCTGACGCAGCTCTTTGAAAAGGGTTTAGTACCTGGTACCCGGGTGACGACTTTGCAGCGTCAAAGAAGCAGTCTTGTCGGTAATAGTGGCGGCCTGACCTCTCGGATCGCAGTCGCCCGTGGTCGTATCAGCGAGACGCGTATCCATATCCTGCAACTGGAAAAGACCTTCCGCGAGCAGGTGATGAACGAGATCTCCTCGCTGGAGGTCGAACTGGATGGCTTGAAAGAACGTCGGAGCGCGGCCGCGTTGCAGTTGGCGCGGGTTGACCTTCGGGCTCCGGCGGATGGCATCGTGCATGAATTGGGTGTACATACAATCGGCGGCGTGGTGTCTCCGGGCGAAACGCTGATGCAGATTGTGCCCGAGGATGACGGGTTGGTGGTGACCGCTAGTGTCATGCCACAGGACATCAACAATGTCGCCTTGGGCCAGGCTGCGAGCGTTATGATCGGGGCGTTCGATCAACATGTTGCCCCTCGCTTGGATGGGCACGTTGAGTTTGTCTCGGCTGATTTGAAAACAGATCAGATGACTGGCTTACCCTACTACGAGGCGCGGGTTGCTCTAAGCGAGGAGGCTGTCGGACTTTTGTCTGACCGCCAGTTGAGCCTGCTGCCGGGTATGCCGGCTGACGTCTTCATCGAAACCGGCGAACGGACCCTGTTACAGTACCTTCTTGATCCTCTCAGTAAGCAAATCCGGACCACGTTCCGGGAGGTCTGATCGACCGCATGATGTGAGCTGCCCAATAGGAAGAAACAGCTAAAACCAGCGCCAGAAATGGCGCTGGTTTTTTCGATCCTGAAGGCGAGGAGGGGCGTTGGTGGTACCTGAGCGGGTGCTGGTTCACATCTTGGAGGCGCTCCTGTGTGAAAAGAGATGATGTCCGGCTTGGGAGCCTATTTTTGTCATACTTTGTAACAATTTAGCCCCCTTTTTCGCGTTGTAATGAAGGGGCCGGATAACCACCTTTTTGTTATACCCGAGGAGGAAGTTTCTAAGATTTTTTGGGTGCTAAACAAAGTGTGTAACAAGGAGAAATACAATGAAACATGTAACCACTACGAGCTTCGAGAAAGCCAACGACGATGTCATCGCCGTGCCCCCGATTCAGCCTTATCCAAAGTGCGGAACCGAGGTGCCAAATGATGGTGAAGACCTGGTGGCTGTAAATCCGTTGCCAATTGATCCGCTGGTTGCCGATCCCATCGAAGATCTGGTTGCCGTGAACCCGCTGCCTTTTGGTGCGGTTCCTGCCGGGGAAGGTGACGACCTCACCGCAGTTTCCCCGATCATGCCTGACCCCCGGTGTGGTACCGAGGTTCCGCAGGATGGTGAAGACCTGATCGCAGTAGCCCCGCTGCCTTATGGTGCGGTTCCTGCTGGTGAAGGTGACGATGTGACCGCAGTTTCGCCGATCATGCCTGATCCCCGTTGCGGCACCGAAGTGCCTCAGGACGGTGAAGATCTGGTTGCAGTGAACCCGCTGCCCTTTGATCCGATCGTTCTGGATCAGGGTGATGACGTCATCGCTGTACCCCCGATCCTGCCGCTGCCCAAATGCGGCACCGAAGTACCGGAGGATGAGTATGACCTGACGGAAATGGCGCCTCCGCCGCTGTGCGAAATCGTACCGACTGCAGGCGGCGAAGACATCTGCGGAACCCCCGTTCCGACCGACAGCTTCTTTGTCGATATGGTTGCCTAAGTGGGGCGAAAACTCAGCGATCATCTATCGCTGCACAACCAAAATCCGGGCGTCTTAGTTCCTGTTGAAACGGACGCCCGGGCAAACAGAGGGAAAACCAAACTCACCGGCTGGGGCCTGAAACAGGCGCCAGCCGGATTGCTGGTTTTCTCAGGCCGTGGATTCCATTTTTGTCATACTTTGTAACAACTTAACTGGCTTTCACCTGTTGAGATCAACAGCCTGAAAAACCACATCTTTCCTATGATCTGTGATGCGTATGGGCCCGAACCTCGGGTGTCGACCATCCAGGAAACAGGAGGAAAGACATGAAACATGTTAGCAAATCAAAATTCCAGCCCAACTCGGCGAGCACGCTCAACCTATCGGTTGGTCTTGGTGAAACGGATGACGATCCTATCGTGATCACGCCGGTTAGTCTGCTGTCGGAAGAAAGCAGCGAATTGCAGGACTACGTCTGGGAAGATTCAGCCTCGGACGACGAGACTGTGGCCAGCAACAAACCTGATATTCCCGTCTGGACCGGTGGTAAATCACCTGGCGATGGCCACAGCGGTTGGTGGGATAAATATGGGACCCATCTGCATGACACCAGCGGCACCTATGTCGGCCGCGATGTCAAAGCCCGTGGTGAATACAATATGGCCGATGGTGAGGTGAGCTTTGAAAACCTGATGCACCGTCTCTCAAGTGGGCAAAGCAAGGGGACATATCTTTACACCCGTATCGAAGGGAATGAAGGGGATAACGTCATCCACGGTTGGAACCCCGAAAACTGGGATAACTATGATGGCGGCACCTCGATCAAGAACTACTATTCTAATTATCATCACCGCGACAATATCTCGGGCGGTGACGGAGATGACATCATCATCGCCTACCGTGGGAACGACCAGTTGTTCGGTGATGGCGGTAATGATGTCATCTATGGTGGCGGTGGCCACGACTACATCGATGGAGGTGAAGGTGATGATCAGCTGTTCGGCGAATCCGGCAACGACAAGATCATTGGCGGCGGAGGCAAGAACATCCTTGTTGGCGGCGAAGGCGATGACATCCTGATTGCTGGGAATGAAGGCGACAAACTGTACGGTGGTACTGGTAACGACCTTCTTGTCGGCGGTGACGGTGATGATGTCCTGTTTACCGGGCATATCGACGAAACCTCTGCCGACACGCTTTACGGTGGAAAAGGGGCCGACACGTTCGTTATTGGCTCTGTGCCTGAACCAACAACTCATGATCCCAACCATAACCAATCGAATGGTCTGGGCGAAGAGTGGCTGGAAGAGGCAGGTAATCTGGCACTCGCCAAGATGCTGCCGGGCGCGAAGCTGTTCATCAACCTTGCCAGAGGCCTGATCGACGGGATCAAGAACATGTTCAAGACCGAGGAGCAGGTTGTCGAAACCGTCAACCCGCCGAAGGTGTCTCTGGTCGAGATCCTCGACTTCAACCCGCTTGAAGACAAGATCATTGTACCAGTCAACGTGGAGGGGCCAGTAACGCTGGACCTGCAGGCATCGATCGTTGATGGCGCGGCATTCGATCTGGTCGCGCTTGATCCGGCCGACAACAAGTTCAAGGTGATTACAACCTTCTATTGGGATGAGGCGTCGAACATCTTTCCGGGCGCAACAAGTATCTCGCAGCAGAACACAGATGCCTTCATTCAACGGTTGAAAGAAACTGCTCTGATCACGGGGCCGGATGGTGCGCATTATGGCTTGGGCCAAAAGATCGACCTTGGCCTGAGCAGTGAAGACCTTGCAGGTCTTGGAACCAGCAAGTTCGTCACATTCGGGGCGTTCGGCGGTGTTTCGATGGTCGGCTTTCATGACGAGGATCGTCAGTTGGGAACAAACCACAACGACGTTCTGCAAGCCTATACGTCCGAGCGCGATACCCACGGCGGAAACGAGGCCGAAATCCGCAATGACGGCAATGATGTTCTCTACGGCTTTGGCGGTGACGATATCATGGCTGGCGGTGGCGGCTTTAATAAGCTGTATGGTGGAGAAGGCAATGACACGGCCTGGTATGGTGACAGTCTGAGCGGCATCTATGTCGACATGAACAACAAGGCGGAAGATGCCAGCGGTGAGTATTACTGGGCCTGGCATGGCAACAGCGCCAATCCGTTCGATCTCAATGACGAGATTCGCGACAAGGAAGGCTATGATCTGCTCTGGAGCGTCGAGAACATCTATGGCAGCGACCATGATGATGTGATCATCGGCGACGACGGTGATAACGTCTTCACCTCGGGTGATGGCAAAGACGTGCTGACCGGTAACGGAGGAGCTGACACCTTCATTTTGAACGGCGGCGAGAACACGATCACCGATTTCGATGCCAATGAAGGCGACCGTATCGAGATTGACCTCGACGCCTACGGGATGACCGGCTGGTTCGATCTGGATCACCGCATTGAAAACGGCCAGATCGTGCTGTTGAACAAGCTGACAGACGAGATCATCGTGCGCTATGACGATGACGGGAACGGATTTGACCCGTCATACATCGACCTGCGCAGCTTGGTTGGCAACGATGAAGAAGGCTATCTGGTTGTCTACGAACCGCCCTTTGGTGCAAACACGCTGGAGTGGTTCGAGAAGTATGGCAACCGGATTGATGCCGAGGTCGGCGAAGAGCTCGTTAACGTAGATGGCACCGATAGTTGGGACTACATGATCGGCGACACCGGCAGTGGTGGATTGACCCTGAATGGTGGTGCTGGTGATGACTACATTGTTGGCGGTGCGCTCAATCAGTTCGCTACTCTGAACGGCGGCGACGGCAATGACACCATCGTGATCCGCAAAGGCGCGATGATCACCAATGCAAATGGTGGAGACGGCGACGACGTCATCATCCTTGATGCAGACCAGTCTTCAGAAGCCGGGTTTGCCAATATGTTCGGTGGCGAAGGCAGCGATACTTTTGTCATCACCGGCCCGGGCAGCCAGTATGGTGGTCAGGTGATCCGGGATTTTGAGGCTGACGACTCGATTGTTATTGATCTGGAAGGGTTCGGGATCTCGTCTCTGGATCAACTTCAGATCGAATGGCGTTCCAGCACTCACTGGGTCACGGCAAATGGCCAAAAGGTGATCAGCGTACAGGGTGTTGATGAGCATTTCGATGTCATGCAGCACATCAGCGAGCTGACGGCTCAGCAATCACAGGATTGGGGTCTCTGATCATCACCTGATTACCAAAAAAGCTTCAGCCGGTCTGGATCGGCTGAGGCTTTCTTAACAGTTCGATCTGGCAATAATGCAAAGTTAATTATTGCGACATTCCAAATTTGGCGAAGACTCGCGCAACTGCACCGATCTTTTGCTCAAACCCCGCCATAACCCACTGACCTACAGCGTTTTTTAGCGCATCAAAAGGTTGGCCTAGGCCCGCATCCGCTCAGATTAATTCGTTAATGAACTCTTAACGTGTCCTAAACTTCTGACTTGTTACGCAAGTTGGGCCTGAATTCATCGGGCTAATAAAGCCGAAATACTTGGGCTGAAACAACGACAAGATGGGAGTCTGTTTCAAGATGAGTAATGGAACATATGAAGAATTTCGCGACGCTTTGCGTGCATTTGAATCTGGTTGGGATCGAGATCGATACGACGCAGGAATCATTCAGGATTGGCAGCTGAACCAATGGGCGGGAGGGGCCGTTGCCGACTTCTATCCAAGCTATTCCAGCTGGTCTGATCTAAGCAGTGATGAATGGGACGCGATGTCCTATCGCTCGATGAACTCGCTTGGTTTTGTTGGATATCAGTTCGGCGAGGCGCTGTTAATTGACCTCGGGTATTACACCGATGATGTCTATTATGGGAATGGCGCGGCTTCGAACACCTGGGATGGCACATGGACCGGTAAGAACGGGGTGAATTCGCTGGCAGAGTTCACAACCGCCGAAGCGCAGGAGCGCGCGATTCAAGAAGCTTTTGGCTACAATCTTCAAGTCATCGAAACCGGGCTGGGCTATCAGGGAGAGAGCCTGTCCGACTATCTCGGCACGACACGCACTTATCTGGAAAATGGCCAGGCCGTCTCTGTCACGCTCAGTCTTACTGGCATAATGGCCGCCGCGCACCTGCGGGGGGCATGGGGTACGTTGGCTCTGCTTCAGGGTGGAAGTGTATCCACCGATGAATACGGTACTTCGATCCTGCGGTATGTCTCGCAATTCGGCGGTTATGACGCGCCGAGTATCGAAGACGCTATCAAGGTATACACCGACGGTGTCTTGCCCACGGATACAAATGGCGGCACCGATAACGGGAATACGTCGCCGCCCGTTGTCCCACCGGTTATACATCCGGAACCCACGGAACCGACCGGCAACGGGACTGCTGACACCACAGAAGATACTGCGGATGTGGTGATTAACTGGGCTTGGGGCACGAATGCAACGATCCCGGATTTCGACCCTACGACAGATACGATCTTCATCGCATGGGTCGGTGCCGACGCGTTGGAGGTTGCCGAGGTTGATGGCGCGGTTGTGTTCTCGATCCCGTCCAACAACCAGGCCACGACCCTCAGCGGTGTGACACTTGCTGAGCTGAGCCGGGCAAACTTCGCTATTCTGGACAATACCGCCGCAGCTGAAGTGCTTGGGCTGATAGGCACTGATGGTTCAATGCCGACCAGCGGTGGCGATGGTGGCGGAGATGGTGGTGGCGGTGGCCATAGCCACCAACATATGCACGTCATGCTGGGCCTTGCCAGCGAGGCACAGACGGTCGAAGGCTTCCTGCCCGCGATGGGAGATGTCATTGAAATCGGACCGGACATTGGGACTGATAACTTCTCGATTTTCGAAGAGAGTGGGGACGCTCTGGGGCAGACCGTTAGAATTGAGCTGACCTCGGGCAATGTAACCAAGCAGATCGTATTCACTGGCTTTGGCCTGTCCGATCTTTCGCTCAGCAATTTCTCTATCACGGATCAGACGGTGTTGAACGAAGTGTCCACAGCTTTGGGGCAAGTTATCGTCTCGCCGGGAGACGGAGAGGGCTATGACCTCAGTTATGATGCAGACGGGTCAAACCCGCCCGCTATCACCGGCAATACAGACACGGGCGGGGTGAAATACCGGGCCGATAGCAACGCTGACGACATAACCGGATTCCGCCCCGGTGTGGACGAGTTGGACTTTGGCGGTACGTCGGTTCACGGCATGATCGTCACCAAATCCAAGGCCGGCGAGATTGTTATCGACAGCCCATCGTCGGACGCGGCGCAAATCGTGCAAGGTGTCACCTTCCAGGACGTGACCATCGACAGCTTTGGTGTGGTCGGCAACGAACACCTCCGTCAGGATATGGGCGGCGTTCTTAGTTGGGAGCAGGGCGTAGGACCTCGCGATGCTGACACAGTCTATGTTCGTAGCCACGAATATGGCGTGCACGAAGTTATTGACGGCTTTGATCCTTCAACGATGAAGATCAGCTTCCTGTATTTCGGAACCCGCGAGCGGCTTAGCGTCGAGGACAGTAGCGATGGTCTGGTGATCTCATCCTTGCCGACCGGACAAAGCATCACGCTGACCGGCGTGACCAAGGCTGACCTGATCCCGGGTCTGGTCGAATTCCATTTTGATCAGGTGATGGAAGACAATCTCGAGGTACCATTTGGCTTTGACCAGAACGATGTGACGTTGGTTGCTCGCACCATACTGCTGACCCCACAGGCTCCTGTCGGGGCGACGACAGACGGTTATCAGACACGGGTCGGAGATCTGACAGGGGGATCGACCCAACCAGATATCGGTAGTGGAACCAACGAACCCGGAAACAGCCAAACCCCAGGAGTTGTGACCTTCGGCGCTGAAGTGGATGTGGCAGAGCTTACCTGGAACTGGGGGGTAAAGACCCAGATTATCGGTTTTAATGCCGATGATGATATCATCGATTTCAACGCTTTGAGCGAAAGCGATGTGTCGGTCACCGAAATTGATGGCGATCTTATCTTTGAAGTTATCGGAAATGGCGGCCATACCGTTACACTTCAGGATGTTCAGGCCGAGGATCTGGATCTTGGCAACCTGACGGCTGATGACTGGAACAGTGTTGCCGAAGCAGAAAGCGCCCTGACAGACCAACTTGAAGCGCTCGGCATGTCCATCGCCTGAGGCACTCCAATAAGTGGTTCCCGGTCTGCGCTAGGCCGGGAACGAAAACAAACACATGAAAATCGATGGGCACTGGCCTCGTTTCCGGTTCGGTTCCGTGATCAAGCCATGCGACCATAATATTAATGCTCGGATCGCTTGCGCTAGGTTCTCGTGGCTGGCTTTCTTATCGTTTGTCCTTCCGGCTCTACTTAAACACTACTCCAATAGGCTGCTGGACGGGGCGTTTAGCATATCAATTTGCTAAGCCGAACTAATCGGATGTCTTTGACAGAATTTGGCCACCGCTGCAGAGTCGGGTTGCAGGTGTTTCCAATGCGGAAGAAGTCCATGATCGCGACCGTTAGAAGTGTGAATCCGATTAAAGCCTTCTTTTTGTTCGTTTTGTCCTTCGCTTGTTTTTGCGCTACAAGCGCTTTGTCCCAAAACTCAGTGCCGCAAGTCGTTCTAACGGATGAGATCGTCCAGCGCATAGAAACACAGCGCGCAGCCGATCAGGTGTTCGCGGCTGACTATCAGGCATTGATTGAGAGTGCAGAAGCGCATTTGCGGTCGCCTACTATTGTTGAGGCAGTTCGGAATGGAGATGGTCAACTTCACGAAGCTTTTCGTGGATTTGGACAACGTCCGGTCGAACGCCTCACCACACTGGCTTTGGCTTGGCGATTGACTGGTGACAGTCGATATGTTGATCGCGCCAGAACCGAGCTCTTGCAGTTTTCGGAACTGGAAACATGGCAGTCCGCACACTTTCTGGGATTAAGCCGTGTCACATTGGCGGTGTCGCTCGGATACAGTTGGATTAGTGACAATCTGGACGAAGAGGATCATCAGACTATTCGATCGGCACTTGTTGAGAAGGGGCTGAAAGAAGTCGCAAAAATCTACGATCTGGATACGCTCTATTATGACAAGGGTTGGGTCGCCCCCCAACACTGGGTGAACCCAGTGTCTGTTCCCGCGTCGCTTCCTGATGGGACGGCTACTGCGGATATCGCCTGGCCCGTTGCTTCCTTCAACTGGAACATCGTTTGCAATGCAGGAATGATCGTCGCCGCTCTGGTTGTGTCAGAAACAGAACCGGAACTGGCTGATCATATTATTGAGCAAGCGCAGGTTTCACTTAGAAATGGGTTGGCAATGTTCGCTCCGGATGGGGCTTGGCCAGAAGGACCGATGTACGGGGCTTTGTCCGCCCGGGACGCGGCGGTGGCGTTTGATGCGCTTGTTTCCGTCCTCGGGCATGATTTTGATCTCTCTAAAATGGTAGGGTTGGAAGATTTTGGGGAGTTCCTGATCCATGCATCTGGGCCAACTGGCATGCTGTTTAACTTTGGAGACAGCGATACAAGCACTGACCTTGTTGTATTGACCTGGCTGGCGTCGCGGTTCAATCGTCCGGGCTACGACCTTAAGATGAATAGCAAAATGGGGTCTTCCCATCCAGCATTCGAGCTGATCTGGCAGCAGCGACGCAATAGTGAACCAACCACTGCTCGATCAACATCCTATTGGTCTGGAGGGCTTGGGATCGTAACCATGCGGTCTGGTTGGAATGACCCTAAGGCCAGCTATATCGGCCTCAAGGCTGGGCCGCTTAGCAGCCATCACAATGACCTTGATGCGGGCACCTTTGTGCTTGAAGCCGACGGTGTACGTTGGGGGGTGGATCTTGGGCTCGGAAATTACCAATTGCCCGGCTACTTTACTGACAAACGTTTTGACTATTATCGAACGGCCACGATCGGGCAGAATACACTGACCTTTGACATGGCAAATCAAATCGAAACGGGGCGGGCCTATGTTGAGGAGTTGGCGCAGTTTCCGGGTTTCGATTTTGCAATCGCCGATCTTTCAGACGCCTATGGAAAGCCCAAGGGAACGGTCAGACGAGGCATAGCTCTTGTCGACGGAACGACAGTGTTGGTTCAGGATGAAATTAGCTCTGATCAACGGGGGCGGGTGGCGTGGGCAATGCATACCGAAGCGCAGTTAACAGTTGATGGCTCCAAAGCCACATTGCGTCAGGATGGGAAAGAACTAACCGCACGCATACTGTCGCCGCCAAACGCCACCTTCTCTCAACTTTCAGCCAATCCTTGCGAAACGGCATTCAATTCTGAATGTGCGATGCAGAATCCGAATTCAGGCGTTACACGGCTCATGATCCAGCTTGATCTTGATGAAAGTGACAAGCGTGAAACCATTGTTGTTACTTTTGAACCTGATGCACAGGCCGCAAACAAGCCGGTCATCCCGTTAGGTGAGTGGCGACTGAACGCGACCCTCTCGAACGATGTTGTGAAAAAGCACATTGATCGGTTGCCTGCTCAAAACTCACGATAGGTTTGGGTCAAACTTGAACGACCTCAACCCTGGCTTTGGGCGATGCTGGGTGCGCTCAAGGAATGTAGTACGCACCAGAAGTCGCACTATGTTTGGAAACGAATAGAAGACGGCACCCTAGCGCCTGAGACAGCGCATGGCGACCTTCAGATACGATAGACTCCGCTGCAAATTGTCTGGCTGACCTGATCCAAATTTTGAAACTTATACAGCTTCGTGCTCACTACTGCTTAGATATCGGCGCAGGGTTAGGCCAAGCCCAAACACAGCTACATCCCCCAGAACCGAGATCGCGCGATGCGCGATCGCAGCGCTTAGACCGACTCCCTGATCAGTGAAAAGGCCAAGTCCGATAGCTATAATTCCGTCTCGAATACCGATACCACCGGGTGCGCCCGGCATCAGAAAACCGATGACCCAGGCTGTCGAAAAGATTGCGATGCATTGCAATATACCGGCACCACCCTGAGGGTAGATCGCCCGTGCGACACACCAAAGTGACAAACCCAGCATCAAAAAGTTGAAGCTATGCAGAAACAACAGGATCAAGCATTTTGAAAATTTAAGTTTCGGTTTTCCCGCTTTGCGCCAGATTACAATCTGGCCAATCATGATGCAGGCCAGAATTCCGAAGAAGATGATTGTCATCTGTCCATCGAGCCAGGATCCTGGAAGGTCTGCAATTACTGCGGCGACAAGATCGGGCATGGTCAGGAGCACAATTCCGACGACCAGAGCACCGCTGGCGAGCAGAAAACCGATCTCGAGCAAAAGAGATGACGCAATAATTGCGGATGGCACTCCATCACTCCGTGCGAGGGCGAAACGTCCCAAAAGGTGGGCAACATTGCCGGGGATGTATTTCCCGATCTGCGATACCATTAACTGACTTTCAGCGCGTGTGCGCGGTAGGGCAACGTCATAGATGTTTAGCGTCACCCCCCAAGCCACAGCACCTACGAGCTGCGACAGCACATAAAGGGTAAACCCACCTAGCAGTGCATAACGGGCGCGGCCTGACCCGAGGTCGAGCACTGCAATGTCTCCTGCGTGTCGAACCAGAATGATTCCGATGAAGATCAGGGCAGCAGCGGTGCCGATATAGCGCAGGGCGGTAGCCATGTTTAGTACTTACGCGCGACGATGATGTATCCAATGCCACGATCACCGTTAAGGAACACCTTTTGAACTTTCCAGACTAGCCGCATTGTCAGCGTTCCGAGCAACGAGCTGTAGAAAGGCCAGATAAGCGTCAGTAGGTTGCGATCCGAACCGCTAGCGCTAGTGCGGTCGTCTTGGTTCATCTTTTCGCCGCGTTTCTGGGTCTGTTTGGCATAGACCCGAGCGATCAGCCGTTCCATAATATTTGCCAGAGGAAAGCCGTAGCACTGGACTAGCTCAATCTTGAAGCCAGCCATTTCAACCAAGTCAACAAGATCCTTCCGCCGGTATCGCCGGTAATGACCTGCCCAGACATCGGCTGGGTTCCAGCGTTCGGGATGTGCTGGGACAGAAACCATCAAATGACCGTCTTGTTTCAAATAGCGTGCCCATTCGATAAGCGCCGCTGAGTCGTCCTCAATATGTTCCAGTACTTCGAAAGCGACTAGATGATCAAAGCTTTCCAGCGCTAGCCCCTGACAAGTTTCGCGAATCTCTACTTCTCTGGTTCCATCCAAAATTGCCGTGGCAATACGTCGGGCCGAAGTAGACTTATCCACACCAACCGATGAAAACCCCATTCCCGCCAAGTCGTCTAGCAATGCACCAGCCCCACATCCGATTTCTAGAAGTCGTCCGGGCATCAGCCTTTGGGCCAGTCCAAGAATAACATTTCTCCGCATTAAGTAACGCGGGGCCGGCACCCATTGAAGAGCCGGAATAGCCAGGCCGAAATGCCTATGCCTGATTACGGTACCGTAATGGGTCTTAGTATTGCGGCGGGATTCTTTCATGTCGACCACAGTTTTATCCGGCTTGAGGTGCACAGCGAAACAGGTATCCGCAAAGAGTCCGCGCGATCTCCTGGGGCTGGGCCATTTTCAGTTTGTCTTCAGGCATTACCGGATAGCCCTCGTGCCTCAATTCAGCGATGGCATCCAGCAGCGCTTCGGGATTTGAATGAGGGATAAGCTTCACCCCGAGAGCTTCGGTGCCGAATGTTTCGATCATGGCAGGTGAGCTCCGGGTGATCACTGAACGCCCTGACAACAGCGCCTGATAAACCTTGTTCGGCACTACTGACGCAGCCTTGCCAGAGGCGCCAAAAATGCCGAGGCAGATGTCGGCATTTGAAATTGCCTCGGTCAGTTCCTCATAGGGAACCCACTTCTGCCAGGAGATATGATTATGCTCCGCATCCACCAGAGCTGTCTCGAGCAATAGGCACTCTTGCCCGGTGCCAATCAGGTGCCAATTGATATCGCGACCTTGATCCGAGGTAGCTGCCGTCAATATCGTTTTAAGCCCATGCAGCGGGATGAGCTGTCCATAAAACAACACTCTAGTGGGACCGTCGTGGCGCGCAGGAGGAGGCAGACGCTGGAAGGATCCCGGCTCAGCTCCCACCGGCACTGCTCCAATCCTGGATTCAGGCAAATTGAAGATCCGTGCAATATGCTCGGCATGCGCCTTTGTATCGAGCAAGACATGATGCGCTGCCCGACAGGCCAGCCATTCAGTGACCCAAAGCATCCGGCCCGGCAGTGACTTGGCCCCAACCATACTTCGATCGTTAACGACAGTGTCGTAAAGCGAAAGGAACATGTCCCAGGTGATCTGCCGCCGACGTAGCAGGGCAAAGGGCCACAACACCAATGTATCGAGCGCGCCAAGATAGGGAACCATCACTGCATCATGACGAGGCGCACGCAAATAATGCAGGATCAGAAGCGGATAGGCCAAGAGCGCGCTGAACAACACTCGGATCATCACAGCCATGTTCAACTGGCTTTTATCCGCGTGTTTGGGCCAAATCTCTGCGTGGATTTCAATTACTTCTACGCCGAGCTCTTGCAATCCAGTTCGGAGAATTCGAGTACGGGGTTTGCTAAGATCATATGTTCCCCAAAAAATCACCCGCTTGTTGCCGGGCTCAGATGGTATCGGAGTGGTGCTGACCACCGGAGGGGAAAGAGGCATATCGGTATTCATAGCGAAAGCACCCGGAAGCCGGTATAAACCTCTCGATCCAAGCTTTCTGGTGCGACCGGCGCCACACCAGTATCCCAGATCAGCCTGACAGCAACACCTTTCGGTCCGTTGATTGTTACTGCTTCTGCCCCAATGCTGAGAATGTCTCCAGATGCGACGGCACTTGTGTCAATCTGTACTGGCTGGCTGGTTTCGACCCGATACCTCCCGGGGAACGGAAGTGCCAATTCAACCGGTTCGCCGGTCAGCGTCACTGATCCTCCGGCAAGCCAGATCGATCCCGAATAGTGCACATATGACTCGCGTAATATCTTGTGGTCCTCAGGCAGCAGCACAGGCTCGGCTCCATTGGCCGAACTTGGGTCCATCGTCAGCGTCAGAGCAGTTTTGTTGGCGATAAGTAGAGGTGGCTGCTGTTCTGCGATGATTCTGGCAAATACGGGCTGGCCCGCCGCCTGATAGCGTGCAACGCCCCAGCCTGACATGAAGAAACCAGGATTCGGGAAACTTGCGATCATGTGGCTGTCATCAATATAGGCGACCTGATCTGGGAACAGGCGATGAATTTCCGCAATAGTGGCGCGTTGGTTTCCTGCACGATCTTGCAGTGCTAGGGCTGCCTGGACAAAAAGCCCCGCAAGCATCACCATCGCCAGTTGTGCCGAGCGTCGTGATGATCCAAGCCTCTGTGCTCCGATCGCGACGGCTACCATCAGGAGTGGGGTAGCGAAGGGGTAAAAATAGACAAAGGCATTGCGATAGATCACCACCGAGAGGAGCGGTGCAGCAAAGAGCGCAATCAACAGAACCCGCCGAGCATTCCGACCGGCACACAGTCCGATCCCCACAAGAATGATCTGTGGGAGACTGAGCATAGCCCAACTCATGAATTCAGTTGATCGTGGGAATATGCCGCTTCTTAAAAGCGTCGTATTCAGCGCGTCCTTTGCATTGTTTGCCGTCTGGTTGCCTTCGGCGACGCGGAGGCCAGACGCATGCCAGAGGTAGAATGACACGCAAATGCCAGCCGCCAATATACCCGTGATAATGATGCGCCGTACCGCTATTCGATCTTCGATCCTCCATATCAGCACGGCCAGAAATGCGGGCAGATAGAGTGCCGATTTGATCGTAACCAGTACGGCTAGAGCGCTCAGAAGCGCTGCCGCCAGTGTTTGCCAGACAGACAGGCGCTTGGTCAGCAAGATTGCAATCGAAGAAGTCAGTAATGCCGCAGCAATGGGATCGGCACGGAAACTGGCGCCATAGGCCAAAACGTAGCCCGAAGTCAGGAAACCCAGAGCAGCGATATCGGCAAATCGCTGTTCGGTAAAATACAGGGCGATACGGTGCACAGAAATTGTGGTCAGCCCGACGCATGCAACCATCACAAGCCGGGCTGCAAATATCTGTTCCATCTCATGACCCGGCAGCGCATCGAGCCATGTGAAACCATGCACGAAGAAGGTCTGCATTGGACGGTCCAATCGACCGTCGAGGAAGGCATGGACATGTGACAGGAAATAGAATTCGTCCCAATTCACATTGTGAGTATACGCCAGCACCAGCATAAACACGAAGACAACGACAATGCTCGCTCGTACCACTCGATCAAGAGTGATAGCCCCTACCAATCCGGCGTTTCGCTGATCGCCTAGCGCCGGATTATCCATTCTCTACCGCCCTGACCTGGTCGAGGGTAATTACTTCAGTAGGTCTAATCGGCGCGCGCAGTAACTCTCGGGCCCGGATGTCTTCCAGCAGACTACGGTTGGTGGCGATAAGATCGGCGAGGATACCAACGGCGAACAGTATCGTGGCCATTGCCAGCAGCACACCGGACAGAACCAGCGACTGAACATGCCCGGCCCCCCCGTCTGTCGCGTAATAATAGAGAAATCGCCCAACCCCGATTAAGCCAGGCAAGGCGAACACTGCCGAAAGCGTCAGGAAGAACTTCAATGGTGCGTAGATCACAAAAACGCGCAGAATAGTTCTTGCTGAGCGGATGACATACTCTCCGATACCTCTGAACAGACGAGACGGGCGTGTTACCTTGTTGACCCGAACAGGCACCGAGGTCATCGGGATATGTTTGCGACCGGCCTGAATGATGGTTTCCAGAGTGTAGGTATAAGTGTTGACAACACAGAGTCGGGCAGCGGCATCTCGGGAATAGGCGCGAAATCCGCTGGGCGCATCAGGGATTTCTGACTTGCTTGCCAGTCTCACGACCCAACTGCCCAGCCGTTGAAGGGTTTTCTTCAACGGCGAGAAGCCCTCGATCTCTCTGATCGGGCGAGCGCCGACCACGATTTGTGCCTTACGCTTCAGTATCGGATCAATCAGGGCCGGAATGTCGTCAGCGCAATACTGATTGTCTGCATCGGTGTTGACGATCACATCCGCGCCCAATGAAAGTGCATACTCGATGCCGGCACTGAACGCACGGGCGAGGCCGACATGGCTGCTCATTTCCAGAACGTGATCAGCTTTGGCGTCCCAGGCGACTTCAACGGTCCGATCGGTGGAGCCGTCGTCGATGACCAGTACTTCAACTTTACTGACGCCAGGAATCGATCGGGGAATTGCCGCGATCGCTTCGGCAAGGGTTTCCTCCTCGTTAAGCGCCGGTATTTGGACGACAAGCATCATGATCATGCCACATTGATAACTATTGAGTGCAATTACATTTTATTTTGGGACAAAATTGTGTCCAAAAGGGGTAATTGTTGAGCCATCTGAAACGGTTGAAACGCTCCTTTGAAACAATTCGTATGAATACTCGATGGTTGGTGCGTCATCGGTGTCGACCGAAAACTGCGTTACTCTAAATCCGTGAATTGCGACCAGCCGTCTTTCTTCTCAAATCAACTTGACGCTGTAAATCGCTTCGAGCGATCAAGAGATCAACTCATTGGGGCCGATCAGTTTTACTCACGCCCGGCCTGGAAAATCCATTCTGTGTGAGGATTCGCCTTCACGTCTTCCAACATTTTTAAGACCTCGGCTTTCCATCCAGCTTTGATCTTTAAAGCCAGTTGAGACGGCGGCCGGTGGTTGGGTTCAAGGATCGCGTATTCATATCTGAGCGGTTTCTTGAATGGCAAAAAAGCGACCTTTCCGTCGGACAGGTTCAATTCTTGCTCGGTCACGACGGTCAGCGGATCAACGATGCTGCAACATTGCCCGGAGCTGACGAAGGGGATGAGCGGCTGAAAATACTGGCAGGTCACTGTCGGATTGTACTCAGCACCGACCTCCTCGAATTCCTGCCGGATTTTGCGCTGGAATGGGTGTGACGCATGCAAGCCGCCCATGGGCGTATCGTTCAGATCAGACAGTGTCAGGCTCTTACGCGAAGCAAGTGGGTGGGTGCGGTCAATGGCACAGAAGCAATCTGCTTTGATTAGTTCGGCAGAGTACTGCGGTTCTTTGCCCGCTGAATGTTCGAAATCAGCAAATCCGAAGTCGATGTTCTGGGTCCCTGCAAGCTCCATAATCTGAGGTGAACTGCGGGTGGAAAGAGTGATGCGAATATCGGGGTTTTCTCCGACCGACTGGCTGATAAAACGCGGGAACAAAAAGGCGGACGGTCCGGGCATCGTTGCGATGTTCAGGCTGCCTGCATGCCCTTTGATCAACCCTTCCATTGTGCTGGAGATGGTGGCGAGACGGTCCAGAATGCCTGTGGTTTCGGCCAGAAGGTAGTGCGCTTCAGGAACCGGAACCAGGCGTCTTCCCTTGCGTTCAAACAGGGTCAGTCCCAGCGTTTTTTCCAAGTTTTTCAACGCAAGGCTAATCGCCGGCTGAGTGCGATTCAGTTTCTTGGCAGTTTGCGAGATAGAGCCGGTCTCCATCACTTCGCGAAACACTGTGAGCTGCATAAGGTTCATGGTTAATGTATAAATAAAACCTTAGTTTTGTGAAGTATAAAAAATTTGCATTTATGCGAATCGTCTCTACGCTGAGGAGATCGAATTCGGGAAAACCGAATCCAGCGATCCAACAACGGAGATGATTATGAAATTCGTGAAATGTTTGACCGGACTGGCCTTGGCAGGCGCGCTTGCCGCCCCTGCGCTGGCGCAGGATCCAACATTCTTCCGCATCGGGACCGGTGGCGCAGGCGGAACCTACTTCCCCATCGGCGGCACCATCGCCAACGGAATTTCTGCCCCTCCGGGATCTCGCCCGTGCGAAGAAGGTGGCCAATGTGGCGTCCCGGGCCTGATCGCAATCGCGCAATCCACGACAGCGTCGGTGTTCAACAATGCCGCAGTGCAGAATGGTGAGCTTGAGGCCGGTCTGGCCGCAGCCGATGTGACCCGTTCAATGTATCTGGGCGAAGGCAAGTTCGAGGGTAAACCTCATCCTAACCTTCGCATCGTAGCAAATCTGTTCCCCGAGGACCTGCATCTCGTGCTGCCCGCCGGTCAGACGATCAACGACCTGGGTGATCTGGAAGGCAAGCGCGTCGGTATCGCACAGGCCGGATCGGGTACGCAGGTTGCTGTTCTGCAGATGCTCGACGCCTGGGGTGTAAACCGCGACAATATGGATGAAGCCGAACTGAACAACAGTCAAAGCGCCGAGCGTTTGGCTGACGGTCAGTTAGACGCCTATTTCTACGCTGCGGGCTGGCCAGTTGCCGCGATGGTACAACTGTCGTCGACCAAAGGCATGAACCTGCATTCGTTCAGCGATGAAGATCTGGCCAAGATCAACGAGATCATTCCGGCCTATATCCCTTCGGCTATTCCGGGTGGTGTCTATGAAGGCATAGATGCGGAAACCAAGACCCCTGCGGTCAGTGCTATGCTGGTTGTGTCCTCGGATCTGTCGGAAGATCTGGTCTATCAGCTGACCAAAGCCCTGTGGAACGACAACACCCGCAAGCTACTGGACAACGGCCATGCCAAGGGTAAGCAGATCACGCCCGATACCGCGCTGGATGGTGTAGAGGCGCTGGGTGTTCCACTGCATCCGGGTGCCGAGAAGTTCTACAAAGAAGCCGGACTTCTTCAGTAAACGTAACAGACTGAACTGTATCGTCGGTGCCCCTATGTGGGGCACCGCACACTGGAACTATGCGAAATCGGGAGGCCATCATGTCCGAGACCCAGAAACTTGATGACCACGAATTGACAGCCGAGGAACTAGCGGCCATCGAGGAACAGTTCGATGAAGGTGCCGCCGTCCGGCAGGTGACGCCCACCGCTGGAAAAGTTCTCCGTGTTGTGGCCCTGATTTTAGCGTTCTACGAATTCTTCACGGCCGGATTCGGCCTGCCCGCAGACCACTGGCACATGGGCATCTACCTCGCCCTGCTGTTCATTCTGGTCTATGCCACAATCCCGATTGTTGGGGCAAAGAGCCTTTATGCCCTTAAGGTCAGCCGGTTCCGCATCGGTAACATCCCGCTCTATGATCTGGTTTTCATGGCGCTTGGCATCGTTGCCGCGCTCTATGTTGGCGTAGCCTGGCGCGGCATTCCGTTCCTTGGGATCGAGGAACAGACGTTCCGGATGGGCAACCCCAACAACTATGATGTATTTCTGGGCGTCGTCATCATCCTTTTGGTGCTGGACATTGCGCGGCGCACGCTGGGCTGGGTGCTGCCCCTTATCATCTGTGTTTTCATCTCATACGCCCTGCTGGGGCCGTACTTCCCCGGACTGCTGCAGCATCCCGGCGTGAATTTCAAAACCTTCGTATCGTCGATGTATTTTCCGCAGGAAGGTATCTACGGCGTCACGCTCTGGGTGGTTTCGACTATCGTCTTTCACTTTGTTTTGTTCGGCGTCATCGCGCAACGCACCGGTCTGGGGCAGCTGTTCATCGACAACGCGACTATACTTGCGGGCCGTTATACTGGCGGTCCGGCAAAGGTATCAGTGGTGTCCTCAGCTTTCTTTGGCACGATCTCTGGCTCATCGGTGGCCAACACCGTATCGACCGGAGCATTGACTATCCCCAATATGAAGCGCCTCGGATACCCTGGCCATTTTGCGGGCGGGGTTGAGGCTGCGTCTTCTGCTGGTGGCCAAATCACTCCGCCGATCATGGGCGCTGCAGCCTTCATCATGGCCGAGTTCCTTGAGGTCCCCTACACCACCATTGTGATCGCGGCGATCTTCCCAGCAATACTGCACTATGTCGGCGTCTTCGCTGTGGTGCACTTGATGGCACGCAAGCTGAACCTGAAAGGTCTGGCGAAAGAGCAGCTGCCGCAACTCAAAGCCGTTTGGGCGGAAGGCTGGGCCAATATCGTGCCACTGATCGGCCTGCTGGTGGTGCTGTTTACGGGCTACACGCCATTCATGTCCGCTTTTTGCGGTATTTCTCTGGCGGTCATCGCGGGCATGTCGCGGATCAAACAGCCGCCAACGCTGGTCTATGCCGCGGCTTTCCTGGCTTTTGTGCTTTGGAAATTCTCGGATGGCGGGTTCGACCTGACGATGACCGCAATCCTTTGTGGCCTGTCGGTTATTGCCACGCTGAATCCACAGAAACGGATTGAAGTGCCCGAGATGCTGCAGGCGGTCGAACTGGGCGTGAAGTACTCGCTGGCCGTTGGTGCCGCAGCGGCTGCGGTTGGCATCGTGGTCGGAGTGATCAACACCACTGGCATCGGCTTTCGCATTGGCTTCATGGTGACACAGGGCGCGGGCAATCTGGCTTCAGATATTTACAACATGATCTCGTTCGGCAGCTTCCAGCTGTTTGCCATGGAAGACCTGCAGCTATTCATCTCACTGGTCTTCATAGCCATCGTCTGTATCCTGATGGGCGCGGGTATCCCGACCACAGCGTTGTACATCATGCTGGTATCGGTCGCACAGCCTGCTTTGGCGCAGCTCGGCGTTCCTCCCATCGCCAGCCACCTGTTCGTGCTCTATTACGGCGTGGTGTCAGAAATCACACCACCGGTCTGTACGTCGGCCTACGCGGCTGCTGCAATTGCCAACTCGAATCCGTTCCGCACTGGCCTGTCGGCATTCACTCTTGGATTGGGCAAGGTGATTGCGCCGATGGCTTTCGTATATGCGCCAGTTCTGCTGTTCGTATCCTCAACCGGCTTCAATTTCTGGGAGTTCACTTACACCGCCGCCAGCTGTATCGCCGGGGTTATCGCCCTGTCGGCTGCGGTTGTGGGCTACTGGCTGAAACCGATGAATGTTGCGGCGCGGATTCTGATGGCCCTTGCGGGGATTATCTTTGTCGCGCCCAGCCTGACGGCAGACCTGATCGCGCTGGCCGTTGCCTCGCCTGTCATCGTCACCCAATTGATCGCGCGCAACCGCAGTCAATCTCCGGCCTGAACTGATGACAGAACAAGTGACCATCATCGGCGCAGGAATCGTCGGCATCTGTTGCGCTTTGTCGCTGCAGGAACGGGGCATTCAGGTTCGGCTGATCGATCGAGGTGAGCCGGGTCAGGAAACCTCGTTCGGGAATGCTGGTGTGGTTTCGCCTTGGTCGATCATTCCGCAAGCAATGCCCGGTATCTGGAAAATGCTGCCCAAAATGCTGCTTGACCCAAAGAGCGCGCTGTCAGTCAGGCCCAGCTTCTGGCCCAAAATGATTCCTTGGGGGTTGCGATTTCTCGGAAACTCAGGAGAAAAAACTGTTCGCGAAGTCTCGGACGCGATGGAGGTTCTTTGTCGCCCCTCCGTCGATCTGTACCGGCGTCATTTACATGGTACCGGGCACGAGAACTTGATCACCGATAGCTATTACATCCACGCCTTTCGCCGACCAGAACAGGCTAATCTGGACGGGCTTGGATATCTTATCCGCCGAGAAAAAGGCGGCGATCTGGAACGCGTCGACGGTGACGAACTGCGCCGATTGGAGCCCGCTATGTCCGAAGCGTTCAAAGGTGCGATTGTGATCAAAGGGCAAGCGCGTGTAACCGCTCCGGGACGCGTGGGAGCGGTTTTGGCCGAAAAGGCGCAAGTGCAAGGTGCTGAAATTGTGCAAACCGAAGTCACCAAGCTTACCCCCGCAGAAGAGGGTGGTTGGCAGATTGCAACTGCGCAGGATACGCTAACCGCCAGCCATGTTGTTCTTGCGGCAGGCGTATGGTCTGCCGACCTGTTGAAACCATTGGGATTGCCTATGCCTCTCGTGGCCGAAAGGGGCTATCATGTCGAATTCCCAACCCCTGCGGTCGAACTGAACAACTCGGTCATGGATGTGGATGCAAAGGTGGTCGCAAGTTCGATGCTTGGGGGGCTTAGGGTCGCCGGTACGGCTGAATTCGGCAGCGCCGATGCACCCGCTGACCCACGGAAGAAGCAAATCCTGTCCCAACAGGCCAAGGCCATGATGCCCGAGCTTGATACAGGTGAGGCGCGGTTTTGGATGGGTCGGCGCCCGTCATTCCCGGACAGCTTGCCCGCAATCGGGCAAGTAAAAGACCAAGAGGGACTCTATGCAGCGTTCGGGCATTCTCATTACGGGCTGATGATGGCCCCGAAAACCGGCGAGCTAGTGGCGGATATCGTCTCGGATCGCATCCCGAATATCGATCTAGCACCGTATACACCAACCCGGTTTTGAACTTTCAAATCAAAAAAGGACCTGATGACAATGCCAATTTATCAAGGCGGCCAGAATATCTGCGGGGCCTCAATCGGTGTGCTTTGCCTTGAAAGCTATTTCCCAAAGCCACCGGGCCATATCAAGAACCCGTCCAGCCTGCCATTTCCGGTTCTGTATGAAATGATCGACGGGGTGACTGTCCCGACACTTCTGAACAACCCAACGCCGGAATTGCTTGAACCCTTCATCGAAGGTGCCAAACGGCTTGAGGCCGAAGGCGTGCGCGCCATTACCGGCAGCTGTGGCTTTCTTGCGCTGTTTCAAAAAGAACTGGCTGCAGCGGTTTCAGTTCCGGTGTTTGCTTCCAGCCTGATCCAGGTGCCGCTGGCTTATCACATGACCGGCGCGAACGCTCCGGTGGGTGTTTTGACTGCAGACGCTTCTGCTTTGACTGCCCGGCATTTTGAAGGCGTCGGTGCCGCCGGTGTTCCGGTGGCGGTGAAGGGACTGGAGGACACTAGTGAATTTGCAGAAGTGATCTTGCGGAATACCCGCACCCGTATGGACACAGACCTGATCGAGGCCGAGGTCCTGAACGCAGCCCGTAGCCTGATGCTTGAGGCCCCTGATATCCGCTCACTGGTTTTGGAGTGTACAGACCTGCCGCCCTACGCATCGCGCCTTCAGGAAGAACTGTGCCTTCCCGTGTATGATCTGACGACACTTGCGCAAATGGCACATTCCGTAGCGGCCCGCGAGCTATACTCTGGATTGATGCCCCGGCAGCGTTAGTGCGTGCCAATCAATTCGAATGAAGGAATGACATGGACCATGGCCGTAACCTCAGGATATCTGAGGTCTTGCAACAATGCCAAAGCTGCAGGAGTGCTATGTGACCATTGATCTGTCTATTTTGATGGCCGCCATTTGCCTCGGGGCAATGCTGCAGGTTGGCGTGGGCATCGGTTTCAGTATCATCGCGGGTCCCCCGATGATGATCCTGCTCGGCACCTCGACGGCAGTTCCCATATTGCTGTTGCTGAATACCCTTGTGTCGGTAGTCGCGACGGACCGTCATGTACTAAAGAACAACAAGCCACTCATTCTTAATGCGATCATCGCATGTTGTGTCGGTGTAGCTGCCGGTCTTACTGTTTATCCGTTGTTGAACGAGGCGTTTGTTCTGGCCTTGACGGCCTGCTTGTTGTTGATCGGCTTGATCACCACCCTGCTTCCCTTGCGCGGCACAATCGGGCGTTTTGGGTTTTCAGCCATTACAGGACTGTCCGGGCTTGCAACCGTCTGGGCGGCAACACCGGGCCCACTTATGGTGTTTGGTTTGATCGCAAAGGGCCGTACAGCCAAAGAGGTGGCCAAGCTGGTGCAACCCATCGCGCTGGTGGCTTATGGCATTGCATTCCTGTTGCACAGCCTGTCCGAAACGCAGGCCATCACATACGGGCCGCAACTGCTCGGCTTTGTCATAATCACGCTGGTAGGCAGCCTGCTTGGACGGGCAGGGGGCCCTTACTTGCCGCAGTCGGTCGTCATAGCCGCGATCCGCGTGGTTTCTTTCATCGCTTGCTGTGTCTTGTTCCAGCGCGCCTATATGATTGCATAATCCCGGGAGGTGCACGATGCAACGAAACGACAATCTGGAGAGATTTCCTCGCGCCCGGCTTTTGTCGGGCCCGACACCTCTGGAACGGTTAGACAGGTTGTCGGCGGAATTGGGGATCGACCTCTGGCTCAAGCGCGATGATCTGACGGAGCTTGTGTTTGGCGGCAATAAAACACGGCAGCTCGAATTCTACCTCGGCGATGCTCAGCAACGAGGTGCCGATACCATTCTAATCACCGGTGCTGTTCAGTCCAATTTTGTCCGATCTGCAGCCGCGGCGGCCGCTAAGCTGGGGATGCAATCCGTGCTTCAATTAGAAGAGCGTGTCCCAGATATGGACGAAGAGTATTACAGGTCCGGGAACGTATTTTTGGCACAGATTCTGGGTGCCGAGCATATGAGCTATCCCGAGGGCGAAGACGAAGCTGGGGCCGACGCGGCATTGCACGCGCGTGCTGACGAATTGAAGGCCCAAGGCCGCACGCCATACGTCATTCATCTGGGCTTGAATCATCCACCTCTGGGGGCGTTGGGCTATGTCGTTGGCGGACAGGAATTGTGTGCCCAGATGCCCAATTTCGATGCGGTGGTTGTGCCGTCAGGCAGTGGTGCTACGCATGGCGGTTTGCTAACCGGTCTAGCACTGGAAGGCAGCACGGCCCCGGTATTTGGAATATGCGTACGCAGAGATCGCGAGAAGCAACACGCCCGCATGATGATCGTTCTACAGAAACTTGCAAACTTGCTGGATGTTGATGCCGCTCTATTGCAGGCGCGGATCGATGTCTATGACGATGCATTGCCGCCAGGTTACGGCAAAGTGAACGCAAGAACGCGTGCCGCACTGGAAAAAATGGCACGGACCGAAGGGGTTTTCCTCGACCCGGTTTATTCCGCCAAGACATTCGCCGGTTTGATGCATCTGGTTGAAAGCCAGAAGATTAAACCGGGTCAGAAGGTCATTCTGCTGCACACCGGCGGGCTGCCGGCCCTTTTTGGATATCAAAATGAACTGGCGGACAATCTGACTTGAAGGAAACTCGGCCTCGGAATGCCGGCTTCTGATCTATGGCTCCCATTGGCATTTCAACGCTTGTGCCGTGGGCAGCTCAAATCACTGCTAAATTCAACAATGAGAAAGTACAAGTTATGACAATCACCCGCATCGAAACCGGTCAGCGCATGAGCCGGATCGTCAAACACAACGGCGTTGCCTACCTGTGCGGTCAGACTTCGGACGCGCCGACCGTGGCAGATCAGACGCAGGACATTCTGGCCAAGGTTGAGGATCTTTTGCAAAAGGCAGGCAGCGACAAGACCCGCATCCTAAAATGCGAAATCTGGTTGGCGGATATGGCAGACTTTGCCGAGATGAATGCCGTTTGGGACGCTTGGGTGCCTGAAGGCCACGCGCCCGCCCGCGCCTGCGGAGAATCCAAGCTCGCCCGTGATGTATTGAAGGTCGAAATGATCGTGACGGCAGCTTACGACTGAGCGGCGGCTGATTGCGGTTAATAGGGTAGGTTTTCTGGACCTTTGCAAGTCCAGTCCCTCGGAGATTGAGCTATACACGGTCCAGAAAACACCCTAGGTCTTCGCTTCTGCGTTCGCGTGCCCACATTTGCGTCTCTGAAAGCGATTGCTGACGGGAGATGACGGCGATGCGTTAGTTTCGCAGTTTCACCACCAACTGGCATGTGATGCGCGCCCGGTGGGTTCATATCGATTGACCGAAGTCATCGTCGTGGATTCAAATCCTCACGCATCCTGGGTGAGTCAAGAAACAACGCACGATAAATAGCGCTATTCGAGTGCTATTTCAGATCATTTTGGCCGATTCAGGACTTCGCTATGCTGCTGTTAATACAGCAAATTATTGCTTTCCGAATTTGACCAAATAGCTGCCGCGTATTAATCGACTTGCAACGAAACGAGCGATCAACTCTTTGTCTTTGCAAGATACGTCCAAGTTGGCCCGGCGGTTTCCCCTGATCCATCCGGCAAAGGAATACGCATCAATTTCTGCGCCAGAGACTTGATGTCATACATTGCTGGGACCAGTGACCTTAGCGCAGTCTTGTCCGTGTTGAACGCAATGTGCAGACCATCAAGCAGGCCGGACCAGGCCGCGTTAAATTCTGCAGATATTTCTTCGATCTCTGGCGCGTTCTTGAAGTCTTTTTCGGACGGATCATCCCGCATCGGGGATACCGCGCTCCAATCGACGATGAGGTCGCCACCGGTGGGCGGGCCGTCTATGCTGTCATCTGGTTTATAATACCGGCTGTGCAGGATTTCGTTGAATTTGAAATAGTGCGCAACATCCTCGCGGTGATCAGGGCCAGGGATAATGTCATTGTCGCCAGCTCTGTGACCAAGGTCTGCGCCTTCCCCTTCATCCATGATTTTCTTTATCGCCTTCAGCGCGGCCTTACGGCGCTGCGACGGGGTGCCAATCACCTCGATCACCTCACCTCCAGCACCGAAATAGTCGGCGTCGGTGATTTGTCGTGCCTCATTACCAGTAAAAATCGCGGCATCCCCATAAGTATCACAGGCTTTGCGCAACCTTTCCCGGATGTAGATGTAAAAACCTCCGATCGTATGATAATCACCGCTTTTCGCAGCTCTTTCATCTTTTGGTGCCGTTTCAACCGCACGAAAGCTCTTGATTTGGTCTGGCGTAAACCTGCGCAGATAAACAGTTGGACCGCGCCCGTTTAGCAGTGGCTGGGGGTATTTGGGCAGCAGCTTAGGATTGTTCAGCTCCGGAGTTCCGCCAATCGAATTCATGACATTCGCCGCAAGAACCATGTGGAGCATTTCTTCGACCATAACCTGCCGGATCACTTCGATGGGTTCGGCGTTTACGATTGTTGGCTCAGACCGGTCATACTGGCCTTGTTCGAGGATCGAATAACACGCAGTCGCATAGGGAGGAATGGTAGTGAGTTCAAGAATAAGCGCGTCCTGAAACAGTTTACACAGTGTCGCGCGCTCTTTCTCCAGTTTGTCTTTCGAGGTCATTTTGCCCCCCTTTCCGAACAGCATCCGATATTGCTCTGGAGGCTCGGTAAGCCATTGCCGACATCGTGAGTGTCGGGTTCGATGTTGCGATTGTTGGCATCGATCCGGCGCCTACCATCCACAAATTGTCGTGATCCCAGGTTCGCATTACGTCATTAGTCACCGAATTGCGCGGGTGCGTTCCGATCCGATGGGTTCCGACAAGATGACCTGCGCCAAAGAACGTGTATCCCCGGCCGTCATAGGTGAAATATCCGGCGTCAGATGGGTTGTAGGCCGTGTGGTTTCGAATACCCAGGCGCTGAAAAATCTGCGTACAGGTGTCGTATGCCGTCGCCAAACCGGCCCGCGAATAGTCATCCAGATCATAGCTGATCACAGGGCGATATTCACCCATCGGTGTGCGATAGGCGGGATCAATCGTGACTCGGTTGGTCGAGCGGGGCAGTTGTTCGACCATCGTGCCGATGCGAACCTGTCTTTGAACATCGTGATATAATTTGTCACGAAGCGCTTTGCCAAAGAGGTTCTCCTGTTCAACAAAGCGCGCCACATCCGTGTTTGGGGCCCCGGTGGCAAAGTTCCAGCCCCAGTTTCCGATCTCGAGCCTATGGGCGGCAGTTCTGTCACGAAAGGTCCCGTCCCGGAAATTGGCGTAGCTTGACGTCGATCCCGGCCCACGAAACGGACCAACTGGCTCGGGCGCGGAACCCCACGTCATCATGTAGGGATGATCCATCAGGTTGCGGCCCAGTTCGCCGCTGGTCCGACAAATCTCGGAAGCCAGCGCAAGAGTTACGTTTTCCACCGCTCCACCAGCAAGGACGTATTGTTTGCCCTTGGCACGGCGCAGTTCGTATTGCGCAACACCGGAGAACGGGTATTTCTTGTAGACGATACCCGAAACCCGACCGCTTTCGGCAAGCTCGACCTTGGACGCCACGGCTTGCGTGATTGTTTTCATGTGATGTTTGCGAATGTGCTTGGCATCTTCCAGCGTCTTCATCGCATTGTATTTTGCCTGAATTGGGCAGATCGGAATGCAGCTTGAGTTGCCCTCGCACCGCTGGCCCATATAGGCAAATGGACCGGTCGATCCTCGCGGGCGAAACTGATGCCGCATCTTGCGGCCCACGGGTATACCATTGGCATTCTTTGGCTTACGCGGGGTTGAGTTGCGGCCTTGCGGCGTGCGTGAGACTTTCAGTTTGACCGTGTCTTTAGGGTCTTCGCCAATTTCAATGGGCATGCCGTCTGCCCGAGCAAAGAACCCATCGATATAAGACGAGGGTATCGAGTGCATGGGGAAGTCATATCCTTTAGCAAAGTACCCCCGGTTATCATGCTTGCCCGAGGTCTTTATTCCCAATGCTCTGGGTGTCTGTTCCTCGGCGTCTGCTGAGACGCCGATTTCCCATTCGGCCCTCTCATAGTCGGATCGAATATCCTTGTAGCCAAATGGCCAGTCGACCCCCTTGCCGAACCTGCTCTGCATTTCGAAATCTGCGGGCATCATCCGAAGACTGGTGCCCAGCCAGTGCAAGGAGGTCCCGCCATAGGCACGCAGATAGTTGCTGCCAAACGGCAGCGGCCCGCGCTGAACAAAATACCCGTTTGTGTCCGGTTCGGTGCCGCGAACCGCCGTGATGTCCAGCACCGAGGGTGACGGCAAAGTCGGCAGATCCGGATAGGGTGAGTTCGGTGTTTTCGCCAACGAGAGGTAGTACTGATCCAGATAGGATCGGTAGGTCTCCCACGTTTTGCCATGATCCGCACCGGCCTCGAGGATCAGAACAGTGTGCCCTGCTGACACAAGCTCTTTCGCCAGAATGGCACCGGAAAATCCTGCCCCTACAATGACCACATCATAGGTTCTGTCGTCGTCTGTAATCGCGTTCATTGGCCCGCCTCCCGTTTCCGAGGAGGTTCAAGCGCCCAAGCACCAAAACCCTGCTGCTTTGCCCCCATGGGATGGGCACCGATGGCGTCCCAGACCAACCCTTCCTTGTACGAGCGTGTCGAGATGATCTTGACCACATCAAAGCGAGAAGCGCCGTAGCTTTCGCGCCATTCTTGCGAAAGCGGAACCCACTGACCCGTGTACCAAAGCTGAATCAGCGAACGCGCAATCGGGCCAAGGCACCTGTCCGACAGATAAGTTTGGCGGATAATCTGATCATCGTCCCCTTGCCCGAGGGATTGAGCGTGAGACAGAAACCGGCTCAAAATCTCTTCTGGTAGAACCTGTCGGAATTGATGCCAGTATTCCCCGGTGCACCCGGTCCCTTGCAACTCGGCACTATTGTAACCCGTCAATGCCGCGCTGACCGACAGGAAGGCTTGATGGGCGGGACTGTTGTCATGCTGTGACATGGCGGTCTCCATCAATGGCATCCACGTAGAACCCGCGCGGCTCGAAGCAGGCGGGGGGCTTTCAAAAACCTGTACGGCGACAGGGGTGAAGTCGGTGAACAACCGATGCATGTCCCGTGTCATTGGGAAATCGTTGTTGCCGAGTTTCAGTTTGAATGTCTTGGCGATGCGCTTGCCGTCCTTGTTGTCCAGCATTGCAGTTTCGAAGAGGCCCGAGATTGTCCAGCGGGTCCAAACAGTGCGGCCAAGACCGGTCGCGAATTCCGGGATCGGAGTGCAATTTGTTGTCGTCCACTGATTGCCGCTGAGCTTTCCCAAATCGGCGGTCAAATCGTAGACGATGGTTTGCGGGTCGTCGGGGTTGACCAATTGAATCCACCAGGATTTCGGAGAGATTGGCGGATTTCCTTTCATTTTGGCGTTCAGCGACGGCACTTTGTAATTGAACTGCCCCAGAAACTTGGGCTCGCCAAAGGCCTGACGCCCAGCCTTGACTGCAACCGCATTGTCTGCAGCTACGTGTATTCGCAGATGCCCGATGGTTTTGGTCTGATCGCGGCCGTGCAGATACTCGGTCAGGGACATCTTCGGAACGCCGGGCACCCGGTTCGAAGGGTAAGCCAGAAGGTTAAATTCAACCTCGTTCACAAAGCCCAAGGAATTGTCATAGTGGGCGGTGTAGCGTTGAAAATTCAATAGAATGACAGCTTTGTTCTTTCCATTTTCATCGGGGAACTCCGCCACGCACAATCCTGTACCCTTGACGAAGGGTTTGGCGGCTTCGACTGAGGTATACCAATACATCCATTGGCATTGCAGAGAGGCATAATAGAAGGGAAATGTATCAAACTGCTTGGGCAGTTTTGGCATGACACCGGTGACATTCGTCTGATGGCAGCGGTCACCTTTTGATTTCTTCTTAGTCATAATGGCTATGTCCTCCCGACTGGCTTTGACTATCTCGTATTTTTCAAATGTCCTGTGATGAGCTCTCCGTTTTTGCAGTTCCAAGTTTATTCAGAATAGCGCGTGTCTCGGCCAAATCCGGACCATCGAACCCGGCGACTTCTTCAACCGCTTTTTTGATCCGGTTCAGGCAATCGGGGGTTGGATCAAGCTTTGCCAGCTCTTTGATCGTACGCAGCAGTGGACCAAAATGCCCGCGGTCCAGCGCCAAACTGACAGCCTGCTCGAAATGATCGATACACGCTTCTTCATGACCTTGGGCAAGCGACAGACGTCCTCTTAGCCGGGTCAAACCGACAATCCAGAATTGTTCCCCCCCACCCAACGTGATCTGCTCGGCTTCGTCCAAAAGCTCTTCTGCGAGTTCGAGATGTCCGTGCAGGATGGCCGCGTCTGCATAAAGATACAGAAAGAAACTCAACCCCAGCCGGCAGCCGGTATCCCGCCATTCCTGAAGACCAAGTTCGATTTCCTTCAGCGCGCCGTCGCCCAACTCGTTCCGGCGTGCCCATCCGTTCATGATCCGCGCCCATCCACGCCAGAACTGAAACGAGTACTCCTCTGACAGCGCAATCAGATTGGCCGAGCTTTCCAGTACAAGGTCTTCATCGCCGCGGAACTGCGAGATCCAACCCAGAAATGCATTTGCAAAGGATTGACTGAAGGGATGCGCTGTTTCTTCAGCGTGAAGCACGGCCTTTTCGATCGCGGCCAAAGCGCTTTTCGTGTCGCCTGACAACCAGCAAGACAGCGCACGATATCCCTGAAGCGCGACGGATAGATCAACGACGTCAAAATCCAGCCCCATGAACCGGTGCTCAAGCGACAGATTGACATCAATCCCTGCCTGCAAATGCGTTAGTGCGTCCTGCGGCTGGCCAAGATATGTCTGCAGCGAGCCAAGTGATCTCTCGGCGGATACAATAGCAAGAGGGCTTTTCAGATCCTGACAAAGCGACACCAGGCGATCCGCATTCTGTTTCGATACAGCATATTCGCCCCCCAGCATTGTCGATCGGAACTGGCCATAGACGACTTTAAACAACCGCTCTGTTTCGCCGTATTCACGACACAAGGTTTGTGCCCGGGCATAGGCGGAAAGGACCGAATTGTGTGCGTATCCTCGTACAAACGCCAACGGAACCGCGATGGTGATTTGCAGATCAATCTCGCGCCGGTCGCGGTCTTGCGAAGCAGGCAGTTCCTGCAGACATTCCAGGGCGTGTTGCAGATGGGTGATGGCCTCAACATTTGCAGAATGATCCAATGCCTGGCGCGCGGCCCGCATAAGGTTGAGCTCGGCCGCCAAATAATCACCGGCGCGCCAATAGTGATGGCCCAGAATCTCTGGCTCGTGTTTAACAATTTCCTTGTAGTTCTCTTCAAGAACCGCCGCGATTTGACCGTGCCATCTGGACGCCGTCGAACGCAGCATGGATTGATACGCCGCATCCTGTACCAAGGCGTGACGGAACCGATATGTGTCTTCCACGCCTCTCAGCCCGGCGGGAACAATCAACTCTGTTTCAAGTAGCTGCTCCAGCGCTCTGGTGATTTCCTGGTCGCTCCATTTCAAAACGTGGCTAAGCAGGTTTCTTTCAAAGTTGCGCCCGATTGCAGCAGCGACCTGCACGATCTCGCGGCTGGCGGATAAACGGTCCAGCCGGGCCATCAAGGAATCCTGCAGAGACTCCGGAATTGCCATGGACAACTCGGCCTTACTTTGCCCCCGGCTTACCAGCAGACCGGATTCCATCGCCATTTTGGTCAGTTCTTCGACAAACAGCGGCACGCCATCGGTTCGGTCTGCCAACTGGCTCAGAACCTCATCCGAAGGGCGGATTCCCGAAATGCTTTCAACCAGTTTGAAGATATCGCGCCGGACCAGACGGTTCAGCTCCAAGGTGGTGACATGTGACTGGTTTCGCCAGGGTGACTGGAATTCACTGCGGGCCGTCATCAAGACCAGGCAGCGTCTACTTGACAGTTGCTCAACCCATCCGTCGACAAACTCAAGCGTGGAAGCATCGAACCAATGTACGTCGTCTAGCAACAACATCAGCGGTGAAGATTGTTCTAAGCCTGCGCAAAGCCGCAGCAACGCTTCGATCAACGCACCCTTTTCCCGTTCAGGCGCCATTGGTTCAGCCGGGATTGAAGTGTCTTCCAGCGCCACTAGGCGCAGAATGGGCATAACACAGTCAGGATCATCGAGACCGAGTTCAGACAAAAACCCGATGATCTTAGCCCGGTTCTGTTCTGGAGTCTCATCAGGTGTCATTCCGGTCAACGCCGTAAGCGCGTTTTTTATCGGGTAAAATGCGCTGCTTTGATGAAGCGGTGAGCCGAACAGAATGAACTGCGACGCATCTTCTTCGGCCAGGTCATCGCTTAGCCCAAAGGCGATCTTAGATTTTCCGACACCCGCATCGCCGGTCAGCAACAGCACTTGCCCTTCACCTTCCAGCGCACCCTCCCACCGAGATCGGACCAAGGCAATTTCCGCCGTCCGACCGATGGTTGGTGTTTTGTCGTGTGAAAAGTCTTTGCGCCCCGTTTCGAACCCCAAAACCTTCTGCCGGGCCTCAAACAGTTCTAGCGGAGCGCTAATCCCTGCCAATTGCGGCGCGCCCAAAGACACAAAGTCGAGCCGTTCACCAATCAGGCGTCGCGTCACCTCGGAGATCACGACTTGCCCGACCTCGGCAACGGACTGAATACGGGCCGCCACGTTCGGTGTGTCTCCGAACAGCCACATCTTTTCGTCCAATGACGAGCTGTTGGCGGTGCCAACAACAACGGGTCCGGTATGCATTCCGATGCGAACGTTGGTCGCAACCGGCTGGCTGGAAAATCCAACTTCAATACCCTCTGCCATCTGGGTAATTTCAAGCGCGCACAGCGCGGCCGAATAGTGACTCGCCTCTTGCGCGACGGGGTAACCAAAGACAGCCACAACACCATCACCTGCATAGTTTGCGATCTCACCGCCAAATTTCGCAACCGTGCTACCGACCAGATCGCGATATTGGGTGATAAGCTCACGATAGTCTTCGGGATCAAATTTTTCGGACAACGCGGTAGAACCAACCAGATCGCAGAACATGACGGTCAGTTGCCGCCGTTCCGCAACATTTTCAGGTGCGGGCGTTAGTGGCGGTGAATTGTCTTGCTCTGACTTTTTGACCGGCGCTGATCCGACCACAGACGCACCGCAGGCCGTGCAGAACTTTGCCTTTTGCAAAGCTGGGGCTCCGCACGCTGTACACGTAAGGGACAGGGCGTTTCCACAGCTTTGGCAATATTTCGATCCGGCAGGATTGGCCGAACCACAATTTGGGCAATTAACGTCAGGACTTACCAAAATGGTCGCCTTCGTAAGTTTAGATAGATCAGGTCAAAATTAGAAACGATAGAACGAAATCACGGCTTCTTATAACATAATATCAACAATGCGTCGCCCAACAATTCCTGATGGATGAACCAGGCTGCAACTTCACCCGGCGCAAAGCCCCGTGGATCAACAAAATTACAGGGTTTCCTTGGGGCGGCCGGGATCGCCCGACGTACCTTTAGCCGTTGCTCGACCCATCTTCGGGGCGTACGAATCCCTGAATGCGATCAACGTTCATGACCTGAAAGAATGGGCTCTCGCTCCCTGGGGCAGAAAGAAAAAGGTGACCACTTTTTTTCAGGAACTTCGAAAAATCCGATCCTTTGCTCAGGTGTTTTTTAAATGCCTTTTCGTTTTTGTAGATTTCCACGAACACAATCTTATCGTCATCGCATGGCGGGACCGAGTCCGCGCCACCTGAGTGCACAAGGTAACCCCAGGTATCAGGTTCGTTTTTCTTGACGTCCCTAGCAAGCCGCCGGAGTGCAGCAATACCTTCGGACCGGGTTTCTGGGTTCAGATACCAAATCGCAATCGTGGTTAGCATTTCCTCGCTCCTTGCATGGGTTGGACCGATCGTCTAAATGCGGGTCCAACGGTTTGGTTGCCGCTCAATATTGGCAACGTCACCGGCGGAACGGGTCGCTAATCCTGGGCATTTGTCGAGTTCAATTCTTCACTTACTGCACAGGTCTTTGGCCACCTTGAACCGGTGACACGATTCCGCCGAAAAATAGTCTTTAACAAGTATCCAAGCGGTGATGGCTATGCATCTAGCTGCAAGTCGGCCGCACGTGGAAGAATGCGCCCGAACTCACCGCCACCGAGGCTGTGTTTGACCTGCGTGTATATCATAAAGACGGGCGTAAATCCTGAATTTATGTTGCGACCACGCCTTCTGCGACCCATTCGTCGAACTGTGCCAATACATGATCGCAAAACGCGGCATCGTTGATATGTGCGTCTATTTCGGTCATCGGAACGCGCCCGGGCATGACTTTACGGGCCTCATCCATCATCTCGGCCAGGGCTTCGGGATTATGCGCCTCTTCACCCTCCTTGTCCCAGGCTTCGACCCCGTGAACGGGCAGAAAAAAGTGAACCGGGCCAGTTGAGGCCTCCAATCGGTTGGTAAGCTCCCGCACCCAGGCACGGCGTTCATCGCCATTGAAGACCGAGCTTTTTATCAGGCGGTTGTGTTCATGAAATGGACGGTCGGCATACTGGTCAGGGATGTCCTGCCATCCGGCAAAATCCAAAAGATCCAACGCACCCGGTGCGACCAGTTGTGGCGTGCCGACACGCCCGGCATTTGTCACGCGATCCTCACCGCTGGAGACCACGGAACCCGCCATCAGGTTCCCGAATTCCTGCATGCAGAAGTCCATGACGCAGGCAAACGCCCCTTCTCCCGCCAGTTTTTCGAATGCCATGCCGCCCATTCCGGTGGAATGAAAAACGGCAACCTCGAACCCGCGCTCTTCCAGCGCTGGTTTGAGCGTTTTCATATAGCGCAGACACGAGGACCCAAGGCTGGTCATCCCGATCAGCGGTTTGCTGCGATCCGGCATTGTGGCAGCTTTTGTGGCACCAACAACAGCGCCGGCCGCTTGCGCAAGCGAAGATTGGCAGATCGAATTCATACCGTAGAGCCCCCCGGCCCACAGGATCATCTGAATGTCCGGAGCCAGTCGGTGCGGCGGGATCAGCGGAGAAAAACTGACGGTCGACACGATGTATTTAGGCACCCCCATGGGCAAGGCCTGTGCACAGTCCAGGGCCAGATCGGTGCCCATAGTGCCCCCGGTCGCCAGCATCCCGTCAAATCGCCCATCCGCATAGGCTTGGGTAACGGCCTTTGAGGCACCGTCTGACATCACGCGAAAGGCTTTGTTCTCGTCCCCTTGTGCGATGACATCTTCGATGGTCATTCCAACCGCTTGGGCGACGTCGTGCTTGGAGATGTCGGTTGGCTCCAAAGGGTCGCCCAATACCGAGACATCCATCGTCAACACATCCGCGCCCTGCGCCTTGATCGCCTGTTCGATGAACCGCATCTCGGGTTCTTTCGTGTCGTAGGTCCCAATCAGCAGGATTGTCTTTGTGGTCATTGGTTCCTCCTATTCATGCGACCTATGGGCCCCAGACAAAGCGGTGAAGACATGTCGTTCAGACGCCCCGCAGTCAGAGCTTTATCCAGGCGGTTTTCAATGCAAAGTACTTCTCAAGCGCGTGCAAAGATTTGTCATGCCCGTTCCCGGATTGACCCACGCCCCCAAGCGGAACGGTCAGGTCCGAGCCGCCATAGGTGTTCACATGCATGACCCCGGTCCGCACTTCGGCCACCATGCGATGCGCGCGACTGAGGTTTGAAGTCCAGACTGCGCCTGCGAGCCCATAGACTGTGGCATTGGCAAGCCGGATCGCCTCGGCTTCGTCATTGAACGGGGTCACGGCCAAGACTGGGCCGAAGACTTCGTTCTGAAACAGATGATCCGTTTCTTTGACACCTGCCATTACTGTAGGGGACATATAGTAACCCCCGGTTTCGGGCAGAATGCGGTTTCCGCCAGTACGACGTTCGGCACCTTCAGCTTCGGCCTTGGTAACGAACTCCAAATTGGCCTCTAACTCGGGCAGGCTGTGCACGGCACCAATCTGGCTGTTCAGGTTCAACGGATCACCAACGCGAAAGGCTGCGGCGTAGCGCGTGATCTCGGCGACAAAATCCTCGTAGATGTCCTGCTGCACCAGCAGGCGCGAGCCCGCGATACAGACCTGTCCGGAGTTGCGGAAAATCCCGGCGGCCGAGACCTTTGCAGCTTCCGCCAAATCGGGCGCGTCAGCGAAAACAATATTCGGAGACTTGCCGCCCAATTCCAGATAGCAGCGTTTCAGATTGGACCGCGCCGAGTATTCCAGCAGTCGCCGACCTGTCGCGCCGGATCCCGTGAAGACCATGATGTCCACATCCATCGACAAGGCCAAAGCTTCGCCCGCGACCGAACCACGCCCGGTCACCACGTTGAAGACGCCATCCGGAACTCCGGCTTCGGCAGCCAGTTCAGCGATTTTCAACAGGCTGAGCGATGCGCTTTCTGCCGGTTTCAAGACGATGGAGTTGCCCGCTGCAAGGGCAGGGGCGATTTTCCAACTGCCGATCATCAGCGGGAAATTCCAAGGCACAATCGCCCCGACAACACCGACAGGCGCATTATGCACGAGGCCCAGAACGTCATGGCTGGTCGGGGCAACCTGACCGTAAACCTTGTCGATGGCTTCGGCATAATACCGGAAGGTGGCGGCAGCCGAGAGCGCTTCGGCCTTGTACGCCATGTTAATCTCTGTGCCATTGTCACGCACACCCAGTACCGCGATTTCAAGCGCACGGGATTCGATTAGATCCGCCAGTTTCAGCAGAACCTTCTTGCGTCCTGCAGGGGCCATGCGCGACCACCGGCCATCCTCAAACGCGGTCCGCGCGGCGCGCACCGCTGCATTCACATCCGCCGGGCTGCCCTCGGCGATTTGAGCGAGAGGCTGGCCGTCGATGGGCGACAGCACCTCATGCAGGGCGCCAGTTTCACCGGCACGGAAATCGCCATTGATAAAGTGTCCGCGTGTGGCAATCTCCTGCACGCGCAAGGCATCGATGGAAGACTGATCCATGAAAGCTATCCTTGTTGGTTCGGGTGGTCGGAATCCACGGCTGGGACATGGGGTTCGGGGCGCAGCTTGTTTTTGAACTCGTAGTACAGCGTGCGGAAATGCAGGATCAGGATCAGCACAATCAGGCCGAACAGAATGGCTGCGATGGGCCGGTCGATGAAGTCCAGCGGCGTCTTGACCCGAGCCATTGCGCTGCGAAGCTTGGTTTCCATGATTCCACCCAGTACCATGCCCAGGATGATCGGGACGATCGGCAGATCAAGCCGTTTGAGGATCAGACCAAAGACGCCAAACCCCGCAGCGATCGCGCAATCGGTGATCGAATTGCGCAGGCTGTATACTCCGACAAAAGCAAGGATCAGGATCATCACGCCGAGGAAGCGTGTGGGGATTTGAATGATCTTTAACAGCAGGTTTGTCGAAAACAGCAGAAAGACCAGAACGATCACATTCAGCAGGATCAGCGCCATATATAGGGCCATGACGAAATCCATCTGGTTCTCAAACAGTTGCGGGCCGGGGATCACGTTATGAACATAGAAGACCGACAGCATCATCGCCGTAAGCGCTTCGCCGGGTATACCGAGGGCGAGTAGGGGGATCATCGCTGCCCCCGGCACGGCGTTGTTCGCGGCTTCGGATGCCACCAACCCTTCGGGCGAGCCATCGCCGAATTTGTCGGGATTTTTCGAGCTTTTCTGAGCATAAGTGTAGGACAGAAACTGCGAAGTGAACTCACCTGTTCCCGGCACCATGCCCATAAATACCCCGATGCTTGAAGAAACGGTGGCGATCCGTTTTAGGCCCAACAGTTCCTTCAATCCGGCAAAGATATTCCCGCTGACATGGGTGTCCTCTGGAGCGTGGTTCTTTTCCAACAGCAAAAGAAAAGCCTGGCTGAGCGCAAACAGGCCCAGCACAACCACGATCAGGTCAACGCCTGACGCCAGCCAACTTTGATCGAATGTATAGCGGCGCGTATATTTGACGGGCTCCAGTCCGACCGTGTTCAAAAAGACGCCAAATGCAGCAAGCATACCTGCTGCAAAGATCTGTCCTCGATGGGCTAAAACGACCAGAACTATACCCAACAACGCGGCCAAAAAAATCTCGCGGCTGCCAAAATGCGGGGCGATCATGGCCAACACGGGCGAGAGGACCATCAGGCAGATGATGGCAAAGACCCCCCGAAGAATGAAGCTGAATAAGCCAGCGATAACGCCCTGTGGCCTTGGCCGCGCTTGGTCATTGGATAGCCATCATAGGTCGTCAGCGCATTGACCGCCGTGCCGGGCGTGTTGATCAGGATGGCCGGGATCGCGCCGCCATACATGGATGATCCGTAAATCCCCAACAACAAGGTCAGACCGACGATGGGCTCAAAGGCAAAGGTTGCGGGCAACAGGATGGCGATGGCAACGGCAGCGCCCACACCGGGCAGCGCGCCGATGATGACACCACCGATCGAGCCGATGAACAAGGCCACGATGACCTGCCATTGCAGCAGGATTGAAACACCGGACAGAAGGGTATCCATACGTACCTCCCTACAAATATGTCAGCGCAAAGGCGCGGATCGAGTCGGGAAGGTATTCATAGACAGCCCCTGCCGGGATTTTGACTTGCAGAAACGCTCGGAACACGATGGTGACGACGAAGCCGAACAGGGCTGCGATGCCGATCGCGCCCGAGCCTCGAAACCCTGAGCGCAGCGTCAGAAACACCGCGAACAACATGGTGGACGGCAGATAGCCAAGCTGTGGCACCAGTAGGACATAAATCAGGAAATAAGCCACATATTCCAGAGACCGGACCCAAAACCCGACCTCGGCCCAACGACCATCGATCCGATCGGATAAGGCAGAGCTGAGCCAATGTAAAAAGCTGAACAAGACCATGCACCACACGGCAACGGTGGGCCACAGACCGGGTTGAGCAAACCATTTGGTCCGCTTGACGACCTGCGTCTGCTCCCCAAGCTGAGACAGCAGAAACACCGAGAAAGCCAGGAACAATACGGCAAAGACAATATCACCCGGACGGCGATACCGTTTGAACATGTCCTGAAGCGTTCTTGCGATCATTTCATCCTCCCAGCCCTATGAAGAAGGCGCGGAAATCACTGCCCGCGCCTCGATCCGGGGTGTTACTCGCCTAGAATCTCTTCTATTTTGGCGAATGACGCTTTATCTTGCTCGATCTGGGCATTCGAAGCATCGGGATCCTGCCAATAGATCAGCGCACCGGTTTCTTCGGCAAGCTTTTTAGCCTTGTCCGATTGCAGTGCTTTTTGGGCTGCGGCGGTGATTTTTTCGCGAGCCTCGGGCGGCGTGTCTTTGTGAACAAACAATCCGTTCCACAGTGCCAATGGCAGGTCTGGGTTAAGCTCAACCACTGTCGGCGTATCCGGTACCAGAGCGATCCGGTCGCCGCCGATGCTGGCCAGCACGTTCACTTCATCCAGACAGGGCAGAATAAGCTGGAGCGTGGTGTTGATGACATCAACGTCACCGGACGCCAAGGTGTTGCAGTCCAGCGCATCGAACGCGGCTTCGCTGGCAAAGTCGAAACCGCTGCTGACAGCGGCGGCAAAAGTAACCTGCGTGGGTGGCAGAACCGAGCCAAAGTGGCCGAGTGCCACGTCGTTTGACTTGCCGTGTTCCACCAACTCATCCCAGCTTTGGAACGGGGCGTCTTTGCTCGACGCGATTACGAACGGGTAGGTCAGGAAGATGCCGATCGGTTCAAACGGGTTCGGGTTCAATTCAGGAATACCAATCTCGGGCCCGATGACTGGAACACCAATCACAAACGACCCGATCGTATAGCCATCCGCCGGTGCTGTGGCGACTTCAACTGCGCCGGGGAAAGGACCGCCACCGCCGCCGGGCTTGTTCACAACAGCTGCCGGTACCCCGTACATCGCCTGAAATTCATCTGCGATCATTCTGGTCAGGACATCTTCAAGATCACCCGGAGGCCAAGGAACCACAAAGGATACCGGCTTTTCGGGGTATTCTGCCAAAGCGGCCGTTGCAGAGGCGGCCATCACGGCTGCCGCAATAAACTTTTTCATTTACACCTCCCAGTGTATGGTTCATTATTTGAACCGTGTTAACAATAATAATCTTGCTTTGTTAAGTTCATTCTGTCAAGGATAACCTCAGGGGAAGGAGGCAAAACACATGGGTGCCGCACTTAATGCGCTAAAAATGCTGGACTTATTCTCAAACACGATGGCCGAAATCGGCCTGAGTCAGGCCGCGCGCCTGTCAGGATTGAACAAGGCGACAGCCCTGCGTCACCTACGAGCGCTTGAAGAATTCGGGTTGATCGAACAAAACCCGCAGTCCAAAACCTATACCATCGGACCGGCTGCGCTGCGGCTTGCGGCACTGCGCGAGATTGCCAAACCCGGCCTTGAAGGCGCGCGCCAGAAAATGCACTTGGCCATGCAGGAGGTTGGCGAAAGCCTGCACCTAACGCTGCTGGAACAGGGCAGCCTGCAAACCGCCATCGTGGTTGAGACGACCAAGCACAGCGTTCGCGTCAGCCTTGATCCAAGCGAGATCATCCCGGTCAACGCGACTGCGGCGGGTCTATGTATGCTCAGCTTTGGCCCACCTTTCCTGCTGGATCGTCTGGATCAGGAAGCGCAGGTACGTTTCACCGAATCCACCCTGACAGACCCGGATCTGATCAAGGAAAAAGTTGCTCTGATCCAGCGGGCTGGCTGGGCCAACAGCAACGGCAGCTACGAAGAAGGTGTTTTTGGTTTTGCAACGCCAATCTTTGGCATCGATCAAATCGCCCTTGGAACCATTTCGATCGCCGTGCCCGAGATTAGAGCCACTCATGAGCGCCTGCCCTTGATCTTGAAATCCCTTCAATCCCTCTCGCGCGATCTGACCGCAAATTTCGGCGGCCAAATGCCCGAGGCCTTTCCAACCGAGTTCCACCCATAAGCGAAAGTGGACAACCCCCGGAGAACCGCAACATGAAAGACTCCAACTTTCTTAAGGAGAACAACGCCCGCCATTTCTGGCATCCGATGGCGCACCCGGCCGACAGCCGGAACAACCCTCCGACCATTCTGACCGGTGGGGAAGGGGTTAGCATCATCGATGTGGACGGGCACAAGGCCATCGACGCCGTGGGTGGCCTTTGGAACGTCAATCTGGGCTATTCCTGCGATCCGGTGAAACAGGCGATCACTGATCAACTAAATGCGCTGCCGTATTATTCGACCTTCCGGGGTACGAGCAACGACAAGGCGATCGAGCTGTCTTACGAGTTGGCACAGTTCTTTGCTCCTGATGGGCTGACACGCGCCTTTTTCACCTCGGGCGGATCGGATTCTGTGGAAATCGCACTAAAGCTTGCGCGTCAGTTCCACAAAGTTCGGGGTGAGGCCGGTCGCACCAAGTTCATTAGTCTCAAGCAGGGATACCACGGCACCCATTTCGCTGCCGCTTCGGTTAACGGCAATCAGAAGTTCCGCGCCGTGTATGAACCCATGATGCCCGGCTGCTTTCATGTGCCCGCACCTTGGACCTATCGCAATCCGTTTGACGAAACCGACCCTGAACGCCTGGCTCAGCTTTGCGTCAAAGCGCTTGAAGCCGAGATTGCGTTCCAGGGGGCCAACACGGTTGCCGCCTTCATCATGGAGCCGATTTTGGGCGCAGGCGGCGTAATTCCGCCGCACAAAAGCTTTATGCCCATGGTGCGTGAGGTTTGTTCGAAGAACGGTATTCTGCTGATCTCAGACGAAATCATCACGGCGTTTGGTCGAACCGGTAGTGAAAGCGGAGCGAGACATTGGGGCGTCCAGCCTGACATCATGACGACGGCCAAGGCGATCACCAATGGTTATTTCCCGTTTGGCGCCGCGATGATCTCGGGGGCAGTTGCCGAGGTATTTGAAAATGACACAACCGGGTTGGCATCCGTTGATCAGGGATACACCTATTCCGGTCACCCCGTCGGCGCGGCGGCGGCACTGGCGGCTCTTTCAGAAATCAATCGTCTGCGGATTTGGGAAAACGCTGCAGCACGCGGGGATGAGCTGTTCGAGGGCTTGAAGAAACTGGCTGAAAAGCACGAGGTGATCGGTGACGTCCGAGGGGGCGAGGGCCTTATGTGCGCGCTGGAACTGGTCTCGGACCGCGCAACCAAAGCACCGATTGCCAAACAACTGCCAATACAGGTGCAAAAGGCAGCTTATGAGGATGGTGTGATGGTGCGCGTATCTGGCAACAACATCATCATTTCCCCACCTCTGATTGTCACATCCGACGATGTTGCCAAGATCCTGTCAGCGCTGGATACAGGATTGTCGAGTTTGTAGTCGTCGCGCAGACCCCGCTTGCCAACTGGCGGGGTCAAACCTTAACAGCCTGCAGCTCTTCAAGTAGGTCCAGTAGCTCATCAAGCTTCTCTCGCCCCATCTGCGCCTCAATACTATTTGAAATGGCCAATGACGCTTGAAGGTTGTCTTTCAAAATCTGCCGACCCGCATCTGTAATCATCACCATCGTCCGCCTTTTATCCTGGCTGTCCTGACGACGTGTGACCTGCCCATCGGCTTCCATACTGCGCAAAATGCGGGTCAGACTGGGCAGCAACAGACAGGCTTCTTTGGCGATGGCGCTTTGTTCGACCTCGCCAAGTTCATCCAGCACGCGCAGGACGCGCCATTTTTGCTCGGATATCTGTATATCCTGCAGCATGTCCCTGATGGGGGCCATGATCGTTTCGCGGGCGCGCAATAATGCAATGGGAAGCGACCTTGAGGTGCTCTTGGTATGGCTTTGAGTGTTCATGCCGCCTTCTAGTGTGCTGCCCTAGGAAATGCAAAGATTAACAACGCAACTTCTTGACGACATAATCTCATAATGCTAAACATGTTAATTAATAACGGAGGAATCATGCCGCATTTTCACGTCGAATATTCCGGGAATCTGGAAGACAGGATCGACATGGGCGGTCTGTGCGATTGCATCCGTGCAACGGCCGCTGAGATTGACACCTTTCCGCTAGCAGGCATTCGCGTCCGAGCGATCCGTGTTGATCACTATGCCATCGCAGACGGAAATCCAAAGCATGGGTTCATCGATATCTCGATCCGGCTGCGGGCCGGTCGTTCGCAGGCCGTCAAGAAGGACGCAACGCAGCGCATCTTCGAGGCGGCACGAACCTATCTGGAATCCGCCATGAGCCAGCATTCCATCGCGCTGTCGCTTGAGATGCGCGACATCGATCCCGACCTCTCCCCCAAAACCGGTACGATCCGCGACCATCTGGAGGCCTGACCATGAGTGACCTGCACAAGAATATTGAACGGCTTGATGGTTTCCTTGCCCGTTTCAAGAGGACTGGGATAAAGAACCGGATCGCAGGAGAAGATCAAGATGGGTCAGCAGGGGTGTTCCAGTCGATCTCTCCGGTGGATAAATCGGTGATCTGCGACGTTGCCCATGGCACGGCGGAAGATATCGATACGGCGGCACAGGCCGCGCATAATGCCTTTGCAGACTGGCGCGACATGCCCGCTACTGAGCGCCGCCGGATATTGCTTAAAGTTGCAGATGGCATTGCGGCAAGAGCCGAAGAGATCGCGCTGTGCGAATGCTGGGATACCGGTCAGACCCTGCGCTTTATGTCCAAAGCCGCTTTGCGAGGGGCTGAGAATTTTCGCTATTTTGCCGATCAGGTGGTTCAGGCGCGGGATGGTCAACACCTGAAATCACCGACACTGATGAACATAACCACCCGCGTCCCAATCGGGCCCGTTGGTGTCATCACGCCGTGGAACACCCCGTTCATGCTTTCGACATGGAAGATCGCTCCGGCACTGGCCGCTGGCTGTACGGTCGTCCACAAACCAGCTGAAGATTCACCGCTGTCTGCGCGGCTATTGGTCGAAATCGCGGAAGAAGCCGGTCTGCCCAAGGGTGTGCTAAACACTGTCAACGGTTTCGGTCCAGACGCCGGTAAACGGCTGACCGAACATCCATTGATCAAAGCCATTGCCTTTGTCGGTGAAAGCCGTACGGGCAGCATCATTACCAAGCAAGGCGCAGATACGCTTAAACGGATGCATCTGGAGTTGGGCGGTAAGAACCCGGTCATCGTCTTTGACGACGCCGACTTGGATCGCGCGCTGGATGCGGTGATCTTCATGATCTATTCGATCAACGGCGAACGCTGCACGTCTTCTTCGCGGCTGCTGGTACAGGATACGATCAAGGAAGAGTTCGAAGCCAAGCTGATCGAGCGCGTGAACAATATCAAGGTCGGGCACCCGTTGGACCCTGCAACCGAGATTGGCCCGCTTGTAACGGAAGAGCATTACAACAAGGTCACCTCATATTTCGACATCGCCAAAGAAGACGGCGCGACCGTCGCGGCCGGTGGCGTCAAGGTGGGCGAAGAGGGGTACTTTGTACGGCCCACCCTGTTTACTAACGCTAACAATCAAATGCGCATCGCACGCGAGGAAATCTTTGGCCCTGTCCTGACCGTGATCCCGTTCTCGACTGAGGAGGAGGCGCTGCAGATCGCAAATGACACGCAATATGGTCTGACCGGCTATGTCTGGACCAACGATCTGACCCGCGCGTTACGTTTCACGGACAAGCTTGAGGCCGGAATGATCTGGGTGAACTCGGAAAACGTGCGCCATCTGCCCACACCGTTTGGCGGGGTCAAAGCATCCGGCATCGGGCGCGACGGCGGCGACTGGAGCTTTGAGTTCTACATGGAACAAAAGCATGTCGGCTTTGCCACAGGCCAGCACAAAATCATGCAGTTGGGTAAGCTATAGCGGCCCCTCAAACGACAATCGCGCGAAAAACCTTAACTCCAGGAGGAGACCATGGGAGAAATCGTTCTTGCCGCCAAAATGACCCATGTACCGACTCTGCTCATGTCTGAGCAGGAAGGCCCGGTTAAAGGCAAACGTCAGCCCGCCATTGATGGCCACCGCGAGATCGCGCGCCGCGCCAAAGCACTGGGGGCGACCACGGTGATCATCTGTGACACCCATTGGGTGATCAATGCCGGGTTCCACATCAACGCCAATGAGAAGTTCGAAGGCCTGTTCACGTCGAACGAGTTCCCGCAATTCATTCAGGACCTGCCCTATTCCTATGAGGGCAATCCTGAAATGGGTGATGCCATCGCAAAGATCGCGTCGGACAAAGGCGTCTACACTTTAGCGCATCACTTGGACAGTCTCGAACTGGAATACGGTACGCTGGTCCCGATGCGCTTCATGAGCCGCGAGCATGATATGAAAGTCGTCTCAGTCGCGGCCTGGGCCACGGTGCATAGCCATGACGAAAGCAGGGTCATTGGTGAGGCCATCCGTGAAGCGGTTGAGGCCAGCAATGAAAAGGTGCTGTTGGTCGCGTCAGGCTCGTTGTCGCACAAGATCTGGGCGAACAAGGATTATGCCGCCAATAACGGCACTTTCACCATCAGCTCGGAATTCAACCGTCAGATGGACTTGCATGTGCTTGAGATGTGGAAGAACGGCGACCACGCCACGTTCCTGAAAATGCTGGGCGACTATGCCTATTTCTGCTGCGGCGAAGGCTCGATGCATGACACGTCGATGCTCTACGGAGCGTTGGGTTGGGACGCCTATGACAAAAAATGCGAGGTTGTGACCGAGTATTTCCCAAGCTCCGGCACTGGTCAGACCAACGCCATCTTCCCCGTTTAACAGGAGGTTTCAATGCCCGTTCCAGCCCCCAACCTGTACCCCGACTTCAACACGATCCGGCTGAGCCATGTTTGCCTGAACGTCAGCGATCTTGTTGCTTCGCGCAAATTCTACTCGGATATTCTGGGTTTGCAGGTCTCGGACGAAAGCGACACACATGTCTACCTGCGCGCTATGGAGGAACGTGGACATCATTGTGTGATCCTGCAGAAATCCGATCAGCCGGCGACTGTCGAGGTCATGGGCTTCAAAACATTCGACGAGGATGATTTAGATCGGGCCGAGGCGTATTTTATATCCAAAGGCCGACCGACCTCATGGGTTGATCGCCCCTATCAGGGCCGGACTCTGTTAACCTCGGACAATATGGGCATACCGCTGGAGTTCTATCACAAGATGGATCGCCTGGAGCCGATCCATCAGAAATACGCACTCTATCGTGGTGTGAAACCGCTGCGGATCGATCACTTCAACTGCTTCTCGACCAATGTCGATGACAGTGTCGCATTTTATAGTGATTTCGGGTTCCGCGTGACCGAGTATACGGAAGACGAAGACAGCAAGAAACTGTGGGCCGCGTGGATGCACCGCAAGGGTGGGGTGCATGATATGGCCTTCACCAATGGCAAAGGCCCACGTATGCACCACGTGGCCTTCTGGGTGCCAACACCGCTGAACATCATCGATCTGCTCGATCTAATGGCCACCACCGGCTATGTGGACAACATCGAACGCGGCCCGGGGCGACATGGTATTTCGAATGCTTTCTTCCTGTATATACTCGATCCCGACGGACACCGGATTGAGATTTATTGCTCGGATTATCAGACCGTTGACCCCGATCTGGAGCCGATCAAATGGGACCTGAAGGACCCGCAGCGTCAGACGCTCTGGGGCGCTCCGGCGCCGCGCAGTTGGTTTGAACACGGCACATCCTTTGTCGGTGTGGATGTAAACGAGCCAGACCTATCTGCGTCTCCCATCATCGCACCGTAAGCAAAGTATGCTTGATCTAAAACATCTTAGTATGGGCGGGTTCCATAACGCCGAGGAGGCCTGATGCGCATTGCAACCTACACTGCCAACGGTGAAACATTTTTTGGTGCGATCACTGATGAAGGCGCGGTCGCACTAAACAGCGAATTTGCAGAGTTCAAAAGCCTCTACGAGGTTGTCGCCGCTGGGGCGTTTGGCCAATTGGCCGAGGCTGCCGAAGGAAAGCCGGTAACCCATACGGATTTCACCTTTGAGATGGTGATGCCGGACGTTCGTCGCATTCTGTGCGTTGGTGTGAACTTCCCCGATCGCAACGCGGAATACAAAGATGGCAGTGCACAGCCGAAATACATGTCGCTGTTTCCGCGCTTCGCCAGTGGATTTACCGGCCATAATCGCCCTCTGATCCGCCCGCCCGAAAATCACACGCTGGATTACGAGGGTGAAGTGGCCATCGTGATCGGCAAAGCAGGCCGCCGGATTTCGCAGGACGATGCTTATGGCCATATCGCAGCCTTGACCCTGTGCAACGAAGGGACAATCCGCGATTGGGTTCGGCACGCCAAGTTCAACGTCACGCAAGGCAAGAACTGGGACAATTCGGGTGCCATCGGCCCTTGGCTGGTCCCTTTCACTGGCGCTGCCCAGTTGGATGACGCCCGCATTCAGACTCATGTGAATGGTGAATTGCGTCAGGACGATACGTTGAACCGAATGATGTTCCCAATCCGGCGCGAGATCGAATACATCTCGACCTTTATGACCCTTCATCCGGGCGATATCATCGTCACCGGCACCCCAACTGGTGCAGGTGCACGATTTGATCCGCCAAAATACCTGGCTCCCGGCGATGTGGTTGAGGTATCCGTCGATGGGATAGGCACCCTGTGCAACACCATCGAGGACGAGCAGATATGACCCCGGAAGACCACGCGCGCGCTGCCGCCGATCTGCTGAACGCGGAAAGGACGCGACAGCAGATCGGTCTACTGACATTGCGGTATCCCGAAATGGCGATGGACGACGCTTATGAAGTGCAGAATGCCATCTATCGGGCCAAGCTGGCGGAAGGGCGCAAGGTCATCGGCTGGAAGATCGGGCTGACCTCGAAAGCGATGCAATATGCTTTGAATATCGACATTCCTGATAGTGGTATCCTGTTTGACAACATGGCCTTTGAAAATGGCGGGACCGTTCCCGCAGGTCGTTTCATCCAACCCCGTATCGAAGCCGAGATCGCCTTTGTCATGAAGGAGGCCATTGGTGGCGCCGATGTGAGCCGCGATCAGGTTTTGCGGGCGACCGACTATGTTACTCCGTCCATCGAAATCCTCGACACTCGTATAAAGCGGGCAGACCCTGGGACTGGAAAGTCACGCACTGTATTCGACACAATCAGCGACAACGCCGCAAATGCCGGCATTGTACTAGGGGCGGAACGCCACCCAGCGGATGTGTTTGACCTGCGATGGGTAGGGGCCCTAACCTTCCGCAACGGTGAAATCGAGGAAACCGGCCTGGGTGCGGGCGTATTGAATGATCCGGTCGAAAGTGTGGTCTGGTTGGCCCGTCGCATGGCGCAATACGGCCAGAGTATTGAACCCGGCCACGTAATCCTGTCCGGCAGCTTCATTCGCCCGATCGAATGCCCATCGGGTGCGGAAATCCACGCCGATTTCGGATCGTTCGGATCCGTCGACATCAATTTTGCCTAAAGGAGCAGCGACATGCCCTCACCAAAAAACACCTTTAAGGCTGCATTGAAGGCTGGAAAGCCTCAGGTCGGGTGCTGGATCGGAATGGCCGACGCATATGCAGCAGAAATTTCCGCGACCGCAGGGTTCGATTGGTTGTTGGTCGATGGCGAACACGCACCAAACGACCTGCGCTCGACCCTTGAACAGGTGCGAGTGATCGAAAGTTCGGGCAGCGCGCCAGTCGCACGTCTACCGATTGGTGAGACATGGATGATCAAGCAATATCTCGACGCGGGTGTTCAGAGTATTCTGGTGCCGATGGTCGAAAGCGCTGATCAGGCGCGCGAACTGGTGCGAGCGGTGCAATACCCCCACGCGGCGTCCGAGGTGTGGGATCATCCCTTGCGCGGGCTTCGCAATTTGCCAAAATCCCGGACTACCTCGATACGGCGGATGAGCAGATTTGTCTGCTGGTACAGGTAGAGAACAACGCGGGCATGGCCGCTCTGGACGACATTCTGACAATTGATGGAGTAGACGGAGTTTTTATCGGACCTGCAGATCTGGCCGCCGACATGGGTCATATCGGCAACGCCGGGCATCAAGATGTTGTGGAGGCCATTGAAGACGCGCTGACCCGCATCGTCGCGGCAGGTAAAGCCGCGGGTATCCTAACACTGGACCCTGCAATGCAGCGTAGGTGTCTTGAGATCGGCGTGACCTTTCTGGCCACTGAAATTGACGTCACCCTTTTCGCAAAAAGCATGCGCGCCAAAGCGCAAAACGGCCTCGCGCTTTTGCCGCGACAAAACGCTATCGGATCGGCGACAACAGAAAATGCCAGCAAGTACTTACAGCAATTGTGCAAACATTGGTCACATAAGGGACAGGTCGAGTTCGATGCAGATACTGGAACCGTTTCTTTTGGCAGTGGCAATGTCGTCGAACTAAAGGCGACGCCAGTAGCGCTGGAAGTTTGCGCCTCGGCGCATCAACGCGGTGACCTAGACAGTTGGAAGACGGTGATTTCCGATCACCTAAAACGGTTTGCCTTTCGCGAAGAGCTTGAACTGAACTGGGATGACTAGCGACTTTTGCTAAGCTGGATATCGCAGAAAAACAAAGAGGCCCATCAGGAACTTTGTTTTTGGTCGGAGTGAGAGGATTCGAACCTCCGACCCCTGCCTCCCGAAGGCAGTACTCTTGCGTATCGGCAGGGCTCGCCCAGTATAAATCGGTATTCTAACTTTATGTTTTACAAAATAAATTACCGGCTACTGAGTCTCAAGAGGTTCTGAGGGGTATTTCAGTCGGGGCTGCCCGAGGGGACACATTGGCAACTGAAAAACGAAAGCTTACTGATGCTTTTCTACGCTCGATCGAGCCTGAAAAAGCGCGGTTCGAGATCGTCATTTGGGACATTGAAGTATCGGAGCTTGGACTCCGCGTCAGAAGTCAAAGCATGTCTTACATAGTGCTATATTGCCCGGTAAGGCAGAGACGCGCGGCCAATGCGAAGCGGTTCAAGATCGCCTCTCCTAATTCGATTGCAAATGTCAAAGGGGCACGCGGGATGGCACTCGCAGTTTTGGGCAAGTTTGCATCAGGGGAAGATCCAAACGCAAAGCGCGGAGAAGAGAAGCGACGGACTCTCTCAACTGTCAAAGAACTGTTGGATCGATATGACCAGCTTCTAGAGCGCCGCAAATATGTGACCCATATCGACGTACTAAGTCTGCTTCGAAGTCGTCTCCGCCCTTTGCTCGGTCGCGCGATTTCAGAGGTCAAAACATGGGAATATGCTGAAATCATCGAGCGTCTGGATAAGAGAAGTGGTGGAACAGCTGGTGGCACTTTTCGCACGCACTGCTCCATTTTTTGAACTGGCGCACATTCGATGCCCGTGTTCTGGAGGTCAATCCGCTGGCTGGATATCAGAGCCGTCTGAACACTCGATCAGAGCGCGTCAAGAAATCTGAGATGGGTCGAGCCTAAACTGACGAAGAGCTTCGTACCATCTAGATAACAGCTGATCCGGAATCCTCATTCGGACGACTCGTGCGCTACCTGATTCTAACAGGCTGTCGGCGCGATATCCGCGCCTCTTGAACGAACGTATCGTCAACGAGGGCTTCAATGCACTGGAAGAACTTATTGAATTCGCTGCAATTGTGGAGACCCAACCAAAGAGTGGGGCTAAGATAAAGGTGCTGGCAATCTCTCGCTTCTTTCAAAACACCGTGCACAATATCTTCGTAGGTTCGCTGTACGGCCTCCTAGACTTCGATCGAGCTCTGGGAACAACTCCTAAAGTACGAGTTTTTCCGACGCACGATCCTGGTTAGTGATTGCTAATTTGAGGCCAACGATGCCTAAAACCAACATACGAATAACCCGAAGCATACATTTCTTATACACTAATCAGGCGGGAAGCAGTCATTCGCTGCGATCGAGGCCTCACAAGGTTCTAGCTGTCAAAGCGGACCTTCGATTTCGCCTGGTCTGCTGAAGTGCAATTGGCCCTTCCAAAACCAATGGGTGACGCAAAGGACAAACCAATGATTCGACTCAATGCGCGACCGCGGTGTTCACGGCAGATTTCTTTGTTGGCATGTAGAAAAACTGTGCAGACATTCCACTACTTACAAAAATAAGCTGATAAATTGGGCGAACCGCTAGCCTGCTCGCGAGTTTGATGATCTTGAAATTGCGATCAACTCAAGCTTGAGTTCGATTGAGTCTTCATGAAACAACACCTGACTGTCGTTGTCGTCGAGCAAAATCAAGAACGTGCTTTTGCAATTGTAGATGCCTTGAAAGAGACTGGAGACGTAGATGTTTCTGTGATCGGCAACGTCTCTGGGTTAGCACGTAAAATTGCAACGCAAAGCCCAGACATTGTCCTGATCGATATAGACAACCCCTCTCGAGATATGTTGGAAGAACTTACCGTTGCTTCGGGCCCATTGGAACGACCCGTGGCTATGTTCGTCTCAGGCGCCGCAGGCGGATTGGCAAAAGCTGCTGTTGAGGCCGGTGTATCGGCCTATGTTGTCGATGGATTGCAAGCTGAGCGAATTAAACCTGTTATCGATACCGCCATCGCTCGGTTTCAGGTGCTGCGCCAGATGCGGACTGAACTTGCAGAAACCCGCCGTGCGCTTGAAGAGCGTAAAGTGATCGACCGCGCAAAAGGTTTGCTGATGAAAGCCAAGGGCATTTCGGAAGATGAAGCCTATGCGCTACTCCGAAAAACCGCGATGAACCAAAACCGCCGCGTCGCCGAGGTGGCCGAAGCCTTGGTCACTGCTTCGGGGTTGTTGTCATGAGAACCGTAACACTGCCCGTCGCGTATATGCCGCTTGTCGACGCGGCCCCATTGATCGTCGCGCGCGAGTTGGGGTTCGACCATGCTGAAGGCATCTCGCTGGACCTGCGTCCGGCGCCATCGTGGTCCTCTCTGCGCGATATGCTGGCGTTTGGGCATGTGGACGCGGCGCATCTACTATCGCCTGTCCCCGTTGCGATGGCTTTGGGTCTTGGTGGAATCGCGACACCGCTATCTGCGGTATCTGTCCTGTCTTTGAACGGCAATGTTATAGGTGTTGGAACGCAATTGGCCGAGCGACTGATCGACCAGGGCTATGGTTTTGATTTCACCGATGCCGCTGCGGCTGGGGCTGCACTGGCAAAAGCTGCCGATGAAGTCTTGGTGTTTGGCGTGCCTTTCCCATTTTCAATGCATGTCGAGCTGCTGCGCTATTGGATTGCGGGAACCAAACTGGCCTCAAAACAGGTCGAAATCCGCACCGTCCCGCCGCCGCTCATGGCGCAGGCGCTTGCGGGAGGCGAGATCGATGCCTTTTGCGTGGGCGAGCCTTGGGGCTCCTTCGCAGTGGACGACAGTGTTGGCGCACTGCTGTTGCCCGGAAAGGCGATCTGGACTTGTGCACCTGAAAAGGTGTTGGCAGTCAGAAACGACTGGGCCGAGACGGAACCGCATTTGCTGGGAAGTCTCATGCGGACCGTATGGCGTGCGGGACGCTGGCTGTCAAACACGGACAGCCGAACAACCGCGTCCGAGATGCTGTCACGCAAAACCTACCTCAATGTCTCACCCGAGCTGATCGACCGAGCGTTAATGGGTGAGTTCGCCATATCTGCACGCGGCGAGCAACGCAGTGTGGAAGGGTTTGTCGAGTTTTTTGACGGTGCTGCCACCTTCCCGTGGCGTAGTCAGGCAAAATGGGTCGCGCATCAATTGGCGCTAAGAAACGGGCTGGACGTCGGGACAGCGGAACGACAAGCAGCTAAAGTCTTTCGAAGTGATCTCTATCGTCGCGAGTTGCAAGGGCTTGGTGTGGAGACACCCGGCGCATCCGAGAAACTTGAAGGAGCTTTGTCTGAGTCGACGGCAGTTGCCTCAGCCAATGGCAGCCTGATTCTGTCTCGGAACGTCTTCTTCGACCGGCGCATTTTCGAGCCCGCAGGGTAAGATTGCACAATTTTTTTGCAGCGCAGCATCTCTTTTTGCTGCACTGCAGAATTCTCGAAGTGAAGATGTCAAAAAATGATGACGTCGCACTGCGCGTCTGACTTAATCGGGACATCGGAAGGCAACGACGCCCACCGACGGAATTCGCCCACAATCCAGGGCACCTTAGAAGAGCAAAGCCGCTCGACCATCCGCCACCTCCTCCCGGCGGACTGTGTCGGCGGCTTTTTTGTTTGCCCATGGGGTTGGGCTGAACCGAAAGGGATCGAGATGAAAAAGCTTCTTTTAGGCCTCGCCGCGACGACGGCGCTTGTGTCTCCAGCACTGGCCGAATTGGAACTGGAAAAAGACGAGCTGACCTTTGGCTTTATCAAACTGACCGACATGGCGCCGCTGGCTGTCGCCTATGAGAATGGGTACTTTCTGGACGAAGGCCTGTTCGTGACGCTGGAAGCACAAGCAAACTGGAAGGTGCTGTTGGATGGCGTGATTGACGGACAGCTTGACGGCGCACATATGCTGGCCGGACAACCATTGGCCGCAACCATCGGGTATGGGACCGAAGCCCATATCATCACGCCATTCTCAATGGACCTGAACGGCAACGGCATCACCGTCTCCAACGAGATTTGGGAAGAGATGAAGCCGAACATCCCGGTGATGGACGACGGCCGTCCCCAGCATCCGATCAGCGCCGAGGCTCTGGCCCCGGTCGTCGAGAAGTACAAATCAGAAGGCAAGCCCTTTAACATGGGCATGGTCTTCCCTGTTTCGACCCATAACTACGAACTGCGCTATTGGCTGGCCGCCGGTGGTCTGCATCCGGGTTACTACAGCCCTGAAAACGTGACCGGTCAGATTGGTGCGGATGTGTTCCTGTCGGTGACCCCTCCACCGCAGATGCCTGCCACGTTGGAGGCCGGCACGATCTATGGCTATTGCGTGGGTGAGCCGTGGAATCAGCAGGCTGTGTTCAAGGGTATCGGCGTTCCGGTTATTACCGACTACGAGCTGTGGAAGAACAATCCCGAAAAGGTCTTTGGTCTCAATGCCGAGTTCTCAGAACAGTACCCCAACACCACTCTGGCCGTGACCAAGGCCCTGATCCGCGCAGCGATGTGGCTGGACGAGAACGAAAATGCCAACCGCCCTGAAGCCGTCGAGATTCTGAGCCGGGCTGAATATGTGGGCGCGGATTATGAGGTTATCGCCAACTCGATGACCGGCACGTTTGAGTATGAGAAGGGCGACAAGCGTGAGGTCCCCGATTTCAACGTGTTTTTCCGCTACAACGCGACCTATCCGTTCTACTCGGACGCCGTTTGGTACCTGACGCAGATGCGCCGCTGGGGGCAGATTGCCGAGTCCAAGCCCGACAGCTGGTATGACGAGGTCGCCAAGTCCGTCTACAAACCCGAGATCTATTTGGAAGCCGCCCGCTTGCTGGTCGACGAAGGTCTGGCGAATGAAGCCGACTTCCCCTGGGACAGCGATGGTTACAAAGCGCCGACCCCGGCCGAAGATATCATTGACGGCATCGCTTACGACGGACGCACACCCAACGCCTATCTCGAAAGCCTGTCCATAGGCCTGAAGGGCGAGCAGAAGATCATCGGCTCGGACGTGCAAGGCTAATTCCCCAAAACCCGCGCCCGGCCCGCGCCGGGCGCAGCCCCCAAAGTGCCCCGCCATCGCAAGGACACATCAGATGACAACGGTCGATCCCGAATTCAACGCAGACGCCGCCCGAGAGGAACGTCGCGCCCGCCTTTTCACCCGCATCAATGCAGCCGACAAATGGTTCCAGGTGCTGGGACTCAGCTGGGCCACACCCATCCTGAAAGCTGCTGCCGGAGACAATCCCCGCGCTCAGATGACCGAGATATGGCGGTTGCTGATCGTGCCTCTGTTGTCGATCTGCGCCTTCTTGTTGCTGTGGGGAACGCTGGCCCCCAAGGTGCAGACCTCTCTCGGCGCGGTTCCGGGGCCGGCGCAGGTTTGGGAAGAGATGGTCAGCCTGAACCAGGATGCCAAGGCCAAAGCGGCCAAACGCGCGAAGTTCGAGGCCATGGTCGAGAAGCGCAATCAGAAATTCATTGACGCTGGCCAGCCGGAGAAAGTGAAAGAGGTCGCCTTCACGGGTGCTCCGACCTATTACCAGCAAATCTGGACTTCGATCAAAACAGTGTTTTTTGGGTTTCTGATCGCCACCGTCATCGCGGTCCCACTTGGTATCGCGGCCGGCCTGTCTCCGACTGCAAATGCAGCCCTAAACCCGCTAATCCAGATCTTCAAACCGGTCTCGCCTCTGGCCTGGTTGCCGATCGTCACGATGATCGTCTCGGCCGTTTACGTCACCAATGACGGCTGGTTCGCGAAATCCTTCCTGATCTCGGCCATTACCGTGACTCTGTGTTCGCTATGGCCCACATTGATCAATACATCTTTGGGTGTAGCCTCCATCGATAAGGACCTGGTGAATGTCTCCAAAGTCCTGAAAATGAACACCTATACCAAGATCACCAAACTGGTGCTGCCCTCTGCCCTGCCTCTGATCTTCACCGGCCTGCGCCTGTCACTGGGCGTCGGCTGGATGGTTCTGATTGCGGCGGAAATGCTGGCGCAGAACCCCGGTCTGGGCAAATTCGTCTGGGATGAGTTCCAGAACGGTTCCTCCAGTTCGCTCGCCAAGATCATGGTTGCGGTCTTCACCATCGGTATCATCGGCTTCCTGCTGGACCGGGTGATGTACGCGCTGCAATCCCTGTTTACCTTCACAAACAACCGGTGAGTGCGATGAGCATCCTAAGTTTCAAGAACGCCTCGAAATCCTTCGGTGAAGGCACCGCTCGCACGGATGTGCTGAAAGGCATCGATCTGAACGTGCAAGAGGGTGAGTTTCTGGTGATCCTTGGCTTCTCGGGCACTGGCAAGACGACCCTGATCAATCTGATGGCCGGGCTGGATAGCCCAACCAGCGGAGAGGTCACGTTCAAAGGTACCCCGATCAAAGGGCCGGGCCCGGAGCGGGGCGTGATCTTCCAGAACTACTCGCTGATGCCGTGGCTGACGGTCAGCGGCAATGTGGGTCTGGCGGTTGATACGGTCTTCCCGGGTCTCAGCAAGACCGAGAAAGCCGAGAAAGTCGCGCATTATGTACAGATGGTTGGCCTCAGCCATGCCGCCACACGCCGTCCGGCCGAGCTGTCGGGTGGCATGCGCCAGCGGGTCAACGTGGCGCGTGCGTTGTCGATGAACCCCGAAGTTTTGTTGCTGGATGAGCCTCTGTCGGCGCTCGACGCGCTGACCCGCGCCAATCTGGCTGATGAGATCGAACACATTTGGGAAGCCGACAAAAAAACCTGCGTACTGATCACCAATGATGTGGACGAGGCAATCATTCTGGCCGACCGCATCATTGCCCTGAACCCGGATGGCACACTGGGGCAGGAATTCCCTGTCTCAATCCCGCGTCCGCGCGAACGCGCTGCGATGAACAATGACGAGACTTTCAAACGCCTGCGCGCGGACGTCACCAAATACCTGATGGATGTGGGGATCGAGGCCAAGGTCGAAGGCTCGCGTATCCTCCCGGATGTCACTCCAATCCACGGTGTTCCAACGGCGGTGGCCGAGGCGCAAAAGGGGCTGATCGAGAACCGCTTCCTCGACTTCTCGCAGCTTCACAAGGTGTATCCGACGCCCAAAGGCCCTCTGACCGTGGTCGAGGATTTCGAACTGAAGATCGACAAGGGCGAGTTCATCTCGCTGATCGGCCATTCGGGTTGTGGCAAGTCCACGGTTTTGACCATGGCGGCGGGGCTGAACGACATCTCGAAGGGTGCGATCAAGCTGGATGGCCGTCACGTCGAAGGGGCCGATCCCGAACGCGCGGTGGTGTTCCAATCCCCCAACCTGTTCCCATGGTTAACCGCCAAGGAGAACGTCGCGATTGGGGTGGACAAGGTCTACCCAAAGGCCAGCATGGCCGAGCGTCAGGATGTGGTCGAATACTATCTGGAACGGGTCGGTTTGGCTGACGCGATGGACAAATCCGCAAGCGACCTATCGAACGGCATGAAGCAACGCGTCGGCATCGCCCGTGCTTTTGCTCTGTCCCCCAAACTGCTGTTGCTCGATGAGCCCTTCGGCATGCTCGACAGCCTGACCCGATGGGAATTACAGGAAGTCCTGATGGAGGTCTGGTCCCGCACCAAGGTCACTGCGATCTGCGTTACCCACGACGTGGATGAGGCGATCTTACTGGCCGATCGCGTGGTGATGATGACCAACGGTCCGCAGGCAACGATCGGCAAGATCACCAAGGTTGAGCTGCCGCGTCCGCGCACGCGCAAAGCCCTTCTGGAGCATCCGGATTACTATGCTTACCGGCAGGAAGTCCTCGATTTCCTCGAAGAATATGAACATGGCGCCAAGCCCAAAACACCCGCCCCCAAGGCGATTGCAGCGGAGTGAAATCATGAAGCAAAGACTTGTTGTCATAGGCGCGGGTATGGCCTCAGGCCGGGTGTTGGAACACCTGACCGACGCCGCGCCGGATACGTTCGACATCACCCTGTTCAACGCCGAGCCGCGCGGGAACTACAACCGCATCATGCTCAGCCCGGTACTCTCGGGCGAGAAAACCTATGAAGAGATCGTCACCCATGACGACGCGTGGTATTCCGCGCGGGGTATTGCCTGCCGCTTTGGTGAAAAGGTCGCGAAGATCGACCGCGAGATGAAGGTGGTCGAAGGTCAGAACGGCCACGTTCCCTATGACAAGCTGGTGATTGCGACCGGGTCTAACCCGTTCATGATCCCTCTGCCAGGGCATGATCTGGAGGGTGTGATTGCCTACCGCGATCTGGAAGACACCGAGCAGATGATAGGCATGGGCCCTGACAACAAGGTGGTCGTGATCGGCGGCGGCTTGCTGGGGCTCGAGGCCGCCGCGGGTATGGCTGCCCATGGCGTTGACGTGACAGTGGTGCATATCATGGGTCACCTGATGGAGCGACAGCTGGACGAGGCCGCAGGCTACCTGCTGAAGAAATCGCTGGAAGACAAAGGCATCAGGATTTGCCTGCAGGCGAACTCTAAAGAAATCCTCGGACAGGACGGAAAGGTCCGCGCGCTGCTTCTGGACGACGGGACCGAATTGCCCTGTGATCTGCTTGTCATGGCCGTGGGTATCCGCCCCAACACAGCTCTGGCGCAAGAGGCTGGGCTGGCCACCGGGCGCGGTATCCATGTGGATGACCAGATGCTAACTTCGGATTCGGATGTCTTTGCGGTAGGTGAATGCGTCGAACATGACGGGGCGGTCTTCGGTCTTGTCGCGCCGCTTTACGATCAGGCGAAAGTGGCTGCGCAGGCTTTGTTGGGTGAAGAGGCTGCGTTTGCTCAGAAAACCCTATCGACCAAGTTGAAGGTCACCGGCTGCGATCTGTTCAGTGCGGGGGATTTTGCGGATGGGCCGGGGCGCGAGGATATCGTGTTCCGCGACCCCTCGCGCGGGGTCTACAAACGGCTTGTGATTGAAGAGGATCGGCTGGTCGGCGCGGTCATGTATGGTGACACCACTGATGGCAGCTGGTTCTTTGGCCTCATCAAAGACGGCGCCAGCGTAGAAGAAATGCGCGAGACGCTGATCTTCGGACCCGCATATCAGGGGGGCGACACTGCGGACCCTCTCTCAGCCGTTGCAGCATTGCCGCATGAGGCGGAGATTTGCGGCTGCAACGGCGTATGCAAAGGTGACATCGCCGAGGCGATCAATGCGGGGGCGGGTGATCTGGGCGCGGTGCGCACGACCACCAAGGCTAGTGCATCCTGCGGAACTTGCACAGGATTGGTTGAGCAAGTGTTGCAGGTCACTCTGGGCGACGCGTTCCAGATGCCTGCCGCGCAGCCGGTCTGCGGATGCACCGACCTGACTCATGAGGATGTGAGACGCCTGATCAAAGGGCAGGAGTTAAAAAGTCAGGCTGCCGTCTGGCAGGAACTGGGTTGGACGACGCCCAATGGCTGCCATGTCTGTCGGCCCGCGATCAACTACTACCTGCTGGCCGACTGGCCGCTGGAATACCAAGACGACCCACAAAGCCGTTTCGTCAATGAACGCAAACACGCCAACATCCAGAAGGATGGCACGTTCAGCGTTGTACCGCGTATGTGGGGTGGGATCACCACGCCCGACGAACTGCGCGCCATTGCAGATGCGGCGGATAAATACGATGTTCCCACCGTCAAGGTCACGGGCGGTCAGCGGATCGATCTGCTGGGCGTCAAAGGCGAAGATCTGCCCGCCATGTGGTCAGACCTGAACAAAGCCGGGCTGGTCTCTGGCCACGCCTATTCCAAAGGTCTGCGCACGGTCAAAACCTGCGTCGGCACCGATCATTGCCGGTTTGGTACTCAGGACAGCACCGGGCTTGGCATAAAGCTTGAAAGAAGCCTGTGGGGGTCGTGGACGCCGCACAAGCTGAAGCTGGCCGTATCTGGCTGCCCTCGAAACTGTGCCGAGGCGACCTGCAAGGACATCGGCGTGGTCTGCGTCGAATCTGGCTATCAGATCAGCATCGGCGGGGCCGCAGGGATGGATGTCAAAGAGACCGAGCTACTCTGTCAGATTCCCACCGAAGAAGAAGCGGTCGAGATCGTGATGGCCGTCACGCAAGCCTATCGCGAAGGCGGCAAGTATCTGGACCGTTTATATAAATGGCTGGGTAAGGTGGGCATGGACTGGGTCAAGGTGCAGGTCGTGGACGACCTTGAAAATCGCGCGGCCCTCGTCGCGCGGTTTGAACTGTCGCAAAACATCTACCGCAAAGACCCGTGGGCCGAACACGTCAAAGAGAAAGCGCAAACCTACGCGCCAATTGCAGATTTCACACTGGAGGCCGCAGAATGAGCTGGATCGACATCGGACATATCGACGAGGTTCCCTTGCGTGGGGCGCGTCTGGTCAAGACGCATATCGGCTGCATCGCTGTCTTCCGTACTGCCGAGGTGGAGGTCTATGCCGCGACCAACAGCTGTCCGCACAAGGGCGGTCCTTTGTCTGAGGGTATCGTGCACGGACAGTCGGTGACCTGTCCTTTGCACAATTGGGTATTTGACCTGAATACGGGCGAGGCGCAAGGCGCAGATGATGGCCGCATCACCATCTATCCCGTGCGCATTGTTGACGACCGTATCCTGTTAGACGACAGCGCAGTTACCCGGCGGAGCGCCGCCTGATGGACGGAAGTGGTCTGCCTGAAGTTCGCTCGACTTGCGCCTATTGCGGGGTCGGCTGCGGTGTGCTTCTGCGGCCCGATGGGGCCGGAGGCTTGACCGTTCGCGGCGATCCGGATCATCCAGCGAATTTTGGGCGTTTGTGCTCGAAAGGATTGGCTTTGGGGGAAACAGTTGGGCTGGAACATCGGTTGCTGGCTCCTCGCGCCTTCGGCCGAGACACAAGCTGGGACAACGCGCTGCAACTGGTCGCAGATCGGTTTTCTGCCGCAATCAAGAACCATGGACCGGACAGCGTGGCATTTTACGTCTCGGGGCAGTTGCTGACAGAGGATTATTACGTCGCCAACAAGCTGATGAAGGGTTTTATGGGGTCGGCCAACATCGACACCAATTCTCGACTGTGTATGGCGTCAACTGTGGCCGGACACAAACGCGCCTTTGGCACAGATACCGTGCCCGGGACTTATGAGGATCTGGATGAGGCTGATTTGGTTGTCTTGGTTGGCTCAAACCTCGCATGGTGCCATCCCGTTCTCTATCAACGCGTCATAGCTGCGCGTCAGGCGCGCGGTACGAAGATTGTGGTTGTCGACCCGCGCCGAACAGCCAGCTGCGATCAGGCCGATCTCCATCTGGCGTTGCAACCCGGCAGTGACGTGGCATTGTTCAACCGCTTGCTGAGCAGAATTCACCAATCGGGGCATGTGGCACCGGATTTTCTGGATCGCAGCGTAGGGTACACTGAAGCCCTCGAACTCGCACAGCTTGATGATCCGGATGAGACCGGACTTACCCCAGGTGAAATCGAAGCGTTTTGCGATCTGTGGATTGGAACCGAGCGGGTTGTTACGATTTTCAGTCAAGGCGTAAACCAATCCTCCAGCGGAACAGACAAAGTCAACTCGATCCTGAACTGCCATCTGGCTACGGGACGCATCGGACGCACAGGGATGGGCCCGTTCTCGGTTACCGGTCAACCAAACGCCATGGGTGGTCGAGAGGTCGGCGGTCTGGCCAACATGCTTGCGTGTCACCTGGATATCGAAAACGAGGCCCACAGAGCAGCCGTCCGGGACTTTTGGAAAGCGCCCATCCTGCCAGAAAAGCAGGGGCTCAAAGCTGTCGACATGTTTCGCGCCGTTAAAGATGGACAGATCAAAGCACTTTGGATCATCCACACCAATCCAGCGGCCACGATGCCGGACGCCGATCGAGTCAAGGCGGCGATCAAAAACTGCCCCTTCACCGTTGTAAGCGACCTGACTGCCCAAACAGACACCGCGCGTCTCGCAGACGTATTGCTTCCAGCAGCAGGATGGGGCGAAAAAAGCGGCACAGCAACCAATTCCGACCGCATGATCAGCAGGCAACGCGCCGTTCTGACCCCTCCGGGACGGGCACGTGCGGATTGGGATATCTTGGCCGAGGTTGGCCGCCGCATGGGTTGGGCCGAGGCCTTCAGCTATGAGTCTGCGGCGCAGATTTTTAGGGAATATGCGAACATGTCCTCGCTTGCCATCTCATTTGGCAAAGACTTTGAGATTGCTGGCTTTTCGGACATCAACGACGAAGATTATGATGCGATGTGCCCGACACGATGGCCCACGGCATCGCGGAAAACTGACGGTCGTTTCTTCGGAGACGGGCAGTTTTTTCATCCTGATGGCAAGGCACGGTTTGTGCCGGTCACCCATCGAACGCCCAAGGCAGAGCCATCAGAACGCTACCCTTTCCTGTTGAACACAGGGAGAAATCGGGATCAGTGGCACACCATGACCCGATCCGGATTGTCGCCGCGCCTGTCGGCTCATCTTGCCGAACCTTACATTGATATTAATCCCAAGGACGCTGATGAACTTGGTTTCAGTTCTGCCGATTTGGTAGAGCTCAACAGCTCCGTTGGAAGTGGCATCTTTCGACTGCGCATCACGGAAACTATCCCGCCAGGTCAGGTGTTTGCACCTATTCACTGGACAGGCGAAACCGCCCCATCAGCTCGTGTGGACGTGCTTGTTCCAAGTGTGACGGATCCGATTTCCGGACAACCTGAAAGCAAATCCACAGCGGTATCTGTACAACGTATGAATGCCGCATGGTACGGTTTTGCCGTTTCAGTTGCCGCGGCCTCGCCTGAAGCAGACTATTGGGCAACTTCCAAAACAACCAATGGCTACAGAATGGAATTGGCCGGGAAGCAGGTCATCGATGATTGGGAAAATACCGCCCGACAATGGTTTGGATTACATGATGCCGCAGCCACCACTGTAGAAGATGCCAAGAGCGGGTCGTTCAGAATTGCGCTGTCAGAAGAACGGCGCATATTGGCGGCACTCTTCGTCTCCCCTAAGCCCATCGCGCTGATGCGAGACTATTTGGCAACCTTACCCCAAGTTTCGCCGCTGCGGATATTATCCGGTCGTTCCTCTGCTGCCTCAGAAGACTGCGGCCCAATTGTCTGTTCATGTACTGGAGTCGGGCTAAGAACTATCATCCGCGCAATTGACGACTTAAATCTGATCAGTGTGGACGATATTGGAGATGCTCTTCAAGCCGGAACTAACTGTGGCTCATGCCAACCAGAGTTGGCAGGTTTGATCATGGAGCATTCGAAATTGAACCGCAACAAACTGAAGAATTGCCCACAGAAACATTTAGGATAGACTCTGGGCTTTCAAACAGGACCGTGGTCAGCTTTGGGTGGTTGTCAACGTAAGCGGGGGGTTCTATTCACTCTGAACCAGATATCCGATTAAGCCTTACTAGCCGGTTCGAATAATTTGTCAGACGATGGCTGGCTCTGCGCTCCAGACCTTTAACTACGTAGCAATTTCGGTTTTGCAGCGAATGTCTCCTCTAACGCGCAGCAATAGAGCTAAGGCGACTGGAGTCGAACTGCATCTTTGGGCCTTCAGCGCTTGCCATCAGGACATAAAGCCGGGTCGCCTGCTAGGTGATCCAGAAGCGCGCGCACCCGAGTTGTAATGCGCCTGTTCTGTGGAAACAATGCAGCGACGACATATGGCGACACCCGGTTCTCGGGAAACAGCTCGACCAGATCGCCGGACCGTAAGGCATCTGCGACTGTATATGCCGGGCACCGTGCGATGGCGGCGCCTTGTTCAGCAAGGCGAGCTGACGCAGCGGGAGCGTTCATTCGGAAGCGTCCGGTCACTTGGACAGCCTCTTCTTGGCCGCCGAAGTCGAACCTCCACACTGTAGGCTCTGTCATATTGCCATCGAGAATGCACTCATGTTTGGCCAGTGCCCGGGGATGGTCCGGGCGCCCTGCGCGTTCCAAATAGGTGGGTGAGGCACAGACAACCAAGGGCATGCGGCCCAATTGCCGAACCTTGAGCGAGCTGTCCCGCATTGGGCCAATCCTGACAGCAAGGTCGAGGCCTTCTTCAACAATCGACGCTCTGCGATCAGAAAACTTCAGATCGAGCTCTACATGGGGGTGTTTCTCAGCGAATTTTGCGAGCGAAGGTACCAACCGCAATGCGCCAAACCCCGTTGGCGCCGAGATATGGATCACACCGCGAAGGGACGCCTGCTCATTTCTGACCCTGTCTTCGAGTTCGTCGAATCCGTCGAGAAGCGGCTCGCACAACATCAGGTATGTTGCACCCGCATCTGTCAACGACACGCTGCGGGTCGTGCGATTGAGCAGCTGTACACCAAGCGCGTTTTCCAGATCAGCTACGTACTTACTGACCAAACGCGCAGACCGCCCCATGCGCTGCGCAGCGACGGTGAACGACGTGTTCTTTGCAACCAGCGCAAAGGCCCGCATGCGGTCTATCTTGTCCATCCCATTGCGCCTTCTGAGGGCTTAAAGTTCGTCAAATATAGGAGATTATCATCAAGAAGCGCAATGTGTATTGCTTGTTCAACACCTGCAACCAACCGGAGAAACCCATGTCCAACGCTGTTCGTATTCACCATTTCGCCAAATCTGGCCATGCACACCGCGCTTTGGTCTTTGCGAAACTTGCCGGGATTGCACATGAGGTTGTTCCCGTCGATCTAGCAGCTGGCGCGCATAAGTCGCCTGAATTTCTTGCCATGAACCCAAATGGGCAAGTGCCCGTCCTTGAGGATGGCGAGGTTGTTGTGTCCGACTCGAACGCGATTCTTGTCTATCTTGCGCGGACATATGCGCCTGATTGGATACCAAGTGATGCGGTCGGAGAAGCAAATGTGCAGCGTTGGCTTACTTTAGCGGCTGGAGAGATTGCGTTTGGTTCCTGCGCTGCGCGGTTGATCACCGTCTTTGGCGCGCCGCTGGACCCGAACTTTGCAGCCGCGACTGCGGAAAAAGCGATGCAGAAACTGGAGCGTGGTCTCACGGGTCGCGACTGGCTCGTTGGCGAGCAGCCCACCATCGCTGACGTGGCTAGCTACTCCTATACGGCACACGCGCCGGAGGGGAATGTCTCTCTCGAGCCATACCCGAATGTCCGTGCCTGGCTCGCTCGGTTTGAGGCCTTGCCCGGTTTTGAAGCGATGCCGGCGACGGCTGTTGGTCTTGTTGCAGAGTGAAAGGGCAAACCCATGGCGACCGAAGCCCAACGGCATCCTTTGCCACCGTTCTCAAAAGAAACCGCCATTCAAAAGGTGCGCCTGGCTGAGGACGGCTGGAACGGCCGGGATCCGGCCAAGGTCGCGCTGGCCTACACGCCGGACAGCAAGTGGCGCAACCGGATCGAGTTTCCCCAAGGGCGCGATCAGATTGAGGAGTTCTTGACCCGGAAATGGGCCAAGGAACTGGACTACCGTCTGATCAAAGAGCTTTGGGCACATGACGGCAATCGCATCGCGGTCCGCTACGCCTATGAGTACCACGATGACGGCGGAAACTGGTTCCGGGCCTATGGCAATGAAAATTGGGAGTTCGACAAGGATGGCTACATGGAACGCCGGTTTGCCAGCATCAATGAACACCCCATCCAAGAGGCGGATCGAAAGTTCCGCTGGCCGCCGGGGCGCCGTCCGGATGACCACCCCGGTCTGAGCGATCTCGGGCTCTAGCGTGGCTCAGGTGAAAGGATCAAGCGATGGCACAGATACATAAATCGCACAGAGGTGAGTTGATGCTGCAAGAGCGGCGTCACACTCCCAAAGAGGTGAGCGATGCGATTCCGCACTACATCGAAAGCGACATGCCGAAACAGCATGCGGATTTCTTTGCGGGTCTGTCCTATTTGCCGCTCGCAACGCTTGATCGTAATGGGCGTCCGTGGGTCAGCCTTCTGGTTACACAATCAGACAGCGACCCTTCTGTTGGCATTCAGGTTGCGGGCCAGAACACCACGCATGTGGTCGCGGAAACCAATCCGCATGATCCCTTTGTGCGTGCTGTGAGCCAGGATCCCGCATCGGGCCTTGAAGCGCGGCTCTTTGCCGGGGTTGGGATCGATTTCGGTAACCGCCGACGAAACAAAATTGCGGGCTCCATACGTACCGCAGATGTCGAGGGCGAGGAGAAGATCAGGTTACAACTGTTGTCCGATCAGCACTTGGGGAACTGTCCAAAGTACATTACAGTCCGTTCCTTAGGGCACACGCGACGCAACCCTGAAATTATCCATGACGGCTCTCGATGTGCACTCATCTGTGCTGTCGAATGAGGCCAAATCCGTCGTAGCGCGCGCCAGCACCTTGTTCTTGGCGACAAAACATACAAGCGATGCCACCACTGCAGGCGCTCAGACCGATATGGGCGTCAATCATCGCGGCGGCGCGCCCGGCTTTACCCGGCTCTACGAGGAGAACGACGGGGCGCGGGTTACGACCTATTTGGTTCTGCCCGATCATTCTGGCAATCGCTTCTACCAGTCGCTGGGCAATATCGAAACGGACCCGAAGGTTGGGCTGGTCTTTCCAGACTTTGAAACCGGTGAGATCCTCTACATTACGGGGGATGCTGAAAATCTGCTTGGGGATGACGCAGATGCGCTGATGCCGCGCGTGAGCCTGCTGACACGTATCAAGGTAACGGGCGCGGTTTTTGTGCGTGGAGGCCTAAACCTCAAGCTGGCATCAAAAGAGCAACTCTCCCCCTACAATCCGCCGGTCAAATATTTGCGCGCAGAGTTGGAGAAGATGGGGCATGCAATCAAGGCGCACGACGCCGCTATCCCGCTGACCGCCAAGCTTATCGCTACAAAACCCCTGTCCAGCACAATCAGTACTTTCGAATTCGAGTTGTCTGAGGCAATCAATGCCCCATTGCCTGGTGGCTTTGGCGTCTTTGACTTCTCCGACCTGGTGGACGCCGGATACAGCCACATGAACGAGACAAACCCTCAGCTTGTGAACGAGGACTACGTCCGCACATGGACGCTTTCCGGAGCGCCAAAGTTTGACGAAGAGAACAACGCGTTTCGCACGACCAATCGGATCAGTGTTACGGTCAAACGCAAACCAGGCGGTCTGATGTCCAACCTCCTGCACAACTATGCGGAGAAGCTGATCACGTACAATCTTCCAGTTAAATTCAAGGGCACCGGAGCGGGCTTTTCCTGTTTTTCCGAAGTGGCTGAGGGCAGCCCCCCAAAGTTCCCAGCAAAGATGCTTTGGATCGCGGGTGGCGTTGGCATCACCCCGTTCATGGTGATGTGGGACGGAGTCAAACAAGTGGTAGAGACTTACCCGCAGGACCAGCCCATCGATATCGTGTTTCTGTTTTCCGGTCGGGACGATGACATTGCAATTCTGCAGCACTTTGCGAAAAAAAACAGCTCTGTTTCGGACCAGGTGACACTGCGTATTGTCGCGTTTCAAAGCGCAGGCGAAAACGCATTGGCTGCGAAATCCGCTCGAGATGATCTGAACGCAGCATTCACCGATCAGCCGCTGCAGCTTCAGGAGCGACGCATGCATAGCAAAGACATTCAATCGGTCGCGCATCTCGGAATGCGAGATGTATATATGTGCGGCCCTGAAACTTTGATGACCAGTTCTGAAGCGGCGCTCAACGATTTGGGCCTCGAGGAAGCAAGGCTTCACCGTGAGACGTTTGTGTTTTGATAGGGGGATAAAACTTGTTCATGACCTTGCAGGACAGGATCACCCAATCTGAAATTGGGTGTTGGAAAGGCGTTCACCAAATCGAAACGACACTGGATTCCTTTGTGTTGTCCCGGACTAATGACCGCTTAATAGGCTGAACTCGCAGAGTCTGAACGCTCCGCTCAAGGTCCGAATTGGGCTGCAATTCGATCTGTGCGAAGCATCTGGAAAAACGTCGAAGATCAGGCACAGCCGATAGTGTTAAGTTGGCAGCTTCGACAAAGCTATTAGTTTGCACCTAACAGATACGTGAGAATTCTGTATTGGATCTAAGAAAGCTTTGCCCTCCTCACAGTCTCAATTCAATACTGAGGCACTTGACGTTGTTGTCGGAGATTTAGTTGCGATTTAGCGTGGGCATCGCTGTGTCAATTCTGGTGGCTGTGTCCATCGGGGTGTCGACGTTTATCGTCCACTCCCTGTGGTGGACAACAGCGCGACACAATAGCCGTATGCTCGCAGCTGAAATTAACGGCCAGATTGCAAACACAGTCCGCATCGAGGTGGGCGCGACCCTAAGTTCAGCCGAAGCCGCTTGGGCAGCTGTTCGCACTATCTTTGTTCAGAACGTCATTGCAACGCGGCAGGCCGATAAGCGAGAGTTTGTTTTTCTATCGCAATTGCAGGCACAGCCAAATATCTCGTGGATTTTCTTCGGCTGGCCAGATGGGAATTTTTTCGCATCGCATCGCTTGGGTGACGGCGGGCTCGAGATGATTGAAATCGACGAAAGTATCCGGAACCGAATGCTACGGAAAGACCGCTACATCTTCATTCCCGGTGACATCCAGTTTGAAGAGCGGACCTTTACTGAAACATCCTATGATCCGCGCGAACATGCCTGGTTTGAGAACTTTATGGGCCTCAACTCAGCCGGGTGGATCGAAGCACGTAACCTTCCGGATAGTAACAAAACCATTTACGCCTTTGCCGGTCCAATAGACGTCAACCGAAGGCGGCAAGGGGTTCTGGCCGTTGCGATCGAAACGGATCGTTTGTCTCGCTTTCTTGCCACGCTCGCGCCCGGCGAATTCGGTGCTGCCTTTATCCTGAACGCCGATGGAAAAGTTATTGCTGTACCTGATGCTAAAGCGGATGAGATTACTCCTGCGCGCATGGGCGAGGGCGAACTCTATGAAGTCGCCATGATCTCAGGCGAGAAGCTGTTGGCTGACCCCCAAACGAATGCTCCAGGCACTTTGACGAAACGTATCGTCATCGACGGAGTGCCTTATGTGGTGGCACTTACCCCACTGGGGTTTTACGGCTGGCGCGTTGCGACAGTCATACCTGAAGCGGCCTTTCTTTCGGGCATTGATGAAACGCTGATTAACCTGATTTACGTTTTTATCGTTGTAGTGGTTGTTGCAAGCGGACTTGCGATCTGGCTGATCCGCAGAATTGTAGCAAATCCGTTGGCGCTCATTGCCGAAGACCTTGGTAAAATTGAGCGCTTTGACGTTGAACGGATTGCGCGTAGGCCCTCCAAACTGTCTGAGCTTGAAAATCTTTCTGCGGCAACCGCAAGTATGGCTGCAGGTCTGTCAGCGTTCCGAAAATACGTGCCCACCGATCTGGTGCGCATGCTGGTCGCTGAGGGTATCAAGACGCAGCCAGGTGGAGACATGAAACAGATTTCGGTGCTGTTTTGCGATGTCACGGGTTTTACGGGAATGTCTGAAAAACTCGGTCCCAAAATCGTCCAATTGATGGAACCTTTCTTTAGCGCGGCCTCTACGGCCATCATTCAAAACGGTGGGACAATCGATAAATTCATTGGCGATGCTGTGATGGCGTTTTGGGGAGCGCCGCGCAAAGATACCAACCATGCTATAAATGCTTGCCGAGCAGCCTTGGAACTAGTCAATGCCGTAGACGCGTCCGGAATTGAAGATGAGGCTGGCAACCCTTTGCGCGTAAGGATCGGGCTGAACAGTGGCGATGCTCTGGTGGGAAATATCGGTTCAAAAGAACGGTTGAATTACACCGCAATTGGCGATGTCGTGAACGTTGCCAGCCGATTGGAAGGGGCCAACAAGGACTATGGCACGCTGATCCTGATCGGGCCGGAAACGAAACGCCAGGCGGCCGATTCGATAGTTGTCCGCGAGCTTGACACGCTAACCGTGTCTGGACGCACCGAAGAATTGGTGGTCTATGAACTGATCGCCATGAAGGATGGGTCCGCCGAATCTCTTGCTTGGATCAAGCTCTACGAACAAGGCCTTGCACACTATAGGGCAGGGCGGTTCAAGCAGGCAGTTGCCGCATTCGAGGCCGCAGACCAGGCGCGAAACGAGGATCCCGCCTCAACCGCAATGAAGATCCGCACCCAAAGCCTATTGAACAAGCCACCAACGGATCATTGGCGTGCCGCTGCAAGAACCAAAAAAAGCAGTTGATTACATCTGATCAAGTTTGGGCGCTTAGGCTTAGGACTCATAGCCAATAGATGATCAAAGCGGCGAAAGCGATTGCCGAGAGGAAGATTTTGGGGCACCTGTCGTACCGTGTCGCCACACGGCGCCAGTACTTCTATCTGCCAAACACGATCTCAACTCGATTGCAGCGTTTGTATCGGCGATTGTCGTATCGGACAGCGTCTTGCGCCGTTTGCGGCCTGGGATGCACGCGCGTATCCCTTTGTCTTTCGACACTTCTACGATCCAATCGGCATCATATCCGCGGTCACCCAACAACCATTCGACATTCGGTAGACTGCTGATCAATGACCTCGCACCAATGTAGTCACTGACCTGACCCTACGGCGAGTGCAGCTATTGCGGCGCTTAATCCATTAGGTTGGCTGGTAACGGGAGATTGTAGGAAGGAGCTCTCAGAACCGAAAACTGTTCCCGAACTCAAGTTCACAGGTGTGGTGGATGCTCCGCAAAAAGAATTGAACTGGATCAGCTCGACCTGAAAGAATGTGAGTTTGGGCATGTCGTAGACCCGATCTATCGCGTAACACATCAAAAGCAGCTTTTTCGAAGGGTGATAACTTGGACAAACTGTCAGTCATGCAAGCTTTTCGCCGTATCGTTGAACGCGGTAGTTTTGCCCGTGCGGCGGAAGATCTTGGTGTTTCTCCCGCGCTTCTCAGCAGAGAAATCAAGCTTCTGGAAGAAAGTCTAGGAACCGTTCTTCTCACCAGAACGACCCGATCCATGTCACTGACTGACACCGGCAGTCTCTACTACCAAGATGCAATTGGAATACTCGACGCGGTCGAGAAAACGGAGCAAGCCATCAGGGATGGTTCAAAAGCAGTGCGCGGGCATCTTCGGGTGAATGCATCAAGTTCTTTCGGCCAGACCGTTATCGCACCGATGCTTCCAGAGTTCTTGGAAACCTATCCAGATCTGCGTTTTACGCTTTCGATGGACGACAAGGTGATCGATATGGTCGAGGGCGGGTTCGATCTATCGATACGTATCCGTGCTGCCATGCCGGATTCGGCACTTGTTGCCCGACGGATCGGCGTGATGCGGCAAAGAATATTTGGGTCTCCAGACTATTTGGAGCGATGTGGGACGCCGACCCAGCCGGCGGATCTGAAAACCCACGCAATCATCGGCTTTTTGCTAGCTGATCATTTGACGAGCTGGAAACTCTCGACCGCCGAAGGTGTCACAACATTAGAGCTTGATCCGCGTGTGCGCGTCGGCAACAGCCTCGTTTTGCGGGATCTGCTGATAGCGGGGCAAGGTATCGGAACTCTGCCCGAGTTCGTCTCTGATGCTCCCGAAGCCAGCGGGGCCTTGGTGCGAGTTCTTCCTGAACACGAGCTGCCTGCGCCGGAAGTATTCGCCGTTACAGCATCTCGCTTGGGAATGGATGCAAAGGTCACAGCCTTTCTTGATCATCTGCGCCTGGCTCTCAGGTCGTGACATTGTTCAATACATGTAAAGAGTGATGTCAAAGAGCGCGCCTTAATTGGCGGCGCAACAAATTCCATTCTCTCAGGGAACAAGTTGCAGCCCTGAGAGGTATCCTATGTCACGTATTCTCGTTCTCTACTATTCAAGCTATGGCCACGTCCGCACATTGGCCAATGCCGAAGCTGAAGGCGCCAGAAGTGTTCCCGGCACTGAAGTTGACGTTCGACGTGTGCCCGAAACCGTCCCTGAAGAGGTCCGTCAGCAGGCTGGCTATGTCGTAGATGATACACCTGCCGCCTTGCCGACAGATCTGGAAAACTATGATGCAATCATCATTGGAACACCGACCCGATTTGGCATGATGGCTGGCCAAATGAAGTCCTTCCTTGACCAGGCGGGAGGGCTTTGGGCAAGGAATGCACTGGTTGGTAAGGACGGAGCGGTCTTTGCATCAACAGGTTCGCAACATGGCGGGCACGAGGCCACCCTTCTGACAACGCAAGTTCCTCTTCAACACTTTGGGATGCTGATTGCCGGAATGCCCTACACATTTGCTGGCCAGACTACATCAGAAGATATCATTGGCGGCGCACCATATGGTGCCGGAACGATCGCCGGTGCTGATGGTGCCCGCACACCTACCGAAATTGACCTGGCCGGAGCGCGGTTCCAGTGCGCTCATGTTGCAAGGATTGCAGCGTGCCTCGTTGGATCAAACCTACAAGCGGAAGCAGCGTAACCCGCGCGCCTCTGACGTCTCACTCAAATTCTCAAACGCCTCAGCCGGGAGACATACTATGTCACGTTCAACCGATATTCTTCTCACCTCACTCGCCCCAGCGGTATGGGGAAGCACTTATCTGGTAACTACCGAAGCGCTCCCGGCTGGCTATCCGATTACCCTGGCTGCGTTACGAGCTCTGCCTGCTGGCTTGTTGTTGCTTGCAGTGACGCGCTGCGTTCCACCACGCGAATGGCTTGGTCGAGTTTTCGTCTTAGGCAGCTTCAATTTCGCTCTGTTCTGGGTGCTCCTCTTCGTTGCTGCGTATAGGTTACCCGGTGGTGTGGCCGCCACCCTAGGATCGTTGCAAGCGATGATCGTGATTTTGATGGCGTGGGGATGGCTGGGAACCCCAATCCGACTTGGTGCGCTCGGCGCCGCCGCGACTGGCGCAATGGGTGTTTCCCTGCTGCTGATCGGACCTGAAGCACAACTTGATTGGATCGGTATAGCAGCGGGTTTGGGAGGAGCCGCGTCAATGGCTGCTGGCACTGTTCTCAGCCGGAAATGGCAACCTCCGGTTTCGGCGCTGAGTTTCACAGCGTGGCAATTAACAGCCGGTGGTTTGATACTGCTGCCAGTCGCACTATTCCTTGAGCCGCCTTTATCTGCGCTCAGCGCGACAAATGTCGCCGGGCTTATTTGGCTTGGGTTGATCGGTGCTGCAGCAACCTATGCTCTTTGGTTTCGTGGCATAGCGCGCCTGGAACCCAGTGCAGTTTCGATGCTCGGCATGATGAGTCCTGTAACAGCTGTCGTGCTCGGCTGGGTTTACTTGGGACAAACGCTTAGCCTCACTCAGTCTATAGGAGCAGCCATAGTTATCGGCTCTGTTGTGGTCGGCCAGAGCGTGAGTCGAAGGGACAACTTGGGTTTGAGAAAATGGAAACCAGCAACAGCTGGATCTGTTTGATGGGTTTGAGTCGCAAACAATGGGCCCGATCACGCAAGTGGGCGAGGAATGGCTCAGCGCCTCGCTCACCCTACATCGAGCGCCCCTGCAAACCGGCCCCCAAGGAGCGGTATCTGACGCGCCGGGAGATTTCACAGCTCTTGGCGGTCGACTGCGCACCGCACATCAAGCTAGCTATAGAGCTGATACTGTCGACTGCGGCTAGGGTTAGGGCTGTGTTATAACTCACATAGGATCGGGTCGATTTTGAACGTCGTCAGATCAATCTCCGCACTGGTGACGGACAGAGGAAGGGCAGGGCCATCGTCCCCATGACCAGGAGCCTTTATGCTGCGCTTTTGAACGCCCTGAAGGCTGCATTATCTGGCTATGTCGTGGAGTGGGCCGGCGGATCGGGAAAGTCAATCAAGAAAGGCTTCAAGGCGGCCGCAATCGTGGCAGGCCTACCTGACGTGTCGCCGCACGTCCAGCGGCACACGGAAGCTGTTCATATGGCTGAAGCAAGTATCTCGATGGAGGAGATCGCACAGTTTCTAGGCCATTCAGATTCCCGGATCACCGCGTCCGCCTACGTGCGCTACAGCCCTGAACACTTGCGTAAGGCTGCCAGTGCGTTGGAGTTCGACTAACGCTCAGATTCAACGAACCTCGGAGTCACTGTCTCAAAAACAACAAAGGCGCCCTCGGGCGCCTTGTTTTATTGGTCGGAGTGAGAGGATTCGAACCTCCGACCCCTGCCTCCCGAAGACAGTGCTCTACCAGGCTGAGCTACACTCCGACCGTGGCGCGTGATCTATACCTCGTCATATCGATGTGCAAGAGGGATTTTGGGCGTACACACATATGTCGTCGCTGGATTCGAGGGGTGGTTTTAACCCTTCGCCTGATCCGCGAATTCGCTGAGTCACTGCAACGGATCGGTTCGATACAGTCGGATTTTTGTTCCGCCGTGATCAACGATTGGGCCGGGGGAAGCATTGGCAATCGCGTTGCGCGGGCAAGTCCGGGTGTGGTGGTGATGATGCCCACACGCCATCGCTGGAAACGACTGGATAATACCTTGCCTAAACTGCCATAGAGCGACCGCAGGCGCTTTTCATCACCGATGCGTGCCCCGTAGGGCGGATTGACGATGACCAGCCCAGCTGGGCCTTCTGGTGGTTTGATGTCACTGACCGAGCAGTGCTGAAATCGGGTGGCATGATCCACATGTGCTTGCTGGGCGTTGGAGCGGGAAGCCTCAATCGCGCCTGCATTACGATCTGAGCCATAGAACCTGAGCTCTGTTTCGGGCGGATCGGTTTGGGCGCGCATATCTTGCCAGACATCTGGATCGAAGCTTGCCAAATCTTCGAATGCGAACTGACGTGAGCGGCCTGGGGGCAGACCAAGTGCAATTTCAGCCGCTTCGATAACGAATGTTCCAGAGCCACACATCGGGTCCAGAACCGGTTCAGACCCGTCAAACCCACACTCACGCAGGAACATCGAAGCCATTGTTTCCCGCATCGGGGCCTTGGCGACTGCAGGCTTATGACCGCGCTTGTGCAAGGGCTCGCCGGATGTGTCGACGGAGATCGTGCATATGTCTTTTTCGATTCTTAGCAGCACACGGACTTTGCCATCGGGTGAGACTGAGGTGCCGAGCCCCTCGGATATGGCTTGTTCGATGCGCTGTCGCGCCGCTCCTGCATGATAGATACGAGATTTGCGGCAGGTTGCTTCGACCTTCACGGGAATGTCTGGACTGAGATAACTCGCCCACGGAAATTTTCGGGCGCGCTTGTCCAATTGCGCCAAATGCACGGCGGGGAAACTGCCCAGTCGCACCAGAACCTTGTTGGCACCGCGCAATTCCAGATTGGCGCGCCAGACTTCCGGCCAATCGCCACGGCACACAACACCACCTGGAACGATCCTGGCGCCTGAGAATCCGCGCCCGATGACCTCGGCACACAAAGGCGTTTCGAGCCCTGGAGTGGCAATCAGAAAAATCTCGAATTTATCATTGTTGTCCATTGTGGTTGCTTACACCGGTTGATCAGCCTGTGCGACACGCAAATTAAATGGGCAAATTGTTCTGAACGACCGTAAGCTCAAAAGAATGTGACATTCCTTTTCGATTTTGGGCGGTAACAGGTTTGCGTTTGCACTCATCCCCGCGTAAAGGAGCCGTGATCGGAAATACGCCTGCGGATTCTGGTCGGATAATGGCGCTTTCGCGACCGGACAGACGGGAAATTTCGTGTTATTTCCTGGCATCATTGTAAGATGGCGCGCAGCAGGCGCAGGACAAAGGCTTGGAAGAACGTAGCAACATGCAAACTTTCAAACTAAAAAAAGGGTTGGATTTGCCGGTTGAAGGCGCGCCCGAACAGAAAATCCAGCCGGGGCCTGAATTCTCGTCGGTTGCCGTTCTGGGCAGTGATTATATCGGATTAAAGCCCAAGATGCTGGTGCAAGAGGGCGACGCGGTCCAGCGAGGAACGCCGTTGTTCTGCCACAAGGATGCGCCCGACGCGATGATGGTCGCGCCGCTGACCGGCAAGGTCGTGGCAATTAATCGCGGGGCGCGACGTGTATTACAGAGCGTGGTGATCGAGGTTTCGGATGCCAATGACGCCGGCATAGATTTCTCGGGCACCGGCGATGCCGAGACCGCCGAAGGTGTTACGGCTAAGCTCTGCGCGGCCGGGCTGTGGACTTCTTTCCGGACACGTCCTTATTCAAAGATGCCCGAACCAGGCTCCAAGCCTACAGCAATCTTCGTGACAGCCATGGACAGCGATCCACTGGCAGGTGATGCGGCATTGGTTATTGCGGATGCGGGCGAGGCATTTGCGGCTGGTCTCGCAGCTGTCTCAAACCTGACCGACGGCAAGACTTATCTGTGCCAGCAAGAGGGGGCATCCATCCCCGGTTCCGATCTGCCAGGTATAGAAGCGGCTGCGTTTTCCGGCCCACACCCCTCGGGCCTTGCTGGAACTCATATTCACTTCCTTGAGCCGCTGGGAGGGGACAAGCAGGTTTGGACCATTGGCTACCAGGACGTGATCGCGATCGGTCGTCTGATGCAGACCGGTCATCTGGATTCAAACATCGTGATTGCTCTGTCTGGACCGGGCGCGCGCCAGCCGCGCCTGATCCGCACCGTGATGGGCGCGTCGACGGATGACCTGACCCGGGATGAAGTGAACGTCGACGGGATCGCGCGGATCATCTCGGGGTCGATCTTGTCGGGGCAGCATGCCGATGGTCCGACCGCCTATCTGGGCCGTTTTGCGCGTCAGATCAGCATTATTCGCGAAGATCATGATCAGCACACACTGGGCTGGATTCTTCCTATGCCCTCGAAATATGCGGTACAGCCTGTTTTGGGATCGGCTTTTGCTAAGAAGCTCTATTCATTCACGTCAAACCTGAATGGTGGTCGCCGCGCGATGGTGCCGACTGGTGTATTCGAAGAGCTTATGCCCCAGGATTATCTGCCGACGCAATTGCTGCGGGCGCTACTGGTGATGGACACCGACACCGCGCAGGCGCTGGGTGCACTGGAACTGGACGAAGAAGATCTGGGCCTTGTGGGCTTTGCCTGCCCTGCGAAATATGAATATGGGCTGGCGCTGCGCGACTGCCTCACCAAGATTGAAAAGGAGGGCTGATCCACATGGGTTTGCGCAGCTTCTTCGATCGGATCGAGCCGAACTTTACCAAGGGCGGCAAGTACGAAAAATATTTCCCCATCTACGAGATGGTGGAAAGTTTTATCTACACTCCGAAAACCGTCACGACCGTCGCGCCGCATGCGCGCTCTTACGTGGATATGAAGCGGATCATGACCTATGTCGTGATTGCTACGATCCCCGCAATCCTCTGGGGGATGTATAACACCGGCTATCAGGCAAACTCGGCCATCGCCACGCTAGGACCGGATTCGGCAACAGGATGGCGGATTGCGATCCTGCAGATATTCGGTATCTCGCTGAACCCTGACAGCATTTTCGCCAATGTGATGCATGGATTGATGTATTTCCTTCCGATCTACATCACCACACTGGTTGCGGGCGGTATTTTTGAGGTCATCTTCGCCACTGTGCGCGGCCATGAGGTCAATGAGGGTTTTCTAGTAACCTCGATGCTTTACACGCTGATTATGCCTGCGACAGCGCCATTGTGGCAGGTCGCGTTAGGCATCATTTTCGGTGTCGTGATCGGTAAGGAAGTATTTGGCGGCACGGGCAAGAACTTCCTCAACCCAGCGCTGGTCGGGCGTGCTTTCCTATATTTCGCCTATCCCGCGCAAATGTCGGGGGATTCAGTCTGGACCCCGGTGGATGGATTTTCCGGTGCGACTGCTTTGGGTATCTCAGCTGCTGAAGGCGTTCAAGCACTGGCGGCCGACGGGATCACCTGGGCCAATGCCTTCTTCGGGCAAATTCAGGGTAGCTTTGGAGAGACATCGACGCTGGCTTGCATGATTGGCCTGGCCTTCCTGCTGACGACCAAGATTGCCAATTATCGCCTGATTGTGGGCTGTCTTGCGGGCACGATAGGCTTCACGCTTCTGCTGAATCTGATCGGATCGGACACAAATCCGATGTTCGCGATGCCTTGGTACTGGCATATCGTTCTTGGGGGCTACGCCTTTGGTCTGGCGTTCATGGTAACCGAGCCCGTTTCGGCCAGTCACACCAATATGGGCCGCTACATCTATGGCGCGCTGATTGGTATCATGGTTGTGATGATCCGCGTCATTAACCCCGCTTTCCCAGAAGGTATGATGCTGGCAATCTTGTTCGGAAACGTTTTTGCGCCGCTGATCGACTATTTCGTCGTCCAGGCAAACATCAAACGGAGGGCGCGTCGCCATGTCTGATACGCAATCCAATGAACCCAAGGGAGCGATTGCCAAGTTTCTGGCTGCTTCGCCAGATTCGGTTGGCAAGACTATCTTTGTTGCCGTTGCCGTCTGCCTTGTAGCCTCGATGGTCGTGTCTGCTGCTGCGGTCAGCCTGCGCCCGGTGCAGGAAATCAACCGTTTGAAGGATAAGCAAGTCAACGTTCTGCAAGTTGCCGGCATCTACGAACCAGGCATTGATGTGACCGAGGCATTCGCTGCCTTTGAGCCGCATGTACTGGAATTGTCTACAGGTGAATTCGTTGACGATCAGTTCGACGCGATCACCTTCGATGATATCGCTGCTGCCAGCGATCCAGAACTGAGCGTAGCTTTGGACGATGACCCGGCTGGGATCGGGCGCAAGTCCAAGTACCGCGTGATCTATCTGCTGCGTGATGATGCCGGGGCGCTCGACAAGGTAATCCTGCCGCTTCACGGCTATGGCCTCTGGTCCACGCTCTATGGTTTCATCGCGCTGGAAAACAACGGCAACGATATCTACGGCCTGCAGTTCTATCAGCACGGTGAGACACCGGGCCTTGGCGCCGAAGTGGACAATCCTCGCTGGAAGGCGCTGTGGAATGGCAAAAAGCTGCGCGATGATGCAGGCGATCTGCAAATCACCGTCGCCAAGTCGCAACCCGCAGCAGGTCCTGATTTCTATGTCGATGCGCTGGCAGGCGCCACGCTGACTTCGGTTGGTGTCGACAACCTGGTGAAATTCTGGATGGGCGACGCGGGCTACGCTCCGTTCCTGGCCAAACTGCAAGCAGGAGAGCTTTGATGTCTCAGACCAAGAAAGAGATGCTGGTCGACCCGCTTGTCGACAACAACCCGATCACGCTGCAGGTGCTGGGCATCTGTTCGGCGCTGGCGGTGACCTCGTCGCTGCAGGTGTCGATGGTGATGGCGCTGGCGGTGATCTTCGTAACCTCGTTCTCGTCCTTCTTTATCTCGTGCCTGCGAAACCAAATCCCGGGTTCGATCCGGATCATCGTACAGATGGTTATCATTGCCTCACTGGTGATCCTGGTGGACCAGATCCTCAAGGCTTATGCGTTTGAGATTTCGAAAACCCTTTCGGTCTTTGTCGGCCTGATCATCACCAACTGTATCGTGATGGGCCGGGCCGAGGCGTTTGCCATGAAGAACCCCCCGGTCGCGTCCTTTATCGACGGCATGGGCAACGGCATGGGCTATGGTCTGATCCTGCTGCTGGTCGGCTTCATTCGTGAGCTGTTTGGCGCCGGGTCACTTTTCGGTGTCACCATTCTGGAGACCGTCAACAACGGCGGCTGGTATGTGCCCAACGGCATGCTGCTGCTGCCGCCGTCGGCTTTCTTCATCATCGGTCTGATCATCTGGGCCTTCCGCACATGGAAGCCGAACCAGGTGGAAGAGCGTGAATACAAAATCCAGCAGGTAGAGGCCCACTGATGGAAGGTCTGATTTCACTGGCCGTAAAGGCCATCTTTGTCGAAAACCTTGCGCTCAGCTTCTTTCTGGGGATGTGTACCTTCATCGCTGTTTCGAAGAAGATTTCAACTGCGCTGGGTCTGGGCATCTCGGTCATGGTGGTGCAGGCCATCACCGTGCCGGCGAATAATCTGCTGCTGAACTATCTGCTGAAACCAGGTGCGCTGGCTTGGGCAGGTTTCCCGGATGTGGACCTGACTTTCCTTGGACTGATCTCGTATATCGGCGTGATCGCAGCGATGGTTCAGATCCTAGAGATGGTGCTGGATAAGTACTTCCCCCCGCTCTACAACGCGCTTGGGATTTTCCTGCCGCTGATCACTGTAAACTGCGCCATTTTGGGTGGTTCACTGTTCATGGTGGAACGCGACTACAATTTTGCCGAAGCGGCGACTTACGGTCTGTCCTCTGGCTTTGGCTGGGCTCTGGCGATTACTGCGATGGCGGGTGTTCGGGAAAAGCTGAAGTATTCGGACATTCCCGATGGTCTGCAAGGCCTGGGCATCACTTTCATCACCGCTGGACTGATGGCGATGGCCTTCATGTCCTTCTCGGGCGTGAAACTGTAAGGAGGGCGGAATGGAAACCTTTGGCTTAGGTGTAGCCCTTTTCACCGTTATCGTTCTTGGTCTGGTTGCCATCATCATGGCGGCGCGGTCCAAGCTGGTTTCAACCGGTAACGTGAACATCACCATCAATGGTGAGAAAACAATCTCGGTCCCGGCGGGTGGCAAGCTGCTGCAGACGCTTGCGGCAGAGAAGCTATTCGTGCCCTCCGCTTGTGGTGGTGGTGGCACCTGCGCGCAATGTCGCGTGCGCGTGCATTCCGGCGGTGGCTCGATCCTGCCGACCGAGGAAAGCCATATCACCAAGCGCGAGGCGTCTTGTGGTGACCGGCTATCCTGTCAGGTTGCAGTCAAGCAGGATATGGACATCGAAGTTCCCGAAGAGGTCTTCGGCGTCAAAAAATGGGAATGCACGGTGCGTTCGAACGAGAACGTAGCGACCTTTATCAAGGCTCTGACGCTGGACCTCCCGGAAGGCGAGGATGTGAATTTCCGCGCTGGTGGTTACATCCAGATCGAAGCGCCTGCGCACCAGTTGGCCTATACGGATTTCGACGTCGAAGAAGAATACCGCGAGGATTGGGATCGCTTCAATCTATGGCAGTACAAATCCGTCGTCGCCGAACCGATCGAACGCGCCTATTCCATGGCAAACTATCCGGATGAAAAAGGCATGATCATGCTGAACGTCCGCGTGGCTTCGCCCCCTCCTGGATCCGAAGGCATTCCTCCGGGTCAGATGTCGTCGTATATTTTCAACCTGAAACCGGGCGACAAGGTCACAATCTCAGGTCCTTTTGGCGAGTTCTTTGCTCGAGAGACAGAAAAAGAGATGGTCTTCATCGGTGGTGGTGCTGGTATGGCCCCAATGCGCAGCCATATCTTTGACCAGCTCAAACGCCTTGAAAACCGCAACCGCAAGATCAGCTTCTGGTATGGCGCGCGGTCGAAGAAAGAGATGTTCTTTGTCGAAGATTTCGACACGCTGGCCAAGGAATTTGACAATTTCGAATGGCACGTTGCGTTGTCGGACGCCCAGCCCGAGGATGACTGGAAAGGCTACACTGGCTTTATCCACAACGTTCTGTTCGAGGAATATCTGAAGAACCACCCAGCACCCGAGGATTGCGAATACTACATGTGTGGTCCGCCAATCATGAACCAGTCGGTCATCAACATGCTGCTGGATCTGGGCGTGGACCGCGAAGACATCATGCTCGACGATTTCGGCGGATAAACAGAATCGGTCGGTTCCAACCCTTGGGACCGACCATTTTCATTTTGGGTCTGATGTTGGGCAGGCTGCCAATATCAACGTCTGCATTTGGCGAATTCCGCTTCATATTTTGCCGCATTGGGCAGCAGGTCTTATGTTAACCGGATGGATCAAAAGGCTTATCGCATCTCAAACACCGCCTGATCAGACGGTGAATCTGCATTCATTGGCGCCTACAGAAAAATTCTACGCAATCGGAGACATTCATGGGAGGTTGGATCTTTTACAACGGCTCCTGCCTGCGCTGGATAACGACTGTCCGGTGGTGTTTGTAGGCGACTATGTTGACCGGGGCGGATACAGCGCGCAGGTGTTGCGTCAGCTACATCACCTCGACACGAACCCCGAAACGCGGGCGATCTGCCTGAAAGGCAATCACGAAGATATGCTGCTTGGGTTTTTGTCTGATCCAACCCGGATGGAGCGTGTCTGGCTGTATAATGGCGGTGCTCAGACTTTGGCTTCGTTTGGGCTTGCGGATATTGACCAGTCCAACCCGCAAGCCGTTGCCGAACAACTGCAGCAAGCGATGGGACAACCGCTTCTGGACTGGTTACAAGATCGGCCGCTGACCTGGACGAGCGGGAATGTAACGGTTGTTCATGCCGCGCTTGATCCTTCGCAGCCGGTCGATCGGCAACAGGACAGAACTTGCCTTTGGGGGCATCCTCAGTTCCGCAAGAAACGCAGGAAAGACCAGCAATGGGTGGTGCATGGCCATACCATCGTCGACGAAGCTCGGGTCGAGCATGATGTCATTTCGATCGATACAGGTGCATTCATCACCGATCAGTTGACGGCTGCGGAAATCTCGCCTGGTTCTGTCCGATTTATCTCGACAACGCACACCGGAATCGCGCGCGTATCAGCGTAAGTCGCTAGCCGACGATCATTTGCTTCATTCTAAGTGCTTCGTATTCCAGTTCTTTCAAGCGGAAATGAACCACATCGCCAATGGTGATCACCCCGCGCAGATTTCCATCACTCAGCACGGGCATATGCCGGAACCGGCCTTCGGTCATGGTTTTCAGCACATCGTTCAGATAATCTTCGGGGCTGCAGGTTTTAACCTCAGTCGTCATAAGATCAGCCACGGATTGGGGTAGGGTCTGGCCGGGCGTTTCCGCCATACGGCGCACGATATCACGTTCGGAAAGGATACCCTGCAGGGCACCATTCTGATCCGTCACAACAACGGCCCCGATGCGTTTTTCGCGCAAGATATCCACGACCGAGTGAATCGTGTCGTTGGGCCGCACCGAAAAAACGGCATCCCCTTTGCCTTCCATCAGTTTCGCAACCGTTGTCTGGGTATGCGACAGATTGGTCTCAACTGATTGACTGCGGGTTGTCGCCGCGGCCTTGTCGCCGCGTGTCGGAGGCTGGTAAGAGCTTGGGGCCATGGGCGGTCTCCTCTTTCACCGGTATTGTCCTTACAACCTACCTTACCGCAGGGACCGGCCCTGTATAGGGTGCAATTTCGAAAACCGGCGTAACTTGGCCACTTCAAAAGGAAATTGCTTGTGAGCAACCTGTATTTGACGCCACCAGTCGCCGCGCTGATATTCTTTATCGTGGTGGTCTGCGGCCATAATTTTCGCATGGCTTGGAAACAGCAACCGGAAGGTTGGCAAAAGCGCGCTTGGCTGTTTGGCGTCCCGGCAGCAATCGGGCTTTTTGCATTGGCGTTTTTGCCGCTCAAGATTTGACGCCGGTTTGACTCTGAACAGGCTCACTGGCATATGCCGGGCAAGAACACTCCCGGGAGATTGCACCATGCGCCCACTGATCGCACTGGCCTTACTTTTGACTGTTTCGGCCTGCTTGTTTGGCAAAGAGCCTGACGTGGTACGCCTGTCCGGCGAGACGATGGGCACCACGTTCAACATCACCGCAATCGGCGATGATTTGGACGAAGCAGCGCTGGGGCAAGCGGTTCAGGAGACCCTGGCACAGGTCAATGCCAAGATGTCCAACTGGGACCCGAATTCCGAGGTCTCGACCTTCTCGGCCTCAGGCAGCACGGACCCCATGCAAGTGTCAGACGAATTTGCCTTCGTCATCGAGGCCGCAAATGAGGTTCACGAGAAATCCGGTGGTACGTTTGATGTTACCCTTGGTCCGCTGATCGAATTGTGGGGGTTTGGACCGCGAAAACCTGAAGACCCAATTCCGGCAGATGACGAGATCGCGACAGCGCTTGGGCAAGTGGGACAAGCGCGGTTGTTAGACTTGGATCGCGGAGCGGGCACTTTGGCCAAGTCAGAGGCCGGAGTCGGGATCAACCTGTCTGCGATTGCCAAAGGCTATGGCATCGATGCGGTTGCCGCACAGCTGCGCGAGGTCGGGATCGAGAACTATATGGTCGAGATCGGTGGTGATCTGGTGACCATGGGCGCGAATGACAAAGGCGAAAGCTGGCGGATCGGGATCGAAAAACCCGAGACTGGCGCGCAATCAATCCAGTTGATCGTGCCGCTCGACAATCTGGGAATGGCGACCTCGGGTGATTACAAGAACTTCTTCGAACAGGACGGGGTGCGCTATTCGCATATCATTGACCCGACGACGGGCCGCCCGATTACTCATCGCACCACTTCGGTTACTGTTTTAGCAGACAACGCCATGATGGCGGATGCGTGGGCAACGGCGATGCTGGCATTGGGTCTGGAAAAGGGTCTGGAACTGGCCGAAGAGCATAAACTTGCCGTGTTCTTCATCTCTCGGGATGTGACAAGCGGAGAAGAAGCCTATATCACCGTACAAAGCAGCGCCTTCAAGGATGCGCTGGGGACCAACTGACCGGTAGGAACCGCTATGAGCACCTTTATTCTAGCCTTTTTCCTGTTGCTGATCGTCATGGTTGGCATGGCGCTGGGTGTGATGTTGATGGGCAAAACCATCAAAGGCAGCTGCGGTGGCCTGAACGCGATCTCGGGTGCCGATAAATGTGTGGTCTGTCAAAAGGATATCGATCCCGACAGCCCTCTGCGCGACCAGTTGCAGTGCAAGCGTGCGAAAAAGATGCTGCAACAGATGGAAGGCTAGGATAACCCTCTTGGCATGAACAAAGCCAAGAACGTCCTCTTCATCATGTTCGACCAATTGCGCTGGGATTACCTCAGCTGCTACGGACATCCATATCTGCATACGCCAAATATTGACCGTCTCGCCTCGATGGGTATGCGGTTCACACGTGCCTACATCCAGTCACCGATCTGCGGCAGTTCCCGTATGTCGACCTATACCGGCCGCTATGTGCATTCGCACGGCGCGTCATGGAACGGAATCCCGCTGAAAGTTGGTGAGATCACCATGGGCGATCACTTGCGCAAGGCAGGGATGGATTGCTGGTTGGTTGGCAAGACTCATATGCGTGCAGATGCCGAGGGTATGGCCCGTTTGGGGCTTGAGCCCGACAGCCTGATCGGGGCACGCGTCGCTGAATGCGGGTTTGATGTCTTTGAGCGCGATGACGGGATGCGCCCCGAAGGGCCGGATGGGTTTTATGACCCGGATGGCGCCAAAAGGTACAACGAGTATCTGAAAGACAAAGGCTATGAGAGTGACAACCCCTGGCACGACTTCGCCAATTCGGGGCTGGATGAAGAGGGCAATGTACTTTCAGGTTGGTTCCTGAAAAATTCGTCAGAGGCCGCGAATATCGCCGAGGAAGACAGCGAAACGCCTTATCTCACCTCTCGCGGCATGGAGTTCATTGAAAACCATGAGGGGCCGTGGTGCTGCCACCTCAGCTATATCAAACCACATTGGCCCTATATTGTGCCAGAACCCTACGCCTCGATGTTTGGTCCCGAACATATTCTGCCTGTCATTCGGTCCGAAGCTGAACGGCAGAACGCTCATCCGGTGCTGAAAGAGTTCATGGAAACGAAAATCGGCCAGACCTTCTCGCGTCAGGATGTACGCGAGGCCGTGATCCCAGCCTATATGGGCCTGATCAAGCAGGCTGACGACCAAATGGGGCGGCTGTTTGACTGGATGGAACAGACCGGACGAATGCAGGACACGATGATCGTGCTGACCTCGGACCACGGGGATTTTCTGGGCGATCACTGGATGGGAGAGAAGACCTTCTTCCATGACGCCTCGACCAAAATGCCGCTGATCATCTATGATCCATCGCCCGAGGCTGATGCCACGCGCGGCACCACATGCGATGCATTGGTCGAATCCATCGATCTAGCGCCCACGTTTCTGGAGGTTGCAGGCGGTGAACCCGCAGGGCACATTTTGGAGGGGCATTCGTTGCTGCCCATCCTGCACGGTCAGGCCGAAAGCACTCCGCGCGATGTGGTGATTTGTGAGTACGACTACTCCGCATCCCCCATAGCGCAGACACTGAACGCCTCGGTTCGGGATGCGGTCATGTTCATGGTTGCAAACGAGAAATGGAAGCTGATCCATTGTGAAGGGGGCTATCGCCCGCTTTTGTTTGATCTAGAGAATGATCCGAATGAGCTGACGGACCTGGGCGAAAGCGATGAGCATGCAGACATCATCGCCGAGATGTATGATCACCTGTTCACCTGGACGCGGCGCCAGTCGCAGCGCACGACCCGGTCGGAAGAACAACTGCTAAACATGCGTGGATCAAGCCGAGGAACAGGCGTGGTGATCGGTATTTACGACGAAAACGAGATGCCGCTTGAGCTGACCGTTAAATACCGCAACCGCAAAGCGCGACCCTTTGGGGACTACAAGACAGATTAATTCTTCATTCGCGGCCCTAATGACGGTTCAACCTTGAGCGGGCAGGGGGTAGAAGACAGCAACGCCGCCTCAATCGGAGAGCTTTCATGACCGCCCCAAAGCCCGTTGTCCTTTGTATCCTTGATGGTTGGGGCCTATCCGACGACACCAAGGCCAATGCGCCTTATCTGGCAAATACGCCAACCTTTGATGCTCTCATGGCTGAAGGTCCTCATGCGCAACTGATAACGCACGGGCCGGATGTGGGTCTACCTAGTGGTCAGATGGGTAATTCCGAGGTTGGTCACACCAATATCGGGGCTGGGCGCGTGGTTGCGATGGATCTGGGGCAGATTGACCTAGCCATAGAAGACGGTTCTTTCTTTCACAATGAGGCGCTGCAGAGCTTCATCGCTAAGGTGAAAGCTGCAGGCGGGACAGCGCATCTGATGGGGCCGGTATCGGATGGGGGCGTGCACGGGCACCTGGATCACATCGTAGCTGCCGCCAAAGCGGCTACCGATGCGGGTGTGCCTGTGGCGCTACATGCGATCACCGACGGGCGCGATGTGGCCCCGAAATCGGCCTTTACCTACATCGCCGAACTCGAAGACCGGTTGCCCGATGGCGCAAAGGTCGTCACCGTCTGTGGGCGCTACTTTGCCATGGACCGCGATAATCGCTGGGAACGCGTTTCCGAGGCCTATGACGCAATAGTCAAAGGTCAGGGGCGCACCGTGGCCTCGGCCCAGGAGGCCGTCGACCATGCCTACGCCCAATCCGAAACCGACGAGTTTATCGCGCCCACGGTTCTTGCTGGTTATTCCGGTATTAAGGACGGTGACGGGTTCTTTTGCCTGAACTTCCGCGCCGACCGTGCCCGAGAAATCCTGCGGGCAATTGGGGAGCCCGGTTTTGCCGAGTTCGACTCCGGTCCGCGCCCGCAGTTGTCGGCGTTACTGGGCATGGTTGAGTATTCCGATGGCCATAACGATTATATGACGACCGTATTTCCCAAGCGGGATATCGTGAACACGCTGGGCGAATGGGTTGCTAAGCAAGGCCTGCGCCAGTTCCGGCTGGCCGAGACCGAGAAGTACCCTCATGTCACTTTCTTCCTGAACGGTGGCAAAGAGCAGCCTGAGGGTGGCGAGGATCGCTTCATGCCCAAATCGCCCAAAGTGGCGACATATGATTTGCAGCCCGAGATGTCCTCGGCCGAAGTGACAGAAAAGTTCGTCGAGGCGATCCACGGCGGATATGATCTGATCGTCACCAACTACGCCAATCCCGATATGGTTGGCCATACCGGTGATCTGAAAGCTGCGATCAAGGCCTGTGAGGCTGTTGATCAAGGTCTGGGGCAGGTGGTTGCAGCGCTGAAGCAGGTCGGGGGTGCGATGATCGTGACCGCAGATCATGGTAACTGCGAAATGATGGTCGATCCGGAGACGGGCGGTCCACATACGGCCCATACGCTGAACCCCGTGCCTGTTGTTCTGGTCGGCGGCCCCGAAGGTTCAAGCCTGCGCGATGGGCGCTTGGCCGATCTTGCTCCAACTTTGTTGCAGCTTATGGAATTGCCGAAACCCGTTGAAATGACAGGGGAAAGCTTGCTGACATGAGATTGCGCCCGATCGTTGCTGCAGCACTGATTTGGGCCACCCCTGTCGTCGCCCAAACCAGCCCGTCAAAGGCGGCACTAGAAGCGGCCGAGATGCTGGAGCAAGCCTCGATCGCGTTGACTGAGGCCGAATCTGCCCGCGACCGGGTCAAAGCTCTGACCGAAACCATAAAAGCCTACGAGGCTGGTCTGAGCGCCATGCGCGACGGCCTGCGCCGCGCGGCCTTGCGCGAGGCGCAATTGACTGCAGAATTGCAGGTACAAGAGCAGGAGGTGGCGCAGCTGTTAGGTGTTCTGCAGACGATCGAAACCACCGCGCCTCCAGTACTTATGCTGCACCCGTCCGGCCCACTTGGGGCCGCGCGCACTGGTATGATGTTGTCCGAAGTCACGCCTGGGTTGAACGCGCAGGCTCAGGCGCTTGCAAACGAATTGCAAGAGGTACAGACACTGCGACAGCTTCAACAAAACGCTGCCAATACGCTGACCGAAGGGTTGGAGGGTGTTCAGGATGCCCGCACGCAGCTTAGTGAGGCGATAGCGGACCGGACCGATCTGCCGCGCCGTTTCGTAGAAGATCCTGTGCGTACAGCGATCCTGATATCCTCGACCGAAACGCTGGATGGGTTTGCCAGTGGGTTATCCGAGATCACCGATGGTGAGATTGAAGATACAAATGCAGATGTCTCGGGCCGGAAAGGTCAAATCGCCTTGCCCGCACAAGGGGTCATGCTGCACCGGGCGGGCGAAACGGACGCAGCGGGGGTAACGCGCCCCGGGCTGGTGCTGGGCACGCGACCCCGCGCATTGGTCACCGCGCCAACGGCTGCCACGATCCGTTACCGCGGGCCCTTGCTGGATCTCGGGAATCTTGTGATCCTTGAACCCCAGCCCGGATTGCTATTCGTGTTCTCAGGTCTGCAAGAGGTATATGGTCTGACCGGGGAAGTGATACCCGAGGGTACTCCGGTAGGTTTGATGCCGGGTGAAACTCCGGAAATCGGCGCTATTATGTCAACAAGCGGTGATGGCACTGGAACTGACTGGTCAGAAACGCTCTATATAGAAGTAAGACAGGATAACAGCCCAGTGGACCCGGAATCATGGTTCCGGACGGACAAGGATGGATAAACGAGTATGAAGAAATTTGTGATGGCCGGACTGGCCGGCACCGTGGCAGGGATAGTCGCAACAACACAGATCGCAGGCCCTTTGCTTGCGCAAGAGGCCGAGAACAAGGCAAGCGTTTACGAACAACTTGATCTGTTCGGTGACATTTTCGAACGTATTCGCGCCCAGTATGTCGAAGAGGTAGAAACCGACGAGCTGATCGAGGCTGCGATTGACGGGATGCTGACCTCGCTAGACCCACATTCCAGCTACCTGTCGCCTGATGATGCCGAGCAGATGCGCGTGCAGACACGTGGCGAGTTTGGCGGGCTCGGTATCGAAGTTACGCAGGAAGAAGGCTTTGTCAAAGTTGTATCGCCCATCGATGACACCCCAGCGGATGCTGCTGGTATCGAAGCGGGCGATTTCATCACTCATGTGGATGGCGAGAGCATTTTGGGGCTGACGCTGGATAAAGCCGTGGACCTGATGCGCGGCCCGGTGGGATCGGAAATCGTGATCACAGTCGTGCGTGAAGGCGAGCAGGAGCCATTCGACGTAACGATCGTTCGCGACACGATCAAGCTGACCGCAGTTCGTGCACGTACCGAAGGTACAAGTGTCGTGTTGCGTGTCACGACCTTCAATGACCAAACCTATCCGAACCTCAAGGAAGGACTGGAAGAACAGATCAAAGAGGCCGGAGGCATCGAAAACGTCAATGGCATCGTTCTGGACTTGCGTAACAATCCCGGCGGGCTGTTGACACAGGCCATCAAGGTCTCTGACGCGTTCCTGGATGAGGGCGAAATCGTCTCGACCCGGGGTCGCAATCTCGAAGATGGTGAGCGATTCAACGCAACACCCGGCGATCTGACCGGAGGCAAGCCAATCGTTGTGCTGATCAACGGTGGTTCGGCCTCGGCGTCGGAAATTGTCGCGGGCGCCTTGCAGGATCACAATCGCGCCATCGTGGTTGGCACTAAGAGCTTCGGCAAGGGATCGGTGCAGACGGTCATGCCGCTTCGGGGTGACGGGGCTATGCGTCTGACAACCTCTCGCTACTACACGCCCTCGGGTCGTTCGATTCAGGCGCTTGGCGTCAGCCCGGACATCATCGTCGAACAACCACGCAACAACCCGGTTGACGAGGAAGAAGAAGATACAAACACCCGCACCCGGTCCGAGGCCGATCTGCGCGGCAGCCTGAATAATGACAGCCTCAGCGAGGACGAGATTCGCCAGATCGAAGAGGATCGCGCCAAAGCCGAAGCCACCGCAGAGCTGCGCGAAGAGGATTATCAACTGGCATATGCCATCGATATCCTCAAAGGCCTGTCCGCGTTCAATCCGACCGGGCCGTCACAATAAAGGGGAGGGGGCCGCCATCAGCGGCCCTATTCTCGCACCCTGAAGCGTTACCCTTCGACCTTGTGCAGTTTTTTCTCATCCAGCATCAGCGCCAGGACGATTCCAGCAGCGACTGAGATCGTGGCGAATACAAAAGCCATATTCATTCCGGTATCAAAGGCCGCCGCAATGGCGGCCTGAACCTTTTCAGTTTCACCTGAATTCAACTTTTCAAGCACTGCTTTTGCCGAGTCTGTGTTCAGCGTTCCACCATTGATCGCTTTCTGATCAGCCTCGGACATGTTGATGCCTGACGCGGTCAATCGGGTTTTCAGGCTGGACAGGCTTGTCACATACATGACCGCCGTCGCACAGGCGACCGCGATTGCCCCATAGACAAGATGGGTCATGAAACTCAGGCCGCCAACCAGTCCGGCGCGTTCCGGCTTGACCGCGCATACAGCGGCTGTTCCCGAAGGCCCGACCGTCAGCGTTGCGCCCAAACCAATCAGCGCCATTCCGGGCAGAATCTGAAAATATCCGGTCCCGGAAGGCATGATAACAACGCTTGCCGCCCCGACTGTGGCGCAAATATATCCCCAAAACAGCAGTCGCTTGGGCCCAAAATCGTTATACAGCGTACCCGAGACGATTGATCCGACCGCTAGCAACACCGTCAGCGGTGCCAAACCCAGCGCCGATTGGAACACAGACCATCCCAAGACTTTTTGCATATACTGCGGAAAATAAAGCAGCCCGACAAAAGCTGCCGAGACGTTGAACATATTCAGACCTAAGGTAATCAAAAACTCTCGGTTCTGCATCAACTGAGGCATTAGCAAGGGTTCCTTGACCCTCTTTTCGACTTTCGGAAACAGGAAGAACAAAACGGCGCTGACAAAAAACAGCAGCAAAAGCGGCAGCGAAGTCCAGCCCCAATCGGCACCAACATCCAAACCGTAAAGCAAGAGCAAAACTGCAAAAGACAGGATGCCCATCCCGGCAAAGTCGATGTGTTCACCTTTCTTATGCTCGGTCTCACGCTCCATCAGCAGGATCGCAGTCGTCATCGAAATGCTGGAAAACACCACATTGGCGAGGAAAAACAACCGCCAATCACCCAGATTGACCACCGCGCCGCTAATCATCGGTCCAAAGACATTACCCGTGGTGACACCCGCCAGTATAAGCCCCATCACCAATGCGCGGTGTTCTTCTTTCGACACTTTGGTGGCTCCAAATGCAAGCGTGCAGGGCCACACGCATCCCGCCCCGATCCCCTGCAAGGCGCGTGCGCCGATCAGGTAGTCCAAACCGGGTGAGACAAAGCATAAAACCGACGCAAACAGAAAGATCGAAAGACCGATGATCATCATCTTGCGATGACCATACATGTCACCCAGGCGACCTCCGGCCACCATCGTCATTGCAAAGAACAAAGCGTAAATATTCAGAACCCACTGGGTGCTGGTGATGTCGGCGTCAAAGCTGTTTTCGATTGCCGGGACCAGCATCAGGGCACCGGTAAAATCGATCCCGATCCCGAAACCCGTCACCATCAGCGCGATGACCTTTATGATGCTGTTGCGATCCATAGGCCAATCCAATGATGCACGTATGGACCTGAAAAGATAGGGACAATCCTATCAGTACTGTGGTCAGGTTTCGCTTTGAGATGCCTGAGAGCGGCGGAACGCGCGCTTTAACATGTCCAGCTCGGCCCGCAACAAAGCGACTTCGGCCCTCAGATCATCTGCGGCGGGTGAACCGGCGATGATGGTGAAATCCCCCAGCTTATGGCCTGTTGTTCCATCGTGAATCACGACAGTATGGACACCTTCCGACAGGGCGGCGGGCGGCACAGGGATGCGCAAGGCCCAGCCATCTGTTGCTGGTTCCAACTCAACATCAGTCAAAGGCTCACCAAGAAACAGCACCTTGATCTGAGGGGGGCTTTCGCTGGTCAAATGGCCTTCCCACAGGCCGTTTTCGAAGCGGATTGGTGTCAGGGTGGTATGAGACATTGAGTACCCTTTACAGATCGGCCCGGTGGTAACGGCAGAATGTCAGGTCACGAAACACCACACGGTTCATCGCGGGTTGATCAAGGATCAGATCCAGCCAGAGTTTTTCAATTCGACGCTCATTCACGTTCAGATGGGCCAGATCAAAATCTACAGTCGCCGCAGGTGTTGAAAGATCAAGTTCGCGCAGAACCTGCTCGGTATTAGGGCCATGCTGAATGTTCAGGCGGGCGAAGACAACGGTAGAACGCTCGCACTCAACCAGAGTGTCGACCCGCATCAGATGCTGGCGGGACAGATTTATGGCGGCATCCGTGGGCAGATCAACGGAGAGCGACAGGAAAGATCCCTGAAAATCAAATACCTCAACGGCCAGACTGAAAGGCGCCAAATCCTTGTCTCGCCGATTTCGGATTTGCTGCAGCCCGATCTCGACCTGGCTGCAATCGTGAAACAGGATGACCTGCCCATCCATCCGCGCCTTGCGCGGGGCCGAGGCTATACCTTTGCGGATCAGTGGCGTCCGCCACAGGTCCGGTCGCCACGACCAATCCGTTCCCAGGGGTTTTGGAAACTGCGTCGCCCCAATTAAGGGTTGGATCAGTCGAGCATCAGCTTTTTGAATTGCTTGTTCAAGTTTGCCGCGCAACCGCCGGGCGTCATCACGTTGGCGGCGAAGCTCAGGCAGTGCGAGGTGGTCAGACTGCTGCGCGGCACGCTGCCAGCGCCCCAGAGCCTTTAGTTGAATATATCGATCCAGTAATCTGCCCATCGCCCCATCTTTCAAGACAGCCCCTCTTTAGTCAAAGTCGGGGCAGGGGACAAACCAGTCTTACTTGATTAGCGGATAAATCTTCCCGAATCCTAAATGTGAACTCCTATCCAGCTGGTTTCTGCGTCGCAAAGAGCCGCCATTCTTGCAATAGCTCGGGCCGAGGCTTACCGTCGTCGCTCGGGCAATCGGCATTTGTCCCGGATCATACAGGCTCATCATGAGGCAGGGGAATGGAACCCACCCTATTTTCATTCATTTGGAAGCATTCGAAAAAGCAGCAATTGGTCCTGCTGTTGCTGACCGTTCTGTCATTTCCGTTCCTTTACGCTTCGTTGGAGCTTCCTAAGCAGATCATCAACGACGCGATTGGTGCGCCCGCAGACACCGTGACAGTACTCGGCATCACCGTGACCCAGGTGCAGTACCTGCTGATTCTGTGCTTTGCCTTTTTGGCAACTGTCATCGCCAGTGGCGTGATGAAAATGCGCATCAATACCATGAAAGGCATTCTCGCTGAACGGATGTTGCGTCGCCTGCGCTTTACCTTGATCAGCCGCTCGATGCGCTTTCCCAAATCCTATTTCGCCACCACCAGCCAAGGTGAACTGGTATCGATGATCACGTCCGAGGCCGAACCCATGGGCGGGTTGATGGGAGATGCCATCGCGCAGCCCGTTTTTCAGTTCGGCCAGATGATGACGATCGTCACGTTTCTTTTCATGCAAAGCGTGTGGTTTGGTCTGGCCAGTATTGCATTGATCCCTTTGCAGGCCTGGCTGATTCCCAAATTGCAACGTCAGATCAACCTTTTGAACAAGGATCGCATTCAGGAGGTCCGGCGGCTGAGCTCTGAGATTGGCGAAAGTGCTGCTGGTATCAGCGATCTGCGCACCAATGGCGGCTGGCGCTATCGTCTGGCGCAATTCAGCCATCGGCTAGGAACCTTGTTCGAGATCCGTTTTAAGATCTACAACAAGAAGTTCTTCATGAAGTTCCTCAACAATCTGATCACTCAGATGACACCCTTCCTGTTCTATTCAGTAGGCGGCTATCTGGCGATCACGGGCGAGGTGACAGTGGGCGCATTGGTCGCCGCGTTGGGTGCATATAAAGACCTCAGCGGCCCTTGGAAGGATCTTCTGACCTACTACAACCAAGTACAGGACATGTCACTGCGCTGGGAAATTGTGACCGAACGGTTTGCCCCATCGAATATGATACCCGAACAGTTGTTTGAGGGCGTCCCCGAGGCAATCCCGCACCTAACCGGCGATATCGAACTGCGCAACGTGACCGTTCGTGATGATGACGGAAAGACCATCCTTGAGGATATTGATCTTACCATTCCCCAAGGCGCCCGGGTTGCGATTCAGTCGAAACACGCTTCGGAACGCAGTGCGCTTGCGCAGTTGCTGACGCGCGAAGTGCTCCCGGTTCAAGGCGAGGTTCTGATGGCTGGCCACAACCTCAACAGCCTGCATCAGGCGGTGATTGCGGCGCGGATCGGCTATGCCTATTCACGCCCTTACCTGTTCGACGGAACATTGGGTGATAACCTGCTAATGCCGCTGCGCACGCATCCTCAACACGAAAGTGGTGCATTGCAGGCCCCCTCACGCCGCCAGATCGAAGCCGTGCGCGCCGGGAACCCACCCGATTCACTGTCCGATGAATGGATAGATCCAAGCCTCGCGGGTCTTGATGACATCGAGGATATTCGCGATTGGTGGTTCCAGCTTGTCGAAGCGATGGGCATTGATGAATTTATGTTCCGGCGCACTTTGCGCTCTCAGTTCGACCCGGAAGTACACCCGGTGCTGGCGAAAGAAATAGTCGATCTGCGAGATACCGTTGCCACACGCCTGCAAGAGCGCGGTTTGGACAAGTATGTCTATCGGTTCGATCCTGACCAGTTCAATCCCGCCGTGCCCTTGGGCGGGAACCTGCTGTTCGCTTCACCGACGCATGATATCGCACCGGACATTCTGGCGGGGGACCACCGCTTTCTGTCGTTGCTTACGGGCAATGGCCTGGATGATGACGCGCTCAGCATCGCTCAGGCCGTTCTGGAAACCCTAAACCAGACTTTCGGGCGAGATGGGGCCGATCACCCGTTGTTCTTGCGGCTTGGCATGTCAAAAGACATGTACCACCGTCTGCTCGATATCGAAGAGCGCCGCAAAACCAAGGGCGAAGAAGCCATCGGCGATCAGGAACGTGCGCTGCTGTTGACCGTTCCATTCATGCTGACCGCTGAACAAATCGGCCCAAGTTTCCCTGAGGAGTACAAGGACAAAATCCTTTCCATTCGTCACAGTCAGGCCGAACGGCTGCGGGGCGCTATGGGTGCGATGTTCGTGCCGGTGTCACCGGACGTCTACGTTCCCCGCCTGACAGCAATGGAAAACGCTCTGTATGGTCGGGTATCCATCATGGCTGGTGCTCATGCAGAAGAGATCGAAGATCTGGTCGCGGAGGTTCTGAACGAGGCCGGGCTGCGCCGAAGGGCCGCCGCGATCATCTACGACCTGCCGTCCGGGTTAGGTGGGAACAACCTTCCGACAGTGTTTCAGGAGCGTGCTGCCTTTTCTCGTGCCGGGATCAAACGCCCCGATATCCTGATACTCGACAAGGCACTGGCCAGCCACGACTCTGAAAGCCGCCTGCGGACCCGTCTGAAGCTGCGCGAGTTATTACCCGACTCGATTATGATCTTTATGGAGGATCATTTTGCCCATCCGGAAGCCTATGATTTGTTTGTTGAAATAAAGGACGGTCGCATCGATGGTGTCTCACGCGTGTCCACCGATGCTGAAGACACCGGGACGGACGACCTGAGCCGGAAACTCAAGATCATTTCTTCGACCGAGTTGTTTTCACGAGTCGATGGGCGTAACCAGCGTCTTCTGGCGTTTTCGGCCCAATGGTACGAGGTCGCGGCAGGTCAAACCATTTTCGCACGTGGCCAGGCTCCCGATGCGGCGTATTTGTGTATTTCAGGTTCGGCAAGCCTGAATTGGCTGAATGAACACGGTGAAATGCGTTCGCTCTCGATAGTAGAACCCGGGCGCCTTATCGGCGATCTTGCGATTATCACCAATGAGCCGCGACAATTGGATTTGGTGGCCCTCACGGATTGCTCGTTCCTGCGGATCGGCGCGGAGGAATTGCGTGCTGTGATTGAAAGTGACGCGGGCGTTGCGATGAGGCTGCTTGAAACCGTGGCCGGATACCTGTCCACGGTGTCCGAGCGGTTGCGTGACCCCAACACTCCAATTGGGGATGACCTGCCTTCGGTAAGTGCTGAGCAATCCGATGAGCACTAATGAAAGGCGGGGGGCCTATTCAAGTCATCAGCAATTGCTAGGTGCCGCCCGCAGATATCCCGAGATATGGCGCTTGTTGGCTGGTCTTGCGCTGGTCTCAGTGGTTGTGGTCACGCTCAATGCAATCTTGTTCGCAATCGTTGCCAGTCTTGGCTCATCAGGATCGGCGGTCACATTCTTGAATGGATCGTCGCCAACAGCGCTCCTTATTGTGCTCTCCAGCTTTATTTTTGTCACTATTGGCGTGGCGTTGGGGGCACGACTATTTCAGCACCGGTCACTTGCCTCGGTCCTGGGCGAACAATCCATCGCAATCTGGCAGTTTTGGCGCGTTGTTCGCGCATTGCTTCTGCTGGGTGCAGTCATATTCATACTCCCCCTATGACCTTGGTGCACCATTGGTGGCGAATCTCGCGTTAACCAAATGGCTTTTGCTGCTTCCCTTATCCGCTGTTGCGGTGCTGATTCAGACCAGCGCCGAGGAAATCCTGTTCCGAGGCTATATGCAACAGGGCCTCGCCGCGCGGTTTCGGTCTCCGCTGATCTGGATGGGTCTGCCATCAATCTTGTTCGCAGCTGGCCACTACAGCCCCGCGACGGTCGGAGACAATGCGGTCTTGATTGCCATCTGGGCGCTGACATTTGGGCTTTTGACCGCCGATCTGACCGCGCGAGCGGGTACGCTGGGCCCCGCCATTGCGCTGCATTTTTTCAATAACATCGCGGCTCTGCTTGTCATTTCGCTTCCCGACAACCTTGGTGGCCTGGCCTTGTTCCATCTTCCTTATGAGGCATCGGACGCCGAAGCGTTGCGACCTTGGTTGCTAGTCGACTTTGCGCTGATGATCGTGGGGTGGCTCACCGCAAGATTGGTCCTCAGGCGCTGATTGCATTTCCCGGCATTGCGTCTTATTTGACGTCAACGCCGCATTATCAAGGTTCCGACATGAACTGGATCACAAACTACGTCCGCCCCCGGATCAATTCGATCTTCTCGCGCCGCGAAGTGCCCGAAAACCTTTGGCACAAGTGTGATGAGTGTGGAACCATGCTGTTCCACCGCGAATTGGCGGAAAACCAGAATGTCTGCACCCAGTGCGACCATCACATGGCAATCACGCCGCGCGATCGGTTCCAACATCTGTTTGATGGCGGTATTTTTTCCGAGGTTGATGTCCCGGCACCGAAAGACGATCCCCTGCAGTTTCGGGATCAGAAAAAATACCCTGACCGTATGAAGGCGGCCCAGAAAAAGACCGGCGAGAAAGAAGCGATGCTGGTCGCCGTTGGCGAAATCGGCCGTACCCCGATCGTGGCAGCCGCGCAGGATTTTTCGTTCATGGGCGGATCGATGGGCATGTATGTAGGCAATGCCATCATTGCTGCAGCACAGGAGGCTGTTAGGCTACAGCGGCCCCTGATCCTGTTTTCGGCAGCCGGCGGCGCGCGGATGCAGGAAGGCATTCTGAGCCTGATGCAAATGCCGCGTACGACGGTCGCAGTGGAGATGCTCAAAGAAGCAAACCTGCCCTATATTGTTGTCCTGACCCACCCGACTACAGGCGGCGTTACAGCCTCGTACGCGATGCTGGGTGACGTTCATATTTCGGAACCCAATGCCCTGATCTGTTTCGCCGGACCACGTGTGATCGAACAGACCATTCGTGAGAAACTGCCCGAAGGATTCCAGCGCGCTGAATATCTGCTGGATCACGGGATGCTCGACCGAGTGACCAAACGCACTGAGATGCGGGATGAGCTGATCACCATCACCCGAATGCTGATGAAGCAGCCCCCTGCGGTCAAAGGCGACCTTCCTGCGCCCGAGCCGGAAGAAGCCCCAACCGAGGCACCCACCGAGGACGCGGTCGAATAATGACCTCCCCATCTTCGGATGCCATCCTAGACCGGATGATGGCGCTGCACCCCAAGATCATCGACCTGACCTTGGACAGGGTATGGCGTTTGCTGGCGGCACTAGACAATCCTCAGGTTAAGCTGCCTCCGGTCATTCATATCGCTGGAACCAATGGCAAGGGCTCGACCCAGGCCATGATCCGGGCGGGGCTTGAAGGGGCAGGGCATGCGGTCCATGCCTATACCTCACCTCATCTGGCCCGGTTTCACGAGCGAATCCGACTGGCAGGTGAGCTGATTTCCGAGCCCGACCTTACCGCCGTGCTGGATGAGTGTTACGCCGCAAATGGCGGTGAGAACATCACCTATTTTGAAATCACCACCTGCGCCGCGCTGCTGGCATTTTCCCGCACCAAAGCTGACTATACGCTGCTCGAAGTCGGGCTGGGCGGGCGGCTGGACGCCACCAACGTGATCGAACGGCCCGAGTTGACGGTCATCACCCCCGTCTCGATCGACCATGAGCAGTTCCTGGGCGACACTTTGGGCAAGATCGCCGCTGAAAAAGCCGGAATCATCAAGCCGGGCGTTCCCTGCATCGTCGGCCCGCAGCAAGATGAGGCGCTGGAAGTCATCGAATATACCGCAGCCCGTCTGGGCGCTCCGCTAATGGTCCACGGGCAGCACTGGCATGTTCATACTGAGAACGGTCGCCTTATTTATCAGGACGAAACCGGTTTGCGCGATCTGCCTATGCCAAACCTACTGGGTGCTCATCAGATCGAAAATGCAGGCGCAGCGTTGGCTGCGTTGCGCCACCTGCAAATGGGCGATGATGCCTACGAGGCCGCTGTGGCCAAGGCCGAATGGCCCGCGCGTATGCAGCGGCTAAAAATTGGTCCTCTGGTTGAGCAGGCCCCTCAAGCTGAGTTGTGGTTGGATGGTGGTCACAACGCGGCTGCAGGCACTGCTTTGGCCGAGGTTTTAGCGTCACTACCAGAACGTCCCACGCATTTGATTTGTGGTATGCTGAATACCAAAGATGTCACCGGTTATCTCGCGCCATTGGCCCAAAGGGCAGACAGCCTGACGGCCGTATCGATCCCGGGTGAGCAGAATACGCTGAGCGCGGACGAAACCGCCGCCGCTGCTGCTAAGGTGAATCTGGCCGCCACGACAGCAGACAGCGTCACAGACGCGCTCGCCGCAATCACCGCTCAAACCCCTGATGCACGCATTCTGATCTGCGGGTCGCTTTATCTTGCGGGAAACATCCTTAGAGAAAACGCCTGATCCTCCGCCTGATGAAAAAGATTCTGCGCCAGGGCAGCAGCCCCTATCTGCCCCAATCCTTGTCTTGCATCTCCCGCAGGCGCGAGGCCGTACGCTCAAACTCAAAAGTTCCTTCCCCTTCGACATAGAGCATCTCAGGCTCTGCGGCGGCGGAACAAATCAGCCGAACTTTCGCCTCATAAAGCGCATCGATCAGGGTGACGAAGCGCTTGGCCTCATTGAAATTATTGCGTGACAAACGCGGGATGTCTTCAAGAACCATTACCTTCAGCGCTTCTGCGATGGCCAGGTAGTCTCCCGGACCCAACATTCGTCCGCAGAGGTCATAAAACGAGGCCCGTGCAACGCCGTTGCGAAAGGCGGGCAGGACAACTTCGCGACCCTTCACCTGAAGGGCCAGCTCTTCTGCCGGTCCACCCGACAGATCATTCCAAACCCCACGAATCTTCTCCCGCGCTTCGGGCCCAATGGGGGTGAAGTAAACCGGCGAGCCTTCAAGTCGGTTCTGCCGGTAATCCGTGGGTGAAACCAACTCCCACACTTCCAGTTGCTCTTTGATGTGCTGTATGAAAGGCAGAAAAAGCTGCCGGTTCAACCCATCCTTATATAGATCATCCGGATGTCTGTTCGAAGTCGTAACGATAACGACACCACCCTTGTAGAGCAGATCAAACAACCGCCCCACGATCATCGCGTCGGTGATATCGATGATCTGCATCTCATCAAAGGCCAGCACCCGCGCCGATTTGATGACTGCATCGGCCACAGGGACCAGCGCGTCCTCAACGCCGTCTTCACGCGCCTTGTGCAGACCGGAATGGATTTCCTGCATGAACGCATGAAAATGCACCCGTCGAACTGGGATTTCACCCAATGTCTCGACAAACATGTCCATCAACATCGACTTGCCGCGCCCAACACCTCCCCAAAGATACAAACCCTTGGGTGGCGGCGGCGCTTTGCGGAAAAATCCACGCTTAACCGGTTCGGCCAAGGCTGCCCGAATGCGCTCAAACCGGGGCAGCACAGCCTCTTGCGCGTCGTCCCGGGTCAGTGTCCCATCAGCAATAAGATCTTCATAGTGTGAAATTAGATCCGTCATGAGTTGAGCCATACCGATCGCTTCGTGTGTTGAAAAGAAACCTTTTTTCCAGACACATCAATTTTGCTGAACTGGCGTCACAAAACTCCTGAATTGACGCGCCGAGTTGTACCGCTAACGTCTGCTGGAACCAATCTTCGGAGCCTTAATGTCGCAATCCACCCGTTTGCTGAACCCGATCCTGATCGTCGGCTGCATCGTAATTACAGTCAGTTTTGCCGTACGCGCCTCTTTTGGTGTGTTCCAGATACCGATTGCGGATGAGTTCGGCTGGCTACGCAGCGATTTTTCGATGGCGATCGCCATACAAAACCTGGCTTGGGGGATCGGCCAGCCGATCTTTGGCGCCATTGCGGAAAAGATAGGTGATCGGCGCGCCATCGTTCTGGGCGCTCTGACCTATACGGCGGGAATGGTCCTGACGGCATGGTCCGTTACCCCGTTTGAACATCAGATGTATGCCTGGCTCGTGGGTTTCGGGATCGCTGGGACGGGGTTTGGCGTGGTCCTTGCGGTCGTAGGTCGTGCCTCATCGGATGCGAACCGCTCGATGTCATTGGCGATTGTCACCGCAGCGGGCAGTTTCGGGCAAGTCATTGGCGCACCCACAGCAGAGTGGTTGCTGACTTTCTTACCCTGGCAGCAAGTGTTTCTGATCTTTGCGGTGGCTATCCTTGCATTGATTCTGACATTGCCATTCATGCGCGCGCCTCAGCCCATCAGCAGGACGGAGCTAGAGGAGAGTATGGGGCAGATCCTGTCCAAGGCATTCCGCGACCCGTCTTATTCGCTGATTGCGATCGGCTTTTTCAGTTGTGGCTATCAACTGGGCTTTGTCACAGCCCATTTCCCCGCCTTCGTCACCGAGATGTGCGGCCCGATCCAACCCGGTGGCGTCTTACATTCGATGGGGATCACCACAACTTCAGCCTTGGGGGCGATTGCGATTTCGTTGATTGGGTTGGCCAATATCGGCGGAACCCTTTTGGCCGGATGGGCTGGAAATCACTTTCCGAAGAAGTACCTGCTCGCGGCGGTTTACACCGGCCGAACGCTTGCCGCAGGTGCCTTCATCGTGTTCCCAATCACGCCCTTGTCCGTGATCGCATTCTCGCTTGTGATGGGGTCGCTCTGGTTGGCGACCGTACCGCTAACATCTGGCCTTGTCGCACATCTCTATGGCCTGCGGTACATGGGCACGCTCTACGGGATCGTTTTCCTCAGCCATCAGATCGGCAGTTTTCTGGGCATCTGGTTAGGCGGGCGCATGTACGACCAATTCGGTGATTACACCATGGTTTGGTGGATCGGCGTCGCTATCGGAGCGTTCAGCGCCATCATTCACCTGCCCATCCGCGAAAATCGCTCACCAACCGGCGTGACAGGCCTGAGCTATGCGGCCTCTTCAGCGGTCAGCAGCCCCTCAGAAACCAATCGATCCGCCCAACCCTGCGGATCGATGAAGTGATGCGTTTGCCATCCGCGCGCCCTTGCTGTTTCGATATTCTCGATCCTGTCATCTGCAAACAAAAGCGCCGAGGGAGGGATGCCGCAATCGGCCTCAACCATTTCGTAAATTGGCATATGAGGTTTGACCGTCTTCATCCGACCCGAGACGTATTGACGATCAAACTCATTCAGAAACGGATAAACGGTAGTGGCATAGTCAAAATTCTGAACCCCAAAATTCGTCAGGGCAAAGACCGGGATCTTCTTGGTCCGCAACGCGCGCAGCAGTCGCGCTGAATGTGGGATCTCGGGCGCGGCCAGTTCGATCCAGTTGTCATGCCACATTCGGATTTCATCGCGCCATTCCGGGTACTTGTCCGCCCAATTGTAAATCGTATCCGTGAAATGATGGCCCTGATCTACCAGATCATTCATCCCATGCAGATCGACCTCGTCAAACATGGCGCGACGACGATCCTCGCCGATTACCCGATCATAATAGCGCTCGGGCTGCCACTCGATCAGCACATTTCCGATGTCAAAGATGACGGCTTCAATGGCCATGACTTAATCCCATACCAGTTCAATCACAACGACTGAACCAAGCGCAGGTCAGAGATGCAAGCGCCAACCGCAGCGCGGCACGCGCTGCCCAGCCCAACGGGAGGATACGCATCTTTGATGCGTCTCTGACCGGCGGGAGCACTACCTGCGTAGGGCAGCGCGTATCTCGCGCTCAAGCGCATCTAGAAAACGCGACCGGTCGGCTTTGCCAAATGGTTTTCCCCCGCCACCTGTCCCCAGCGGGTTTGCCGCGCGAAGGTCCGCCATCAGATCGCGCATTGCCAATTGCTGACCGATATTGGCCGCAGTGAAAGCCTCGCCACTGGGCCGAAGCACGCGTGCTTCGGCTTCAATACACTTGGCGGCCAGCGGTATATCAGAGGTAACGACAATATCGCCGGTGCCGCAGCGTTCGGCAATCCACTTATCCGCCTCATCTGCTCCCGAGGCGACGATCACTACCTGCACCAACGGGTTGGTAGAGGGGCGTAGCCCTCCGTTTGAGACCAGAACCATCGGCACCTTGTGCCGGGTTGCCACCCGTTCAGCTTCGGCCTTGACCGGACAGGCATCCCCGTCGATGTAAAGCGTCGTCACGCCTCTTTGACCTTTGGGGCTGACTTCGCCGTTGGCGTCGATTTGCGCACCTTGAATTCGTCCGGAATGGGCATCCGGTTAAAGGCATCCAGCCCCGCGATTTTGTAAGCTTCGGCAAGGGTCGGATAGTTGAACGTGTTCTGCACGAAGTAATCCACCGTACCTTTCAGGTTCAGCACCGCCTGCGCAATATGGATCAGCTCGGTTGCCCCTTCGCCAACGATTTGCACACCTAGAACCCGCCGGGTCTTGAGCGAAAATAGCATTTTCAGCATGCCATGCTCCAACCCCATGATGTGCCCGCGCGAGGTTTCGCGGAAACGGGCCACGCCCACTTCGTAGGGAATACCACGCTCCTGCAGTTCTTCCTCGGACATCCCGCAGGTTGAGATTTCGGGCACCGAGTAGATCCCATACGGATACCAGGGGCTTTCCGGCAGGGTTGGAGTCTCCAGCGCATGACAGGCCGCGACCCGTCCCTGTTGCAACGAAGTTGAGGCCAACGACGGATGCCCGATGACGTCTCCGGTGGCATAGATATGCGGCACCGAGGTCTGATAGGTCTTGCGGTCCACACTGATACGATTGCGATGATCCGTTTCAATGCCAACCGCGTCCAAGTTCAGCGCCGAGGTCGCCCCCATCCGCCCGGCTGCAAACAGAAGCATCTCGGCCCGGACGTGTCGCCCATTGTCCAGCGTGATCTCAACATGGCTACCGGCGTCTTCTATTTTCTCGACGGCTGCCCCCAACCGCAGATCGACGCCATTTTCACGGATCTGATGTGTGAAATCGTGGATCAGTGTCTTGTCGATGAAATCCAGAAACGTCTCGCGCGGTTCGATCAACGTCACCCGGACATCAAGCGCCGAGAACATGGTTGCATATTCAACGCCGATCACGCCCGCACCGATCACGCAGAGCGAACGCGGGATTTCCTCCATCTCAAGGAAATCATCCCCATCGACGACAGTTTTGCCATTGAAAGGCACGTAATCTGGCCGGTAGGTCTTGGTGCCGGTGGCGATCAGGAATTTGGCTGCTGTCAGACGCGTGGATTCGCCTGCATCCGTGGCCACCTCGATCTCGTGTGGCCCCGTGAACGTCGCCAACCCGTTCAGCGTTTCAACATGGTTGCGGTTGAACTGATGCTCCAGCACATCGACCTCATGATCGAGTGTCATGTGCAGCCGTGCTTTAAGATCCTCTGCACTGATCTGATCCTTGACCCGGTAGGAGCGCCCATAAAAACTGCGCTCGCGCCAGCCTGACAGGTTCAGCACCGTCTCTCGCAAGGTTTTCGATGGGATCGTGCCGGTATGAACAGAGACACCACCAAAACGGTCTTTGCGGTCAATCACCAGCACCCGGCGTTGCAATTTGCCTGCCTGAATCGCCGCTGCCCGGCCTGAAGGGCCCGAGCCGATGATGATCAGGTCATAGTCATATTTGCTCATGCCTCAGTCCCCATACAGCGCTTCGGCGTGGAAAGTGATGTGATCCTCCATAAAGGTGGACACGAAATAGTAGGAATGGTCATAGCCGGGCTGCAGTCGGTAAGTGGCCTGCTGGCGACGCTCGGCAATTGCCTGCGCCAGTGCCTCCGGGCGCAACAGATCCATAAACTGATCGTTTGCACCGGTGTCGATCAGGACCGGTCCGTCAAAGCCTGTGCTTTTCATCATCGCCGACGCGTCATGCTTGGCCCATGCGGTCTCATCATCGCCCAGATACGCGCTGAGTTGCTTGCGGCCCCAATCCGCACCCATGGGGTTCGAGATCGGCGAGAAGGCCGAAACAGACCGGTAACGCCCGGGCAGGTTCATCGCCAGCGTCAATGCGCCATGCCCACCCATCGAATGCCCGGTGATGGCCTGACGATCAGGATCAATCGCAAAGTTCTCGGCCAGAAGGGCAGGCAACTCTTCGGCAATATAATCCCACATGTTGAAGTGAGGCGTCCAAGGGCCTTGCGTGGCATTGACATAGAACCCTGCGCCTTGACCAAGGTCATAGTCTTCGTGATCTGCCACGCCTTCGCCGCGTGGTGAAGTGTCGGGGAACACCAGCGCAATGCCCTGTTCGGCCGCCCAACCCTGGGCACCCGCCTTCGTCATGGCGTTTTCATGGGTGCAGGTCAGGCCCGACAGATACCACAGAACAGGAACGGGGCCGTCCTTGGCTTCGGCTGGAAGAAAAAGGCCAAATGTCATATCACATTTGCAGGCCGAGGAAGCATGGCGATAAACGCCCTGCACACCACCAAAACAGGCATTTTCCGAAAGGGTTTCCATCAAGCTGATCCTTACGTTGTGTCCGGGCCATGGCTACCGCTCTGCAGCGTCGGCGTAAAGTGCAGCCACCTCTGGAAAGCTCATTTTTCGAAAAGGTGAAGATCAGAATCCGCTGACCCATCCTATCGCCAGCGGGACGGTCAGAATGCTGGCGATGGTAGATAACAGGATGGCAGCAGATGCCCGTTGCGGGGCCACACCGTAGTGCGCGGCCAGCATGTAAACATTGCCTGCAACTGGTAAAGACGCCGCCGCGATTGCGACCATCGCAGGGAATGAGGCAACCGGGATCAGCCAAATCACCATAAGTGCCACGAAAAACGGATGCAGCACCAGTTTGCAAAAACTCACCCAGCCCGCGATCTGGATGCGCTCGGCCGATTTGTCTGCCAGTGACGCCCCGATGGCAAACAGCGCCCCCGGCGTAGCCGCACCGCCCAGAATTGTCAGAAAATCATTAAGCGGGGCTGGTACAGGCACCTCTAACGCAGACCAGATCAATCCGGCGGAGATTGACAAGATCATGGGGTTTCTCAGCAGGCCAATCCCGATCAGGCGCATCGTCCCCAGGCTGAGCCGACCATCGCGGCCACCGTTGATCAGGATCACGATCAATGAGGAAAACACAACCAGATCAACTGTCAGCACCAACATCACTGGACCTATGGCAGCTTCGGAGAATAAAAGCGCAAGCATGGGCAGGCCCAGAAACCCAACATTGCCAATAGCAGCACATTGCGCCTCGACCGCGGCGGTGGGGATGTCCAGCCCTCGGAGATAAGCGATAGCCGTCGCCAGCGCATAGACGCCAGCAGTGCCGATCAGATACCCGATAACCAGCCGACCGTTGAAAATTTCGGCAAAGGGCAGGGTGGCGGCAAACCGGAATAGCATAGCCGACAAAGCAAAGAAAAACACGAACTTGGTTAGATATGCTGTCGCCTCGGGAGGGAAAAACCGGCTGCGTCCGGCCCAGAACCCCAGGCCGATGATTGCGAAAAAGGGGAGAGTGCGCAGAAATATCTCGACCATGGCAACGTGTTAACATGGCTGGTCAGGCTCGCAAGGTTGACGCACGGTCGGCGGTACGATTGAAGCCGTAACGTTGTGCCAAAACCGCTATCGGAGTGAAAAGCGTTGAAACTGAACCGAACGGTTTATAGTGTTGCAGGATATCGCAATCCGGAGACACCATGACCCAAGCCGCCACCATCCTGCGTACAGGCCGTAAATTCGACCAGGTGTTACGTGGGGCCCGAGAGGTTTTCATGGCGGATGGGTTTGAAGGCGCAAGCGTCGATGACATCGCGCGTGCGGCGGGAGTTTCGAAGGCAACGCTATACAGCTATTTCCCCGACAAGCGGCTGTTGTTCACCGAGGTTGCCCAGACCGAATGTCGCCTGATGTCTGAACGCATCCTTTCGATGATCGATGAGACCAAGCCAGCCCGCGAGGTGCTGACGATAGCAGCCACTCAGCTTACGGCTTTTCTCGTCTCGGACTTCGCGCAGCAAGTCTTTCGCATATGTGTGGCCGAGCGCGACCGATTCCCCGAGCTTGGTAAAGCGTTTTATGAAGCAGGGCCCAAGAACGGCCAACGCCAGATGGCCGAATATCTGACCAAGGCGGTTGGTAAAGGTGAGTTGGCGGTTGAAGACGTCAACATCGCGGCCGAGCAGTTTTCTGAACTGTGCAAAGTCCGACTATGGGGCCGCGCGGCGTTCGGTATCCAGAATCGATTTGACCAGAACGAGATAGACGAGGTTGCATTGCAGGCCGTCGACATGTTTATGGCCCGCTACGGCGTATGAACTGCGTAAGTTCGCCGGCGATCAATCACATTGATGGTAAGAAGTCGTGTTGGTGCGGGTGGAGGGACTTGAACCCCCACGCCTCGCGGCGCCAGAACCTAAATCTGGTGCGTCTACCAATTTCGCCACACCCGCAACCCGATGCCGAAGCACCGCGACGACGCGCTGAATAGCAAAGCTTTTGAATGAGTGCGAGAGGTAAAATCAAGCGAGAGGGCAGTTTATTATCGTCTCGCTGGAAACAATCTTTTGCCCAAGTAAGTTTAACCAGAACTCGCATGTGCCAAATGTTAAAGAACGTGCCTTGGACAGTGAGAATGCGGTTTGGCCAGTCTTTCCAGCACGAACAGTGCTCAGGTGCTGGTTCTGGTCGTAATTTCACCTGTGTGAAGGCCGGTTTTTGGTCCTTCTTTTTGTTTCCATTTAGCGAACATTTATCGCAACTTTTCTCTTTATATTAAACTCGCATACGTTGAGTCGCTGAGAGAGTACTTTGTGTGGGGCACATTTCAAAAAAGTGTAACTTGAGGTGAGTGGTTTCGTATCGAATTTCAATCAGAGGTTCCTTCGATCACAGAAATAGAAATTATTTCTATATATTTCAAAAAAGTAAGAAGCAGCATGTAAATCCTTGACGCAACGGAACCTCGGACTCTTTAACAAGCAATCAAAGCCATAAAAACTTGGGCAACTCGTCAACGTCTTGGCTTACACTCTCATAGGTTGAGGTTTTTCTATGAGAAGCCATCATAATTGTGCCACATTTCAAACGCCAAAATATCCTATTCGCGTCAAAATAACACCGCGGTAATCGTAATTGATTGGGCGAAGGAGTTAATGAGTCTTTTTGCCTTCTGGCACCGTGCGAGTTTCTGCTCAACTCCAGAACAAGGGTCTCTGTCGTGACCAACCAGATCAAATCCGTTGCTTCCGAGCAAGACGCTGTCAGCCTTGCGCGTGAAAGCTTTATTGGCGAACTGAAAACCCTGAACCGTCAGCACCCTGGCACAGGATTCGGCGTCGCTCTTCGTACGCATTCGGGCAATCGCTACTTGCTGGCTAATGCCCGCATGCCGCTGCCTGCCAACAAAACAGATGATTTTCCGACCGGACGCCGTGTGGCTTGTTTGGAAAATGGTGAAGGCTTCAGTTCAATCGAAGTTCTGGCTGATTCTTTCGCATATGAATCGATTTCACCGCGAACCGAGGCCGCAATCCTCGGCAACGCGCTGGACCTGATCGCACGAATCGACACGCTTGCAAGCCTGCCTGACGGGGCAGGGAACCACATCGCTGCAACTGGTACCGGAGGCTGACCATGGCGCGTAACGACCACCTTCTGTCTGTCGGAAACGAGTCCCTGTCTGAGATGACAGAGGCAATGACTTCGTTGACGACACAGATCGACCAATTGACAGAGGTGGCGGATGCGCGGTCTTCCGCACGGCTGGCTGCGCTCAAGACCAAAATGGAGAATTTTACCGCCAGTGTCACGATGGTGGGGCAGGTGAAGGCCGGCAAATCCTCAATCGTGAACATATTGGCCGGGCGGCCAAATCTTTTGCCTTCGGATGTGAACCCGTGGACCTCGGTGGTTACAACGCTGAACATCAACACCCGCACAGAAGGCGACACCCGTTCCAAATTCACATTCTTCGAGCAGGAAGAATGGGATAATCTGATGGTTGGCGGCGGTCGTCTGGGCGAGTTGGCCAGTCGAGCCGGTGCCGATGATGAGATGGACGATATTCGCCGTCAAATCGGTGAGATGAAGGCCAAATCAGAAGAGCGGCTTGGGAAGCACTTTGACCTGATTCTCGGTCAGAGCCACCAGTATGATTACTTCGATGATGAACTGATACAGCGGTATGTGTGCCTCGGGGATGAGGATGACCCGGATATCGACCCCAAGACGGGTCGTTTCGCCGATGTGACTAAATCGGCCGAGCTGTTCATGGATATCCCGCAATATCCGATCTCGCTCAAGCTCTGCGATACCCCAGGTGTGAACGATACCTTTATGGTGCGCGAACAAATCACCCTTCGCAGCCTGCGTGGATCAGAAGTGTGTGTTGTTGTTTTGGCTGCCAGCCAGGCGCTGACCACGATGGACATGGCGCTAATGCGGATCATCGCACAGTTCGAGAACCGCCAGATCATCCTGTTCGTGAACCGCATCGATGAATTGTCAGACCCGGTCAATCAAGTGCCTGAGATACGTGATCGTATTCAAGACACACTGAAACAGAACAACATAGACGCCAACACCAGCGTTGTTTTTGGCAGCGCTCTGTGGGCCGAGGCTGCGCTAACCGGAAACCCGGACATTCTAACTGAGGAATCGCGCGAGGCGTTGAACACCTTCTATCTGGCGGCTGGATTTGGCGATCAGGCTGCATCGCTGGATAAGATCTGGGCGCTATCAGGATTGCCTGATCTGCTGCTCGCCATGAATGAGCGTATCGCTGAGGGTGCAGGAACGCGTCTTTTGGATCGCGTTCGCCATCGGGCGCGCAACATCGCCAGCCAGATCCGGGCGACTGCAGTGGCCAAGACGCTGTCAAACTCTGACGGTATCGTTCGGGACCTGGATGGTGCGTCGCCCGAAGAAGCGATCGCAAAGGTTTCGGCTGAATACGAAAAGAAAGCCTCGGAACTGACAACCAAGCTTCGCGACAAGGTATTAGAGCGACTTGCGTCCGCAGAAGCAAATTTTGTCAAACGTGCGACGGATTCTCTGATCTCACATCTGGAACAGAATGGTGAGCAGGGTACATGGCAATATGATCCGGCAGGTCTGCGCACCTTGCAGAAGGCGGCATATTTCAGCTTTGCCCGATCCATGCGTAATGATGCCGGTGCTCTGTATTCGGCTGCTGCAGCGGATGTCGAGGCACTGTATCAGAAGCTGCTGGGCAACCACTTAGGTGAATTCAACATCGAAGCCCCGATCGTGCCGCGTGTACCCCCGCCATTAGGGATTGGCCGCACAATCGCACTGGACCTGCAGAGCACATGGTGGCGACGTTGGTGGCAACGCCGCAAAGGGTTTGAAGCTTATGCCGCAGACTATACGCGTTTGATCGCGTCCGAGGCGAACTCGATCACCAAAGACATCGAGGAAAACCAGATCGCCGCCGTCTTAGAGAACGTGCGGGCCACGTTGACCGACTTTATTGCCGAACAGAAGGACACGCTGCTCAGCATCTCGCAATCGCCTGAAAGGGCTGCGGCCCAGATGGCCGAGCAGAAGCCGCAGAAATCACGTGACGATATTCTGGGCGATATCCTGAAAGACCTTAGTAACGAAGCAGCATAAGAAGAGTTATGGTAAAAGAATCACAAACCCGCTTCGTCTCTCCCAAGGCTTGGAACCGCATCGAGCAGTGGTCCCGCCGCAAACCTGTGTTTGCGCTCATGGGGGAATTCAGTGCAGGCAAATCGACGTTGATGAATTTCCTGCTGCGCAAACAGGCACTGCCGACGCAGGTCACAGCGACGCAACTGCCGCCGATCTGGTTCAGCTGGGGCAATCGACCCGCCTATATCAAACGCCATGATGGTAGTACGCAGAATATCGAATTGGATCAGCTTGAACAGGTTGGTGTCAACGACGCCCAGTTCATTCGCATCTTCCTTGAAGCCGACATTCTCGAGGCGGTCGACCTGATCGACACACCCGGCATTTCGGACCCGAAGATTTCGACGGATGTCTGGCAACGCGCAGTTGGCCAGGCCAATGGTGTGTTGTGGTGCACGCACTCGACCCAAGCTTGGCGCGAGACTGAACGTGCCACTTGGGTTTCGCTGCCAGAACGTCTGCAGCACAAGTCGCTGTTGTTGGTGACACGCGCAGATGCCTTGAATCAGAAAGACCGTCAAAAGGTCTTACGCCGTGTAAATCGGGAAGCGGGTCATTTGTTCAATCGCACGATCCTGTTCTCGGCCCGTGATGCCATCATGGCCCGTGACAAAACCGGCGACGCCGAGCTGTGGTCACGCAGCGGCGGCGGCAAGATGGTCGACAGTTTCCTTGAGATCACTGAGCAGATCATGGACAGCCGTGCGGATATGCTGTCGCGCTATCAAATTGACAAATCCCTGTCAGACGCACCCAAAGTTCAGCCATCGCGGCCCGAGAAAACCTCTGGCGATGCGCCGCTGAAACTTGTCACGCCGATGGAGGATGACACTGCCGATAGTGATGTGGTTACAAGTTTCCCGGTACGCCCTGCCCGCGTGGAACGCCGCACCGAGGAGTCCGGACAGGCGCGGATTGATGCAGAAGAAGCCGAGCGGATGCGCGCGGAAATGGCTACCGAAGTGGAGCCTGCTGATGAAGACTTACGTGCCTTGTTCTCTGACAAGACGGAAGATCCGCTGGATCTGAACCTCTTGGCAAACCCCATCACCGACGTGGATGAGTTTGATTTCATGGATGACGATGATGAGGAAGAGCAGGAAGATGCCGAACTGATCGTCTTGGGTGAAGAAGAGGACGAAGCGGAAGCAGTCGAAGCTGCGGACACCGAACAAGAGCCGTCGGAAGACGCCGAAGAATCATCAGATATCGAAGTATCGGTTTCGTCGATTACGGCCCTGTTGGCGGAACAGTCGGAAAACTCGGCAGACGAATATGAACCGGAGCCCGAATCGAATGCGCTGGCTCCAAACCGCGTCGTATCAATGGTGGGTGAAGCTGCTGCCGAAGAGATTGAAGATGCAGCCGATGACAAGGCAGATGATTTGGGCGATCGCCTCATAGAAACGCCACTCAGTGCTGCAGCAATGTGGGGTGAAATCGTGGCGCGTGAGAACCTGCCTGACGATGCAAATGGCCTGAAAAGCGCCTTTGCAGCATTCTTGTCCGAGTTTGACCAGATTGCGTTGGAACATGACGCTAAGCGGAATCAAGACATACCGGGCGCCGTTTCTGAGGCTCGCAAAAACGGCGGAGCGGAGTGGCATGCGATTTAGATTAAACCCGAAGGTGGGCATCTGAATGTCGATTGACTCTGCTCTGGCTTCGGCCATCGAAACCATACCCGACTGCATCGCAGCCGGGTATGTCGACATGGAGACCGGCATGTTATTGGGCGTCGACGCGTCGGACCAAGACAGCGCTGATGCGCTCGAAAATCTCGCACTTGCAGTAGCTAATCTGTTTCAGGGACGCGGAATGAAGGGATTCGAAGAACTCCTGCGTGCGGCAAAAATCGACGATACTGAACACCCCGGATTTGGGGAAATCGCGGTGTTCTCAAACGACCGGCTGCACATCTTTCTCAGGACAACAGAATATCCTGATCACGTGGTATGCTATATCTGCCGCGACAGCGCGAATGTCGGGCTGGCGCTTACGAAATCACATCTCAGCCTCGGGCCGGTGGCGGCCGCGGTGTAGACGGGACCAGAGGGGGTCACGCATGATGGATAGTGAAATACTGGATATGCTCGAAGGGATCGGGCGGACTTCGATCGCGCGCTTATCGCCTGCAATCTACCTATCGGGTAGCAGCGCACTGTTACGCCGGAATGAGGTGCTGGGGGCCATCCGGGGCACGATCTTGCCTCGGCGTTTGGAATTTACGGCGGCTGACGGGGCAACTTTGGCTATCGAAGTCAACAGCTCTCGGGTCACCGACGTATTCCGCTGTGCTTCGGGCCCTGTCCCGGATTTTGAAACCGAAGCACGCGAAAAACTGATCGAACGACTGGCGCAAGTGGTGTCGGAAATTGCAACGGCACCCGGCCCGCTTGAGTTGGTTTCTCTGCGCCCGGATACGGCGCTTGAGGCTGATGACGTAGGGGTTACCTTTTCGGAGGTCGAAGCGGCCTGCGCGCGGATTGAACTAATCGAAGAGCCGCGCATGGCCATCGTTTCCGACCAGACCTTAGAACCAGAAGCCCAGCCAGAAACTGCGTCACAAGGCGCCACCAGTATTGCCGGAAAATTCTTTGAGGGCGCGGATCGGTTCGCATTAGGTCGAATACTGATTGGGTCGACTGAAGACGAGATGCAATTTGACGGGTTGTGTGCGCAGGGCCAAGACGCACATCCGGACACGGATATATTGGCCCGATTCACCCGAGATCTGGCGGGATGGCAGGCCGATGGTTCCGATGCTTTAACTGATCCACAGCTGATCGTCATTCGCCCGACAGGTGGACAAGGCGCGGGTCTCGCCATCTTATGCGACGGTCAGGAAACCGCCGCCGCCGTTCATGACGCCCGCAAGCTGGGCGCTGTCGTCAACCTATGGAAAACATTGAATAGCGCCGTTGAATAACCGCGTTCCTGCCAAATAGTGTCCACTTTGCAAAGTTAAACAAAATACGAGTTACCAGGGTAAATCTTATGAGTGAGTTAAATCGCCGCGAGCTTATTCGCATCGCAGAAGACATGAACGGGACGAGCAATGACGAAACGCGTCACTTCATCTCGCGCATCGTTGACGACTTGTCGAACCTCAAGCCTTCGATAGCATTCGTAGGTCAAATCAAGGCCGGAAAATCGCGCTTGATCAACGGTTTCACCGGGCATGCAGAATATCTACCCTCGGACGTGAACCCATGGACGACAGTGATCACCGACATGCATTTCGGTCATCCGTCCGGTCGGACGTCGGGCGCCGAGTTTCATTTCTTCGACAATCGCCAATGGCAGGCCCTGATCGCCGAAGGTGAAGAGTTGCGCAACATGTTCCCTGATGAAGAGGACAGCTACAAGCGCGAGATGATCGAAGAGCAGGTCGAGGCAATGAAAACCCGCGCCAAGCTACGCTTGGGGGAAAGCTACAAACACCTTCTTGGCGAGCATCACGATCTGGATGAACTGACCTCGGATGACCTGGCGCGCTATGTCTGTGCCGGGGATGACCCGACGGATGAAGACCAGTATGACCCCGGTTCAGATCGGGGCCTTTACAGCGACATCACCCGTAAGGCCGAGGTCTATTTTGACATTGGCCATTTTCCGTATCCGGTGACAGTCACAGACACACCCGGTGTCAATGACCCGCTGCTGATCCGTGAAGAGATCTCGCGCCAGTATCTCAAGGAATCCGACTTTTTCGTCGTCGTGCTGTCTGCGCATCAGGCGTTGTCGCGGGCTGATCTGAAGCTATTCCGCCTGATGCAAGCGCTAGAGCTTGGTCAGATCGTGGTCTTCATCAACCGCGTGGACGAGTTGGGCGGTGGCGCCGAAGATGCCGGCAAGGTGCGCACAGACGTATTGGACGGGCTCGAACAGGCGCTTGGCAACTCGGAGATTGACGTTCTGATGGGCAGCGCCCAATGGGCCCATTATGCGCTGACCGGGGATGAAACCGGAATCGACCATGATCAGATATTGGCGTGGCTGAGGGCGCATCCCGAACAGATGAAGCAATATCTTGACGGCGTCGAAGAGATCAAGCAAGGCCCCGGCCCCATCAGCCGCGAAGGTGTATTGCGATTTGCCGCGATGATCGCGTCGGGCCTGCCCGATCTGCGCCGTCATGTGACCAAAGCCCTGACCGAAGGACCGCGCCAAGAACAGCTTAATATTGCGTGGCAGCACCTCAACAGTTTTGCCCAAGGTGAGCTTGAGCGCAGCACTGCGCGGCTTCGTGCGATTGAAGAAAAGGATGGTCCCGACACAGCGGATGTCGAAGAAAACAACAAAACGCTTTCTGAGTTGCGCGCGCTAGTTGAAGATAAATCCAAGGCCATCACCAATGATATGGACGATGTATTGGCCAATTTGCGGGGTGTTATGGATGACACCGTCGCCGAGGCTGTCTCGATCGTTGTGCGCGGCCCTGATGGGCAATCGCCTTTGCTGGCCAAAGACGGAGATACCGAGCTGAACTTTACGCCTCTGCGTGAGCGGATGCGCGAGCTTGTCCAGGGCGCGACACAGGTGGTACGGCAGCGCATGCTTAGTGAGCTTTACGCGATCGATATGCAGACCAATGCTGCTTTGCGCGCCCTGCCCGGATGGCAGGAACCCGCGGACAATCGCATGAATACCAGCGCGGTGCGTTGGTTCCGTCCGAATACAAGCGCACTGACGCGTGGCATCACGGTTGAGTTGCGTGTGACATGGCTGTCGCGACTGATATCGCGTCGCAGTGTGTTGAACCGCGCCGAACGGATGATCGTTCAAGAGTTTGAGATGATCGGAGACGATCTTGTAGATACCGCCAGAAGCGACCTGATCGAACGGATGAAAACCGTTCTCGACCATTATATGGCGCTGCTGGCCGGGCATCTGGAACATCGCGCAGGCCCCGATGGGTCGAACGCGCGCGCCGAAGCGCAACGTGCGGTTGACCAAGCGCGGCGCATCAGCGATGAACTAGGGGCGGTGCACGGAACTGCACCCGTGGACACTCGACAGGCAGAGGCCGCAGAATGATTGAATTCCCCGGAACCGAGAAGGAAGTGCGCCAGCTAGAGCGTTTCCTGACCGCCACCGAAAATGCTCCCTCATCGGCAGAGCTGGATGATATGCGCGCCCGCGCGCTGGCCCATGCCGAGCAGCTTTCGAACGCGGTTTCCATTGGTTTTGCCGGGGAGTTTGGAGCCGGAAAGTCCAGCCTTGCCAACATGCTGGCGGGGGCAGACATTCTGCCCACCGGGCCGCAGCATCTGAAATTGCCCCTGGTGATCGTGGCCTATGCCGATACGCCTGAGACAACCGTTGGTTGGTGGGACAAGGAACCCAAAGTCTATTCCGGTATAGCGCTGGAAAAGGCAGCGGCGGATGAACCCGATTTCATCTCGGTCGGGTTGAATACCCCTGCCCTGCAGGAGATTTCGCTGTTTGATTTGCCCGGTGCCGGTGCACTGGATGATACCTACAAACACACTCTAAATTTGCTCGACTATGTGGATTGTGCGATCTGGTGCACCAATGGCACCAACGCCTGGCGTGAAACCGAACGCCATTTGTGGTCGCAGGTCCCTCAAAAGCTGCGCGATAACAGCTTGTTGGCTGTAACACATGCCGATTTGCCTCCGGTGCGGGATGCTCTGGATCGGGTAGTCGCACGCCTGAACAAGGAGAAGGGCGATTTGTTTCGCGCGGTTGTGACCATCGGCACCCCGGTAGCGGTACGGGCCATGGAACAAGAGCCTGAACCCGACTTTGCTTTGTGGGAAACCTGTGGCGGGCAGAACTTGGCAGAACAGGTTTTGCACATAGCCTCTGATCACCGTCGCCATGATCTTGAGGCCGCCCAAAAAGATCTGGCTGAAGAGTTTATGCCTTATCTGGAGAACCTTACTGGTGCGGCTTCGACAGATCGCGCTGAGGCCGACGGCAATACTGTGCAGGCAAGCCTAGAGGTCGCCCTGCCCCCCTGGACAATCCAATCCTTGAAGACTGGCTTGCGGCCATCGCCAGCATTTACAACGATCTGCGCGAAAGCTCAGATATTGAACCGGCGGCCTTCCTGCAAAGCTGTCAGGAAATCGTCGAGGATTTTGCCGAAAGGTTAGAATCTGGTACCGAAATCGATCCCAAAGCAGACTGGATTCCGGCCGAGTTTGAAAAGGCCACTGACCTGTTGCTGTTGCTGCAGTTTGAAACCGGGGACGCACCGCTGAAGGATGCGATAAGCATTCTCGCACAACTCAGCGACAATCTGGCTTGGGCGGGCAGCTCTGTTGCGTCGGCCCCCCAAAAACCGGCACATAAGTTTTTCCCGCTTGAATTGAGCCGCATCGCAGCGATTCGAAGCGTTCGGAATCAGCACGATATTGTTTCGAATTCGTGGACCAAGCGTCTATTTCGGCGGTATAGAATCCATTTCTTCCATCAGGCAAACACAACATATAGTGGGAAGAGGGTCTGGGCTCACTATATAGGCGATTTCGATTTTTGTGATCCATAGTGAAGCCATCAGGCGGCCCCAATAAAGTCAAATTTGAAACGTCTAACCGTCTTAAGTGTCCTGCGGTTGTGTTTGGTTGTGAGTTCGCGGGCTGAAGCCCTGGTTATCTATGCCGCAATAAACGAGTAGAATGGGCGGGAAGAAATGAGCCACAACCAGGCGGTCGGCGCAACGCACGACGAACCTCAGATCGAAGGATTGCAGCCAGGCGCAAAGCTGCTGCGCGGACAGTATGAAATCCTCCGGTTCCTAAGCAACGGCGGGTTTGGGATCACCTATCTCGCGCGCGATAGTCTGGACCGCGATGTGGTCATCAAAGAATGCTATCCGGGGGCGCTCTGTCAGCGGAATGGTGATCTGGTCGAACCTGCCAACCCTGACCACAAAGAAGACCTGCGCGCCATTATCGACCTGTTCATTCAGGAAGCACGCAACCATGCGCGGCTGGTTCATCCCAACATCGTCGACGTGCATCAGGTGTTTGAGGACAACGACACCGCTTATATCGCGATGGACCTGATCCGCGGATGCGATCTTCTGGATTATGTCGAAAAACCCGAAAACAAGAGCGGACCGGACTTTATCGTTCAGGTCACCGAAAAAATGCTGTCTGCGGTGTCGTTCATTCACCAAAGCGGCATGCTACATCGCGATATTTCACCCGACAATATCCTGATCGATGAGAATGGCGAACCCATCCTGATCGACTTTGGCGCAGCACGCGAGCAGGCGGCACACAAGTCAGCGGCGCTATTGACGCTGCGCGTGATTAAGGACGGGTACTCGCCGCACGAATTTTATGTGCGTGGCGCGGATCAGGGCCCCAGCAGTGACCTCTATGTACTGGCTGCAACGCTGTATCATGCGATCAGCGGCGAGCGACCGATTGATGGCCAGACACGTTTGAATGCGTTCAACAACGGCCAAGACGATCCTTATGAACCGCTGACAGGGCGATTCAAAGGTTATCCTGACGGGTTCCTTGAGGCGATCGACAAAGCAATGGAAGTGCACGCCACTGACCGTGTGCAAACCGCATTGGACTGGCTGCGTATGTTCCGTGGTCCCGGTGTGATGTTCGACAGTTTCGCGTATCGCCCTGTTTCGGTCATTGTTGGCATGGATCGCAAAGACGAAGAGGCCGAAAAAGAACGGATCAAAGCCGAAAGCGAGAATGCGGAGGCCGTCGTGACCGCGCTGCTGGCCGGGAACTCTGATCTGGCCCTCGGGAACGAGGAAAAAACGGAAGACACTCTTGCTAAATTTGCACCTCAGGACGAGGCCGTTGCTGCAGTCGACACCGTTGTAAAAAGCGGCTCGGGCGGCAGTGGCAAGATGATCGCGGGTATCGCGATTGTATTGGCGGCTCTGGCCGGAGGTGGATACTTCGTAATGCCGGGCGATCAGCAATCGCCCGAGGCAACTCCGGTGACTGCAGAGGTTCCGACTACTCAGGTGCCCGCAGAAGCAGCTCCGGAACCCGTCGAGCAGACCGCCGAAGCCACAACAGAGCCGCAACAGGCCGAAGTCGCTTTGGCATCAGAACCAGAAGCGGCGCAGGAACAACCTGTCGAGCAGGCTAATGAGGTGCCGGAAGCCGCCATTGTGTCAGAGCAGCAACCCGAAGAAATCGCCTTGGTGGAACCTGAAGTGGCGGAACCTGCGGTTGAAGACATCACACCCATCGCACCTGCGACTCCGGTAAATCTCGCCGAAAACCAGGTCGCATTTGGGCACTGGGATATTGAGATTCCATTTACGATGTCCAAGCGTCGCAGCTCGACCGGGAGTGTCATTGCCATCAATGCATTGAACGCCGGGCAAGATAGGTCGGTGATCGGGGATTGGGTCGAACGGGGCGCTACGATTTTTACTCTGAATGGTGAACCTATTCGTCCGGACACAACGCTTGCATCGTATGTTCTAGATAATTTCTCGGTCGATCCAGACGGGTATATCCGTGTAGCAGCGCGCTATCGCAGTCTGGGCGAAACACGCGCGCAGAATGGATTGCTGGCCCTGCCCGCCTTCCGCAGTTTTGGCCTTCTGAACGGTTATTCGTTTGATGTGGCTCATGCGGGCGAGGCAGGTTGGCAAACCGTCGTCGCATCTGTTCCGGAAGAAGTTGCTGGCAGTTTGCAGCGGGGAGATGTGCTGCTGCGCGAAACACAGACTGGTGTCTCGATCAATGAGCCCGAGAGTCTGGACGGCATCCTTGCTCAACTTGTTTCCGACAACCAACCCGCGGCGCGCCTAAGCATTCTGCGCAACGGAGCTGAAAGTACTGCGGTCATGCAACTAACGCAGGAGTGATCGCCCAGTTGATGTGACTATCGCCAGTTTCAGTGTGCTGGGGGTGCCGCCCATCGCGTCACCCCGTCGGGGACCAACCCGTCGCGACGTAAATGTTTCTCTGTTTCCTCTTCATCAGTGCCCTACGCCTATGGCGAAGCGGTTTGTAGCAGTCCCGCGGGTAAAGCCCCGCATGAGAAATCAAAGAAGGTGACGACACCATGTTCAAATACAAAAGCCCTCTGAGCCGGCTTCTAGAAGGTGCCGGAAAACCGAAAGAAGAAGATGCGGTGGAAACCGAAACCGTTGCGGAAGCGGTCGAAACAGAAAGCGCTGCTCCGATTGCGGATTTCAACGCCCTGCGCGCGGCCCTTGCGGGTGGAAACGTTAGCTCGGACAGCTACGAGGAAGCAGACGAACTGATCCCCGAAGAACCGATGCCCGAGTTTTTGGAAGACCAGATCGAGGATCAGGCGACCGAAGAAGAAGTGGCCGAGGTTCAAGAGGTCGAAGAAGATGAACAGATTGTCACGCTTCATCTGACTGCGGAAGACGAGGTTCAGGACGATGAACCCGAAGTCACCATAGAAGAACCAGAGGCCATCGAACCTGAAGTCGTATCCGAAGTTGCGGGCGAGGTGGAAATCGTCGCAGAACCCACACCGGAGCCGGAGCCTGTTGATGTAACCCCGGAACCCGCCATGGTCGCACCCGCACCGGCTGAAGATCGGCGTTCTCGTGTGAAGACGACGTTTTTGGGTTTCGAGCGTGCAGATACGCATGTTCAGGAGCTGATGGAAACAGCTGAGCCCGTTGAAAAGACAGAAGCGGCCGAACAGACATTCCCGGTTGGCTGGCTGGTTGTGACCGCCGGACCGGGTCGGGGTGCCGCGATTACCTTGACCGAGGGATTGATGCAGATCGGTCGGAATGACGATCAGGCTATTCAGCTGGATTTCGGCGACACCGGGATCTCTCGCAGCAATCACGCCGTCATCGCATATGACCCAGAGGACCGGAAATGCTATCTGGGCCATGGCGGCAAGGCCAACTTGGTGCGCCTGAATGGCAAGCCTGTGCTCAGCACCATAGCCTTGTCCAGCGGCGATCTGATCCGGATCAGCGAAACCTCGATCCGCTTCACCGCTTTCTGTGATGACGGCTTTGACTGGCGGGATGCCGACTAATGCTGGCGACTCCTGCATATGATATTGCCCTGATCCTGGACCAGGGTCAGCGCGACTCGCAGGAAGACGCGATTGCTGCGCGGGTCTCTGACGCGACAGACGCGGGTTATGTCGTGATTGCCGACGGTATGGGCGGCCATGAAGCGGGCGAAGTCGCTTCGCAGTTGGTCATTTCAGCCTGGCGCGATGCGATGGATGCCCAGTTGGATGGGCCCGACCTTGCTGAGAGCGCACTGCTCGACGCTCTGCCGTTGGCCGCTATGCAGGCCAACGCCGCTATGGCGAGCCATAGTGAGGAAAACGAGGTCAATCTGGGCTCCACCCTTCTGGGCATGTTGATGCTGGATCAACGCGTATTCTGGATCTCGATCGGTGACAGTCCACTTTACCTGTTCCGCAATGATGCCCTGTCACAGGTCAACGAAGATCACTCGATGGCCCCGGTGATCGACGAACAGCTCGCACAAGGATTACTGAGCGCGGAAGAGGCGCAGGGCCATCCGGATCGCAACCAACTGACTTCGGTGATCATGGGGGCTGCGATTCCAAAAGTGGATTGTCCGGAACAACCATTGGCGCTGATTGCGGCAGATGTACTGATCCTTGGCAGTGATGGTCTGCAATATCTCGGCAATTCCGAGATCGAAACGCTGGTGCGTACGCATATTCATTCCCCGGCTCGCGATATTGCTGATGCGCTGCTTCAAGCACTGCATGCAAAGGCAGACCCGGATCAGGACAACATTTCAATCGCCGTGGTCAAACCGGCACAGACTTAGACAGGCAGTGAAACAGGACAAAATGCGAAACCATCTTATCATATCCACCCTCGCTCTTGCTGCTGCAACAGGTGCAGCATCGGCGCAAGAGGCGTGTTCGACTTATGAAATCCAGCCCGGTGACAGCTTGCGGGAACTGGCAATTGCCGTCTACGCGACGGAAGATTACCGGGTCATCTATGATGCGAACCGGGATACGATCGGGTCGAACCCCAATATCATTCGCGTCGGTGATGTTCTGACTTTCCCTTGTCTTGAAGATATCGGGCGCGCGGCGCAACTGCCGGATACCGAAGCTGGCCGCATGGCTGCCGAAATGGCCTCGGAACTGGTCAAAGCTGCCGAGGAACGGGCTGAAAAAGCCATTGCCGAGGCCGAAGCCCGCGTGGCCGCTGCAGAGGCCGAAGCTAAAAAGACCAGCGAAGAAGCCGTAGTCGCGGCCAAGGCTGCGGCCAAGAAAGAGATCGAAGCAGCGCGTGCGGAAGGTGCCGCATTGATCCGCAACGCGGATGGTGGCGTAAGCCCTGAAATTCGTGACCGTCAGATTTTGTTGATCACGGGTGGTAACTACGCCCCGTTTACGGATGAAGCGCTGCCAAATCGTGGGCTTTATACCAACCTGGTTGAAACCGCGATGCTGCGGGCCGCGCCCGAGCAGTCCTACAAGATTCAGTTCGTTAATGACTGGTCGTCGCATCTGGACCTATTGATGCCGACTCTCGCCTTTGACGCCACATTCCCTTGGTCGCGGCCGAACTGTGAACAAGCCGCTACGTTGTCGGAAAATGATCGTTCACGGTGCGAAACCTATAATTTCTCAAACCCATTCTACGAGGTCGTTGATACGTTCTTCGCAAAAAGCGGTTCGGGTTACGAAGAGACTCTGACTTATGCAGATTTCGCGGGCACAACGATTTGTAGGCCGGAAGGTTGGTCACTGTCGCATATGGATGCAGTTGGTCTTTACGAGCCTGCAATCACTTTGATGCGCCCCGTTTCACCCGATGATTGTTTTCGCGCAGTCATGGATGGCACAGCCGATATTGTCGCGATCGAAGCGCATCTGGCGGTCGAAGCAATCGGGCGTCTGGGCTACGAACATCAGATCATCGAAAACCCCAACCTAGCGGCAATCAAGTCGCTTAACGTCATGACCCACAAAGATAATCCGGATGGGGAAGCGATCCTTGAGACGCTCAACCAGGGTCTGGCGATCATGCAGCAATCAGGCGAGTGGCGCGACATCGTATCTACCGCACTGCGCTATCAAATGGAAAATGGCTAAGGCCTTGATTGGCCCAACGAAACAAAGTCTGGAGGAAGTGGACATGTTTAACAAGAAATTGAAGAAAGCAGTACTGTCGGCATCAGCCTTCACCGCCCTGAGCGCAGGTGCAGCCGCCGCTCAAGAGGCCTGCTCCAACTATACGGTTCAGGATGGTGACACATTGGCGACCATCGCCATTGCCGCCTACGGCACCTCAAACTATCAGCCGATCTTTAACGCTAACCGCAATGCAATCACCAATCCCGGTTCGCTAACCCCCGGTCTGGTACTGGCGCTGCCCTGTGAGGATGGCAGCCTGCCCAACGGTCAGAGCGCGCAAGAACTGATCGCGGCAGAAGAACAACGTGCTGCAAGCGTCAAGCGCTCGAATGTCTACGCGCCTCCGATCAAGATGGTCGCTGGCAACGGTTGGGAACCGTTCACTACTGAAGATCTGAGCGGCGGTGGCATCATGACCCGTCTGGCGACGACAAGCCTTCAGCGTGCTGGTAACAGCCGCGATTTCTCGGTCAGCTTTGTAGATGACTGGAGTTCGCATCTGGACACACTGTTGCCACTGGGTGCGTTTGATATTTCGATCGCGTGGACTGTACCGGATTGTACCAACCGCTCCTATGAGTGGTCTGCAGAGACCGAAGCCCGGTGTACCCAATTTGTCGCTTCTGTTCCGGTATATGACATTGTCGGAGGTTTCTTCACTTTGCCTGAAAGCGAATACGCAAAGGCGACAGATTTCTCCGACCTTGAGGGCTCGACCGTTTGCCGCATGGCAGGCTGGAGCATGGTGGTGCTGGAAGAACAAGGGCTGAACCGCGAGAACACAACCGTGGTCCAACCCAATTCGGCTCGCGAATGTCTCGATGCCGTATTGACCGGTACGGCAGACGTGGCTGCATTCGAAGTCGATCTGTTTGCCTCGACAATGAAAGACATGGGTTTGACCTCGGCGGATATTGTTGAGAACCCGTATGTCTCGACACTGTCTTCGATGAGCTTCCTTGCACACCGCACCAATCCATTCGCGCGCGAGTACATCGCGATGATGAACAAGGGTTTGATCGAGATGCGCGAATCCGGCGAATGGTACGCGATTATTTCCGACACGCTGCGCGAACAAAATGAAAAGCTGAACGCAGCATCAAACTAATCCCTCGGTCGTTATGACCTTTCTTAGGGGCCGGTCTTCGGACTGGCCCTTTTTTTGTCGGTGGGTCAGAATCTTCAATGATAACGGCAAAGCCAACTGACTAGGCCTCAGACGTGGCGCAGTCAGCATTTGGTCTTATTTGCACATACATAATGATTATTTTTATCCTTAATCGCTCATAAAAGGCGGCCGTCTACGGGAATCCCCGAATATTCAGCGTGAACGATAAGCGTAGGATGAATTCAACTGCACCGGTGAGGCGTAAGCCCCGCCACTCACTCAGAAAGAGGCTGGCTATGGGGGCTGGCCTTTTTCTTTTTCAGGGCACGAAAAAACCGGCCCTCTTCGGACCGGTTTCTCTTTAGGCGTTTATGCAACCCTGGCTTATCCGATGATCGCATTCAGGGTTGCACTTGGCCGCATCACCGCAGCCGCTTTGGCCGGATCAGTGTGGTAGTATCCACCCAGATCGGCGGGTGCGCCCTGCGCTGCCGCCAACTCGGACAAAATCTGTTCTTCTTTGTCCGCCAACTCTTTCGCGAGCGGTGCAAACTCGGCGGCAAGTCCAGCATCATCGGATTGCCCCGCCAAAGCTTCGGCCCAGTAACGAGCGAACCAGTAGTGGCTATCGCGGTTATCCGGCTGGCCGACTTTGCGGCTGGGTGACTTGTTGTTATCCAAAATTCCCTGCGTGGCAGCCTCGGCAGCGGCGCCCAGGACGCCCGCTTTGGCGTTGCCCTTGCTGTCAGCGAGGAAGTTCAGGGATTCTCCGAGCGCACAGAATTCACCCATGGAGTCCCAGCGCAAGTGGTTTTCTTCAACCAGTTGCTGAACATGTTTCGGCGCCGAACCACCTGCACCGGTTTCGAACAGACCGCCACCATTCATCAGTTTAACAATTGATAGCATCTTGGCCGACGTCCCCAGTTCGAGGATCGGGAACAAGTCGGTCAGATAATCCCGCAATACGTTACCGGTGATGGCGATGCTGTCCTTGCCCGCCGTGATAGTTTCCAGCGACTGGCGGGTTGCTTCACGCGGGGCCATAGTCAAGAACTTGTCGGCCACGCCTGCAGCTTCAAGCGCTGGTTTGACATACTTGATCAGCTCGGCGTCATGTGCGCGGTTGGCATCCAGCCAAAAGATCGCCTCGGACCCGGTCAGGCGCTGACGGTCCATCGCCAGCTGGATCCAGTTCTCGATCGGGGCCTTCTTGACGGTGCAGGCGCGCCAGATGTCGCCCTTTTCGACGTCATGGGAATGCAGCGTTTCGCCATTGGCCAGAACGATACGGATTGTACCATCTGCGGGCGCTTCAAACGTCGTCGGGTGCGAGCCGTACTCCTCGGCCTTCTGCGCCATCAATCCAACGTTGGCGACGGCTCCTGCGGTAGCTGGGTTCAGTGCACCATTGGCTTTGAAGAAGTTGATGGCCTCATCATACACCGGTGCATAGCAACGGTCAGGGATCACACAGTTGGTATCGCCCTTGGCGCCGGTTTCGTCCCAACCCTTGCCGCCAGCACGGATCACTGCGGGCATCGAGGCGTCGATGATAACATCAGACGGGACATGCAGGTTGGTGATGCCACGGTCCGAGTCCACCATATACATCGACGGACGATCCCCTTTGATCGCATTGATTGCAGCGACGATGTCTGCGTTGCCCTGAACCCGCTCAAGCAGGTCCCCCAGACCCGAGTTCGGGTTTACACCCAGTGCGTCCAGCTCTGCACCGAATTTTTCGAACACGGGGGCAAGCCACGCCTTGACTGCATAGCCGAAGATAATCGGGTCACTGACCTTCATCATCGTCGCCTTCATGTGCAGCGAGAACATGGTGCCGTCTTTCTTGGTGTCCTCAATGGCTTCGGTCAGGAACGACGACAGCGCCTTGACCGACATGAATGTTGCGTCGGCCACAGTTCCTTCGGCCAGTGGCCAAGCGTCTTTCAGAACCGTAACGCTGCCATCTTTGCCCACAAACTCAATCTTGGCATCGCCGGCTTGCGCCGCAGTGATCGTTGCCGATTTCTCATTGGCGTAAAAATCATTGCCCGGCATCGAAGACACTTTGGTCTTGCTGTCCGCGCTCCACTCTCCCATCGAATGAGGGTTCTTCTGGGCATAGTTCTTCACAGCGCGCGCTGCGCGGCGATCGCTGTTGCCTTCGCGCAGGACCGGGTTCACGGCCGAACCCTTGATGGCGTCATAACGCGCACGGATCGCTTTTTCGTCGTCCGTCGAAGGCTCTTCGGGGTAGTTCGGAATGTCATAACCCTGTGATTGCAGCTCTTCGATGGCAGCCACCAACTGGGGCACCGACGCCGAGATGTTGGGCAGTTTAATGACATTTGCGTCCGGTGTTTTCACCAGCTCACCTAAAGCAGCCAGGTCATCAGTAATACGCTGTTCGTCTGTCAGCTTTTCGGGGAAGGTCGCAATAATACGCCCGGCCAGCGAAATGTCTTTGGTTCCGATGCTGACACCGGCTGCTGACGCAAACTTGCGGATAATGGGCAGGAACGAGGCGCTCGCCAGCTCGGGCGCTTCGTCTACAATGGTATACAATACGTCGAAGTTCGATTTTTCTGCCATATTCCCTTACCTTTTTTTAGCCTTTCAGGGGCGTGCGATCCAAGAGCATGTGCCGCCGTGACATAGGCACCAATCCCAAAGGGGACATGACGGCCCCACGGGTGACTCTGATTTGACAGGGCCTCCCTTAAATGAGGATTGGCTTGGGATCAATCGTATTGAGCGGCGCAAATTGACACGGGTCGAATTAGTTTGGGCTATTGAGTGATATCACACACCCGGAAACACCAACTCAAATCGCGCACCGGTCTTGGAAGGCACCAGCAAAATCCGCCCGCCATGTGCCCCCAACAGGTTTGTAACGATGGTCAGGCCCATCCCGGTCCCTCCCTTCTCGCGCGCGGTTGTGAAGAATGGGTTGAAGATGCGGTCCCGATTACCGTCGGATATGCCGGAACCATCGTCTTGGACAACCAATCGACCGAGTTCTGCGTGCAGGACCACCTGCCTTGCCCCGTGACGGCGTGCATTGTCCAAAAGATGTTGCAGGGCAATTTTTAGGCCAGAGGCTGCTAGGTTCAATGCCTGATCGCCGCCTTCTATGCTGATGTCCAGTTCGGGAAATGAAGAGCGTAACTGATCGGCAAGATCGTTCAGGCTTGCCTCCCCATGATGTTCCGGCACTCGTGCCTGTGCAACCGTGTTAAGAGCGCTGAGCTGCGTTTGCATCTGATCGCTTGCGCCCAATATCTGTTGCAGCAATGCGTGATCCTGGTCCGAGAGCGTTTCGGCCTCGGCCAACAACTCTCCTGCCGCACGGATCGCGGTGACAGGGGTTTTCAACTCATGCGTGACATGATCTGCAAAGACGCGGATCGAAGCTTCGCGCCGTTGCAGTGTATCCGCCATGCTCAGAACCGAACCGGCGAGGCGCGACAGTTCTTGTGTGCCGTAGTGATCGGGCGGCTCGGCGCGTTGCCCTTGTTCAATGGCCCCTGAATAGGTCGCCAGCGACGTTATGGGGCGGAGCAGAAGCCGAACCATAAGGTATCCGACTACTCCGGTCGCACATCCGATCACGATCGCCAGCAAGCCCGCAGCGTTTCGAAACCCGATCTCAGGTCCAAGATACCGCAGCGCGATCAGACCCAGCAGAGACAGGGCGAGCGTACCCGCGAGACCTCCGCCAAGAACAAAACCCAGCGAAGGGCGCCATTTGCGTCTCAGCCCGGCCATGCACCCATCCGCAATCCGATCCCATGCACGGTTTCGATGGCACCGGCCCAGCCCTGATCCCCCAACTTGCGTCGTAAGTTCCGCAAATGACTATCCAGTGTCCTATCCGAGACCGGATTGCCTGCGCCATAAATCGCATCAACCAATTGTGGTCGCGAGACGATGGCGGCGGGCGTTTGCATCAGGCGACGCAAAATCGACAGCTCGGTTGCGGTTAAGGCAAGCGCATTGCCGTCGACCCGAACCGAATGCGCCGACACATCCATTTCAACCGGGCCATGCCGCAGGAGAAGCTCTGCAGCACCCGGTTTGCTGCGTTTCAGGATAGCTTTGATCCGTGCAACCAACTCACGGGGGCTGAAAGGTTTGGTCACGTAATCATCCGCTCCCAACTCGAGGCCCAAAATGCGATCAATCTCGTCATCACGCGCGGTCAGGAACAAGATTGGTACGTCCGAGCGTGCCCGCAAGCGGCGGCAAACCTCAAGCCCGTCAATCTCAGGCAGGCCGACATCCAGCACGACAAGATCAGGCGCTTCCCGCATCGCGTGGGTTAGCGCCATTTGGCCATCGCGGGCGGTAACCGTCTGGTAGCCGGCGCGCTCAAGCGTGATCGAGACCAGCTCTCGCAGGCGTGGATCATCATCCACGACGAGGATTTTCATCTACCTTCTCCGGCATGGGTTCAACGGCCAGATTACGGATCACCCGATCTGCGCGAAAGCCCCAATTCCTCCAATTGTAGATGACCGGAGGGGTTGCGCAAGCGCGTACCCTTTTGTCCCTTAGCAACTCTGCCGCCGCCATCTCATTGAGCTGACATGCGTAGTAGGTATCAAACCGTATCGGATTTTCCAGATTCCAACGGGCGATTAAGGCTGAAAAATTCACGAAGCAGCATGCATAGAGCACGCCAATCCCCAGGACCGCAGATCGCAGCAATAACCAACGGTTCGATTTACCCTGTAAAATTTGCCAACCGGTCAGACACAAGCCCACAGCAACCAGCGCCATCCAGATTGCCGCATGAACACGCAAATAGGTCAGCCCGTAGAAATCAACGTAAAGCGACAGGCGCATCAGCGATGAGATCACCAGCAGTACATTCTGCGCCAGCCACAGCATCATCCATCTTGTCAGCCCCTGCCGCTCGTTCAGATAGGGTCGGGCGGCCAAGGCAAATGCGCCCGCCAGCAAAGCTGTGACCAAGAGTGGGTATGCCCCGCGATGAGCATATTCAGCATAGGTCATCCCTTCGGGCAACTTGGCGTTGCCCCAGAGAAAGACCATGTCCATCCCAGTTTGCACCGCCAGCAGCAAGTTGAACACCATTAGCGCATTGGCAACGGATTGGGCATTCAGGCCAAAGGCAGGCAATGGGCGCTTGCGTCCGGGGCCAAATCGGGGGGCAAGCAAGTCAGGCCGCAAGGTGACCGCAAGAAAGGGCCAGATCGTGATTGCTGCCCCGATCCAGAATAGCAGTCGGTCGAACCGCAGATCAAATCGCCAAATCCGATCGATCCAATCAGACAAGACCGGATTGGCCGCAACCATCAGCGAAGCAAGGATCAGTGCGCCTCCGATCGGGAAACTCCAGTTGCGCAGTGCACGAAGGGCAACCCCGTCAATGCGGGAAACCGAATGACCTTTCTGAACCGCCTCTATCCCGTGTCTGAGCGCCAATATTGGAAACAGAGACAGAAACCGGCGAACCGAAGCGACCTCATGATTGCCCAGCACGGCCCAACACAGCGCAATGGTCGATCCACCCAGCAAGAAAGCTACGGACAGGGCTTGAACATATTCCACCACCGGAAGAATGCTAAGCAGCAAAAGAAGGGCTGGCCCGACAAGTCCACCACGGCGGCGCAGCAAGGCAAACACGACAGCGGAAACCGCCAACACAAAGAGTGCGATTGAAAGGCCAGGAGAATGGTCGAAAAACAGAAAATCGGCGAGCGCAACCAGAAACACCAAACCCAAAAAAGCGTGGCGATTGCCGGGTTCCGCTAAGCCATCGGCACGGTTTGTGCCTCGATCAGGGGTGTCCAGCCACCAACTATCTTGTAAAACTGATGCCGGTACACCGCGCACGATGAACTGTCCCATTTAACTGCTCCTTGTTTGTGTTGGTTCTGTCTGGCCCAGGCAGGTGCAGATCACCGCGTAAGGGTCGTGCATTTTTTGTGCAGAGGTGCTTTTCGCAGCGCAGCCTCTTCCCCTTGTGCGTGCCGGTGGCTAAGACGATCTTCCAACCGCAAGTCAGGAGGCCCCTTTGGACCGTATCGCCCGCACCATCGCCACCGAGATTAACGCCCGCGCGGAACAGGTTGGGGCCGCGGTAAGGTTGTTGGATGAAGGTGCGACCGTGCCCTTTGTCGCCCGTTATCGGAAGGAAGTGACCGGCGGGCTGGATGATACCCAATTGCGCACCCTTTCCGAGCGACTGAATTATCTGCGTGAGCTTGAGGCCCGGCGCGAGGCGATTCTGTCCTCGATCAAGGATCAGGGGAAACTGACGGACGATCTGGTGAAATCGATCGCCCAAGCCGAAACCAAGGCGCAGTTGGAAGACATTTATCTGCCGTACAAGCCCAAACGCCGGACCAAGGCGATGATTGCCCGCGAGAATGGTCTGGAGCCGCTGGCCGATGCGATTCTGTCGGACCGGTTGGCTGAACCAGAAGGGCTGGCTGAAGGGTATCTGATTGAGGCTGTCCCCACGACCAAAGACGCGCTGAATGGTGCACGGGACATCATCACAGAGCGGCTTACCGAAAACGCTGCTTTGCTGGGAGAGCTCCGAAACTTCATGCAACGTGAGGCGTTGCTGAGCGCAAAGGTCGTCGAGGGCAAGGAACAGGAAGGTGCCAAGTTCAGCGATTACTTTGATCATTCCGAGCTTTGGTCGAAAACCCCGTCACATCGAGCGCTGGCAATGTTGCGCGCCTCAAAGGAAGGGATCGTAACGCTCGACATTGCTCCCGAACCCGAAGCGGGCGCCGCGCGGGCCGAGGCCATGGTTGCGGCTCATCTGAACACGCGCGGTGATACTCCTGGTGACAAGTGGCTACGCAAGGTCGCGGGCTGGACATGGCGGGTCAAGCTATCGCTGTCGATGATGGTCGAGCTGATGGCTGACCTGCGCAGCCGCGCACAAGACGAGGCAATTCAAGTGTTTTCGCGCAACCTAAAGGATCTGCTATTCGCTGCTCCGGCGGGGGCACGTCCGACGCTTGGGTTGGATCCCGGCATTCGCACCGGGGTCAAAGCCGCCGTGGTGGATGCAACCGGTAAGTTGGTTGCAACGGATACGCTATATCCGTTTCAGCCCAAGAATGATCTGCGTGGTGCACAAGCGGCAATCCTGAACCTTATCGCTACACATAAAATCGAGCTTATTGCCATCGGCAACGGCACAGCCAGCCGCGAGACTGAGCGTTTGGTGGCCGATACGCTGTCGCTTCTGCCCAAGACCGTCAAAGCACCGACCAAGGTCGTCGTTTCCGAGGCTGGAGCCTCGGTCTACTCGGCATCCGAGCTTGCCGCGCGCGAATTTCCCGACCTCGACGTCTCGCTACGTGGAGCGGTCTCGATTGCCCGCCGGCTACAGGATCCCTTGGCTGAACTGGTCAAGATAGAACCCAAGAGCATCGGCGTCGGCCAGTATCAGCACGATGTGGATCAGCACCGCTTGTCACAGTCACTGGAGTCGGTGATCGAAGATGTGGTGAACGCTGTGGGCGTGGATCTGAATACCGCTTCAGCCCCCTTGCTTTCTCACGTCTCGGGTCTGGGACCGGGATTGGCCGAGGCGATCGTCACGCACCGAGATATTCATGGTGCCTTTGCGTCTCGCAAGGATTTGCTGAAGGTGGCCCGCCTTGGTCCGCGCGCCTTCGAGCAGTGTGCAGGTTTCCTGCGAGTTCGTGACGGGTCGGAACCTTTGGACGCCTCCTCGGTTCACCCCGAGGCTTACGATGTCGCCCGTCGGGTAGTGGCAGCATGTGGGCGCGACATTCGCCAAATCATGGGGCATGAAGGCGCGCTGAAAGACCTGCGCGCCGAGCAGTTTGTGAGTGACACCTTCGGCTTGCCTACGGTTCGCGACATTTTCACCGAATTGGAGAAGCCCGGCCGAGACCCGCGACCCAGTTTCAAAACGGCGTCGTTTACGGACGGGGTTGAGGAAATCACGGACCTGAAGCCCGGCATGGTGCTGGAGGGTACCGTCACCAACGTCGCCGCCTTCGGCGCGTTTGTCGACATTGGCGTGCATCAGGACGGGTTGGTTCATGTCAGCCAACTGGCCGATCGGTTCGTGAAGGACCCGCATGAGGTGGTCAAAACCGGGCAAGTTGTCAAAGTGACGGTGGTCGAAGTCGACGTTCCACGTAAGCGCATTGGGCTGTCCATGCGCAAGGATGGTGGTGCTTCGGCACGCGAGGGCAATGCACTCCGTGGCAAGGGCAAACCGGCACGAACACCCAAGCCAGGGGAACAGCGGCGCAGCCATGGGGGTCAGAGCACCCAGAACGGGGCCTTTGGTGACGCTCTTAGAGACGCCTTCAATAAACGTTAGGCGGCAACCCTGTCATAGGGCTAAATACGAGGCGTGTTTCTGCATGACCTACATTCACCTAAGCCCCGGCAGACAGAAAGAAAAGCAGGGTGCTAACATTCGGGTGTTGCAACTCGGACCATGATCTGGATGATGCTGGCCCATGATGGCCGAAAAATTCGGCCAACCGTATGAAAATGCGGCCACAACAAAAAATGGGGAGACGACTTATGTCATTCAAAACTCTGATGCTTGCCGCCAGTGCAACGGCGATGATCGCGGCGGGCGCTTCGGCGGAGACGCTGCGATGGGCCCGTGCAGGTGATGCGCTGACGCTGGACCCGCATGCGCAAAACGAAGGCCCGACCTCGGCCATGGCGCACCAGATCATGGAAACGCTGGTGATGCGTGATCACTCAGGCGCACTGGTTCCATCGCTGGCGACCGAATGGGCACCATCGGAAGAAAATCCGAATGTCTGGGTGTTCAAACTGCGCGAGGGCGTTACCTTCCACGACGGTGCCGAGTTCGACAGCGAGGATGTCGTGTTTTCGCTGAACCGCGCGATGACGCCGGATTCGGATTACAAGGAACTGTTGGCCTCTGTGAAAGAGGTGCGTGCGCCCGACAAGTTCACGATCGAGATCGAAACTGACGGCCCAAACCCGATCATGCCCAACAACCTGACCAACATGTTCATGATGGACAAAGGTTGGGCCGAGGCAAACAACGCCGTCAAGGTTCAGGACTATGAGGGCGGCGAAGACACGTTTGCGGCCAAGAACGCCAATGGCACCGGTCCCTACAAGCTGGTCAGCCGCGAGCCCGACGTGAAAACCGTCCTGGCCGCCTATGACGGCTATTGGGGCAAGGATGAGTTCCCGCTGCAGGTAACCGAGATCATCTATACCCCGATCCAGAACGCCGCGACCCGTGTTGCCGCGCTGCTTTCGGGTGAGGTTGATTTCATTCAGGACGTGCCCGTACAGGACCTCGAGCGTGTAGCCGGAACCGATGGTCTGGACGTACGCACCGCGCCGCAGAACCGGGTAATTTTCTTTGGCATGAACATGGGCGACGCTGATCTGACCTCGGACAATGTGGATGGTAAGAACCCGCTGGCTGATGTCCGCGTTCGACAGGCGATGTCAAAGGCGATCAATCGTGATGCGATCAAACAGGTCGTGATGCGTGGTCAGTCTGCTCCTGCTGGCATGATCTCACCTCCATTTGTGAATGGTTGGGATGAAGATATGGATGCGTCCTCGTCAACCGATATCGAAGGGGCCAAGGCGTTGATGGCCGAAGCAGGCTATCCTGATGGATTCTCGCTGACCCTGAACTGCCCGAATGACCGCTACATCAATGATGAGGCGATCTGTCAGGCAGCGGTTGGAATGCTGGCCCAGATCGGCGTCACAGTTAACCTGGACGCCAAACCGAAAGCCCAGCACTTCCCGTTGATCAACAACCTAGAAACAGATTTCTACATGCTGGGCTGGGGTGTTCCGACTTATGACTCGGAGTACATCTTCAACTTCCTCGTCCATTCGAAGGGCGAAAAGTACGGCTCGTGGAATGGCACACGGTATTCCAACCCGGATCTGGATGCCAAAATCGTGGCCCTTGCCTCTGAAACTGATCTGCCCGCACGTGATCAGCAGATCGGTGATATCTGGCAGGTTGTTCAGGACGAACAGCTTTATATCCCGATCCACCATCAGGTGCTGAACTGGGGCATGAAATCGGGCGTGGGCACCATCGTCGAGCCGGAAGATTCACCGAAGATCAAGTACTTTGAGATGAACTAAACTATCCTTTGTGATGGTATGCAGGGCGCGGAAACGCGCCCTGTTCTTGTTTGCGCCGTCGGTAACGGACATGTGATCTCGGCGCAGGAACGGCTTTACGTGGCAGCGAAAAAGCTGGATTGTTTCAGCGCTAACAGGGAGATTTCGCCATGATCCTCAGAAACAGTGCAATCGGCCTGACCATGTTGCTTGCAAGCGCCGCGCAGGCGGCCGAATTCAAGTGGGCCTCGACCACCGATCCGCAGACGATGGACCCTCACGCGGTCAACTCGGCCCCAGTTCTCGGTTTCCTGAACAACGTCTACGAAGGGCTGGTCCGCCGCGGAAAGGATATGAGCGTTGAGCCCGCGTTGGCTGTCAGTTGGGAGCCGATCGGCGACGGCGAAGGATGGCGGTTCAATCTGCGTCAGGGCGTGACCTTTCACGACGGAAGCAGTTTTGACGCGCAAGATGTGCTGTTCAGCTACCAACGCGCCTCGGGTGAGGCGGCGGACACGCGCAGTTGGTTCGCTCCTGTCAGTGACGTCATTGTAGTTGATGACTACACCGTTGATATCATGACCACAGCACCTAACCCGCTGTTTCCGTCATCGATTGCCAACTGGATGATCATGGATCAAGACTGGACTGAGGCCAACGACGCCGTGGTCCCCGACAAAGAAACCGGAAACTACGCCACCATCAACGCCAACGGCACCGGCGCGTTCAAGGTGACCGAGCGCGAGCCGGGTCTTAAGACCGTGTTGGAACCTTATGAAGGCTGGTGGGGGGATGTTGAACACAACATCACCCGTGCAGAATTTAATCCGATCCAAAATCCTGCCACGGCCGTAGCGGCGCTTCTATCGGGCGATGTGGACATGATCAACCCGGTCCCCATTCAGGACGTCGCACGGCTGCAGCAGAACGCAGAGGTCGATGTCATCCAGGGCATTGAAGCGCGTGTGATCATGCTGGGCTTCGACCACGAGGCTGACACGCTGAAATACACAGACGATGCGGGCAAACCCAACCCGTTCCGTGACGCGCGCGTGCGGCAGGCAGTTGCGCAAGCGGTGAATGTCGACGCCATTCTGGCCACGATCATGCGCGGAAATGCCGAGCCCGCATCGCAGCTCGTCAGCCCAGCCATGAGCGGGTTCTCCGAAGCCAACGCCGGACGCCCCGCGTTTGATGTGGAATCTGCCAAGTCCCTGCTGGCCGAGGCCGGATATGCAGATGGTTTCTCATTTGGCCTGAAATGCCCCAATGACCGCTATCTTAATGACGAGGCCGTCTGTCAGGCCGTCGTTGGTATGCTGGCTCAGATCGGGATCATCGCCGAGCTGGACGCGATGCCAGTGCGGAACTATTGGCCGGAACTGCGCGAAGATAATTACGACATGTACCTGCTGGGCTGGAGCCCCGGTACGTTCGACGCCGAGCATCCGGTCCGGTTCCTTGTCGCAACCCCGAACGAAGAGAAAAAGCTGGGTAGCTGGAACTTCGGCGGCTTCTCGAATGCACGTGTCGATGAGCTGTTGCCGATGATCCAGTCAGAACTGGATGAGGCCAAGCGTCAGGCGATGCTGGACGAGGTTACCCAAATCTATCAGGACGAACACGTTTATGTGCCGATGTATGTCCAGCCGCTGGTTTGGGGCACGCGCAGCAATGTCGAGGTCACGCAGCGTCCGGACAACTTCTTCCTGCTGCGTTGGGTGAATTTGAATTGATCGGCGGCAACGTCGCGTTGAGTTGACAGCACTCTCTTGACCATCTGGTCAAGGTCGGCCTAGAGAGACCGATCTACGAGGGAAACATATGTTCGCATATATCGTCAGACGGATGTTCCAGTCCGTCATAGTGCTGTTGGTCGTGGGGTTGGTCGCCTTTTCGATGTTCCGATTTGTTGGCGACCCGATCGACAACATGCTGGGGCAAGAGCGCACGCAGGCCGACATTGACCGCCTACGGACCGAACTTGGGTTGGACCAACCCTTTGTTGTGCAATACGCCAAGTTCCTGCAAGGCGCTGTTCAGGGCAATTTCGGTGTGTCTTATCGCCAGGGGCGACCGGTCTCGACCATCCTGGTGGAACGCGCCCCGGCGACGTTGGAATTGGCCTTTGTGTCCGGCTTTCTTGCGATCACGATGGGCATTGCCCTCGGTGTCTTTACTGCAATCCGACGACAAGGGATCGCTGCCAATGTGATCATGACTGTTTCCTTGATCGGGGTTTCGCTGCCGACGTTCCTTATAGGTATCCTGCTGATCTATGTTTTCTCGGTTGAACTTGACCTACTGCCCAGTTTCGGGAGGGGCGAGACCGTTATGATTGGCAGTTGGTCCACCGGGTTTCTGACGACCTCGGGGCTCAAGGCGTTGATATTGCCTGCAATCACGCTGGGCCTCTATCAAATGACACTGATCATGCGGCTTGTCCGGTCCGAGATGCTGGAGGTTCTGCGCGCTGACTATGTCCGCTTTGCCCGCGCCCGAGGGCTGTCGGACCGGGTGATCAATTTCCGCCACGCGCTGAAGAACACTCTTGTGCCGGTGATCACCATCACAGGCCTTCAGCTGGGGTCGATCATCGCTTTTGCCATCATCACCGAAACGGTGTTCCAATGGCCGGGCGTCGGCTTGCTGTTCATCAACGCGATCCAGTTCGTGGATATCCCCGTTATGGCTGCCTATCTGATGCTGATCTCAGTGATGTTCGTGACAATCAACCTGATTGTCGACCTTCTGTACTATGCCATTGACCCGCGCCTGCGTGTCGACGCGAGGGCCACATGACCGAAACGATGGAAACCCCGAAAGTCGCGCCTAAATCGCGTATGGCTAAATTCTGGGACAGCGATTTCGCCTGGTCTTTCCGGCACTCTCCGGTAGCCATGATCGCATCTTTGGTCGTGGTCATTCTGGTGCTGGCGGCGATCTTTGCCCCGCTGATCGCGCCATATAACCCGTTCGATCCAGCAACACTGAACCTGATGAACGGGTTCACACCGCCAGGTACGCCCAACGCGTTCACGCAAGAGACCTTTTTGCTAGGCACGGATGACCAAGGGCGCGATGTGTTCTCGACCATCCTCTACGGGTTGCGCATTTCATTGTTCGTAGGTGCCTCTGCTGTGCTTCTTGCCTTGATCATCGGCGTGATCCTCGGTCTGATCGCTGCGTATTTCGGAGGTTGGATCGAGACGCTGATCATGCGTATCGCAGACGTGCAACTGACGTTCCCGGCCATTTTGGTCGCAATGCTGATCTTTGGGATTGCCAAAGGAATCACTCCGCCGGAATACCGCGATGAGATGGCAATCTATGTTCTGATCATCGCGATTGCGTTGTCGGACTGGGTGCAGTTCGCACGCGTCGTCCGTGGTGCTGCTCTGGTCGAGAAAAACAAAGAATATGTACAAGCCGCGCGCCTGATCGGGCGTGGATCGTTCCCGATCATGTTCCGTCACATCCTACCCAATGTCCTCAGCCCTGTTCTTGTTATTGCGACCATCTCGCTGGCGCTTGCGATCATTGCTGAGGCCACATTGAGTTTTCTGGGTGTGGGCGCTCCCCCGACCCAGCCGTCGCTGGGGACACTAATCCGGATCGGGCAGGGTTTCCTGTTCTCGGGCGAATGGTGGATTTTGTTCTTCCCGGCCTGCACGCTTCTGGCCCTTGCCCTGTCGGTCAACCTGTTGGGCGACTGGTTGCGCGACGCGCTGAACCCAAAACTGCGGTGATTTCATGAGCCTTCTGACCATCCAAGACCTCACCGTCGAATTCCCGACCCGCCGCCAGCTGTTTACCGCAGTGGACCACGCCAGCCTTTCTGTAGAACCCGGCGAAATCCACGGACTTGTGGGCGAATCCGGGGCAGGTAAATCCACCATCGGCGCTGCCGTGATGGGCCTTCTGGAACGCCCAGGTCGCATTGCCAGCGGCCAGATTAAGCTGGGCGGCGATAAGATCAGCGGCATCGATGCCGAGGCGATGCGCGGGCTACGCGGCAAGAAGATCTCGATGATCTTTCAAGACCCGCTTACGTCGCTGAACCCGCTATTTACAGTGCGCGAACAACTGGTCGAGACGATCCAGGCCCATCTGGGTGGATCCGAGGCCGAAGCAAGCAAGCGCGCCCGTGATTTGATTGATCGCGTTGGCATCCCAGACCCGGATACTCGGCTGGATCAGTACCCGCACCAGTTCTCGGGCGGCATGCGGCAACGCGTGGTGATTGCTCTGGCACTTTGCACCGAACCGGATGTGATCATCGCCGATGAACCCACGACGGCTTTGGATGTTTCCGTTCAGGCCCAGATTCTGGACCTGATCAAGGAACTGGCACAAGAGCGTCAGGTGGGTGTCATCCTGATCACCCATGATATGGGCGTGATCGCCGATACAACTGACCGCGTGACCGTGATGTATGCGGGCAAGGTGGTTGAAAGCGGCACCACGGCACAGGTGATGGGCCAGCCGCAACACGAATACACCAAGTCCCTGATCGCCGCGGTACCACGCCCGACGCTGAAACTGCATCGTTTCCCTCAGATCAGCTATGGCGGGCGTGAAACGCGTTTCGCGATCGAGGATATGGCACGCCACTGGCCCAAGGTGGATAACGACGCCAGCAAACCGATCTTTGAAATCCGCAACCTGACGAAGAAATTCCTGCAAAAGCGTGGATTACTGCCTTGGGATCGTACCTACTTCACCGCTGTCGACAACGTCAGCTTTGACATTCGTTCAGGTGAGGTCTTTGGGGTTGTCGGTGAGTCCGGATCGGGCAAGTCCACCGTCGCGCGGATGATTGCAGGGCTCTATCCTGTGGATGGTGGTACCATCACCTTTGACGGACAACTGGTAAGCGATCTGAGTGATCGTACGGTGCAGGAAGAGTACCGCAAGAACATCCAGATGATCTTTCAGGACCCCTACTCGTCTCTCAATCCGCGTATGCGGGTGGATGAAATTGTGGCGGAGCCGATCCGCCATCACCGCCTGATGGAAGGTGCCGACGTAAAGCGCCGCGTGGACGAATTGCTGGATCAAGTGGGGCTGGGGTCAGAGGCCGGGCTGAAATATCCACATGAGTTCTCGGGCGGTCAGCGCCAGCGTATTTCGATTGCCCGCGCATTGGCGACACAACCCCGGTTCCTGATCTGCGATGAGCCCACAAGCGCGCTCGACGTTTCGATCCAGGCGCAGATTTTGAACATCCTGAAAGACCTGCAAGAGCATCTGGGCCTGACCATGCTGTTCATCAGCCACGACCTGCCAGTGGTGCGCCAGATGTGTGACCGAGTTGCGGTCATGAAACAGGGACAAATCGTCGAGGTTCAGGACACCAGCGATCTGTTTGCCAGTCCGAAAACCGAATACGCGCAAGAACTGTTGCGGTTGATGCCGAAACTCGATGACCTGTCGACTGACGGGCTTGGGGTCGAAGCAGAATAGGGCTGCGACACCCGTTGCAGGCGCTCCGTGACTAGAAGCCTTGTTCGAATGCCCGGAACTCGGCAGCGATAGCCGCAGCTGCTATCGCCAGCAGACGCTCGCCATCCTGAGGATTGGCCAAAGCTGAATGCGATCCAACGCGGCCATCCGGGAAGTCCGCGCGATGCTCGTCAGGTGGACCATGGCGATCCCCTGCGTGATCCCGGATGTATTCGGCGCTGAGTTTCTGGGGCGGCTCAGCGGCCTGATTGGCAGGCAATGGTCCAAGCAAAGACTGGGTTATGGCAATCTCCGAGGGGGTGGCGTGCATCCCTTCCCAATCACCATAGAGCTGCTGCCGCAAAACGTTCACAGCGTTCGGCTCCCACCAGCTACGGATCAGCAATTGACCACCGGCAATTTCGCTTTCGATCTGCCGAAGAGGCGCCAGATTGGCCCCGTGTCCGTTCACTATGAACACTCCAACGAAACCTTGCTGCAAAAGCCCCCGGATCACCTCATTTGCGATGGTGCGAAAGGTTTCGGCTGAAATAGACACCGTTCCGGGAAATCCCGCGTTGAAAGGCGCTGGCGTGTAGGCCAGCGCCGGAGCGACGATACCCTCGCATTGCATGGCGGCAGCGAGTGCGACAGCCTCGGCGCAAATCGTGTCGGTGCCAATGCGACCCATCGGGCCGTGCTGCTCGGTCGATCCAACCGGCAGCAACACGGCCGCACCGGCATTGATACGAGTGTCAACCTCGTACCATGTCATGTGCTCAAGTTTCATGACTTTGAAAACTCTCGCAGGCGCTCCAGTTACTAGGGCCTCTGATCAGAGACCCCAGCGTTCCCGGTTTTCGTCAAAGAAGCCTTGGGCTTTTTTCACTTCAATCCAGTTGTTCACATAGTTGATCCAGACCTGATCACTTTGCGGCAACAGCATCGCGATAGGAGAAGGAGAACGCGGCCCGGCATTCTTGACGCGGACGACCGGGAACTTTGCTTCAAGGGTCGATCCCTCGATATTCGAGGTTATGAACACATCTGCACGACCGGCCAAGACCTCCTGAAAACCACGCGCAGGAGCTTCGACCACTTTGATATCCGCATCGGGGAACCATTCGCGCACGCGCTTTTCAAAGGTGGTGCCCAGGGTAGTAGCAACCTTCACGTCTGGCTTGTTGATCGAGTCGTAGCCATCAAATTTGTCGGCCTTTTCCTTGGTTGTGTAGGGAAACAACTCAACCGCGATGTAACTGTCGGAAAACCCTGCAACTTTCATGCGCGGAGGTGAGATAGAAGCCGAACCGGTGATGTGGTACTTCCCCGCTACCACACCATTGACCAATGTTTTCCAGTCGGTGGGCACATATTCGACCTCAACACCCAGATCAGCGGCCAGCGCGTTCATGATGTCGATATCATAGCCTTTATAGCTGTTAGTCGCCGGGTCGCGCAGTGACATCGGGTTCCAGTCACCGGTTGTCCCCACTTTCAGCACGCCGTCATCCAAAATTTCATTCAGAGCCGACTGTGCTTGCGCAGCGCCGCTGATCACAAGACCGAGCGCAGCCGCAGCCGCGACTTTAACAAAACGTTTCATGTGGTTCTCCCGTTGGTGGCGTTAGTCTTTTTATCACGACATTGCTTCTTGATTTAAGCGTAAAGAAAAAGATAACCTCAAGCAACTAATTAACTCATAGTAATCACAAGTGGGCCAGCAGATGCCAAACGCAGCGATCGAGCTTGTCGACGTAGACAAGTGGTTTGGCACATTTCACGTGCTCAAGAACATCAACCTGACAGTCAACAGTGGTGAAAAGGTTGTGATCTGCGGCCCATCCGGATCGGGTAAATCAACGGTCGTAAGATGCATCAATCAGCTTGAGAAACATCAAAAGGGCACCATCCGCATCGATGGGGTCGAACTGAACGATGATGCCAAATCTGCAGCCACCATCCGGTCAGAAGTTGGCATGGTGTTCCAGCAATTCAATCTGTTCCCGCATCTAACAGTGCTGGAAAACCTGACCCTTGGCCCCATCAAGGCCCGCGGGTTGAGCCGAAAAGAAGCCGAGGACAAAGCGCGCCACTACCTTGAGCGTGTTCATATACCCGATCAGGCCGACAAGCGCCCGATACAGCTTTCAGGTGGACAGCAGCAGCGAGTGGCAATTGCCCGTTCGCTTTGCATGGAGCCCAGGGTCCTTTTGTTCGACGAACCCACCTCGGCGCTCGACCCTGAGATGATCTCCGAGGTGCTCGACGTGATGGTCGAACTTGCCGAGGAAGGCATGACCATGGTTGTGGTAACCCATGAGATGGGATTTGCCCGAAAAGTGGCCGACAACATGGTGTTCATGGATGCAGGCGAGATTGTCGAACAAGGTAAGCCCGAGCATTTCTTCACCAATCCAAAGTCTGAGCGGTGTCAGAAATTCCTGAGCCAAATTCTACAGCATTGAGTTGGGTCCGATGAAAAAATCACTTCTCTTCCTTCCCCTTTTCTTGCTGATCACGGGCTGTTCGTCCTCACAGACCTGGGGTTGGTACGTCATTGACCCAACCACGGCTTCAGGCTGGACCAATGTAAAATTCCTGATTTCGGGCATGGGTGCGACCATTCAGATTTCGCTGATTGCGGCGATTTTGTCGATTGTCATTGGATTGCTGGTTGCCCTGCCGGGTCTGTCGGAAAAGCGCGGCTGGCGGCTGGTAAACCGGGTATATGTCGAATTTGTCCGCTCGATCCCTCTGTTGCCTATGCTGTTTTGGGTGTTCTACGGGTTGCCGATTGTCTTTCAGTCGATGGGTATGGACATCCCAATCGATCCCTTCTGGGGCGCAATTATCACCCTTGCGATATCGGACAGCGCCTTTACCGCCGAGATCTACCGTGCTGGTATACAATCTATCGCAAAAGGGCAAAGCGAGGCGGCGCAAACGATTGGCCTGAACTATTTTCAGACCATGCGCTATGTGATCCTGCCGCAAGCGATCCGGCGCATTCTGCCGCCGCTGGCCAACCAGTTCATCTACATCGTGAAGATGAGCGCATTCGCCAGCGTCATCGGCATGCAAGAACTGACACGCCGTGCGAATGAGCTGGTAGTGACGGAATACCGCCCGCTTGAGATCTATACTTTGTTGATCTTCGAGTATCTGGTGCTGGTACTGATCATCAGCGCCGGTGTGCGTTGGCTCGAGCGCCGGATGGGCGCAGATGAGCGCGGATAAGGAGCATAAGATGGACTGGAAAGACTTCATGGCCGAGACCGAGGCCAATATTGGTGCATTCTCGAAAGAAGTGCCCGAAACCGTCCGTGGTTTTGGCATCATGGGTAAGGCCGCCAAAACAGATGGTGCACTGAGTGAAAAGACAAAGGAATTCATGGCGTTGGGGATTGCCATCGCGACGCGCTGCGACAGTTGCATCGGCTTCCATGTCCGCTCATTGGTGCGGCTGGGTGCGACCCGCGAAGAGCTGTGCGAAGCGCTGGCAATGGCCACCTATATGGGCGGCGGCCCGTCTTACGCCTACAGCGCCAAGGCGTTGAAGGCGTTTGATGTGTTTTCAGAGTAATAGACCGGTACGCGGTCCGATTTCATTGGATGGTTCTTGCCATGGCAGTCACCGAAATCCGTGATGAAGGGATGCGAATTGGTGGCGAGATCATCTTTACCGCTGAGACCATCCCGGTTCACTACCCCTATACCAATGAGGTCGTGGGCCATGTGCCCGCTGGGCAGGCTGAACACGCGCGCCGCGCCTTCGAAATTGCGGCCCACTACAAGCCCGAACTGACCCGCTATGAACGCAGCCAAATCCTGCAACGGGCTGGAGAGCTGATTGGTGAACGTCGCGATTACCTCGCCAAATGGCTGGTGCTTGAGCTTGGCATCTGCCATCAACACGCGATCTACGAGACCAAGCGCGCGCAGGATGTCTTTCAATTTGCGGCGGCCGAGGCACTGAAGGATGATGGCGAAATCTTTGCGTGCGATCTGACCCAAAATGGTAAAGCCCGCAAGATTTTCACGATGCGCGAGCCTGTGACCGCAATCAGCGCGATCACTCCATTCAACCATCCACTCAACATGGTCAGCCACAAGGTTGCTCCGTCGATCGCCACCAATAACTGCATGGTCTGCAAACCGACCGAGTTGACGCCTCTGACCTGCCTGACGCTGGCCGATATCCTTTATGAGGCAGGCCTGCCGCCTGAGATGTTTCAGGTGGTCACTGGCTGGCCACAGGACATTGGGAATGAGATGATCACCAATGAAAACATCGACATCATAACCTTCACCGGTAGTGTTCGCGTGGGCAAGATGATCGCAGAGAAGGCGGTTTATAAACGTCAGGCGCTGGAGTTGGGAGGTAATGATCCACTGATTGTTCTGAATGACCTCAACGATGCCGATCTAGACAGGGCAGCAACGATCGCCGTAGCCGGGGCCACCGGCAATTCGGGACAACGCTGCACTGCGATCAAGCGAATACTGGTGCAAGAGAGTGTCGCGGACACCTTTGTGCCTTTGGTGCTGGAGAAGGCCAAAAAGATCAGATTCGGAGATCCGCAGGATCCTGAGACCGAGCTGGGTTGTGTGATCCACGAGGATGCAGCCAAGCTTTTCGAAGATCGTGTTCACTTGGCCCAGAAAGAGGGAGCAGAAGTCCTTTACCACCCCGGACGTCAGGGCGCGCTGCTGCCGCCGATCGTGGTCGACGACGTTCCCCACGACTCTGCGTTGGTGATGGAGGAAACTTTCGGCCCCATTATTCCCATCATTCGCGTGCCCGACGACGATGACGAGGTCATGCGCATCTCGAACTCTACTGTGTACGGCCTGTCGTCGGGGGTATGTACCAATGACCTGAACCGCGCAATTGCCTATATCAATGGGCTGAACGTGGGCACCTGCAATATCTGGGAACAACCCGGATACCGTATCGAAATGTCCCCCTTTGGGGGCATCAAGGATTCGGGCAATGGTGTCAAAGAAGGGGTCATCCAGGCCATCAGGTTCTTTACGAATGTCAAAACCTACTCGCTTCCTTGGCCCGGTTGAAGGCTTGTTGAAGATTGCAATGCACACCACTAGAGATTCATGCTCACTCAGCCATGAAATGACCGCTTGAGCCCTTCGGCTCTTGGCGTCATATGTGCCTTCGAACGCACGCGCGATGCCCCGAAACAAGGAAATACCTCATGCAAAAGGTTCTGATCACAGGTACTGCCGGATTTATAGGTTTTCATCTTGCCAAGCTTTTGCTTGAAAACGGTTGCCGGGTTCACGGCTTTGACGGGATGACTGATTACTACGATGTCCGCCTCAAACAGAGCCGACATGCGCTGTTGCTAGAGAACCCAAATTTTTCATGCGAGGAAGGGATGCTGGAAGATACCGCCAAGTTCGACCAGATCGCTGATGCTTTTGAACCGGACGTGATCATCCATCTCGCAGCGCAAGCTGGCGTCCGATATAGCCTGGAAAACCCGCGCGCCTATGTCGAAAGCAATGTTGTCGGGACGTTCAACGTGATGGAAGCTGCACGGCGGCACAAAGTGCGGCATCTGCTGATGGCTTCGACTTCGTCGATCTACGGGGCAAATCCTGACATGCCCTTCGACGAGTGCGAAAAAGCAGATCATCAACTCACTATGTACGCAGCCACCAAAAAGGCAAATGAAGCGATGGGGCATTCCTATGCCCATCTTTGGGATATACCGACAACCATGTTCCGGTTTTTTACGGTTTATGGCCCGTGGGGACGCCCTGATCTTGCATTCTTCAAATTTACCGATGCAATCCTCAACGATCGCCCGATAGACATCTACAACCACGGCGACATGTATCGTGATTTCACCTATGTGGATGACCTGGTGCGCGCAATCTCTCTGCTGATCGACGTTGTGCCTGTTCGCCCCAAAGCCCCCGAAGACATCGCCGAAGGTGACAGCCTGAGCCCGGTCGCTCCCTATCGCATAGTGAACATTGGAAATTCAGACAAAGTGCGTTTGTTGGATTTCATCGACGCCATCGAAGAAAGCCTCGGCAAACCCGCGATCCGAAACTATATGGAGATGCAGTTGGGCGATGTGCCTGCAACTTGGGCCAATGCCGATCTGCTGCACCGCCTGACCGATTATCGCCCAAAAACCGAAATCAAGGACGGCATTCAGGCCTTCGTGGACTGGTATCGCATATATTACGGTAAATAGAACCTGCCTAAACCTGAATTCGCCGGCCACAGCACCGATTAAACCGTCAGCGCGATCAGATCGCTTTTTTCAGTGCCTCGATTATCTGCTCTTGCGAATTCTCCTTCAGATACGGGTGCATCGGCAGGCTAATCACTGTTGCGGCGGCCTGATCGCCAACAGGCAAGTCGGCATTTGGGTCAGAAACAGCTGGTTGCTTGTTCAACGGCAGTGGATAATGCACAGCGGTCGGAACCCCGGCGTCTTTTAGCTTAGCTTGCACATCCTCACGATTGTCCACGCGTATCGTGTACTGCGCCCAGGCGCTGGTCGCCCCCTCCATCAGCGTTGGAGCGGCGATATTGGTTTCCTTCAGTAGCACTTTGTAACGGTCCGCGACGGTGTCTCGCAGGACCAGTTCATCCTCGAAAATATCCAGCTTGCACAGCAGGATCGCAGCCTGCAACGTGTCCAGTCGGCTGTTAACGCCAACCCTGATATGGTGATAACGCCGGTCCTGCCCGTGCCGGGCAATCTGGCGAAGAATGACGCTCAGATCATCGTCCGAGGTGAAGATCGCACCACCATCGCCGTAGCAGCCAAGGGGTTTCGATGGGAAAAAGCTGGTGCAGGAAATCGTTGACAGGTTTCCTGACCGTTTGCCACGCAAAGATCCGCCAAAGCTCTGAGCAGCATCCTCTATGACAGGTAGGCCGTTTGCCACAGCCACCTCGTTAATTCGTTCGAAATCAGCAGGTTGGCCATACAGCGACACCGGTATAATTGCCTTTGTCCGGGGTGTGATCGCAGCGTCAAGCTTGTTGGGATCAAGGTTATAACTAGTCTGGTCAATATCGACATAAACCGGCTTTGCGCCCAGCAATCTGACGGCTTCAGCCGTGGCAATATATGAAAATCCGGGCGTGATGACCTCATCCCCCGGCCCGACCTCAAGCGCCATCAAGGCAACTTGCAATGCATCCGTTCCATTGGCGCAAGTGATGCAATGTTTAGCTCCCGTAAAGGCAGTCAGCCGTGCCTCTAGTTCAGCCACTTCTGGGCCAAGAATGTACTTTCCATGCGCCAACACATTGGCAATGCCAGCATCAAGCTGATCCTTGATACGTTTCTGTTGTTCCGCCAGGTCAATAAATTGCATCGCTAAAACGCCCTATTGGTTCTTGAGGAATTTCTGCAAGCTGTACCTCTGCAGTTTCCCATACATAATCCGGCACCGCTCGACTATGTTTATTCGTCGGCAAAGACCTAATACAACGGGTCTGTTTGGCACGGATTACCGCAGTACTAATAACTGGGCGGACCGTTTCCCTGTATTGCCCAGTGCCCAAAACGTCATGGGTGGTTGGACAACATGCAGACGATCCGTTTGATCAGAGTACCGTGCTGCTCATCAGCTTCGGATGCTGCTCACCTTTGCTTGCTTCGATCGAGGCATTGCGGATATGGCTGACCATCGCAATTGCAGGCCGGTTTTCATTCAATCCAAACCCGTTCCCGTTCAGAATCTCTTCGTAGCTTCGCGTGTGCAAGTCGGCAAATCCGCCCGAGAATTCGATCTCTTCCCCATCAATAGTGATGGAGCGATAGGTTCTGGCTCCGGTTTCTCGCGCCTCTGCCGGAACGTCATTTACGTCCAGCGACAAGAACCAACGGCACCGGGCGTGTTCAAACTCAAGATAGCCCGCTGCCTTGGTCGGGGCATTGAGATGCACATGGTTCGCCTGAAGGTCTCCGAAGAGGAAGTGCAGCATGTCAAAGAAATGCACGCCGATGTTGGTGGCAATACCGCCAGATTTGCGGACATCCCCTTTCCAGCTCTCCAGATACCAACGTCCACGGGACGTGATGTAAGTCAGATCGACCTCGTACTTGGTATCCTTGGGGCTGTTTCGAATCTTGTCCCTCAGAGCAATGATCGAGGGATGTACGCGCAACTGCAGGATCGTGTTTACGGTCTGTCCGGTCGTCTGTTCGATCGCTTCCAGGCCATCGATATCCTCTGGGTTCAACACCAGCGGCTTCTCACAGATCGCATCGGCGCCTGAACGAAGGGCAAACCGCATGTGGCTGTCGTGGAGGTAATTCGGCGAGCAGATCGAGACATAATCAATTTTGCCCGCTTCGCTACGACGTAACATGTCAACATAGCGATCAAAACGCTCAAACTCTGTGAAAAAATGTGCATCGGGGAAGTGGCTATCGATAATCCCAACGGAGTCACTTGTGTCCAGAGCAGCCAACAACGTGTTTCCGGTATCCGTTATCGCCTTCATGTGGCGCGGCGCGATGTATCCTGCGGTTCCTATTAGTGCGAAGTTGCTCATTCGGTGCGTCCCAAGTGCTCAAATTGTGCTACAGCGCTTCCAAGAATTTCTTTGGGAAGTCAATAGACGCAGGCATTTCAAGCATCGCCAATCACGCTGGAAACCCCCATCAACCTCTGTTAGAGCGGTTCGGAATTGTCAGAGCTAGATTGATCTTCGACCGATGTCAGACACCCGCCCCAAATCTCAAAAAACCGTTTTCTGTCTTACCTACCACGAGATAACGGCGGATGCGCGCGTTCTTAAAGAAGCGCGCGCGCTTCAAGCAGCGGGCCATAACGTACATATCTTCTGCGACTGGCCAGGGGGCATGCCTCAAGAAGACAGCATCGATGGCATTCGGATCACGCGATTCAATTGGCAATCTTCCGAACATATTACCAGCGACATGCTAAAGCGTTTCTTTTTTGTGGATCGTGTTTCGGATGAAGTAGATAAGCGCGTTCTGCCCTATATTAAGTCTGCAGCGAGATTGAATAGACTCAAATCCAAGTTTCGAGAGTTTCTGTCAGATGAAGAAGTTCTGAAGCTCGACCCGATGTACTACAAAAACTACAGTGGCCGAGAACGACGGAAACGTAAGTTTGCTCACAAACGGCTTCTCTGGAAGATTAAGCTGACATCCGGAATTGGTGACGCCCGGAGAGATCTGAAGCTGTTTAGTTCTGACGCCAGAGAGGTCAGGGAAGGGTTCTTCAAACTCTATCAACTAAACTCTCTCTTATTCGCTGAAAACCTCTGCAACCTCAGATTTGATGATACCCCGGACGTCATTCATGCTCATGACATCTATTGTCTCCCGGCAGGCGTTGTGCTTGCAAAACAGTTTGGGGCGAAGCTTGTATACGACGCACATGAATACGAACCAGCGCGGGCGACGAAGAATCCAACTGATGGATCGAACTTTGCAGAAAACCTAGAAGACGATTGTCTCCCCTTCGTCGATTATATGATCACCGTATCGTCGTCCATCGCAGATTTGTATGCCAAACGCTTCAAAGATAGTCCGACACTTATCCTCAATGCTCCAGAGATAGATGTTGATTACATGGATAGTCGTAAAGAAAAGGCGTTGGATCAGCTTTCTATCCGTGCTCAGGCAAACGTTGCTGACGGGGCGCCCTTGATTATTTTTACTGGTGGCATTCAAATGTCACATCGTGGGTTAGATAAAGTTCTTGAGGCTTTGGTTCATCTTCCCGAAGTCAAGTTAGCTTCGATGGGCCCACGGCACCTCCGAAACGACAAGTGGTTCATGAGTGTCGCTCATGACCTAGGTGTGGATGATCGCGTTACCTTGCTTCCACCTGTGGCAGCTCCAGATGTACCAGTCGCAATTAGTACAGCAGACCTCGCTATATGCCCGTTTCAGGACGTATCGCTCAATCACCGCTACGCAATGCCCAACAAGCTTTTTGAGGCAGCATTTGCTGGCGTACCAATTTGTGTTTCAGATCTTCCAGAGATGCGTCGGTTTGCAGAGTCTCTCGGTTTCGGACGAGCAATGGACGAAACAGATCCTCTGAGCATTGCTGAAGCTATTCGGGATGTCTTGGATCATCCCGAACGCTTTACGTTAAGCGCCGCCAACAGAAGGAAGCTTTGGGAGACTTACAGCTGGCCTGCGCAAGCCAAGAAGTTGGCGGCGCTCTATGAAGGTATTTAAACTCGCGCGGCTAGTATCTGTGCGATTTGTTGCGAAGCGGTTCCATCACCATAGATTTCTATCTGATTTCCGCTAGTCCCTATCGCACTGAGGATACCATCCTCGATATCCCCTTCTATGGGCGAAACGATACGATTCCAGCCGCTTTCAACAAGCTCAACCCATTCTGTTTCCGTTCTAAGAGTTACGCAAGGGACGCCGTAGAAATACGCTTCTTTCTGCACTCCGCCAGAGTCCGTAGCAACCAGCACCGCATTGCTTTCTAGAGCGACCATATCCAAGTAACCGACTGGGTCTATCGTTTGGACATGTTCGAATTTAAGACCGATTCCTTTTATCCTTGCGGCAGTACGTGGATGCAATGGCAAGACAACCGGATGTTGTTTCGCAACCGCCTCCAGACCATCAACAATGTTTATTAACGTTTCTGGCGAATCCGTATTTTCAGCTCTATGGATCGTCGCAAGTATGAATCCGTTTGCGTCTACCCCAATGTCAGCCAAAATTGTTGATTTCTGCTTGGCCTTTTCACCAAAGTGTAGTGCTGCGTCGAACATCACGTCACCGACTTCAAAAATTTTGCTCTCCGAAATGCTTTCTCTTCGCAGATTTTCCACAGCGTCGCTGGAAGTCGTGAACAGAAGGTCGGAGATGTGATCCGTTAGAACTCGGTTCGTTTCTTCGGGCATCTTTCGATTAAATGAGCGCAGCCCGGCCTCTACGTGCGCCACCGGGATATGAAGTTTTGAGGCGACCAATGCACCCGCCAATGTTGAATTCGTATCTCCAAAAACAAGGAGCGCATCTGGTTCATGTTCTTGAATGACGGGTTCAAGTTTCTGCATCATCAGTCCTGTCATGGCACCATGACTGCCTGAGTTCACCGATAGGTTGATGTCGGGTTTTGCAATTTCTAGTTCGTCGAAAAAAATCTTAGACATCGAATCGTCATAGTGCTGTCCTGTGTGAATCAGCAGCTCTGTTACACCCGGCATGGAACGAAGTGCTCTGCTCACCGGAGCCAATTTAATAAACTGAGGGCGCGCGCCAACTACAACTGCGATTTTCACGGTAGCTCCAAATAAATAATTGCCTAAAACCGCGCTAACACACGGCCAGTATAAATTCCACGTGATATCTCGTGACTTTCTCGCTCAAGCAGATTCAGATTAGCTTGGCTTTAGCTGCTATCACGCTCGCACCCGGACCTATTGATCTAGATCACACCGCATGCCTCACGTCTCGGAAAACGGAGTTTTGACATGAGTGATCTTTTAAGGGCTTGCTGACGCGCAGATGGCCCGTCCAAACCCTTCTTGCCAAAGTCGCCTGGAAAACCCGGGGTCGACGACAGGCGTGTGTTGAGCGAAATAATCTTATTCAATCGAATGATTTGCGCTGGCGTGATGCTCCTGTCACCTATGATCCGCAAAGGAGTCTCTACAGCAGATGGAAGTGCTGGAGCAAGAAAGGTTTTTCGCGCGGATGATGGCTGGGCACGCTGCGGAATACGACGCGTAAAAGGTCGTAATGATCGACGCGAACTATCTGAAATCACACTGTAGCGCGACCATAGTGGTTGCCAAAAAGGGGGCGTGATCGTCTGATTGGTCGAACCAAGGGCGGCATGAACACCAAATCACACGCTGGCCGCCTGACGGCCCGTTTCGGCAGATTTCGGGCCTGCTACGCCGATAGATGTCGCTTGCAGGCCTTTCTGTCGCAATCCAGCTTGCTGCCGCTATCTTGAAACTGCACATTTCGCCCATGACACAGACTGACATTCCGAATCCTACGGACCGCCGCGCAACCGGCTGTGATCTTGTGATCCTTGCATAAAGCAGGGCCTCGGGCCTTTTGCTTTACGCTGCGATTACAGAAATTTCGGAAGACCTCATGACAACTCAAACGCTGCGCCTGGCCATCGATATTGGCGGCACCTTCACCGATACGGTCCTTGTCTCTGGCGAAGAGACAATCCTGGCCTCCACCAAGACCCTGACCACCCATCAGAACCCTGCCGACGGCGCCATGGAAGGGGCCGCGCGAGTAATGCAGCAATCGGGCCGGACGCTGGATCAGGTGACCGGCTTTATCCACGGCACCACCCTGGCGACCAATGCGCTGATCGAACGTCGCGGCGCGGTGGTGGCGACGGTGACCACCGAAGGCTTTCGCGACATCCTGGAAATCGCGTATGAGCGGCGTTATTCGCAATACGATATCAACCTCGAGAAGCCTGACCTGCTGGTGCCGCGCGAGCGTGCTCTGACCGTGCGCGAACGCATGTCGGCGGGTGGTCAGGTATTGATCGAGCTCGAAGACTCGGCCATCGACGCACTGCTGGCCGATATCGACGCGAGCGGCGCAGAGGCCATAGCGATCTGCCTGATGCACGCTTATGCCAACCCCGCCCATGAACGCCGCCTACGCGATGTGCTGGCTGAGAAGCGGCCCGATCTGACCGTCTCGATCTCGTCCGAGGTCAGCCCCGAGGCGCGCGAGTTCGACCGGCTGTGCACCACCGTCGCCAATGCTTATATCCAGCCGCTGATGCAGACCTATCTGGCCCGTTTCGTCGACCGGTTCGAAGCCGAGGGCGTGACCTGTCCGATCCTGATGATGACGGCGGGCGGCGGCATGTGCACCGTGCGCACCGCAGCGCGTTTTCCGATCCGGCTGGTGGAATCCGGCCCCGCCGGAGGGGCCATTCTGGCCGCCCGCATCGCCGCCCGCACCGGGCTGGATCAGGTGCTGTCCTTTGACGTTGGCGGCACCACCGCTAAGCTGTGCCTGATCGACAAGGCCCGCCCGCAGACCTCGCGCCAGTTCGAGATCGCCCGCGCCGCGCGGTTCATAAAGGGCTCGGGCATGCCAGTGCGCATCCCGGTGATCGAGATGATCGAGATCGGCGCGGGCGGTGGCTCCATCGCCGGGGTGGATCGGTTGGGACGCCTGACCGTGGGTCCGAAATCGGCGGGGTCTGAACCCGGACCCGTGGCCTTCATGCGCGGCGGCACCGAGCCCACTGTGACAGACAGCGACATTACGCTGGGCTACATCGTGCCCGACACATTTGCCGAGGGGCATATCAAGCTGGACCCCGAAGGCTCCAAACAGTCGCTGAGCTGGGTGATCGGGTCGAAACTAGATCTCGATGCCGTTGGCTCAGCCGACGGCGTCAGCCGCATCGTCGACGAAAGCATGGCCAGCGCGGGCCGGATGCACGCGGTGGAATCGGGCAAGGATCTTGGACCGCGCACGATGATTGCCTTTGGCGGCAACGGGCCGTTGCATGCCAGCCGGGTGGCACGATCCGCCGGGGTCAGCCGCATTGTAATCCCGCCCAATCCGGGCGTGGGGTCTGCCGTGGGCTTCCTGTTCGCACCCGTTTCGTTCGAAATCGTCCGCTCGCGCTATTCGCTGTTGGACAGCATGGACATGGATGAGATCAACGCGATGTTCGACGCAATGATTTCCGAAGCCAAAGGCGTGGTTGCCCAGGGCGCGGGCGATGCCCCGACCGAAACACAGCGCACCGCCTTCATGCGCTACAACGGTCAGGGTCACGAGATCGAGATCACTCTGCCCGACCGGCATCTGACGGCAGACGATATTGCACCGCTGACCACCGCCTTTGAGGAAGAATATCGCAAGCAGTTCTCACGCCCGGTGCCGGGGATGCAGATTGAGATTCTCAACTGGGCGGTGCGCGTCGCGACCCTTGACAGCGCCGTGCCACCAGTGCCCGCTACACCTGCATTGACGACCTTCACCGCACCCGACACTCGCCCGATTACCTGCGATGTGGACGGCGCGCTGAAACAGGCCGCCTTCGTGGCGCGGGCCGATCTGAAGTCCGGCGACCATGTGCGCGGCCCGGCGCTGATCCACGAGCCGCAGACCACCACGCTGGTCTCGACTGATTTCTCGGCCCATGTGGACGCCATAGGAAACCTCGTCCTGGTTCAGGACCAGAAAGGAGGCGCATGATGGCGACCGATCTTTCCCCCGCCCGCCTACAAGTGATGTGGAACCGTTTGCTGGCAGTGGTCGAAGAACAAGGCCAAACCCTGATCCGCGCCGCCTTTTCGCCCATCGTGCGCGAATGCGGCGATATCTCCGCCGGGATCTTCGACGTCAACGGCCGGATGCTGGCACAGGCGGTAACCGGCACGCCGGGCCATATCAACACCATGGCCGAAGCGGTGCAGCATCTGCGCGCCGCCTTCCCGGTTCAGACCATGAAACCGGGCGATATCTACATGACCAACGATCCGTGGCTGGCCTCGGGGCATCTGAACGACTTCCTGTTGATGATGCCCGCGTTCAAGGATGGCAAGGTGGTGGGCTTTACCTCGTGCACCTCGCATCTAGTTGATCTGGGTGGTCTGGGCATGGGCCCCGAAGGCTCCGACATCTATGACGAGGGGCTGCTGATTCCGCCCTGCAAACTGGTCGAGGAAGGCACCCCAAACGCGCTGCTGCTGGACATCATCCGCGCCAACAGCCGCGAGCCCATCGCCAACGAGGGTGACATCTATGCCCTGATCGCCTGTTGCGAGGCCGGGGTGAACCGGCTGGTTTCGATGATGGAAGAGTTCGGCCTGACCGATCTGGATGCGCTGGGGTCCTATATCATCGACACTTCGCGCCGTGGCACGCTTGAGGCCATCGCCGAGGTGCCCGAAGGTATCTACAAAAACGTCCTGAAAGTGGACGGCTATGAGAATGAGCTGGAACTGCACGCCGCGCTGACCGTCAGTAAATCGGGGATGCATGTGGATTTCACCGGCACCTCGGGCTGTTCGCGCAAGGGCATCAACGTGCCGCTGAACTATGCCACCGCCTATACGGTGTTCGCGCTGCGCTGCATCGTCGGCTCGGACATCCCCAACAATGCCGGATCGCTGGAGCCGTTCACCGTCGACGGCCCCAAGGGCTGCATCCTTAACGCACAGCGCCCAGTGCCGGTCGCGATGCGGCACACGCTGGGTCAGGTGACACCCGATCTGGTGCTGGGCTGTCTGCATCAGGCACTGCCTGATGCAGTGCCCGCCGAGGGCGCAAGCTGCATGTTCGACCTGCCCATGCGCCACGCCCCCGAGGTGGCCCGCGACGGTGGGCGCGAATTCGCAGTGGAACCGGTACATAATGGCGGCACCGGTGCACGGCCGCATGCGGATGGTCTGTCAGCCACCGCCTACCCCTCGGGCGTGTTCGGTTCGCAGGTGGAGATCACCGAAAGCGTCGCGCCGGTGACCATCTGGCGACGCGAGCTGCGCGCGGATTCCGGTGGCGCGGGCAAGTATCGCGGCGGGCTTGGGCAGCGGATCGAGATGACATCGGCCAACGGCGCGCCCTTCATCGTGTTCCTGTCGGTCGAGCGGCTGAAATTCCCCGCCCTGGGCCGCATGGGCGGTCAGCCCGGCGCGCCGGGGCGCATCCGGTTCCGTGATGGCGACAGCGACATTCCCGGCAAGGGAGAGCTGCGGGTCGAAGGTGGCGATTACCTGATCTTCGACACCCCGGGCGGCGGCGGTTTCGGCGACCCGGCAGACCGCGACCCCGACGCGCTGGCACTGGACCTCAAACGCGGTCTGATCAGCGCCGAGGGCGCCAAAGCCTACGGAGGTGACGCATGATCCGTCCGGTTTCTCATGTCGGCGCCATGGGTGCCTATGCGCTGGCCGATCTGGGTGGTGAAGGCACCATCTCGCTGGCGCAGAACGAAAGCGCCTTTCCGGCCAGTCCGTCCGCCGTGGCGGCCGGGCAGGCAGCGCTGGCTGATCTGACGCTCTACCCCGATCCCGAATGGCCCGACATGCGCGCGGCCATTGCCGGGGTTCACAGCCTCGACCCGGCGCGGGTGCTGTGCGGCGCGGGGTCGATGGAGCTGATCGGCTGCCTGATCCGCGCCTTTGCCGGGCCGGGCGATCAGGTGCTGGGCACGCAATATGGTTATGCCTTCGTCGCTTCGGCCACGGCACAGGCGCAGGCCGAATACGTGGCCGCGCCCGAGGTCGATCTGACCGTCTCGGTCGATGCGCTTCTGGCCGCCGTCACCCCGGCGACCCGTATCGTGTTCGTCTGTAATCCGGGCAATCCCACCGGCACCCTGATCCCGAATTCCGAGATCCTGCGCCTGCGCAACGCGCTACCCGGCGACGTGCTGCTGGTGGTCGATCAGGCCTATGCCGAATTCGCCGATGCCGCCAACGATCCGACTGAGGTTTTCGGGCTGGCGGACCGGGGAGATACCGTTATCACGCGCACCTTCTCCAAGGCTTACGGGCTGGCCGGCGCACGCGCCGGGTGGGGCTGTTTCCCCACCGACATCGCCAGAGAGCTTCGCAAGCTGTTGAACCCCAACAACATCTCGATTGCCTCGCAGGCTGCGGCAGCGGCGGCGATGCGCGATCAGGCGCATATGCGGGACGTGGTCGCGAAAACGGCAACCATTCGCGATCGGTTCGCGCAGGACTGCCGCGATCTGGGGCTGATCGTGCCGGACAGCTACACCAATTTCGTGCTGATCCACTTTGCCTCGACCGAGCAGGCGCAACAGGCCGATGCCGCGCTACGGTTCGAGAAACTGCTGATGCGCGGTATGGGCGGCTATGGTCTGTCCGACTGCCTGCGCGCCACGATCTGCGACACGCCGGTAATGGATCGCTGTCTGGCCGTTCTGAGAAAGGTAACGTCATGAGCCACGAAACGCGTACCCGGGCCAAGATCGGCGTTCTGGTGCCCTTCACCAACACCAACCTCGAGGCCGATATGGCCTTGATGCGCTGCCCGAACACCACCGTGCATTTCCAGCGCATGGGTGGTTATGATGTCGATGAAATCCCCGGTTCTGACCAGATGGCGGGGCTTGGGGCCTCGGACATCAGCCACGATTTGCGGATGATTTCGGGCGTGCGGCCAGATGTGGTGCTGTACGGCTGCACCTCGGCCACGCTGACCCATGGGCCGTCTTTCGACGCCGATCTGGCGCAGCAGATCAAGGCCGGATCGGGGGCGCAATCGCTGACTGCAGCCGGATCGCTGATCGCTGCCATTCAGGCGCTTGGGGTGACGAAAGTGGGCTTTTCCTCGCCCTATCTGGGCGAGATCAACACGCAGGCGATGGATTTCATGGCCGCAAACGACATCGAAACCGTGCGTTGCGCCGATGTTGGCCGCGAGCTGGGCAATTACGGACAGGGAGAGCTGACCCCGGACGAGGTTTACGACCTCGCCTGTGAGGCAGACCACCCGAACGCGCAAGCCGTCGTGCTCAGCTGCACCGACATGCGCGCAGTCGAGGCCATCGAGCAGATCGAGGACACGCTGGACAAGCCGGTAGTGACCTCAAATCAGGCGATGATGTTCTGCATGATGCGGGCGCTGGGTCTGCCACGCCACGAGGCGCTGCCGGGCCGGTTGTTCGATCTTCTGTAAACGAACCGGGGCAGCGGTCGACCCCCCTGCCCCGATATTCCATCAGGGTTCGCCGCTGCCGATCTCTTCCTTGCGTTTGGCGATATAGGCATCCAGCTCCTCACGCACGGAGGGGTCCATCTCGGGCATCTGATACTCGCGTAGCGCCTGCTGCCAAACCTCGGTGGCGCGTTGCAGGGCGTCCTTGGCTCCGGCCGCCTCCCAGTTTTCATAGTTCTGCCAGTCGGACAGCATCGGTTTGTAGAACGCGGTTTCATAGCGTTCCATCGTGTGATCGACGCCAAAGAAATGGCCGCCAGTGGGCACCGATTTGATGGTGTCCAGGCCCAGCTCATCCGTGTTAAATTTCATCGGTTTGAGGAATTCCATCATGTTCTGGATGATCTCGATATCCATAACGAATTTCTCGTAAGATGCGGTCAGCCCGCCCTCAAGCCAGCCGGCGGCATGATAGACGATATTGGCCCTTCCCAGAACCGCGCCCCATGTGGCCATCATCGTTTCGTATGCCGCCTGCAAATCCACCACGTTGGATGCATTTGCGTTCGATGTCCGGTACGGAATACCATAGCGCCGCGCCAGCTGCCCGCCGACAATATTCGCCTTGGCATTTTCCGGTGTGCCAAAGGCCGGAGCCCCGGATTTCATGTCCACATTCGAGGTGAACGAGCCATACATGACAGGCGCTCCCGGGCTGACCAACTGCGTCAGAACCACACCGAACAGCGCCTCGGCGTTCTGTTGCGCCAGCGCGGCAGGAAGCGTGACCGGTGTCATTGCCCCCATCAGAGTGAACGGCGTGACGGTCACCGGTTGACCATACTCGGCCATCGCGATCAGGCCGTCACCCATGGCATCGTCGAACAGGCGTGGAGAGTTCACCGAAATGATTGTGATCACCCCCGGATCGCCGCGCATGTCCTCAGGTTTCTGACCGCGCGAAATCGCCATCATGTTGATGCCATCCATCGCCCGCCCGCGCCCGATAGCGGTGCAATGAAAGCTCAGGTCGCTATAGCTCAGGTTGGCGTTGTAGGTGTCCAGATGGCGGTTGTTGGCGGGCATTTCGATCGGGGCCATCACCTGATTGCCGATCAGATGGATAGCGTTGAAGTGATGCGCCAACCGGATGAAGTTGCAATAGTCATCGTAATTACCCTGACGGCGGCCATTGATACAGTCATGTACGTTCGGCGGCCCGGCAACCAAACCAAAATTCACATGATCGCCGCCCAGCGTAATCTGTTTCGCGCGGTTGCGAGAGGTCAGCGTAAATTCCGAGGGCACCGTTTTTAACGCTTCTGCGACAATGGTTTCGTCCATTCGGATGGTCTTGGTGTCGCGGTCTACGATGGCCCCCGCGCGTTCGAAAATGTCCATAACATTGTCGCCCATCACCCGGATACCGGCCTCGGCCAGAATGCGCATCGAGGTTGTATGCAGCTGATCCATCTGTTCGGGGTTCAACAGCTCGAACGGCGGATAGCTGTTGCGCACCTGTTGCCAGGGCAGCTGTTCGATCCCCGCCGCCGCGCGCCCGGATTTGCCGCGTCGCCCGCCGCTGCTTCTGTCTCGTGCCATTGACCTAGTATCCCCGTTGTGGATTTACGATGTTGTTCAGCACCTCGCCCTTGCGATAGCGCATCAGGTTCTCGGAAAACATGCGGACCGATTTCAGATCCCAGCCGTCATAGACCGAGCTGCAGTGCGGTGTGACGATCACGTTGTCCAGTTCCCAGAACCTGTGCCCCTGAGGCAGCGGTTCGGTAACGAACACGTCCAGCGCCGCGCCTCTGATCCGGTTCTGTTCCAGCGCGGCCAGTAGAGGTGCTTCGTCAATTACCCCACCTCGCGAGACGTCGATTATCACCGTCGTCGGTTTCATGGCGGCAAAAGCCTCCGCCCCGACCAGACCGAGCGTGCTGTCCAGCAGTGGTACGCAAACGACGATAAAGTCAGCGCGTGGCCAGAGATCAGGCAAAGCCTCCATCCCGTGTACCTCGTCCACGTTGGGGGTCGGTTTCGGGCGGGCCCGTACACCGATTGTGTTCAGCCCCATAGCTTTGGATCGTGCCGCAACAGCCTCTCCTGTTTTGCCAAGGCCGATGATCAGCACCGTCTTGCTGTCGATGGGCTCGACTTTGCCGCCGATCCAGTCCCGCCGCGCCTGCGCGGCACGAAAGCCCGGGAAATCCAGCGTGAAATGCAGCATCGCCCCCAGCGCATATTGTGCCATCATATCGGCGGCGACCCCGGCGGCATTTGTCACCGTTACCTCATCAGGGTTCCAAGGGTTCAGGTGATCGGTGCCCGAGCCGCCGACCGAAGCCCATTTGATTTGCGGGTTCTCGACCAGTGCTGCGCGTGGAAAGCCGGGGGTGCCCGCAAAGCGAACGGAATAGACAACTTCGGCCCCTGTATCCTCGATCAAACCCGTGAGCGCCTCGTAGCTGTCGCAGGTGTGGATCGGCAGATCGGGATGACCCTCAGCAAGAACCGCACGGGCAGCGTCGGGGTTATCGGTGTGCAAGATCACGGTGGGGTATTTCATGCGGGTACCTCCGGTTGGAACTCGGCGCTAGCAATGGCTACCGCGTTGGCGAAAAAAGCAGTGGCGGCGATGTCAAAAAGGACATCGAACCCTACACCTTTGCGGTCGTTGCGCCATGTGATTGCCTCGACATAGCCCACGCGGGTCTGGGCGATCTTTCCCACTGGAAAGGCACCGGGCGACAGGTCGACCGGGCAAGTCTTGGCCAGCAGATCGAACAGGCGCGGGCCGGTCAGGTGCATCATGGCCCAGGTTTCCTCGCGCCAGGAATAATAGCCCTTTGGCGTGGCGGCGACCTGCCACCGGGCATACAGGTCGGCAGGCGCATCCAGTACCACCACCTCTTCCTGACCCAGACGCATAAGGCCATCGGCGGTTTCGTTGACGTCTGGCACCTTCAGGCCCCGCGATTGCAAAAACGCCACGGTGCCTCGGCCCTTGAGGCCAAAACGCGGCGTGTGGGTCAGGTCCTGCACGATAATCTGCCCGGAAACCAGTGGTGTGCCTTCAGCAGCGCCCTTTGGATCAAGCGGATAGGTTCGCATCATCACACCTCCTGCCGTTTGTTTTCAGGATCAAAAAAGGTGTGGCCGCGCACAGTTGTTACGACGCGCTTGCCATTGCGGCACTTCACTTTGACCTGCGATCCTTGCGTAGCGTCATCACCATGCACATATGCCAGCGCGATATGGATGTTCAGCGTCGGCGACCACAGGACCGAGGTCACATGCCCCACCGGTACATCATTCCTCAGTACCAGACAGCTTTCCCCCGGTACATCTGGCCCGTCGAATGTCAGCCCAACCAGCATGCGCGGCAGGCCTTTGTTTCGGCGCATCTCGGTTGAGCGCTTGCCCACAAAAAACGGCTTGGTCTTCGAGATCGCCCATTCGAACCCCAGCTCATCCGGCGAGGTCAGCGCGTCGGTGTCCTGACCAATCAGGATATGGCCTTTCTCCAACCGCAGAATCCGGCTGGCTTCCAGCCCGTAAGGGCGCAACTCGTGCGCGTGACCCGCCGCTATCACCGCATCCCACAGGGTGTTGGCATAGCTGGTGGGGCAGTGCAGCTCGTAGCTCAACTCGCCGGTGAACCCAATCCGCATGGCGCGCACCGGCACCCCGGCCACCATGCCGCTACGCCCGTCGAGATAGGCAAATCCATCGCGCGAGAAATCGATGTCGCTGTCCAGCGCTTCGACCACGGAGCGCGCCTTGGGACCGGTAATGTTGAAGCCCGAGAAGGCCGAGGTGACGTTCAGCACATCCACATCCAACCGCCACTGCGCATTCCAGAACAACATATCCGAATAAACCCGCGCCACGGCCCCGGTGGTGGCGGTGACATAGAACAGATCCTCGGCCAGCCGATACGCCACGCCATCGTCGATCACCGTGCCCATTTCGTTTGTCATCAGGCAGTACCGGCAACGGCCCACAGGCTGCTTTTTGTAGGCCATGGTGTAAATGCGGTTGAGGAATTCGCCCGCATCCGGGCCACGCACCTCGAGCCCGCCCAGAGTTGAAACATCCAGCACGCCGACCCCATTGCGCACCGCATGCACCTCTTCTTCGATAAGGCGCTTGGCGTCTTGTTTGGGGCCGTAGAAATAAGGCCGCCACCACGCTCCGACCGGGCGCATGTCCGCCCCCAACCGGATATGTTCGTGATGCAGCGCGGTGCGCCTCTCTGCCGGGTGATGATGACCAGACAGCACGCCCAGCGTTTCGGGGCCAAAGGGCGGACGGGCGGTAGTCACGCCGATCTGCCCGATGGTGCGGTCGGTCGCCTTGGCCACCACCCGGGCGGTGGCCAGCGCCGAGTGCCGCCCTTGTGACGGCCCCATACCAACTGTGGTAAAGCGCTTGATCAGCTCCAGCTCGCGATAGCCTTCCTTAACCGCGTTTTGCAGGTCCTTGATCTGAATATCCTCGTCCCGGTCGACAAAATCCTTGCCCTTGGGATGCCCGGCGATTGCCGGTTCGAAATTCGTCAACGCAGCCTCGACATCTTCGACCTGCGCGATGTCGCGGGTTGGCAGCCCCAGACGAGTCAACGCCGTCTGTGCCGCGCGTTGCGCATCGGCCACCACCGCATCAGGCGCAAAGACCCCGGCAACACCCCCGGCAATGCCCAGCGGAGCGTCTGGCAGAGACAGGGAAAACCGCGCCGCCGTTTCATTGTACCCAAGTTTCGCGCCAGCATGACAGGGCAGTTGCCACATTGGCGCATAGCCGACCGAAATCACCAACAGATCGCAATCCAGCCAGTCGCCGCCGACCTTTACACCGGCGACATGGGTCTTGCCACGCGCCTCGCCCACGGTGCCGTGAATGACACGCGTCCCCCTTGTTGACAGTTGCTGGCCAAGCTCGCCGCCGCTGCCGCCGGGGCGCGGATCAACCACCGCCGCCAGTTCTACGCCTGCGTCCAACAGATCCTGCGCCACCCGATAACCGTCGAGATTGGCGGCCAGTACCACCGCGCGCTTGCCCGGTTTCACACCATAGTGCCGCATAAGCCGTTGCGCACCAGTGCCCAGCAAGATGCCCGGCAGGTCATTGTTTCGGAAGATCGTGGGCTGTTCGATGCAGCCGGTGGCCAGCAGAACCTCGCGCGCGCGCGTCTTGAACAGCTTGTTGCCCCGGATCAGCGGCAGCCAGTTGTCCTCGAACCAGCCGTTCACCACTGTACCGGTCATGATGCGGAAGTTCGGCAGACTTTGCACTTTCGCCAGTAGGTCGGACAGCCTGTTGGCATCGCGGCCATAGGTCAGCGCACCGCCCAAGACCGGCTCCTGCTCGGCCAGAATGACGTCAGCTCCGGCTTCGGCGGCTTCGATGGCGGCGGTCAACCCGGCCAGCCCCGCGCCGACGACCAGCAGGTCACAAAACAGGTTGGCCTTTTCGTAGTCTTCATGCGGGGCGTTGATATCCAGAACGCCCAGCCCAGCCTTCTTGCGGATCAGCGGCTCCCACAGTTTCAACCAGCTATTGCGCGTCGGACCCATGAAGGTGCGATAATAGAACCCCACCGGCATAAATCGCCCCAGCTTGTCCATGAATGCGTCGCGGTCTCGCGCCAGTGATCCGTTGACGTTCTGCGCCGTAACTTGCAGCCCTGCCGAAATCGGATGCCGGTCGGCCTGCACGTTCGGGTCCGAGGGCAGTTGCACCAGCGTATCGGCCTCGGTGCCCGCCATCGACATCGCACCGCGCGGTCGGTGGTATTTGAACGAGCGCGACAGCATCCACTTCCCCTGCCCGGCCAAAGCCGAGGCGATCACATCACCTTCGTATCCCTGAAACGCCTGCCCTTCAAAGCTGAACGATACCGGCGCATCTCGGTTGATCCTGTTGCCCCAGGGTGCGGGAAGTCGGGCCATCACCTTTGCTCCAGCTCTGAGGGGTCAAAAGTGCGGATCACCTCGTTCGTGGTGGCGTTGCGCTCCGCCAGAAAGAAATAGTTCGAGGGCACGTGCCGCCACCATTCCACCAGCGTTCCGCGTGAATTGTCGGCGCGGAACAGGTGACGCGCCCAGTCCTGATCGCTGGTTGCATCCGGGTCGGGGTTGGCGCGCAGGGGGCCGAAGCTCTGGAATTCATTGATGTTGCGGGGCCCGTTCATCGGGCAGATCAGGATCTTCATGTCAGTGGCTCGCGGCAGTTGCGCCCATTTCATTGAGCAGATCAAAAGTGGCGAAACGCTCCATTGTGAAGGGTTCGAGTATCGGCGCGACCTTCTGGTTGGCGATGGACTGCGCCATGTATTTGCCCGCCACCGGAGTGGCTTTGAACCCCCAAGTGCCCCAACCGCAATCTAGCCATAGGTTGGACAATGGGCTGGCACCCATGATGGGTGAGTAATCGGGCGTCATGTCGGTAATCCCGGCCCATTGTCGCAGCAGACGCACCCCGTGCAGGAACGGGAACAAATGTACCGCGCCTTCGGCCAGATGTTCTTTCATGTCCAGTGTCGAGCGGGTGGAATACAGCTGATAAGGGTCCGAGCCACCGCCGATCACGATCTCGCCTCGCGAAGACTGCACCAGATAGGTGTGCAGGCTGACCGAGCTGACCAGCGTGTGCAGCCACGGTTTCAGCGGCTGCGTAACCATCGCCTGCAACGGATAGCAACGGATCGGCAATTCTACCCCGGCTTTCATCGCCATGTCGTAGTTCATGCCCCCGACAGCAATCATCACCTGCCCGGCACTGATATCACCGCGATTGGTGCGCACTTTTGTGATCTTGCCACCGGCAGTGTCGAACCCTTCAACCTCGGTACGTTGATGAATTTCCACCCCGCGCCTACTGGCTTGCGCTGCATAGCCCCAGGCCACCGCATCATGCCGCGCAGTGCCTCCATCGGCGTGCCACAAACCGCCGATGATTTCCAGCGGCCCGCCCTCATCCATATTCAGATGCGGGGACAGGTCCTTGACCGTCTGCGCATCAACTACCTCGATCCGGGTGCCCGCGTGTTTACCCATCTCGGCCCGCAGATGGAACGAGCGTAGCGTCGCCTCGGTATGGGCCAGCGTCAGTTGACCGCGCTGGCTGAACATGACGTTGAAATCCAGCTCTTCGCTCATCTTCCCGTAAAGCTGCACACCTTCCTTGTAGAACGCGATGCCCTCTTTGGTGATGTAGTTCGAGCGGATGGTAGTGGTGTTCCGCGCGGTGTTGCCGCCCGCCAGATAACCCTTTTCCAGCACAGCCACATTGGTGATGCCGTGATACTTTGATAGGTAGTGGGCACAGGCCAGTCCGTGGCCGCCACCACCTACGATGACCACATCGTAACTGGATTTAAGCTCTGGCGTGGCCGGAATGTCTCCGGTGACAGGGTAATCGGCGGATAGCCCGTATTTCAGCAGCCTTAGCGGCATTTTTGTTGTCCTGATTTCAGCGGTTGTCAGCGGCGTCATAAATCAGCGCGCCGAGATCCGAGAATTTGGCGTCCGGCGACTGCAACCCCAGAACCGCGTCGCGTATGGCGGCGGCACGGCTGACCCCCAGCGGTGGTGTGGCGAACTCCATGAACTTGGCAATCACTTCGTCACGGTCCATGGGTGCCTCGGGCCCGCCGCGCGCGTGGACGTCGCCCGACGCCAGTTCCCGCCCATCCGTCAGGGTCATGACGACATCAGCAACGCGGCTTTGAGGAAAGCGGTCGGAATGGCGCGCGGTCTCGGCCACCGAGATACGGTCGACAATCGCCGCGACCAGCGGATCGGAGAGGCCCGCGCCGGTGATATGCTCGACCCCGATACGGCCGTGCGCCACCATCGTCGCCACCGCGAAGGGCAGCGAATACTGCGCCTTCGAAGTGTCATCCGGCATACCCTGAAACAGGCAGGCACTTTCGTGGAAAGTGTTCACCTGAATCGCGGCAATGTCCTGATGAGACAGGCCATATTCACGCATCAGCGCCCTGGTGGCGTCGATCGCTGCATGGGCCCAACGACAGATCGGATAGGGCTTCACATATTGATGTTCCATCTGCCAGAAGCTGCCCAGATCCCGCCAGTGATGCGCGACCTCATCCGCCTCTATGGTGATCGCCGGCGCGCCGGTAAATCCCTTCTCGGCCAGCACTGCCGAGGATACACCCACCAGCGCGCCCCAGCCCGAGCCGTCATGCAGCATGGTGGGGTTGGCAATCTCGCGCATCATTTGACTGCGAGGCCCGTGATATTCGGCGATGCCCATGGCCTGCCGCATCCGTTCTGCGCTCAGCCCGCGCAGACGGGCGGCAACGGCCACAACTCCCAACGCGTTCCATGCGCCGGAAGTGTGGTAGTCGCTGACTGTGTCATGCAACGAAATCCCGGCGCGCCCGGCGATTTCGTATCCAATAGTTACGGTCGCCAACGCCTCGGGGCCGGAAAAATCCGCGACCGTTTCCGCCAAAGCCGCCAGAGCCGGCACAACGGCAACACCGATATGGCCCTTGGTGGGGTTATAGCCGTCATGGCCATCCAGATTATCGGTCTGAGTCGCAGCGGCATAAGCCGCTCCGGCAACGCTAACCTTGCGGCCATCGAACAGCATCCGTGCGCTGAGGCCCGGATCGCCCGCACCGTAAAGCGCCATAGCGCTGTCACGCGCGATCTGACCGGCCTGCATCGGTCCGGACCCGATGGTGATCCCCAGCGTGTCCAGCAGCATCAGTGCTGCCGCTTCGAGCGCGCTGTCGGGGAAATCCTGCACCCTTCGATTTAGCGCAAACTTTGCGATAGTTTGAAATGTGTTGGTCACGATGCCCTACAGATGAGGTTTCGGGTTCGGCCAAAACCTAAGTGTGTTTGCCCATCGCAGCACGAAAACAATACGAGGGCAATGGCCCCGGAAAATTTGTAGCTTTGGCTCCGTCCCATTGTAGCATATGAACCAGATCAATTCCCGCCGCGAAACAGGATTCCCGGCGCACCACCCATCCGCCCGCCCAGGAATATGTCGCCATGATGAACCTGCCCCACCTGATCTTCCTGCGCTCCTTCGAGGCCGCCGCCCGGTACCTCAGCTTTACCAGCGCGGCAGATGAGCTGAACTGCACCCAATCGGCCGTCAGCAACCATGTGCGTTCGCTCGAAGAGTTTTTGCAGCGGCCTCTGTTCGTGCGCCATGCCCGGTCATTGTCGCTGACCGACGTGGGCGAGGCGTATCTGCCTTCAGTGCGGCATGCTCTGCATGAGATTGACGTGGCCACACAATCGGTCATCCAGCGGTCACACACCCGCAAAGTCGTCGTGTCTTGCCCGGTCAGCCTGGCCGAGAATTGGCTACCGGACGTAATCCGGGGCTTTAGCGACCAGCACCCGGATATCGACCTGACGGTACACGGCACCGTCTGGATTGATGTCGAGCCGAACGTCTCGGACATTTCGATAACGGTCAATCATATTGACGATGTGACGGTGGGCGCGCGGCAGCTGTGGGCCGAAAAGCTTGCGGTCGTGTGTGCACCCGAATTCACAGTCAATGGCGCGCAGCTAACCGATCCGGCACAACTGCAAGAGGCACCTCTGATCCATATTCTGGGTCGTCCAGCTTATTGGGAACGGGTCGCACGTCATTTTGATCTGGCAGACCTGAACCAGAAGGAAGGGCTGCGGACCAACGCTTCAAATCTGGCAATGGAGATGGCGGCGAAGTCGTTGGGCTGCGTCGCTCTACCCCGCTCTTTGGCCGGGTCTTATGTGGACCGGGGGCTGCTGATCGAACCGTTCGAATTCGATTTGGACAGCCCCTGGGCCTATTTCGTGCGTCTCAAGGAAAAACCCGTTTCACCGTCGGTCAGGCTGTTTCAGGACTGGCTGCTAAACGCCGCTGCCAGCATGAACCGCTGACCTGCAACGGGGCTGCTCAGGCAGCCCCTTCCAGTGCCGGTTTAACATCACGCAGGCGGTTTCCATCCGGGTCAAAAGGAGGCTCGGACAGGATTTTCGCTTTATGGGGCTTGCCAAGGATGAACACTTCGACCGTATCACCAGGTTGTGCGACCTCAGGGTTTATATAGCCAAGCGCTAGCGATTTGCCGACCGAATAGCCGTATGCACCGGATGTCACGCGGCCAACCGGGGTACCATCCGGGGTAAAAATCGGCTCACCGCCGGTAGCGTCGGCATCCTCGGAGACTTCGACCTCGAAGATTGACAGCATTTCGCGTGCGGCGTTGTCCTTGACCGACAGATACGCATCCTTGTGCAGGAAATCCTTGTCTAGCTTGATGAGGCCCGCCAGCCCGACCTCTTGCGGCCAGTATTCCTGCGAATACTCACGGCCCCAAGAGCCATAACCTTTTTCGATCCGCAACGACCCCAGCGCACGGCCGCCAACGGGGCCGCCATCCAGCAGCTTGGCCGCATCCAGCAGCGCAGCGTACAGGCGGGTCTGATCTTCTTCGGCGCAGTGCAACTCCCACCCTAGATCGCCGGTAAAGCTGACGCGGATGGCCAGGCAGGTGACACCTGCAACCTCGATTGTGGCCGAGCGCATAAAGCGGAACGCCTCGTTCGACAGGTCTGCATTGGTCAGCCGCTGCAGCAGGTCACGCGCTTTCGGACCGGCGACGTTGAACCCTGCTATGCGGTCGGTGGCGACTTCGAAGGTTGTGTCCTTTGGCAGGTCGATCATGTTGAAAAAGCGTTGATGATAGCGCTCGGCCATGCCCGATCCGATCATCATGTATTCGTCATCGGCCACCTTAGTTATGGTGAAATCTCCAGCCACGCCGCCACGGACAGAGATCAGCGGCGTCAGGCAAGACCGCCCGATCACGGTGGGTACGCGGTTGGCGACCAAGCGATCCAGCCAATCTTGCGCACCGGGTCCTTTGATGATGTAGTTCGCAAAATTCGATATGTCGATGACGCCCACATTCTCCCGCAGCATCTGTACCTCACGTCCCACCGGCTCCCACCAGTTCTGGCGTGTGAAGCCGTTGGTTTCCTGCACGCCGGGCTGATCGGCGAACCATAGGGGATGCTCCCAGCCGCAGTTCAGACCAAAGACACAGCCCATGTCTTTCTGCATTTCATAGGCAGGGCGGACTCGGGCGGGGCGACCTGCACTACGCTCCTCGTTCGGGAAGTGGATGGCAAAACGGTGGGTATACTGGTCCTCAACCCGTGCCTTGGTGAATTTTTTGTCGGCCCAGTCGCCGAAGCGGGCCAGATCCCATGCAAACATGTCGTATTGCGGCTCGCCCTCGATCATCCACTGCGCCGCCAGCAGGCCCAAACCACCCGATTGCGAGAAACCCGGGATCAGTCCGCCGCAGAGGAAATAGTTCTTCAGTTCGGGCACCGGACCCCACAAGGCGCTGGAGTCCGGAGACCAGATCATCGGCCCGTTGATCACCCGTTTGACCCCTGCGGTGGCGGCAACTGGCACACGTTCGGTAGCGCGGATCACGTTTTCCATGATCCGATCCAAATCGTCGGGGAACAGGTCATGGGCAAAGTCCAGCGGCGTACCGTCCTCGGCCCAGAACTTCATGTCCTTCTCATAGGCCCCGATGAGCAATCCGTTGCCTTCCTGACGGAAATAGTACTCGCCATCCCGGTCTGCAATTGACGGAAGGCGACGGCCCAGATTGGCAACTTCTTCGATGGATTCAGTCACGAAATACTGGTGCTCGGTCGGTTGCAACGGCAGAGTCAGCCCCGCCAGCGCCGCAACTTCGCGGCCCCAAAGACCAGCGGCATTCACCACCCATTGCGTGTGAATATCGCCCTTTGTGGTACGCACGATCCAAGACCCGTCGGGTTGCTGATCCGTACCTAGCACCGGACAGAACCGTTCTATGGTTGCTCCCATGGCGCGGGCACCGGCAGCATAGGCGTGGGGCACGCCCGAGGGATCCACATTGCCGCCATCGGGTTCATACATGATGCAGCGGATATCGTCGAACTGCGCCAGCGGGTGCAGTTCCTTGGCCTTCTCGCGACTGACCTCGTGGAAATTCAAACCATAGAATTTAGCCTTGGCTTCCTGCAGGCGCAGCTGATGTTCGCGTTCTTCGGTTTGCGCCAAATAGAGCGAGCCGGGCTGGAACACGCCGCAGCTTTGACCGGTTTCCTGTTCCAGCTCTTTATACAGATTCATCGTATAGTGCTGGATGCGGGTGATATTGTTGTTGTCATGCAGCCCATGAATGTTGGCCGCCGCGTGCCAGGTCGAGCCGCTGGTCAGTTCGTCCCGCTCTAGCAGGACCACATCGGTCCAACCCAACTTGGCGAGATGATACAGAATTGAACAGCCGGCTAGGCCGCCGCCGATTACAACCGCTTGCGCATGCGTTTTCATGAGCTTCCCCTCTCAAATGCCTCAGGCGGCGATGGTTTTCATTGCACCCAGAAACTGGGCCACTTCGGCGACGCTGTTGTAGTGGCACATCGAAACACGCACGCAGCTGTCCATGCCAAGCGGTGTGAGGATGTTGCCCGAATAGTGATCGGCCTTGCGCAAATGCGTACGGATGCCTTGTTCGTTCAGTTGCTTGACCACATCGACCGACGGCACGCCCTCGACCTGCAGTGACACCAGTCCCTCGCGTGCTGGGTTATCGACACCGCCCAGAATGGTCACCTTCTCCATCTCGGCCAGCCCGGGCAGGTTGCCGGTTCCGCGGATCATCGCATCAGTCAACGCTTTTTCCTGCTCATGGATCGCCTCTCCGGCAGCGACGAATTTTGCGCGCCGGTCGGTGGCGTCGCTGACCTGTGCGCCCAGCCATTCGAAATAGCTGATTACGTCAGACATTGTAGCGTAAGAGCCGGTATCACGCGTCCCCATTTCCCAATTGTCGGCGGGGCCGTCGATCAAGCTGTTATGTGGCAGCTTGGTCAGCCGGTCAGAAATCCAGGCCACCCCGTAACCATGGCGCGAGAACACCTTGTAGGGCGAGATCACATAGCCATCGACATCATAGGCGGTCAGGTCGATCCGGCCATGCGCGGCGTGCTGGATACCGTCGATTATGATGAAGCAATTGGGCGCAACGGCGCGGATCGCGGCAGCCACAGCCGCTACATCCACGCCCATACCGGTCACCGGCGAGGTGTGCACGATAGTCGCAACCTTTGTGTCCGGCGTTACCTGCGCCGCATAAGCATCTGCGGTGACGGTGCCTGTGGCGTCGTCATGGACCACCAGAACATGATCTTGCCCGGCCACCCCGGCCCAACGCGCGCAAGCGCTTCGGGTCGCGGGATGTTCCAGCGTTGTGCCAAGCACCCGACCGGTGCCTGTGCCCAGACAGGCGTTCATTATCAAACGAAACAGCAGCTCGGTCCCGCTTTCGCCGACAAAGAACTGGCCACCGGGGGCGTTCATGAACACGGCCATATCTTCTTTGGCCTTGTTGATTACCCGCACCAGTTCGTGACTTCCCGGGTTGTCGCGGCCCTGATTGTCAGGGATCGCAGCATAAGCCTGCGAGGTGCCCACAACCGAATTCAGCGTCAGCGCGCCACCCGCGTTTTCAAAGAAAATACGCGGTCCCTGCTGCGGGCAGTGGTCGACCTGCGCAAATCGGGCACGGATTTGTTCAAGCAATTCTGGAGTGATCTTAGTCATCGGGAACCATTCCTGCGAAAATGTCATTCTGGCAAGATATATGCGCCCTTTTGCAAAACTACTCACAAAAAAACTTGGGGCATTGTGGGTGGAAATTGAGACCATCGAGCCAAGAGAACTCAGCCACAAGAACGATATGGTTCGCGAATTTCAATTTCGTCGGCCCGATCACACCCTCACGCATGCCTTCGCTTGGTTGAGAAACCGCTGGTCAGGCCGACGGTTTGTAACCTGAGCGTTGTTCTAGAGACATCGCTTTGCAGGACGGTGTTGAGAGAGTGACGATCCAACCTCATTGGCGTAGCCTGTACCGCCATCACAAACCAGACATCGTAGAAGCGGGCATGCATCCTGCATTCCAGATATTCCCATATCGGCAGGGGTATTTAGATTGATAGCGATTCATGCATTTGTTTACAGCAGTTTGGGATTTCGTCACGTCTTTCAGACCTGACTAATCGCCATTGTAAGAGATCACGAACTTGCCTTCGACGCGGCGATACCGCGAACCACTCACGCGCTGGTGGCGCCTTCGTCGATGGTCAATAGCTTGTAACATATTGGTGTATAGAGCTTGCTGATTGAAAACTGAAAAGTTAATCGTCTGCAACAGGTTAGCTTATGTCCAGACTTCGAGTATTAAATCAATTTGCCAAAATTTCTGCTAATTAGGCTTAAACCCATCATCGACGCACCAAGGACATACGCAGAGCAGCGACAGACCGGTGTTGCGACCCAAACGCCGTTGCCCCGCAAAAACTGACATAATTCACCTGAACGATGAACATTGGTTGTCCGGCCCACCAAAAAGGCAGGCCGAACAGTGTTAATAAGTACTTTTAGTCGTACAGAACGGCCGAGATCTTCGGGTCGTCAATATTCGAGGCATCGTAGTAGTAGAAGCCTGTGTCGATCAGACCTGGAACCTCTTCCCCATTCAGAGCCGCAACCGCTGCTTTCACAGTCTCATAGCCGATGCCCACAGGGTTTTGCGTGATCGCACCCGCCGTTAGACCGCTCTTGATTGCGTCTTTCTGGGCCTTGCCACTGTCATAACCGATGATCACCAAACCCTCGGTGCCCAGCTCCTGAACACCGTTTACAACACCAATAGCAGAGCCTTCGTTGGTGCCAAAGATACCATTTAGATCAGGGTTAGCCGTCAGGATCGCCTTGGTGACTTCGGTCGATTTCAGGTGGTCGCCCTGGCCGTACTGAACCGTAACAACTTCGATATCCGGATACTTCTCAGCCATGCGATTGACGAAACCGTCGCGACGATCAATACCTGTGCGGCTTGTCTGGTCATGGGCGACAACAGCAACCTTCCCTTTGCCCCCGATTTTTTCAGCCATCTTGTCTGCTGCCAACCCTGCTGCCGCCAGGTTGTCCGTTGTCGCGGTTGAAAGCGGAATGTCGCTGTCAACGCCGCTGTCGAAAGCAATGATCGGAATGCCCTTTTCGTTGGCCTGCTTCAAAAGCGGGATTGCAGCTTGGCTATCCAGAGCGGCAAAACCAATGGCTTTGGGGTTGTTGGCCAGAGCGGCAGCCAGCATGTCGATCTGACGGTCCACCATAGTCTCATTGTCCGGGCCTTCGAATGTGATGGTGACATCAAATTCGTCAGCCGCCTGCTCCGCACCCGACTTCACGGCCTGCCAGAACTGATGCTGGAAGCCTTTGGATACCAGCGGGATGTAGATCTCTTCGGCTGCCGCCATCGAGGTGGGTCCTGCCAGGGTGGCTGCACTCAGCGCACCCAGAATGAAACGACGTGATAACATGTTTTCTCCTCCAGTTGGTCGTTTTGGTCTTTGAATTAGCTGCTTGGTCATCCCGATTTCTTGCGCCGTGCCATATCGGCATAGACGGCCAGGATGATGATTGCGCCGGTCACAACGGTCTGCCATTCCTGCGCAACGGACAGCACGCGCAATCCGTTGGTCAGTACAGCCATGATCAGGGCGCCAATCAGCGTGCCCAGGATCGTGCCGCGCCCACCGGACAAAGACGTGCCACCGATCACCACGGCTGCGATCGCCTCCAATTCGTATCCCAAACCCAATGCCGGTTGCGCCGAGTTCAGGCGCGAGGCGATCAGGATACCGGCGATGCCGCAGATCGCTCCGGCCAGCGCATAAATGCGCATCTTCCACATGTCGGTGTTCACGCCTGACAGACGCACCGCTTCCTCGTTAGAGCCAAGCGCAAAGGTGTACCGGCCCAGAACTGTGCGCCCCAGAATGTACGAAGCCGCGATGGCCACCAGGAACAGGATAAGCACACCGTTGGGGATGGGTAGCGATGGGAAGACCTCTCCGATCAGCGACCCGCGCGAGATCTGGTCAAAGCCCGGCGTTTCATTGAAGTAGATTGGCCGTGTCCCAGAGATCACCAGCGACAGGCCTTTGAGGATCAGCATCATCCCAAGCGTGGCGATGAAGGGCGGGATTTTCATCTTGGCGACGAAAGTACCGGAGCAAAGCCCGCAGAATGCTCCAGCTGCAATGGCTGCGGCCACGCCCAACAGCAACGGCATTCCCAAATACGTCAGCACCACGCCGGCGATCACCGCGCAAAACGTCATCAGTGTGCCGACAGACAGGTCGATCCCACCGGTGATGATAACCAGTGTCGCGGCGACGGCCAGAACGCCATTGACCGATGTTGCCTGTAGGATGGCAATCATGTTCGACGTCTGCATGAAGTTGGGTGAAGCAATGGAAAAACCGATTAGCAGAACGATCAAACTGGCAAAGGCCAACAGCTTTTGATACGCGCCGCTGTCCGCAAGACCCGAGAGTGGCTTTTTCTTTTCGATGTCGGTTGCTGTGGTCATTGGACTGTCCCTGTTACCTGCATCGCCGCTGCACGTTGCGTGGCCAGATGCATGATGTCTTCCTGAGTGGTGTCTTTTCCGCCGGGCAAAATGCCGGTCAGCCGCCCTTCGCACATCACGGCGATACGATGGCTAAGACGCATGATCTCGGGCAGTTCGGATGAGATCACGATGATCGTCTTGCCCTGCCCTGCCAGTTCTTCCAGCAACTTGTAAATCTCGGATTTCGCGCCGACGTCGATACCGCGGGTCGGTTCGTCAAAGATCAGAATATCGCAGTCGCGCAGTAGCCATTTGGCGATGACGACCTTCTGCTGATTGCCGCCTGACAGCAGACGAACCTCTTGCACATCCGATGGCGTTCTAATGCCCAATTGCTGGATGTAGCTTTTGGCGGTGTCGCTGATTTCACCATCGTGCAGAACCCCGCCTGCGCCGGTGAATAGGTCCATTGAGGCAAGCGCGATGTTGTCGCGTACATTCATACCAGTGGCGAGACCGAAATGCTTTCGGTCCTCGGACAGGTATCCAATCCCCGCTTTGACGGCGTCGGTGGGTGATTTGATCGACACCACCTGACCATGTACCCGGATTTCGCCGCAATCCTTGGAATCGGCTCCGAAGATAGCCCGTGCAACCTCTGTACGACCTGCGCCCATCAGACCGGCAAAGCCCAGAATTTCACCCTTTTGGACCGAGAAACTGACGTCCTGAATTTCGTTGCTCCGGCACAGCCCGGTGACTTGCAAAGACATCTCCGCATCACCCAGATCGGGCACGTCCAGCGGTTCTTCCTTGACCTCTCGGCCCACCATCATGGCGATGATCTGGCTGATCGGGGTTTCAGCAGCCCCAACTGTTCCGACATATTCCCCATCGCGCATAACCGTCACGCGATCCGAGATCTGCTTCAGCTCGTCCATCTTGTGGCTAATGTAAACGATGCCCACACCTTCAGCCTTGAGGCGACGGATGATCACGAACAGCTCAGCAATCTCGGCGTCATTCAGAGCCGCTGTTGGCTCGTCCATGATGAGCACCTTGGACCGAAAGGACAGTGCCTTGGCGATCTCGACCATTTGCTGTTTTGCGATGGTCAGGCTGCCAACCAACGCCTTGGGATCAAGGCTGAGGTTCATCGAAGCAAAGATTTCGGCAGTCTGCGCATTCAGCGCCGCCTCGTCCAAACGGCCAAAGCTCTTACGCGGTTCGCGTCCGATAAAAATGTTCTGGGCTACAGTCAGGTCGTTCATCAGGCTCAGTTCCTGATGGATGATCCCAATACCTAGATCCTGCGCCTCGCGCGGGGTTGTCGGACTGACTTCGCACCCTTCTATCTTCAAGGTCCCACCGTCACGTTGATAAATACCCGACAGGATTTTCATCAACGTACTTTTGCCGGCACCGTTCTCGCCCATCAGCGCGTGAACTTCACCCGGTTCAAGATCGAATTGCACGGATTTCAGCGCGTGCACGCCGGGGAAAAACTTATCAATCCCCGTCATTTCGACCAGTCTATTTTTGTTGCCTCCCATTTGCCCCTCTCCCCTTGGGCCAAAGCGGTTTACATCACCGCACCAATTTGCCAGGGGACGAATTCAACGCCCCCAAATCCAAGTTCCTCGCTTTTGGTTTTCTTGCCTGAGGCGACACGGATCAGTATTTCGAACAGTTCTTCGCCCTTGCTCTCGATGCTGATCCCGTCTGTCACGATGTCACCGCAGTTCAGATCCATATCCTCGGCCATGCGCGCATACATTTCGGAATTTGTGGCCAGCTTGATGCAGGGCGTTGGCTGATATCCAGACACCGAACCGCGCCCGGTGGTAAACACGATCAGGTTCGCACCCGAAGCGACTTGCCCGGTGACCGAACACGGATCAAAACCGGGACTGTCCATGAAGACAAACCCGCTCTTGTCGATCATCTCACCGAATTTGTAGACGTCTCGCAGTGGCGCGGTGCCTCCCTTAGCTACGGCACCAAGCGATTTCTCAAGAATGGTTGTGAGCCCCCCGCGCTTGTTGCCTGGGCTTGGGTTGTTGTCCATCTCACCGCCGTTTCGGGCCGTGTAGTCCTCCCACCAGTGGATGCGTTCGATCAGTTTTTCACCCACCTCAACCGTCTCGGCCCGCCGGGTCAGCAGGTGTTCGGCACCGTAGATTTCCGAGGTTTCCGACAGGATCGTTGTTCCGCCATGGCGCACCAGTAAATCCGACGCATACCCCAGCGCCGGGTTCGCGGTTATCCCAGAATACCCGTCCGAGCCGCCGCATTGCATACCGACCGTGATGGCACTGATCGGAGCCGGGGCGCGTTCGGCTTGATTGGCCAGATGGGCGATGCCGCGCAACTCCGCCAGCCCCCGTTCGATAGTGCGGCGTGTTCCGCCCTCGTTCTGAATGGTCATATAACGCAGCGCACCGTCAGCGCGGATTGGTCGACCGCCGACAAGATCTGCCACCTGCATGACTTCGCAGCCCAGACCGATCAGCAGAATACCCCCGAAATTCGGATGCTGTGCATAGCCGGCCAACGTCCGAAACAGGGTGGCATAACCCTCATCCTTGCTGGACATTCCACATCCGGTCCCGTGCACAATCGGGACCACACCGTCAACATTGGGATAGCTTTCCAAGAACCCGGTCTTTTCCGCTGCGTCGGCGATAAAACGCGCTACCGAACCCGAGCAGTTCACGGTGGTTAGAATCCCGATGTAGTTTCGGGTTCCCACTTTACCGTCAGATCGATGGTATCCGTCGAATGTACGCTTTTCAGTCAGAACAGGCAGCGAGGTGTTGGCGCTGGCATGTGCATAGTCCTGCTGATGCGCCCCCATGCCAAGGTTGTGCACATGGATATGTTCGCCAGGCGCGATATCGCATTTGGCCTGCCCGATGATCTGACCGTAGCGGACAATATTCTCGCCAGATTGGATTGATGACACGGCAAGCTTGTGACCGCGGGTAACGGGCGCAGCCAATTGCACGGGAACATGTGCCGGCTGCTCACCCGCCTGCAAGTCACGCAAAGCAATAACGATGTTGTCCTGCGGATTTAGCTTTACGACATCGCGAGTCGCCTCTTCCAAAACGTTTATGCCGCCGTTCGCTCGCATCTCTTCTCCACTTGCTTGGTCAATGTTGCTAAATCCAATATCTCTACTTGTCAACTAACATGTTAGAATGCTAACTTATGCAGTATGAACAAACACCAAGATATTGATGCCGAACTGTTGCCCGAGATCACAACGATCGAAGGACCGCTCGCTCAGCGGGTTCACCACTCATTGAAGCAGGCGATTCTCTCGCTGGATTTCCCACCCGGAGCGAACCTCAGGAAGGCACCTGTGTGTGAGAGATTGGGAGTGTCGCGCGCACCTGTGGCCGATGCGATTGCGCGTTTGGCCTCGGAAGGGCTGGTGGATGTAGTGCCGCAATCAGGCACTCGCGTATCCTACTTTTCGATGGACGAGATCCGCGAAGGCGTATTCCTGCGTGAAGCGCTTGAACTTGCAACTGTCGCCAAAGTCGCGCGCGACATAACCGACGTTCAGCGTAAAAGGTTAAGCCGCAACATGCGTCTGCAGGAACTGTTGATCATGGATGATGATATCCCAGGCTTTTATCAGGCCGATGAAGAGTTCCACAGTCTTCTGATGGAATTTACAGGCTTCCGCCGCCTCGCCGACGTTGCCCAAACCGTTTCCTTACAGGTCAGCCGCGCACGCATGCTATTGCTGCCCACCCCCGGCAGAATTGCCGAGACACTAGAGGAACATAGGGCCATTTTCGAAGCAATCAGTAATCGCGACGAACAGTCCGCGCAGGTCGCTATGCGCGCCCACCTCGGGCAGTTGATGCCGCGCATTGAGCAGTTGGAGCAACTGAAGCCGCATCTGTTCAACCTCACCCCACAGCTGAATAGCGAGGCAGGATGACCGTTTCCCAGACAGAATTACTGAACAACCGAACCACGCGGCCCGTTCCCCTGACCCGCATGGGGTTCGGCGGAGCGCCGTTGGGGAACCTGTACCGCAAAGTCTCGGACGAGGACGCGCAGGCGGCATTGCAGACCGCTTATGACGCAGGCATCCGGTTTTTCGACACAGCGCCGCAATACGGGCTTGGCCGATCAGAGCATCGGTTTGGGCAGGCAATTGGTCGGTTCGGGCGCGAAAACATCCAGCTTTCAACCAAGATCGGTCGCCTGTTACTAGATTGCGAACCGCATGAAGTAACGCCCGAAGCTTTCGTCGATGTACCGCAGAAACGGATCGTATTTGACTATACCTATGACGGCGTCATGCGGTCTTACGAGGCAAGCCGCAACAGGATCGGTGTCGCCAATTCTGACATTCTTCTGGTCCATGATGTCTGTGTCTTCAGCCAGGGCAGCCAAGAGGTTTCGGACGCCAAGGTGCGTGAACTGTTTGATGGCGGAGGCTACAAGGCTTTGACCGAGCTGCGCGATGCGGGTGAAATCGCAGCAATCGGCGCAGGTGTAAACGAATGGCAAGTTTGCGAAAGGCTTCTTGGGCTGGGGGATTTCGACGGGTTCCTGCTGGCCGGACGCTATACGTTGCTGGAGCAGGAAGCACTCGACAGTTTCCTGCCGCTTTGTGAGCAGCGCGATGTCGGGATCATCCTCGGGGGACCGTACAATTCGGGCATCCTCGCCACCGGAGCTGTGCCTGGCGCCAAGTATAACTATGCAGACGCACCCGAAGATATTCTGGACCGGGTCCGCAAGATCGAAGCGGTCTGCGCCGCGCATGATACCCCGCTGATCGCCGCCGCGCTGCAGTTCGTTTTGGGCCACCCCTGCGTCAAAACCGTGATCCCCGGTGCCGTCAACGCGTCCGAAGTACAGTCCAATGTGGCACTGATGGAGCGTGACATTCCCCCCGGCCTGTGGTCGGATCTGCGATCCGAAGGCCTGATCCGACCCGACGCGCCACTGCCAAGCGAGACAGCTGATGCTGCGTAACATCGACCCGATCCTTTCGCCGGAGTTGCTTTTCACCCTCAGGGCCATGGGCCACGGTGATGAGATTGTTATCGCAGATGCAAATTTTCCGGGCGCCAGCATGGGACCAGACTGCATCCGGGCCGATGGGTCTACGGCCAGTGAAATGTTGAAGGCCGTACTTTCTGTGATGCCTTTGGATACGTTCGTTCCTGATCCGGCGTTGACCATGCAGGTTGTTGGCGACCCGGAGGCGGTGCCTGACTCAGTCGCGGACTTTCAGCGCATCATCGACACGTCCGCCGACAACTCTGCCAAGGTGCAGGGCTTGGAACGGTTTGCATTCTACGACCGTGCGGCCAACGCATTTGCCATCATCCAGACAGGTGAACGAAAGCTCTATGGCAACATCATCCTGAAAAAAGGTGTGATCGAATGAGGATCGACGCGCATCAGCATTTCTGGGCTTTGGCGCGGGGCGACTATGGCTGGCTGACGCCCGATCTGAGCGAGATCTACCGGGATTTTGCACCGCACGACCTGATGCCTCTACTCAGCGCCGCCGGGATTGATGGCACGGTCCTTGTGCAGGCAGCACCCACAATGGCCGAGACCGAATACATGCTCGCTCTGGCCGATCAGAATGCGTTTATCAAAGGTGTTGTGGGCTGGGTTGACTTTGAAGCCGCTGATGCACCTGCAAAGATTTCCGCGTTGGCTACCCACAAGGCATTTGTCGGTCTACGTCCGATGATACAGGACATCGCCGACCCGCTTTGGATGCTAGGCGACGCGCTAACGCCCGCTTTCGAGGCAGCTCAACGGCATGGCCTGACATTTGATGCCTTGACCTTGCCTCAACACCTGGGCCCGCTCAGGCAACTTCTTCAGCATCATTCCGATATGAGTGTTGTCATTGACCATGGGTCGAAACCATTGATCAAAGACGCAATCTTGGGTGACTGGTCCGACAACATGACCGCCTTGGCCCGAGATACAAATGCATGGTGCAAGCTTTCAGGCCTTGTGACCGAGGCTGCAGCAGACTGGACGATCGACGATCTGCGCCCGTACGTGGATCACCTGCTGAACACCTTCGGTCCATCGCGTCTGATCTGGGGTAGCGATTGGCCAGTTTGCACCTTGGCCAGTAGCTATGAGCGCTGGTGTGAAACCACCGACATGCTGCTGAAACATCTGAGCAGCGCAGAACGGCAGGCAATAATGGGTGGCAACGCCGCCCGCGCCTACAACCTCAGGTATTGAAATGACCATAGGTATATTGGATTCGAGCGGGCTATGGCTCGGCCGTATTGAGCGCGGCGGAATCGGCCCCAGCGTGGTGACCCTGCGCAATGGGCGGATTATCGATATCACGTCAAAAACGGCACCAACTGTCAGGGACATTCTGGAACGCGACGATGAAGCAGATCATGTGCGCAACGCTCAAGGTGAAGATATCGGCCCTTTGGACGCCGACCACCAATGGCTGGCCCCGTGTGACCTGCAGGCGGTCAAGGCCTGTGGTGTCACATTTGCCGGGTCCATGGTCGAACGCGTAATCGAGGAACAAGCCGCCGGTGATCCTGCCAAAGCCGACGCGATCCGGGCGAGCATCGGAGACCGGATCGGAGACAGCCTCTCGAACATCGTACCTGGATCGGACGCGGCCGCAGAGGTCAAAGAAGCACTGATCGCCGAAGGCCTCTGGAGTCAGTACCTTGAAGTCGGGATCGGCCCCGATGCCGAGGTGTTCTCCAAAGCACAAGTTTTGTCTTCGGTCGGGTTTGGTTCAGAAATCGGTCTTCACCCGATTTCGACCTGGAACAACCCCGAGCCCGAGGTCGTTCTGGCCGTTACTTCTAAGGGCGAGATTAAGGGCGCTACGCTGGGGAACGACGTCAACCTGCGTGACGTTGAAGGTCGTTCGGCTTTGTTGCTGAGCAAAGCAAAGGACAACAATGCCTCTTGCGCGATCGGACCGATGATCCGGTTGTTCGATGATGGGTTCACACTGGACGATGTACGCCAGGCTGAACTTGCGCTGACCGTGACCGGATCGGATGGATTTGTGCTGAACGGAAGCTCATCTATGTCCCAGATCAGTCGCGATCCTGCAGACCTTGTGAAGCAGACTATCGGGCGCCATCACCAATATCCTGATGGGCTGATGCTTTTCCTTGGCACCCTGTTCGCCCCGACCCAAGACCGTGACACACCTGGCGGTGGGTTCACTCACAAAATTGGCGATGTCGTCACTATCTCCAATACGCGCCTTGGAGCGCTGACAAACACCGTGCGCCTGTCGACGGAATGCCCCGAATGGACCTTTGGGGCCTCACACCTGATGCGAAACCTCGCCCATCGCGGCCTGCTGTAAGAGAGAACGAATATGTTGACCGGAAAACACCTGATTGCTGGCGAATGGATCGGCGCAGACACTACTTTTGCGTCGGAACCAGCGCATGGACCAAGCCATGACTTTTCTGTGGGGACAGCAGCGATGATTGATAGCGCAGTGGAGGCAGCAGAGTCGGCATTTGCCACTTTCGGGTGGTCCTCTCGTACCGAACGTGCCGCGCTGTTGCGCAAGATCGCAGATGAGATTGATGCCCGCGGGGATGCCATCACCGAAATCGGCACTCAGGAAACCGGCTTGCCCGAGGCACGCCTGCAGGGGGAACGTGGCCGTACCGTCGGCCAGTTGCGCCTCTTCGCCGATCACATTGAAGCGGGCGATTATCTGGACATGCGCCATGACCCGGCCATGCCGGATCGTACACCCCTGCCCCGCCCCGACCTACACATGATTCAACGCCCACTGGGTCCTGTTGCGGTGTTCGGCGCTTCGAACTTCCCATTGGCCTTCTCAGTCGCAGGGGGTGATACAGCCGCAGCATTAGCCGCAGGATGCCCTGTCGTTGTCAAAGGCCATTCGGCCCATCCCGGCACTGGCGAAATTGTCGCCCAGGCAATCGACGCCGCCATCAAAGCGACAGGAATTCATCCCGGAGTGTTTTCATTGGTACAGGGTGGCAAACGGGATGTGGGCACGCGATTGGTGCAACATCCCTTGATCCGGGCGGTTGGCTTTACGGGCAGCCTCGGAGGTGGACGGGCGCTGTTCGATTTATGCGCGCAACGCGATGAACCCATTCCGTTTTTTGGCGAACTGGGTTCGGTCAATCCGATGTTCATACTGCCGCAAGCGGCGGCCGCGCGCGGTGCTGAAATCGGCAATGGCTGGGCCGCGTCCCTGACCATGGGCGCTGGACAGTTCTGCACCAATCCCGGTATCGCCGCGATCACCGAAGGTCCGGATGCTGACGCGTTTCAAGCAGCGGCAGAGGCTGGCCTGTCTTCGGTGGCCGAGCAGACAATGCTGACCGATGGAATTGCGGAGGCATACCGAAACGGAGTTTCGCGTGTAGCTGCTGGTACCGGTGTATCGAAGATTATGGGCACAAGCTGCGAGTCACGCGATGCGGCCCCTTACCTGTTCACTGTTTCTGGTGATGACTGGCTGGCCAATCGGAAGCTGCAAGAAGAGGTTTTCGGCCCATTAGGCATCATCGTGCGTGTGAAAGACCGCGCTCAGATGCAACGGATTGCCCGGACCATCGAAGGGCAACTGACCTGCACACTGCATCTGGACGCAGGTGACAAAGCGGACGCTCAGGCACTGCTACCGCTGCTTGAACGAAAGGCTGGGCGATTGTTGGCCAACAGCTTTCCGACCGGGGTCGAAGTTTGCGACAGCATGGTTCACGGAGGCCCCTACCCCGCCTCAACCAACTTTGGCGCTACATCCGTGGGAACACTGTCGATCCGCCGTTTCCTGCGGCCGGTTTGTTATCAGGACATCCCATCCGAGCTTCTACCCGAAAAATTGTGAGGTTGTTCATGTCGACAATCAACCCATCCAACCGGCTTGCAGATAAGACCGCTCTCATCACAGCAGCTGGCCAAGGCATTGGCCGTGCAACCGCCGAATTATTCGCTGCCGAAGGCGCACGGGTGATAGCCAGCGACATCAACGATGCTGCGCTTGCCGAATTGGGCGGTACTCCGGGTATCGAACCGCTGCAACTGGACGTAATGGACGATAAGGCCGTTACAGATGCAGCGGTCAATCTGCCGCAACTGGACATTCTGTTTAACTGCGCAGGTTATGTAGCGGGGGGATCAATTCTTGAATGCACTGAAAAGGATTGGGATTTCAGCTTTGACCTCAACGTAAAGGCCATGTTCAGACTGATCCAACTGACTCTACCCGGAATGCTGAAAGCAGGCGGAGGATCGATCATCAATATGTCGTCGGTCGCATCGTCCATGAAAGGCGTGCCCAACCGATTTGCGTATTGCGCGTCAAAAGCAGCGGTGATTGGCCTGACCAAGTCTGTGGCAGCCGATTTTGTGACCCAGGGCATTCGGTGCAACGCGATTTGTCCAGGTACGGTGGACAGCCCCAGCCTGCATGACCGGCTTCGCACCACCGGGGATTATGAGCAGGCAATGACTGATTTCATCGCCCGTCAACCGATGGGCCGTATTGGCACAGCGGAAGAGATCGCTGAACTGGCTCTGTATTTGGCCAGTGATGCCAGCAAATACACTTCGGGCCAGCCCTTTGCCATAGATGGCGGCTGGACGATCTGAGCAGGAAGGACCTGACAATGAAACTACTACGCTATGGCCCGAAGGGCGCTGAGAAACCCGGCATTTTGGCCTCAGACGGCTCGGTTCGCGACCTTTCCGGTGTGGTGGATGATATCTCGGGCGATACTCTTGGCGATGTCGTTCTTGAAAAGCTCCGCGCACTAGATTTGGCCAGCCTGCCATTGGTAGACGGCAACCCGCGCATCGGTCCTTGCGTTGGCAATGTTGGAAAGTTCATATGCATTGGCCTGAATTATGCCGATCACGCAGCAGAAAGCGGCATGGAATTGCCTGCTGAGCCCGTGATCTTCTTCAAAGCCACCTCGGCCACCGCCGGCCCCGACGATACCGTAGAAATCCCACGCGGATCGGTCAAAACCGATTGGGAAGTTGAGCTGGGCGTCGTTATCGGCAAAGAGGCCAAATATGTCTCTGAGGCGGAAGCCATAGACCACGTCGCCGGCTACTGCGTAGTGAACGATTTGTCAGAACGTGACTTTCAGCTTCATCGCTCTGGCCAATGGGTCAAAGGAAAGTCTGCGGACACGTTCGGCCCAATTGGCCCCTGGTTGGTAACACGAGACGAAGTCCCCGACCCGCAAAACCTTCCGATGTATCTTGAGGTAAACGGGCACCGATATCAGGACGGATCAACCAAAACGATGCATTTTGGCGTAGCGACGGTCATCTCGCATCTGTCGCAATTTATGTCTTTGCAACCCGGTGACGTGATTTCTACAGGCACACCCCCGGGTGTTGGTATGGGACAGAACCCGCAGACCTACTTGAATCCCGGCGACAAAATGGAGCTTGGTATTCAGGGGCTGGGCACGCAACGTCAGAACGTCATCCAGGGATGAGAGCGCGCTGTAGGCGAACACCATATGTAGCCTTGAAGCAACAAAAGTAAGCGAGAAGGTTTTGTTTCAGATAACGCTGCCCGTATACTGATTATCTATCAGGCCAGTAAATAATCTTATAGGCGCTTCTCGCGCGATTAATCCGGTATTTGTAGTATCGGATCAGGTTACCGAACATCTTCCTAGTTGCTTCGGGCGTTTCAATACTGAGAAGAGTCATTGTTTTTTTAGCAAGCTTTAACAAAGCCTGTCCTTAAATCACGATTCAGCAGGCCCCTAAGCCGGCTAGATGGGGCGCCTTCGCATTAAGGTGGGCAGACCGATACAGCTCTTAATAATACTTATTAAAGTATTTTGCACACTACGCCCAAATGACCATCTACTCAGTCAATCATTCAACCCATCGCCGCCCTTTCTTTGGCAAGCCACAGCGCAATCATATCCATCATTGATAGGTGCTCACGGCCAATCCGTTATATGCTCACGCGCCTCGAATATGTTTCGGTACGCTATGTTGGTCTTCCAGTTGAAATGTAGTGCCGGGGCGCTCGAAGATAGAAGCGATCGCGTCGTCCCTGCCCTGCCGCGAAAACTGTGTATCTGTTCAGCCGCGACTAACTACATAAATTGTAGATTATCTGCCCTAGTTCCATATCAATACGTTAAGAAACCTTCTACTGATGGCCTGAACTTGTATTCGTCAACTCTGCTCGGAACGTACCTGCCCGAACTACAAAACAAGAATTTGAGGCCGGGCGGTAAAAGCTAAGCGTTTAGATGGTCTCCCAGGGTACCGTATTACACGATTGGTCTTTTTATGCAAAAAAACGGCGCTGAGATTAACCAGCGCCGCGCTTCGGATCTATCTCGCTAAGCCCGTCTTACCCGTGGGTAAGATCGTCTTCTTCTCGCAGATCCTCGATCAAAGTGGCCACAGCACGTTCTAATTTAGCCCTATCGACACGGGTAAAGTCGAGATCATAGCGAAGTTCGATCCTTCCGCTGGATGCAGAACATTTTGCAATCCCTGCCCTGCCCCTTACCTGAAACGTTGTCTTCGCGCGGCGTGGTTTACCTACGGCTTCAGCCTTTGGCTTAGCGGCGGTCGCATTTTCGATTGTGAGAAAATCGCGAAGAATGGCCACTTCGCGCACGCTGTCGCGATTTGGTTCACTCACCAAAGCCGCACTGACTTGTCGGATCAATCCAGGATCAGAGTCGAGCTTTCGTTTGAGTTCAACACCCACATTCCGTGGAATGTCGTTTGGGTGCATAAGAACCTTTTCCAACATGGCCAACAAACTCGCAAACGCCCGTATATAGCTGCGCTTGGTATAGCTTGCAGATTTAAACAAGGTTGAAACCGCTTTGTCGACATCCGGACAATCATTGGCGGGGTCTTGCGCATAGGCACGCGCAAGCGCGCCCATTTCCGCAAACGAGATATCCTTTCGGATCAGGTTTTCATCGACCATGCGACGATAGCTATCATCCAGCTCGGCAGCGTCAGAAACACCGGCCGGAATCGTCGCAAATCGCGCGTCGCCAGTTTCCTCAAGTAATGCGCGAAATGCCGATAATCTGCGCATTCCTTGAATTAACTCAAAGCGTCCATCGTTGCGACGCTCGACTCGGATCGGGTTCGAAAGACCCACATCCTGAATAGAAGCCTTCAACTCATCCAACTCAGGATCAGGGCCAGGCTTGCGGTCGCGCGTCAGGCGCTCGGTAACAACATCCGCCAATGCGATCTGTTCAGTAACATACCCTTCTGAACGTAGTCGTACAAGCTCGTGCGCTAACCTGTCATTTTCGACTCTGATTGCATCTTCGGTAGTTTGCTGGTCGCGTAGCGCATTAGCGTTCTCGGAGATTGCAGTAGCCATCGGTCCGCGCCTTTTCTCAAGCGCTTTATCCGGAATCTTGCCAACCGGGATTTCTTCCATCGCTGGCATATCGATATCGAACATTCTGCGTTTTCGGCTCATACGTCATCCTCCAGCTTGTCCCAGGCCGATAGCATGACGCCCCGGAATTCATCATAAACATTATCAAATGTCGAACGCGCGCGACGCCAGGTTTCCCTCGTCATCTCACGGTAATCCATCTCATAAACTGAACTCAGGAACCGACCAGATTGCTCGACCGCACGCGTCATCTCGACCGGGTGCTCGGCGAGGTGCTCACCAAAGACTTTGCGGAATGCGTCATACATCGCTGTGTGCAGTGCGTTCCCCGGTTCGTAGCGCGTAAGCAAAAACCGAATTTCGCAGAATGTCTTGGGTAAACCAATCTTACCCGTGGGTAAGGTCTTGTCGAAACCATAGGCCAGATCTTCGAGGGCTTCAGCCAACTGTCCAATGAATGAGGTGGTTGAATCGTATTCCCAGTATCCGGGCCCCGACGGGATATACAACATGTCTGCTGCGAACACCGCATTCATCGATTGGTATCCTATCGCAGGCGGGCAATCGAACAGGATCAGGTCATAAGCATCATTCGGTATTTGATCCAGATAGCGGGACACAGCTGCAAAAAAAGACCACTCAGGATTCAGGTGCCGATATTGTGCTGATGCGAATTCGACGAAAGCAGCGTTGGCGCAAGAAGGGATCGCATCAATCGTTGACCATGAGGTCTGCTTGATAAAATCAGAAATGCGCAGTTCGCCGAGGCCCATATCCGTTATAGAAGGTGGTAATTCTCGGCGGGGCAAGGCGGTTCCTGACTCCGCAGCCGCAGGGCGGTTATTCATGCGCTCGGTTTCACGGATTAGATCCCGCGCCATGATACCCCAGACGGTGAAATCTTCAGCAACATCGGTCAGACCCATCGAATGGCTGAGCGTCGCCTGAGGGTCAAAATCCACCACTAATACTCGGTAGCCGTCCAGAGCAGCGGCGTGCGCAAGATGCAACGCCACGGTCGACTTGCCGGCCCCCCTTTGAAATTGGCAACAGCGGCCCGAACCGCCCGCTTGCCCGCAGGGCGTGGGGGAGTGAGCGCTTTGCGATTAACCTTAAGCCGCCGCCTGAGCTCATTTACCTCTTCCAGACTAAACCAACGCTGCCGCCCATCAGGCTCGACCTCGCCTCCCGGCAATGAAGGATCGGCGGCCAGCTTTCCTCGGAAAGTCGATTGGTTCACCTTAAAGATCAGTTCGGACACCTCCCAGCTTGAGAACCGCCTTAGCGTCTTCTCCATCTCAGGGCTGAAAGTCTGCTGGCGAATCCAGCCCTGCAATTTCAGGGACTGGGTGCGCAATGCATTCAAGTCTTCGTGCGTGTACATGCCTCAGTTCTCATTCTTCTGGACGTTATTTTTCTCTCTTTTGTTATTTACGCCCGATTTGCATATTTGGCAAAAGAAATTATTGTAAGGTTGTGATGTTACCCACGGGTAAGAAAATATGGCCGTATGTAATGCTGACCGATTCGGAACGCTGCTGCTCTCTGCAATCGTCCTGACTTCGGATATCCTACCAGATTTAGGGGGTCACAACTGAAGTAAATACGGCATATAGGGGGACATTATTGCTCTATAAGGGGACACCCTGCATGTCCCCCATCACCATAAATTCACCTATTTCTTTTATTTTTTGATAGCGAATAGCAGCTATCAAATACCGTGATCTCAACGAACTCTTGACAGAATCGAAGTATTGGACGCTAATCGGTGAACAATCACGAAAAGCGTTGGGAAACGGCGCGATTACGGCGGCATCAACCCGCATGAGGCAAAAAAGAGCGGTGAGGAAACGGATGCAGGTTGCGAAACCGGTCGGGCGAAATGCGCCTGCACTGAAGTACGATATCTTGTCGGCGCTCGCCGTTCACGCCTTATCAGGTGACAAACATCGTCATCGCAGTGTTCTTCGCATCATGACATTAATTACCACGCGCTATAACTGGCGCTCCAATGAACTGTCGATTGGCCGGGAAGAGATCGCTCGGTTGTGGTCCGTGAACGAACGCACAGTTAAACGTGAGATGGCTAAGCTGCGCAGCGCAGGCTGGATTGCGGTCAAACGACCCGCCGCTCGGGGTCGGGTTGCGGTTTATGAACTCGACCTCAAGCAGATCATGCTGGACACAATGGAAGCCTGGCCCGTGATCGGAACGGATTTCCAGGAACGAATGCAGCAGAAGCCAGAGCGCGATACCAATGTTGTGCCATTTCAGTCAAAGCCATCGATCCCGCCGCCGCAGGGTGAAGACGTTTGGGCACAGGTTCAATCGATCCTACATGAGCGTGACCCAGAACTTTGGTCCAGTTGGTTCAAGCATCTGAACGAAGCCGAAAGGGCAGGGGGCCTGGCGACTCTGATTGCACCAACGCGTTTTATGGCGGATTACATTGCTCAGAAATGGTCGGGGAGGGTTTTGGCCGCTTATTCACGTGTAGACCCTTCGGTTCGAACAATTCGCATTGAAGCGGCAGAATAGGGCGCGGGCTTGCTCAACTGGCAACAGGCGACTATCTAGCGGAAACTGTTTATGAGCGCGTCAGATGTGACATAGCTCGATCCTGATCACAGTGGACATGTGCATTGCAAAAGATCAAATCAAAATTTGCGGCTGTATTGAGTGATTCCGTCCTGTGGCGACTTCTCTCCGAGAATATGCGCGAGCAAGCGGTCCCTTATACGATCGCGATCATCGCGATGGTATTTGTTGCGGCAACAACCGCGGGTATCGCCTTTATCATGCGCGATGTTGTGGATTCGCTGTTTGACAGTGAAAACTCAGCCAAGATTTTTGGCGTTTCGATGACCGTGTTCACGATCTTCCTGGTCAAAGGCATTGCAACCTACGTCCAGATTGTGGCCCTTACGCGTGCCGGGAACCGGATTGTCTCGAAACAACAGATCAAGCTTTACGATAAGCTTTTGCGGCAGGGTGTTTCATTCTTCAACCTGACAGAAAGCTCGGATTTGTTGTTGAAGGTGACACAAACGGCCCAGGCAGCGCGCACGGTGATCGAGATAATGGTGACCACGGCAGTTCGCGATATGCTGACCCTGATCGGTCTGCTGGCTGTTATGTTCTATCAGCAACCCATATTATCCCTTTTTACCCTGATCGTCGGCCCGCTGGCGGTTTTAGGGATCAGGATACTGCTCAGAAAGATTCGCGAGATTGCAGATATGGAACTGCAATCGATGGGCGCGATCATGAAAGTCATTCAGGAAACCTCGTCTGGCATTCGCGTGGTTAAGACTTTCGGGTTGGAAGAGCGCATGGCCAATAAGATGAACTCGGCCGTGAAAAGCGTCGAGAAGCGGCGCAATAAGCTTGCGCGTTTGCAAGCTGCGACGAGCCCGCTGACGGATATCCTGGCCGGGTTTGCAATTGCCTCGGTCATCGGGTTGAGCGCTGGTAAGCTGTTTGGCGCTGCAGCGTCCACTCCGGGTGAACTGATGTCGTTCGTGACCGCTGTGATGATGGCCTATGAGCCCGCGAAGCGCCTGACGAAGGTGCGGGTGAAGATGGAGCTGGGTCTGCGCCGGGTGCAGATGTTGTTCAATATGTTGGACGAGCCTGAAACTCTGCCGGAAGAGGCCAATCCCAAAAGCCTGCCTGATGGTCCGCGAGAGGTGGTGTTCGACGACGTCACTTTCGGCTACCGTCGTCGCGATCCGATCCTGAAAGGGCTTTCGTTGACGTTCGAAGCTGGCAAGACCACCGCTCTGGTTGGTCTGTCCGGCGGCGGCAAGTCGACCATTTTGAATTTGGCCCTGCGCCTTTATGACCCGACCAGTGGTTCGGTATCGATCGATGGTCAGGATATCAAATACGCCTCGTTCAAATCACTGCGCCAGAACATGTCGTTCGTCGGGCAAGAGACGTTTCTGTTTTCGGCCTCAATCGCCGACAACATCCGTTTTGGCCGTGAGGGTGCCTCGCAAGACGACGTGATCGAGGCTGCCAAGGCCGCGAATGCCTATGACTTCATCATGTCGCTTGAGAAAGGCTTTGACACTCTGGTTGGTGAAAATGGTGCCTTCCTGTCCGGTGGTCAAAAACAGCGCCTTGCGATTGCGCGCGCGCTTTTGCGCGACAGCCCGATCCTGCTGCTGGACGAACCGACAAGTGCGCTGGACTCGCGGTCGGAACATCTGGTTCAGGAGGCATTGGGCCGCCTGACCGAGGGGCGCACGACAATCATTGTGGCTCACAGGCTTTCAACCATCATGCATGCGGACAAGATCGTCGTGATTGAAGCTGGTGAAGTTCTTGAGCAGGGCAGCGCCCAACAGTTGCTGAAGAAACCGGGACCATTCAAAACCTTGTATGACCATCAGTACTCGAACGCCGTCAATGCCGAATGATCCCGACGTGATCCAGCGGCCTGACATTACACCGCCGCGTTCGCCCCTGAGCGCGTCAGTGATCATCCCGACCTATCAAAGCTGGGACCAATTGCAGCTTTGTCTGGATGGGCTCGCCTCTCAGACACTGAACACAAACCAGTTCGAGATACTTGCAGTCAACAATGATCCGACCGACCCCATGCCAGACGAGTTTCGCCTGCCCGCCAACGCCCGCATCCTAAGTGAGGCAAAACCCGGCTCATACGCAGCGCGCAACCGGGGAATCGAAGAAGCCGCCTCGGAGCTACTGTTTTTCACCGACTCCGATTGTCAGCCTGACCCGCTCTATCTAGAGGCCGGGTTGAAAATAGCCGAAGACCACCCCGAGGTTAATCGCTTTGGCGGCAATGTTGTGCTGATCCCGAACGGGCAGGATTGGAAGACGACCGAACTCTATGATGTTCATTTGGGGTTAGAGCAAAAAAAATGGGTGGAACGGGGGCGTGCGGTTACGGCCAATCTGATCGTACGGCGGGAGCTTATGGATCGCATCGGTCGGTTCAACGACACGGTGTTGTCCGGCGGGGACATGGAATGGAATGATCGTGCTCAATCTGCGGGCGAAGCGATTGTGTTTGCCGAAGACGCCATCGTCCGTCATCCGGCGCGCGACAGTCTTGAGGATCACATCACCAAAGCCCGTCGTATTGAGGGGGCTAGACTGCGCCGCAATGCCAAGCGCGGCATCGTTAATTACATCCCGCCTGTGCAGAAATTGATCCCTTCCTTCAAGACGTTGAAAAATCTTCTGAGGAATCAGGATCTGTCAACCAAACAGGCTTTTGGTGTGTGGGGCGTTCACTATGTGATCCGCGTTGCAAAAATTACGGAAACCATTCGACTTCTCTGGATGCGGAGGCCTGACCAGCGGAAGTAGTGGCCACTGGCAAAGATAAACCACCTTCAGACCATGACGCTACGCGTTCTGGTTCAGTTTAATTCAAGTTGATCCTTAAGGTAGGACTCTTGGACAAGTGACTGCGGCACACTCTGTGTTCGCCGCTCGACCAATTAGCTTTGTTTAACATGGCGCTCTGGAAATCAATGTACTCTAGCATTGAGCTCTTTCATCACAGCTGGTGGCACGATTAAAGTTGATCTCCGCGTTCGCGTATATTGATGTTCAGTACTTTGTTCATATCTGATCACGCTGATCCAGGTACCGATTGCACAGGGCATTGACTGTTGCGTGCAGGATGATGGTAAGTAGCGCCAACACGATCAGCGCGGCGAACATCAGGTCGGTTTTGGCACGGCCATTGGCCAGCAACATCAGATATCCCAGCCCACGCGACGCTCCGACCCATTCACCGATGACGGCACCGATGGGAGCATAGACAGCAGCCAGACGCAGGCCGCTGGCAAATCCGGGCAGAGCAGATGGAATACGGATGTGCCACATTACTCGGGCAGGTGACGCCCCCATGACCCGAGCCAGATCCAGCCAGTCGCGATTACTGCGCATCAGTGCATCAAAGAAAGACGAAGTAACCGGGAAATAAATGATCAGCAGCGCCATGGCGATTTTGGCCTCGAGCCCGTAGCCAAGCCACAGGGTCAGAATCGGTGCGAGGGCAAAGACGGGGATGGTCTGGGAAAACACCAAAATTGGTCGCACCAGCGCGCGTGCTAGCGGTGAGGCGGCAAGGCCGATGGCCGACAGCCCGCCCAGCACTGCGCCAAGGGCCAGCCCGATCAGCACTTCGGTCGCGGTGACCAGCCCATGCTCCAGCAGAAGGTTGCGGCTGTTCCAAATGGTTTCCGAAACCAGCGCTGGCGGGGGCAAGATAAAACGCGGCAAGCCGGTGGCCCAGACCACCAGTTGCCAAAGCGACACTGCCACTGCGGCTGCAGCGATTCCTGCAGGCCAACCTGTCATCGGGCAACCGGGAATCCTGCCCATGCGGCATCGAAAAAGGCGCGCTCTAGGGCCACGGCTTTTTCGAAGGTGGCGGCAACCTCGGCCTGCGCCTGGTCCGAAAGGGTCGGCCAGATCGCATCCAATTGCTCACGCAGATAGGCCACCACACTTTCGAACCCGTCGCCGGAGTGCAGGGTGATCCATTCACCCAGCCAGAACGGCAGATTATCGGCGCGGTTTTCGACCGGGCTAGCCCAATCCAGATAGACCCATTCCGCGACGACCAAGACCGCCAGCATCCGCTCATAACGCCCTGATGCACGAGCCTCGTCCATCAGGGCTTGAAACGCCAGTGTTTTGGGTGCGGCTTCGCTTGCCTGCGGCACATCCAGCGCGCTGAATGCACGCAGGAAGTACGTGTTCTCTGGCCCGCAGATCTGGCCCAGAAAGCGCGCGCCCGGCACAGCATCGGCGAGGTTGGGTGCATGCGCCACTGCTGAGGCCAGCAGCCGCACAAAGCCTTCCACGAAAAGGTAATCCTGCTGTAAATAGCCAGCCATTTTGTCGTGATCGAGCATTCCGGTTGCCAGCGCATTGGTAAAGTCATGTGTCGTGGCCGCTGTCCAGTCGTCCTGGTTCAGCGCCCTGAGAGTTTCGCTTGCGCTCATCTGTTCGTCCTGAGTTGTTGAAGCAGCGCGGCCTGGATGCCCAGCACGCCCGGATCATCAACAGGGCGCGGGATGCTGCCCATTGGAGTTTCGACCGGGTGCAGCCCGTCGCGCGTCATGATCATGATGTTCTGCCCCAGCCGCGCCACTTCGGCCGGGTCATGGGTGATAAGCAGCACCGTACGTCCCTTCAGCAGCTGTGCGGTGAGGTCCTGCATATGCACCCGAGTCAGGGCATCAAGGGCGGAAAAAGGTTCGTCCAGCAGCACAATGGGGCGGTCTTCCATCAGGGTTCGGGCCAAGGCCACGCGCTGTCTCTGCCCACCGGAGAGCTCTCCCGGTTTCTTGTCTAGATGCGCGCCTAGCCCAACTTGCTCCAGCACGTGCTCGGCTCGATCCCGGTCAAGCGTCTCGCCGCGCAATCGTGCCCCTATTGCCACATTGTCGAGCGCTGATAGCCAAGGCAGCAACAAATCACTCTGCGCCATTAGGGCCACCCGCCCGGCCAGCGCGCCACAGTCCGAGGCCCAGATTTCACCGTCCAAAGAAACATGGTCTCCCAGTCCGGCCAGCAGCTTGAGCACTGTAGATTTGCCCACACCACTGGCCCCCAGAAGACAGGTCCAACGCCCTGCATCAAGTCGCAGATCAATGCCGCGCGCGATGGATGTGTCGCCAATCGACAGTGATCCGCGCAGATACAGGGCGGGGGCCGGGCTCATGGCTGCGATGCCATGCCCCAAAAGCCGACCTCAAGCTCGGTCGCCTTGTGGAAGCGGTCGCAAAGATTTGCCCAACGTGGGCAGTTTTGCGGGTCATCCCCGATGCGCCGCGCTACCACGCCATCGATCAGCGCGCCAACATCGCAGCAGACCTGTTGGTAATCTTCCCCGCCATAAGTGTTGATCCAATCGGCATAGGTTTCTGAGGTCTTTGCCACCGAAAGCTCCGCCCCGATCACACCATAGCCCATGACGCAGGGGGCCAGTGTGGCCAGCAGATCAAGCATATCCCCTGAATGCCCGGCATCCAGCACATAGCGTGTATAGGCAAGATTAGCCTGACGCTCTTGCGTTGCAAAAAGTTCTTCCTCGGAAATCCCAGCCTCGGCGCAGATGCCGATATGCAGGGCAAGCTCGTCATTGATCAGTGCATTCACTGTCCCCGCGGCGAGGCGCATATCCGCGACGGACTCGGCCTTGGTCACCACTAGCGCCCAAGCGCGGGCGAAATGGATCAAAAAAACGTAGTCCTGTTTGAGATAGTGCAAAAACGCCGCGCGCGGGAGGGTTCCATCACCCATGCCCCGCACGAATGCATGGCGGGTATAGGCATCCCAGGTTTCCCCGGCCGCCGCTCGCCATGCCTCAAATGAGGTGCCGTAGTTCATTGTGCCCCCAGATCGACCGCGATTTTCGATACTGGGCGGGTGCCCTCGACCAAGCCGCTTTTGGCCAGAAATTCCTCGAAGCGGATGTAGCGGCCTTCGTCCAGCGCCTCAGGACGCAAGGCAAAGCGGGGTAGGGTGTCGACCCAAGCCTTTGCATTCAGCTCGTCGTCCAGCTCTTCCGCGTAGCTTTTGAAAATCTCCCAGCTTTCATCCGGGTTGTTGACGATGTATTGCGTGGCCAGCTCGGTGGCGCGCAGGAAGCGGCGCACCTTGTCCGTGTCCATCAGCTCGGGGTTGGCGACGTAAATCAACTCGTCATATGTCGGCACGCCTTCTTCTTCGACATAGAAGCATCGGCCTTCGACGCCTTCGATTTCCATCTGGTTCAGCTCAAAATTGCGATAGGCACCGATCACCGCATCGACCTGTCCGGACATGACCGACGGGCTGAGCGAGAAGTTGACGTTGATCATTTCGATCTCGTCCAGTGCGACTCCGTGCTTGCCCAGCATGGCGCCCAGCACCGCCTCTTCCACGCCGGCGACCGAGAATCCGATCTTACCACCTTTGAGCTGGCTGATTTCCTGGATTGGGCCGTCCTTCAGCGTCAAAAGGCAGCTGAGGGGTGTCGCCACTAACGTGCCGACACGCATCAGCGGCAGACCTTCGGCTACCTGGAGGTGCTGGTTTGGTTGATAGCTCACGGCGATGTCACCCTGCCCAGCGGCCACCAGTTTCGGTGGGGCCGAGGGATCAGCAGGCGGCACAATCTCGACCTCAAGATTCTGGTCTGCGAAATAACCTTTTTGCTGCGCTACGATGATCGGACCGTGATCAGGGTTTACGAACCAATCCAGCAGCAGAGTCATCTTGTCTTGTGCCAACGCCGGTGTAGCCATCAGCATCGCCGCTATGGTCAGAAAATGTTTCAATTCGGTTTCCTCGTTTCAGTTGTTGTCACCTAGGGCCAGAAGCTTGATTTCGGGCCCGTTTTTCGTGGAAATCCGCATCGCCACCTGCCAGGCCCGAAGACCGGAACGGCAGGCAAGGATGAGGCGTCTGTTGTTTTGCAAAAGGGGGTCACGCGGATCGATTTCATCGACACTGAGGCGCTGAGCACCAGCCAGCTCCGGGCCGGGTTCATCTGCAGCGCGCAGGTCGATTACCAGATCGTCGGCCCGAAGCATTTCGCGCGCTATGAAATCCGGCTCAGGTATAGGATCCGGTGCGCCGTCAAAGCGAAAACCGCCAAAGCGCATGCTGGTGGCGTCATAGGTCACCAGACGCCCCATTGGCGTAACGTCCCCGCTCAGCACCGCAACCGCGATCTGCGCTTGCAGACTACCGATCACACCCACCGTCGGGCCAAGCACGCCATCGGCGTCGCAGGAACCCAGCCTTGCAGGCAGATCCGGGAACAGCGCGCGCAGACCCGGAGCCTTGTGGCAGAAGCCCCCGACATAGCCGTCCGAGCCCACAACGCTGGCGCTGATCAGCGGCAGATCGGCAGCAAGGCAAACATCCGAGGCCACATAGCTGGCGGCAAAACTGTCGGCACAATCCAGCACCAGATTGATGCCCTGACAAAGTTGCGGGGCATTGGCCGGATCAAAGCGGGTCTGGACCGGTTCGAACCGAACCTCATCATTCAGCGCCATCATTTCACGTGCTGCCACCTGCACTTTGGGCTGCCCTATGTCGCGTTCGCGGAACAGCGTTTGGCGGTGCAGGTTCGACAGGCTGATCTTGTCAGCATCAACCAAGCGGATACGCCCCACACCGGCCCCGACCAGATATTGCAGAACCGGTGTCGCAAGCCCTCCTGCGCCGATCACCAGCACATGCGCAGCGCGCAGGCTTTCCTGCCCCGACGCGCCAAAGCCAGGTACAGCAATCTGGCGTGCATAGCGGCTCATGGGCAGATCCTTAGCCATTCGCGTACACGGGCTTCTGGGTCGTCCTTCAAGGTGATGTCGGTCACGGCGGACACGATGTCGGCCCCGGCGGCGAACGCACCCGGCGCGCGCTCGACCGACATGCCACCTATCGCCACAAGCGGAATAGGTCCGATCCGCGCCTTCCAATCGGTCAGCTTTTCAACACCCTGCTGGTGCCACTTCATCTTCTTGAGGATGGTCGGATACACCGGCCCAAGCGCCACATAGTCAGGCCGCAAAGCCAGCGCACGCTTAAGCTCTGCTTCGTCATGGGTTGAGACGCCAAGTTTCAATCCAGCAGCCTGGATTGCATCAACATCAGCGGTATCCAGATCTTCCTGCCCCAGATGCACCCAGTCGCAGCCAAGCTCAATCGCCAGTTCCCAATAGTCATTGACCACCAACAACGCGCCGTGGTCGCGGCACAAATCCCGCGCCTCCGCCAACTGCGCGCGCACCGCATCCAGGGGATGTTCCTTGATGCGCAGCTGCACCAACCGCACCCCGAGCGGTAGCATTCGGCGCAGCCATGAGATGTCATCGAAGATCGGGTAGAACGACGGCAAGATCACAACATGGCCTTTCCAAAAACAGGGGTCGAGGGCGCGGCCATGTCGCGTGGTTCCATCGCATCGGCACCGAAGGCCAAAGCCCCCGCTTCGACCGCGCGCGCAAACGCTTCGGCCATCGCCGCCGGATCACCTGCCTTAGCGACCGCCGTGTTCAGCAGCACCGCGTCATAGCCGATTTCGATGGCCTGTGCCGCCTGCGACGGCAGACCCAGCCCTGCATCGACCACCAGAGGCACCTCGGGGAAATGAGCCCGTACCGAGCGCAGACCGTACAGGTTATTCAGCCCCAATCCGGTGCCGATCGGCGCGCCCCACGGCATCAGTACCCGGCAGCCTGCCTCGATCAGTTTCTCGCACAGCACCAGATCTTCAGTACAATAGGGGAAGACGTCGAACCCATCGTCGGCAAGGATGCGCGCCGCCTCCACAAGGCCGAACGGGTCGGGCTGCAGTGTATCGGCATGGCCGATCACTTCAAGCTTGATCCAGTTGGTCTCAAACAGTTCGCGCGCCATCTGCGCCGTGGTGACCGCTTCGCGTACCGAGTGGCACCCGGCGGTATTGGGCAACACCTCGACACCCAAATCACGGATCATAGACCAGAAATCCTGCCCGGCCCTTTCACCACCCGCCTCGCGACGCAGCGACACCGTGGCAATGCCTGCGCCCGAACGTCGAAACGCATCGGCGAGCACTGCGGGCGACGGATACTGCGCGGTGCCCAACATCAGGCGCGACGCTATTTCCTTGCCGTAGAATTCCGGCATGTCAGCCCCCTGCCGCGGCGAAACCAGCTCGATCCGGTCCCCATCGGAAAGCATGTGTGCCGTACGTGTTGATGCCGGAACGAATACCTCGTTCACCGCCGTGGCCAGTTTGTCGTTGCCTTTGCCTAGTTCGACCAGAAGATCGGCAAGGCTGGTGCCTTTGGCCTCGACGGCCTCACCATTCACCATCAGTTTCATGTGGTTCTCCCCGGTGTTTTGTGTGCGATTTTCGTGTTTTGGCAGTTCTCGTACCAAAGCGCGGGCTGCGTGCCGCAGGTCACCAGATCTGCCGCCATCCCTGCCAACGCCGGAGCAAGCAGATAGCCATGGCGGTACAGCCCGTTCACCATGATGCGATCGTCGAAATGGCGGATGCGTGGCTGATTGTCCGCAAAGGCCGGGCGGGCATCGACTCCGATTTCTAGCAGCTCGGCTTCACCAAAGGCTGGATGCAACGCGTAGGCCGCATTCATTAGTTCCATCACGGATCGCAGGCTTGCGCGGGTGCGCTGCCCACTTTCGATCTGGGTTGCGCCCAACATGAATACGCCATCGCCGCGCGGTACGATGTAGAGCGGGAAACGAGGATGCAGCAGCCGCACGGGACGCGATAGCGAAACATCCGGGCAGCGCACGATGAGCATCTCACCCTTTACCCCGCGCAAATCGCTCAGCCGATCCTGCGCGGCCAGACCACGGCAGTCGATGACCTGACCCAGCGTTTCGCCTGCAGTCAGAAACTCAACGCCCGAAGCCACCAGGTGTGCATGCAACCCGGTCAACATCGGGCGGGGATTGAGATGCGCTTCACTCGCGATGAACAACACCTTGCCGAATTGCTCGGCCAGATGCGGCTCGTGGAGCGCGATGCCCTCGCGGTCCAGCCATTCCACGCCTTCGGCGCGCCGTGCAAACGTCGTCAGCTCGCTCTGATCCCGGCCCAGAGCGACAACCATGGTACCGTTCCGGTTCACATCCTGACCGAACTGCGCCCCCTGCTTTTGCCACCAATCCGCTGCTTTACGCCCGTGTTCCACAACGTGCTGTTCGGCGACTGCGCCCTCGCATTCTGGTGCCAACATGCCACCGGCCCACCAGCTGCAGGAATGCGTATTCACGGGACCTGCCGGGTCGATCATCCGTACGGAAACACCGCGTGACACCAGTTCGGCTGCAACGCAAAGCCCGGCAACCCCTGCACCCAGTATGGTGACAGCGCTCATGCCCACATCTCGTGAAAATGATGCACCGGGCCTTGGCCTTGTCCAATCTCCAACCCGTCGGCACGTTTTATTGCAGCGTGCAGCCAGCCATGCGCCCGCCGCACCGCAGTCTCAAGATCCATGCCCCGCGCAAGGCAGCCCGCAATTGCTGCGGAATAACTGCAGCCAGTACCATGCGTGTTGCGGGTCGCGATCCGCGGTGCCCCCAGCGTGACAACGAACCCTGACTTTGCCAGCACATCAAGGCACTCAATGCCATCGGCATGGCCGCCCTTGATTAGAACCGCCTTAGGACCTAGCGCTAGCAACGGCGCAACCAGTCCGGCACTGTCGCCCTTATGGGTTTGTCCCAGCAGCTTGTCCGCCTCGGGCAGGTTCGGTGTCAGCAGGTCAGCGCGCGGCAGAAGATACCGCTTCAGCGCGGCAATCGCTTGATCTTCAAGCAGGGCGACCCCGGATTTCGCCACCATGACGGGGTCGAGGACGACAGGTCCGGAAAAACCTTCCGTTGCACGGGCCACTGTTTCAACCAATGATGGCGTGCCCAGCATTCCGATCTTGATGGCGTCTATGCGGATGTCGTCTAGGACCGCCTTGATCTGAGCCGCGACCACATTGTCGGGTACCGGATGTACTGCGGTCACGTCACAGGTATTCTGCGCGGTTATCGCGGTGACCACGCTGCAACCGAACACGCCCATTGCGCCGAATGATTTAAGATCTGCCTGAATTCCCGCGCCGCCCCCACTGTCGGAACCGGCAATCGTCAATGCTGTCGCAACCATGGCACATTCCTCATTGTCATGGTCAGGATGTGCGTGGAAAGACCCGTAGCCTGCGTTGTGACACGAGTTGTGACACGGGGCGCCCGGTATGCCTGTTTCCTCCGCCGGTCCTAACCGGGTCAGGTTCAATGGGTTTGCAAGTCAGCATCTCAGCCCCGAGGGGCACCCCAACAGATGGTTACCGATTATTGATGAGATCAGGTCTCGTCAACAGTTTTGTTGCACACCGTATGATGGGTGCGGCTTCGCTTTGAGCTTTGCAGTTAACTCGGGGTGTCGCCGGTGTCGCAAAATGGTGGTGTTTCCAGATGCTATGACCGGAAAACGGCACAATAAGACAGGGACACCCAGCGCCGACATCGTGGTCGTTGACCCAGCCCCGCGATCCGAGATTGAAGGCAGAAACAGTTCTTTGAGGTCTTGTCACAAGTTCCCGTCAGCAGATGCACATAGTTGCAACGAATAAATTGCTATGGGCAAATTCAGGTCACAAGTCGGCTAAACGTTTCATTTCAGGGCGCTCAACTGCCTTGGCCAATTCGCATAGTTCGAAAATGCTCGTCTCAATGACGCGGTTCAGCCAAGATCTCGTGTGCAGGTCCAAACAACCCTCCAGGACAAATCGTCCAGCCGTAGAAAACCCGCGTTCGAAAGAATCCTTTTACAGGCCCGGACACCTTTGTGCCCATAAATGAGGCGATGGAATTCAATAACAATGGCTCGAATGCCCGACAGGTCCGCATTCCTCAAGAAATCCAGTTCCGCCCCCTCAATATCCATCACAAGAACCGTCGGAGCGAACTCTCGTTTCACCGCTTCGAAGTCCGCTTTAGCTACGCGCACTGATGTTGTTGATTCACCTTTATTATCAAAAACTGAAGACCCTAGATATGAAGCGTCAATATGAAACGGAATAGAGTCGGGATCCTTTGGATTGGCGCTTAGTATCGCATTCCGGACTTCGATCCGGTCTGAAAGCCCATTTAGGGCATGTAAACGACGGATGTGTGGAATTAGATTTGGATTGGCTTCAAAACTGAGAATAGCCTCTGGTTTGTTCTCGAGCGCGACAACACCACTCACGATACCCAGACCGGCGCCCATTTCCAGAATACGATCCTCAGGTTGAACGACGCTCAAAGCGCCATCCATTTCCCAGCTTTCATAGTTGTCCTGCTCGATCAGATTCATGATCGTTTCGTCCAGAAATGGCGATGAAGGTATCTTCAATCCACGGTACTGGATCGCAACATCAGGGTTCGTTTCGGTCATACTTGCTCCATTCCAAGGATGAGCGGTCGGTAGAGCATGTTTTGCATAAGGTCAGACTATTTGCATCAAACATCATGTCGGTAATCTCGCATAGAGGTCCGACATATTCATCTTCAGAACATCGTTGAACCACTCAACCGACAAGTCAAACTCGTGGTCAGGATAATAGGTATCCAAACCCCGGAAAGGCCGGACCTGCACATCATCGAGAAGACCATGACCCCTTAGTCTTTCTTCAGTGTCCTTGTCGTATTTTCGGATAATGTCATGAAGCTCTTGAACAGCATTCATAGAAGATGAATTTTTCAGGAATTGGACTTGTTCATAGCGGAAATCATTGCTGCCCTTAGGTGATTCATATGTTCCCATATCATGATATCTCAGCAATTTGAGCATCCAGTGAATTTCGGTCAGTCCGTCAAAGTGACAAATGACCGATTGCTGAGAAACATGTCGCTTGATGTTGCCTCTCCACCGCTGTGGCGCATGAACACCTAACTTGATGTTCTTCCCCGTTCGGGTGGCGCTTTTTCCGAAACGATGCGCACAAAATCCTCTGTCGCTGTACTTGAGTCTTTCTTCTCCGAATAAGCTTCGGGCGACATAGCCGCGGGTGTGCTTAGGCTTCAGCATAAGACCACCAAAAAGTCCGGGTGTGTTGTTCTCGGTTGAAAACACACGCTCGCCATTAGGAATTGAAATCGTATCAACATCCGAGGGCAGGTCAGCAAGCTCTTGTGCAAAATCATCGGCTTGCAGATACTCATCCGCATCGAGGAAAAGCATCCAATCGACTTTTGCTTCTCGATAGGCTTTTGTCGCTATCAGCCTTTGGCGTCTGAAACTGTTTTCTGGATAAGCACAGTCCCAGTTTCTTCGAAAAAACGTGTCATCCATCACTTCAACGCGACAGTTCGGTATCTGAGCCAGAAGTTGCCGCGCTTTCGGATCATCACCATCCAGAAAGATAAAGATCTCTTGCGCGCCGAGTGACGCATAATAGGAAGCAAATATAGCCACCAGCTCTGGCGGCTCTTTGACCATGGTAACGACACCCCAGGTGGCCATCTTCAAAGGAGTCCCGTGTTTGGGAAGGGCCAAATTCGTTGATCGCACGTCTTTAGAGTCACCGGCTTCCTCTATTGCCCAGTAAGTCTGGATTTGTGGCTACCTTGATCGGTGAATTTTCCGCCTTAAGCAAGAGCATCCTGAGGTCTTATTGGACGATCCGATTTAAGACAGTTTGGGTGATCTTGCGACCTTTGTCGGGGAGGACTGAGAAAATTGGACCAAAGTTGAGGTAACCAAACAATTTCTGCTTATTGCGAGCCCCTAAAGTTTGATCGTTACCGCTCGTTCTTTTTCGCGAAACACAAAGGTGCGAGAATTCTGACTAACGGACCTGCGCTACAGACAGTTCATATTGGACGGTTGGGTCACCATCACAATTGCGGTTGTATCGGGATCATTAAACCAGTGGATCGAATACCGGAGCCATGCTAATGCGGAGCAAGTGAAGAACATAACGGGCATCGATCCAGCATGGATATTTCTCCAGTAATTTCATCGTTTTGGCATGGATCCAGTCTGACTTTTTTCGAGCAACTCTGCCTCAAAAGCTTTGTGGATCACGGCCATAAGGTCAAGTTGTACTCTTTGAAAGAAATCACGAACACACCACCGGGCGTTGAAAATGCGGATGCACGTATTTTCTTGCCTGACCACCTGAAAATATGGCGAAACGAAAAGCGAAACAGCGCTTATGCCCCGTTGTCGGATTTTTTCAGGATCAACATGCTTCGGGAATCCGACGAAATCTGGATGGATTGCGATATGCTGTGTATGCAGCCGATCCCCGACATTCCGTATATTTTCGCAAAAGAGAAACGCTATTTTAACAATGCGGCTCTCCGGCTGCCGCACAGTTCTCCAACATTGCAGGGTATGCATGACTTTATGAACGGGTCTGAGATCGTGATCCCCAATGACTGGCCGTGGAAAAAAATATTGATGTTTCCATCGGCAAGTCCAATGAAGACGGCTCTTTCTCGGTACCGTTGGAAAACCTGTCGCAGCTGCCATTTTATACGTTCGGGCCTCAGGCTATCTCGTATTTTCTGGGCAAAAACGGTGAAGTTAAACACGCCCTGCCACCCGAGTCATTCTATTCCCAAGAACCTACGGCCATGCGCTTGAATTATTTCCGGCCGCGGTTTTCCCGCATATCGCTCGATGAAAACGCGTTGGGGGTTCATCACATTGGCGGCTCAAGCATGCGCAAGAAATACAATATGGATGGTGGGTTTCCTTTGCCGCATCCGAACAGCCAAGTCGCCAAGCTATGCAAGAAACATGACATCGATCCCTCTAAGGCGATGCCACAGGATGTGCTGAAGTCTGTTGACCAAGATTAAAGTGTCCGGGCAAGTCAGAAGCGCCAGTCTGTGTCCAAGTTTCGGACGATCGCAATCAATAACACTAGGTGTCATCTGCAAATACCGTAGTGCCAAGTTGTTTGGCGGACGGTTTCCCAACCGGCCATTGCATTGAGTACAACGGACAATAACTTGGCAATCAAAGTAGTGGCGGTCGCTTCAGGCAAGGATGATAAACTGCGACACTGTCAACATATTCGATTGTCCTTCTGCGGATAGAGCCTTTACTTTTTCTAGCGTAGAAATTTCACTACGATTGCTTGCAGCGATGCAGGTCCGGCCATATTAGGATGCTAAGGAGTATAGGGCCGAATGATAAGAAGCCCGAACGCGGGTCTCGGACTAATCTGGGGCCCAGTTTATCGGATAGTCGAATGTCAAAGACGCTGGTTGCAGATCACAAGGATATTCACCGATCATCTATCCCGGCTTCTAACAGCAGAAGACCGACTAGAAGCATGTCTTTGTCGACCCGGTCGCTCTGACCGGGTGTGAACAAAGATGTCTACGCTTAACGATAATGATCTGAACCAACCTCCTCAGCCTGATCAAGGATGGTCACGCGAACTTGTTGCGCTTGAGCGGGCCATTGTGGTTCCGCCCGCAGTCTCCGATACGGTGCAGGAAGCCGGTGTTCTGACTGAAGACCGGGAATACTGCGCGCATGGGGCGCTTTGGCGGGGAAAGCGTGCCATGACCACCCAGCCGATATCGCCAACAGACCCTTTGCCGCAATTGTCGGGTCGCTGGCTTTATGCCGGGCTGTTATGGGTACACTTTGGTCATTTCCTAGCTGAAAGCACCGCACGTCTTTGGCCGCTGCCGGCAATCGCGAAGGATATTGATGGGGTCCTCTTTACCCCCAAGCGACCCGCCAATGGGGATGAAACACGCCCCATGCAGCATAATTTTTTTAAGCTTCTGGGTATTGATCTTCCAATCAAAGTGGTGACCGAGCCAACTCAGATAGAACATCTGCATGTGCCCGGTCAGGGGTTTGGGCTGGGCCCGATTGTGGCGGGAACGCCTGAATATCGTGCCTTGATCCATCAAAATTTTGGCGCCGACGTTCCCCCTGATGGGCCGGAGCGGCTTTATATCTCGCGCGCAGGTCTTGGAATACGGCGGGGTGGCGTTATCGGAGAAGAGTTTCTCGAAGAGAATTTGCGCCAGAACGGGTACGAGATTTTCTATCCGGAACAACACCCGATGGAAAAGCAGATCGCACGTTACAAAGCCGCCCGTCAGATCGTTGCACTAGACGGGTCGGCACTGCATCTTTTTGCTCTGGTAGGCCGTCCAGATCAGCAGGTTGCAATGATCCCGCGCCGCACTTCTTCGGTGCATCACAATATCTCAGCTCAGCTAGCGGCCTTTTGCGGGCAAGAGCCTTTGGTCGCCAATGCCATTCGCACCGATTGGGTATTGGCATCGCGCGGTCGCCCCAACCGCCATTCACTTGGAGAGCTTGACATGTCCAGATTGCATAAAGTGCTTGCCGATGCAGGATTTGTCTCACCTGATCTGGCCTGGGAAGAAATGTTCTGGCGGCAGCGGCGGCGAACCATCCGAAAACTGGAAAAAGCCCTTGGCGACCAGCTGGTTCCCATCCATCAAGAGCCCGCTGACTAATGCAGCTAATCCTGGATATACGCGACACAGCTCGGGATCAGGCGCGCCAAGCCAATGGGGTTGCGTCTGTTTTGAGTATCGATATTGCGGATTTGCAGCAGCAACTGGTTGCGTTTGCGCAGATTACGCGGCGAAGACGTGCAAAGGCCGAGCCGCCCGAATTTTTGCCCGCACTCGCCAGTGCAATTGCTAATGAGCGACCGCGGTTCATGCTTTTGGCCATGCCAGCGCTATCAGAAAACCTCACCACGGAAGTCTCTGTTGGTCGAGTCCACGAAGTTTTGGGGCAATTGGCGGCCGACATCCTGATTTTGACTGATCTTGATTCAGGATCTGATCGCGCCAGAATTTGGGCCGCACAATTTGGTGCCGATGCGATAGTTAACCGGATTGAATGGCCAGATGATCTGACTGCGCAGCCTCCTGCATTCTCTACCCTGGCCTCCTGTGTAAAAGAAGAATCCACTCCAAAAGAAGTGCTGCCATTTGCCCGTCGCTTCTTGCCGCGCAATGACCTGACAAGTTTTGACGAAAGTCGACCCATGGGTGACACGGTGCCGGTGGACCTCAGGCCGCCAGAGGGTACCAGCGGCACGGTGCTGATCGGTTGCATGAAAAACGAAGGCCCTTTCCTATTGGAATGGATTGCATACCACCAATCGATCGGTGTGCATCACTTTGTTATCTATACCAATGGCTGCGAGGATGGCACGGATCTGATGCTGGATGCGCTGGCCAAAACCGGTCTGGTCACGCATGTCGACAACAACAAATGGAAGGGCAATTCCCCGCAACAGTGGGCTCTGAACCAGTCTGCAAAGCTCAAGGTGGTCAAACGTGCCGATTGGGTTATCCATATTGATGTGGATGAGTTTATCAACATCCGCTTTGGTAACGGGACACTGCCGGAACTTTATAAGCGCCTGCCTGAGGGGGTCAGCAATATTGCAATGACCTGGCGGCAATTTGGGTCGGCCGGGATAAAGACCTACGAGGACAGGCCGGTCCTGGCGCAATTTGACCGATGCGCTGCGTCATATCTGCCCAAACCGCATACCGCTTGGGGCTTCAAGACCGCCACCAGGAATATTCGTGCCTATCGTAAACTAAGCTGTCACCGGCCCAATAAGCTGAAAGAAGCAAAAGCCGGACAGGTGCTATGGGTCAATGGATCGGGTCAGGATATCACGCACAAAGTGGCAAAGAATGGCTGGAGATCCGATATCAAGACCATCGGTTATGAACTGGTCCAGCTAAACCACTACGCACTAAGATCTGCGCAGTCTTTCTTGGTCAAGCGTCAACGCGGACGGGCCCTGCATGTGGATCGCACTGTCGGGCGCAACTACTGGATACGGATGGATTGGAACCAGTATCGGGACGTCACTATCCAACGCAACTTGGCCAGATTGTCAGTGGCGATGGAAGCGTTGATAGCCATTCCCCAGATTGCGCGGCTACACGAAAAAGCTGTTGCCTGGCACCAGGCTAAGATTGAGTTTTTGATGGATGAGTCCGAGTTTCGCGACCTTTATGACGAGATCACCGGCATCGAACTTGAGGATTTGCAACGGATCCGCGCCATCATAGATGCGGATATGCATAGCTGACTTGTCGTGCCGCGATGAACCGATTCTTAGAACGGCCCGGCTGTCGCAGATAGCGTGCGGCTTGATATTCATTCGCCAACTAAAAGACCGCCGATGACCAAAAGTTGGCGAATAACCCTTCAAAGTCTTAGCGAGAGACATGACATGCCGCCATCCAGCTTGGCGCAATCGGTGTTGTCAATTTCTACGATCTCAAACCCTTCACGATCCAACATGTCTGCTGTGCGCGAGAAGCCTGCGGCCATCAGCACCAGATTGTTGAAGCGGATCGCGTTGGCAGCAGCTTCTTCCCCATCAGCAACATGAAGCACTCGGTAGCCCTCAAAGCAGCCTGATGCATCAAGTCTTCGGGTAGACAGGATTGTTTCGGCATCCATCAATGAACAATCTGTCTTGAAGTGCAAAACGCCTTCCGGTGTAAACACCTCGCGCAGTTTGTGGCCCCACGCGGAGGTGATTTTAGCCAGCTCGGCGACACCCTCAGCGTCCGTGCGGTCTGATCTGCCCACCAAAATTTCGCGGCCGGTTACAAGAATATCTCCGCCCTCGATATGGCCGGGGCCGTTGATTTCCAGAACCGTCTCGTAGCAAGCGCGAAGATTTGGCGCCATTTCTGCCACCTCTCCCATCCGCGATGGTGCGCCTGGCCGCATCAGCACAGCGCCTTGCGGCAGGCAAAGGGCCGTATCTTCGACAAACTGTGCGTCGGGGAACGCGTCAAGGGGATCAAGTTCGATCACTTCAGCCCCGGTGCTTTTCAGTGCAGCCACGTAAGCCTTATGTGCCGCCATCATCCCTTCTGAAATCGGGGTTTCCAATATCCTTTGCACGCAAACCACCAGCAATGGTCGCAGCCGGGCGGCGGGTGATGGCGCGGGAGAACTCAAAGGTCGGGTCTGACATGTTTCAATCTTTCTGAGGTTCACATTTCGGAGCGATGACTTCGATCATTGCAGGCCCATCTAAAGCGACAGTTTCGCGCAACGCCTGCGCGACAGCCTGTGGTTCGGCCGGAACCTTGGTGAATGGAATGCCAAAAGACTTGGCTGATGCAGAAAAATTCGGGGGCGAAGGATCACAACCTATGACGGTCACACCCACATCCCGCATCGACGCGGCAATTTCCTGGTATCCATGATTGTTCCAGATCACGAAGGTGACCGGCAGGTTTTCATCTGCTGCGGCCATGATTTCAGGCAATGAAAACTGTGCACCTCCATCGCCGACAATGCAGATCGCCCTTGCAGTCGGATCGGCGATCGACGCGCCGATGGCAGCGGGTATCCCGTAGCCGAGCGCGCCATATCCCGTTGCTGCGTTGAACCAACCTCCGGCCCGGTCGTGGTCGTAGAAAAGATTGCCGGCATAAATTGGTTGGGTTGAGTCTCCGACCATCAATGCATTTGGAACTGCCGAGCGAATGGCGTTCAGGATTTCGACCTGATGGCGATAGTCCGGACCAATTTCCTCCCAGGCGGCGCGGCGTGTTTTGCTGGCGCGTTCGGCACCGTCGTCTTGCTTTGCCTCATTGGACAATGCCCCAAACAGCGCCGGTACAACCAAATTAACGTCACCTTGAATGGTAAGCGCTGCCTCATGTCGCGCCAGTTGATCGCTGCAGCGATCCACCCGGATCAGGCCTGACTTTCCTGCTATTTGCTCGGTGGCGTACATGTCATAGTCGGTTGGCCCCAATTCGGTTCCCAAAGCCAGAACGCAATCAGCGCTTTCTATCAGCTCGCGTACTGCTTTGAGGCTCGGGCTGGCAGGAACGGTCAGTGGATGTCCGTGCATCATGCCCCGTGCGTTGACGGTTTGCACGACGGGGGCATCGAGGGTTTCAGCCAATGTCTGTAAATCGGTTTCAGCTTGTTTCGCGCCACCGCCCGCCAGAATGACAACTCTATCTGCTTCAGCCAGTTGCCTTGCCGCTTGTGAGATTAAGTCTGGATTGACCGGGGGTGCTGGATCGAGCGTCTCGACTGGTGTTTTTTGATATTTTTCTGCTGCTACATCCAGCGGGACCTCTATATGCACCGGCCCTGGGCGGCCGTTCGTCAGGTCGTGAAAAACGCGGTCCAAGACCGGGTCCAGAGCGTTGGTGTCGGGAACTTGTTCTGACACCAACGCAACTGTTCTGGCCAGCCCTAGTTGGTCTGGCAATTCATGCAGATGTCCCAAGCCCTTGCCAAGTGAAGTGGTTTTATTGACACCAGAGACCACCAACATCGGAATTGAATCAGCGCGCGCCTGCGCCATCGGTGTCAAGGTGTTGGTCAATCCGGGGCCGGTGATCACAAAGGTCACACCCGGTTTCCCCGAAACACGCGCGTAGCCATCAGCCATGAAACCAGCACCCTGTTCATGCCTGGGCGTGATATGACGAATGCCCGAAGCCGCAAGACCGCGGTAAAGTTCGACCGTGTGAACGCCCGGAATTCCGAAGACGCAGGTCACATCTCTTTGGCGAAGCTTGGCAACCAAAGCTTCACCGATTGTCATTCCGCTCATGCAACCTCACGTGATTTGCTGTTGGCGTGATCAATGATGCGAGAAACCGCTGTGGCAAAATCGGTGTCACTAATCGTCAGCGCGACCCGGACCCAGTCTTTCAGACCGTCGCCAAAGGCGGACCCTGGCATGACAGCCACCCCGGCCTGCAACAGATCCCACGCATAAGCTTCGCCATCAAACCCGGTGGCAGAAACGTTGATGAGGGCGAACATTCCCGCCTCTGGGCGATGAACCGTCAGATCCGTTTCTGCTTCAAGACGATCAGCCAGCAGGGTGGCGCGGCCAGAGAAACGAGCGGCCATGCCGGGCGCAACCTCGGACCCGTCGCGGATTGCTTTTTCGGTCATGTCCGCGATGAAGGGCTGATTGCCAAAGAGCATTGTTTCGGAATACGGCAGCAGCGCTTCACAAAACGCTGCCGGTCCGACACACCAACCGCTACGAAACCCTGGGGCAGCATGTGATTTCGAGATGGATGATACACCTATGACACGATCCGCCAGTTTCGGGTCTGCCAATGGTGAAGCAAATTCGGCCTCGTCAAAGATCAGTTCTTCATAGACTTCGTCCGAGATGATCCATAAATCGTGCGCCATGGCGAGCTGCCCGATTTCGGCAATTTCCGTGGTAGTCAGAATTGCACCTGTCGGGTTGTGTGGCGTTGTTAGAAGAATGGCGCGGCTGCGTGGAGTGATGCGTGCAGCAATATCTTCGGTTTGCATGCGAAACCCGTGCTCTGGCCGAAGCGGCACAGGCACCATATCCGCCCCGGATGCACGCACGACTCCTTCGTATGTCGCGTACATCGGATCACCAACCAAAACTTCGTCTCCGGCCTCTGCAATCCCGGACATCACTGCGAAAAGGGCGGTTTGCGTCCCGGGAAAGCACAAAAAGTTCTCGGGTCCGAAGGGCCGCCCACGAGAGGTTGAATAGCGAGCAGCAAGCGCGTCAAGCAGTCCGGCTTCACCGCGCCCGTTGGAATACCCTGTCCGTTGTGCCCGCAAGGAGGTTACGGTGGCTTCTACCAATGCGGCTGGCACGGGCACATCCGGTTCTCCAATCGTCATTTCGACGATATCCGCTCCGGCTTTGATAAGATCGCGTGCTTTCAGGTGTACACCCCATTTGGCACCACCCAACCCCGCTAAACGCTCAGTCACAGATGTGGTCTTCATGGCTGCTCCGCCTCTTTGTTTAATGGTATCCCCAGGATGGCGCTCACGGAGTCCAAGCCGATCCGCGCCAGTTGCCCTTCGGAAAACGCGTCCGGAAGCGCACCGCCTTCCAGCCAAAGGCCGTCGATTACCGCGTTGCAAGCAATGGCCAGTTGCGTTGCCTCCGTTGCAGCAACTGAACGTCCGGTTTCCAGCAATGCGGCGACGATCAGCTCCTCGAGGTGACCCCGGAAATAGTTATAGGTCTGCTGGTGAATGCGCTGCATTTTTGAATCATGTTGCACCTTGTTAAGAAAGCTGGCCCACAACGCCACGGCGCTTGGATCAACGATTGGTGGTCGTAGCGACGCGTCAACGAAGTTGGTCAACTGAGATACCGCGCTTCCCATTCCTGACGAAGCTGCTGTCTGATCGGTTAGCGTATTCATGTGGTGCTCATACGCCGCTTGAACCAACTCTTCTTTTGAAGAGAAATAATGACGGATCAACCCTTGGGTCACGTTCGCGCGGGCTGCAATCTCACGCACCGTGGCACCGCGGACGCCCATCTCGGCGATCAGGTCCAAAGTCGCCAATATCAGCGCCTCGCGCCGAAACTCAGCAGATTCACGTTTAAATTTGCGGCTGTCGTCCTGCACGTCAGTGTCATCCATGGCATGGAGTTATTATACACTTGCATAATTGCGAGATTCGAGGCTTACTGCAAGCTGAAATCAGAAGATTGTTGGATATGGACACAGCCGAAGCAGCATCACCCACACCCGAAGCCACTGCGTCCATTGAGGCGATAAAGATTGAGGACCTGCACAAATCCTTTGGTGCGCTAGAGGTCCTGAAGGGTGTCTCCCTGACTGCCAACAAGGGGGACGTTGTCGCAATCATCGGGGGGTCAGGCTCGGGCAAATCCACCATGCTGCGCTGTATCAACTTCTTGGAAACGCCGAGCTCGGGAAAAATCACCATAGGCGGTGAATTGGTTGAAATGCACGCCGATGGTAGCCCCGCGAACCGCCGCCAGATCGAGCGTATCCGAACGCGGCTGGCGATGGTTTTTCAGCAGTTCAATCTGTGGACGCATCGCACGCTTCTGGAGAACGTGATCGAAGTGCCGATACATGTCCTAAAGGTGCCAAAGGCAGAGGCTATCTCGCGGGCGCACGACCTGTTGAAAAGGGTAGGGCTTGGTGACAAGGCCGACACCTTTCCGGCCTATCTATCTGGCGGTCAGCAACAGCGCGCCGCCATTGCCCGTGCGCTTGCCGTAGATCCTTCGGTGATGCTTTTCGATGAGCCCACATCGGCGCTGGACCCCGAGTTGGTCGGCGAAGTTTTGAACGTGATCCGTGATCTCGCTGGTGAAGGACGCACCATGCTGCTCGTCACCCATGAAATGAAATTTGCGCGCGAAGTTGCCAGCCACGTTGTCTATCTTTTCGAAGGCCGCATTGAAGAGCAGGGTCCACCTGCCGAGGTCTTCGGTAATCCAAAATCAGAGCGGTTGAGGCAGTTCCTCAGCTCGGTCGCCTGATTCAGTCAAAACAAACTAATGAACCAAAAGGGAGTAACAAAATGAACCTTAAGAAACTGCTTGCGTCCGGAGTTGCCGCCGCCATCCTTTCAGTTGGTGTCGCCAGTGCCGAAGAGGTCAAGATCGGTATCGCGGCTGAACCTTATCCACCATTCGCTTCGCTTGACAGCTCAGGCAACTGGGTTGGATGGGAGATCGATGTTATCAATGCCGTCTGTGCAGCTGCCGAACTGGACTGTGTTATAACGCCTGTAGCCTGGGATGGTATCATTCCATCGCTGACCGGGCAGCAGATCGACGCCATCATGGCCTCTATGTCGATCACCGAGGAGCGGCTGAAAACCATTGATTTCAGCGATCCTTACTACAACACACCCGCTGTAATCGTTGCGGACAAATCGATGGATATCGAAGCGACACCCGAGTCGCTGGCGGGTAAAGTTGTCGGCATTCAGGCTTCTGACCATCCACCAGGCCTATGCGCAGGAATATTTCAAGGATGCTGAACTGCGGGTTTATCAGACACAGGATGAGGCCAATCAGGACCTGTTCGCAGGCCGTATTGATGCAACTCAAGCAGACAGCATCGCCATGGCCGACTTTGTAAACTCGGATGCGGGCGCTTGCTGTGAAATTAAAGGCGCCGTTGCAGATGATCCCGCTATTCTGGGACGCGGCGTTGGGGCTGGCGTGCGCAAAGGGCAAGATGACCTGCGTGAGGCGCTGAACAAAGGCATCGCCGCAATTCTTGCCGATGGCACGCACGAGAAGATCACATCGAACTATTTCTCGGCCAGCATTTACTAAGCCGCCGCTGTGAACGGACTGTTGGATTTACTTGGATTGGCGCAGAGCGCAGAGCTTTTGTCGCTCTCGCCGCCGGGATGGGGGGCCAATCTGCTGCGCGGATTGTCCCACTCATTGCAGATCGCTTTCGGCGCTTATGCCCTCGGTCTCGTGATCGGATTGTTCGGAGCTTATGGCAAACTCTATGGCGGGAAGGTCACGCGCGATCTTCTCGCCATCTACACGACGGTGATCCGGGCTGTGCCCGAGCTGGTCCTGATCCTGATCCTGTATTACGTGGGATCTGACATCATAAACAAAATCTCCGCCGCAATGGGCGGGGGTCGGGTTGAGGTCAGTGGTGTTGGCGCAGGCATATGGGTGCTGGGTGTTGTCCAGGGTGCTTACGCGACCGAGATTTTGCGCGGCGCAATTCAGGCGGTTCCGCCCGGTCAGATCGAAGCGGCCAAGTCCTACGGTATGCCCGCCTTCATGACCATGCGCCGCGTGACAATCCCGGCCATGATGAGCTTCGCCGTGCCAGGTCTTGCCAACCTGTGGCTGATTGCAACCAAAGATACCGCGTTGCTCGCTGTTGTGGGTTTCAACGAGCTGACACTGGAAACCCGCCAGGCTGCAAGCAGCACACGCGCCTATTTTACCTTCTTTCTGGCGGCGGGATTTCTTTACCTCATGGTAACGCTGTGTTCGGGCGGCATCTTCACTCGAATTGAGAAGTGGGCGCGTCGCGGCCAACCCTCTCTTAAAGGAGGGGGCAGATGATTGATTTCAGATCGTTGATGCAACCACATCGCATTGTGATGATGCTGATATTCGCTGGAATCGTTGTCTGGTGCGCCGTCTCTCTTCAGTGGGACTGGATCCCGAAATATGCGCCGCTCGCCCTTCAGGGCGTTTGGACGACAATCTGGCTGTTGGTGGTCACCGTAGTCTTGGGTTTCCTACTCGCCGTTCCTCTTGGATTGGCACAGGCGGTTGGGCCTTGGTATCTTGCCGCCCCTGCCAAGGCATTTTGCACTATCATCCGCGGCACACCGCTGCTGCTGCAACTCTGGTTATTGTATTATGGGCTTGGGTCTTTGTTTCCGCAGTTCCCCTGGATACGCTCTTCCGAGTTGTGGCCCTATTTGCGGCAGGCCTGGCCTTATGCAGTACTGGCGCTGACGTTGTCCTATGCCGGCTACGAAGGAGAGGTGATGCGCGGTGCCTTCAAAGGGGTCGCCAAGGGTCAGCTTGAGGCAGCCAAGGCATTTGGCATGCCACGTTTCACCATGTTTCGCCGTATCTGGTTGCCGCAGGCTATCCGCAACGTCCTGCCGACATTGGGCGGTGAAACTATATTGCAACTCAAAGCAACTCCATTGGTTGCGACGATCACTGTCGTCGACATTTACGCTGTGTCTTCACGTGTGCGCTCCGACACTTTCATTATTTACGAGCCGCTCATCCTGTTGGCCGTATTCTATATTCTCGTCGCGGGCGTGATCGCATTTGGTTTCCACTGGCTGGAAGTAAAGGTTCTTGGGACTGGAAACCGCAATGGCGGTATCAGTTAGTATCGCCAGCAGCGGAGGGGATCCATGTGCTGCGTCAGCTCCGACCAGTGCTTTGAGTTCATAGCAATCTGAGCTGCAACTTGCATTCAGCTTGGCTGAGTACTGATGGTCGATATCAATATCAGGCCATACTGGAATGGTGCACAATTATATCCCTGCGCACCAATCCCGGCCGGTTCCGTTCACAGCTCTACAACAACTTTTCCGACCGCCGCTCCGTTTGTCAGGTGCTCATAGGCTGCATCGACATTGGTCCACCCAAATCTCTGTTCGTCAACAATTGGTTTGAGTTGGCCCGCGTCCGCCATTTCCGCCAGAGTTTTCAGGATGTCACCATGGGATTGACGCCCGACATCATGCATCATCGGGATCAGCATGAAGACGACGTGCAGAGACAGACCTTTGAAATGCACAGGTGTCAGATCAATCTCGACCATCGCGACGGTTGAGGCGACTTGGCCATTGAGCTTGGCCGCTTCGAACGAGTTCGTCATGTTAGGCCCACCCACGCTATCAAACACCACATCGAAGCCCACGCCATCAGTGTGTTCGGCCACGTAGTCCTCGACCTTTTGGGTTGTGAAATCCAACGGGCGCGCACCGAGACCCTCGATGAGGGCTAACTGATCCGCTCCGCGACCTGTTGCCGACACGGTTGTGCCAAGGTGGCGCGCAACTTGAACGGCAACATGACCAACGCCACCGGCACCGCCTTGAACCAGAACGGTCTGCCCTTCGCCGACACCGGCGCGCGTCAATCCTTCGTAGGCGGTGATGCCTACGAGAGGCAGCGCCGCGGCTTCTCGCATGCTCAGCGTCTTGGGTTTGTGTGCAATCAGGCGGGCATCCGCATTGATGTACTCGGCTAGCGAACCAGGGAGGTCCATCAAACCACCGGCGCAGCCATACACTTCATCACCTATGGAAAAACCTCTAACACCTTCGCCAACGGCGGTGATTGTGCCAGCAAAATCCATGCCAAGGACCGCGGGCAAATTGGGGGACAGAGGTAGATCCGCGCCCATGCTTCGGATCATTGTATCGACGGTATTGACGCTGGTCGCGGCCACTTTGACGACTACATGCCCAGACGTCGCGACCGGTTCTGGCATTTCTACAAGCTCGAACGGTGCATCGGGTCCGTAGTCGTTCAGAACCATTGCTTTCATTGGGATATTCCTTTTTTTGACGAAGTGTCAGGCGCGGCATTGAACAGCGCACGCCTGACGTGATCATTGTGTTGGAGGACGGATCAGTTGATATCCTGAACCTGCATAACCAGATCGCCCCACTTGCGCTGGTTTTCGATGTCGTGTTCCAGACCCTGTTCATCCGCGATGGTGAACCGTTTGACCGCCGGGGTTTTGCTTGTGGCCTGATACAGCCAATAGGCTTCGGCCTTCAGCGCTTCATCAATGGGTTTGTCGATGGATTCATAGACCATCTGCTTGCAGGCATTGATCGACTCTGCCGGGAATTTTGCGATCCGCTCGGCCAGAGCCGTCACATACGGGCCAATCTCATCTGGCTCCAAAGCCTTGTTTATGGTGCCCAGACGTTCTGCATCATCCGCATCGTAGTCTTGTGCGCTCAGGATGATCTCAAGCGCTTTTCCAAGGCCGGTTTGACGTGCCATGCGCGAAGCACCGCCGCCGCAAGGCAGGATGCCCATTCCAACTTCCATCTGCATGAACTTGTACTTACCCCGCGCCGCAAATCGCATGTCGAGCGCCAACGCCAACTCGTGTCCGCCACCACGTGCGAACCCTTCCAGCTTTGCGATGGTGGCTTGTGGCACCTTGCTGATCCGCTCGCAGACCGATTGAAGGTCCAAAAGCTGTGCGTCCTCGCGGGATACGGCCTCAGTCGACATATCCTTGAGCAGCTCGGTATCGTAGTGGCAGACCCAGATTTCCGGGTTGGCGGATTGAAAGATCACGACCTTGGTTTCGCGGTCTCGCTCTAGCCGCATGGCCAGACTGTTGAGGTCGGCCAGCATTTCCTGGCCTTGCACGTTTACGGTGCCAAAGTTGAATGTGACTGTTGCGATGCCGTTTTCAACATCAACGTCAAAGGTTTGAAAGTTCTCATATTTCATCAGACAGTCCTTTCTTGGGCCTCGACGCGGCACGCGCGAGGGGTAAGGGAGGTTAAAGTTGGAAGCGCGTCTGGCTTTAGCGCAGCGCGGGTCAGTTGGTCTGGTTAATCAAACCTTTGATCGTGTTCATGACGTCGGCGACGTGAGTTTTGTCCAGTGCTGCGGCATGTGGATTCGCGAAGGCACCGCTGTCATTGTCAAAATAGGCACCTGACGCATCAGCGAACCGATCACCCAATGCCGCATCAATCAGGATATCAGCGCCGATGTTCATATCGTTCCCGGCTAAGCCGAATCCTTCTTTCACCATCTTTGAGGCCAACAGCGATCCGGGATTTACCGCGACCATGACGGGTGCATCGGACAGAGATTTGGCCCATTCCCGGGTCCAGATGGTGATCGCCAGCTTGCTTTGCGCATAAGCCTCCATATCAGCCAGCGGGACACTACCCTCCAGTGCATTTATGTTCACCGGGGCCTGCGCTGCCGATGACAGGTTCACGACGCGCCCGGCGGCGGGAATGATCGGCATCAGCAATTCTGTGAGCAGATAGGGTGCGAGTGTGTTGACGACAAAGCGGATGTCCTGCCCATTCGCAAGCACGGTTTGCGGAGCTTTCAGCACACCTGCATTGTTGATCAACACGTCCAGTTTGTCATGTTTGGCCTTCACGCTTTCAGCCAGTTCTCGCACTGCGGACAGATCGCTCAGATCAGCGGTATAAGCTTCGACATCGCCGCCGACTTCGGAGGCCGCGCTGTCCAATTTGGAGGTACTGCGTCCATGCAGAAGTACTTTGTGTCCATCGGCGGCCAGCTTCTTTGCCGTGAGCAAACCAATGCCGTCGGTTGAACCTGTAATGAGTATAGTCTTGGTCATTGATCTGATCCTTTAGGAAAAGTCGGGCAGTACGGTATCCGCCAAGTGTTCGAGGGTCGTATCGATGGGCGCTTGATTGAACCGTAGGTTCAGTGCAACGTGATTGACCCCAAGCGTTTCTATTTCACGTAGATAGCTACGCAGGAAATCGGTGCCAGACTGAAACCCAAGATGGATCGGGCGCGGTGGTGCGGCGTGATCGGCAACGACATCGATATACAGGGATTGCATGACAGGCTTGTCTGGCTGGCCCGCTTCCTTCCCGCGCCTCCGATAGTCCGCAATAACCTGCCTTTGGGCAGTCGCATTGCGCGGATAGGTCATCCAACCATCGCCGTTCTGCGCCACCCAATCGGGGGATTGCTGGCTACCACCCGTAATAATCATCGGCAGGCGGGTCCCATGCGGCTTTGGCAGCAGGTCAATCCCGCCAGACAGCGTACCCTGTGCACTTTCACGCTCGGGATAGTCCAATCCAACGGCGCGGATATAGTCAAAGCTGTCGCGGAAACGTGCCCCGCGGTCATCATAGCTCTGGTTCATTGCCGGATACTCCTCAGGCCGGTCCCCGGAGGCTACACCCAAGAGCAACCGTCCGCCCGAGAGCACATCCGCGCTCGCCGCCGCCTTGGCTACATGAGCGGGGTGACGCAATGGCAGGATCACGCTCGCCGTTCCAAGGGCAATTCGGTCCGTCACCGCAGCAAGCGCACCCAGATAGACAAATGGATCGAAAATCTGTCCTGCATCACCAAAGCTTGGAACGTTGAATGGCACGTCGCGCAGCCAAAGTGATGCAAACCCGAGGTTCTCCGCTTTCCGAGCCGCTTCCAGATGATCCCGAAGCGTGGGCTCTGCACCGACTGCATATGCTTCGAGCGGCAACACTAGGCCAACGCTCAGCCGTCCCGGTCGAAATACCCGGTTATAGGCCACGTTGATTTGGGCAAAATCAGCAGGCTGCATTTTATCCAACATGTCCGGCTCTCCTTTAATAGCGCACCAATGTGCGGCTCTCGATGCTTTTGCGAATGGTGTTGACGTTTGAATCTTCGACCATATCAAGCGCACTATGCGCGATCGACGGAGCACCTTGATTGTCATAGATGTTGAAGATCGCGACCTCATCCGGCGTCATCTTCGATTGATAAATCCACTCATGCCTGGGGTTTCCTACCAGCCCCATTATTTGCCCATTGCGGTCGGGATAGATCAGGTCCAGTAAGATCCAGTCAGACGGTTCAACTGATGACGGGCGAACAAAGCCCAGGGGTGCTGAGTTGATAGGATGATTCACAGGGCGCCACACATTAACAAAAGCATAGTGACCGCGCGCCCACTCCGCTGCGGCCTCTGCACCCAAAAGATCGACAAGCCGCTGTTCGGCTCCGTCCTTGCTATAGTCACTGTGGACGTTGCGCGCGGGTTTGCGCGTCGCTCCTGGGTCATCTATCCGAACCGTGTGATCAAAAACCACAACCTCGCGCGCACCTAACTTGTTCGAGAGCATTGCCGTTAGCTCCGCATCGTATGTCGGTTTCCAGACCTCGCCGGTAAAATCTTGTACCTGCGTTTCCAGCAGCGCGAACTCAACAGCATCAGACGCGAATGTAACTGTGTTGCTCGTGGTGCGCGCATCTGTCAATGCAACAGCCGTGCTGGCCAGTTCGGGCGAAATCAAATTACCAGCAATCCCGCCTGCATCTAGTTCAAAGGCTTGCCGCCAGGGCTTGTGAACGTGGTAGTTGACTGTGGCTGTCCGCGTCATCTGCGTCTCCTTCCCATGCCGAGTTGCATCCATGAAGGGGATTTAACGCTAATCTATTTGCGTATAAACTGCCCATTCATGGATTGATAATTCGGGTTTGCGATATAATGGGGCTTGATACAGACGCGCTGAGATTGTTTGTAGCGGCGGCAGAAAGGCTGAACATCAGTGCGGCGGGGCGCGCTTTGGGCATGGCTCCAGCTGTCTCGAGCGCAAAGCTTGCCAAGTTGGAGCAAAGCCTGGGCTCCGAACTGTTACATCGCACAACGCGCAAGGTGTCGCTGTCTGTTGAAGGTGCCGATTTCCTGCCCTTCGCCCGAGAGATTATTGCGCAGGAAGAGGCAGCACTTACGGCGTTGGGCAAACAAACAGCGACCATCCGCGGTACATTGCGTTTCGCTGCGCCCAGCACCTTTGCTCAGCTCTACATTGCTCCAATCCTGCCGAAATTTCTTCAACAGCACCCCGATCTGACGCTCGATTTGCGCCTATCGGATGTGCAGTTCGATCTTATCGAGGGGAGTTACGACCTTGCACTAAGAAATGCGCCGCTTGTCGACACCAGCCTGAAAGGCCGAAAATTGGCTGATGACCGACGCATACTGTGCGCTGCGCCGCACTATCTTGACACATACGGCACACCCAAAACACCTGCCGATCTGAAAAGCCACCACCTGATCGCTTTCCAAAATCGCCAATTGCGCACGCTAACGGGAAAGGCAGGTGAGAAAGCCGGATTTGACCCAGCGATGGCTAAGGGTCAATTGATCATAGACGACGGCCAAAGCCAGGTCTGCGCCACTCTGGCCGGCGCCGGAATATCCCTGAACGCACTGTGGAGCGTGTATGATCACCTGAAATCGGGCCGGTTGATGCAAATTCTGCCAGATTTTGAGGCTACGGAAGACAATGTACTATGGCTTATCTATCCCAAGTCCAACGTATTATCCCCCAAAGTTCGGGTATTCATGGATTTTCTGATCGCAGAGATTGGCTCAAATCCACCTTGGGAAACATGATCCCAATATTGGTCAAGAGCGCCTTAAGACATCACGGCGCCAGTTTGGAGAAATGCACGAGGCGGACACGCCTTTTGCAATTGCAATAGCCTGATCTGTTCCGCGATTTATGAGTTCCCGTGAACGCGGCCATCGCTCCCGTAGCGAGTGGCTAGTTCGACAGGCTGCATCGCAGCATCTAAACGGTTTATCCAAGGCCGGTTCCGGTCGTTCTTGCGTGAACCCAAAAGAGGGTTTCAAGACCTTAGTCGATCAAGCCGAAGCCGCGAGTGCGGGAGAGGTGTGTCTTGTTCGCTCGCAGCGGCGGCCTCGCCCGTCGAGAATAGCGAGGCAAGCATCGCCTCACTTCCAGCCAGCGCGCCCTTGCGTACGGTCGCAAGGACAAGTTTCCGAGCCGACGATCGTGGGAGACAAATACTTTTGACGTCGTCAGACCGGTACCGCAAAACATCGGGGACAGGCAGAAGCGTAAATCCCAGGCCTGCCGAAACACATTCCATAATCGCTTCAAGGTTATCAAGGACAATGGTTTCGGAACCCTTCGGTCTTTTGTGCTTAAGCATCTCTCCAGCAATGAGTTTTCCGATCCCGGTGTCGGGCATAAAGTGAAAGAAGGGCTGCGCATTCAATAAACCCGCGAGGCCGTCTTTCAGCAATTTCTTATGGGCTGCAAAGGCAAAGGGTTCCTCTCGAAGCACCTCTTCCGCAAGCGTGTCAGGAACACCTTCTGCATCTGTAAGAAGGGCGGCATCAAGCTGACCGCTTACAACCTTTTCTTGTAGAACCTTGGACAGGCCGGTTTCGAATGAGAAGGTCGCTTGCGGTGCTTGACGTTTTGCGTTGTTCAGGAAGTTCGGCAGCAAGCGAACGGCAGCAGTTGTGACAAATCCTATTCGGAAATGCCCAACAAGCGTGTCCGTCGGGCGACAGATTTTGAGAAGGCTGTCTTCGTGCTGCAGGAGCGGGATCGATGCCTCGACGATGCTCCGGCCGATTGGCGTAAGTCGCGGTGGTCGTACGGTGCGGTCAAAGAGGTCGACGCCAAGCTCCGCCTCAAGCGCCTTCATCTGCATTGAAAGTGCAGACAATGTCATGTTTTGCTGCTCGGCCGCTTTCGCAAAGGAGCCGACATTCGAGACCCGTATGAGGGTTCTGAGAGAACGTGTCTGCATAAGTTAAAGTATACTGGATTAGATATCCAATTTTATTCGATTGTGTTGTATTACTGCAAGCGTATTCTGTTAAAAAACAGAGACGAGGGACACGCATGCCGCATCCGCTTGTGAACGTTGCGAAAGAACTGGCCCCAGAATTTGAGAAACGTGCCGCAGATTGGGACAGATCGCGCAGGTATTGCTGGCAGAATGTTGGCGAATTGGCCGATGCTGGCATCATGGGTATGACCATTCCCAAGAAATATGGTGGGCGGGGCGCGAGTTTTCTGGATGTCACCATGGTGGTGGAAGAGATCGCAAAAGCCTGCACCCTGACCGCCCGCATCGTTGTCGAGGGCAACATGGGCGGCATCAGTGCGGTCATGGGGTACGGCAATGATGAGCAGAAGGCTTTTTGTGCTCAGCATGTCCTGGCAGGAGATAAGCCTGCGATCTGCATAACCGAACCTGACTCGGGAAGTGCCGCGACCGAAATTCAGACTACCGCGCGGAAACAGGGTCGCACATACATCCTCAACGGGTCCAAGCATTGGATCACTGGTGGAGGGGTCTCGAAGCTGTACCTGATCTTTGCCCGCGTGCTCGATGAGGCAGGCGTCGATCAGGGGATTGGCGGTTTCATTCTGTTTGCCGACCCGATGTCAGGAGATACGCCCAAGGGGTTCACCGTGGTGGGTCGCGAATACACGATGGGCCTTTGCGGTATGCCCGAAGCAGAATTGCGGTTCGAAAATGTCGAGATCAACGAGAAATGGCTGGTCAAACCGCCTTCAGGATTGAAGCGTGGCTTTGCCGACCTGATGAACGCTTACAATTCGCAACGCGTCGGTGCGGGAGCAGTTGCTATGGGTGTTGCGGCAGGGGCACTTGAACATGCAAAACGCTACCTCGTTCAACGTGAACAGTTCGGGCGCCCGCTTGCAGAATTCCAGGGGCTTCAATGGATGCTGGCCGATATGGACACGCAAGTTCATGCAGCTAGGCTGCTGCTCCATGAAGCGGCACGATCGCGTGGCCCAAACGGCAGTCAGTATCCCGATATGACCATGGCCGCCCGCGCCAAGCTTTTTGCGTCCGAGATGGCTATTAAGGTGGTCAGCGATGCGCTGCAGATGTTCGGCGCGCGCGGCTACAGCGATCGTGAACCTCTGGAGCGGATGTATCGCGATGTGCGCATGTTCACTATCGGCGGCGGGACCGCACAGATTCTCCGGACCCAAATCGCCGGAAATATTCTAGGCATTAAAACACCACAGACGCGGGACGGATACACGCGCCTTGCCGATATGGAGCGTTACGCGGCTGAATAGAAGACCCTATGAAAATTGAAAAAGGACTTTCGGGCCGCCGACTTTCTTGTGCCGCAGCCCTACGCGACTGCGTGCCGTCACGCCTTCGGCATGCTCGGCCGACGGTTTTTTCGCGTTAATCTAGTTGCCTATTTAGCCAACTTAGCTGCGCAAGAAAGGCGCTGCATTCATGCGCCAGAGAAGTTTGCGTCCGAGCCAGCGAAACAAATGCAATTTTACGCTGCGTAAAATGGCGGGGCTATTTTTCGACAATCGTAAACTTCCTAAATGAGATTTGCCTAGGCAGGCAAGTTTAGCGTGTACGCCAAGCAATTACTTCGATTCCCGAAAGGAAAGCTGCGATGAAAAAGTTCATTTTTGTTGCTCTCATCGGTCTTACCGCATGCACTCAGTACCCGATGCAGAAGCCACTGATGGTTGACGGAACCAGGAATGCGACCTTCTACACAGATGAGGCTGAATGCCGATTGATGGCCGCGAGTTTCAATCCCGGGCAGCGTAAAATGGATGCTACGTTCGGCGCTATTGATGGCGCGGTCACTGGTTGGGTTGTTGGCGAGAAGGAAGATGTCATCGGAGGTGCGATCGCAGGTGGCATAGTCGGATCTGTGCGCGGCCAGTACAATGACGAAATGGCGCGGCGTCATGTGCTTGTGAACTGCATGCAGGTGCGTGGTCACGGAGTGGTGGGCTAGTAATGGCTGCAGATTACTCAGTGGTTTATCGAAAGGGGCCTTGGCCGTGACTCAGAAAAGGGTCCGAACAGAGTTCGTAATTTGGGCTAAATTCTGACCAGAGAAGGAGTGCTCTGATGCCGAATAAACGTTTCAGTTGTAACAGTTAAAGAAACCTGCCTGATTGGGTGGGTGAACAGTGTCGCGCAGATCTTACAAAGATGCGTCTCGATTGCCTTGCATGTTGGCGCATCGAATTGACATATTCCACCCAGAAGCGCGCTTCTTTCAGGCTACAGGTGATCAACTTCCGCTTGTTGAGCACCGATGAGCAAAGTGTTTTGCAATGCCGAAACTATGTAAAAGGCCGTCCCAAAAAAACGCCAACTCTGACAAACCATCCCAGATATGGACCGGCAGCGACCGTTGGCCCGCTTGCGTGAAAGCTAGAAAATCGAACGACGATCTGATGATATAAAGTCAGCCATCTGACGTGGTTTACTTATTGCTGCGTACAAGGGTGATGCGATTCCAGATAACTGTGAAACCCACCGATGAATAGGTGTGCGGAAACTGGATAAGCCGGTCAAGAATCTGACAAACCAGCCTTCTGGAGGCTGGCCAACAGGTTCTCCTTAAAAGTGGCGTCAAGTTGCCAAATGGCAAGTATATCCGATGCAACAGATGAAAAATCTGGGCGTAGAACCAACAAGCTGCGTAGAGCCGCCTGGGCCTGTTCCCCATTTCCCAGTTTGCTGTGTAGCGCGGCCTGCCATAGATGGGTCCAGAAGAAACTTGGCATATCGATTTGTTCCAATTGTGCCAGCGCCGCTTCATAGTCGCCCCGGTCGAACTCGTAAAAAACCCGCGGAAACAGATACCACTGAGGATGCACAGGGTTCAGAGCGATTGCCCGGTCTACAATAGCAAGTCCTTTTTCCCATTCGCCACTGAACGCCAGACGCATCCCGTAATGGGCCAGAATGTCGGTGTCATTCGGATTCAGGTCAATCGCCCGTTGCCCGGCCTCGCGGAACCCGGCAAAATCACCGAGCACGAACCGCATATTGGCCATCATCAGATGTCCCGCCGCCAGATTTGGGTCGATCTCGACCGCCCGGCGTGCTGCAGCATCGGCTGCGGCCAGAATCTGTTCGCGATTTCCGCCCAGCCCAAAACGTATCTGTTGCAGATACAGGTTCGACAGCACCGCCCAGGCCTCGGCATAATCCGGAGCCTTCTCAAGCGCGTTCAGGATGCAGGATTTGATTTCGGCATGGCGATCCAGATTGATGGTTACCTGATAGCTGTAATAACCAAGCACACAGTCATAAGCATCGCGATTGTTGGGTGGAATTCTATCGGCATCTCGCATCGCGCCAAGCGTCAGTAGCCCGTATTTCCCGGCCAGTTTACCCATTACATCTCGGATAATGCTGTCCTGTACCGCATAAATTTCCTCGGAGGTATTGCTGACCTCATAGCTTTGCGACCAGATATATCTTCGGTCTTTCAGATCAATGAGGCGTGCGGACAGGCGCAAGGTGTCGCCCCTGTCCATCACATTGCCTTCCAGCGCGAATTCAGCGTTGAATTCTGTACGCAAGCTCGCCGTATCAATCTCGGTTTCACCAGAATGCAGTGTGCTGCCAAGGGGCAAGACCCAGATGTCCCGGAACCGGATCAACTCGGTCGTCAACTGCCGGGTAAGACCATCGGCGAGGTACTCGGGGCCATCTCCCAGAGTTTCAAAGGGCAGTACAGCCACGACGGGCCCTTTGGGCAAGCTGTGATTTGCCTGTTCCTCTGGCGTCCCTGAACGGGTCAATCCCCAGATTAGCCCAAACAATGCCAGGCCAAAGGCGACAGCCAGTCCAATCCCAGCGCGTCGTCGTCCGCTGAACCCGGCATTTGGCCGGGCGTCAGCAGGTGCCTGATCAGGGCTCGGCAGTGAAGATTTTGCGAACCGCGGCGCGTATCCTCCTTTGGGTATGGTGAGACGTATCGGATCGCCCCGACCGGGCCCGGCATAGTAGGTGTCAATCTCCTGCCGTAGTCGCCGCGCCTCAAATCGGACAATCGGATCGACCTGCTGGTCGAAGCTTTCGTCGCGGTCAAAGACGGACATGGCAATCGACACGCCTTTGATCTGATCTGAACGACCAGCCAGATATTCCTCGATGATATAGTTCAGAAATGCGCGGCGTTTGGGGCTGGCGGTGAAATCCGGATGATCCAGGATACGTTGCATCTGTACCCGAATTTCGCGCTCGGTAGTATCCACTACAATATCCCTCTGCCTCGGGAAAACCAAGGAAAACCATTATGTTGGCCTCGTTGATACATGTGTTTTTCGACATGTGGCAACATGTTTGCACTTCTCGGGAAAAATTCTGCGGATAAGAGGGCCGCACTGCTGGTCGTAAAGGCAGGCACCCGGCTTCCAAAAGATCGCGCATCTCGGCACTTCTGGAGGTCAATGCACCGGCGGGACGAATTTCAACCTCGTGGTTCGTCCCGTCAGACCTCCTGCGCTGCGATCTCTTTTGAAGCGTTCATGATAGGAACCGATTATATATGCCACGCCGAACCACCTTACTCTTGACCGTCACCCTTTTGACGCTGACCTCAGGTCTTGCCGTCGCGCAGGATGATAGTCCTCAGCACTTTGACCCGAAGGGCAAGTTGCCCTCGGATTACACGATCGAATTCCAGCAAACCCAACGCAATAACCTGCCGTTCGATGACGAGCGTGACTTTGAAGAAAGCCGCAAGGGGCTAATTGCGGTTCCAGAATACCGCCAGATCAAAACCGAGGATGGCACCGTCGCCTGGGACATCGGCAGCTATGACTATCTGCTCGAGGGCAAAGAGTTCGACTCGATCCACCCGTCGTTGCAGCGTCAGGCGATCCTGAACATGAATTTCGGCCTGTACGAGCTTCTCGACGACAGCATCTATCAGGTGCGTGGCTTCGATCTGTCCAACATCACTTTTATTCGTGGCGATACCGGCTGGATCATCTTTGACCCGCTGGCCTCCAAGGAAACTGCCGCCGCAGCGCTGAAGCTGCTGAACGACACCGTGGGCGAACTGCCGGTCAAGGCGGTTGTCTATTCGCATTCCCACGCCGACCATTATGGCGGTGTGCGCGGAGTGATCACCGATGAGGACGTGGCAAACGGCGTGGAGGTGATCGCGCCCGAAGGTTTCATGGAACATGCGGTTTCCGAAAACATCTATGCGGGCAACGTGATGAACCGCCGTCTGTTTTTCCAATACGGCGTATTGCTGCCACGCAGCCCGTTCGGTCATGTGGATCAGTCCATCGGCAAGAACATCTCGGCTGGCACCACGGGCCTGATCGAACCGACCCGCCATGTCTCGGACGCGTATGAAGAGATCATCGTAGACGGCGTGCGTATGATCTTCCAGAATACACCGGGTACTGAAGCACCTGCTGAGATGAATACCTATTTCCCCGACCTCAAGGCATTCTGGGCGGCGGAAAACATCACTGGCACAATTCACAACATCTATACCTTGCGTGGCGCACTGGTGCGCGATGCGCTGAGCTGGTCCAAGCATGTCAATGACGCGCTGTACAAGTTCGGGCAGGATGTCGAGTTGATGTTCGCCTCTCACTCTTGGCCCCGTTACGGAAATGAGCGCATTCAAGAAGTGATGCGTGCGCAGCGTGACACTTACGCAAATCTTAACAACGGGGTACTGAATCTGGCCAACAAAGGCGTGACCATTAATCAGATTCACAACGTCTATGACGTGCCGGAAAGCCTGCAGCAGCAATGGGCCGCGCGCAGCTATCATGGCTCGGTCGAGCATAACAGCCGGGCGGTGATAAACCGTTATCTGGGCTACTGGGATGCCAATCCCACCACGCTGACACCTCTGTCGCCCGAAGACAGCGCTCCGCTGTTTGTCGAGATGATGGGCGGCGCCCAACCGATCCTGTCGAAAGGGCAGGAATTAGTCGACACCGGCAAATACCTTGAAGCAACCGAGATTCTGAACAAACTGGTCTACGCCGAACCACAGAACCAGGCCTCCAAGGACCTGTTGGCCGACGCGTTCGAGCAGATCGGGTATCAGAAGGAAAGCCCTTCGGTCCGCAACTCGTTCCTTGGCGCGGCGTTCGAACTGCGCAACGGTATTCCGCAGGGCGCTACCATCGAGACTACCGGTCCCGATACGATAAAGGCTATGCAGACCACGATGTGGCTCGACTTTCTGGCCATTCGCGTCAATAGCGCCAAAGCCGCCGATATGGAGTTCACCATCAACCTGTCGATCCCCGACCGGGACGAGAACATCGTTGTCGAGATGAGCAATGCCACCCTGACTCATATCGTCGATCAGGTGGCGGAAGACGCCGATCTTTCGATCAGTCTGAGCCGCACGGACCTAGAAATGGTCATGACCGGTGAGCGCAGATTGACCGAGATGCTCGCTGATGGCACCGCGCAGTCTGAGGGCAACGCCGAGATCGTAGCGCAACTGGCTTCGACCCTGGATCAATTTGATTTGGGTTTCGAGTTGATGCCCGGCACCGGTGCGCAGGATTTGACGCCACCCGCCAATGATTTTGCCCAGCCCGGGTTAGCAAACTCGAGTGGCGGCTGAGACGGGACCGTCCGATTGAAAGCTGGCTCAGGGTTTTGCTGCCCTGGGCCTCTCTCTTTCTGACTATTGGACCGGGAGAAGTTTTCGACCAGTAGTGCTGGTATCGGAGCAGCAGAATGCCCCGCCCGAACGACTGCTGGATTGTTACCGCCGTGCGCGGACTCTTTCATCCGTGGTGTCAATGCGGGATCAGAATCTTCAGCCTAAGAAAGCCAAAGCGCATGACGCAAAAATCAAACTGAGATGTGCTGAAACTTGCAATTTGTGAACATCAGCCAAGATATCAAACTACCTAGAGGTCCTGATCCGTGGATTTCAATTCACTCGTAGACCCCGTCCCGTACAACGATTCAAAGAACTGGCCGCTTAGCGCCGCGGGTCGGATGGGTATCTTCGAACTGGAGGAAGCTTCACAACCCAACTGTCGAATGTGAAGTGGTCAGACCTTAGCTGCGATATGCTATGATCGCTTCCAAATTTCGATAAGACACTGTGTGTCGCAAATCGAAGTATTTAGTGTAATCAATAATGTCTTTGCTGAAACGGCAGCCTTTAAAAAGATCATACGTAAGACCGGTCCGAGAACTACTTTAGCGAAACGAATACCTCAACGGGCTGTTTGGTCAGCCCGAACCCATATCTTGCGATACTGCTCAAGTCGTGAGACCAAACTGTATTTCGAGTTCGTTGGACCGAAAGTAGTAGCCTGATGGTTGATCAGAGGGGCGATAAACTGGGCCAGAAAAGCTTGTACTCTTAAGAAGCACCCGTCACACGGTATTTTTCTTCAAGCCAAGGTATTAGATTTGGGTTAGAACGCACATTCTAACCAACGCTTCGCGACATTCTACAAACAGGAAATTCCTTGCCAAGTGGACTAGCCCCTGCCGAACTGATCGCAATCCTAATCGCCGTGACTGATGATCAGCCGCGTGTCATGACCTTGCGTGGCGGTAACGCGCTACCTTCGGGACCGTTCGAATCTTCACACCGCAGCTTGCAAAGCGGCTTGCGGGCCTGGATTGAGGCGCAGACTGGCCATCCGGTGGGATATCTTGAACAGCTTTATACCTTTGCAGACAAGGATCGCGATCCACGCTCGGGTTATGCCGACAACTCTCAGCGTATCTCGATCAGCTATCTCGGTCTGGTGCGGGAGCAGGATACTACCGGTGCTGGACGTCCGGCATGGCGTAGCTGGTATCAGTACTTCCCATGGGAGGATCATCGTGATCGCAGCCCAGAAGATCTACCGCAAATTATCAAACGTATCTCAGCTTGGGCAGGAAGTGATCCGCTAAAACTGCAGCGTGTGGACTATCTGTTTGGTTTGAATGGGAAGACTTGGAACGAAGAACTGGTTTTGCAACGTTATGAGCTGATGTACGAAGCAGGGCTTGTTGACACTCCTGAATTCGGTCGTCACATGGAAGCGGACAACCGTCGCATTCTCGCCACCGGCATATCTCGCTTGCGGGCCAAGATAAAATACTCTCCGGTGGTGTTCGAGCTCATGCCCGAAAGCTTCACCTTGCTGCAGTTACAGCGCACAGTCGAAGCGCTGTCTGGTCTACACCTGCACAAACCCAATTTTCGCCGCCAGATTGATCAGCAGGAATTGATTGAAGATACCGGCGAAATGTCCAGCGGCACCGGTGGTCGCCCGGCGCGCCTGTTCCGATATAGGCCGGCCATTCTAGAGGCTCGCATGCTGTCGGGCGTCAGACTACCTCTCTCCCGGTCCTGAACCTCGCTTGACATAATCTCGAATCGAGAATAAGCATGGCCTCAATATACTCGATTCGAGTATAAATGGAGAAGCCAATGAAAGATTTTCGCCTTCCAGACCTCTACGACCGGGTAAAGCAGATCATCCCGCAACCCGAATGGATGCTGTTTGAAGATGATCTGGAAGCCATCCTTGATCTCAAGCGTGAGAGGAATGCGGTCATCCTCGCCCACAATTACCAAACGCCGGAGATCTTCCACGGAGTTGCCGATATCGTGGGCGACAGCCTTGCGCTTGCGCGCGAAGCTGTGAAGGTTGATGCCGATGTCATTGTGTTGGCTGGTGTGCATTTTATGGCGGAAACTGCCAAGCTGTTGAATCCTGATAAGACAGTGCTGATCCCAGATTTGGGGGCGGGGTGTTCACTGGCGGATTCCATCACACCCGAGGATATTGCGCTTCTGCGCGAAGCCCATCCCGGCGTTCCGGTGATCACATATGTAAACACTTCGGCAGCGGTGAAGGCGGCATCGGATATCTGCTGCACGTCGGGCAACGCAGTAAAGGTGGTGGAATCCCTCGGAGTGCCGCGCGTGTTGATGATCCCGGACGAGTATCTCGCCAAGAACGTCGCCAAAGAGACCGATGTCGAATTGATCGCATGGCATGGACACTGCGAGGTGCACGAACTGTTTACTCCAGCCGATATACGTGAAATGCGCGAAGCGTGGCCGGGTGTTACGGTCCTGGCCCATCCTGAATGCCCGCCCGAAGTGGTTGCCGAAGCTGATTTTTCTGGCTCTACCGCAGTCATGTCGGATTTCGTCGGCGATAAAAAACCGACGCGGGTTTGCCTGCTGACCGAATGCTCGATGAGCGACAACGTGGCGCTGAACCATCCTGAGGTGGAATTCGTGCGCCCCTGTAACCTGTGTCCACATATGAAGCGCATTAGTCTGCGCAACATTCGCAACGCATTGGAACTGGGCCATCACGAAGTCACCGTCGATCCGGCCATCGCCGAAGATGCGCGCCGCGCGGTAGAACGGATGCTGGCAGTGAAATGATCTGGCTCGAAGGGCTTCATGGTCGAACTGCCATCATCGGTGGCGGCATCGCCGGGCTGACGGCTGCGCTGGAACTAGCTCCACAACCCGTAGTACTAATCACCCGTGCAGGGCTGGGCCAGGAATGTTCCAGCGCTTGGGCTCAAGGAGGGATTGCCGCCGAACTAGGCACGGATGGTGATCCTGCGCAACACTTGGCCGATACTTTGCGGGCGGGCGACGGGCTGTGCGACGAAACCCTGGCGTCGGCCATTCTCTGCGAAGCGCAAAAGGCGATCACTGGTTTAGAGAAACATGGCGTTCGTTTCGATAGAACCGCCGACGGCACATATGCCTTGGGGCGCGAGGCCGCGCATTCCCGCCGCCGCATACTGCATGCAGGCGGCGACCGCACCGGAGCCGAAATCACATCGGCCCTTGCGAGTGCCGTGTTGCAATGCCAGTCGATCACTTGCTTGACCGGAGTTGAAGCCCGACGGGTGTTGACGCTAGATGGACACGTCACAGGCGTTCATCTGCAAAAAGATGCCCAAGCAGAGGTATTGCGCACATCTCAGGTCGTTATTGCGACAGGCGGTTGCGGCGGTCTGTTTGGTGTCAGCACCAACCCTCCAGGTAATTTCGGCCAGGGTGTCATGATGGCCGCCCGCGCCGGGGCAGCGTTGCGCGATATGGAATTTGTCCAGTTTCATCCCACAGCGCTGGATATCAAGCAGACACCTCTGGCATTGGTCAGTGAAGCCGTCCGGGGCGAGGGCGCAATTCTGATCGACCAAACCGGAAAGCGCTTCATGTCGCATATTCCGGGGGCTGAACTGGCCCCGCGCGACGTGGTGGCTCGTGCCGTGCATCAGGTCATATTAGAAGGTGGGAGAGCGTTTCTTGATGCTCGTGCCGCGCTTGGTGCCGAATTTGTCCAGCGGTTCCCTGGCATCCATGCATTGTGCGCAGCAAGCGGAATTGATCCGGCGTTCGATCCCATACCGATACTTCCGGCTGCGCATTACCACATGGGCGGTATCGCTGTTGATGAGCATGGAAGAAGCACCCTGCCAGGCCTATGGGGCGTAGGTGAATGCGCGGCCACTGGCCTGCATGGTGCCAATCGCCTTGCTAGCAATTCACTGCTGGAGGCGGTGGTGATGGGACGCCGCGCCGCAAATGATGTTGCCAATGCAGAAGTGAGAAACCTGTCATTTGTTCCTACAGTTACCGCTCTGCCTCGTTCTAACCCTAGCTCTGTCCGGCCTTTGGCTACAAAATATCTGGGTTTGATCCGCGACGAGGTGGGATTGCGTCAAGTCATTTCAAAGTTGTCTCCGTTGGTCGAAACCGCTGCCTGCGCTTCTGACCCGGCACTAGTCGCGCTTTCGATCGCGGTCTTTGCCGATCTGCGCCGTGAATCGCGGGGCGGACATTACCGAAGTGACTTCCCCAATCCTGAGGCGAACGCGCAATCTCTTTTGATGACTCTGACCGAAGTACTTGCTCATGCGAGTTTGACCAGTCAGGAACCCTTTTTGAGGACTGCTTGAGAAATGACTATCATGCCCCTAGCCCCGTTGCCCCGAACGATGCTGGAGCCGGTGATCCGCCGCGCACTTGATGAAGATTTGGGCCTCGCCGGAGATGTCACCTCTTCGGCTGTTATTCCTTCGGATCATGTTTCCGAAGTTGTGGCTTGCGCGCGTCAATCCGGATGTATTTCCGGTCTGGATTGTGCTGAATTGGCTTGTGAGCTGATAGATCCGGCGATCAAAGTAATCCGCCATGTCGAGGATGGTGGGACAGTTGCGCCCGGCGCAGTGATCGCCACTTTCAAAGGGCCGTCGCGCAGTCTGCTGTTTGCCGAACGTACGGCGCTCAACTTCTTGGGTCATCTATCGGGTATTGCAAGTGTGACTGCCGATATGGTTCGCCGCGTCGAAGGCACGCGTGCTGCCATCGTCTGTACCCGAAAAACAACGCCCGGTTTGCGGGCGTTAGAGAAATACGCTGTGCGATCAGGCGGCGGCATGAACCATCGCTACTCCCTAAGTGACGCGGTGCTGATCAAGGACAACCACATCGCCATAGCCGGGGGTGTCCGCCCAGCCTTGACGCGGGCCAAAGAGACAGTCGGTCATATGGTCAAGATCGAGATCGAGGTCGACACGCTGGAGCAGTTGGCCGAAGCACTGAAAATCGGTGTTGATGCGGTGCTTCTAGATAACATGGATCCAAGAACCTTAAGCGAAGCTATAGGCATGATTGATGGTCAAGCCATTGCCGAAGCTTCAGGCGGGATAACCCCAGATAATGTGCGGGCTGTGGCGAACACCGGTGTTGATTTGATTTCTATGGGCTGGATCACCCACAGTGCACACTGCCTCGATATTGGTCTGGATTTTGTGCTCTAACAGCACCAAGAGTAAACCAACAGTTACGACGCTCATTGCCCAAATTGTCGAAATCAACGGCCTTTCCAAAAGATTGCCAACGGCAAGAGCATCGCGCGCACCTTAGGAATCAAGGCAATCAAAAGGTGCGCGGCGGCGCAGCCTGCCTGTTCAGTCTTGTCACTCCGTTAGCCAGCTAAGCTGGGCAAGTTTTAAGTCGCATTCATTCGTCAGAGAGTTGGCGACCGAACCTTTCGTTCTCGCCCACACTCGATTTCTTATGCTGCTTAAATAAGCAGGCCATGACATCTCAATTCGGAGAAACCGCATCGTCGGCGTCATTGCCTCCGGACGTTTTACCCTCATGGCCGAAGAAAGTCGGATCAGTCTCAAAATCAGGCGCAAGGAACTCGGACATCTGGTCAGGGCTGTCTGTTTCTATATTATATATCAATAATTTATCCGGTTGGTCCTTAAAAAATTCGGGCACCTCCTGATGATGCCGGTCCCATTCTTCTGACCAATGATCAATTACCTGATCAACCGACTCGAAATTCATACCCTTACGATAACGCTCGGCATAAAACCCATTGCCATGGTTTCGGCGACTTGCGATCCACCTGTCTTTGTCTCGAGTGTTCAATATGAAATAGGAATTGGGATAATATGCCGCGAGTTGACGAAAATAACGGCAACCTTCAATCACGCGCGAGCCGCTTACCATCTGCATGTCGGTGTAGCCGACCCAACGGTCAATGCCATTGAGCGGCGCATAGCCATACTTAAGATTGTTAGCGAGCGCGCGGGCCAGATTGCCACGCTTGAAGTGAACCGTCGGAATGCCGTTGTTATCTAGAAAGGCGGAAATCGACCTTGTGCCGCACTTGTTGAAACCGACCTGAAATATCCGCCGCGTACGGCCTGCACGAGTAGACAGATATTCAGGATGAGTTTTTGATGATTGCGGCACGAAGGAAGGCTCCTACTCGGACTCTGCGGCGGCTTTCTGGTTCGCGCGCATGGCAACTGAAATAAGCTGACGGGCCGTATGCTCCGTCAGAGGTGTGGTTTGGCCAGCCATCATCAGGCGAGCAAAAAACACGCGTTCAGGTTCTGACTCCAAAAGTTCCTTAAATCGCTTGTGCCGCCATTCGCAGGCCTTGTCATGTAGCTTCTTCAGTGTGGCATCTGATTTTAGCTCGGTAACCCGAGCAGCCCGTGCCGATTGGTAGCGGGAAATAGAGACGTCCTGATCGCTGTTAAAGTTGTAATCGACCCAATAATCCATGCCGATTTTCTCTTTGAAATGCACCCCACGTCCACGCGCACGTTTGAGCAGAAAGGAGTCCATCGCGCCCAAAGCATAATGGTTAAGCTGAACCCTCATGGTCGTATCTTGCGTATAGTTGGAAAATACCCGCTGGCGGCGATGATCGCCACCAAGCAAACGGCCTGATCCATCATACCAGCGCGCCTCATCCACGCGGGTCTGATCAGGCGAAATTGGCCGATGAATGCCTGGTTTACGGTAAATCCCGTTGTTGCGATAAAGCGTTTTGAACATTGAGGCGCGCCACGGCCAAAGGATGGGTTTGGGGGCGCAGGAAGTGAACTGTTCGGTCACCGGCGCATCTTCAAAATAAACGATCCCTGCATTTCCGAATAGCCGCCAGGTGAGCGTGATCGCATCCGCCTCGGGGAGGCTATGGATGAGCGCGTCTAATGAGCCGTCGCCAATATGGATATTTACAAACTCATCAATATCGAGCGCCAGTATCCAGTCTGCTTCTTTCAATAGAGGATGTTTGGCGGCTTGTTTCATAGCCTGCCACTGTACGCTCTTATCGGGCTTGGCTTCATGGCTGACATGAGTGATTTGCCCCATCTCTTCGAGTCGGTGCAACATCAGATCGGTGCCATCCGCGCAATCATTCGAGAAGATCAGAAAATCAGTGAAACCAACCATCTGATGATGGGCGAGCCATTCCAACAGGAACGCGCCTTCATCTTTGACCGTCAGGATCGCTAGCTTTCGTGTCATTCTATTCCTTTGATCCGACGCTTCAGTCTGGTGATCCGCCAGACCGCATGTCATGTGGTGCTCATTGAGAATAACGGTTTTGCAGATGTTCTGAACTGCGAATTTCGCGTAGGAACGAAAAAAGTACGGCGCGGCATCATGTTGCCAACTTGGGTGATTTCCAACTCGGTGGTAGGTGGATCTAAAAGGCTAAGAGTGAACCGGATAGATGCACTTATTGTTCAATTAGCCGTCGTAGCCCGACAGCTCCGTTTGCAAGTGCAGTTCGGCGGTAAGATTTCAGCGCTGCCTGCAGATCGCTGAGTTCTGCATCACTCGCCTCTGAAATGCGGGTCAGGCTTGCCTCCAACCCATTGTCAGCAATCAGCATTGGTGGTCGGTAACAGGCCTCTGACCAGCGGTCCATGACGATCGGCACACAGAATCCACCCGAAGAGGACAGGGCAGATGTGATCTTGATCCGTTGATATTGTTCATAGTCAAATGGCATGAGCGGATGTATCACCTGAGCGCCCGCCAGTGCGTCAAAATACGCGGCATGCCCGACCTGCCCGCTGTTGTCCAAAGGCACGCACGTAAAACGCGCGTCAAGCTTTCGGTCCTGGATCTCACTTTCAACCTTGGCGCGATCTCCGCCTCCTGACGGCAGGATGAAATGCAGATTCTGAAAGGCGTCCGGTCGATTGCCAAGAAGATCCAGCAGGCCAGGGTAATCACGTGTCCGCATGTTAACGTTGCCGGGGATCACGACCTGACGCGGCTGGCCCAACTTTGGTTCCGGATCATCGATCCAATAAAACGGCTCCAACGTCGCGATCCTGTCCATATGGGCTTTGCCCACCCGGCTGATCCATTCAGCCGTGACATGTGCACTCAGGCTGATGTAGCGCGCATTTGGCATCTGAAGCGTCTCGCGCAGGGGTGCCATCTGGCTGAACTGATCCAGATTATGCAGGACCATGATCAATGGCTTCTTCACTCCATGCGCCCAGCTTGCCGCTTTTGGACGACTCAAAGAGGCCATGAGGACGAAGTCATGTTCGGCCGCTTCAATTGCAGCCATAGTAGACTTGATATGTTTTGGTGCATCCGCAGCCCGGTAATCCGGCGTGCTTAAAGGCACATACTCAACATCAAATTCCAATCCCGGGACCAAGGCCATGATATCTCCGCGCAGCTTTAAGATCCGGCGATGCAGAAAGATTCGTGGTCGGTACCCGTTGGCATTACAGGCGGCCACCAAGCTGGGGATGACTTCTTCATGGCGCGGTTCAAATTGTACAATTGCACAGCGCTTCATAGTTTCTTCCTGTTGCCTGGGTTGCCTCGGGCCCTCGTTTTCGGTTTGACCCTGTGGAAGTTGTCTATCGATAGCTACACTTGCCGTCTACATCCAACGCCGAACCGGTCGGCTCTTAGACCAGTTTGTTTGAGCGGAGGTATCCGGTGTGATGGTGTTTCCGATCGTTGCGGTTTCCTTCACTATTCTGATTAAAATCTAATGTGGGCAAATCATCACGATCTGAGTCCGCAACTCCGCAGGCCCGGAGTCGACAACATGTGCGTGTTGAGCGAAATAATCTTATTCATCCGCATGGTTTGCGCTGGCGTGAGGCTCCTGTCGCATATGGCCCGCGCAAGACCTTGTACAGCCGATGGAAGTGCTGGAGCAGGAAAGGTTCTTGCGCGGATAATGGCTGAGCTTGGTGCCGAATACGGCGCGCAAAAGGTTGTTATGATCGACGCGGCCTATCTAAAAGCACACTGTACCGCGACCAGAGTGGTTGCCAAAAAGGTGGCGTGATCGTCTGAATGGTCGAGCCAAGGGCGACATGAACTCCAAATCGCACACCATCTGCGATAGCTAAGGGCGCCCGTTCAACCTGCTTGTCACCGCTGGACAGGTGAGCGACGAAATTGGCGCACACACGCTGCCTGGCAGCCTTCCAAATGTCAAAAGATTGCTTGGGGAACGCGGCTACGATGCCGACAGGTTCCGGGAAGCACTGCGAGACAAAGGGATACGTGCTTGCAATCTGGTCCGAAAGTAGCGCAAGACCCCGTTCAAATATGACAAGCGCCGATTCAAGCGGCGAAACCGCATCGAGATCATGTTCGGCACGCTCTAGGGCCGGAGGCGCGTTGCGACGCGCTTTGACTGCTGTCCAAAGGTCTGCCTCGCAGCCATCGCTCTCGCGGAAACCGTAATCCAATAGTTGGGAAACCTGACGCTATGCATCAAATTGTAGCTTGATCATTGGTATTCGAATCCGACCGTAAGACCATTATCACTCTTTGCCTTCAGATTGTAGTTGACCTCATCTGAAGAGACTGATGTGAAACGAACACTCAGTAATCGGAGGTGTATTGTGGACATCGTACTAGTTGGCGCAGGCAACATGGCAATCGCCTACGCCAAGACTCTAAGATATCTGGGCATCTCCTTTCGTTGTTTGGGGCGAGGTGTTGACTCTGCAAAACGGTTTGAAGCGGAAACCGGTATAATAGCCGGAACAGGCCTGCTTACAGAGCAGCTCAAGAAAACGGATGTGCGCGGCGCGTCAGCAATTGTGGCGGTAAATTTGAACCAATTGTCTGCGGTTTGCGCCTCACTTCTTGACGCGGGCATAAAGTCAATCCTTGTCGAGAAACCCGGAGGCATAGACCTTGAGGATATGCAAGCCTTGGCAGAGCTTGATAGGCAAGACTGCATTCGCGTTGCGTACAACCGAAGATTCTTCAAATCAACCCAGCATGCATTAGATCTCATCAATGAAGATGGCGGTGCGCAATTGATCCACTTCGAGTTCACAGAACTACCAGACAGGCTCGAATCTTTGGGTGTGCACCCACCTGAGGTTTTGGCGAATCTTCCTTACGCAAATTCGTCACATGTTTTTGACATGGCCTTCTATCTCGGTCAGGCCTCCGAGAATTTAGGTGAGGTCTTAATTTCCGGGGCAGTAAGGCAAGGTGAAATCCCCTGGCATCCGGACGGATCACGGTTCGCTAGCTGCGGGTTAGTCGGAGATCAATCGCTCTTTAGTTGTTTTGCAGATTGGCGGTCTGGTGGAAACTGGAATGTCGAAATAGCTACTGCCAACAGGCGGCTGCGATTAAAGCCACTTGAAACGCTTACAGAGCAATGTCGGGAATCATTCCAAGTGAATCCAATCGAGATTGCGGCGGATCCAGAAGGACTAAAACCCGGGTTGCCTGATATGGTTTCCAACTTTATCTACCATGATGGTCACCGACTTCCCAGCATGCGCAATCAGGTATCGCGCATGAAGGTATTTGCCAAAATACTGTCGCGTGACCACTAGTGTCTCCACACTTTTGAAGGGTCGTTTTCCTATTGGGTGATTCCCAGAGCTTCCAATGCGTCCGAGTACGATTTCCTTGACTGCACTTTTCTAGATCTCTCACGCTCTATTCGTCGTGCCCATTCTAGTACTGTGTAAATCTTTTCATCACCCGCTATGCCGGATTTGATGGTGAGGAGTCCGTCGAGTTCACGCGCGTAGTCTGCCTCCAGAAGGCTAGCATAACTGCCGGTTGCCAACACCGCCACGCCTTTGAGGCATGCTTCGAGGATTACGGCAGAGTATCCCGTTATAACACCGTCAACTGCATCAAGAAGTGACGGAAGCGGTGTCTCAAATGCCAAGGAGCATCCCAGCGCCGCTAGTTGCGTCGCATCCACAAGTTTTTCGGTTTCGTCTTTTCGTAGAGGATGACAACGAAATAATATGTTGAGGCCGGATTGGTGCAATTTTTGGGCCAACAGAATGTCATCAGATTGTTGCGCTGCAAATAGCACTAATGGCCCGTTACGCGATTGAAAGTCGGAAAGGGTTCTGCGGTTGCGGTCAGATTGATCAGGCAAAAACTTGGCAAACTGTTCCCATGTCGGACCAACGACCGCAGCACGGCGTTTGGCGTTCTGCCTCATGAAGCTTTCGGCGTCTGACTCAGTCCAGCACATATGCGCTGTAGGACAAGTCGACCAATCCATTTTTGGCGTTTTTTTGAAATAGTAGGACCCGTTGAAACGTCCCTCGATGCCGTGCTGGATGTCAATGTACGGAATATCGTATAGCCGACAAACGTGTGCCAGTGCCCAACCATAAAACGACGCATAATTGCTGGTAATTATTGCATCCGGCCGCATGGAACGGAAAAGGTAAGTAAAGCAGTTTGCCGCGTGATCAACTCTCCCAATTACTGTGTCGACGAAAGCACACAGTTCGGTGTCACCATGGCCGGTCAGACTGACAACCGACTCTAGTGATTTGAAGTGCTTATACAAAAACGCGTGCGAAAGTTTCGGTACTCGTGCTGTTAGCGCTACATTTTTAATAAACGGGTCTAGCGAAGCATGAGGTCCATATTCCGAGCGAGCTGGCATAGCATCGGGATCGAACCCTGAGTACAGCCCGATGCTCCGGTGCCCATTTTCCATCAACGCGACGCGAAGCGCGTGGTGATGCTGGCTTGCCTTTTCACCATCCAAATCATAAAAACCTGATCCCGAACCAAGACACCAGTATTTGTGGTTCTTCAACTGTTCGATCGGCAGAGTGTCAACGGACCGAAGACTATCGGCTGGCTTTCTACTTAATAGCCTCGAATAAGCGGGTCGAAGCCGGTTGCGCTTGGCGAAATTCGGATATCGCTTGTACCGGTCGGAAGATGAGTAGTTGCGGTTCATCGCAAAAACCATCTGTTTCACAATTACATACTTGACGATTGGCCAGACATGAAAGCCACGATAGCGCCAGCGCGTTACTACACCTTGCTTTTCGAAGTCTTCTATCTTCTCTATCGCGCTGATGAAAAGCTCAAGGTTTTTATCAGATATTGGTGGCACTTAGACTAGATCCGCCCCAGAACAGACCGCACGGCTTCAATCACGCGTTCTTGTTCAAGATCCTCGAGATGGGTGGAGCAGGGCAATGGTTGAACACGTTCCCAGATGGCTTCTGATCTTCCGCTCAACATATGCGGACAGCTCTTATATGGGGCTTGCATGTGAATGGGCTTCCAGAAGGCCCTGCCTTCGATCCCATTGTGCGAAAGCGCTTCTCGCAACTGAGACATTAACGCAAGCGACGCATCCGGAAGATAAATACCCGACAGCCAATTTGAACCGTTGCTGTCATCGGGCGAGGGAAACGAAAGAACTCCATTCAAGTCCTCAAATTGGCTGGCATAAGTTGCGGCGATCTTGGCCTTGTTTCGAAGAAACTCATCAAGACGTTCAAGCTGGGCGACACCCACTGCGGCTTGTACATTTGTCATTCGGTAATTGAAGCCGATGATGTCGTGATCATATGCGGCACCGACACGCGCAGTCGACGTCAGGTGTTTGATCTCCGCTCCACCGACGTCTTTTCCCGAGACGATCGCACCTCCTCCTCCTGATGTCACCAGCTTGTTTCCGTTGAAGGACAATGCCGTCAGATCCGCACCCATCTGCGCAAGAGGTCGGTCTTTGTAAGTGGCGCCAATAGCAGCGGCAGCATCGGCGACGATGGGCAGTTTATGAGACTTAGCTACAGTAACAATCGCATCCATATCTGCGGGCAGCCCCATTGCGAAAACAGGCATGACTGCTTTGACTGCCCCACCTGTCTTAGAATAACGCAAAACTCCACTCGCATCGCGGGTACATTCGCGTGCCAACAACTCAGACAAGAGGCTTGCATCCATACCCCAACGTTCTTCGTCGACATCAATGATGATCGGCGCCGCATGGCAGTGCGAGACTGCGTTTGCCGTAGCAATAAATGTCAGTGAAGGAATGATCACATGATCTCCGGGGCCTACACCCAACGAATGCAAGGCGGTGTGCAAAGCCGTCGTGCCTGCCGAGGTTGCGACTGCCCAGGCTGCGCCGGTTACCTCTTTGGTTCTCGCTTCGAACTGGTCCACAAATGGGCCTACGGATGACACGAAAGTCGAGGACACGCACTCGGCGAGATATTTGCCTTCGTTGCCAGAAATATTCGGAATGCACAGGGGGATCATAGCTATACCCTTTGATCAAGGTTCATGCCAGTTTCCTTGTGGCTGTCGAGGAATGCTGGCTCCGCAAGGGCGATCAGAGCTTTCAGGGATTCCTTAGAGATCGCCTCGGATTCAGCCCTCTTGAATATTTCTTGCATTTCAGCAAGAAGTTGCCTCATGACGCCCGCGTCTTCGAGCGGTAGGTATTGAACGCCTAAAAGAGCATCGTATCCTAGCTCAACGCAGGTCTCGCCGTTGGCGACGAATTCCTCGTAAGGCTTCTCGCCCGAAGTCGACAATGGAGTTAGAAGTAAAGGCCAATGCCCTGTTGCTTTGTCGGCTAATACCGTAACGCAGGCCTGCGCCTCATCAGTGTAGTGCTTTGGCTGATAACCGTTCGCCATCAGAACATTTTCGGCAACGGATTGCATTTCTACAAGCGCAGTTTCTGGGTCGAGATCTGGTACCATAATATGCTTGTGCGGGGCGGTTGTCGCGGCCAATAGGCATAGCTGGCCGCTTTCCTTCAGCGACACAAAGTAACGCCGCGTGCCTTTAGGTGCGGCCAAAGGTTGGTCTTTTTGTAGGCGCTTCTCAAAGCTCTGAAGTAGAGATCCATTGGAGAAGGCGACATTTGCGAAACGGGCAGAAGTGATCGTGCAGTTAAGACCGTCGATCAATCCGTCATCGAACATCACATGTTCCATGACTCGCTTTGAGGCGCCCATCAAAGATGTTGGATTTGCAGCTTTATCCGTGGAGACACTGAAATATCTTCCGTCAAATCCGACATGTTTTAACAGCTCTACGAGGCGCGCCTGCTTCAGGATGTTTGTTTCAAACATCTGAAGCGTTGAGTAGCCGTCCTTCTCGGATCTTACATGTTTAATGGCAGCAAAATTCAGAACAAAGTTATAGGGTCCTTCATTTCTCACAAACGCTCGAAATGCGGGCGAACCATAGTCAAGTGGCAGCGTGCGGAAGTCATTTACGTCTATTGGCGATTCCGCCGACCGTAGATTGCGCACCAATTCTGCCAATTCGTTTTCATTCTGATCGATGACATGCAGTGCGGCCGGCCGAAACGGCAAAATCTCGTTGACTGTGGAACTGCCGATTGAGCCAGCACCGCCGATTACTAGAACGCGCGCGCCATTCATAACACGATGAATCTCGTCGCGTTTAGCCCAGAGATCACTTTGGAAAAGGCTTTCAACTCGCCCCGTTGCAAGGGGTGATAAATCCTTCTGCTCCATAGGACACTCCATTTCTAATGATGCGGCTTTTCCGGTAATTTTGGCCTCTGGTCAAGCAGCAAAAAAGTCTGCAAACAGGTGGCATGGCACGAGCGAATGAAATAGAAACCGAGCAGAAACAAGACATTTTCAGGAGCGACAGGTGCAAGATTCAGACCTCCATGTGACCTGCATCACGACAGGTCGTGCGGATTATTCACTACTACGTTGGCCTATGTACAAAATTGCTGACTGTGATGGGCTGAGGTTGAGTATTATCGCAGGGGGAGGGCACCTCGCAACGTCACAAGGCGCCACGATTTCAGAAATTGAACAAGACGGATTTCAAGTCGATCAGACAGTTGAGATGTACCTTGATAGCAGCACTGCAACTGGCCCGGCAGTCAGTGCAGGGCTTGCAACCATGGGCGTAGCTCAGGCTCTCGGGCGGTTGGCGCCCGATTGGGTCGTGCTTCTGGGCGATCGGTTCGAGGTTCTAGGGGCTGCCACAGCCGCGGCCCTTCATCGAATTCCCGTTTGCCATTTGTGCGGTGGTGATGTCACCGAAGAAGCCTATGACGACGCCTTCAGGCATGCGATTACAAAACTAAGCCATCTGCATTGTACGTCGACCGATGATGCGGCGCAGAATGTGCTTCAGATGGGAGAAGAACTCTGGCGCGTAGTAAATGTGGGCAGCCCGGGGCTTGATGCGTTGCACAACATACCACAGATGTCGCGAGCCGATGTTTTTGCAGCATTGGGCTTATCTGATGGTGTCTCTACTTACCTGATCACGTTGCATCCCACTACTTTGAAAGAAGATTTCGGTCGCTCAGAATTGCAGGCATTATTGGCGGCATTGGATGAGCTTCCAGACGCGCAGCTAATTTTCACTGGTGCCAATGCCGATACAGGCGGGGCAGAATTCAATGCCGCTTTACAAGCCTATGTTGCTCAGCGACCAAGTTCCATTTTCAAAAAAAGCTTGGGTCAGACCCTCTACTTCAACACTGTTCGTCAAGTGCAGGCCGTCATCGGCAATTCGTCCAGCGGCCTCTACGAAATCCCTAGCTTGTCGGTCCCAACAATCAATATTGGGGACCGACAAAAAGGCCGATTGCGCGCAACAAGTGTCTTCGATTGCGCCGGTACAAAAGATGAGATCCTGGCATCTATTCACGCAACAACGGAGTATTCGGACAAAGACGTGGTCAATCCGTATGGGGATGGACACAGTGCGGCGAAAATCGTTGACGCTTTGCGATCAGTATCCCGCAATCGCTCGCGCCACGAAATACTGGCGAAGCGCTTCCACAGTCTGCGATAGAAAGTCGTAATCATGCTGAATAGCAAAATAACCCTCATTGCCGAAGCCGGTGTAAACCATAACGGGGAACTGGACAAAGCCCTTGCGTTGGTCGATGCAGCCGCCGATGCCGGGGCTGACCTGATCAAGTTTCAAACCTTCTCTGCCAAAGCGATGGTATCAAAGTCTGCTGCGTTGGCCGACTATCAAGAGCAACAGATCGGTTCCAGTAAAACGCAGCTTGAAATGCTCATCGATCTGGAATTGAACGAAGCTGCGCATCACACCCTCATTCAGAAGTGTTCGGAACGCGGAATTGGTTTCCTATCGACACCGTTTGATATTGTGAGCCTCGAATTATTGACCAATGGGCTTGGGCAACGCCTGTTAAAAATTGGTTCGGGTGACCTTAATAACGGGCCATTGCTTTATGCTGCGGCACAGACCGGATGCGATATTATTCTATCGACCGGAATGTCCGACTTGGGGGAAATTGAGCGCGCTCTGGGTCTTCTAGCGTTAGGATATAGTCCGGCACCACCTGCTGCCCCCAGTAGGCACGATATGAGTATGGCGTGGGCGGATCCGGAACTGCGCGCAGGTCTGCAAGACAAAGTGACCATCCTGCACTGCGTTTCAAATTATCCATCCAGCCCAGAAGCTACAAATTTGCATACAATCGGCACCATCCGCTCAGCGTTTGGTTTGCGTGTCGGCTATTCTGACCATACGCTGGGTGGAACCGCTTCAATTGCGGCTGCCGCGCTTGGTGCGTGCTGCATAGAAAAACACCTTACACTCGACAATTCGCTAGAGGGTCCTGATCACGCGGCTTCAGCTGAGCCAGATGAAATTGCCGCTATTTTTACTAGCGTCAGAGAAGTCGAAGCAATGCTTGGCTCTTCTGTCAAATGCTGTACGCCGGAAGAGCGCAGCACGATGAATGCGGCACGAAAACGTCTGGTAGCAAAGGCGGACATTTCCAAAGGAAATCCTTTCACGCTGGAAAATCTATCAACAAAGCGTGCGGCGTCTGGCAAGGACCCGCTATTGTTTTGGGAGATGCTTGGTACATCAGCTTCAAAAGACTATCGTGAAGGTGACCCGATTAATGACTGAGAGGTTGTGCATCATCCCGGTTAGGGCGGGGTCCAAAGGTGTTCCACACAAGAACATCCGGGATTTTCGTGGCCAACCCTTGTTGGCCCATAGCGTCCAACATGCGGTCGCCGCTGGCATATTTACGGAAGTCGCGGTTTCCAGTGATAGCGACACCTATCTAGCGATCGCAAAGGAGACAGGCGCAACCAGATGTATCAAACGACCAGATGAGCTGGCATCAGATTTGGCTGGATCGATGGATGTTGTATTGCACGCACTTTCCGAATGCGAAGCCCTGTCTGCCAAGAAATACACTACCGTCGTGCTTTTACAGGCAACATCTCCATTACGGCAAAGCCGACATATTCAGGAGGCTGTATCCAGGCTCGAAGACGATAAGCTCGATAGTGTGCTCAGTGTAGCGCGCGCCAAGAATTCTCCGTATTTCAATCTTCTTGAATTTGACGCCGACCAAGGAACTTACTCGCTGTCCAAGCCTCTTAGCGGCGATGTCAAGAGACGGCAAGATGCACCAGAAGTCTTTCAGTTGAATGGGTCTATCTATGCGTGGTCAAGGGAGGCATTGACTATTCAACAAAGGGCAATTTGCCATAAAACAGACATATACGAGATGGACAGCTTATACTCGCTGGATATTGACACGGAAGACGATTGGAGCTTTGCCGAGTTGGCATTCGATCTTCTGGCAAAGCAAGATTTGCAAAATCCTGAGAATAAAGAGGTAAATGAGCATTGAAAGAAATTGCTTCAATTCTTGTCTCTCCGACGGATGATTTTCGCCAAGTTCTTAAGATCATAGATAACTCAGCCGTGGGGTTTGCCCTCGTAGTCGGGCCCGAAAACAAACTGCTGGGTACCGTGACCGACGGAGATCTTCGACGGGCGATGATTCAAGGTCCATTGGTCGACAAGACTGCAGAAGATTTGATGAATAAATCGCCGCGAACAATTGACGCTGGGGTAACTCGCTCGGATCAGCAAAAGTTCTTAATGCGCAACAAAATCACTTTTGCTCCGATCGTTGATCAGACAGGATCGGTCGTGTCGGTTGCTGTTTCCCCACATTTGCCAGGTAGTACACTGGACAATGTAGCTGTTGTAGTCATGGCTGGTGGCCTTGGCTCGCGCCTTGGGGAATTGACCAAAGACAAACCGAAGCCGCTGCTGGAAGTTGATGGCGAACCCATCCTTGAGAAAATTATCAAGCGGTTCAGAAACAACGGTTTGGAAAACTTCATCTTCTGCGTCAACTACAAGGCTGAGATGATCCGTAATCACTTCGGATCCGGCGACAAACTGGGTGTACGCATCGAATACGTAGAAGAGCAAGAACGCCTTGGGACCGGTGGTGCACTTTCCTTGGTCGATGCCGGTGTCTTTGATCAGTTCTTTGTCACCAACGCGGATATCTTGTGTTCGACAAACTACCGCGAGATGCTTGAATTCCACTTGGATCAGAAATCCTGTGCGACGATGGCAGTGCGAGAACATGAAATCGAAATTCCCTTCGGAGTCGTGGAGACCGAAGGTTTCGAAATAAAGTCTCTGAGCGAGAAACCCACCTATAAGTACTTCATAAATGCCGGGTATTATGTGCTAGATCGCACTGCCATTGATCACGTTCCAAGCGGAGCATTCTTCGATCTGCCCTCATTGTTCGATGTTTTGCGCGAGCAAAAAATCAATACGCGCATTTTTCCGACAAGCGGAGATTGGATCGATATCGGTAGGCCCGAGGATTTGCAGCGCGCGCGCAAGATCGTGACAGATAGCGAAGGATAAAGATGACAAAGAGCTTTGGAGTAATTGGCCTGGGGCGCATGGGCTATCGCACTGTGCTTGCTGGGCGCGCAGCTGGCCTTGAACTTGCTAAGATTCTGGACAGTTCTGATGAGCCGTGGGGCGTGACACAAGACGCGACGCTCGTGTCGGTTCTAGTTAATTCGATGGATGCCTTTCTCGCTAACGTTCCAGACATTGTAGCAATTTCGACGACTGCCGATAGCCACGCTGATTTGTTCCGCGCTTTGGTCGACGCAGGCGTGAAAATGGTTCTGGTAGAAAAACCGGTCGCTTGTTCAGTTGCAGACGGCTTGGAGATGGTGCGGATCGCTAAGGACAATAGTATCAATGCGTTGGTCAATCACAATCACCGGTGCTGGAATGTGCTTCGAACAATACGCCAGTTTGATGGGGATCCTCAATTCGGGAAATTGCAATCCTTTGTAATCACACAAGGTGCTGGTGGATTGGGAAACCTAGGCACACATTATTTTGATCTCGCAAATTGGATGTTCTCCGATACTCCCCTTTACGTTTCAGCAGTTGGTACTCAGCCAGAGTCAACAAACCCACGTGGCCCGCAATTCAAAGACGTGGGAGGTGCCGTTCTTGTAAGCTATCCCAAACAACGACGTTTGCTGTTGGAGATCGGTGATGATATCGGTGTCATCGGCGGATATGAGTTCCGATTTGAACGCGGGCGCGTGCTGATGCCATTCACTTCGGAACCTCCTCAAGTCTTTGTACGTAAACCAGAAACACAAGACCTCCCGAAGCATTTCTATGGTGCTGCCTTACAGGAGATTCCGTGGAAGGATTTTGTTCCCGGCGATGTAGTCAATCATACGCGTGACGTGTTTCTTGATCTGTTAAATGACCGCAGCGAAGGCGGCGCTTCGTTGATCGACGCGACATTAGCTCTGGAAGTTATGATTGCAGCTCGCAAGGCAATCGAGACGACTTCAGTCATTGCGTTGCCGTTAAGTGACGTTGATCGCGCAAGCGTTTATCCATTAGCCTGAAATGTCGATATCTGGTCAGGCGTATCTGCCCGCCTGATCTCGCACCAATGGCTGATAGGATCGTGAAAACCTGGGGTTTCGTTGATATGTTCACTTGTACCCAGAAATCTGTGAAGATCTTCCAAGTCATTACACAGGTGAATGTGTTGCGAAGCATCTGACAGGTTCAATCCCAAAAGATTTGGCACGGGTAGGCAGACAGCGGTTTTACCCACCAAAGCAGTTTGCAATGCAACGTTTGAAAACCCGGTTACAACCAGAGAAGTGTTTCGGATGAAGTCCACAAGTGTGCCGTCATCGATTTGGCCGTACCTCCCAAACTGGGCTTTGACCCGAGCCCGGTCTAACCTTGGATGTGGTCGACACAGAATATCGTACCCGGCGTCCCTAATTAGACGGCACGCGGCTTCGAATTCCTTATCATTGATCGGTTGCAGGGCAATACCTATTGGTTTAGGTGATTCTTCCTCGGGTTCTTTTGACAAAGAAACCGCGTAGTCTTTCATGAAATTTGCCATGCCAAAAGATGGTCCAAGCACAACTTTAGTCTCGTGGCTAACGCGGTCGATTTTCTCTTCGATAACCTTCATTGTTGCTGCATCCGAGCAGACAAAGAGATCCATATCAAGGACTTGATACCTGGGATGGGCGCTCCAGAAAAAAGCCTGATATTCTATGGTCTTGACGCCTTTTAGCTTCAGGCCCAAGGCGACGGGGACAAAAACTGCGGAACGGCTGGGTGAGCAAACGAGCGTTTCGATATTCTGAAACTGCGGATGGTTCATGAGGCAGTAATAGAACCCTGCTATCCTGGGCAGTCTGCTATTCGTTGCTGCGAGTGTTTCATTTAACAACAGAGCAAACCAATTCTCTGGGTTAAACCCAAATCTTTGTACCAAAAGCGGGTCGGATTTGGACAACTGCGCATGTACCGTTTTGCAGGTATTCTGTTCGGGTAGTGCCAGTCTTAGTTTTGCGTCACCAAGGGCCGGTTCCGGTGAATTCAGATAGAACTCCGAAGAGTGACAGACAAACTCATCACCCCAATGCAAAGGAGCTATCTTATTAGGGTGTCGAACTTCGAAAATCGCGTCAAAACGCTTTCCCATCTTTAGTTCGGCGTAGCCGATCGCTTCAGCGGATCGAAGATATGTCGGCTGCCCTGGGTTCCCTAAAAGGAGTGTCTGAGGCCGTGAATCTGGGAAATGCCCAAACCCTGAAGTTTCAATGTCAGGTCTAAAGAAGTTTGGTTCCTTTGCTACTAGATTAACGTGGGCCGGCCATTCCTGATAACGCCCTGGATGACAAAGGCTCTGGGCATTGAGATTTGTCAAAAGTGAATTCCCAAAGTCTTCCCAAAGATCGTTCTTATCGACCTTGCACTCATCAAATATCGCAAGAAACTGTCTGATTCTCGAATAGAGGTTATCGGCCAGCTGTAACTCTAAACCTGCAGACATATTGGATATGTCTATTCTGTCAAAACTGAACCCGGATTTCGATAGCATTGACGGGGCAATTTTTGACACGATGTACTTTGCCAAAAATTGAGTCTGGATGGCGATCTGAAAGTCCGTTTCGGAGTAGAAACCCGCCAGACCGTCAACCTGGAAAACTTCGATCAATCCCAAACGCTTGTACCGTTTGATCTGTTTTGCATGCTCCTTCGGTATCTGGGTTTGAAAGAACACCAATATCCTACGCCGTGCACGCAATCGAAAGGCAAACTTTCTTAGTTTCGTCCGAGACAATGTTGCCCGCGATGAAGATTGAAACCATATTGTGCAAGATAATTTACGCATTTACCATTTCCGGTTTAAATAATCCTTTTTATGAGAGTGTTAGCGATCAGTGCGGTTTAGTGGGCGGGCCGGAGTGCCAGCGACTAACTGCTCCGCCGCGACCGTTTTGATCACCGTAGCGCCTGCGCCAACAACCGCTCCGGCCAGGATTGTAATTCCATTTCGCACGCTTGCCCCGACGCCTATGAATACCCGCTCACCCAAAGTAACATCTGCTGCGATCTGAGAACCGGGCGCTACATGGCAAAATGCGCCGACGCTGCTGTCATGGTCGATACTGGCATTTGTGTTTACGATTGTCCCGCGTTCAATCTTGCAGCCGATATTCACAACGGCACCGGCTGAAATCAAACAGCCTGGTGCAACGTCTGCATAACGAGACACGATTGCTTTGGGGTGCACCAAAGTGGCGATAGGCAGATTAAGATCTTCTAGTCGTTCTTGTAAAAATGCACGTTTCTTATTGTCACCTACTCCAACAAAGAAAAAGCTGTCATGAGGCTGACTCATCAGCACATCCGTGCGATCATCATCGACTACTGGCCAAATACCACTTTGGCGTTGGCTTTCCCAATTGGGGTCAAGAAACACAACTTGTTTCCATCCTGACAGCTCCGCAATTTCAGCGGCAACGCGCCCATTTCCCCCCGCGCCAAGAATAACTAATCGCTGCATTTTTTCTGATCCAAACATTTTTTCTGATTGCCAGAGGCGCAAGGTTGAGACTTCGAACTCGTCCAAACGATGGCTTATACGATCAACGCGCGCAACCGCTTCCATAATGGTGTGTCGCTAGCAGGGTCCGTTCGCTGGGTCGGGATGCCCCACAAGGTTGCTCCATCAAAGCTTGGTCATGACGGGTTTGGGTTTCTGCCGAACAGAAGCGGTTTAAGCCCAATCTTCTGTAGGTTTGAAGCGAATGATGACGCAGCATTGTCAAAACGTGAAGCGAGAAGTTTCCAATCTCTTAGTTTACGAGCGGGATCTCGATGCAGTTTCTGCGCCTGCTATGTCGATTGCGAGCTGCGATGCGGGTTGGAAATCAATGGTTTCTGGTTTTGGGTCCACTTGTTTCGATGCGGCGTTTGCCTCCGATGTTGTAATAGGGGATCTGGTCCAGATCGCAGAGAAATGTGCCTGGAGCGGCAACGGCTTTCACGTCGCTTGCGATGGGTTGGAAATCCGCCCGGAAATGTGTGGTGCTTTTGACACAGATCACTGAATAGGATGTGGGATTCAGGCCGATATGGGTGAAATGAGCGCGGTCTAGGCATTGGTTCCGCACACTGGTGACGACCAAGTCTATCTTCGCGCCAGACTCTATCATCCTCAGAGCGGCCGTTTTGCCAAGCGTCGCGATGCCGCCTCCGTACATCTCACCTGAGTATCGGCAGATGCCATCTCCGATCGCCAGAACTTCGAACTTTGCCACAACGGGGTGGTGTCCGGGCAGACCTGATTTTCCGCCGATGGCCAGGTTCAATTTTGCGCCTTGGCCTGCACGATGCGCTTTCTCTGCGCTTTCGGCGTCGTGGAAGAGACCCATCAACACCTTCTGCGCGTCCCCCTCTATCAAAGCGGCCAGAAGTCCGGTGGTATCGGATGTGCCGCCTGCGCCTGCGTTGTCCTGTACATCCGCTAACACGAGCGGTTTGTCGCGATGCCAACGACAGGCCAGAACGGCTTCGTCCAACGACAACATAGAGCAGTCCACATCAGGTTCTCGGGCCAGAAAAAGGTCGACAATTTGATCTACTGCGGCGGTCGCTTGCGCGGCACTGGTCGCGTAGGCAACGCAGGACGGACCAGTGTCGGGATAGTCGGCCGCTGTAAAACCCAGCGCGATTTCTGCATAGACATGGGCCTGTTCGAACCGGGTGGGCAACTGATAAATCTCATCAAACGGTGCGGCCCAGGTGTATTGCGCATGCAATGGGATCAGATAGGGCACCTGCCGGAAGGCTTTGTGCAGTTTCTCTCCGGCCAGTAGCCTTTGCAGAACCGGTACGCATCGTGCACCGGTTTCGCCCATATCGAGGTGCGGGTACGTGCGGAAAATTGCCAGATAGTCCGCCTGCGAGATCATCTGGTCAGAGATATTGGCATGCAGGTCCAGGCTCGCCACGACCGGAACGTCCTGCCCTACCAGATCACGTACTCGGCGCAACAGCTCTCCCTCACCATCGGCAAGGCTTTCAGTCACCATGGCACCGTGCAGGTCGAGATACACTCCGTCCAGCGGTCCCGCGCCGCGAAGGCCATCCAAGATCATAGTACATATCTTCTCGAACGCGTGATCCGTGACATGAGCGCTAGGTTCTGCCGCACACCACAGGATTGGGAAAAGCTCTAAACCTGCCTGGTTCGCGGCGGAAGAAAACCCGGCGATGGGTAGGTTCATGCCTTTGGTGTCTGCGATGACACGCGCGCCATGCAACATTTCGGGCCAGGAATCTGCCATCTCGAACTCGGGCAGACCCGCTTTGGTCGCTCCGAAGCAGTTGGTTTCGTGTTGAAATCCGGCAATGGCAATGCGTTTGGCTGTCATTCTAAAATTCCAGTTCTTTTCTGGATTTGGTGGTGCCAAACACAATCTGACCTCGCCGGATGGTTGCAACAATCGATGTGTCGAGTAGCCGTTCAGGATCATCTAGGGGATTGCGAGAAAGGATGGCGAAATCTGCCAGTTTTCCGGGCTCAATCGAACCGCGCTGATCTTCTTTGAACACTTGCCACGCCGCATCGATGGTTTGTGCCCGTAGCGCAGACAGTACGCTGACCTTTTCCTTTTCACCCAGTTGCCGGCCGGATGCAGTCAGTCGATTCACCGCGCAATGCGCCAGATGGATTGGCCGCGTTGGCGTAACCGACGCGTCATTGTGGATAGTATAGCGTACACCGTATCGTTCCGCAGTTGCGGCTGGCGAAATCCGTTCAGCGCGTTCCGGGCCGAGGAAGGTATCGTAATGTCGGTCCCCCCAGAAATGCACATGTGCTGAAAAGAAGCTGACAGTTATTCCAAGCCGCGCCATGCGGTCCAGTTGATCGTCGCGCAGAACCTGGCCGTGAATGATTGTATGGCGGTGATCGTCTCGCGGATGCGCTAGCAAGGCCTTGTCCACCGCATCGATGAACATCTCGGCCCCGGCATCCCCGTTGCAATGGCAATGGATCTGAAACCCCATAGCGTGTAGGCGGAGAACCTCGGAATCCATGTCGACCTGCGTGGCATAGATCATGCCACAGGGGTGATCGGGGTCCAGCGACTTGTGGTAGGGCGCAGACAGATAGGCAGTCTGTAACTGGAATGCACCATCGGTAAACAGCTTGCGCGCACCCAGCGTAAAATGTGGGTTGCCGGGCCAGTTATTGTCGATCCAGCCCTGGCTCAGAGCCGGTTCCAGATCGGCAATTGGCAACAATTCCAAATCAATGCCGGGATCCTGATCGGCAGGAAGGCTGGCAAAGTGGTCGAGCATAACCTGCGATGCCCAAGCGTTCTGTGCATAAGTTACTCCGTGGGACAAATACTCATCACGGCAGGCGTTGAACCCTTGCCAGAACCTGTCCCGGTCGATCAGAAAATCAGTGTCGCCCATTTCGCCCATGGCCAACAGCCCTTCGACCAGCCCCGTCAGGGCGCCGGTATCGGGGTCGCGGCCATAACGCCCTCCGGTCGGGTCCGGGGTGTCGCGATTGACGCCATGCAGCTTCAGCGCCATCGAATTGGCCACGCCATTGTGACCCGAAGCATGCAGAACCCAGATTGGATGCGCCGTTGAGACATCATCCAGTTCGGCCCGGGTAGGCATGCGGCCTTCTGAAATGGCGGTGTTGTCGAACAAAACGCCCATCACCCAATCGCCCTCAGGCGTCTCTTCGGCCCGGCAGCGCAGCTTTTCCAAAGCTTGCGCCATATCCATACACGCGCCGCGCGGAGGTGATGCAAGATCAACCCGAAACAGCTGGATGAAGCCGGGATCTGGGAAGTGGCCGTGCGAGTCGAAGAAGGCTGGGATCAGGGTCTGGCCAGCTAGGTCATATACACCCGCATCGGATGACATCTGCCGCCGCAGCGTTGCTTCGTCCCCCACCGCATTGATGACATCGTCCCGCACCAACACCGCCTCGGGTCGGGAATTGTCGGCGTCCATCGTCAGGATGGGACCGCCGAAATAGAGTGTTTCCCTCATCCTTTAGTGACCCGGAGCAGGCGCACCCGACAAGGGTGCGAGACAGCGCAGCCCGTGGCCCGCCGCAACCTCCCATTGCGGTGTCTGTGTGCAGATGTCTTTGGCAAACGGGCATCTTTCGCGGAACTCACAGCCCGACGGGCGTTGCAAGAGGCTGGGCGGCTCACCTTTGAGCGCGATCCGTTCAAGGCGCGCATCGGGGTCCGGCTCGGGGTTGGCGCTGAGCAGGCAGCGGGTATAGGGGTGGCGCGGATCGTCGAAGATCGCCTCTGTCGTGCCTTCCTCGACCAGTCGACCCAGATACATAATGCCCATGCGGTCTGCCACGTGGCGCACCACGTTCAGGTTGTGGGTGATGATCACCATCGCCAGGCCCAGGCGTTCCCGCAGGTCATTGAGCAGGTTCAGTAGCTCACCCTGTACCGAGACATCCAGCCCCGCCGTTGGTTCATCCGCCAGGATCAGTTTCGGCTCCAGCGCCAAAGCGCGGGCAACACCAACCCGTCGTGCCTGGCCACCGGACAATTGATAGGGGTAGCGGTCCGCGAAATGCACCGGCAGGTTCACCATTTCCAGCAGACGCTTGGCTTCGGCATCCAGATCGCGATCTTTCATGCCCTGAATGCGATAGGGTTCCGTGATCAGGCTTCGAATTGTCAGGCGTGGTGACAAGCTGCCCACAGGGTCCTGAAACATCATCGCCATGTCCTTGCGCAGCGGACGCATTACCCGTTCCGGCGCGCCTCGTATCTCTTGCGTGTCAAACACGACCGAACCGGCCTGCGCCGGGGCCAGGCCCGCAATCGCACGGATGACAGTTGTCTTGCCCGAACCGCTTTCGCCGACAAGCGCATAGGTTTCGCCAGCTTCGACCTCAAAGCTGACGCCCGCCAGCACGTTGACCGGGCCATAGCTGGTTTGCAGGTCTTGGACATTCAGCAGGCTCATGTCACGGCCTCCTCATGGTTCAGCCAGCAGGCGGCGTGATGCCCTTCTTTCAGACGATCCAAGGGCGGAACGTCCGTTGCGCAGCGTGGCATCGCCTGATCGCAGCGGTCGCGGAAAATACAGCCGCCGGGCAGGTTGGCCAGATCGGGCACTTCGCCCGGAATAGTTGGCAGAACCCGCGCGCGTTCCTTGATATGGCCGGGATCGCAATCAATCAGACGGCGTGTGTAAGGGTGCTTGGGATTGTGAAAAATCTCGCGCACCTCGCCGCTTTCGACCACGGCGCCTGCGTACATTACCACTACGCGATCACAGAGTTCCGCGATCACACCCAGATGGTGCGAGATGAACAGGATGGCGCAATCGAACTCGCGCTGCAGCTCTTGCAAGCGCTCAATGATTTGCACCTCAAGCGTGGCGTCCAGCGCGGTGGTCGGCTCATCCGCGATCAGCAGGTCGGGTTCTGAAATCAACGCCATGGCAATGGCGATCCGCTGTCGCATTCCGCCAGAAAACTCGTGCGGAAACTGCTTTAAGCGCGCTTCAGGGTCCGGAATTCCAACAGCCCCCAGCATCTTTGCCGCATTGGCCAGTTTTACCTGCCTGCTTGTCTTTGATCGATGCTGAATATCGACCATCTGCTGGCCAATGGTTAGAACCGGATTGTGGGTCTGCATCGGGTCCTGAAAGATGATTGAGATATCGGCCCCGCGCAGATCACGCATCCTGCGTTCAGGCACTTGCAACAGATCCTGCCCCTTAAAGCGTATTTCGCCTTGCCGGAACCGCGTGTTCGGTGCGGTCAGCCGCAGGATCGACGAGATCAAGGTTGACTTTCCGCAACCAGACTCACCGACAATACCCACGATCTCACCTTTGCGGATGTCAAAGGTGAGATCCCGCAATGCCTTGAGATCTCCGCGTGCCGTTTCATAATCGACGCTGAGGTTCTCGATTTCCAGAAGAGTTTCGGTCATCGCTGTTTCCTCAGTTTGGGATCAACCACGTCGCGCAGCGATTCCCCTAAAAACGTAAAGCCCAGGGTTGCCAGAATGATCGGCAGACCGCCGCCCACCACCAGCCAAGGTGTCTGTCGGATCAGGGAATACCCGTCCTTCAGAAGTGCGCCCCAACTGGGGGTTGGGGGCTTCACGCCAAGCCCGAGAAAGGACAGCCCCGCCTCAAGCGCGATTACCGTCGGGATGTCCATAGCAGCCAGGACGGCCAAAACCCCCACGATATTTGGTAGCATGTGCACACCCAAGATGCGGGCCATGCTGGCCCCCATCGACCGCTCGGCCAGAATGAACTCGGAGTTGCGCAACGTCAGGGTTTGCGTTCGCGCCACACGGCCATAGGTTGGGATCGAAGTCGCCATCACCACGAACACAACCGTTTGCAAACTGGGACCGACCAGGGCCACAACGGCCAGCGCGAACATCACGGTTGGGAAGGATCGGATGGTGTCAAAGAACAACATCAACAGGTTGTCGAGCCATTTTGGCCCATACCCCGCAATCATTCCCAAGGTTAGGCCAATTACCATCGCACCAAAGACCGCAGGCAAGGCGACTTTCAACGCAACCTGACCGCCGGCAATCACGCGGGAAAACGTATCGCGGCCAAGTTGGTCCGTACCCAGAAGGTGCTCGGCAGACGGGCCTTGCAACCGGGCTTTGATATCCATGGCCACAGGATCATAGGGCACAATCCAATAGGCGAAAATCGCACAGAAGACGATGGTGCCGACAATGACCAAACCAATCAGACCCAGAGGGTCGCGGGCGACGCCGACAATGATCTGACCAAGTTCAGAACGAGATTTTTCCATTTCGGCTTTCCTCAATGCGCTTGTCTAGCGCGTGGGTCGAGCCACGCATTGATCAGATCCGCCAGTGCGGTCGACACGACGAACAAACCGGTTGAGATCAGAACCGAGCCCATGACAATCGGGTAATTGCGGGTGGTTATGCTGTCGATCACCAGCTTCCCCAGACCCGGGCGCGCGAACACTATTTCGGCGAATACGGCCGAGCTCAGCAGGAAACCCATGCCGACGCCGATCACCGTGACAACCGGAAGAATGGCGATACGCAAGGCATAAACCATCACCACGCGGCGCTCTGCGATACCGAAGGCACGTGCGGTCCGAACGTGGTTTTCGCCTAAGACTTCCAACATCGAGGCGCGCACCAACCGCGCGATGTAGCCCACCCAGCTTAGCCCGATGGCAAAGGCGGGCAAAACGAGGTGATCAATGCGACCCCAGAAGCCTTCGCCCGCGCCGATGGCTGGAAACCACTGAAGATGCACGGCAAAGACCAATAGCGACAGAAGTGCTACGACAAAGGCGGGTGCTGCAACAAAACTGACCGAAATCGCCGCCGCAATGCGATCGATCAGAGTGTTTGGATGGGCAGCGGCATATGCCCCAAGTGCAATTCCCAAAGTGGCGGACCACAGGATCGACGCAAAGATCAGTTCCAGAGTGTAGGGTAGCTGCTGGAACACGATATCTGTCACTGACCGGCCCGAGAATACGTCGATTCCCAGATCGCCACGGGCCAGGTTTCCATAGAATATGACCAGCTGTTTCCAGATTGGTTGATCCAGCGCCAACGCAGCGGTGAGCTGGGCCTGAAGCTCAGGTGTTGCGCGTGGCCCCAACATGATCTGGACCGGGTCCCCGGGGACGGCGCGGATCATCAGGAACATGACGGTAACCGCCACGAACAGGATAAGCAGCGCTAGCCCGAAGCGGCGGGTTGCAAACTTCAACATGAAAAGCTGGCTCCTTTTGGATGGGTGGCGAGCTGTTTTGTCCGGCGGGCGTCAAACCCCGCCGGACATAACCGACCTTGGGGAGGTCAGGTCGCCTTGCCGAAGTACCGCAGCAGTGCCAGACCGTCGGGTCTTAGCGCGGGGGTGACACGCGCCGAATGAATCACCGGTGTCGCCTCGTGGGTGATAAAGCGGTAGGCACCACTTTCTTCCATCAGATCCTGCGCCCGCTGATACATCTCAGCGCGTTTGGCCACATCCGCTTCCTTGAATGCCGAGTTGTGAATTTCGTCAAATTCAGCGTTGCTGAACCGCTCCCAGTTCCAGATGCCGACCTGTTCGGTGGTGAACCAGGCCGTCGCATAATATGGATCGGGGGTCATCGAGAAGCGGTTCAGAACCAGTTGCAGGTTCTCGTTGTCTCCGCTTGCCCAGAATGCACCGGATTCCAGTACGTTGACTTCGACCGTGATCCCGATCTGCGCCAGAGTTGCCTGAATGATCTGAGCCGTCGTTGTGAAAGTGGTCTTGTTCAGCGTGTCCAGCGTAAGCGTCACATTGGTCTCGCCAGATTCCGCCAGCAATTGCGCCGCTTTCTCGAAGTTTGCCGCCGGAGGGACCAGAGATTGCGGGCGGTGGCCCGCAAGGCCAGGTGCGATGATGCCTGTCGAGGGTTCAGCGGCTCCAAAATAGGCCGCCTCTAGGATGCTTGGTACGTCGACTGCATGTTGAATCGCCTGACGCAGTTTTGGGTTCTGAAGCTTGGGGTGATCCAGATTCATGCCCAACCAGACATAGAACAGTGAGGGTTTCTCGACCAAAGATCCGCCGTTCGGAACACCGGCCCGATAGCGTTCGACCGATCCCAGCGAAACCCGAGTCATGTCCAGTTCGCCCGCCTCAAAGGCGATCTCGGCGGTGTTTTCGTCGTCGATCGGCAGGATTTCGATTGTGTCCCATGTTGGTGCGTCACCCTTCCAATCCGGGTTGCGCTTAAGCACGGTTTTTTCTTTGGGTGACCAGCTGTCCCGCAGATAAGGGCCGGATTCAGCGACCGGATCAGCCCCGATGCGGCCCCCTGCGGCCTCGACCGCAGCTTTCGAGACGATGTTGCCGGTTATGTAGGGCAGGGCGATCGACCAAATCGGAGCAAACGGCTCGTTCAGAACGATGGTACCTTCGCGTTCGCTGCTCACTTCGACATGGCTGAACGGACCCAAATCGGGCTTGTTCGGGCTTTCGGTCGCATCGTCCACGATGCGCTCCATGCTGAATTTCACGTCTTCAGCGGTCATCGCACCGAAGCCATTGGTGAAACCGATATCATCGCGTAGGGCGAACTTGATATGGGTCGGGTCAACCTGCTCGATCATCGCCGCCGCATCCAGCTGCCAACCCCATTCCTCGCCGGGCTTGTATTGGATCAACTTGTTGTAAATCGAGGCATGCACTTCTTCTTCGACAACACCGACGGAATGTGCGGGGTCCATGTTCTGGGCATCACCGTAGGCGCGCACCCGCAACACCCCGTCATCAGCGGCGAAGGCGCGATTGGCCCAGCTTGCAGGCAGCGCGGATGCCGCCCCAAGCGCAGTTGCCCCTTTCAAGAAGCCCCTGCGCCCGACATTTGCTTTTGTCCATTCGATTTTCATGATGTTCTCCCTTGGGTCAGATCGTTTACAGAAGCCTGCGCGGGATGGTTTTGTTCCATTCCTTTGTCAGAACTTCTGTTTTGTCCGCGCCTTCGGTGGCGCGCAGTTTTCGATGCAGATAGAAATTCTCGACGTCACAGGTCATCGCGTTTTCGGTGCTGATCTCGACCTGCCATTCGTCCCTCTCGAACGTGAAACGCCAGCCCGCCTTGAATTGCGCGGTCGCTGGGTCATCGGGATGGATCGCATAGCGCATGGCGACGTGGCTTCCGACGATCAGGCCGTGGCCGGGGTCCTGTGCTTTGCCGTAGTCGTCGAATGTCTCAAGTACGACGGTTCCGTCCGCTTCGATGCGCCGTTCGGATCGGCCCGACGGCGCGCGCAGCTCGGTGCTTTGCAACGTCGGATAATCCTGCGCTGGTCCGGGATGTGCAGGATCAGCTTCCTCAGACATCGTCCGAACCGGCAAATACAGCGCCGAACCTTGCAGTTGTAACGTCACCTCTGCCGCTTCTGGCGCGGGCCAAACGATAGGCCAGTAAGCGGTAGACAGCGCAAGACGCAGGATATGACCGGGTTTCACGCGATGCGCGCACTCATTTAGTGCGATTTCCGCACTGTAGACCTGACCGGGAACCAACGCTTCAGGGGTCTCGTGGCTCTTGTAGTGCGTCAGGTTCAGCGCCCGATAGGTGATCCGCTGAGAAACCCCATCCGGGGCGACATCACACAACCGCGCTATCAGTTGGACTACCGGTCTGTCCACGGTGAAGGACAGTTTCAGTCGCGCCCGTCCAAGCAGTTCAAGCGGCTTGTCCAGCGGTGCCGTATCGAAACAAAGCGACAGTGCGTCGTCGGCTGCCTGATCTTCGGCCAACTCATTGTCGATCCGCATGCCCGGGCAGAAATACCCGCCAGCCTGTCCGATATGGGCAGGATTCGATACGGTTGTCTCGGCCGTAATGGCGACGTCGGAAAACCCACCCAATCCCAAATGCCAGACTTCATCGCTGACATTGGGCGACGGCCATTCTGTCTCGGCGATCCAGCGGCCCTGCCTGGGTTTGTTCTTTTTGCTCGGGCCAAAATGATCCTGCATATAGGTTCGGTAGGCGGGCAGGTCTTCGGCGCCATTCTGCTGCCCCTTCAGCCAGCGATCAAACCAGCCGATCACCTCGGAGTGGAAATCCCCAGCCTCTAGTTTCGAGATATGCGGATAGCGGTGCTCCCACGGTCCGATCAGCGCTTTTGACGGCACGGCCAGATTTGCTGCCAGCGCTGGCGGAGCGTTGACATATGCATCCGACCAACCCGTTATCGCAAGAACCGGAGCTTGAATCGCCGACCAATCCTCGCAAACCGAGCCATGTTTCCAGAACGCGCTGCGCGTTGGATGACGCAGCCAATCGGCTGCTGAGAATGGTACATTCTCAAGTCGGGCAAGCCAGTCTTCTCGCCAATCAGATCGCAGCTCGGGGTCTGCGGGCCGTGTCAAATAGGCGAACATCTGACTGCCCCAGTTGATATTGTCGCTTAACAGGCAGCCGCCCATGAAGTGTATGTCATCGGCGTACCGATCCACGGTCGAGGCAACACTGACCACCGCCTTGAGCTCGGGCGGATGGCGAAAGGCCAGCTGCAGCCCATTGAACCCTCCCCAGGAGATACCGATCATCCCAATGTTTCCGTCGCACCAGTTTTGTGCGGCGATCCAACTCAGAACGGCTTCACCATCGCAGAGTTCCTGTTCCGAATACTCGTCGTCGAACTGCCCCTCGCTATCACCGGTTCCGGCAATGTCGACGCGGATGCAGGCGTATCCTGCCTCGGCAAATACTGGATGAGTGGTTGCATCTCGCGGCGCAGTTCCATCCCGCTTGCGATAGGGGAGGTATTCCAGAATGGCGGGTGACGGCCCGGTTTCGGGCAACCAAATTCGTGCAGCCAGTTTCCGACCATCCGGCAGGGGGATCCAGGTGTTTTCGATGATTTTTGTGGACATTCGGAGCGAGGTCCCGTTGTTGCGTTTGGTACAGCCAACCCGCATTCCGAAAATTATTGAACTGAGCTACTTTACGCGCTTTTATTCAATCTTTAGCATTATAGCGTCAAAACGCGAAAGAAATGACACTTATGTCCGAAAGTTTTTCCGCAAATTTACGGTCTTTGTGCGCCGAGCGAGGCAATATCTCGCAAGTCTGTCGAGAAATCGGCCTGAACAGGCAGCAGTTTAATCGCTACCTCAACGGCGAAAGCTTGCCATCAGCCCACAACCTACGCCGTATCGCTCGGTATTTCGATCTGCCTGAGGCGCAGCTTTTTGCGCCTCGGGCGGATTTCGAAGAAACATTGAAAGACTCGATCGTCCGTCGGAAAGAAACTCCTGCCAGCTTGTTTGTTAAGCCGTACAGTGATCAGGTGAAGAATCTCAGACGCTATGTGGGCTTCTATCATTCTTTCTTTTGCACCCCGTCTTGGCAGGGGCGCATTTTTTGTTCTCTGATCCGACTTAAGGAGGTGGATGGCGTGGTGACGATCCGCTCGCACGAAAACGCCACGTCCCCGGACAAAAGCGTTCGGCAGATTTCGCGCTACGAAGGGCTGGTTGCCCTGCGCGGTAACAGGATCTTCGCCACGGAACATGAATGCGGCAAGGAAGGAAGCATTGCGCAGACCATCCTTTATTCCGCGCATCGCCAACAGCTAAAATACTTGCGTGGCATGACAATGGGTGTGGCTTGGCGGCCGTTTCCACACCCTTATGCGGCGAAAACAATCTGGAAACGGCTTGATGAGCGCATTACCGCCCGTGAAGCGCTCACTGCCTGCGGTGTCTATTCAGAACAGAGTAAATCAATCGACCTGGCGGTCCGAAAGTACCTTTTGGGATCAGGCGATGCCCATTTTTCTGCGATACCAACAGAACTTGCCAATTGAGTGATGCATTTTGAAATCGCCGTTTAGTGGCGCCATTTTCGCACGGGGCGGATCCTGTTTGTGACTCAGAACCTTGTGATGACCGTCGCACCGATTGAGGTAAACTTATCCATCCCTATCAAGGCCTTGGGCGCGTCTTCCAGGCTGATTTTTTCCCCCACCAACCGGGCCGGATCCAACTTGCCATTTTCAATCATGTCGAGCATCGCGCCATAGCGATGCGCCTGCATCCCGTGCGAACCAAGCAGTTCGATCTCTTGTCCTACGATCTTTGGCATGGGTACTGCTGGCGAAGCGTGATCACCCAGCATCAGACCGACCTGAATGTGCTTGCCGCGCGGACGCAGGCAGAGGATTGAGTTGGTCATAGTGACGGGATGACCCAAAGCGTCGATTGACACATGGGAGCCGCCTTTGGTGATTTCGCGGATCGCTTCGGGAACATCAGCATCTGTACCGTTAATGGTCGCAACTGCACCCAGTTCTTGCGCAAGTTCGAGTCTGGCTTCGTCTAGATCAACCCCGATGACATTGGCCCCGACGGCGGCAGCAATCATAACGGCTGACAGACCGACCCCACCGCAGCCATGTACGGCAACCCATTGACCGGCCGAGACCCTTCCTTGATCGACGATCGCGCGGAATGAAGTGGCAAACCTGCAGCCAAGGCTGGCGGCGGTTGCAAATTCCATGGTTTCAGGCAGCGCGACCAAATTAAGGTCAGCCTGATGAATTGGCACATATTCCGCGAAACTGCCCCAATGGGTAAAGCCGGGTTGCTCTTGATACAGACAGACTTGCTGATGCCCTGCGTGACATTCGCTGCACGTTCCGCAGCCGCAGATGAAAGGCACGGATACCTTGTCGCCAACTTTCCAGTTCTTTACATCCCGTCCGACGGCTTCGACCACGCCAGCCAACTCATGACCGGGTATGTGAGGCAGCTCGATATCACTGTCATGCCCCATCCACCCGTGCCAATCGCTGCGACAAACGCCAGTGGCTTCGACCTTCAGAACAACGCCATGAGTATCGGGTGCAGGGTCGTCGACTGTGACAACCTTGGGGGTTTGTCGGAACTTCTCGAACAGGACAGCCTTCATAGTGTGCTCTTTCATTTTTTCGAAAAGTTGTGTGAACCTAAACCAACTCAGCCGAACTGATCCAGCCTTAGGGATGAACCCAGGTTGTGGCATTTTAGCACTATTTTAACCAAATCCAGTTTTAGACAAATTTAAGAAATCCACTCTCCTTAAACTTGCGCATATCTTTCTTTAGGTGGTGATGGGGAAATTCCCAAAAGCAATGTGTTGCTTTTGGGTGCAGCTCTTCTTTGCCTTCTGTGCTGGTGAATTGGGTTGTAGGGTCTCAAGGTGTCAAAGTTTTCAAACCTGCTGTTTGCGCTTTCTATTTTTCTATTTAATTCAACACCTTTGCTTGCCGCGCCGACTGCAGATTCAATTGTTGGAGACACTGTTAACAACCCTGTGACTGGTCTGGATACGACAGTCACTGCACTGATTGTGGATCCCGCTTCAACACCTACAGCCGGGACGACGGCTTTTGTTGAGACGGCGGATGGCTATGTGTTTCTCGTCAAAGATGCCGGCGATACAATTTACAACTCCGACAATCCCCCGCTGGCATTTGAGATTGTATCGATAACGGGAACAACGGCTCAGATCAGTAATTCTGGTGCGACCGGAACGGCCAGCTTGTCCACTCAGCTGACCCTGTCTCAGTACAACAGCAACTTCAACAGTTCGGGTACTCCTGGCTCTGTCACCCCGCCGGTGAACGTCTCCGGACCTAACGGTGTGAGCCAGGTCGTTTACGGGCGAGATGGCAGCAATGGGCGCGATGGTGCGCTTGTTGTGCCACCAAGTTCAGGTGGAAACGGTGCCGATGGCCCAACCCAGACTCAAACCCTGAGCGGGAATGTCAACGCAACCAGCAATGTCGGTTGGCAAGTGGGTAGCGTTGGCGGTGACGGTGGTCAGGGCGGCGACTCGTATCTGAGCTTTTGGGACGGGCGCGATGGCGGCGACGGCGGGGAGGGCGGCACGGTAAACGCAACACAATCCTCCAGCAGCACGATCCAGACATCGGGCGACGGCTATGACGGTATATTTGCGTTCAGCCGCAGCGGCGAGGCTGGTGATGGTGGCAGCGGCTTCGCGGCTCCGGGTGGGGGCACCGGTGGCCACTCGGCAGATGGTGGCGATGTAACCGTTACGCAGCGGGGTGACATTTCTACGTCCGGCGACTCGGCTGATGGCATCTATGCGCTGAGCGTTTCGAACAACGGCGGTAATGGTGGGTCACAATGGGGGCTGGTTGGCTCGTCCGGTAACGGAGGCTATGGCGGTAGCGGTGGCACCGTAACGGTAAACACGACCTCAAGCGGTAGCATCTTGACGACCGGCGACTATGCGAACGGTATTTACGCCCAATCCATCGGCGGTTCGGGGGGGTCAGCGGGGACAAGTGGCAACTTGTTGGTTTCGCTCATTGGCGGGGCCGATAATGGCGGAAATGGAGGCAGGGTTAACGTCTCGCATGGTGGCGCGATTGAAACACAAGGTGATTTCGCGCGCGGTATTGTTGCCCAGTCCATCGGCGGCGGCGGTGGTTCGGGCGGAACTGCAGGCGGCCTGGTATCACTTTCTCTTGGTGGTGTGGGCTCGAACGGCGGTAGCGGGGACGCGGTGAATGTCACTGTGCAAGGTTCGGGAAGCATCCTGACTTCGGGCATTGGGGCTGACGGTGTCATGGCGCAATCCATCGGCGGCAGCGGCGGAACCGGTGCAAATTCATATGGGCTTGTTGCGATTGGTGGCACAGGGTCTCGGGGTGGAACGGGCGCTGCGGTGAGCGTCAGCAACTACGGGCGTATTGTAACCGAAGACGACAACGCCCGCGGGATTATCGCGCAATCCATCGGCGGCGGTGGCGGTGACGGCGGCTCGTCCGGCGGAATGGTCTCGGTCGGTGGCAATGGCAGCGGCGGTGGCAGCGGGTCCACTGTGACGATCGTGAATGACGGGATCATCACCACTTCGGGTGATGATGCGATGGGTATTCTGGCCCAGTCGATTGGTGGCGGTGGCGGCAATGGTGGTTCGTCCGGTTCGGTAGGTGCGTTTGTCGGGGTAGCCATCGGTGGTGATGGCGGGGCCGGAGGGACCGGTGGCAATGTCAACGTAACCTTATCCAACACCGATGGCAGCCAGCCGTCGGCTATCCGGACTTCGGGCGCGCGCTCGGCAGGTGTATTTGCACAATCCGTCGGCGGCGGTGGCGGCAACGGTGGCGGAGCGGTCTCGGTTGCGGTTGGCGCATTTGGCGCGGCATCGGTCTCGGTTGGTGGGTCCGCTGGCAATGGTGGCAACGGTGGGACGGTCACGCTTAGCGGCAGCGGTTCAGCTTCTGTACAAACCGGTGGCGACGACTCGGTTGGGGTGATGCTGCAATCTGTTGGCGGTGGCGGGGGCAATGGTGGCTATGCCGTATCTGTCGCAGCCTCTGGAGGTCCGGTATCGGGTTCGCTGGCTGTTGGGGTTGGCGGTGACGGTGGTACGGGCGGCACGGGTGGTCCGGTCACGGTTGGCCAGTTCGATGGTAGTGGCGTCGCAACAGCAGCTGGGTTTGAAGGCACTGTCGTCACGACCGGAAACCGGTCGACAGGTATGCTGTTTCAGTCCGTCGGCGGTGGTGGTGGCAATGGTGGATTGGCGGTCGCCGCGACCGGTGGCGCCTCGGCACTATTTTCGGGCAACGTATCAGTTGGAATTGGCGGCAAGGCCGGCAGTGCGGGCAATGGTGGACTTGTTCAGGTCTATACCAATGCTGACGTGACCACGACTGGCACAAGCTCCAGCGCGATCATCGCGCAATCCGTGGGTGGCGGTGGCGGTAATGGTGGTGGAAGCATCGCGGCCGGTATCAGCGCAAGCGGAGGCGCTGCGGTCGGGATCAACGTCGGTGTCGGCGGAGATGGTGGTGGTGCCGGTATCGGTGGCAACGTCACTTTGCGTGCCGGTGGGACCTCAATCGAAACCAGTGGCGCATTCTCCAGCGGTGTCGTTGCGCAATCCGTTGGCGGCGGCGGTGGTAATGGTGGTTATGCCATCGGTGCCAGTGCCGATATTGCGGGCGGCGCTGCCGGGTCCATCAGTGTAGGCCTCGGCGGTAAAGCTGGCGGTGGAGGTGCGGGCGGTACAGTGACGGCCCAAGTTGATGCGGATGTCATCACCCGTGGGGATGATGCCGGTGCGGTCGTGGTGCAATCCATCGGCGGTGGCGGTGGCAATGGCGGCTTCAGCGTCGCTGCTGGCTTGGCGGCCGGCGGTGGCGGTGCCGGAACGATTGGAGTCGGACTTGGCGGCGACGGAGGCAGCGGCGGCATAGGCGGTACGGTAACCGGCGTGCGCGTCAACGGCGACGTTCGGACCGAAGGTGCACGCTCGACGGCTGTCGTTATTCAATCCATCGGCGGTGGCGGTGGTAATGGTGGTTTCAATGTCACCGCCGGAGTGGCAGCGGCAGGAGCCGGTGCTGGGTCAATTGGCGTCGGGCTCGGCGGCAACGGCGATACAGGCGGCAATGGCGGCGTGGTTGAAGGCCAGGTTGCAGGAAACGTCACAACAGTGTCCGAAGGTTCAGGCGGCGTAGTTTTCCAATCCATCGGCGGCGGTGGTGGCAATGGTGGCTTCAACGTGACGGCCGGTGTTGCTGGTGCGGGGGCAGGTGGCGGTGCCGTCACCGTAGGCCTTGGTGGCGACGGCTCAGGAGGTGGAATCGGTCAATCGGTGACCGGTCGAGTCACAGGCACCGTAAGCACCGGTGGCGCGGACTCAGCTGCCGTTCTGGCACAGTCCGTTGGCGGCGGCGGTGGCAATGGTGCTTTTAATGTTAGCGCGTCACTTGCAGGGGCTGGGGTTGCGAGCGGTGCAGTTTCAGTTGGTCTTGGCGGCGACGGAGGTACGGGCTCGACGGGTGGCACAGTCAATCTGACGACTACAAATACGATTGTAACTGTCGGGGACCGTTCTTCAGGCGTCGTCGCCCAATCCATCGGCGGTGGTGGCGGCAATGGTGGGTTTAATATCTCGGGGACCGGGGCCGGTGCAGGTACTGCAAGCGGTGCGGTCAGCGTCGGGCTTGGTGGAACGGGCGCAGGTGGCGGTAATGGCGGGTCGGTTACGCTAAGATCCAGTGGGACAATTCTGACGCAAGGCGACTCGGCGACAGCATTCCTCGCGCAGTCCATCGGCGGTGGCGGAGGTAACGGCGGGTTTAACGTCAGCGCATCGGTTCAGGGATCGGGCACTGCAGGGGCTGGCGTCTCGGTCGGATTGGGTGGCAACGGCGGCGGTGGAGGCGATGGCAGCACGGTCGATGCCACATCGAACAATGCGGTTGAAACGCAGGGGGATCAGTCCTCGGGCGTCGTAGCGCAATCCATCGGTGGCGGAGGCGGCAATGGTGGGTTCAACGTAGCCCCGGTTCTGTCGGGTGCAGGTACAGCCAGTGGTGCGGTGAGTGTAGGACTGGGTGGTTCAGGTGATACCGGCGGCAATGGCGGCATTGTCACGCTGACCTCGAATGGCACCATCCTGACGGATGGCTCCGCCTCAAGCGGGTTTGTTGCGCAGTCGCTTGGCGGTGGCGGTGGTAACGGCGGGTTCAATGTCTCGCCCACCGTGTCCGGGGCTGGAACGGGTGCGGGATCGGTTTCGGTTGGTCTGGGCGGCTCAGGGTCCGCCGGGGGTGACGGCAGTTTGGTGACGGCCAGCACAACAGCTAACGTGGTGACCCGAGGGGATGCTTCGGTGGGTATACTCGCGCAGTCCGTTGGTGGCGGCGGTGGTAATGGTGGCTTCAATGTCTCACCGGCTTTGGCTGGGGCCGGCACCGGATCGGGCGCGATCAGCGTTGGCCTGGGTGGGTCCGGTGGCAGTGGCGGCACGGGGGGTGTTGTTGGCCTGACGGTTGCCAATAGTGTTCAAACCGAAGGTGCGCAATCCAGCGCAGTTGTGGCGCAATCAATCGGCGGCGGCGGCGGCAATGGCGGGTTCAACGTTTCTGCTTCCATCGGTGGCGCAGGTACGGGTTCTGGCGCTGCGGCAGTTGGCTTGGGCGGTCGTGGAACTGGCGGCGGTGACGCCTCGGCGGTCACGGCGAATGTAACCGGGAATCTGATCACGCAAGGTGAAACCTCCAGCGGTCTCTTGGCACAATCTGTCGGCGGTGGCGGCGGTAATGGTGGCATGAACGTCTCGGTCGCAGTGGCCGCGGCGGGCACCGGATCAGGTGGCGCGTCAGTAGGCCTTGGCGGCGCGTCCGGCACCGGTGGCAACGGAGGCACAGTTGAAGCCACATTGAACGGCAACGTTTCGACACAAGGCGATGAATCCGGCGGGGTGATCGTGCAGAGCCTTGGCGGCGGTGGTGGCAATGGAGGCATGAATGTTTCCGCCACAGTCACTGTTGCCGGAACCGGCAGCGGCGGTGCGTCTGTCGGTCTTGGCGGCAGCGGTGGCGACGGTGGCGATGCGGATACGGCCGAAGGCACGGTCGTGGGCAATGTCACCACTTCAGGAGACAATTCAGGCGGCGTTTTGGTGCAATCTGCTGCAGGCGGCGGTGGCAATGGTGGGCTGAATGTATCAGCCGCCGTGAACATCTCGGGCACCGGAGGCGGCGCCGTTGGGGTTGGCATCGGTGGCTCGGGTGGCGATGGCGGTGCTGCGAGCGCGGCGACGGGGTCGGTCACCGGCGATGTCACTACAAGTGGTGAGAACGCGGCGGGCGTTCTGGTCCAATCCGTTGGCGGCGGCGGTGGTAATGGCGGCGTCAACATCTCGGGCGCTCTGAGCATCGCACGCACTGGATCGGGTGCGGCAGGTATCGGCGTGGGCGGCTTCGGCGGCAGTGGCGGGACCAGCGGGGTAGTTGACAACACGTTCTCGGGCAATGTGAGCACCTCGGGTCCGCGGTCGGCAGGTATTATCGCACAAAGCCTTGGCGGAGGTGGCGGCAATGGCGCCACAAACATTTCCGGGGCCATTTCTGTAGCCAGCAACTATTCCGGCGGTTTGGGGATCGGCGTCGGCGGCTTTGGCGGGGACGGTGGTGCGGCAGATAACGTCACGCAGCGGGTCACCGGAGATGTCATGACAACCGGTGATGACTCGGTCGGCATTCTGACGCAAAGCCTCGGCGGCGGTGGTGGCAACGGCGGCACCAACATCTCGGCAGCGTTGTCTCTGTCCCGATCAGCCAATGCGGCGGTCGGCATCGGTGTGGGCGGTTTTGGCGGCGGCGGCGCTGATGCCGGAGCTTTGGTGCAATCGACAATCACCGGGGGAGTAACCACAACAGGTGATCGCAGCACCGGGATCCTGACACAGAGCCTTGGCGGCGGTGGTGGCAACGGCGGCACTAATATCTCGGCCTCGTTGGGTATCAGCCAGGAAAATGGCGGCTCGGTCAGTCTGGGCGTTGGCGGCTTCGGTGGCGGGGCGGGTAACGCTGGTGAAGTGAACAGCACATTGCGCTCAAGAACGGACAGCAGTGGCACAACTTCGGTGGTAACCACTGGCGTAGACAGTATTGGTGTCATGGCCCAGTCGGTCGGCGGCGGCGGCGGTAACGGCGGTCTGAACGTTTCTGGCGCTGTCAATCTCACCGGCAAATCCGGTGCAGCGGTTGCCCTGGGACTTGGTGGCTTTGGTGGCGGTGGTGGCAATGCCGATGCGGTCACGTTGGATGTTCAAAGCGATGTAGTGACGGCGGGCGACGGATCGCATGGTCTGTTTGCGCAAAGCCTTGGTGGCGGTGGCGGCACCGGGGGCGTGAATATTTCGGGCACTCTGGCGCTGACTAAACCATCGGGGTCGGACACGATCTTTTCGGTTTCAGCGGGTGTTGGCGGCTTTGGCGGGGCTGGCGGTGACGCAAGTGACGTCGATCTGGACTATACCGGCAATGTGCAGGCCGTTCCGATGGTCGAGCAACCGGATGGAACATTCGCTGTTGATGAAAGCAAAGGAGCCAGTGGCATCATTGCTCAGTCGCTTGGCGGCGGCGGCGGTGACGGCGGCACGAACGTCTCGGGTGGCCTCGCGATCAGCGGCAAACCCGGCGCAGGCCAGACAGATAGCAGCAAATCCTACGCGGTTGTCGTGGGCGTCGGGGGCTTTGGTGGCGGCGGTGGAGACGCCGGAAATGTCGATGTGAACATTGGCGCAGGCAGTACGATCACAGCTCACGGCACTGGCCAATCCGGCCTGCTGGCCCAATCCGTCGGCGGCGGCGGTGGCAACGGTGGTCTGAACGTGTCAGGCGGGATCGTATCCGACAGCTCTCTGATCGTGGGCGTCGGTGGTTTCGCAGGCGATGGCGGCCAGGCCGGAGACGTCACGGTTACCTCGCAAGCGGATATTACGGTTACAACGAACCCGGACGATATATCGATCCCCAACACAACGACGTTCGAAGACAAACTGCGTGATTTCCTGGGCGACTCGATCGTAGATGAGACCGAGGAATTGGCGTCGAACTTCGGGTTGGAACGCCTGTTCATCGACATGGGTGTCTTCAACGAAGAAAAGCCGGATACTGACGGTTCGGCGGGTCTACTGGCGCAGTCCATCGGCGGCGGCGGCGGCAATGGCGGTCTGAATGTCTCGGGTGGAATCGCGCTCAGCAAAGATGGCAAGATCCCTTCGGTTACGTTTGGCGTCGGAGGCTTTGGCGGTGACGGCAATGTCTCGGGCAATGTGGGCGTCAATCACGCGGGAACTGTGTCAGTCGCCGGCAACTGGAAACATGGAGTTTTGGCCCAGTCGATCGCAGGCGGCGGTGGCAACGGTGCTTTGAACGTGACCGGGCAGCTGAACTATGGCGACTCCAACAACTCGGACGGCAAAACGGATCTGAGCATTGTGGGCGGCCTTGGCGGCCACGGAGGTACTGGTGCGGATGCGGGTGACGTGTCGGTCACTCAGACCGGCAACATCGCAACAAATGGCTATCACGCGCGCGGAATCTTTGCCCAGAGCATCGGCGGCGGCGGTGGCACTGGCGGCATCAATGCAACCTTTGTTGGTACTAAGGACAGCTCACCGATCGCGATGGGGATCGGCGGCTTTGGCGGCGGTGGCGGCGATGCGGGTGACGTGACCGTCGCGCGTGGCACAGCGGCCCTTGCTGCGGGGACAATCACGACCGATGGCGTTGGATCGCACGGTATCGAGGCGTCGAGCATTGGCGGCGGCGGCGGCGATGCCGGGATCAACGCAGTTGTGGGTATCAGCAAGACCACCGGCAATCAAAGTAACGGCGGCACCGGCGATTCCACGGATCGCAAGACACCGACCAATACCGGCGTCGATGACTCGGTCATCGCCAACTACAACGCGGTTTTGGATGAGCTTGAAGGCAAGGTGAACCCTGCAGATTCCTCGGGCAACAAAACCGGAGTGTCGGCGGTGGTTGCCATCGGTGGCGATGCAGGTACGGCAGGGGACGGTGGCGAGGTCGATGTTGATCACTATGGTGATATCGTCACCTTGCAAGATGGCAGCCACGGTGTGTTTGGGCAATCCATCGGCGGTGGCGGCGGCAACGCCGCCTTGAACCTCGGCATGACCTATGAGCTTGCCTCCGACGCGACCAACAAAGGCTTTGGCTTGGCTATTGGCGGCGGCACGGGTGAGGGCGGCATCGGTGGTTCGGTGGATGTGCGCAATACAGGCGACATCGCGACCTCGGGCGCAGATTCCCATGGTCTGTTTGCGCAGTCAGTTGGCGGCGGCGGCGGCAATGCTGGCTACAATTCGGCATCGACGTCGGTTGATGGCGGCAATGTAAACATCCAGATCGGCCGCACGGGTGGAACCGGGGGCAGCGGCGGGGACGTCTATGCCAGCTCGAACGGCGCGATCAGCACGACGGGCAACCGGTCTTATGGCTTCTTTGCACAGTCCATCGGCAATGGCGGGGGTAACTCGTCATCAACTTCGGTCAGCATCGGCACCCCGAAATCCGGCGACAGCAAAGGCAACAAAGCCAACCTGTCAGTCGGGCTTGAAGGCGGTACGGGTGGTGCAGCAGGCGATGTGACATCTGTGGTGGCGGGCACTGTTGTCACGCAGGGCGATGACGCACATGGCGTATTTGCCCAGTCCGTTGGCGGCGGCGGCGGCAATGGTGGCAAGGCCAGCAACTCGGCTGGCAAGGGCACTTCAATTGCCTTGTCCATCGGTGGTACCGGCGGCACCGGAGGCGTTGGTGGCACGGTGGACGTGACCAACACTGCCCAGATCGCAACGTTAGGAGATCGCTCGATTGGGCTGATGGCGCAATCCATCGGTGGCGCAGGCGGAACTGGCGGCATGGTACAGGCCGGACAATCGAACCTCGATACCATCAAAGCTGTGGTCAACCCGTCCACAGTCGGCACCACAGCATCGATCAACATAGGCGGTACCGGTGGGGACGGTATGACCTCGGACATCGTGACCGTAGTGAGCGACGGAATAATCAGCACAGCAGGCACCATGGCCCATGGTATCTTTGCGCAGTCCGTCGGAGGCGGCGGCGGCATGGGTGGTATCGTGGAAAACCGCATCATCAGCCTGCGTAAAGAGATTGGAAACACCGCGACCTTGTCCATCGGCGGCAACGGCGGCTCGGGTGCGATGTCGGCGGCGGTATCTGTGACCAACCGGGACGTGATCCTGACCACGGGCGACAAGTCGGTTGGTATCTACGCGCAATCGGTCGGCGGTGGCGGCGGTGATGCACAGCAGGTTCGAAACATTATTCTGGGCCGGTCCTCGGACGGGTCTACGACAAACGCGATCCTTATTGGTGGCACCGGCGGCACCGGTGGTTCTGGCAGTACAACCACTGTTGTGAACGAAGCCGATGGTACGATCGTGACCAGCGGAGCCGAAAGCCACGGTATCTTCGCGCAGTCTGTCGGCGGTGGCGGCGGCAATGGCGGATCGACAATCTCGGTTGATGGTCGCTATGGCGGGGCCGAGGCGAGCACTCGGCGGGCGTTGCAGTTTGGCCTGGGTGGCTCGGGTGGTTCCGGTGGAACCGGAGGCAACGTGGCCGTCACAAATGCGGGTACGATCATCACCATTGGTGCAGGTGCGCATGGCATCTTTGCTCAATCCGTTGGTGGCGGCGGCGGCAATGGTGGGAGTTCGATTACTGGGACGCTGCGGCTGAAGACGGGGGACAACAGCTCTCCGACCGCGCAGTTGAACATCGGTGGTTCGGGTGGCAGTGGCAATGCTGCCGGAAACTCGGTTGTCACCAATACCGGCGACATCCGCGTTGATGGCGAAGGTGCCTACGGTATCTTCGCACAATCCGTTGGTGGCGGTGGTGGCAATGGTGGATTGGCCGTTGCGATGGATGTGAATGACCTCAAAAACACAATGACCGGCAAGTCATACTCGAAGATCGCCATTGGCGGTTCTGGTGGCGACGGGGCGGATGGTGGAGATGTCACGGTCAACCATACCGGTACGATTGTCGTGAACGCTGAAAACGGGTTCGGTATCTATGCCCAATCCGTTGGTGGCGGCGGCGGTAATGCGGGATATTCGGTATCGTCGCCCTTGGTCTCGGCGCTGGATTACACGATCTCTCATGTGTTGGGCGCGCGAGAAGGGACTACCGGATCGGTGGGAACCGCGACTGTCAATTCAACCGGTGACATTCTGGTGAATGGTGCTGGTAGCGAGGCCATCTTCGCACAATCCGTTAACGGCGGCGGCGGCAACTCCGAAACATCGGTCGACTTTACGACTGCGACGGCAAGCGCGGGTGGAACCGGCACTGTTTATATCAGTGACATCTCGCTGGGCGGTGATGATGTTTCGGGCACGGCGGGCAGCCAGGTTGCCCAGTCGCACGTCGGTAACATAGCGACCACCAGCGACCGCTCGACAGGTCTGATGCTGCAGAGTGTTGGCGGCGGTGGTGGCACATCGGCCAACAACATCAGCCTTCAGGATGGCGACGGTATCGAGATTGATGCGCGTCTGGGCGCGATTGATACGAATGATGCAGCAGGTGGCGATGTGTTCGGCAGCCGGACGGGCGATGTCGGCACAGATGGTGCGTTTTCCTCGGCAGGTACGGCGCAATCTATTGGCGGCGGCGGCGGTAAGCTGGTGCTCAACAGCACGGGCACGGCTGATACCAATAGGTTTGCTTCGGTAATCCTGGGGTCCGATCCAAGCTTCCGCAACAACGGCGGTGATATCGATCTTGATCTGAATGGAGATGTCTTCACTAGCGGTGACCGGTCCTTTGGCCAAAGCGTTCAAAGCATCGGCGCGGGCGGTGGTGAAGCTGTCGTTGCTGGTCTTGGAGGCGTCGATGTGACCCTCGGGGCGCAGGACGATTCAACTGGAGATGGCGGCAACGTCGATTTCACCAATACCGGTGACGTAAACACAAGTGGTACCGGATCGCATGCGTTCGTGATCCAGAGCATCGGTGGCGGCGGTGGTCTTGTCACGACAGACCTGGACCCCAGCCAGGTGACCGTAAATCTGTCAGCTGCAAATGGCGGGGACGGCGGGGACATTCTGTTCTCGCAAACTGGTAACACGGTCACCAGCGGAGAGAACGCGATCGGTGTCGCCGCGCAGTCGTTGGGTGGTGGTGGCGGCATCGTCGATTCCATATTCCGGGGTGCCGCAGGTGGCGCCGGGTCGGGCGGTGCTATCGACATGACCCTGACCGGCAATGTCTTGTCGGTCGGCGACGGTGGCATTGGCGTCTTTGCACAATCCGAAGGCCGTGACGGTGCAGACGCCATTATGCTTGGGTTCGATGGTGTTGTCATGGGCGGCACCGGGCAAGCGAACTCGGTTGCCTCGATCATTGTCGAAGGAGGTACCGACAACACGCTGACCCTATCAGAAGACGCGGTGCTGATCGCGGGCAATAACCAACTGGTGAACGGCGGCGATGGCAATGAACAAATCACGCTGTCCGGACGCGCGCTTGGGAACCTGAACCTTGGTTACGGGACGAATGGCCTGACCGTGGAAGATGGTGCAACCTTCTATGCATTGGATACCGTGAATCTGGGCGACGCCGGGCTCATGCAGGTGGATGGCAACTTGGTTCTGGGCGCAAATTGGGGCGTCGACGGAGGCCTGACGGCTGCTGTTCAAGCGGATGATTTTTCCTTCACCGAAAATGTCAGCCAGACCACGAACGTGACCGGAAGTCTGGCCTTTGGCGGCACTGCGACTTCAACGTTCGACGTGTATTTCCGAACCACTGGCATATCGGGTGGAGACAGCGATCTGATCAATGTCACCGGGGATGCCACCATTGGTGGTACATTGGTGCCGCGGTTGAACACGCTCGAACGCGCATTGCCGCTTGTCATCATCAATCCCGATGGAACGGCCGCAGATGCTGGCACGACCATCCAGGACACTGTGGTTCTTGATTACTCCATTGGTTTGAGCGGGGCGACGTCGGACGGCAGTTCGATCGATCTGGTGATCACACCAGACTATTCGACGCCTAGGATGAACTCCAACCAGACCGCGATCGGTGACTATATCAATGATGTCCTGAACGGGCGGGGAACGTCCGACCAGGGCGAGCTTTTGGCGCTGATCGGGAACATGCAGTCCGAGGCCGATGTGATCGCGGCCATTGAGAGCTTGTCGACAGCGGACTACGCCGCAGATGCGGTGGATGCGTATTTTGGCACGCGGGTATTCGCGGATACGCTGCAAAACTGCGAACGCTACACCAATTATCAAGCCGGGGATGATCCGCGTAACTGTATCTGGTTTACCGGCGGCCGCTATTTCTTCGACCGCGAGCAGACCGGGATTTACAACGATCTGAACGTTAATAACACCAATTGGTCGGCGGGTGTCCGTCTGCCGGTGGGGGATGAGTTGTATGCAGGGTTTGCCCTGGGCTACGACCAGATCAGCCTGCAGAACGGATCGCAATACAATGCATCTGGCGATCGGTTCAATCTGGGTGCATCGCTGACCAAATACACAGGCGCGTGGGAGTTTGCGGCCATGCTGTCGGCAGGTTGGTCAAACTACGATACAAGCCGTGCAGGTGGGATCCGGGGCGTTTTGCCCAATGGCACAATTGTGGACACCGTTGGTGTCAGCGAGATCAAGCACAAGATGAACCACCAGAACCTGCGGCTCAGCCTGGCGTATGATCAAAGACTTGGCGCTGGTGGAGCGTACCTGCGCCCCGAACTGGCCATCGATGCGACGCGGTTGGCGACGGAAAGCAATGGCGATGCCACTTTGTCAGGTATCGTCTTGCAGGACGACAACGAGATGATCTATTCGCTGACGCCGTCGATTGAGATCGGGACCGAGCAGATCCTGAGCGCCTCGCAGAAACTGCGTGCGAGCCTGCGCGCCGGTGCCATCCTCTCGTCTGACGACACGGTGTCGGTAACCGCTGGCTTCAGTGGGGCCAGCGCCGCCGACGGAGGGTTCGTGAATACCAGCTATATCGGTGACGCCCACGGCGTCGTGTCCGCGCGGTTGGGATTGTTTGCTTTGGATGACAGCAGCTTTATCAACCTGAGCCTGGACCATATGTTTGGAGACTCAACCGAAGCCCTGCAGGTTGGCATTGGCCTTGGGATACAATTCTAGTTTATGAGGAACAGCAGTATGAAAACTTGGATCTACGCTTTGGTGGCGTCGTTCGGTTTGACAACTCAACTTGGCGCACAGGAAAACGAAGCGCCATTGTGGTCGGTCAACTGCAGCAATCAGGTCAACGGAACTGAATTGATTTGTGAAATGACCCAGACCATTATCTTAACCGAGAACAATCAAAGGCTTGCCTCGATTGCGTTCGTCAAACCTGCCGGCAGAGACGAGATCGAAGCGGTGCTGACACTGCCATTTGGCCTGCTGTTCTCTGAAGGGCTGATTGCTAAAGTGGATGATGCCGAGATCGCGCGGCTGGATTTTCTAACCTGCGAAGCACAGGGTTGTTTTGCCCGTTCTCCTGTTTCTCAGGACTGGATGTCAAAGATGCGCGCTGGCAATCTGTTGAGTATTGAAAGCGTAAACCGGGTCGGCGATCCGATTTCCTTTGGTTTCGATCTGGCGGGATTTAGCAGAATATCCGATATGCTGCCGTGATTGCCTGGCCTTCCTTCTAGAAGGCCGCACAGGCCTTCTTGGTTAGCAACGCGTAGAAGGGTCTGACCAGAGCGTTCATTTTGTGATTGCACTCGCAACGAGCGGAGGCTGCGGCGTAGGGCTATGTGATGGCTTTGGATTTCCGAGATGCGAGCGTTCGCGCCGACTAGTTCTCAGAGACACTCCCGGTCGGCGATGTCGAGGGTGCGGTCCAGAATCGCCAGCCCTGTAATCAGGTCGTCTTCACTGATGTTGAGCGGTGGGGTCAGGCGGATCACGTTCGAGAAGAATGACAGGTAGAGGCCTTCGTTCATCGCAAAGCTCATCATCTCGCTCATGGGTCTGGCGTCTTCGCCTTTGGCGGCAAATGGCACCAGCGGTTCGCGAGTGTCGCGGTTCTTGACCAGTTCGATGCCGTTGAACATGCCCTTGCCGCGAATATCCCCGATCGAGGGGTGTTTCTTTGCCAGCTTGCGCAGCTCTGCGCGCATCTTTTCACCCATCGCAGTGGCATGGTCCAGCGTGCCTTCTTCCTGCATGGCACGGATCGCGGCGACGCCTGAGGCGCAGGCAAGGGGATGGCCAGCATAGGTCAGACCCCCGGGTAGCGGGGTGTCGCGCAGCCAATCATGCAATTCGGTACTGACGGACATTGTGCCAAGCGGGACGTAGCCCGAGTTAATGCCTTTGGCCGAGGTGATGATGTCCGGTTGAACACCCCAGTGATCCACAGCGAACCATTTCCCGGTCCGGCCAAACCCGGCCATGACCTCATCCGCGATCAGTAGGATGCCATATTTCTCGCAGGTTGCCTTAATAGATTGCAGATATCCGTTGGGTGGCACGATGATCCCGTTTGTGCCGACAATAGGTTCCAGAATGACAGCGGCCACGGTGTTGGGGTTTTCATACATCAGGATTTCTTCCAGATGCGGCCCGCCTTGGGCGACCGGGCACTGGGCCGGGTCTTTGTGGCCTGTTGGTAACCGATAGACGTAAGGATCAAGCATCCGCACGATGCCCGGCATATCGGCGCGGGTCAGATGGTGGCGCGGGTCGCCAGTCAGCGATAGCGTGCCACCGGTTGCCCCGTGGTAGGAACGGTAGCGGGCAATGATTTTTGTCCGACCGGTGTAATGCCGCGCCAAACGGATCGCGGTTTCATTGGCGGCGGACCCTCCTGTTGTAAAAAAGGTTGATGAGATGTTGGCAGGTGTGATCTCGGTCATGATTGCCGCGAGTTCTGATCGAACATCCGAGCCCATGGCCGGGCCGATATAACAAAGCTTGTCCGCCTGATCCTTAATCGCTTGTACGATCTTGGGGTGCTGATGACCCATATTGGCGTTCACCAGCTGGCTTTGAAAATCGAGGTAGCGTTTGCCGTCGCTGTCCCAGAACCAACTGCCCTGAGCACCTGTTATGACGCGCGGGCGGCTGCCCTGCTTTGACCAGCTTTGCAGGTAATGGTCCGCATGCATGTCTTTGACCCACTCGGGATCGTGTGAGGGGTAGGCGTTGCTGAAGTCTTCCATGACAGGCCTCTTGGCGTGCGGGGTTGGGATTAATCGATGATGGTTACTGGCTGGCCCAAAGCGTCTGCATCAGGCGTGACGCCAAGGCCGGGGCCTTCGGGTGGGGCGATGCGACCGTTCCGGCGGCTAGGTGCATTCGGATCGAGACGCGGTTTGACATAGTGGGACAGATCGCATGTATTCATGATGCCGTGCGCTGGGGTTGAGGCCGCAAGATGCAGCGAGGCGGCCGTCGTAACATCGCTGCCCCAAGTATCCTCGATGCACATCTGCGTGCCTAGTGAAAGGCAGAGATCGCGGATTTGGCGCATTGCCGAAAGGCCGCCCATCTTCGACAGTTTCAGCGCAGCAGCATCCATGCAGCCAGCGCGGTGTCCTGCCAGAACCGAATGAATGTCACAGGCGCTTTCGTCCAGCTTCATCGGCAGACCAGTCGCGGCGCGGACATGGGCGCATTCCTCGATCGTGGCGCAAGGTTGTTCCAGCATTATGTCCAGATGCGAGACAGCGCGGCCAACTCGTGTGGCGGTCAGCGTATCTGACCCGCAATTCCAGTCTCCATAAACCAACGGGCCATCACCAACAGCCTCGCGCACTTGAATCAAACGAGCAACGTCGGCTTCCCAGTTGTTATCTGCACCCAGCTTCACCTGAAACTGTCGCATGCCCTGATCAAAGGCATTGCGCGCCATGCGCGCCATTTCTTCCGGTGCGATACAGGTGATTGAATGATACAGTGGCATATCGGCAACGGCGCGCCCACCGAGCAAAGCATATAGCGGTAGTCCCGCTGCCTGTGCGGTCAGATCCCAAAGCGCTGTATCAATGGCTGACTTGGCGTAGCCATGCCCGATCAGATGCTTATTAAGGCGCTCCATCAGCGCTTCGGGACCAACCGGGTTAGCGCCGATGAGAACGGGTGCCATCTCTTCAAGCGCTGGAACCACGCCCGTGGCATAGGCGGGTAAATAATGCGGGATCGGACAAACCTCTCCCCAGCCCGATGCGCCGGTGCCGGTATCCAGGCGGACGACCACTGAAACCGTCGTATCGCAGGTCTTGCCCTCGGCCATGTAATAGGTGTCATGCGAGGTCAGCGGGACTTCCCAGGCGGTGATGCGGGTTATCTTCATCAGGCGGTTTCCATCAGGCGCAGGATTCGTAGGTTGCGACAGGTGGGCCAAGGCTGTCAAAGTCCGGCGTCACCCCAAGCCCCGGAGTATCTGTGGCATAGAGTTTACCGTCCCTTACTGTGGGGCCGCCAATCCCGGTGTTACGGGTGTTGTAGTTCATCAGATCGGTTGAATTGATCAGCATCTCTTGGGGTGTTGAGGCCGCAAAATGGCCGACCGCAGCGGTGGTGATCTGCCCGCCCCATGTGTCCTCGGAGACAACCGGAATACCGTGATCAATCAGGAAATCACGCACCCGGCGGGCTTTGGACAGCCCACCAAGGTTTGAAATCTTCAGACAGCAAATTTCGGCACCCCGATCGTTTACAATACGCCGGGCCATGTCGATCCCGGTCACACATTCATCCAGCTTCATCGGTTGCTCGGCTACGCGGCGCACCTGCTGGCATTCGTCATAGCTGTGGCAGGGTTGTTCAAGGATAAAGTCCAGATCTCGGGTTGCCCGGGCCACACGGATGGCGTTGTCAACGCGCCAACCCTGATTGGCGTCTGCCATCGCCTTTTCACCGGGTTTCAGCAGGGGCACGCCTTCGCGGATACGGTCGATATCGGTCACCCAGTCGCCACCTACCTTGATCTGGAACTGCCGGTATCCCGCTGCGCGGTGCTGCTCCATCTCGGCGATGGTTTCTTCCAAGACAGGCCTTTGCGGCACAACCCGGTACATCGGCGCACCATCGGTGAGTTTGCCGCCCATCAGCATCCAAACAGGTTGTCCGGTGGACCGTCCCAGAATATCCCAACACGCTGCATCAAAGGGCGCTTTGGCGTAGCCGTGACCTTGGACCGTGCCATCCATCAACCGTTCGATCTTGGACAGCTGGCGGGGATCTTCCCCCAGAAAGCGCGGGGCGACGAGGCGGGCAAAGGCCTCGACGCCTTCGGAATGGGCGATCATGTAGTTCTCGCCGCATGGGGCAAACTCGCCGCAGCCCTGTAGACCCGCATCCGTGTCGATCAACACTACCGAAGACATCGACGTTGTGATCGCGTTGCCCGCGCCCCAGCCGTATGATCCGCCGACATAGGGCAGGGGAGTTTTGAACACACGGATACGGGTTATCTTCATGGCGTCACCATAGGGCTTCCGCGATGGCCGATGCTCTGGTTTTCAGATCACGCCAGTTCATGAACTGCGTCCGTGCGTGGGCGTTCGGATTTCGGATCATAGGCTGCTTCGCCGAGGACACGCCCTTTGCGGGGTACACCAGCGATAACTACTTCGATCTCTGTGCCCGGAACATTCACGTGTGGCTTGACGTAAGCAAAGGCGAGGATTTTGCCGACGCTGTGGCCATAGGCGACCGAGGCTGTTGCACCGACAACCTCGCCGTTGATCCGAATAGCCTCGCCCCCATGACCATCTTCGACCCCATCCGGTTCGATCTCCAAATAGGCGCAAATCCAAGGCATCTCGCCCGCCTCAGACTGAGCGGCGCTGGCGCGCGTTGCTTCGACACCCAGATACTCTTTGTCCAGCTTGAAGAACCGGCTGACATTGGCCTCTGGCAGCGTGACCTCGTTGGTCAGTTCTCCAGCACCGGGGAATGCTTTTTCCATGCGCAGGCTGTTCATCGCAAACGAGCCGTAGTTTTCGATGCCAAATTCCTCGCCGGCAGCCCACAGTGCGTTGTAGACGTCAACGCAGGCTTCATCCGGCATGTGGAATTCCCAACCCAACTCGCCCGCATAGGACATGCGAAAGGCCCAGACCTTGTGCCCCGCGATGGTGATTTCCTGAGCCGACAGCCAGCGGAACCCGGCGTTGGACAGGTCCGCGTCGGTGCATCTGGCCAGCACCTCGCGGGAATTTGGCCCGTTCAGGGACAAAGCCGACCAATCTTCGGAGAGCGTTTTGACAAAGACTGTCTCTCCCGTGAGGTTCTGGTTCAAGTGATCGACAAGGCGTTGTTCAAAGAAGGCGGCACATACAAGGTAAAAGCGATCTTCGACCATGCGAACGATAGTCGTCTCAAGCTCAATCCGGCCCCGACGGTTCAGAAAATGGGTCAGCGTGATCGAGCCGTCTTTCTGCGGCATCCTGTTGGCAGTCAGGCGGTCAAGATAGGCGTAGGCATCCGGGCCTGAGACCTCGACCTTGGTGAATGCGGTCACGTCCATGATGCCGACCCGCTCGCGTACGGCCTGGCATTCCAGCGCCACCATGTCGAAAACCTCGTTGCGGCGGAACGAATAGTGGTCACGCTGTTCAACACCATTGCGCGCGAACCATCGCGGGCGTTCGTGGCCGAAAACCTCTTCATAGACCGCGCCCTTTTCCTTGAGGATTTCAAAAAGCGGCGAGGGTTTGATCGGACGCCCTTCAAGACGATTGAAATGCGGAAAGGGGATCTCGTGCCGTAACTTGTAATCCTCATGCGCCTTGATGACCTGCCAGTCTTTCTTGGCATAGCTGCCAAAGCGGCGCGGATCATAGTCACGCATGTTGATATCGGCAGCACCGTGTACCATCCATTTTGCTAGTTCACGGGTCAGACCAGGCCCCCAACCGATGCCGATCTGCGTGCCACAGGAACACCAGTAATTCTTGACGCCCGGCGCGGGGCCGACCATCGGGTTGCCATCTGGCGGGTGGCTGATTGCACCATGGACTTCGCGGGTGATGCCCAGTTCAGAAAAGATCGGCATCCGTTCTAATGAGTTTTCCAGCCATGGCATGACACGGTCATAATCCGCCTCGAACAGCCAGTTTTCGTATTCCCAAGGGCATTCATCGTGCCAGACAGAGTTTGCGTTCTCTTTTTCGTAGATCCCGATCAGGCCCTTCTTCTGTTCCATGCGGATATAGCCCGAGACCATCTTGTCATCGCGGATCACCGGCAGCTCGGTCTTCAGGTCTTTGAATTCAGGCACATCTTCAGTGACAAAATAATGATGGGTCATCGAGGTCATGGGTAATTGCAGGTTCGACCATTCGCCCATCTGACGGGCATAGGTGCCGCCTGCATTAACGACGTGTTCGCAGGTGATGGTGCCTTGTTCGGTTTCCACCACCCATTCACCTGCATCGTTCTGGGTGATGTTGGTCGCGCGACAGTGGCGGAAAATCTTCACACCTTTCTGACGGGCCCCAGCTGCCATCGCCATAGTCACGTTGGAAGGATCAACGTGACCGTCATCTGGCGTGTAAAGCGCGCCAATGACACCGTCGAGGTTATAGTAGGGGTGCTTTTCAGCTATAAAATCAGGCCCTACCAACTCGATGTTGAATCCCAGCGCTCGGCCAACTGATAATGTGTGGCGCAGCCAGTCCATCTCATCCTCGGTATAGGCCAGACGGAATGAACCGCAGCCATGCCATGTAACCGCCTGACCGGTTTCTTCCTCAAGTGTCTTGGAATAAAGGCCAATGTTATAGTCGACCAATTTGCCCAGCCCGTAGGAACTGGTGGAGTGAGTAATCTGACCAGCGGCATGCCAGGTGGAGCCCGAAGTTAACTCGGCCTTTTCCAACAGCACCGTGTCTTCGCCCCAACCTTCATGGCCCAGGTGATACGCCAGTCCGCAACCCATGACGCCACCGCCGACAATGACGACCTTTGCGCGTGCAGGCAGTTCCTTTTTAGACATCGCAACTTCCTGTTTCCGAGACATGGAATTCTGTGGACTTCCTATTGCTACATATGTACCACTGTCAATTAAAAATGGCACAAATGTACATACCGAGGTAAGCAATGTGCGGTACAGATGTTTCAAGTGGTATTCTGACGCGTACGGATGTTACGAATCCTGACGCGATCTTTTTGACTGAAACACCAGCCCGGCTTGTATCAGGAGAAAAAATATGACTGTCCTGCCAACCCACTCGCTCGAGGCCCGGTACTATACGGATCCTGACATATTCGACAAAGAGATGAACGGCCTGTTGTGCAGAACTTGGCAATACGCTGGTCATGCGGCAGATATCCCAAATGTAGGCGATTACTTTGCGTTCGAAATCGCTGGTCAGAACCTTTTTGCCATTCGCGGACGCGACAATCTTGTCAGGACTTTCTACAACGTGTGCCAGCATCGTGCGCATGAAATGGTGACCGGAACCGGAAATACCCGTGTAGTGGTCTGTCCCTATCATCAGTGGACCTATGAGCTGACTGGCGGCCTGCGGTCTGGACCGAACATCAAGAAAGTTCCCGGTTTTGATCGCGCGAAAATCTGTCTGACCGAAGTACGGACCGAAGACTTCCTCGGGTTCATCTTTGTCAATTTGGACGATAACGCGGCAACGATGGACGAATGGTATCCCGGCGTCCGGGACGAGTTGTCTGAGTTCGTGCCGAACACTAACGCTCTGGCCCCCTTAGAGTGGGTGGAAATTCCCGAAAACTGCAATTGGAAGGTTTCGATCGAGAATTACTCGGAATGCTATCACTGCCCAACTAATCACCCGACCTTTGCCGAAGGCGTGATCAAACCGGAAACCTATGACATTCAGCCCGATGTGTCGGGAGGTTACGTGCTGCGTCACACGACCGAGTGCCAAAGCCTCGAAAAGATGACCTATCCGATTGATCTGGAAAGCAACAAGCACGCGGGCGACTATCAAAGCTGGTTCCTGTGGCCGATGTTCTCGTTCCAATGCTATCCGGGAAATGTTCTGAACACCTATCATTGGCGGGCAAATACAGTGGACAGCTGTACCGTCTGGCGCGGGTGGTACACAGAAGGCGGTCATGAAAGCGACGTGATCCGTGGCCTTGCCACTCAGGATCGCGAAACGACTGTGGCCGAGGATATTCGGTTAGTGGAATCCGTTCACCGCGGCCTGAAATCCAAAGGGTACAAACCGGGACCGCTGGTGCTTGATCCGGCCTGTGGCGTCATGAGCGAGCATTCCGTTGCGAAGCTTCAACAATGGATGCGCGAGGCGATTGAATAACGTTACGTGCTGTGGATGGGCCAGATAAGACATCACCGAAGCCAACGCTGTGCCAAAGGGCACACCCGACCAGAACGACGCGATCGAGCCCCTTGCCTTCGGTGGTGGGGTTGGTTGTAAGCCAGGGGCGGCGGCTTTAGCGGAATATCGAGCCAGGACCGACTAAGTTGCAGATCGGTCGTTTCACCTGAGGAGAGAATGATGGACGACAACCTGTTTGAACATGGCCTGAAGCAGCGCAAGTCGACGCTGGGCGCCGAGTATGTTGAGAAGAACCTGGCAGCGGCGGATGATTTTACCCGCTCATTCCAAGAGAACATGACTGCTTGGTGCTGGGGCTTCGGCTGGGGGGATGACACGATCGATCACAAGACCCGTTCGATGATGAACCTCGCTATGATTGGGGCACTCGGCAAGATGCATGAATGGGAAATCCACTGTAACGGCGCGTTGAACAATGGTGTCACCAAAGAGGAAATCCGATCAATCATTCATGTGATCGGCATTTATTGTGGCGTCCCGCAGTCTCTTGAATGCTTCCGTGTCGCTCGCAAAGTCCTGACCGAACGTGGGCTGCTGGACTGATCTGATCCATTCGCGAGATCTTCAGAAGGAACGACACAATCAGCGAGATTGCGCGTCTGCAGTTCGCGCGGTCTGCTGACACCTGCCTAAGCCGGGTCTGGCACCTCACCTTGCCAATGGTCCCCCATCGCGACGATGCATGAAGTGCCGTTGGCGTAGTTCTGAACGATCATCCAGTCTCCGCTTGTGCGTTTGACCCAAACCTCCAGCATCGTTTCGGGATCGCGCAAACCCATGCCCTGACGTTCGGCCCCCAGAACCTGTTTCAGTGTCTGTGCCATCCGCGCGCTGTCATCACAGCTGACATCCGCCATTTTAGACTGCGCAGTAGAAGGCACCACAAGGCATAGAAGAAGAAGGCTGGCATGAAGACGGGTCATAGGTGAAGGTTAGTTCTTTCTGCGCTCAAGCGTAACAGTTTTATGACGCCCTGTGGATAAAACTCGCGCAGAGTCCTGCGAGAAACGCCACACACTGCAGAACTAGGCAATCATCGCGCCTGTCACAAATCTTTCGCGTAGATGTAAACGAAACGATTCAAAAGCGTCACGAAGCTTTTGTTTTGACGTTCTATCCGCCTCGCAACGATGGGGGCGATATGCTGAGAATTGAAAAGCTGACCAAAAAGTTTGGTGACAAACGGGCCGTGGATTCGGCGAATATCGTTGTCGACAAGCCAACCATGATCGGGATTATAGGCAGCTCCGGGGCTGGAAAATCCACGCTTTTGCGCATGGTCAACCGTCTGAGCGATGCAACGACCGGCACAATTACTTTTGAAGGCGAAGAGATCTCTGCGCTTCGCGGTGCTGCCAAACGCGAATGGCAATCGCGCTGTGCGATGATCTTCCAGCAGTTCAATCTTGTACCGCGCATGGATGTCGTCTCGAACGTTTTGCATGGCACGCTGAACAGGCAATCGACCTTTTCGACGATGTTCAACCTGTACCCGCGGTCGGATATTCATAAGGCGATTGAAATTCTGGATCGGCTAGGCATTGCCGAGCAAGCACCCAAGCGAGCCGAAGCCTTATCAGGCGGCCAGCAGCAACGCGTCGCCATCGCCCGCGCATTGATGCAGGACCCGAAGATCATTCTGGCGGATGAGCCGATCGCCTCGCTGGACCCAATGAATGCACAGGTCGTGATGCAGTCGCTGCGGGCCATTCACGAAGAAGACGGCCGTATGGTCATTGCGAATCTGCACACATTGGATACCGCGCGTCGCTACTGCGACCGGGTCATCGGAATGCGTGATGGTCGGATTGTGTTCGACGGCACCCCTGCGCAGCTGACCACGGGCGTAGCGCGCGACATCTACGGTGCAGGCGCAGACTTTTCCGAGGCCGCAACCTCGACCGAGATCGAAACACTGGACAGGCCCGAGGTCCGCGAAGCGGAAGCCTACGTCTGAGCCAGTTTCCCCCGCGTCCGTCGCGGGCCACCTTCATCTAACCGAACGGAGAAAACGATGAAAAAGACCCTCGCACTGGCGTTTGCCGCCACGACCGTTTTGAGCACTGCTGCTCTTGCCGAAGAAATCACCGAGTTTCGCATTGGCATCCTTGGTGGTGAAAATGCCCAGGACCGCATGAACTCGTACCAGTGTCTCGCAGACTATACCTCTGAGGCGTTAGGCGTTGAGACCAAGCTATTCGCCCCGGCGGACTACAACGGTGTGATACAGGGCCTGTTGGGCGGGACACTCGACATGGCTTGGCTGGGTGCCTCTTCTTACGCAGCCACCTATCTGCAAGACCCCGAAGCAGTTGAGCCCGTTCTGATCAAGGTCAATGTGGATGGTTCAATCGGGTATCACTCGATTGGGTTCGCCCGCAAGGATAGTGGCGTCACCTCACTGGACGACATGAAAGGCAAAGTGTTTGGGTTTGGTGATCCGAACTCGACCTCAGGTTATCTGATCCCATCGATCGAAATCCCCCAATACAAAGAAGGTGTCACCATGGAGTCGGGTGAGTATTTCGGTGAGGTCAAATTCACTGGTGGCCACGAGCAGACGATCGTCGCTGTGAATAATGGCGACATTGATGGTGGTGTGACCTGGGCCGATGGTCAGGGCAACTGGGAAGATGGATACAATTCTGGTGCCCTGCGCAAAGCGGTTGACGCAGGTCTTGTCGACATGAACGACATGGTCCAGATCTGGAAATCGAACGTTATCCCCGAAGGCCCTGTGGTTCTGCGCAAGGCGTTGCCTGCCGATGTCCGTGCGACCATGACAGATCTTGTCGATGGCCTGCACGAGCGTGACCCCGATTGCGCTTATGGTGTGGCGGCAGGCGAGACGCTGGGTTTCCAGCCGGTATCGCATGACACCTACATCTCGATTGTTGAGGCCCGCAAAGCCAAAATCGGTGGCTAACGCGCGCACATGACGTTTCCGGCAACCCATTGGGGTTGCCGGTCTTTATTCATTCGGGGCTCGGGATGGCAGATTTATCAATCGGTGCGGCGCCAGGCGGCGTTGAGACCATTCAATCCAGCTATATGGCACAAGTTCACAAGCGCAGGCTTTATGGCGGGCTGACGCTGCTGATCTTTGTGGTCCTGATGGTATCAGGTTTCAACATTGCGGATTCCCGAAACGCGGGTGGGTTCTGGGACGGATTGCATCAGATCGGTGATTACCCGGCGGATGTGCTGTCTGAAGCTTGGGAAAAGCGGGCCGATCTGCCTGGCCTGATCGTGAAGTACATCCCTGCACTGGTTGAGACGGTGAACATTGCCGCAGTTTCCACGTTGATCGGGGCCATCGGTGGTCTGATCCTGTCGCTTCTTGGCACACGCGGGCTGGCGAAATGGCCGGGTCTAATCCCGGTCTTCCGGCGTATCTCGGATGTTATGCGCGCAGTGCCGGAAATCGTTATCGCGCTTGTGCTGATCTTTGTCCTTGGCGGCGGGCCGGTGCCGGCGATGATCGCCATCTCAATCCACACCGCTGGGGCGCTTGGCAAAATGTTCTCGGAAGTGTCCGAAAACGCGGATCTGAAACCGGTTGAGGGGTTGGCTTCGACCGGGGCGACTTGGTCGAAACAGATGATGCTGGGTATCCTGCCACAGGTCGCGCCAAACTATATCAGCTACACGTTGCTGCGATTTGAGATCAATGTTCGCGCTTCTGCCATCCTGGGCTTCGTCGGCGCGGGAGGGTTGGGTTACGAACTGCGCAATGCCATGGCTTGGGGTCCGGGTCGTTTTGACGAGGCCGGCGCGATTTTCATCCTGCTATTCAGCACCATCGTATTCTTCGATCAGGTGTCCAGCCGCTACCGCAACCGTCTGACCGAAGGGCAGGGCCAATGACCACAATTGATTGGAACTTCGGGCTGGACGGGGCCAAGCTTGACGCCGAAAAGCTATTTCAGCGTAAACGATTGATCGGTTTTAGCATCCCTGTCGTGATCCTCGTTTATCTCACCTACATCTTCTTTGCCTTCGACCTGCCGGGCCTTGCGCAACGTGCCAATCTGGACAACGCCGTTACACTGGCTTCTGATAGCTGGTCACACAAAGTGCATGTCACACGCAATAATCAGAGCGGTGAAGTGACCTATGCTGTTGAGGGCGAGCGTAAGGGCACTTATCCCGAGGGTAAACGTCCCGACTGGGTATCGGGTGAAGAGGTGACGACGATCGATCTGGGCCGCAATCATATCGTGCGGTTCCTGTCTGACAACCGGACCGAGATTGAAATACCCGACTTCCAGCTGATCGAAGTGCAGGCCAAGGGACGCCGCCTGACGACAAATCTGCCCTCTGAACTGCCCGACTGGATTTCCGCATCTGAACGGCGTGTTGGCGTCACAACGCCTGAGGGCCGGATCACCATGACGGGCGCTCGGACTGAAGTGTTCAACTATTTCCCGGGTTGGGAGCTGTTCTGGTTCACGCTTGACAGTCCCTACCACGGCCATGGGCTTGGAGAGATCCTGTTTGGCGCGCAGATCGATCCAAGCCGTTCGAATATCGCAGGCGCAATCTCTGACTGGTGGAACAACGCGATGTGGCGGCATAAGGATGTGGCCTGGGCCATCGGAGAAACGATCCTGATGGCATTTCTGGGTACGATGGGTGCCGCGATGATCGCGCTGCCATTGGCCTTTCTCGCCGCCAAACGGTTTTCGCCGATCATGTTGCTTCGCGCCGCAACGCGCCGTCTTTTCGACTTTGTGCGCGGTGTGGACGCATTGATCTGGACTGTGGTTCTGGCTCGGGCCTTTGGCCCCGGACCATTGACCGGCGCGTTGGCGATTCTGATTACCGACACGGGCACGTTTGGCAAGATCTTCTCGGAGGCATTGGAAAACGTTGATCAGAAACAGATCGAGGGGGTGTCCTCGACTGGGGCCAAACCGCTACAGCGATACCGGTTCGGGGTGATCCCGCAGGTTGTTCCCGTGCTGCTGGCCCAGATTCTATATTTCCTCGAGTCCAATACACGTTCTGCGACGATCATCGGTGCGATCACCGGTGGCGGCATCGGACTGATGCTGACGCAAGCCATCCAGACGCAGAAAGATTGGGAAGAGGTCGCCTATTACATTGTCCTGATCATCATCATGGTGATGTTCATGGATTGGGCCTCGGGCTGGTTGCGCGGTAAGCTGATCGGGCGGAAAGACTGATGGCGCGGCTTTCAGCGGAACAGCCCTGCATTCACCCCGAATGTGAGATTACCGAAAGCACGTTCGGGGCCTATGTTGAAATCGGCAAGGGCAGTCGCGTCGTACATACAAAAATGGGCGACTACAGCTATTGCGATCGTTATGCCGACATCGCCAACGCGAAGGTCGGTAAGTTCGCCAACATCGCCGCGTTTTCGCGGATCGGCGCGACTGATCACCCGCTGCACACGGCGTCCTGTCACCATTTCCTGTATCGCTCGAACGATTATTGGGACGATGTGGATCGGGACGAGGTGTTTTTCAGTCACCGCAAATCCCGAATTGTCCATATCGGGAACGATACATGGATTGGCGCAGGCGCGATGATAAAGCCCGAGGTCACACTGGGTGACGGGGCTGTTGTGGCTGCGGGTGCCTTGGTGACGAAGGATGTAGACCCCTACACAATTGTTGCCGGTACACCTGCAAGACCCTTGCGACTGCGTCAGCCACGACACATCGCCGATCGGTTGATCGCATTGGCCTGGTGGAATTGGTCTCATGACAAGTTGCGGTTGGCGCTCGACGATTTCCGTGCTCTGAAGGCTGATGCGTTTCTGGAGAAATACGAGCCTTAACTCTCAAGGGTCAGTGTCACCCGATCTCCAACAAACCAGGTTCGGCCAAATTCAACCGGTTGTCCCTTTTCGTCAACATTCACTCCGGATGATCTAAGCAGCGGATCACCTTCCGAAACCTGCAGATGTAGCGCTTGGGTGGCCGTTGCGCGCGTGGCCGTCAGACGGGTTGAGGCCCGAGTATAGTCAGTGACGCCCGACCTGTTTAACGCCTCGGTAACGCTGCTGGTCTCTTGCAGCGCAGCAGTGATGCCAGGCAGGCGCTCAAGGGGAAACATGCTTTCGAACACGGCAATCGGGTGTCCATCCGCCAATGAGAGGCCGTGATACGCACAGATCTGATCACCGGGTGAAACGGTCAGTGCGGTGGCCTCGCCCTCGGTCGCTGCCCGTTCTTCAACATGAAGCACCCTCTTTTCTGGTCTGCGACCAGCAGCGATGAGGTTTTCATGGAATCGCACCCGCGAGCCGATGGGGTAATCGGTGGGCGTGGCTGCCACGAAAGCGCCCGCGCCCCGGCGCGTTCGGATTAGGCCCTCATCCACAAGGGCCGAGATGCCGTGACGCACCGTATGGCGGTTCACACCGAACCGCTCTGCCAGTGCCGCTTCGGTTGGCAGCTTATCACCCGGGCCATAGCGCCCTTCGGCCATATCGCTGCGAAGTGCGTCGGCAATGGCCTTCCAGATCGGGGTTTTGGTGGGAGTGTCACGCAAGTTTCACAAAATTCCTCTGTCTGACGGCGGCAAATATGATAAGATGTGTATAGTTGTATAGTATATGGAAAAGTTGTCGAGATGAAAGACACTTTTGATGAAAACGCGGACCGGAAGGCTTGGATGAGCCTGCTGGCCAAAGCGCCGGAGGGACGCGTGGCCGCCCTGTTGGATGCAGCGATGCCTCGCCCCGGCTTCACATGGCTGCGTGCTCCTGAGATTGGCAGCACCATGGTTCGGGCTCGCGCTGGCGGGACCGGTGCGCCGTTCAATCTGGGCGAAATGACGGTAACACGCTGTGCGCTGACTCTGGGAGCGGGCGAAGTCGGGCATGCCTATATACAAGGCCGTCGGAAAGAAGATGCCGAAGTCGCCGCGCTGGTTGATGCACTGATGCAGACAGATGTGTCTGATCTGTTGCGCACAAAAGTGCTGACCCCTTTGCGAGATGAGCTGACCAATGCAAAGGCCGCGCGTGCCGCCAAAGCCGCAGCCACTAAGGTTGATTTCTTCACCATGGTACGAGGAGAGGATTGATGCAGTCAGAAGCCCTGATCGGCGGTTTCAAGGATCCCGCGATCCAATCTGCTCACGCCTTTCGCAGCGTGATGGAAGCAATGGCGCGTCCCGGTACCGTGCAAGAGATTTCTGGCGCAGTTCCTCCGGCCCCAATGTCACCAGCAGCGGGTGCGGTGTTGTTGACGCTTTGCGACACTGAGACGCCCGTTTATCTGGCAGGTGCGCTAGATTGCGACGCCGTACGCAGCTGGCTTGCATTCCACACCGGAGCACCGCTGACCGGCCCGTCGCATTGTATGTTTGCCATTGGTGCGTGGTCGGATCTGGGACCATTGAACGCATACCCGATCGGGACGTCTGAATATCCGGATCGTTCTGCCACGTTGATCGTGGAATGTCCCGAACTCATCGCTTCAGGGGCGACACTGGCAGGTCCGGGAATCAAGGATAAATCCGCGCTTTCATTGCCCGAGCTTGAGGCGTTTCAGCATAATCAGACGCTATATCCACTGGGGCTCGACTTCATCTTCACGAATAGCAGCCGCCTAGCGGCTTTGCCAAGAACGACCGAGGTGTCCTGATGTATGTCGCAGTAAAAGGCGGTGAGCGTGCGATTGAAAATGCCCACGCCTGGCTTGCCGAAGAACGCCGTGGTGATACCGATGTGGCGGAACTGAGCATCGCGCAAATCCGCGAACAGCTTAGCCTGGCGGTCAATCGTGTCATGGGCGAAGGCTCGTTGTTCGATCCTGATCTGGCCGCACTTTCGATCAAGCAAGCACGAGGCGATCTGATTGAGGCCATCTTCTTAATCCGCGCCTATCGAACCACGTTGCCACGCTTTGGCGCATCCGAGCCTGTTGATACCGGGGCAATGGCTTGCGACCGGCGCATTTCGGCAACCTTCAAGGATTTGCCGGGCGGGCAGGTGCTTGGGCCGACCTTCGACTACACTCATCGCTTACTGGATTTCAAACTGGCTGCTGAAGGTGAGGTGCCCAAAGCCCCAGCGCGCGAAGCTGAACTGGGTGAAGTGCCGCATGTCACGGATTTCCTCAATCGCGAAGGCCTGATCGAGGAAGCGCCGCATGACGATACGCCGCCACCTGATCTGACCCGCGAGCCGCTTGAAATGCCCGCCGATCGCGCCCTGCGCCTTCAGGCGCTGACCCGCGCGGATGAAGGTTTCACCCTCGGTCTGGCGTATTCCACACAGCGCGGATACGCGCGCAATCACGCCTTTGTTGGAGAGCTTCGGATCGGGTCCGTGCCGGTTGAAATGGAGATCCCTGAACTCGGCTTTGCCATCGAAATCGGTGAGGTCGTTCTGACCGAATGTGAAACGGTTAACCAGTTCAAGGGCTCCAAAACCGAGCCGCCGCAATTCACCCGAGGTTATGGGCTTGTGTTTGGTCAGACTGAGCGCAAAGCGATCTCGATGGCTCTGGTCGACCGCGCACTTCGGTGGGAGGAACTGGGTGAGGACAATGTCGGCGCACCTGCTCAGGATGCCGAGTTTGTCCTCTATCACGCGGACAACATACAGGCGACGGGGTTTCTAGAGCATATCAAGCTGCCGCATTACGTCGATTTCCAGTCTGAACTGGAACTGGTGCGCAAACTACGCCGCGAAGCAGGTGCTGATCAAGCGCAGGAGGCTGCGGAATGAACGCCTATAACTTTGCTTATCTGGACGAGCAGACCAAGCGTATGATTCGCCGTGCAATCCTGAAAGGTCTGGCGATCCCGGGCTATCAGGTGCCGTTTGCCTCGCGCGAAATGCCCATGCCGTATGGCTGGGGTACGGGCGGTGTGCAGGTCTCGGCCGCTGTGTTGACCCCGGATGACACGTTCAAGGTGATCGATCAGGGCTCGGACGATACCACAAACGCGGTCTCGATCCGCACCTTCTTTGAGCGCACTGCGGGGGTTGAAACAACCACAACGACAAGCGACGCCTCCGTGATTCAGACTCGCCACCGGATTCCCGAGGAGCCGCTGCAAGAAGGTCAGATCCTTGTCTATCAGGTGCCTATCCCCGAGCCGTTGCGCTTTCTCGAACCACGAGAGAGCGAAACCCGCAAGATGCACAGCCTTGAGGAATACGGGCTGATGCATGTGAAGCTGTACGAAGATATCAGTCGTCACGGGCATATCGCGACGTCGTATGCTTACCCGGTGAAGGTCGAAGGCCGCTATGTGATGGATCCGTCGCCAATCCCGAAATTCGATAACCCAAAGCTTGGTGATATGGCTGCGATCCAGCTGTTCGGAGCTGGGCGTGAACAACGGATCTACGCGCTGCCACCCTACACGCAGGTTGTCTCACTGGATTTTGAGGATCATCCGTTTGAGGCGTCCAAGGCCGACCAAGCCTGCGGCTTGTGCGGTGCCGAGGACAGCTATCTGGACGAGGTAATCATCGATGACGCGGGTGGGCGGATGTTCGTCTGCTCGGATACCGATTATTGCGAGGCGCGCCAGGCGGCGGGTCACAAAGGAAAGGACGCTGCATGACACCTTTGCTGTCTGTTCGGGACATCACAAAGCGCTATGGCCCAAATATTGGCTGTGCCGATGTGTCATTCGACTTCTATCCCGGTGAGGTCATGGGGATCGTTGGCGAAAGCGGGTCAGGTAAGTCGACACTGCTGAATTGCATGGCCGGGCATCTGACCCCGGATGCCGGAGAGGTTGTGTTCGACACCCGCGCAAAAGGTCCGCAGGACACGGTAACGATGTCCGAGCCCGAGCGCCGGATGCTGAGCCGCACCGATTGGGCCTTTGTCCACCAACATGCACGCGACGGGTTGCGCATGGGCGTCAGTGCCGGTGGGAATGTAGGTGAACGGCTGATGGCCGTTGGAGAGCGTCACTATGGCGACATACGTGACAAGGCCACGGATTGGCTGCAACGAGTGGAGATCGATGCCTCCCGTTTGGATGATCGCCCGACGACCTTTTCGGGTGGGATGCAGCAGCGCCTGCAGATTGCACGAAACCTCGTGACCGGTCCTCGGCTGGTGTTCATGGATGAGCCAACGGGCGGTCTGGACGTGTCCGTTCAGGCGCGGTTGCTCGACTTGTTGCGTGGGTTAGTTCGCGACATGGGCTTGTCGGCGATCATCGTCACGCATGATCTGGCCGTGGTGCGCCTGCTGGCAGATCGGTTGATGGTGATGAAATCGGGCGGCGTGGTCGAGGCAGGCCTGACCGATCAAGTGCTGGATGACCCGCAACACGCCTATAGCCAACTTCTTGTCAGTTCCGTTTTGCAGGTGTGAGCAATGATTGAGCTTAACAACGTCTCAAAGACTTTCACTCTCCATAATCAAGGTGCGGCCGTGATCGAGGTGCTGAGCGATGTATCCTTCTCGGTCTCTCCGGGCGAATGCGTAGCGCTGACGGGCGCGTCGGGGGCGGGCAAGTCCACCCTCATGCGTATGATCTATGGCAACTATCTGGCCCGAAGCGGAGAAATTCGCATCGGTGATGTGGATATCGTGCAGGCAGAGCCTCGGACAGTTATCGCCCTGCGCCGCGAGGTTCTGGGTTATGTCAGCCAGTTTCTCCGCGTGGTACCGCGCGTGCCCACCGTCGATGTCGTGGCCGAGCCCTTGCGGGCTGTGGGCATTTCCGCTGCTGACGCGAAGGCGCGGGCTGAAGCTCTGTTGCGGCAACTGAACATTCCCGAGCGGCTCTGGACCCTTTCACCGACTACCTTCTCGGGTGGTGAACAGCAGCGTGTCAACATCGCACGCGGGTTCGCCCATTCTTATCCCGCGATGCTGTTGGATGAGCCGACTGCCAGTCTGGATGCGGCCAATCGCGAGGTTGTTCTAAGGCTCATCGAAGAGGCAAAGGCGCGTGGTACTGCAATCATCGGCATTTTCCATGACGAAGCGGCTAGGGCGCGCGTTTGTGATCGCGAAATCGACGCCAGTCAGTTTTCGCCCGAGGTCGCGGCATGACCCGGGGTTGCCTCATCGCTGTGGTTGGCCCGTCGGGGGCTGGCAAAGACAGTGTGATGCTAGGGCTTTGTGACTTGTTGCCCGATTTGCATTTGGTGCGCCGCGTCATCACCCGGGCACCAGAGTTGGGCGGGGAAGACTATGACGCCGTCGAACTCACCGAATTTGAAGAAATGGCGGCGAATGGTGCCTTTGCGGTGCATTGGGTTGCTCATGGGCTTTGCTACGGGATACCGGTTGCCGTCAAAGATCGGCTGAGTGATGGCGCAGATTGTCTGGCAAATTTCTCCCGTAAAGCTCTGCTCCAGGCCGCAGAAAAATTCCCGCGCTTCATTGTCCTGAATATCTCGGCGAAGCCGGAAACTCTTGCTCGGCGTTTGGCGGCTCGCGGCCGAGAAAGCGATAGCGAGATTGCAAATCGGCTTGCTCAGGCAGAAAAACCCTTGCCCGATGGGTTGGACGTTATCACCATTTCCAACGATGGCCCACTGGCCGAGACGGTTGCGCGCGCCGCAGGGGTCCTTCAACCAGCGAGCGCGTACCGATGAATAAGCTCGAAACGCCCATCAATGCGCTCGCCGCACAAGGCAATTTGGTCGATGACGAAGGGCTCGGGCAAGGCTGGCAAATGGCGGCGCAGCGCCTCGGTCCATACAGGAATATCACCATTCGGCAGCCGACCTGTCAGCGTCATGTGAAACCGAAACTCGGCCATCACATAGGGATAACCCCACTCGATCAACAGTGCGTCCTGACGTTGGCTCAGCCTTGCACCGCGCCGCCGCTCAAGTTCAGCCTCGTTGGTTGGGGCGCGAAACGGGTCAAGCTCACGTACACAGGCCGCAGCAATTCTTTGCAAGCCGCTCACATCGCCTTGTGGGGTCAAAGCGAGAAACCGGCCCAGCCTCGTCAGACTCAGCCGTTCACAGCTCGAAGGCGCCAGGCCAGCGGCCATCTCAGACGCCGCCGCTTTCAGGGCTTCAAGCGAATAACCTCCGGCCAGTTGAAAGGGTGGTTTCAGCGTTCCGTGAAAGCCGTATTTGCGCGGTGTCATCGTAACGTCATGCAAATCGGGCAGATCGGGCTGAGGCACCTCGCAGCCCTGCACGACATCCCATCCCAGCCAGCGCGCGCCGAACTGTTCCAATGGTCCTTCGGGCGGCACGTAGTAGATTGCAAATCGAGAGTATGACATGAATTCCCCTTTTCCCGCGCCCTCTTTGGCAAAGGCTTGTGACAGCGATATGTCAGATAATCTGTGCCTTGCGAATGCCCAGCTTGTGATGCCCGATCGGGTAGTAACCGGTTCGGTGACAATCGAACAGGGCATCATTTCCGAGATCACCGAAGGGGATCATGTTCCGACCGGCGCGGCCGATTGTGCAGGTGATTACATCCTTCCGGGACTGGTCGAGCTGCACACCGACAATATCGAACGTCATATCGAGCCTCGCCCGGAAGTGGACTGGCCTCATCTTCCGGCCCTGATCGCGCATGATAGCGAGCTGGCTTCGACCGGAATCACAACCGTGTTCGACGCCATGCGAGTAGGTTCCATTCACAGCGGCAAGGGCCGTTACATCGACTATGCCCGCAAACTGGCGGACGAACTGTTGTCGGCGCGCGCCGCAGGCTATTTCAAGATCAGCCATTTCCTTCACCTGCGGGCTGAGATCTGCTCGGAGACACTGCTTGAGGAATTGGCGACCTTCGGGCCGGAAGACAGGGTTGGCATTGTCAGCCTGATGGACCACACGCCGGGTCAACGTCAATTCAGCGATCTGGGTGCATTGAAGACCTATGTCGCCAAAAAGCGCGGTATGACCGACGCCGATTTCGTTGCACATGTCGAGAACCTGCGTGGTCTGCAGCAGCGTTTCGGAGAAAAGCACGAAGCCGGTGCAGTGATCGAGGCCGCCCGTCTTGGCGCCGCGCTTGCCAGCCATGACGATACCACGGCGCAGCATGTCGAAAAATCGTCCGAAAATGGTGTGGCTTTCGCCGAGTTCCCAACCACGTTCGAGGCGGCCGAGGCCTGCCGTACCCGCAACATCGCCGTCATGATGGGTGCCCCGAATCTGATCCGTGGCGGCTCGCATTCCGGCAATGTCGCGGCTGAAGATCTTGCAAAGGCCGATCTTCTGGAAATTGTGTCTTCCGACTATGTGCCCTCTGCGCTACTGCTGTCGGCTTTTCACCTTGCCAGTGTTTGGGACGACCTGCCTCGTGCTGTGGCCACGGTTACACGTAATCCTGCAATGGCTGTCGGTCTTGATGACCGTGGCATCCTGAATGTTGGCCTGCGTGGTGATGTACTGCGTGTGCGTCGCATGGGTCAAACACCAGTTTTGCGCGGTGTCTGGAGCCAGGGCAACAAGGTTGGATGAGTTGTGATTGGTTGAATCGCACTTGCCAAACAGAACATGGCTGGCGGTCGAAAGCTCGCGGATTACCAGATGGGATCTGCGCCCTTGCTCCGCTTGATTTTTCTGGACCCGCATCTTGATAATCTGATGTCGTGCCAGAACATTAAACTCGTAAAGAATATGGTTACTTTTTTACCGCACTTTCTCCTGTAACGCAAAATGCGGGCAGCAAGTTCCACGATTAACTGACTGGAAATTTGTTGCTTATCTCAGAGTTGAAATCAGGAGCTTTGGCGGGATGAGGGCATGGTTGTCGGTTGTGATAGCCACTATTATTTTGGCGGGCTGCAGTCAGGATTTACAGGGAACCAAGTCCTTTGATCCCGGGGCGACACCAGCCCTCGCCCCCTTATCGGGGGGGAATAATCTGAAGGGAAATGTCGCACGCACTGAATTCGCTGAGTTGGTGCGAAGGTCTGTTGCGACATCGCCCACCACCGCAGCCGGAGCCGCCAGCGTTCTGGCTTCGAAATCCCGCATTGATGCCGAGCAAGGCGCGTTCCTGCCGCAGATCGAGGCCGAGACATCCCTGACGTCCGATGGGGATACAGTACCGATCCTGCGGCTTAGCCAGATCATCTATGATGGTGGCAAAGTCTCGGGTCGTGTGGGTTTGCGTCAGATTGAAGCCCGGCAGACCTGGTTAAACGAATTGTCAGAGCTGAGCGCGCTGAGCTTCGAGGCCATCGAAACCATAATTGATCTGGATCGAAATCGCCGCCTCGAAGAACAAGCCCAGCAGAATCTGGATCGTACGGACGTTTTGGTCAGCGACCTCCAGTCCCGTTTTGATGCCGGGGCGGGGTCGGTGGCGGATTTGCTGGCGGGGCAGGGGCGGAAGTCTAATGCCGAGACAGAATTAGCGCAGGCTCAGACGGATGTGGAACTGGCGACGGCAACATGGGTCGAAGTCTTCGGAACGCGACCCGGTGCTATTCCGACCATCCCCCCGCACCCATTCTGGCAGCGGCCACCTCGCAGCAAATGGTTGCACGCAGCCCGCGTCTGCGTACTCAGGTCGCCTTCAGTCAAGTGCGTGAACAAGAGGTCGTGGTTGCCGAACGAGCGACCCGCCCAACACTCTCTGCGATTCTTGAGACAGATTTCGACCAGGGCAGTATCGACGACGGTGTGCAGGCCCGATTGGGTGTAACGGTCCCGATTTACCAAGGGGGATCCGCGCGCGCCAATGTCGAAACCGCAAGGGCGAATCTTCAACAAAGCCGGGCTGATGAAGAAGAATTGCGGCGCGAGTTGCAACGTAATCTCTCCCAGGCCTTGGAAGAGACCAATTCAATCCAGCGACGGCTCGCCACAGCCCGGCGCGCTGTCGAGATCAATGAGCAAGCGCTGGATGCAGCTCGTGGACAGTTTGATATCGGGCGCAGCACGCTGGTACAGATATTGGATGCGTTGCGCGAGTTGAATCTTGCGCAGGTTCGGGTGATCCAGCTTGAGGCCCAGGCACGTCGTGCAGAATATGCCGTGCTGGCGGTCACGGGCGATATCCTGGACGCGTTGGGTGTTGCACAGCCGACCGATCCAACCTTGTGATATCCGTCATGAACCCGACTGCGACTATCCCGCTGAATACGCACCTCCGACTTCTGACAGAGCATTTGGGTCTTGGGTTGTCCGAGGTGGATATCTTTCGGGTGTTCTAGGGCAATGAAGTCGCCTAGGCGGTCAGCGCAGTGGAAGCGGTGGGCTAAAGGCGGGTTTCGGGAAAGCGCGGTTGCTGAAACTGGACCCGAACTTGTTTCTGGTCCTGGCGTTTGATGCAGCTGTGCAATCTTTCGCGTTTCTGGATCGAGAAGACACCAACGCTTTCTTGTGATCGATGCCAGCAGCGGATTCAGCGATCCTCAGATCTGGCGGCGACAGGAAACACGACTGCGCAAGACGCCCTGGATATTGCGCGCATAATGCTCGCGCCGTTCGGACGAGGACCGCTCTGCCCCGCAAGGCCAATGGTTTTAGTCTGCGTTCAGCGATCTGCGCGTGGTCTACATTCAGAATATGTTGGCCGCGATGGTGATAAGTGTGCTTGGGCCGACGACGTCGCTGTTCACCATGGTCGTTCATGACCTCATTCTGCCAAACGAAGTGGTTGATAGCTTGCTGGCTCTGGTCTTCGGGGTTGGCCTTGCACTGTTGTTCGATTTCCTGATCAAGAAATTGCGGACACGGTTCATCGATACAGCGGGAAAACGGGCGGACCTGAAGATCACCGAGCGGCTGTTCAATCAGTTGATGGCGCTTAAAATGTAAGCCCGGGGCGGGCAGAATGGACGCATGGCCTGGATCCTTCGGGATTTTGAGGTCGTCCGGGATTTCTTTACGTCTGCCTCGCTGGTTGCTTTGGTCGATCTGCCCTTCCCTTTCGTATTCGTGGCGTGATCTAGGCGATTGGCAGGCCGCGACAGGCGATTGCGATCGCGTCGCGCGCGAGACTTGAGGCTCAGATATCCGGACAAGAATTTGATCTTCCCGACCGTACAGGTGTGGAGGCGGCGTTTCTGGAGGAATAGATTGGCGTGATCCAACCTATGGTTGAGCGCGGCATCGAAAGTTCGCTGGTGATGATTGACTTGCGCCGGCAGCTTAGCCGCCAAATTGGACAGCTTAGAGAGGCCGGTAGCCGAATACTGATGACTATGTTGGAGCGATGAGCGGAAAGACCACTCAGACTTCCGCTCGGTTGGAACCAAATCCCGACCGGGCTGTTGATTGAGTCAGAGGCACTCAGACAGTGTTTTGGCCAGATTGCGGATGAGTTGCGGGTACAGATCCGCTCCGGGTTCCAGATCAGATCCCAGCGGGTCCATGATGCCGGTTTTGGCTTCAGTACCGTCAAGAACGGTTGTGACGATCCCGGGGTTGAACTGCGGTTCGGTCATAACACAATCCACACCTTCGTCGCGGATACGGCTTTGAATTTCGGCGATCCTTGCCGGGCTTGAGGCAGTCGCGTCGCTGAGGGAAATTGCGCCCGAGGCTGGGAAGCCAAAGGCATCTTCGAAATACTGATAGGCATCGTGGAAAACGATAAAGCTGCCACCTTTGACTGGTTCTAGCGTTTCGGTCACTTCCGCTGACAGAGCAGCCATTTCTTCACGCGCAGCTGCCGCATTTGCAAAATAGGCGCCTGCGTTGTCCGGGTCAGCTGCAGAAAGCTGCGCGGCGATCGTGTTCAGCCAGATTTCTGCGTTGGCCGGAGAGAGCCAGGCGTGCGGATCATGTGCACCATGCGCGTGGCCCTCATGATCGTGGTCGCCGTGGTCCACATGATCATCGTGGTCATGCTCATCCGAGTGTGCATGCTCTTCGTCATGATCGTGATCATCATGCTCTTTGTCCTCGGCATGATCGTCGTGATCGTGGTCATCGTCCTTCGCAAGATCGTTATGATCGTCACCCCCATAATCTTCGCCGACGCCATGGTCATGCGCCTCAAATGATGCGTTTTCACGGATATCAAGCAGAACCGTTCCGTCCGTATCAAGCAATTCCGTAACCGCTGCACCAGCGCTGAGCGTATCGACAGCGCCTTCCATCCAAGGGGTCAAGTCCTCGCCAATCCAGAATACCAGATCGGCCTCTTGCAGTGCGGCTGCTTCTGATGGACGAAGGTTGTATTCGTGAGGCGATGCGCCAGGTTGTATGATCAGATCAGGTGTTCCGACACCTTCCATCACCCGGGCCACGAGTGAGTGAACGGGTGCGATGTCAACCGCAACCTTGGGTGCATCCGCCATGGCGGTTCCGCCCATCAATGCAGCGGTAATCGATAGTGGGAGCAGCTTTCTGGACATCAGACCCTCTGTGTGATTTTATAATGTTACGAGCGGCATATATGATATGGTATAACATGACAAGTGAGATGCACCCCATTTCGGTTGGTGAAGATGCGCCGGTAGGATTTCAGGAGCATGATCACAAGAATTGCGTCGAAACGGCGTTGGCCACAGCGGATGCTCGATGCAGGGACGAAGGGTTGCGGCTAACCCCTGTGCGGCGAAAAGTTCTTGAAATGCTGTTGCAAGACCACAAGTCGCTTGGGGCTTACGCTATACTTGATCGTTTGCGCGAAGCCGGTTTTGGTTCGCAGCCGCCGGTGGCTTATCGCGCGCTGGATTTTCTGGTCCAGTACGGGTTCGTCCATAAGATTGAACGTTTGAACGCCTTTGTGGCCTGCTCTCATCCCGGAGAGGTCCATTCCCCGGCCTTTATGATCTGCAGAAAATGCGACGCTGTCGCCGAAGCTCAGTCGGCACCGTCCAATGGCGTCCTCGGCGCAGCCGCGCGCGCGGCGGGTTTCGAAATCGAGCGAACCGTTGTAGAAGCCGAGGGACTCTGCCCAGACTGCACCGAGAAGGCGTAGACATGACCCTGATCACCGTTGAAAATCTCAGCGTGCGTTATGGCGCGAATACCGTTCTGCGCCATGTCGGCATGACGATTGAGGCTGGTGAAATCGTGACGATCGTTGGTCCAAACGGATCGGGAAAGACCAGCCTGTTGCGTGCCGTCATTGGCGCGACCAAGCCTGCGGAAGGTAAGGTTACACTGAAGCCTGGGCTAAAAATCGGGTATGTCCCCCAAAAACTGCACATTGATCCGACCCTGCCGATATCAGTGGAAAGATTCATGCGTCTGACGGATCGTGTCTCTAGGCTTCAATGTACAGAAGCGCTTGAAACTGCTGGGGTGCCGGATCTGCTAAAGCGCCAAATGTCGCAATTGTCAGGCGGACAGTTTCAGCGCGTCTTGCTGGCGCGGGCGTTGATCAATCGGCCCGACGTTCTGCTTTTGGACGAAGCCACTCAGGGTCTCGACCAACCGGGGTCTGCGGCGTTTTATCGTCAGATCGAAGAGGTCCGGCGTGAAACCGGATGCGCCATATTGATGATAAGCCATGAATTGCACGTGGTCATGAGCGCGTCGGACAGGGTGATCTGTCTCAATGGTCATGTGTGCTGCCAAGGGTCCCCCGCAGTCGTAGCTTCGGCCCCGGAATATCGGGCCCTGTTCGGAACGGGTACCGGAGGCGCACTGGCCCTCTATCGCCATGATCACGACCATGATCACGATCACGATCACGGTCACTATGAAACCTCTCAGGAAGCCGCAGAATAATGCTGGATGATTTCATGACGCGCGCGACGCTTGCAGGTGTTGGCGTTGCTTTTGCTGCGGCACCACTGGGGTGTTTTGTTGTCTGGCGTCGAATGGCCTATTTCGGGGATGCCACCGCCCATGCGGCAATCCTGGGTATCGCTTTGTCGCTGACGTTTCAGTTGTCCGTCTTTACTGGGGCGCTAGCTGTTGCGCTTGCAATGGCACTTACCGTGACACTGTTGTCCGGACGTGGCTACGCGATGGATACACTGCTGGGTGTTCTAGCACATTCTGCACTTGCCTTCGGTCTAGTCGCCGTATCGTTCCTGTCCGGTGTTCGCATCGACCTGATGGCCTATCTCTTCGGTGATATTCTGGCCGTGTCACGCACCGATCTGGTTGTGATCTGGGGGGGCGCAGCGCTTGTCGTGGCCCTGATCGTATGGCGCTGGTCGCAGCTTTTGACGGCGACCATGAATGAAGAGTTGGCCTATGCCAGCGGCTTTGACCCCAAGCGAGAGCAGTTGATCCTGACGCTGTCTCTGGCAGTTACAGTGGCCGTGGCGATAAAGGTCGTAGGTGTTCTTTTGATTGCTGCAATGCTGATCATCCCGGCGGCGGCTGCGCGCAGTCTGGCCAGATCACCGGAAGCGATGGCTTTGATTGCGGCGGCGATTGGTGCATTTTCCGCAATCGCCGGGCTACGGGCTGCTTACATGTTTGATACGCCTGCAGGGCCATCCATTGTTTGTGTTGCTGCAGTAGTGTTTGCGTGTTTCAGCCTGATCGGATGGCAAACGCGGCGTGGAACCTAGGGCGTCTGCAAAGATCAATGCGGTCGCGTCGACACGGTCACGAATTCAATTTCGTCTGACAGGATGTCCCGCACCCCATGTGGGAGCTTGGCGTCGAAGCTGAGCGTGTCACCTTCTGACATCTCGAACTCTTCGGTCCCACAGCCATAGATGGCGCTGCCTTCAATCATGTAGATGAAGACGTAGCCTTCGTGCTGATAGTTAGGCAACTTGCGTTGGTCTTGTTTTGAGATGCGGATGCGTGCGGATTGGAATGACCCGCTAGGCCCGCTGTGTTTGCCGAGCAGTAGATAGTCATGGGCATGGTCTGGTGTGATACGCCGCGACGGCAATCCGGTTCCCGCCTGAACGTGATGCACATCCGAGGTCGTGTCGGTATGGCTGAACAGCGCCATCAGAGAGACAGATAGTGCATCTGCCAACGCGTGTAAGGTACTAAGGGACGGCGACACATGACCATTTTCGATTCGGCTGATCATGGGCGTGGAAACCTTTGACTGCGCAGCAAGTTCGGTCACCGTGAGCTGACGTTCCTGTCGTAAACGCTGCAGGGTTCGCCCGATCTCAAGTTCTGGTTCTGTTTTCTTGTCCTGCATCGGGCCGCTTTGACATTCCTTCTTCCAGTTAAAGTAGCTGTGGCCTGAATTGCAGGATAGTAAAAGTGTGTTCTGACAAAAAACAAGCTTAGCTGAGCGATTGGAGCAAAACTGCGCCAATGCGATGAAGGCAGCGGTGTTTTGAACTTATTTTCCTTTCCAGACCGGATCACGCTTTTCAGCGAAGGCTTTTGCGCCTTCAAGCTGATCCTCGCTGGAATAGAGGATATCGACGGTGCGCAGCTGGCGCTTGGTGATGCGGTTCATGGCGTCCTGAAATTTGCTGTCTTCAGCTTCGCGCACGACCTCTTTGATCGCAGCATAAACCAGCGGAGGACCCGAGGCGAGCAGACGCGCCAATTCCCAGGCACGATCCATCAGTTGATCGGCAGGCAGGACTTCATTGACCAAGCCCCAACGCTGACCTTCTTCGGCATCGAACCAGCGTCCAGTCAGCAATAGCTCCATCGCGATGTGGTAGGGAATGCGTTTGGGTAGCTTGACGCTCGCCGCATCTGCAACGGTTCCGGATCGAATCTCAGGCAGGGCAAAAGTTGCGTGTTCAGCGGCCAGGATCATATCGGCTGAAATCGCAAGCTCGAGCCCGCCACCACAGGCAATACCATTGATGGCCGCGATGACCGGTTTGTTCAGATCGCGTAACTCCTGCAAACCGCCAAAGCCACCGACACCATAATCTCCATCTACGGCATCGCCTTCGGCGGCTGCCTTCAGGTCCCAGCCAGGGCAAAAGAATTTGTCACCTGCTCCGGTCAAGATCGCGACGCGCAGTTCGGGATCATCGCGAAACTCGGCAAATACCTGCCCCATGATGCGGCTGGTTGCCAGATCGATCGCATTGGCTTTTGGCCGATCCAGCGTCACTTCGAGAATTGCGCCGTCACGGCGGGTCTTGATCGGGTCCATTTCTCAGGCCTTTCTGATAAGCGCATCCACCGCCACCGCCCGGGTGGGCGTGCAGAGAAGCGGGTTGATTTCGACCTCGCCGAGCGTTTCGGCATTTTGCATTACATAGTCTTGAACGGCCTGAATGGCGGCAACGATTTCATCCATATCAGCCGCTGGTTGGCCGCGATAGCCTGCCAGCAATGACGCGATCTTTAGTTCGCCGAGAGCAGCGCGAATACTGTCGGATGTTGCCGGGACCAGAAGAGAGGTGGTATCGCGCAATATTTCGGTCAAGACACCACCGGCCCCTATTGTCAGCACAAAGCCATGGGCAGGGTCCCGCACCACACCGACGAGGATTTCAGCCACCGCACCTGTGATCATCTCTTCGATCAGAATCTCATCAGTTCCAATATCCGCTGCCACACCTGTCACATCGGCAGCCTGAACCCTCAATCGTACAGCGGAATGTTCGGACTTGTGGGCAAGGCCGACGCCTTTGACAGCAAATGGCGCTTCCATTTCTTGCGCCGCGCTGAGGGCTTCCTTTGCGCCACGAACGGACCTGTTCCGAGGGATGCGCAAACCATGGGCAGCCAGAGCTTGCTTGGCCTCGGCTTCGAACAGCGTATGCGTGACATCAGACGTACCCGGCAAGCAGACTGGCGCGCTTGCAGGTGCGGCGACCTGACCCGCCGCGCGCGTGGCAGAAAGGGCTTCGCGGAGACCCATGAAGGGTACCACACCGGCCTCCATTAGGGTTTGTGCTACATCTTCAGGTAGCAATTCGGGCAGGGTAGAAACCACGGCAAAACGCGCACCCGTATCTGCCCGCACTTTTTGTGCTGTACACGTGGCGGCGGCCCAATCCGTCGGGTCGGTGGTCGGGTAATCAACGATCGTGAATGTCAGATCTATGTCGTCGCCAGTCATTCCGGCCCAAGCGTTCGCCATCGCCTCTTCATCGCGCCAGATATAGGTGTGGTAATCGAGTGGATTGCTTAGTGCGACCATCGGACCAAGCGCATCGCGCAATCGAGTTTGCTTATCTCTGGACAGTTCTGGAAATCTGAGGCCAGTGCCGATCGCTATATCTGCGATCAGGCTGGCCTCGCCGCCCGAGCAGCTGATCGAAGCAATGTTGCCCCCCGGCAAAGGCCCATAACAATGCAACAATTTCAGGGTTTCCAGAAACTCGGGCAGCGAGGACAGGCGCGGGATGCCCAGCCGGTTTAGCAAAGCCTGCGCACCCGCATCGCTCCCAGCCAGTGAGGCGGTATGAGAAACTGTTGCTGCCTGCGCCTGTTCGGATGCGCCCACCTTAAGTGCGATCAGAGGCACGCCTTTCCGATGTGCCTTGGCAGCAAGGGCCTCCCATTCGCGGATATCCTTGAAACCCTCGATATGTAAACCGACGGCAGTGACCCGTGGATCATCGATCAGCGACATGGCGATCTCAGCCTGACTGGTCTGCGCCATGTTCCCGCAAGTCACCATATAGGCAATCGGCAGAGCTCGTTTCTGCATAGTCAGGTTGATCGAGATGTTGGAGCTCTGGGTCAGAATGGCAACGCCTCGATCTACCCGAGCGGCTCCATGCTGATCGGGCCACAATAGCGCACCATCAAGCGCATTGATAAAGCCATAGCAGTTTGGCCCAAGAATAGGCATGCTGCCTGCTGCATTGATCAACTCTGATTGCAGATCTCCTCCTGCCTGATCCTCGGCTGCAGCTTCCGAGAAGCCAGAGGCAAAGCAAACTGCGCCGCCGCTGCCCATGTCTGACAGAACCTGAACGGCCTCAACGGTGGCGTGACGGTTGATGCCAACAAAGGCCGCGTCCGGGGACGATGGCAGGTCCTCAATCCGTGCGTAGGCCTTGTGCCCGGCAATTTCATCCGCCTTGGGATGGACAGGCCAGATTTTCCCTGCGTAGCCCATGCGTTCCGACTGCAGGATAACCTGCTGGCACCACGCACCGCCGCCGATCACCGCGATGGATTCCGGGCGTAGAAGACGGGAGATATCCTTGCTCATTCGGGCCTCAGGCACCCAGAGGCCGCAGCAGATCACGACTGATGATATGCCGCTGGATTTCGCTCGTACCATCCCAGATACGTTCTACGCGCGCATCCCGCCAGAACCGTTCGATCGGGAAGTCGTCCATCAGACCCATGCCACCATAGATTTGCAGCGTCGTATCCGTGACCTTAGCCAGCATTTCCGAAGCATAAAGCTTGGCCGAGGCGATCTCGCGGTTTGAGGGCAAGTCCTGATCCAGACGCCATGCGGCCGCGAGCGTCAGCCAGTCAGCAGCGTCGATCTCGGTGATCATGTCGGCGATCTGAAAGCCGACACCCTGAAACTTGCCGATCGGCTGGCCGAATTGCTTGCGCTCAGCCGCGTAGTTCAGTGCGTAATCAAAACAGCGCCGCGCGCGCCCGACCGAAAAAGCAGCAACCGTCAGGCGCGTTGCATAGAGCCACTCGTTCATCACGGCGAAACCGCCATCGACCTCGCCCAGAACCTGTGCGTCGGGCAGGCGGCAATTGTCAAAATACAGGATATAGTTCTTGTAGCCTTTATGGCTGACTGAGTTGTACCCCTCGCGCACTTCAAAACCCGGCGTACCACGATCTACGAGGAAGGTAGTGATCCGTTTTTTGGGGCCTTTGGGAGTTTCATCCACACCTGTTGCGATGAACACGATGAAGAAATCCGCGTGCTCCGCGCCCGAGATGAAGTGTTTCGAACCGTTGACGACCCAGTCACCGCCATCGCGTACGGCCTGACATTTCATGCCCCGAACATCTGAACCCGCGTCAGGTTCGGTCATAGCCAGAGCATCCATCTTTTCGCCACGCACGGCAGGCAAAAGATAGCGTTCACTCTGGTCGGCGTTGCAGGCCATCAGGATATTCTGCGGGCGACCGAAGAAATGGGTCAATGCCATCGAACCTCGGCCGAGCTCGCGTTCGACAAGAGTGAAATCAAGATGCGAGAGACCTGCGCCACCAACTTCTTCGGGGAAGTTACAGGCATAAAACCCCAGTTCGATGCATTTCCGCTTGATTTCGTCTCCCAGCTCTTGCGGCACCTGTCCGGTGCGTTCGACCTCAGCTTCGTGGGGGTAAATCTCGTTCTCAACAAAGCTCCGCACTGTTGAGACGATCATTTCCTGTTCTTCGGTTAAGCCAAATTGCATGACGCGTTCCCCTGATGTCTGATTGGCAATGAAACGTAATTGCCTGACACAATGACATGCAGTAATCGTACGATATCATGCCGAGTTAGAAAAATTTGACCCAGATCTATAACTTTTTGCTGTTCGACGGGTTCTCGAACCTTTGCCTCGCCAACATGGTTGAGCCATTGCGCGCGGCGAACACTTTGGCGGGGCAGGATCTCTATGCCTGGCAGTTTTATTCACCCCATGGTGCGCCAGTCCAAAGCTCCAGCGGGTTGCAGGTCGCGCCGCATGGAGCGATGGGCATTGAGGCGGGTGATGCTTTGGTTGTCATGCCGTCTTATGGGTATCTGGAACACTCGGTTCCCGATACTCATCGCGCTTTGCGCAGGGCCGCAACCCGTCATCGCAAACTGGCTGGTCTGGACACAGGGAGTTGGTTGCTCGCGCGTGCGGGACTGTTGGAAGGGCATCGCGTGACCATTCACTGGGATGAACTTTCCCGGTTCGAAGAAACTTTTACCGATGTCGAGGTCGTGCAGGAACGTTTTGTGATCGACCGGGACCGGATCACCTGTTCAGGCGCGATGGCTGCTTATGATCTGGCGACTGCTCTGATTCTTGCGGATCACGGGCCGCTGTTGTCGATGGAGGTGGCGCATCTTCTGATGAACCGTGGTGAACCAAGTGCTGCTTCATCACAGATGAAATCCGAAGACAGGCTGGTGAATCGGGTGCTGGGCGTCATGCAGGGCACGTTGGATGCGCCAGTAATGATAAAGGATATCGCTCGTCAGCTCGGGTGCTCTCAAAAGAAGATTGAGACCCGGGTTTTGTCCGAGCTGGGTGTAACACCGCAGGCGCTCTATCGTCGCCTGCGTTTGAATTTGGCGCGTAAACTTGCGGTCGAGACCCAGCAGTCCGTGGCCGAGATCGCCAGCCGCTGCGGGTATGAGAACCCAAGCGCAATGACGCGGGCGTTCCGGATGCAATTCGGGCAGACACCAACAGCCTATCGAAACGGGGAGTAACGTTGGGATTAGCCTCGCACGCGTGAGAGGTCCGGGTCATACGGGGACGGCGCAATCACCTCGGCCGCGATCATTTCTCCGCACAGGTCAAGTTGCATTCGGCTGCCGGGTTCGGAAAATTCCGGATTCACAAAGCCGTAAGCAAGGTTTAGCCCTGTTCTGTGGCCCCAGTCACCTGACGTGATCGTACCAACAACCATGTCGTCCAACATCAGAGAGGCTCCACCATAGGCAGGTGCTTTGGTTGTATCGATTTTCAGGCTTACCAGTTTCTTTTGAGGCCCGTTCTCAAGGCGTCTCTGCAACGCGTTTCGGCCAATGAAATCGCCTTTGGTCAGTTTCACGAACCGATCCAAACCGGTCTCAAACGGGTCGAACTCTGTGAGCAGATCGGCTTTCCAGTGCAAGAACCCTTTCTCCATCCGCATGGACTCGACGGCGCGAGCACCAAATAATTTCAAGTCATGCGTCTCGCCAGCTTTTCTGAGCGCCAGATAGGCCGCGTATAGTGAGGCGTTCGGGACATGTATCTCGTAGGCCAGTTCCCCTGAGAAGCTGATATTCAATACAGTTGCTGGCGCGAACCCGACAAAGCACTCGCGAACTGACAGCCAGGGAAAAGCTTCTCGCGACCAGTCTCCTCGAGCACAAGCGGACAGCACGTCGCGCGATTTGGGTCCGGCCAGCACTAATATTGTCTGATCATTGGTGAGTGAGCGGATTTGCACATCTTCGCCATCATGCAGATGCGCCTTTAGCCAGTCCATATCATGGTATTCGCTGGCGGCGGCGGACCCGTACCAGACCCGTGCCGGGCCGCGATCACTCGCGGGAAGGTTGGCGATGGTGGCCTCGGCTTTGACCATCCCGTGGTGGTTCAGCAGATAACCAAGGCCGACCCGCCCGTCGCGTTTTGTCACCGCGCCGCACATCATCCGATCCAGAAACCGATGCCGATCGGTTCCAGTGATTTCCAGCCGGTTGAAGCCGTTCACTTCGGCCAGTCCGACATTTTCTTGAAGGTTTCTGATTTCCGCTGCCACGACGTCAAAGGTCTCATCAAAACTGAAACTCAGCGTTGGGTGAAAATCTGGTGCAGGCTTGATGTAGTCGACCCGCTCCCAACCGTTGACCACTGTAAATTCAGCCCCTTCTGCTGCGAGGATCGGGGTCAGCGGTGTGGTTTTGGCGGGGCGACCGGCAGGCCGGTGTTCGTGCGGGAAATGAAAGCGGAATTCATTCTGGTAATCTTCGATGGCTTTCAGCGCGGTCAGCTCCACATTTGTGTGGCCGGTAAACCGACGCGGATCAAGGCACCAGGTGTCATAGCAGGCTTCGCCATGAACGATCTGTTGGGCCAGCAGCCAGCCGTGGCCTCCTCCTTCACCTAGACCTGCGCGTAGGCCGATGATGCAGAAAGCATTGCGCTTTCCGGGGATTGGCCCGACCAAAGGTGCGCCGTCAATTGTGTAGGTGATCGGACCATTCACCACTGTATGAATACCGACATCCATCAGTGCAGGCATGCGTGCGAAGGCACCTTCCAGCACATCCGTCACGCGGTCCAGATCGTCAGGGCACAGCGCGTTCACAAAATTCGGATCGATCCCGTCCATGCCCCAGGTTTTGCAATCCTGCTCGTAGAAGCCGACCAGCAAGCCGTTCTTCTCCTGCCGACAATAATAGTCGCTGATCGGACAGCGCAGCAGGGGCATCCGATGGCCTGCGTCGCGGATCGCTTCGATTTCTTCTGTCAGAAAATACTGATGCTCCATCGAAGCGACAGGGTGGTGCACGCCCATCATCGCGCCCACTTCGTTGACCCGATAACCACAAGCGTTAACTACGATATCGCAATCAATATCGCCGTGTTCCGTGCGAACCGTCCAGGTATCGTCCTTGTGCTGTGTCAGTCCTGTGACCGGAGTATTGCGATAAACCTGGGCCCCGGCTTTGCGCGCACGGCGCGCCAGAGCTTGGCACAATTGAGCCGGATCGATGTCGCCATCTAGCGGATCCCATAGCCCACCGAGAAGGTTGTCGGTGGAAATCAACGGGTGCCGGCGGGCGCATTCCTCTGCCTCTATGACCTCGAAATGCACATCCATTCCGCGCGCCATAGACGCAAAATGGTGGTACCCCTGCATCTGCTCAGGCGTATTTGCAAGCCGGATGCCGCCGTCACCGTGATGGTAGTTGATAGGATAGTCCGGATCCTCGGCCAGTTCCTTGTACAGGTTGATCGAGTGGGTCTTCAGACCAACCATGGTCTGGTTCATGCCAAAATTGGTCACCTGCGCGGCCGAATGCCAAGTTGTGCCGCTGGTCAACTCATCGCGCTCGACCAGCACCACATCGGTCCAACCTTCACGGGTCAAGTGATACAGAGTCGAGCAGCCGGCGATACCGCCGCCAATGACGACCACTTTAGTGCGCGATTTCATCAAGGACCCTCCGGTACGTAGTCTTTTGGGGATTAGCCTGTACTGTCAGTTGGTTCACAAGCGGTTGGATATTGTTACGTATAAAATCGAAAATAAAAGCTCATTAACTCGTAGTAATTCGAATGCGGTTGAAATTGGCTCTGGGCGTTTAGTTGAATTGATCAACCTGATGCGGTTGGAGGATCACAAATGGCTGCGCCGCAGGCGAAAAGGTCCGGTCGAAAAGGACGTATCGCACAGCGGGCTGAAAAGCCTGCGCTCGACCCCTGTCCACCAGGTCAACCGGGAGGCGCTTACAAACCCTTGACTGGGGTTGAGCTTGAGCGGATTTACAACACAGCTCTGGATCTTCTTGAGAAGCTGGGCATCGGCGAGGTGCCGGATCGTTTGCGTTCTGATTTGTTGGCGGTTGGGGCGCAAGATAGCGGGGAGGGAAGGATATTTTTTTCGCCTCAACTTGTGGAACAGGCGATTGATCAGGCCGCCAAGACTTTTGTTCTGCACGGGCGTGATCCAGCCCGATCCATCGAAGTTGGCGGTAATCGCGTCTATTTCGGAACCGGAGGGGCGGCGGTTCAGACGCTTGATCTGCGCAGTGGTCGCTATCGGCCTTCAACCTTGCAGGACTTGCATGATTTCACGCGTCTTCAAGATGTCTTGCCAAATGTCAGCTGGTTCACCCGCTGTTGCGTTGCAACCGATCTGGAGGAAACCTTCGATCTGGATGTGAACACCGTCTATGCGCTGTTGAAGAATACCTCCAAGCCCACCGCGACGTCTTTTACATTGGCGCAGCACGTTGCGCCAATTGTTGAGATATTGGATATCGCAGCCGGGGGACCCGGTGAATTCGCAAAACGCCCGTTCATGAAAGCACATATAAGCCCGGTGATCTCGCCGATGCGCTACGGCGAAGACGCAGTGGATGTGGTCTACGCCTGCATCGAACACAATATTCCGATTTCTTGCATCACCGCTGCTCAGGCCGGCGCGACTGCACCAGCGACCTTGGCTGGTTTTCTGGCGCAGTCATTGGCAGAAACTCTTGCGAGTCTGGTAATGGTCCACGCGATCCAGCCCGGGTTTCCTATGGTCTTTTCAAATTGGCCACTGGTGATTGACCTTCGGACCGGCGCGTTCTCAGGTGGCAGCGGAGAGACGGCTGTCCTGAATGCAGCATCAGCACAATTATCAAATTGGCTTGGGCTGCCGTCAGGCGTGGCCTGTTCGATGTCTGATGCCAAGGCGATCGACGCTCAATACGGGATGGAAAAGGGACTGACCTCAATGGCGGCGGCGCTGGCAGGTGGTAATCTGATCTATGAAAGCTCAGGCATGACGGCCTCGTTGCTGGGTGCAAGTTTTGAGGCGTTCGTGTTGGATGATGAGATGCACTCGTACACCTACCGCGCTTTGAGGGGGATAGAGGTGACACACGAGAATCTGGGCTTTGACGCAATCTGCGAAGCAGTTCTGGGCGAGGGCCATTTTCTGGGTGGTCAGCATACTTTTGCGGCCATGGAACGGGATTACTTTTATCCCTCACTCGCAGACAGGGACGAGCCGCGAACCTGGGCAGAAAACGGAGCGCAAGATGCCTGGAGCCGCGCGCGACATCGGGCGCAAGAAATTTTGCAGACCCATACGCCAAGATACCTGTCAGACAAACAGGATCGGCAAATCCGAGATCGCTTCAACATTCTTTGAAGGCTGATCCAGTGCTATTCGATAAGTTTGAAACTATCCGTCAGCCACGGGATATCATCGCGCAGTGGGGAAATGATGCGGTCATTGATCAATGATCGGGTTTTGGCATCCACAAGCTCAATCACTGATCTTGAACAATCCGGCGTCGCGACCAGTGCCAGTGTGCGTGCAAAGCTCTTGCCCGGAAACGGGTGCATGCACAGCTTTGATTGAAACCGTTTTGCCCGAGAATACAGTAGCGGCGTCGTGATGGTCCATCCCGCACCGGAGGACACCATCGACATCAGCGTCTGATTGTTGCTGCATTCAAACCTGTGAGAGGATGAAATCCCCATCCGGCGTAATTGGGATTCGATCTGGCGCGCGATGATCAGATTGCTGGAATATCGTAGAAACGGCAATTTGGTTCGACCCTCTACAATGTCTTGCAAAGACTTGTCATTCACCGCAGGCAAAACGATCACAAATGGATCGCGCAGAAGGGGGCGATCCTGCAGATCGCGCATACGTTCGCTAGGAGTAGTGGAAATACCCAGATCCAACTGCCTGTCGCGCAGCATGTCGATAATCGCGTGGCTGGAATCTGTATGGTACATGAAATCGCAGGCAGGCATGTTCGTAAACAAGTAGACTGCCAGTTCCGGAATGATGTCGCTGTCGAAGTCTTCGATCGTGCCGAAACGCAGATAGCTGGCTTCGGTGATGCTTCCTGCAGACGCTTCGGCCTTGGCCTTTCGGATCAGGTGCAGCGCATCGTCGATATTGCGCAGGAAGACCCGGCCCTTTGGGGTCAGAACCATGGGTCTACGGGTGTGGTTGAACAGCTCAACGCCCAGATGGTCTTCGAGATTGCGCAGGTGATGGGAAACGGTGCTGATCGTCAGCCCTGTTTCCTTGGCGGCCGCCTGTAGCGAGCCCTTTTGCGCACATATCTGAAACAGTTCCAGCCATTTGAGACTGAGGTCTTTGGGAGCAGACTGACGCGGCATTCCGGTTCTTTCGTGAGATCAGGGCGGTCCTGACGAAAATACGCAGATTTTGAAAGCTTTGATATCAGAATCTTGGAATTCTGGCTCAATTGCCGAGCAATCAGGTTTCAGAGCTTTCCAAAAAGCCGCGCGCGGTCTGTGCAGCATCCGCGATATGGCTTTCGACTGCTTTTCGGGCTTTGGCAGGATCACCACTGAGGATGGCATCATGGATGGCAGTCATGTGGCTCATCCCAGAACGCTCTCGATTCCGCGCTGCGAGGGTCAAGGCCCGCAGGCGGCTGATCCGGCCGTTCAGACGTTGCACAACATCCCAGGCGATGCTGTGCCCAGCCTGTAGAAAAATCAGTTCATAGAAGCGAGTTGTGGCCTGTAGCAGATTTGACCATTCGGTGTCATTTTGCGCCGCGCCCACTGCTTTCAATGCCTTGCCCAGATCCTTTGCGAAACCTGTCTCATGCGCTTGTGCACAGGCGGCGGCGGCTGAGCCTTCTAGCTGTAAGCGGATGTCATAGATTTGCCGCGCTTGGTCCCAGCTGAGGGTCGAGACGATTGGCCCGCGGTTGGGGATAATCTCAACCAAACCTTCGGCTTCCAGAAACCGGATCGTCTCGCGGATGACGGTGCGGCTGACACCAAGCTGATCGCAAAGCGGGCGTTCAACAAGCCGCTCACCGGGGGCAAAATGCCCGGCGATGATCGCTTCGCGCAGGCGCGCTTGCACGATATCCCGCAAGGTTTGCGGTGCTTTTTCGATCTTTTGCAGGGTGGAGTCGGAGTTCATCATCGACGCTTTCATATCTGTGGTACGGATCCGGAACAAGTATGATTGACATATTGTAATATGGTATACCATATTCTCGACCAAAGGCTTGCCAAAGGAATCACCATGTCCGCCGAAATTCGAAAAACGCTTCTGCATGTCGAAGACACTCTGATCGAGGGTGGTAAGTTGGCGGACACTCCGCTGAAGCTAATTGCCGCAATGGCTGTCATTCGGAACCCTTGGGCTGGTCAGGGTTTTGTCGAAGATCTTGGCCCCGCGATCCGCGATTGCGCCCCCGGATTGGGGGAATTGCTGACCAAGATGATTTTGGATGCTTCAGGTGGTGGCGACCAGGTCGAGGCCTATGGCAAATCCGCTATTGTGGGCTTGAACGGAGAGGTCGAGCATGCGTCGGCCCTGATCCACACGCTGCATTTTGGCAATCATTATCGCAAAGCAGTCGGCGCGAAATCCTACCTTTCCTTCTGCAATACGCGCGGCCCGGCCAATGCGCCGCTGCTGATCCCCTTGATGGACAAACATGATGGCGGTCGTCGCTCTCACTACCTTACGATCCAGACTTCGGTCGCAGATGCACCTGCGGCAGATGAGATTCTGATTGCACTGGGTGCATCGATTGGAGGGCGGCCGCACCACCGGATCGGGGATCGCTATCAGGACATCGAGGAACTTGGTCATGACGTTGACAACCCTGCAGCTGTCTAACTCGGGCCGATCAGTCGCGTTCAGAGAGGCGGGCGAAGGGCAACCGGTCTTTATGATCCATGGCGTTGGCATGCAATCTGCGGCCTGGGGCCCTCAGTTTGACACGCTGAGCCAGCATTGCCGTATAATTGCGGTTGATCTGCCGGGGCATGGAGGCAGTGACCGTCTGCCATCTGGAAGCCAATTGCCGGATTTTGTTGGCTGGATGCATGATGTTGTCGACGCATTGAATCTGGCTCCGGTCGCAATCATCGGGCATTCAATGGGGGCACTGATCGCCGCCGGCTTTGCGGCAGAGCACCCCGATATCACTAGCCGTGTTGCTATGTTGAACGGCGTCTTCTGTCGCGATGCCTCAGCCCGCACCGCAGTCATCCAACGGGCCGCTGAAATCAGCGCGGGTCGAGTTGATCTGGAAACGCCGTTGTCGCGCTGGTTTGGTGACAGTCCGGGTGATCTGGCTGCCCGTGCGCAGGTGGCGTCGTGGCTTGGGTCTGTGGATCAACGAGGCTACGCCATCGCCTATTCCGCTTTTGCGCGGGGCGATGCCACCTACGCCAGCAAGATGAATCGGATTTCATGCCCGTTTCTGGCGCTCACCGGCGACGGAGACTCGAACTCAACCCCGGCTATGTCACAAGCTATGGCCGCAGCAGTTCAAAACGGTCGGGCAGTTGTGATCCAAGGCCACCGACATATGGTGAACTTGACAGCATCCGATGAAGTAACAGCGCATCTGGTTGAATGGCTCGGCCAGCCCGCCGAAGAAAGGATTGCGCAATGACCTCGCTTGATCCCCGCACGCTGCGAAATGCATTTGGAGCGTTCATGACGGGCGTCACCGTGGTTACGTCGCATGATACCCAAGGTAACCCGATCGGGTTTACCGCGAACTCGTTCACATCCGTCTCACTAGACCCGCCGCTTGTGCTGGTTTGTCTCGCCAACAGTTCAAAGAACTATGACGCATTGATTGCCGCTGACGGGTTTGCCGTCAATATCCTGTCAGAGACACAGATCGAGGTGTCCAATACCTTTGCCCGGCCCGTCGAAGACCGGTTTGCCAGCGTCGAGTGGCGGCGTGGACCTGCGGGATCGCCGTTGATCGATGGGTCGTCGGCCTGGTTTGACTGCTCTATGCACAAAACCGTCGAAGCGGGGGATCATGTGATCCTGATCGGCGAGGTCAAAGCCTTCGACAATACTCCGGCACCCGGTCTCGGATATGTCAGGGGGGCCTATGTAACACCATCAACAGCTGCTGGTGCCTTGATGCAGGACACCGGCCTGATCGTCTCAGCCTTGATCGAACGCGCAGGTGAGGTTCTGTTGATCGATGCCGGTGACGGCGCGCTTGCACCGCCCGAGGCAGTGGTTGGGTCAGAAGGTGTTTCAGCGGCATTGGAACAATTGATTGAGGCCACCGGGCTGACCGCAGAGCCGGGCTTTGTTTATTCGGTTTACGAGGATGCTGAGAAAAAGCGTCAACATATCGCGTTTCTGTGTCAGGCCGCAGATGGTGAGCCGAAGAAAGGTAATTTCGTCCCGCTGGATGTCGTATCCTTTGGCACTGTAACCGAGACGGCGACCCGAACCATGCTGGA
>NZ_JBWPVF010000003.1:0-74657 GCF_056583445.1 Ruegeria sp. S84
ACATGCATTCGGTTCTGTTGAACTCCAGGAAATCCTCTACTTTATGACTGTCTTCCAAGCTGTTCGGGACAGAGCCTCTTGTGATGTGAACAACCTGATCTGATGGCGGCGTGTGAACATCCATCGCTTTGGGTGCGGCGAGTTCCGGAAGTTCAAAATCAGACACAACAGGAAATCCGAATACGTGGTACAAGTAACGTGCTGTCTTGGTCATGAGTTGTGTTTAAACCAGTTCTGTTTTTAATTAACTAATTCGAAGCAATGCAGAAAGATAGTGGCCGATTGTGTTGAAAAACTCAAAAAATTGGCTCTGGTATTTTTCTTCCGAAACTCCATTTGTCGGAAAAGAGGGATATGTTTGCCCAGAAGAGTCCGTGAGCGCTTCTGGGCAAACCATTAATTTGTCCGACCCCTTCGCCCAATCATCCGATTGGCACTTTTTGTGCCGGGTTTCGGAAAATTCGGAGTTTCTCAAGAATATCGGCTCAGCCCCTTAATCCTGGCCATTTGGATGTAAATCTGTTCCTGTTTCTTTCTCGTGATTAGGTTGTGGTCAAGATCTGTTGAGCGAAGCAAGCCGGGTGGTCCGGTTGAGAATTGGTGTAGGCGGCAGGAGCTAGTTCACCAATTGATATGTATGGCGTTGTGTGTTGAGGACGGTTCTTCAATCGCCGAAGATGTGTTTGTCCAGACATTCGTCCGGCAAACGTTCATTGAATGAATCGACGATGGCATTCTGCATAGGTTTCCCCTGCACGATGTAGACACAACTGTCTTGCAACATTTTAGAATGGGATGAAAAGTCATTCCGCCCCGTTGTCTGAGACAATCATGTCCGGCTGGCCACGGCGGCAGATCAGTTCGTCCAATTCACGGGTCATGCGGGCATCAAACAGAGAGTAGATCCACGACGGGGTTAGTGCCTCCCGCGAGCAATCTCCACGATTCACAACACGTGGAACTGCTGACCATCTTTGAGGGGCAGGGACACAAAATCCAGAGGTGGCACTAGATTTTTGACCAGTTTGCAGCCCGGTTTAAGGTGGATTTTGGTTTCACTTCAGGTTGCTTTTTCTGCTCCAAGCTGACTCAGTATGCGTCGTCGGGTGGGGATCACGCAATAAGCGTGTCGGTAACGACCTGTCGCTCTATCGTCTTCGCAACTTGGTGGAGCGCTGATTCAATAAGCTGAAGAATGCCCGCCGTGTCACCACTCGTAATGAGAAGACAGCCTAATGCTTCATTGAAGACACATAAATCCACCTTTGGTTGGGTCATTTTCAATATGGCTTAGCCAATCCATACTGGTAATCATAATTGGACCGAAGTCGGAGCAGCCTATTCAACGATGTCATGTGAGCTTTTTTATGATCGCCTTAGCTTGCCTCCTTATGGCCTTAGCTTGCTTCCTTAGGCCAAAGCTAGAGGATGCGGTGACCGACCATGCCTCTTGGTCAACAAAGAAAGGTGTGGTTGATTGCGAAACTAGAAATTGCTTGGTGTCATGGCTTACGCTTTCCTCCCACCCTGCTGGCTGTGCATCTCCGAGTGAAATAACTTCATCCAATGTCATCTTATTCAGAAGATCGCGACGAATTAGACTTGCACACGTACCAAAGAATTTTGCGGGATGGGCAAAACTATTTGAGGGATCTCGGCTGTAATCTAGTTTTGGTTTCCATTGTTTCTGACTCTCGTCGGGCTTATCAAGCGTAAGCAGGTTAATGCCTAGTAAGTTTCTGTCGTTATCCATTAGTTCGACGGCTTGTTGGATGGTTTGAAGGAGTTTTTGCCTAGACCCTCGCACTTTCACATCATCATCAAGATGAAGTATGTATGGTGCATCAGCGATATCGAAGCTGTAGACAATACCGAAATTGGAGTGAGGTGGGTGGCAAAAGGGCGTATAACGAATGTCATCGAATTTCGACGATACGCTTGTCATTAAGAGAGCATTGGTAGCGGAACAACTGGGGCTTCTGTCATCCACAAAAAAACGGCGACAAAACCCTAAGTCTAGCAGTCCATCCCATGTCTCAAGAGCTTCCTTCACGATGCGGGCACGAGGGCTTCGCGTTGACGTAAGATATGAGCATGTTGAGAAAGCCACTTGCGCGATACAATTTTGAGCCATTAGCTGATGCCTTGTTTATTTTGCATTTGGTTTTAACGTCTACGTTTTTGTGCCATTTAAAATTTTGATATGTAACTATAAAAATACTGCTCTAATTTTTTTGATTAAATCGGTTTGAGCTTCGAAGTCCAAGATCATTCCCATACCGAGGGTGATTGTTCGTGGCATCTGAGACAAAGCGGTCAATAAAATAGTTTGGCATTGATGGTCTGGAAAAGAGTTTTAATGGCAGCAGAAGCGTAGCTTTTTTGCCTCGCTCATCACCATCTAGTATTTGAGTGATTTTCCGTTCTCTTTCCTTCCCAGCAAGATAAGGGATTTGTAGCAATTCAGTTTAGAATGGGCCGCGGATGGGGCTCCCGTTGCAACCAAACAAAAATGTCACGCGGTCCACAAAGCAGAAGTGTCACTAGGAGGCATGATAGTAGCAATGTTTGGCAGCCCGCAGGTTTCAAATATCGCAGGGCCGGACATCACGGGCAAGATCCATCTCCGCGTGAACGTGCATGGTCTACCCATGAGAACAGAAATCAGGTCAGGCCAGACCTCCGACCGTCTCGGCTTTAATCTGGTCATGGCAGACAATCTGCCCCGTTGCGCGTTCTTTTGGTAGACCTTGGTTATGAGGCTGACGGCATTCGCAAAACTATGGACAACCGCGATATGCTGCCAGTCATCCCCATGTGGAAATCACGCAAGAATCGTGTTGGTGTCGTCAGGCCGCTCTATTGCCTTCGTGACTTGGTGGAGAGTTGCTTCAACAAGCTGAAGAATGCGCGCCGTGTCGCTACCCGATATGACAAGACCGCCGAAAGCTACCTCGGCTTCATCAACATCACATCGATCCGCCTCTGGCTGCGCCATTTGTCAACATGACCTAGACGTCGATAGGGATTGCTATCCTCGAGATGCTTACCTGTCTCCCTGGGGTGGGCTCGACCGGCATTGCCGGCTCCATCCGATTAGGTCGTGATCTGGCGTCTGTTGATGTAGCATTGAACCAATGTTCTGCTGAAGGAATGTCGTCCTCTGAGGCAAACAGTTAGCGCGCGGCGCTCATCGCAGCGAGGCCCTCATCCACCCCTAACGGGTTAATCCCCAAGACTTTCTGAATTTTTTCATTTGTAAATGACGTATCTTTTGGCCGGTTCGCAATGTCGCCAAAGTAAGAACTCGGGACCGCTTTGACCTTCTGAAGATCGAAGCCAAAGTTCCGTGCAACGGCACTCGCTAGCCCATGCAAAGTAACGCGTTCCCCGCCACAGACGTTAAACGTACCCTCAAACCTGCCGTTCAGCACAGCCCAGCACGTCTTTGATGCGTCGTCCACCCAGAGAGGCTTGCTCCATACATCGTTGACTGCAACGATTTCCTCTCCTGCTTCGAGCTTAGACAACCAAAAGGTTACGAGGTTGCCGCGACGCCCCTCATTCGGCCAACCATACATGAGGATTGGGCGGACGATGGATGTCAACCCGCCAAACTCTCTGGTCACTTCCTCCCCCAAGACTTTAAGCTCGCCATAATAGTTTACTGGCGAAACTGGGTCATCCTCTGAATATGGTGGCTTCTCACCGTTGAAAACAGCGTTGCTCGAGAGGAAAATCATGTGGGCGCCAAGGCGTTCGGCAGATTCAGCAACAATGCGGGTTGCATCCACATTAATTCTGTAGGAAATCTCGCGGTTTTTTTCTGCGAAATCGACGCTGCCAATAGTGCCTGCATGCACGATCGCGTCGGGCTGGATCGTATCAATCAGAGACTTGAGGGCGTCCTCGTCGGCGAGATCTACTTTATGCCAATGAGTGTTTGGATTCGGTTTTGAGAATGCTGAATGATACGTTGCGTGGATATCCAGCTTGCCTGGATTCAACCTAATCATGCTATTGCCAAGCAGACCAGATCCCCCTGTTATCAAAACCTTCTTCATCTTATTTCCTTTTCCCGCAGACCTCTCCAACAGGCCTTAAACGGACATTAATGCTGTTCACTGATTGCAGGATCGTTTGGCTGTGTCAAACAATTAAACAAAAGAGTATGGGAGTACTTGCGACCACAACGACACTTAGTATGACGCGCAATGAAACGAGGGGTGGGATGGATCGTCACCCTATCGCTTTCAACGTTTGTACAAGGTCGTATGTGGCCCTGGAGTGCCCCATTTGATTTGGATCGCCGTTATTGTTTGAGAAACGGAGGACACACCTGTTATCAACGGGAGGCTTGCCATGGGGTTTCGGGAAATAGGGCGCTAGTCGGCAATTTTCTCATCGCTCAACCAAAAAAGATCAGACATTGTCACCGCTTGTTTTGGGCGAGATGAAGCATGCCGAAAAACAGAAATCAATGGGTCCTGCCCCCATGATTCACCGCACTAATTCAGCATCTGATGCGTTCTGATAGGTTACGTTCACTTCTATGGCTGAAGCCTCTTCCGGGCTAAGCTTCCGAATAGTCAGTCGATCTTGTTTTTTTGTTCCGTTTTCAATGTGCTCAGTTATCTGCTTGCGAAGCTCACTTTCAGATCGATGCGAACTCCTGATTATCCCGTGATATACTGCTCCGCAGGCGGCGCTCAAAAAAACAAAACACGGCCACCACCACCCATCTTCTACAATCTCGATTACTACACGGGGCTTCCATTCCATTATATGAAAAAGAGCACCCCCATGGTCCGCTATTACGATATCTGCTTCATCTGCAATCTTTTGATAGTACTTTCTGTCCTTCCCATTGGTATCAATGACCCTACCGCCGAGCTCTTCAACAATTTTACCTATAATCTCACTAGGGTAGTTGCGGCCCGCCATTTCGAAAAGGCGAGAGAATGACCCTCGTGATAGATAAACTATGCTGCCGGGTTTAGGTGTAACATCGGGGGAATTGTATGCGGCTTTATACGCTTGAACATCATCTTCGAATAACAGGTTGCACCTGCTCTTTTTGAAGAACATAAGCCTTGCGAATGAAGATGTCGCTATCTGCCAAGATATACTCAACTCCGAGGTCTGAAAGGTCCTTTTTTACATACGGACGATTTCCAATCCACGAAGGTAGTATCAGGGGGTAGGAAACTTCTTAGCAGAAACTATCGAGTTTCGTTGATCGCCAGCCCAATCTCCATATGTGAATGGTGTGGTAGACTGTACGATGGTACCCTCCTTTATCCGACGAGATGGTCGGATGGATATTTCTTTAAAGAATCGTAGCGGGGATCTTATGTTGGCAGATGAAGCGCTACGGTCCAAACAACGTCCCACCCAGGCATAGCCTCTTGATGTGTATGTGACGTTTGAAGCGAAATAATTAGCTGGTGTCGCATATAGATCGCGTGAAGCTACGAAAGAACGTTCAAGTCTGCTGCTCCCAGAACACTTAGTGTCGTCTCGGCCAACGATGTAATCACGTAGCTTAACTCTTTTCTTTTGTTGTTCCGGTTGGTCTCCCCAAAAGTGAGCATGATACACTAACTCTTGCGATTGGCCGTCAGTCCGCGCATTCATAAGCCGCAACCTTCGAAGGATTCGCAAAGTTAGAGACGAAAATTTGTTTTTCTGTAATAAATTCACCTCATGGTAAATTTCCTGATAAGTACTAGTTGACTTGTCATTTGACACTAAACAACTCCTTAAAACCATTTTTGCACTTAGAATTCTTGACTGTCTCGTGCCTGCCCGATGAACTCGCTCTTTTGAGCATGATGAGTTCGAGTTATGCTGCGTCGGAAGCGTAGCGGTATGGCATTATGTCGTCCAGCCGAGTGATTTTATGGCTGGCGATTATCTGACGTCTGGGATTTTCTGATAGGTTTAGGGGTTTGAGTTACGAAAGATTTCTGGTTCATCGAGAGCCTATATGGAGTGCAGATTAATAAGAAACCCGGACCATCGAAGCGCGCTGCTGACAAGTTGGTTATTCTCGACGATTACAGCCGCTAATCGTCGATTGGGAGATTTGCACCACGATGAAGGCACGCGATGCAACAGATACACGTGGATGCTTCAGGCCGCGATAACGCGACCGTCGCGCACAAACCGCGACTGCTCAGTGAAAATGGCTTATCTTACGTGGCCACTGATCTGGTCAAATACCTCGACGACAATGGTATGGATCGTGTTCATGGTGCAGCGTATCACACTCCGACCCAGAGCAAGATCAAGCGTTGGCCCCAGATCATGAAGATCCGGGTTTTGCTGGAAAACTACTTCCTGCTCGGTGACCTCGAACAGCGGATTGGCACCTTCGTCAACCACTACAACAACCATCGCTACCACGAGAGTCTGACTAACTTGACCCCGGTCGATATCTATCGCGGCCGCAACGCGAAAGTCCTGAAAATGTAAGCAGAGATCAAAAAAACGGACAATCCGAAAACGCCGGTTGCAGCACCAAGCCGCTGCCGCTTAGATGGAGAAGAAATCAAACCAGAGCCTCGGCTAAGAAATGGCCTCAGCTTTCGGAGAAACTTTGACGATGAACACCTTACTCTGGGGTTAAAGGAATTAATGTGACAGCAACAATGCCATTCATGCGGATATCAACAGGCATGTGTTCAGAAACCGATTTGAGATATTGAACGTCGGCAATCAAATACAACCAAACAACCTCGTTATCGCGCCCCGTGAGAAGTAAGGATAACGCGTGCTGTCAAAAGAAGTACTTTGAGATCAAGCCACCAATTCATATTGCGCACATAGAATACATCATGTTTTGTCTTCTCGCGCACCATTTCCTCAGAATCCGTATAGCCCTGCGTCACCTGCGCGTAACCCGTGATGCCTGGCCGCACGGTTCCCCGCACGTGGTAGTCAGGCATCGCCTTGTAATAGGTTTGAGCAAATTCAAACATTTCGGGACGCGGCCCGATCAGACTCATTTGCCCCATGATAACGTTCAGAAGCTGTGGGACTTCGTCCAAACGCGTCATTCGCATAAAGCGACCGAATGGTGTTATCCGCCACTCCTCCAGCCCATCAAATGGGCCGCGCTTGACGGAGCTTTCTTCGGGCAGCATCGTGCGAAATTTGACCATCTTGAACTTGCACTGATCCTTACCCATACGCGTTTGACAATAGAACAGGGGCCCTGGGTTCCAGAAGATATTCAATACGGAAACAACAATACAAAGGGCCGCAAAGATCGGCATTGCCGCAATGCTCACGATGATGTCGGCAACGCGCTTAGACGCAAAGTAAACGGCTTTGCCTCTATTTGTGGTGTTATTAATTGTTGATTTAAAATGCCAGCTTCCACTGGCAGCAGTGTCATCAGTCAAACCGGTCATACTCAAAACCTCGTACTAACTTAACCCAAGATACGCTGAAAATCAGCGAAGCAACTCACTATTTTACGGCTGAAAGCCCCCAGTACCCTTATAGCTCAAATACCATCAAGAATGTATCCATTTTTACTCGTAATGTGCAAACGGCACTCACACGAGAATCTGTATACCACACTCTCACTACACTGTCGTTAGGTAAAGTATTGTTAGAATTATGAGCAACATATTTTTGACAAATTTCGACCAGACCGCCCGTAAGGCAGAACAATACGGCAAAATTTACTCGATTGATGACCTCAAGGTCCATTCATTGAGCGCTTGGTTAAGTTGAAAGACGGCATTTCTCATTGCGATATTGTGTCGGATGACTGAGGTGCTCGCGCGACCATACTTACAGGTTCGGCGATACAGAGATGCGCTGGCACTCACCACAAAAAAGAGCCAAAGCTGCCGTGCTATTGCTCTGGCCCGAACGGCCAATCTACACCGCTTTGACGAGCTTGAGTGGAAAATGGGCAGGCTCGCGCTGAAATTATCATTGTCATAAGCGAAATTTCTCCGGTTTTTGATTGCCTGCCCTAGGGTCATGTTGTGCTGACCTTGCCTCATATTTAAGACTTCTTTTCGCCACCGAAAAACCGGAGTTTCGCCCACCAAGGGCCAATAACAACCGGCATACATTTGAATATGAGTAAGAGAGCAGGGAGCAGACGTAAGAAACATTGCAGAGCCGAGGCTCCGCGCTTCCGGGCGGATCTATATTCGCGCGCATTTGAAGCGAGTCCTTCTGTTCAAACGCGATGTCGATCAAATCCCTGGCGGTACATAGTTCGTCAAGACAGCGCGGTTGGCGCTAATCCACAAATGCCACTCACATGAACACCAAGGGGCCCTGACTAAGATCATTCGAAACTCTTTTGCATCGCATGATCGCTGCCCACAAATGTAGACAGGTTACCAGAATGACGATAATCCACTCATCCGACCTAGGCTGGACCGAAGGCCAGGACATCTCCAAAGAGTTTGCTGCACTGGCGAAAACGTTCAAGCCAGGCGATACATTTGTCTTCGACCACATGTATGACATCTCCGGAAACGGCATACAGCTGCCCGACAATTTCACGCTTGCCGGGGGAGCGCCGGGGGCGGGTATCAATGTGATCGATACCGCCTCAAATTCGAACCCGCTGATCGAATTGGGGAATGCTAATACCCTTGTTGATTTAACCGTTACGCACAGCAATGCCCCTCAAACAAGGACAGATTCGACTAATCCGAAGTCAGGTGTCGACTATCATAACAAAGTCACTATTGTTGCTGAAAACAAAGACGACGTAAAAGTTCTGAACAGTTACTTCGAAGGTAACGTCGGGATTCAGCTCGACATCCGGGGGGGCGATAACCTTCTGGTCGAGAATACAGAATTTAATGGTGGTTTCTACCAATTGCGGCTTGGAGGAGACCTCAGCGGCCCCACTATCCAAAACTCATTGTTTCAGAATTCCCTGGGGGATGGCATCAAAACTGTCCCAGGTGGTAACGGAACTGGTGTCTCCGAAGCGACAGTTATTGGTTCTGTTTTTCTCAATAATGGCAGAGATGGAATCGACACCACCGGAGGGTTTGCAGACTCGCTTGTTACGGGCACTTACTTCGTCGGCAACGGCGTGTCCGGAATGGACATCAAATCAATCTATGATTCATCTGATGACCTTATGGGAAACCGGAATGACGGCATCCTCATTACGGATTCTGAGTTTATTAACAACACCAATGCCGTTGTTGTCACAACTGAGGATAGAGGTTCGTATCTGAATACGAGTAATGCTCAACAATACGCCGCTCAGAATATTGCCATAGAAAACTCCGTCATTGAGAATACTTCGTCGAATTACTCTAGTCGCATGCTGTTGGTGAAAGACGGATATAATGTACATTGGAGTGATGTAAGCCTTCTGGGTTTGGTGCATGAATCCAGAGAAATTTCAAACCTTAATATAGGGTTACCTCAGAACGTCTCCGGTACGGGCGTAACAGAAGGTGAAACCCGCGGACAGGCTGGCGACGCCTACTATCAGAACTTGGCGGGGCCAGATTGGTCGAACATCTCTTATCCGGTTGATGGGACGCCAACACCACCGGAAACTACTCAGCCTGGTCCGGGTGAGGTCGAATCGGGTGTCGATGAACCGGTTGTAGAGGAGCCGATCAAGAGCGATCCTGTTGAGGACGATCCGGCACCTGTCGAAGCGAGCAACTATCTCGATATCTTCCTCGCTTACACTGACACCGATCAAACGGTATCGCAGCTTGGTGACGGTTCGAGTGTTGATGGCAGCCTCACGGATGGCCGTCCGCTGACCATCGTTGCCACCTCGCAGGACGGCGCGCCGCAGATCGGCAGCGTGAAGCTTACAGTAGATGGCGTTGGTTCCCGTGTGGAAAATGTGGAACCTTATGCCCTCTTCGGAGACGACGGCAAAGGCGACTTCTTTGGTGGACAGAAACTAACCGAGGGAACTTATAGCGCTGAACTCGTCGTGTTTGATGGTCAAAAGGGCTCGGGCAGCGTGCTTGAAACTGTTACATTCGAATTCACTGTTGGTGACACAGGCTCGGCACCGGTTGTAGAAGATCCCATCGTTGAGGATCCGGTGGTAGAAGATCCTATCGCTGAGGATCCGGTGGTAGAAGATCCGGTTGAAGTGGTTGCACCTGAGGAAAATCTAGCGCCGGACGCAACCCCACAGGAACCCTACAGCCAACTTCTGGATCTCCAGTTGATTGACACCAGCACAGACACGTTTCTGACAGACCTCTACCAGGGTGCCAAGCTCTCCAGCAGCGACCTCTCTGGTAAAACAGTTACGCTGTCGGCCGAGGCACTCAACCCAAACGTCAACATTGGCAGCGTAAGGCTTGAATTGGACGGACAGTATAGTCGGGTAGAGAACGTTGAGCCCTATGCCTTGTTCGGGGACAACGGCAAAGGTAATTTCTTTGGTGGAAAGCAGCTCTCTGACGGGGCCCATTCCATTACTCTTACCGTGTACTCAGACAAAAACGGCAAGGGGTCGGTCCTTGAGAAGGTAACGGTGGAATTCGAAGTCGGAGATTATGACAGCGTTCTCATTGACGGAAGCGCACATATTGTTTCGAGCTACTCCGAGGCGCAGGATGAAGGAGTCGCGACGGTTTCCATAGATCAAAGCGCAATCGAGCTTGAAGGTAGTGCTTGGAAATCATTGGCTATCAATGAGGATATCACGGAGGCGACAGTTCTTGAGTTTGATTTCAAGAGCGATGCTGAAGGTGAAATTCAAGGTATTGGATTCGTCAACGAGGATGGCGAACTGGAAACCACGTTTTTCCAACTCGACGGGTCGCAGACCCTTGGCATTCAGGACTTCAATGATGGCTATGAGACAGGATCGGGCTATACTTCCTATTCAATTCCCGTAGGTCAGTATTTCACCGGCTCTGTGCAACAGCTTGTTTTGGTAAACGATGACGATGCCAACCTCGCCGCGATGAGCACATTCGACAACATCAGCTTGATAGATGCTATTGTCTAAGGCATTGGGGCTGGATTAATTTCCAGCCCCTGCTATCACTGGCGCAGTAAACGCGGACCATTCTGGAGCGCGCGATCCGGAGCATGTAACTTTCTCATTCGACAAACACTTTTCAAAGCCCGTTGCCCGCTAACCAGTTCCGGGAGGGGCAGCTTCCAGAATTGTCCTGTTGGGAAGGCGTTTAGTACGAGGTATGAAATTATGACCATCACAATAGAAAGTGTCATTACGATGGACAGAACTTTGGCAACGACGAAAGTCGGGGACGAGACGGTTATTTTCGACGACGAAAGTGGGACGTATGTTGGCCTGAATGAGGTCGGAACAGTCATTATTGAGGAACTCAGCGAGCCTAAATCAGTATCCTCGCTGGTTGATACCCTAATATCTACATATGACGTTGATCAGAATATTTGCCTGGAAAACGTTATCTCATTCCTTGACGACATGCTTGAAGCGAAGCTTATCTCGATCAAAGCAGCTTGACTCTCTTTTACGATGTCAGTTCCTCAGAGAACGTGTTGTCGGCCAGAAGTTCATCATATGTAACCTTTCTGGCCAATCGACCCTTCTCCAGAACGAGAACATAATCGCAATCTTTCAAAGTGCTGATCCGATGCGCAATCATGATGATTGTTTTGTCACCTGAAAGCGCATTTATCTCTTTCATCAACTCTCGCTCTGTGGCGTTGTCCAGAGCGCTGGTCGCCTCATCAAATACGAGTATCTCGGGATTGTGATAGAGGGCGCGGGCAATCCCTATTCTTTGCCGCTGGCCCCCGGAAATGCGGACGCCGCGTTCACCCACATGCGTGTCGAATCCTTCGGGCATCTGTGTCTCGATAAATTCGAGCAGCTGGGCCGACGTTGCCGCTTTGCGCACAGCCTCATTGTCAATTTCATCCTTGGGGATGCCCAGTGCGATATTCTCGCTAACTGAAGCATCCACCAGAAACACTTCTTGGGGGACATATCCGACACTTGCTTGCCACTGACGCACACGACTAGGAGTCAGGTCTTTGTCATCTATGACAATACGACCGTCCGTCGCCGGCAGTAGGCCAAGAAAAACGTCTACGAGTGTCGTCTTACCAGCGCCGGTGGTTCCAACCACGCCGACCGTCTGGCCACGGTCTATACCGAATGTCAGATCTTTGAGTCCACCTTCGTCTGAGCCTGGGTACTGATAGTTTAGGCTTATGAAGTTGACACTTTTTGTAAGACCTAAAGGTGTCACGTGGGATTTTGGAAAGTCGGTCGACTCGGTGGGTAGGTTTAGGTCATCGTAGATAGCGTTCACGGCCGCCTCTCCGAACCTAAGGGAAGAAATAGATGAGTACATAGTTTGCATGGTTGGAAGCATTCGATACCCGGCAAACGCATAAAGGCCCAATATCGGCAGGATATCTGCAACTGTTTCACTTCCTGGACCGCCATTGCGTGCTACTAAAACCAATGTCAGGATAATAATTCCGCCGAACGCTAGGGCTTCAAGTCCAAATTTGGGCACTTGCCGAAGAGTTAAACTTAGAGCACGAATTTTTGCCTGTCGTGCGGCGGCATTTGCAAATTCTGCTACGTAGCTTTGTTCCCGCCCGAGAAGCTTAATCTGTTTTACTCCATTGAACGCCTCAACAACTATCTTAAAGCGTGCTTGGTTTGCCTGGAGAACGTCGTCCCCCATACGCGAAATCATAGCTTTGAGGCTATAATAAAGTAAAAAATAACATCCTCCGAAAGCCAATACAGAAATAATTGTTGTAGTTGGTTCTGCCCACAGAAGAAATGAGGCGATCAAAAAAAATGTCATTAGGCTGTTTATTATTTCAGTGGCTGGTCTGAAAGCGTTGGCTACTACTTGAGCACTTTCGTTGAGTATATATGTGCCGAGCTGACCTGTATGCCGGTTCAAAAAAACTCGTAAGGCTGGCGCAGATAAACGGATAAGAGCCGAAGAGAGAGGCTGTATTCTCTCATGGATATCCAGCGGTTTAAGGCATATGCTGTGACGCTCCTCAAAATACCCACTGCTATCAGCATGCACACAAATGCGACACCAACCATCGTGATAAACGAGTCTACGGTCCGAAAGTCAAAGAGGACGTAAAAGTAATTTGCGATCGGGTTTGTCTTGACTAGGTCTGGGTTGCCCAGCAACGATAGGAATGGCATGATTGTCGCAACACCGATCATGTCGCCAACACCCTTTACAATGATCAAGCACAGCAAGAGCAAACCGGATTTGCGTTCTCTTGGCGTCAGCATCCGGAGAGCTTTTTGAAATGTTGTTAATTTTTGGGACATAACTTCCAGCTTAGTAAATGAATTTAGCTAGCCTAGTCTGGCGATCAACTCCACCTGAGTGGTTCGACCTAATTGTTAGTTCATGACCGACTTTAGGTCTATAGGGGTAATGACCTCTAGAGAACAACGGGTGCTGGATTAGGGTCCTAAGAAGCCACTTTGTAGCGCGTATAGCGCCAATAGAACGCCATCGCAGGGCACTGATCGTGCACGCTTCAGTGGCTCAACTGGATGGCAGTGTTCGTATGATACCATGCAAGTCAAATCTGACAGGCCGCTGTCTCAGCACGACACAGTTACGGTTTTTAGAGATCGAGCGGTTTCTTTGTTCAAGGTACCAGATTCTAATAGACAACGAGAGGCGCCTGAATAGCAGTGTCTCCTCTTTGCCGAGAGGGCCTTGGGATTTTCGGATTACTTCTCTAACTTTTGGCATATCAAGCCATGAACTCTCTCCATCAAACATCCCGACGCGCTCATACTCCAATAGCGCCTTCCAATAGTCCAACCGGCGCTTGGAGCGCAGCGCTTCATTGGCGACGTCATATTTCTGCAAATCGTCGGGAAGCACGTCCTTAGTCGCGTGCCGGGCTAAAAACCGGGGCTTCCCATCCGCAAAAAGAAGTTCATTGGGAACACCCAGGATAAACTCCATAATGCGGCGATCCATCAGAGGATATCGATATTGGATACCGAACCTGGATGACCACGCGGCCCATGTATCCGCCCTTTCGGCCAAATGACCGTAAAGCTGAAGATGTGCCAAATACACTTTAGGGTTCGCTGGTTCGGGCAGTTCCTGACCATACCACCAAGCCTTCAAACTGGGGTCGCTTTCCAGAAATGCTGGATTGATGAAGGATACTGGCTCACCACAATTCGGGTCCGGTGTCAGTCGTCGCTTCAACCATTCCGGCATCAGCGGCAGCAGACCGTGATAGTAAAGACTGCGCAGAAGGATTTTGGGCTTTCTACGGCCACCGGATATGATTCTTAGAACCCGAAAAGCCTCAGCAAACCTGAACCGTTTCAAGCAATATGGTAGATAAAATCTCCCCATCGTAGAAAACGCCTCATCTCCGCCCCAACCGGAAAGAAGGATGCGAACGCCGTCGCGGGATGCCTGAGAGAGAATGCCGGCCTCTTGAGTTAGGTCTGCGAGATCCCTCAATTTCGAATTCCCGCTGATGGAACGCTTCCAGTTCTTTGTAATCCTGACTGCCGAAACGTATCGAAATACCTGAACTCTCGCATATGCGATTGATATTATGACGTTCGTCAACCTCACCCCTGTCTGGAAAATCGTCTGAAAAGTCAGGTGCCCAAGCGTAAGCTGACACCAAAGATCGATCTTGCGATCTGAGCGCTCTTGCCGACAACGCTGTCACTGCCCCAGAATCTATTCCGCCACTCAAATGCGCGCCCACGGGCAGATTGGTATCAATATTATATTCCATCACCACAGTAAGAAGATCGGTCAGTTCTTGAACGCAATCTTGCTCCGAACGCCCGTGGACCGTCTTGACGTTATGAGGATTCCACCAGCGTTTTTGTTTTTGCCCAGATTGGCCAACAGTCATGTAACAGCCAGGATCAACGAAATTTATTCCTTTGATGAGCGTCTTTGTCGGCAGCCAGGCAACTTCGCGCACCATAAACCGCAGCAGGATGTCCTGATCAATCTCACGACTTATGTCATCAAACTCCAAAAGGGCGGCAATGTCCGTGGAAAATGTAAAGCTGTTGTCTCTGCGGGCCCAATAAAGCGGGCGCTTACCAATATGGTCCCGCGCCAGAAACAGCTCTTGGGTTTCTGGATTAAACACCGCAAAGGCATAGTCACCGAACAGGAAATCCGGACTGCGTTGCCCCCATTTCAGATAGGCGCTCCTGATCAGTTCAAAATCGGATAGGCCGTTCTCTGACGATGGTAGCGGCTCCAATTTGGCCGCCAAATCTTCGCCCGCATCGATGATAGCATCTGCCGTCAGAATGCAGCCATTGCGTTCCAGTTCTAAACCATCAGACTGCCCGGCCTTGACGCCGAAATACTGAAGGCCAAATGCAAAATTTTCTCCGTAAACGGTGGATTTACCATCGGGCCCATAGTCGGATAATGCCTTGAAGGCCCTGTCGAATTGGGACTTGTTAAGCGATCGTCCGCTGTATTCAATTCGACCAAGGATTGCGCTCATAGTTTTCTCAATAACTACAGATCATCTCAAACTGGACGCTAGCGACAAATTTGGGATGACTGAACCCACCATCTGTGCGAAGTACTGAAAATGTCGCGATTTTCCCAGTTCATATCTTTACCTGCTCAAAAGAAACTCATCGTTTTCGAGGCATTTTTTCGACTTTGCCAAGCCTGGATTTTGGTGAGGTGTTTTCCGTTTAAAAAATGGAAAGGGCGTCTAGGAACATCCTCACCCGGCGAAGTGTTTCCCGCAGAGATTGAAATAACGTTGGAAATCAGGTTGGTCCGTAAGGCTATCAATCAACTGAACCGCATATTTGGCGGCGTATTCACGTGTTTGATGGTCGGGATGGCAGGACAAGATATGTTGCGGCGAAGGGGGGTCAGCTCATCTCTGGTATTTGGCGTGAACACAGGTCGTTCCGAAGCCAAAGAAAACATGCACGCGCATGCCTGGCTTTGCGTGGGACATGAAGTGTTGCTAGGAGAAGATCAGCGAAAAAGATATTCACCTGTTGTTAGCTACAAAAGCTGACAACAGGCTACCTGTTAATTCCAAGGCAGAAATGTCTTGAAATTTTTTACGTCGCTCAGGAGCCTTTAGGGCCTGCAATGCCAAAGCACCACAACTCAATTTCCCGGTGGTAGTTCAGGGGGCCGCTAAGTGTCTTCTCAACGTCAAGCGTTTTCAGCTTAGGGGCTTCCCAGGTTTTAAGTTTTTTGGTCACTATTCCGTTCCTTTAAATCGTTAACCCTCCCTTTTTTACCAGCAAATTTGAACCGAAGCAATACTGTTGGTACAGGCACAGGACCGATGTGCGCGAAGTGCTACAGTCTTGCGTTTCAAGCCTTTTTTGCGCAAAATCGGAAACAATCTTATGCGCTCGATCGGGTTTTGTTTCCTTGGGAGATGGGCCCATCATAAGCGTGTAAAGCGGAGATACCTACTTATTCACCCAGCGCTCAAGAATCGGCGCCATATTTCACAAACCGCGTTCAATGAGCCTTGAACCAGGTAAATTTCTCACTGTGGTTCCGTGTGTTGTTCATATCCCGAAACGCCCATTGTAAAACAGCGAGCACAAATAGGGTGGCGGCACCGATCAGTGTGCCCCACATTAGACCTGATATGAAACCGAACGACAAACCAAACCACATGGCAAAAGTGGCTGCCCATCCCACCACAACGCCAATGAGAAATGTGGCCATTTTTTAGCTTGTCCTTTTTTGAACGTTATTGCACCACTCGCCCTAATAACAAGTTAACAGCCTTTTAGACGCTTATGCTACAATAATTGTCCCGAACGGTGGAGTTCTGCCTATCTATGTTGAGATGGATCATAACACGTAAAAGGAAACCAGGCATCAGTCACTTTTACTTGAAGATGTATTCAATCACACCGATAGGTATACCCGATTTGTCCCTGACTGGTTTGAACTCTCTGAAAACGCTCAACCAGAAGGTAGTGGTATCCTTCTCCCTGACAGATCCATGGTCCAAAATGTCGCCAAATTTCACATACGCTCGGCTTAACTACTGGAGTGTATAATTCCGAAATCACCTAGTAACGAGCGAACCGGGTCGCCATCGGGCATCAGGCGCTCAAAATGGATCGGAGATTGCGCGTTCAGCACCTTGCCATCTCGATAGGCTGATGCAATCTCCTGATCGGACAGGATCGTCACTTGTTCAGGCAAGTGAAGATTGGCGTAATATACCTGCATCACAAGCTGCAGCCGCAATGGCGCAAGCTGCACGTTATAGGGGGCAAGCTCCCATGACCGCTCCAGACTGTCACGCATGGCATCGATATCACCAGCGCGGGCTTGGGCCTGTGCCAGATACGTCCAGCCAGAGGCGTTTGCGGGGTCAAGACGAAGAGACCGATTGATTAGGTCCAGCGCTTTCCGGGTTCGCGCCCCTTGTTCCTCTATACTAATGACCATCGCATCACCGGTGGCCGGATCATAAGTCAGGTCAAGCTCGTTGAGAAAGCTGTACGCAAGTTCGAGCAGGTATTCCGATTTGTCGTAATGGGCGGCGGCGTTGGGCACTCTCCAATTACCTCCCACGTTTTTATCTCGTGCGTTGCTATTGAAGGCAGGACTGGTTTCGAACACCATCGCAAAATTCATAATCGCGCCAATCAGGACAGCGACACAAAAAATGCGCACCAAAATTTTTCCCATTGTCACACCTGGCACATTAAAGATCGCAATACTTAGTGTAGGCGCCAGTTCTCCTGCCTGTCTATTGGGCTGCAGCTCTGTTTTGCGATTTGGGGTCAATCGGTGCAGATGTATCCTCGCCGCAACGTTTGCCCGCATAGCGTATCGCCGGGGCTTTTGTCACAGATCTGCTGAGATAGTCTCGCAATTCCGAGGAAACGTGGTGCTATGAAAACACGTGAACGATTCTCTATTTTTCAATGGGCTATCCTATGGGCGCTTATGGGGTGCGTATTACTTGCAGCTGTGCCCCTGGGAGCGAACCGGCCGGTATCATGGTCGCTGTTGTCCCTTGCCATCCTGGTGATTTTCGTAATGCAGGTGCTTGTTGACAGCATCCAGCGCCTGCCCAAACAAGTTAGGGGGCTGTGGTTGCCTGCCGCTCTGTTCCTGGGCGCGGTTATTTGGGGCTGTATCCAGCTTCTTCCCGGGCTTCCGGCCCCTCAAACACATCCAGTCTGGACTGCCTTGGGCGATATACCCGGCTACATCTCGGCTGATCCCGGACAGGGGCGGCAGATTATCATGCGTTATCTGTGTTACACGATGATCTTCTGGATCGCATTCCGTGCCTCTGTGGCCACGGCTCGCGTGGAAATGATGCTCAGGATTATTGCCATCACTTCAACCGCATTCGCGATCTACGGCCTTTATACAATGGCAACCGGGTATAATCCTGTTTTGGGCGACGGCGAGCAGGTGCTGGTTGTGACCTCAACGTTTGTCAACCGCAATAACTATGCCACCTATGCGGTTTTTGGGTTTCTGGCAAATATTGCAGCCTATCTGCACTTCGTTAGCCGTGCGCCGGTCAACAACGATAGTTGGCAAAGCTTTCTGCGTGATATGCTGGAGGGGTTCTTTAGCGGTGCATGGATCTATGCCCTTGGCGCCCTTTTGTGTCTAGGGGCGTTGACTCTGACACAGTCCCGCGCAGGAGGGCTTGCAGGACTTGTGGGGCTGTGCGTGTTTTTGGTGTCATGGAAAGGTGGAGGACGGCGGTGGAACCCGTGGCTCTTAGTGGTTGTGGTGGCCGTGGTCGGGTTTGTCATTCTTACAAGCGCGACAGGCATGATTGACAGAATCCTAACGACAGAGGCAGGAAACGCTCGCTTTCTGATTTATCCTGAAGTCGTCAGGGCAATCATGGATCGCCCGGCTTTGGGCCATGGGCTAGGGTCGTTTCATGATGTTTTTCGCCAATATGTACCCGCGGAAGCGGCCATTGGCGAATGGGTCAGAGCGCACAACTCATACCTGGAGAACATGTTCGAGTTTGGCATTCCCGCCGCGATTGCCTTTTATCTGGCGCTTCTGATCATCGCCCTGCGCATTTACCGCGGAACCGTAAACCGCCACCGAAACCGAGTGTTCCCCTGCTTTGCGCTCGCCGTCATTGCAACGGCAGCCACTCATTCTCTCTTTGATTTCAGCTTGCAGATCCCCGCCGTTGCAGCATTGTTTGCAGTCATCCTTGCAATGGGGTGGGCCCAGAGTTTTTCGACACGGAATCCGCGGACAGGCAGAGCCACACAAAAACCCGCCACTCCGTCACAGACATCCACAGACCAAATGGCCACGTCTACAGTCGAATAGTCCGTTTGAAATTCAGCAAAACCCTGAAAAAGACCCAGGCCAATCCCACGCCGATCAAATTTCCGGCAAGATCTAGCACGGAAAAAGTACGCCCGGGCAAGGCAATCTGGACGACCTCAAGTGCCACTGCAAGGATGACCATCAAAACAGCCACGCGGGCGGCGGCTTCCACCCAGCCTAAATGGCAGGCCGAACCGAGGAAGAAGAAGGCCACCAAATGCACAAGGAAGCTTGAAATCGGCGTCGGGGCCACAAGCACTGTTTCCCCGCCCAAACACACCCACACCAATGCCAGAAAAACGACAATGGTGAAGACACGGACAACGCTCTCGATAAATTCAATTTTCACAATCCGCACTCTCTAACACCCAAATTCGAACAGGAAAGCCTGGGCATCGCCTTCTTTTAGACAACGTCTGCACATTATTTCAACGTGATATGAATACAATATTCAGACGCTTGTCAGTCTCGGCAAGTAAAAAAGCTGATGCCTTAAGGTGGATATAGGCTGTAGAAAATGCATATAAGTGGGCCAATATAGTACAGATAACCGGTTTCCGGCGCATTTTGGTGCGCGCTGGTGAAGGCGCGTGTTTAGAGTTTTTTACGGTTGTAAATTGGTTCTAGTTCAGGTGTGTATAAAGTGAATAAGTCAGCTCAGCCATTAGTCCTGTCGAACCCGGTGAACACGGCCAAACCACGGAACAACCCCTTGGACAACATCGACGACACGATTGATATTCGCGGGCTTGTTTCAAAGTTTTGGCATGGCAAGTGGATCATAGCGATCTGCCTGCTGATTGCCTATGTGCTTGGCTATCTCTCGATATCCCAGATCGTACCCACATACCGGGCAACAGCAACGGTAATGTTTGATGTCCAGCAAAGCAACGTCATCGAAAGTATCCTGAACGAAGAAGGTATTGATCGGGGCAATTTGGAAGATCAGATAATGATCCTGTCCTCAACCAACCTGATCGAACGCGTAGTGGATGACTTAAATCTGGACAACAATCCCGAATTCAACCCGACTTTGAGTGAACCAATACCCAGCTTGCTGGAACGTGTTGGAAGCTATATTTCGCTCCCCCCGAGATTACCGATATCATGAAGGATCTCGGTCTGATCGCCCCCCTCCGCCCCCGATCACCGATCCCGAAGCGCGTCAACTCGCGCGGGAAGAACGCCTGCGTGTGTTAATTGTGCGCAATGTGTTGAGGGGCTTAGACTTGGCTCCCTTGGGCAATTCCAATGTTCTGGGCATTTCCTATGTTTCGACCAACCGGAACACCGCAGCAGATATCGCCAATGCCATAGCAAATCAGTATATTGTCGACCAGCTTGAGGCAAAGCTTGAAGCAACACAGGCTGCTACAGGCTGGCTCAGTGTCCGAGTCGATGAACTGCAGGCCAATGTGGAAACTGCAGAAAACAAAGTCGAAGCCGCCCGTGCAGCCCTTGCCGCCGAACAGGGTCAGAGCCTTGACATCACCCAACAGCAACTGGCTGCGCTCAACGCCGCGTTGGTAGGGGCGCAAAGTGACACCACGCGCATTCTAGCGGAGTATAACCGGCTGGAAGCCGCATTGGCAGACCCGGATGGTTTGGACACGATTTCGACATTTCGAGCGTCACCAATGATCTCGCAGATCAGACGGCAGGAATCTGAACTTGCTGCACAGGTTCTCACACTGAATGCATCTGTCTCACAGGACAACCCATCCTTGCAGCTCGCCAAGCGGCAACTCGCAGATGTACGCGAACAAATCCGCGAACAAGTCCTCGAGGAAGCTACCAAAATCGTGGCAGCCACTCAAAACGACCTTATCGCAGCACAGGAGCGGGAAGCTGTCCTCATAGCGCAGGTGCGTGAGTTGGAGCAGAAAGCCTTCAGCCAGGCTGCGGATGAGGTGGCACTGCGCCAACTGGAGCGGGAGGCGCAGGCTAGCAGGGTTCTCTATGATAACTTTCTGGCTCGGCTACAGCAATCAGACGTGCAAGAAGATTTGCAAACCGCAGATGCCCGCATTTTGTCCCCAGCAGAGGTTCCCCTCTTTGCACAATCACAACAGCAGCGCCGCACGATGCTACTAACCCTGTTTCTGGGCGGGGCGATCGGAGTTGGTATCGTTTTCTTGCTTGACTTCCTGAACAACACCTTCCGTTCGCCGGCACAGTTGGAGGAGATGTCTGGAATAACAGTTCTTGGCACATTGCCATCGATCGGCTCACGGATGAAACGCCAAGCCCTATTGGATAATTTACGGAACAAACCCAATTCCTCGCTGGCGGAATCCGTCCGAAACCTTCGAACCAGCATCCTCCTGTCAAATGTGGATAATCCGCCAAAAGTGTTAATGTTCACCTCCAGCGTCCCGCAAGAAGGTAAGACCTCAAGCGCAATGCTAACGGCAATGACCAGCCGCCAGATGGGAAAAACGTCAATTATAGTTGATTGCGATCTGCGCATGCCCGCTTTGGCGCACATGCTCCAAGACACCGATGAACGTCCCGGATTATTATCGGTAGTCGATGGGACAACCCCGATCAATGAAGCGATTTACACCGAACCTACCTCAGGCGTCCACGTACTCACAGTCCGAGAAGGCGAACGTCTTGGAACAGTCAATGCCGCTGATGTTCTGTCCTCTAAACGCTTTGAGAAACTTATCGAAGTCCTGAGTTCGAACTATGATATGGTGATCCTTGATGCGCCACCGGCCTTGATCGTAGCTGACGCGCGGATTCTGTCAAAGCTGGTGGATACGATTATTTATGCGGTGCGATGGGACAAAACCCCACGCGGTGCTGTGCTGGAGGGCTTAAAGGAAATGCGATCTGTAGATGCCCCGATTGCTGGTGTTGTAATGACGATGGTAAACGAGGCACGGGCCTCGAAATACGCATATGACGGGTATAATTATTACAAAGGAAAATACCGAGATTACTATATCTCGTGACAAAATGTACGCTTGCCTTTCCGGTCTGTAAGGGCGCTCCTGGTACGGTGGCGACCTCGACAAAACCTACCCCTGTACAGCCTATCATTATAGTCATATTGCTCAGGCTACTAACCCAGCCCCCTGAAATCAGGCCGACGAGATATTAGTGATCCTTCTAAACAATGGGTACAATATGCAACGTAGATTTTCAAACGAACAGATCAAATTCTCCAGACCCCACAAGATCAACAAACTGCAAAGTAGCTGATGATGAAGCCGATGAAACGACAAGGATTTATCCCCAAGGAGCTCATCACAAACAAGCTTCGGTCTTACGGCGGCGCCAAGCGCGAAATTGCACTGGCCTTGACTGCTAATTGCATGAAAGGTTGAATAACTGCGCTGAAAATAATCGCCTGCCGTATCGAAAGCAGGAACGAACGATACAGGGCCAGATCAGGTCACCCCTAGGTCCCAAATACGTTGAAGAAGCGGAACATCGTCGTGGGCAGGTTCCAGAAATACTCATAGGAATGACCCGTGCTGTCATTAGTATTTTCGTTGCGGCATAGATAACAAGCGGTGTGTCGGCCTTATGGGCTTCGACAAAGAGTATGTCCTTATTGGCTCCATAACACGAGCCGGCTGAGGCCATCAACAAATGCCTCACCTCATGCTGGCGCACTGTATCCATAACGTTGAAAGCGCCTACGACATTATCGTCGAAACAAGAGTTAGGATTTTCGAGGGTGTAGCACCCTTCGGCACGTCTGGCCCATCGCGGTTTGTTCAGAATAAGGCATGCTCAAAATAATTCGTAGGTCTGCGCTATACTGAATCCATCGTCTACTTTGATCGGACGGCACGCGGGCTACCTTGGCAATGCCTTCGCGGGATGGGGAATGGCTCGAAACCCATAACCATAAGCAGCTCAAATCCGCCCTTGGCGACGAGCTACTAGCCATGGTCTATTGACCGAGAAGAAACGAAGCCTGCCCCGCTCATCAGATGCAAAGGGTAGCTTAAAGTACATCGAAACTCGTCTAAAGACTGGGGAGTAGCTCAACATAATTGAGCGGAAAAGAGTTGGATGAAAAAGCCAGTAATTTCTATTGTCTACAACAGTTCCAGACATATTGCTCAGTCACGTATGCGTCTTATCGCTGAAATTCAGACTGCTGGGTATGATGTCTGTGTCTTGTCTCCAAAAGATGAAAGCACTGATTACTTAACAGATCATGGAATAAGGCACTATCCAATAGGTATGAGCCAATATGGATTAAACCCTCTTTCCGAGATACGATGTGCGTTGCAAATCGAAAAACTATTGAAAGAAATCAAACCCGTCGCCTCTCTGCACTACACCGTAAAGCCAAATATCTTCGGAAATTTTGCCGCCAAGCGGGCCGGGCTTCCGGTCATAAACAACGTAGCAGGTGCAGGGCAGGTATTTTCTGGCAAGAGTACGATGTTGAGGTCGCTTGTACTTTGGCTATACCGAAGAGGACTGCGGCACTCGTCTCGAGTTTTCTTTCAAAACTTCGACGACATGAAAATGTTTGTTAACAAAAAGGTCGTTGCAAAGGAACTCGCGCAGAGAATCCCCGGAAGCGGGGTCGATTTGGAACGGTTCTCGGTCAAACCTTTCCGAAACGGAGCAATCAGATTTATTTTTGTTGGACGCATGCTGAAGGAAAAAGGCGTACGAGAACTTCTAGAGGCTATTCAAAGCTTTTTGGGGCAACCCGATCGAAAAAACCGAGCTGAGTTTCATTTTGTTGGCGAGCATCTTAATCATAGCTCATATGTGGATTTTTCTATTTTAAATAAAATGGTAAAAAAAGGTCAGGTGGTGTACCATGGCGCTGTTAAGCCTGAAGAAATAGATCAATTGCTGGCGAGTTCGCACTGTTTAGTTTTGCCTTCATATTATGGTGAAGGTGTACCTCGGGTTTTGTTGGAAGCCTGCGCGGTAGGGCGCCCAATCATCACAACCGACAATGTAGGTTGTCGTGATGTTGTTGATGATGAAGTCAATGGATTTATGGTAGAGCCCCGTGATGTAAACTCTTTGCTCATTGCTTTAGAAAGATTTTGCGATTTAGATGACGAAAAATTTATGCAGATGTCCGTTCAAGCAAGGGCAAAAGTAGAACGGGAGTTCGACGAAAATATTGTCCTAAGAGAGTATTTAGATGCAATTTCCGCAGTCGTGGGAGAACAAAAAAACCGATAGCTACCGCCGCGCTCGCCCCCTATCCTCCACCGTTGACCAAAACAGACAAAGAGCAACGTTGGGACGAGTCTTTCTGCATCGCTGACTCTAACTGGGGCTTACATCATCCTTGCATCTGTTGCGCTTCTTCTTGTGGTGTCCAGTATTTTTCGACTGTTCTAGATTGTATTCGGCATCCATGAGCTTGTTCTGCATCGTGTAGTAATACGGGTGATGTCTTTTATGCTTTGACAGCCATATTTTCAGGTCGGCGGTGATTTTCTCCCAATCGGATGATCTATAGGAATCGTATATTTCGTCTTTGTAGTGGTAGCATCCAACGGTGTCCGCATGAGCGGTTGAAATAATCGACGCGGGCCATACAAAAATGCCAGCTAATGCAACGGCTTTAAAGGTTGGCATGAACAATCCTCACTAATTACAAGCTAAATAATAGCGGCTTCACCTTTGGAAGTCTATTTGAAGGAGGTGTCCTCGAGCTTTGTATTCAAAGCTGTCAGCACACAGTCAGATGTAACCCATGCCTCCGCTAGCCTCCTGATCCGACAAAAGTAAGTAAGGTCGATCAGGGCGAAAAGCTGAAGGATCTTTCCAACCCGACAAAGAGGGTTGTACGGGATCGGTTTTCCTCATTGTCTTCGGTCTCGAAAGTATGCGCAATCCCGCTCTCAAGCGCCCAATCCCGGGTCAGGTCATGGCGGTACACCAATTCAACATCAAGTCGCTGACCATCGTTGTTACCGTCACCCAGTTCGTTGCGGTCGAAAAAATCGACGCTGATCCCAAAGCTGGAAAGGCTGTTGATCTCCTGATCGTATGCGGCACGCAGAGAGGTATTGATATCTTCGTTGTCATCTTCGTCGACCACAACTCGTTGACTTAAACCAAAGCTCAGTTGGGCGGCCGGTAACTCATATATGTAGTCAATCTCTACTAACGGATCTGATCCAACCGCATCGGTGCCTGTCACCCCTAGTGACACGGCTAGAGCACCGCGGGGCAGGTCCATGTCCCGACTTACGCTCAGGAAAGACCGCCGACCGTCGACGTTCGCAAAGACCTCTGATGCATAGCGCAACCCAATGGTGCCGTTGGGTAGCGCTCGCGTGAACTCGATCTCGCCACTAATGCCATCGTCGTCCCGCTCTGTCCCGCCGGTCCGTTCAATTCGGTCGTGGCTCAGCTCGGCATCCACTGTCAGGACGGAACTCAACTCAAGTTCGGTCGCCAACCCAAGGCGTCTGGTTTTGCGGTTTGTACCGTCTACGGCTTCAGTGGTGAAGTTATTGTAGCCGGCTGTCAAACCCAATGTTATACGCGGGTTGATCCGGAAATCGACCTGACCAGAGATATCATTCTGTGTGCTGTCACTGAGGCCGGGGTCGTCGGTATCCCTAAATCTGATCTCGTTATAATCCCAGTCGAAACTGGCCCCCAGCGGCCCCTCCTCGCCGACGGCCCCGCCCAAAGCGAAACCATAGCTGACCCGTGTACCGCTATCCTGATTGATGATACTACTGTCCTGATCGAAATCCTCGTCAGAGAACGTCGAGTCGGTATCAGATTCGCGATACCGTGCATCCGCTCCGAAAAAGGCATTACGAGTTGTCCTGTCGTAGGAAAGCGTCGCAAATGTGTTCGTGAAGTCGAAGCTGTTCGGATTATCCTCGCGAAATTCTTCAATATCAGTTCCAAGATTTAGCGAAAAGCGCTGGATGTTCGTGACACTTTCCAAACCAAAGTCCAGAACGGTGCGCCCATAAAAATCAGAAGTGCCATCGACATCCAGATCTGGATTGTCGCTGTACTCCAAGCGCTGCGAAACATCGAAGGTCGCAAGGAGTCCTGAAGGGGATTCCTCTGCAGAAGGCACACCCTGTGCGTGAACTACAACTCCGGCACAGCAAATGAGGGTGACAGCCACCGCCCCTCGCTGCACGGTAAAACTTTTTTCTTTTGCGCGGGTCGGTTATTCGAACAAACGCCGTTCCGGGACCAGAATAACATCACCATCCTTAAGCTCGATATCTGTTGTTACAGCTCCGTTTGCCAGAGCCTTATAGTTAAGAATTGTTACTCGCTGGACACGCGTGCGCGGATCGGTTCGGCGCAACTGGATACGCTTGATTGCTGCAAAACGCGAAACACCACCGCTGACAGCCACTGCCTGCAGTAGGGTCGTGCCCCTTTCAACCTGGATCACTCCAGGGTTGTTCACTTCTCCAACAAAATAGACATCAATTGTCGGGCCGGTTGTAGTTTGTGTCGTTGCGTTGAGGTCCAGAAACGGTTGCACACCGACAAAAACTGTTGGAGGGGAAGTGAAATTGGAGCTGAGCCCCTGGCGCAATGAGGTCTGCACCTGACTTACGGTCTGTCTGCCCGCTCGGACGGTACCTACAAATGGGAAGGTGATCTGCCCATTGGGTAAAACAGTAACCGCCCGGTTAAGGCTAGGATCTTCCAGCACTTCGATTTGTAGCACATCGCCCGGTCTGATGCGGTAGTCACCCTGCGCATTGGCCGTCACTGCACTGATCAACAAAACCACAACAAAGGAGATCAGATTAAAAAATTTCATAGTAGACGCCTCCATCGCCTTTAACGGAAGTTGTCGCAAAATTGCTTCGGCAAAACAATCCGCAAGGCAATGAGGCGCCAAAATCAACGTATCAATGTATTGATTTCATCACGGTTTTGGCGTTTGATCAGTTTTCTGACGCTTTTGGGAACAATCAATTCCGACGGCCTCATATTGAATGCATCTCCGCGCGCTCATCATTTCAAGCTATCCCGCAGAGAGAACCTCAAGTTGGTTGCACGTAAACTCAATTGTTTCTTCATAGAGGCTTTTCAGTTGTGGGTCGCTAAGCCAATCTTTCATCAGTTTGTTTTTATGTGTCACATAGCGAAGCACAGACCGGTCTTCTTCGTGATTCAGATTCAGGCGGTTGAAGTATGAATCGGTCCCATAGGTAGCCTGGTTCCTGTTTACATCGCCCTTATAACGTTTCAGTTGGCACAGTTCTCGTGTGCGGACCGAATAATGGTTGATTTGAGCTGTTTTGCTTTGTGCGCCATGATGCCGAACGGACTCTATTACGCTGTCAAAGGAAGCATTTTGGGGAAATACTAGAATTTTACCATCGCAGTAGTATTTCAGCTTCTGTAAGCGATACGGACCAAAGCGAGCGCGTGGCCTCCGCACCCTCGTTAGCGCAACACTCATTTCAAAGTTATGGTGTTCCCTGACAAGGGCCTTGAAGTAAGAGTTCTGAGGGTCTTCTCGCTGAGCGGATTGAAAGAGCTTTTCGGTAATCGGCGGATCAACAAACCCAGAAATGCCACTATCGCCGAAGATGCGCCAGCGCACCGGAATCCGGTGGCAACCTTTGCCTGCTTCAACTAGCGCCTTCACAGTACCATCACCGATATTGACTACCAAAAACTCATCGGCGTCGAGCGGCATAAGCCACTCGCATTGCCGCATGACCGGGAGATTCTGCAGCGCAAAATAGGCATCCATCTGGATTGTACGCTGATATGGACCCGGATTATCAATATGGACCAAGAGACCCAAGTCTTGCATGCGGTCCAAAATCTGGTCAGTTCCGTCGGAGCAATCGTTACTGGCCACAGCGATTTCGTCAAAACCCAGTACCTTGTTATGCGCGACCCATTCGATCAACCACGGGCCTTCATCTTTGACAGTACCAATCAATCCAACAGTCCCGGATCGAACGGGCGGAGGAAATGGATCAAAGAAATTCATTGTGTCCGGTCTCAAAAGAAAACGCTAGTTTTTAGTTCTGCGCTTGATTGGTGCCCTAGTGGCGCGATGGTGGGCAGGATTTGAATGCTTCGCCCGACCCTTGGTTTGGGCGAAGGTGACTTTCGCTGGTTAGAAACCCTGTGCCGCGCGACAGTGGCCCAGATGGAGTAATGTGTTTATCATAGCCAAAACGTTATTGTTAAAATGCCTTTAGATCAACACAATGCACATGCATTACTACTACTCATGGAAGTTTTTGTTAAAGCCCGGATGATTGGTTCAGATACATCGGGCGAGCCTTTGACCGACGCTGGGTTCCGCAGCTCGGCGGATCGTCGAGATGGAGGCTGTTGGAATGACTATCTTAAGAGAACCCTTCGTTCAGTGGTCGTTTACCGTCGTACGTGCACATTTTGCGCCCGAATATCGATGGATATGGATATCTTACCCCTTTTTATGAGTTATTATGCATTCCAAAGCTTTGAAGCTCGGATCAACGTTTATGACAAATTTTAAGTCTCCTCTGGCGCTGATGCGCCAAACAATGCCAACCCGATACAGACAGCTGAAACGACTGAAGTTAACAGCTGATGGCATCTTCACTGATGCCTGGATGATGGATCAGCAAATTCCAATGCAGTCGCTCAATCGAACGCTGTTTGATTACGATGTGGTGTTTTTCGGCGACCACCAGATTTATGCCCCGGTCTTGCCTGAGAACAATCCATGTAGCAACTACAGGCAACTGAGCTTGCATTACACACCGCAGGCCATACCCCGCCCGTACTATTTTCATATCGAGAGCGCGGGCGTGAACCTGCCTCATATCGTGGACCCCGTCAGACCCAACCGAGTCATTATGGAAACTTTAGCCGACCCAACACCGACAGTTGAGGGCAAACACTGGCGGTTCAATTCTGCTGGCCGACGAAGAGCGTTTAAACACGCGCGCGAAGGCGAGTGTGACTTTGAAGAGGCTTACATCTTTTCAATGCAATGGTGGAGAAATTACTATCATTTTCTAGTGGATTGCTGCGCCACATATCTTCAACTAAGAGGCTGCGGAGCGATTACACCCAACACCAAAATTCTAACCTATGGCGTCCCCTGGGACTGGCAACGGGAGTATCTTAAAATTCTAGGGGTCAACCCGGATGACTTTATCGATATTACGGATCGGTGCGTCAAAGTCCGGCGGCTATTGATCGGATCGCCAACGCGATATCGTTTTGCCCTTTCAAGAAACGCAATTGAAAATTTGAGGAATTTTGTTCTGGATGCAGTTGCGCCCGACCGCTCAGAGCCGTTCAAAAAAATCTACGTCACAAGGCGTTTGGCAGACCAGCGCCGGATATTGAACAACGACGAAGTCTCCGCATTTCTACAGGACCGCGGCTTTGAGATTGTCGAGGCAGAGAAACTCTCTGTACATGAACAAATTAAGCTGTTCTCCGAAGTCAAAACTATTGTTGCGCCCCATGGTGCCGGCCTGACCAACATGATCTTTTGCGACAGGCCCGACGTTATAGAATTTTTTGCCGAAGACGTGTTTGATCGGGGATATTTCATAACACTGACAAACATTCTTGGCGGCAAACACACGCCGCTGGTGTTTGAGCCGCAAAACGCTTTGAACGATTACTATGTCGACGTCAATCAGTTGAAAGCTCAGATCTAGCCAGCCTTTCCGCACCTTGTCGCCATTGGCTCACCGGGACGACAGTTGCCGACATCGGCGGGAAGTAATCCGGGCTCTATGACTGACGCGCCAGTTTATACAAATGCAAATTCATCAGCGCCGGTATCGAGTTGAACAATCTCGACTCCATTGATCAGCGGGTTTTCGATGACACGCTGGAAGTCGATATCGATGGTGCCATCGGACACCTCTCCGATCCACTCGAACATACCGCCATTGCCCTTGCCCAGAGTACCTGCAAGATCAAGGTCATCAAGGAAGAGCTGATCTTCGACCAGTACATCAAACTGCCGGACACCTGGGTTATAGTAGCTTTCACCCATAAAGAGACGGACTGCATAAGTGCCAGATTCTAGCGTGCCATCGCCAAACTCAAGGCCCATTTCCGAGCCACTTGACGGATCCCAGCGCTCCTGTCTGAACAGGTCCGTCGGAACTTCTGTCGCATCCACTCCGGAATCCAGAGAAGAGACATTGCCGGTGTAGATGTTCGTGGGCCCGCCCACAACGGCTGACGCATCTGCGATCCAATCCCCTCCGCCGTCAACAGCCGTCACATTGGAACTGCCCGCATTCCACCGATACAAAATCGTGCTACCACCCGGTGTATCGTTGTCGATGATGTCGAGCGTACCCGATACCGTCGCCCCGAGTGCAACCCCCGCAGACGGGTTCGATATTGTGAAGGTGGCCGTCTCGAGCCCCTCGATATCCGCGTCATCCGCCACATTGAGTACGACGCTGGCCGAGTTGTTCCCGTCCTGAATGGTTATTGAGGCAGGGACTGCCGTCGTGAAGTCCGAGGCCGTAATCCCATTGCCGCTCAGACCAAGATCGAAGGTCTGATCGCCAATCACGGCGAGTGAGGTAGTCACCGTGATCGTCACCTGCGTACCGTCATCTTCAGAACCGACCGATGGGGTCACGGAGAGGTTGGCAACAGGCGTCGTGCCGGCGCTGTATTCCAGATAGATCGGAGCCGTAACTGCACCCAGCGGAAGGTCGTTGTTGCTTGTATCAATGACACTGGCCACAAATCCCAGCGGAAGCTGATCTTCTCCGACAAAGTCGTAAAGGGCGATATCAGCAAAATCAAACAGGCTGGTAATATCCTGATTTGTACCATCAAGCAGGACATCCACAGTCTGGAATTCGACGGCGTTGTTTGCCGGAAAATCTTCAGCCCCAAGAGCCGCAAGCTGCGCATCAAGTTGTGATTTGTAAGGTTCGGCGAAGTTGTTGGCTACTGGTTGAATGAAACCTTTGGTCAGAACGATCCGCGCGGTGGCACCGGCAGGTCCGCTGACAACAACTGTCGGGCCGGTGACGTCATATGTGCCAATCTCTCCTTCGGAGAGGCCATTTACACTGAGTTGGACGGCCGTGTTTGGAGCAGCCTGATCTGCCAGGCCAATCGAGCCACCCTGGGATCCATCACTCTGAAGTTGACCTGTCGCGGTAGTGCCATCGGCGAAGGTGATTGTGAACGAAGACCCGATGAGCTCCGCGCCGGATACGCCACCCACATCCCACGAGGGCGAAGAACCGCCGTCAAGCGTCGATTTTTGAGATCCGGCAACGGAATTCGGGTCCATATCAACGGAAAAGCCAAGCGTCTCTCCGCTCTCAAATCCGCCATTTACTAGCGGATCAAAGGTGAGCACTATCCCGGAATACCCAGCCGTTCCTCCGGCTCCGATGTAAGATGCATTTGTCGGAGCCTGTACGCCGGTGTTTCCATTGGTATTGATTTGAAGCGCTTTGGAGATCGTGTCACCTGCGAGGCCGAACGGGTCAAATACGCTATCCGGATAAAGCGCATTTGTTACATCAATCTCAATGGACGAAATTGTTTTTGATCCGACATTTGTCAGGACAAACGAGTTATTTCCATAGTTGGAAATCTGGACGTTGTTAGCCCCAGCATTGACTGACAGTGTGGCTGCACCGTTATTCGTCTCGCTCGGATCATCCGCAACGGTCACCGCAATGTCTTGCGTGACCGTGTTTGTGCCGTCGAACGCGCTGATGGTCACGTTATAGACGTTGTCGTCACCAACATCGGTGGGGGCTTCGAAATCCGGAGCCGTCAGAAAGCTAAGCGCTCCGGACGTCGGGTCGATTATAAAGAGACCGGCATCCGCGCCACCTGCAATGGCGAACTGGATTGCATCATCCTCTGGATCGGTCGCGCTGACCGTGCCAACGGCGGTCGTATTCTCGATAACGCCAAAAGTCGAAGACGAAGTAAAGCTAGGCGCCTGATTGGGGGGTGTATCGTTGTCGATGATGTCGAGCGTACCCGATACCGTCGCCCCGAGTGCAACCCCCGCAGACGGGTTCGATATTGTGAAGGTGGCCGTCTCGAGCCCCTCGATATCCGCGTCATCCGCCACATTGAGTACGACGCTGGCCGAGTTGTTCCCGTCCTGAATGGTTATTGAGGCAGGGACTGCCGTCGTGAAGTCCGAGGCCGTAATCCCATTGCCGCTCAGACCAAGATCGAAGGTCTGATCGCCAATCACGGCGAGTGAGGTAGTCACCGTGATCGTCACCTGCGTACCGTCATCTTCAGAACCGACCGATGGGGTCACGGAGAGGTTGGCAACAGGCGTCGTGCCGAGTTGAACAATCTCGACTCCATTGATCAGCGGGTTTTCGATGACACGCTGGAAGTCGATATCGATGGTGCCATCGGACACCTCTCCGATCCACTCGAACATACCGCCATTGCCCTTGCCCAGAGTACCTGCAAGATCAAGGTCATCAAGGAAGAGCTGATCTTCGACCAGTACATCAAACTGCCGGACACCTGGGTTATAGTAGCTTTCACCCATAAAGAGACGGACTGCATAAGTGCCAGATTCTAGCGTGCCATCGCCAAACTCAAGGCCCATTTCCGAGCCACTTGACGGATCCCAGCGCTCCTGTCTGAACAGGTCCGTCGGAACTTCTGTCGCATCCACTCCGGAATCCAGAGAAGAGACATTGCCGGTGTAGATGTTCGTGGGCCCGCCCACAACGGCTGACGCATCTGCGATCCAATCCCCTCCGCCGTCAACAGCCGTCACATTGGAACTGCCCGCATTCCACCGATACAAAATCGTGCTACCACCCGGTGCCGGGATATCATTGACAGTGATACCAAAATTCGATGTGACATCCGGATTGACCCCGTCAGAGGCAGTGATCGTGGCGGTATAAACGCCGGTTGGCGAGACATCCGGTGTGGACCAGCTGAAATCGCCGGTACCGTCGCCATTGTCAGTAAAGCTGTATCCAGTGACCGGCGTGCCGCTGGAATCCTCCAATGTCACGGACAGCGTGATCACATCACCCGCATCCGCATCCGTTGCCACAACCTGGGCCACCGCCGTCTCAAGCTCGTCGACGACCAGATCGGACACTGCAGTGATCACAGGCGCCTGATTGGGGGGTGTATCGTTGTCGATGATGTCGAGCGTACCCGATACCGTCGCCCCGAGTGCAACCCCCGCAGACGGGTTCGATATTGTGAAGGTGGCCGTCTCGAGCCCCTCGATATCCGCGTCATCCGCCACATTGAGTACGACGCTGGCCGAGTTGTTCCCGTCCTGAATGGTTATTGAGGCAGGGACTGCCGTCGTGAAGTCCGAGGCCGTAATCCCATTGCCGCTCAGACCAAGATCGAAGGTCTGATCGCCAATCACGGCGAGTGAGGTAGTCACCGTGATCGTCACCTGCGTACCGTCATCTTCAGAACCGACCGATGGGGTCACGGAGAGGTTGGCAACAGGCGTCGTGCCGAGTTGAACAATCTCGACTCCATTGATCAGCGGGTTTTCGATGACACGCTGGAAGTCGATATCGATGGTGCCATCGGACACCTCTCCGATCCACTCGAACATACCGCCATTGCCCTTGCCCAGAGTACCTGCAAGATCAAGGTCATCAAGGAAGAGCTGATCTTCGACCAGTACATCAAACTGCCGGACACCTGGGTTATAGTAGCTTTCACCCATAAAGAGACGGACTGCATAAGTGCCAGATTCTAGCGTGCCATCGCCAAACTCAAGGCCCATTTCCGAGCCACTTGACGGATCCCAGCGCTCCTGTCTGAACAGGTCCGTCGGAACTTCTGTCGCATCCACTCCGGAATCCAGAGAAGAGACATTGCCGGTGTAGATGTTCGTGGGCCCGCCCACAACGGCTGACGCATCTGCGATCCAATCCCCTCCGCCGTCAACAGCCGTCACATTGGAACTGCCCGCATTCCACCGATACAAAATCGTGCTACCACCCGGTGCCGGGATATCATTGACAGTGATACCAAAATTCGATGTGACATCCGGATTGACCCCGTCAGAGGCAGTGATCGTGGCGGTATAAACGCCGGTTGGCGAGACATCCGGTGTGGACCAGCTGAAATCGCCGGTACCGTCGCCATTGTCAGTAAAGCTGTATCCAGTGACCGGCGTGCCGCTGGAATCCTCCAATGTCACGGACAGCGTGATCACATCACCCGCATCCGCATCCGTTGCCACAACCTGGGCCACCGCCGTCTCAAGCTCGTCGACGACCAGATCGGACACTGCAGTGATCACAGGCGCCTGATTGGGGGGATTCAGCGGATCAACGGTCGCCGTAATTGTAGAGGTAGTCGGAGAACCGCCCTGGCTCCACCACAGAGTATAGCTTCCAGCGCCAAGAGGCGTTGCAAATCCGATCGTGCTAAGCCCACCAGCATTCTCGATAACGCCATCAGCCATATTGGCCAAAAGATCACTTCCGATGCCGAATTCATCGTAAATCACCCCACCCAGCAGATTTGAGGCATCAGGGTTCGCCGGGCTTTCAGTAAACTGCGTGCCCGCCTGCATGCCAAGGAAGGTGGCGTTGGTGATGTTCACATCGTAATCGGCATAGTCACTCAGGGTCAGAGAGGTAAGCACATGGTCCGTTGGGACAACAATCGTGACATAGTCGTAATCCCGCGTCGGATCACCATCCTGAGTAGAGACCAGAACCGTGTCGCCTTGCGTCAGATTGACGACAGTCGGATTCAGACCATCATCCGAGAAATCTCCGACGTCTGTCCCGTTTGCGCTGTCTTCGAGGTCATCGATCGTGACGGTTGCTACGGCCGTTCCGATTGTGGCATTCGCCCCACTGACGCTTGTCACGTGAAGCTCGAACGCCTCCTGGCCTTCTATCTCGGCATCGGGCAGCAGGTCGACGAAAAGGTCGAGCGTGGTCTGACCCTCTGTGATCTGACCGCTGCCGGAATAGAAGCCGGTTACAGCATCATACGCCAGGCCGGCGGATGTGTAGTCCAGTTCTGGAGTTGCGCCGCCTGTGACGGGGCGCAGTTCAAAGTTTACATCGATTATCTGACCGGGTGGAACCGCTGTTGCAGAAGTGATGCTGAGAGAGACAGTTCCATCTGTCTCGGAAAAATTCCCGGCATTGGCCGAGACGACCGGATCAACGGGCACCGTATCCAGCCTGACGATTTCCACGCCATTGATTTGTGGATTTTCAACAACCCGTTGGAAATCGATATCGATGGTTCCGTCGGTAACCTGACCCACCCATTCGAATACACCACCAACACCCGAACCAAGCGTTGAAACAAGATCCAGGTCGTCCAGGAACAACTTATCTTCAATTGATACGTCAAATGTTCGCAAACCGGTTTGGGTGAAATACGCCTCGCCCATCAGCAGTCGTACCGCATAGGCACCGGACTCAAGAGCGCCATTACCAAACTCAAGACTCATTTCGGCACCGCTGGAAGGATCCCAGCGTTCCTGTGTGAAGATGCCGGTTGGGATCGTGTATTGCGATGCGCTGGAATCCAACGTGGAGATGTTTCCGGTATAGATATTTGTGGTTCCACCCACCAGAACCGACGCGTCGGCGATCCAGTCTGGTCCGCCATCGACCGCAACCACGTTTGAGCTGCCAGCATTCCAACGATAGAGAACCGTACCCGTGGTTTCAACGGCGTCCTGACCAGAAACCTCAATCCAATCCCAGGATGCGGCGAAGCTGTCGTCCCCGGTTGGCGCGGATGAGACGAGGCCAACAACGGCACCAGTGATGTTGCCATTGTTGTCATACTGCCCAAGGATTGCATCTCTTACATCGTTAGGCAGTGGCAGTGCGGCTGTGCTCACCCAATCCGTGAATGCGCCATCGTTGACATAGCGTGCGCGCGCCGAGATTGTCTCGGCACCCAGTGTCAGGTCAACGTCAAACGCGACTTGCAGATTGGGGTCTGCGATGCCCCGTATAGGGTTTTCGATGCCGGGAATTTCAACAAATACCGTGTTCGGAACATCGTTCTCTTCAACCACAAGCTGCAAGCCAAATAGTGGCGTGCCACCACTTGCATCCACCGCAATGGTCGCTTCCACAAAGGTGCTCTGATCTCCGGGGCCGACCATCAGCCCGAATTTTTCACCACCATCCCAAGTTTTGGAGGCGTCCGTATTCGGCGTATAGCTGAACACGTTCAGCATTTCGCTCACGATTGAGATACCACTCAGATTATCCTGTATCTCGAACCCAATCCCCAGAACGTCGGCCTGGTCATTCGCGGTACCAACCGCATTGCCGGTATCTGCGACATCAATACTGACGAAGGTGGATGCCCCACCCAGATTCCAAATGCCTGGGTTATAAAGAGCAGGCGAGCCATCGGAAGTGATCTGCGGGTCAGTTCCATTGCGCCAGACCGCGTTAATTCCGATATCGCCGGCGATACTGTCACCGCTGGGAATGGCACCAGGAGGTGTGGTTGGTGTGCTCAGTTCGAATTGCCATGTCAGGGTTTCATTTGCCCCGACCACAACGCCGCGGCCATCCAGCGGATCGCCAACATGGCTGTCATTGGTGTTGTCCTGACCATCAAGGTCAAGATCTGTACTCGGGTCGGATGCCTGCCCTCCGGGAATAAAGAACGTCACGTTGTCAGCGCCATAGGTGCCCGCAACTATCAGCCCTGCAAAATCGTCGACCCCGTCACCGTCACTATCGATGAATGTGCCCAACCCGTTGTCGCCCAGGGCGGCGACTGTCAGCGGTGTCGATCCGAAACCGTTTATTGTCCCGAGACTCTGGACCGCATCCGTCCGCCCGTCACCATCGGTATCAATGGGCTTCTCAAAATAAAGATTTCCATCGAAGGAAGCGGCAACAATTACGCCATTCAAGGCTCCGTTGAAGTTTGTCGCCGTGTATTCCGCCAGACCGTTTGTAGAGGCCGCTACCGTTTTGAGTGAGCCATCAACACTGTCATCAAAAAGCTGAGACTCGGGGGAATAGAGTGTGCCGTCCTGAACGCTTGTGCCGTCATAATAAGCGGTCGGATCGCTGATCGAACTTCCCGGGTGAATCCAGTTATAGCCCGAGACAATGTCGTGAAGGTCTGCCGGAAGTCCGGTAGTGCCGGTCACGTCAACCCAATTCCCATCGCCCTGCTCCTCGTAGATTATCAGGAGCGCGGCGAGATAGGCCTGCGCCTCAGTCTCATTGGCAAAGATCACATCGCCATTGGTATTGAGAAGCGGATTGCCCGCACCAGGTATATAGTTTCCATCGGCATCAAATGTCGCTGCCAGAATAGCCGCTGCGGCTCGTATTGGAGAAGCAAATCCGCCGTAGGGACCAAATTCATCCGAGGTGTCCCCGGCATAGTGCAACTGGTCTCCGAAGCCTTGCGATCCTGATTCATTGAACAGATTTGTCGCAAGCTCTTTTGTCCAATCCTGAACGTAATTTATGGAGTCACCCGGAGTATCATCCACGAATGGAATCGGCTGGCCACCCCAGCCTGTGTTTGGCCCATTATCCCAGGTAAAGACCTCACCACCTTCGGTGACTTCCACATCATATGCATTGCGGTATCCCGGCGAATGTATCTGCAGGGGGTTGTCAACGAATTGAAGCTGCCCGCCGATGCTAACCAGAACTTTTTCAACAACCTTTGCCGCGTTCAGGCCGTTGTTGCCGCCTGCCCAATCGGGGTTGAGCTCACCGTTTGTACCTGTCCCGTTATCATCCAGAGTGAAATTCGGAGCGTCCTCAGGATTCAAAATGTTCAGAGTCGATAGGTCGATATTTGGTCGCGTGGGATCGTCCAGTGTAGCCAGATCCAAGATGAACTCTTCGCCACTCCCGTCCAACCGGACGTCGTAGCTTTCAAGAACAGTCAGATCGATCTTCAGGATCGTTCCGGAATAGGGATAATCGACCGTTCCGGCAAAGTTGTTTCCCGGCGCACCGTTGTTGGTGTTGCCACCGACTGCGACCCAGAGCATCTCGTGCCCGGTTACCGGATCAATCGCGATGTCAAATCCGTTGACCGAGTGATTTTCTTCGGACCTCGGCAGGCCACGCACAATGGCGATATTCGAGAGAATCTCACCCGTATCAGGGTCCAGGGTAATTTTGTGAATCTGGCTGGAGTTGGTGTCAAGGTTGGCATCATTCCCAACGGCAATGCGCGAGTCGGATGAATTGACGTAAAGAACATCGTTTCCGTTTGCGTCCGTGGTCGTGATCAGCCCAGTCATTTGACGAGTGGTCATCGCGTTGACCGACCCATCATCATCGTAGTTTTGGGTGTCTGTCTTTACATCATTGATAAGGGTTGAGTCCGTGACGACAAAGTCGGGCAGAGCATCAGCGTCGGGACCATCGGCCTGACGTTCGATTTCCAGTCGCCATATACTGCCATCCTGCTGAGCAACGAATAGAACGGGATTCCCGGTTTTACTAAAATCCAGCGCTGTTGGATTGTTAACCGCCTCACCTTGCAAACCAGTAACGCCAAAAGAAATATCTGGATTAGAAAACGCCATCTAACACTCCACACACAAACACCGCAGAACGAAGGGGCGCAGGTCGAAAAATAGACCTGAGTTTGAGGTGGCACTCGCTACCCTTCGAGCCAAATACGTCTAAATTATGGTCTAAAAGAGTCCAAAAGTTAAGGTCTTTCAGCCATTCTCCCGGCCACATTAAACAATTGTGAACAAAACCTGTAATTAATTCTATCTTGAAGAAAATACCCCGAGTACGACAACATTCTCAAACCGTTTCTCGATAGCTTCGCCCCTGTCGCTCAAATAAACCGGCATAGTGACCCTTGGCGGCGATAAGCTCATCGTGGGTGCCTTGCTCAATGATTCTACCGTTGTCCAGCACATAGGTGTAGTCCGCCATTCGCACGGTAGATAGCCTGTGGCTAATAATTAAAGCAGCACGGTTGCCAATCTTATCGCGAAAATTTTCGAACAGTTCGAATTCTGCATTGGGATCCATAGCACTTGTTGGCTCATCCATAATGATAAAATTCGATGCCGGAAAAAACGCGCGAGCCAGCGCTATGCGCTGCCATTGCCCCAGACTCAGCTCGCGCCCGTTATCAAACATCCGGGTGAGCGGGGTGTCATATCCCTGATCCAGTGCGCTTATGAACCTGTCCGCATCTGCGCGACGAGCCGCCTCAAAAATTCTGGGGCTGTCTTCTGGTAAACGGACATCTCCAAAACGAATGTTCTCAGCTACAGTTGTGGCATAACGCGAATAGTCCTGAAATATCACACTGAATAGCCGGCGGTAGGCAACTGGATCAAACTCGCGGATATCCTTGCCGTCGAGTGTTATACGACCACGATTTGGATCATACAGCCTTGCCATCAGCTTAATCAGGGAGGTTTTGCCTGATCCGTTTTCCCCCACAAGGGCGACCACCTGGCCGGGTTTGACAGTCAGGTTGATGCCCTCAAGCGCAGGGACACTGTTGCTGGGATACTGGAACGTCACATTCTCAAAGTGCAGACCTGATGTGATCGGAGCGGGCAAAGATTTGGGTGCTGTTGGCGCTTTGATTTCAGGCTCGACCGACAGAAAACCGAACAACTGCCCCAGAAAAAGCTGATCATCATAAAGTTTGGAAACATGGCGAACGAATTCCTGCCCACTGCTTTCTGCTCGACGAAATAGTAGAACAAAGAGCACCAGATCGCCGACGCTCAAATCCCCCACCAGCGTCCGCATTACCAGAAACGATACAGCGCCCGCAAAGATGAGCGCGCCCAACCCCGAAACCACAAGCTCGGCAATCGCCTTGCGTTTCTCAATGGCGTATTGCTCCTCCCGCATACGTTTTTTCAGGCTGGAATAAAGCTCTTTGAGATGGGTACCTAAATCGCCAAGCCGCAGCTCCTTAGCGTGGATATCTGAGGTGATCAGCCAGTCCAGATAGCTCGCTCGCCTTTCTAACTGGGCGCGATCCTTCTGCCATTGGAAAAGGGCTTTGGTGAACTTCAAGCGGATGAACAATACCGCCAACATGGCTACCAGAATGGCCGGCAGCAACCGCCATTCGATGCCTACAAGCATCACAAGAATAGCAACCAGATAGAGTACACTTTTGAAAATCAGCAGAACAGTCGAGATCACCTGTGCCGGTCGCTGCGAGCCTGCCGCCCGCGCCCGTGCGAGCAGATCAAAATAGGCCGGACTTTCGTAGAACCCCAGATCGACACCGATGGCACGGTTGTGAATTTCACGATCGACATAGTCGGACACCAACATGCCCTGTGCTGTCCGCGCAAGGTTCGCCAGTGTCTGGATGGCCACCGCGCCCAAAAGACCTACGCCCGTGAGCACAAGATAAAGAAAGACCGGCCCCGTCTCGACCTCTCCTTCAGCGGCGAACTGGGTTGAAATCACATCTATGAGCAGCTTGATAACATAGAGCACACCGATGCCTACAACCACCTCGATGGCGGTCAGGACAGAGACGATCAAACTCATTTTCATGCTGCTGTAGCGCAGCAAGCGGAACACTTTGGGCCAGACTGTCAGGCCAGCTTTGACTTTCGACTTCACAGACCAGCATCTCGCTTGTGGGAAAATAACAGATGCCGCTTCAAAATGCCGAGCGGTTTGGAAACATAGTAAATCCACTGAAGCCCGCGCGGCAGGGGCCATGCCTCATATTCGTCATAGCCTGGCAAGACACGGGACAGGCGCGTCAGGATGCGCGCCCGCTTGCGTACTTCCGGCGACACCATCCACTTGAACGGCAGCCCTAAAAGCTCCTCGCCCTCACGCAAGTCATATTCCAGCTGCAAATCCCCAGGCAGGTTTCTCAGGCAAACGGCGGCCAGCTCGGCACCCCGGCTGCCGCCTTTGGCCAAATTACTGGCATCGCCAGAAACCGCTATCTCATGCAGTTCCAGGCAAGCCTCGGCGTTCGAGCGCAGACCCAACTCTGCAGCTCGCGCCAGTACTTTGTTCCGGTCGAAAGAGGAATCTGAAATGATCGCATCAAGATCTGCAATCCAGTGTAGGCGCGACCAGATGTGGCGAGTATTGTGATAGCAGACATAGCAAAAGAGATCGGCGGTCGGCATGACGCCGTAACGCAGTGCTTCGTCAGAGATCATTTCACGACGCTGCAATGTCTCCCCAACTTCAAAGAGTCCGAGCCTTTTGTCGATATTCCAATGTACCTCGATCGTTATATTATTCGGCGTCACAAGCGTCGCCACAGTCTTATAGTTCAGAATGGCCTCGAGATCGCGATTGCTGATCTGACATCCCTTCAGGTCGTTCCCATCGGCGATCTGATAGCCCTTGGACAGCGCCTGGTGCACAAGTTTTCTCTGATCATCGCGCGACATAAGAATGTCTACATCGCGCGCAAAGCGCAGACCCGGATCATCATAATAGCGCGCAGCAAGGCTGGGCCCCTTGAGATAGACATGGGCCAGATCGAGCGGAGCCACGCAATCATTATGAAACTTCCGCTGCGCGGCCAGAACACGCAGCGCGCCAAAAGTAAGGGGCAAAACCTGCGCGCGCATGGCATCAAGCATGTGGCCATAGGTCTCGTCCAGCTTTAAGCTCTGCAAATTGCGGTAGACAAGCGGTAGGCTGAACTTGCGCAGAGCGATATCCGTGAGCTTCGGCCAGTCCTGGACGCGCGCGCAAAGCACGCGCGCGCGGTCCATGTCTTGAGGTGGAATAACAGCCCGGGATAGAAACAGAAGCGCATCGCAAATCGGTGCCGGAATGGACTGCATCTGTTCCATTCAGACCTCGAGTTCCGGCGTGGCCAAATCGCCCTGCGCCTGAGCGAGGTATTTTTTCACAAACGAGCGGAAAAATATTGTCGTCCCTGATCTTCCTGAAGTTCTATATTGTATAATCAAATTCCTGCCCTCAGCGCCCCACATCAATAAACAAATCCTGTAGCTCTCTGGCACACTCATCCCATGAGAAAAGGCCCGCACGTTCCAGGCCTTCCGCAATTTTTGCCTCTCGCTGGGCCGTATCCGTGCAGATGGAATATATGGCCTGTGCAATCTCGGCAACGTTTTCTGGGTCAACAAGCAGACCCGCATCTCCAGCCACTTCCGGCAGGGATGACGTGTTCGATGTGATCACCGGCACGCCCGAGGCCATTGCCTCGAGCACTGTCAGCCCAAAACCCTCATAGAGCGAAGGGTGGATATAGAGCGACGCCCGCCGATATAATGCCCGGAGCTGTTCGTCGGTCACATAATCCAGCAGGTGAACGCGGTTCATCAGGCTACCGTCATCCAGTTCTCTGAGCACGGTTTCGGTTTCCCACCCCGCACCACCAACCAGAACCAGATGATGGTCAATCGTATCTTGCACCTGCTTGAGCGCGCGTAGAACACCCTGTACATTCTTGCGCGGGCTGATCTTGCCTGCCGTCAGAATGACGGGCACATCATCCGGTGGAAGATTCAAACCCGCCAGGCAGGCCATATCGCTTGGCACGAAGAATTCCGGAGAAACCCCCTCTTTGATCACGCGGATGCGATCGGCGACATGAGCACCAAGATAGCCCTCAACCTCGTCTGCTGTGGACTGCGAAACGCAGACGATCGCGTCGGCACGGGCTTCGGCCTGCCGCAGGCTTTTCTCCATGATCCAGGGCTTGGTATTGGTGAAATACTCTGGATGTGTAAGTGGCCCCAGATCATGAACCGTCACCACGTAAGGTTTCCGCGTGGCAATCGCATATCCCAACGAGACCGCATGGACCACATCCACGGGCCCGCCAATCAACCGCTCCAATGTAGGCATATCGAGATAATGCCAGGCCAACGGTGTCAGTCTGCGCCCCAATTTAACCAATTCAAGCCCTGTATCCGCCTGCAGGGCAGACAGTTTTTCGGGCGACAACGAGGACCAAGCCGCCACGGGCCGGATGGCAAGATCATCGAGCTTGCACAACCCCTTATACATTTCATGCGCGTAACGGGTGATGCCATGCCCTTGAGATGTCGCAAACTGGTTTGAAAAATAGGCAACATTTAACACTGCACGCTATGCCTCTGCTGCTGATTTGAAATATCCGGAAAAAATCGCTTTATGATCGTGTCCACCTTCGCCTGCCAGCTGTGTCGGGCGGAAAATGCAGATACTGCGGCTTTCTGATTGTCCGTGTCAGCCATGATAACCTCAATCGCAGGCGCAATGTCTGCTTCTGTTCCGATCTGCGTTACAGGCGGGTGTAGCGCATCGAATTCATCATGGGCGGTTGAGAGCACGGGAAGGCCGGCAGCGGTATACTCATAAAGTTTGAGCGGGTTTTGTCCGCGATAAACCTCTTGCCGCCCGCGGTCATAGAGCATCACGCCGATATCTGCAGCCTTGAGGTATGCGGGTAAATCGGGCGGAGCTTTCGGACCCAAAAGCGAGACCGTGCTGGGCATCTGGTTCGCCAGATCGTGCGCCCATTGCGCCTGTGGACCGATCAGTATCAATGATCCACCTCGTGCCCCCATCTCTTTGGCAAGCGCCCCAAAAAGGCCCGGGTCGCCCTTTGCCAGCACACCGCACCAGACAGCTCGGGGGTGGGGCAGATGCGCGATCTCATCCGGGGCGGCAATTTCAGTGCGATAGATTTCCAACTCGGCCCCCTGCCCCAAGACCGTCACCTTGGCGGCAGGAATGCCCAGATCTTCTACCAGATAAGTTTGCAGGCTTGTGCCAATAACGTAGACTGCGTCCGCCTGCGCATAATCCCGACGCTCCAGCGGTACAACCGCTGCACCCCGAAAAGCCGGATAGTAATCCACGACATGAAAGATGACCCGTGCTTGGGGAAAAATCTTTTTCAACGCCGCAACGCTGCCCGGCACGGTAGTCCATATGAGGTCGGGTTCAGATCTCCCCTGCCCGGTTACGCAAGTCCGGAGCGACGGCATCATAAGTCTATATTTCAAATAAGACGCGTTGGAGGTGTTCAGGGGCCAGACATCACGAACCGGCACGGGCGTGGCCAAATTCAGGACCCGCACCCTTCTGTCTGTGTACGGAGCCTTCTTCCACTCCTGCACATAGCCCTTTCCGCGCAAGAGGTGCACTGGATCAAGCGGGTTTTCCAGATAGCTCACATCAAACCCGCGCTGCCCAAACAACCGGGCCAGAACCTTGGTCGAGCACTGGATGTCCGAACTCCATAATGTCGGTCGGTGGAACAGGATATGCGGGGCCAAAGTCATTCGGCGGCAGGTTTTTGCGGGTCCGATGCCGCTGTCAAAACAGACGTACCCGCCCACATCTCATTAAGGTCTTTATCAAGTTGCTCCCGTGCGATCGCGTTCTGCCGATCCCAGACAACCGCATTCGCCCTGAAAATTGCTGTGGCTGAATGTGCGGCCGAGATAAAGCCCGGCGTACCATCCAGAAACCCGCGCTTTACCAGATATTTGCGGACAAATTCCGCGAACGGGCGCCCCACTACATCAATCCATTTGACCGGGCGGCCACGACTTTCGACGCCTTTGGTAACCTCTTCCAGATAGGTTGCACTTTTGCGGATGCGCTTTTCAAAATTGTCTTCGTTGAAATGGATCATCAGCCCTTTCAACTGACCAATTCGCTCGGCGGGCGCATCTATCAGGCAACTTTCGTGGAACATGCCACCGAAGCGGAATTTGTCCCGCCGCGCCAGATGGACCAAATTCCAGTCCCGCCAACCACCACCCTTCATGGGACGGTGCATGAAATAGTTCAGCCGCCTATAGCGGTAGCCATCCTTTCCCATATCGGTAATGCCTTCATGGATTTCTTTGGCAAGTTCTGGGCTGACGCGCTCATCAATATCCATATGCAGCAACCAATCGCTGGTGGCTGCATCAATCCCCTTGTTGCGCTGATGACTGAAGTATTCGCCTTCCTCGCGCGGACTTTTGAGGAATTTGACCTTGTTGCCATAGGCGTTCGCAATCTCTTCGGTTCGGTCAGTTGAGCCGTCATCCACGATAACGATCTCATCGACCCAATGGGCGAGATTTTCCAGAAAGCCACCGATGTCCCGTTCTTCGTTATAAGAGATCGAGACAACTCCAAGACTTGGACATTTGGTATTATTCATTTTTTTGTAGCCCGCGGCGCTTTGAGTTTCAGATAAACAGGTCGGACCACCCGGTCGCGCATGCGGACCATGCGTTTTTTGATACGGGTCTTCAGATCGGGCTGCATGGCGGCAATAGTGGCTGCCGTCGGTTTGTGCGGATTGATCAGTTCCAGATCCTGATAGCCGAAGGCCTTGGCAATCTGACTGACCGAGTGGTCAAGCTGCAGCGTGTAATTCTCGTTGGCCATCCATTTCTCCTTCGAGGAGGTATGAACCGCAGAGCCGATCTCGTCCTCGTATTCGACGCCAACAAACTCACACAGATCCGCCAAACCCTGTTTCGGATCCGCGATAATGTCCTCGTAGCGCACCAACTTGAACGTCTCCGGTGGTAACATGGACTGGATGCTCAAAAGGTTGCGCTGGATATTAAGCCAACCGAACTGGCGCCTCTCTGCATTGGTCGAAAACAATTCATGAGCAGAATATTGGACCGCCAGTGGATTGCGCACGAGACCGATGATCTTCACATCCATCTCCGTGCGGTCTACCCATTCCAATAGCAAGCTGAGAGCGCACCATTCTGCAAGGATTTGTGGTGATTTCTCAAAGAAAACCGGCTGGGCAAAGGTCTTGCACAACGCGTCCCAGCCTTCAAAAATCAGTTCCGTGTCATTCTCCGGAGGCTCATAATCAGGCATATTGCCCTTGAGCGTATCGATCAGATAAGTGCGCGCATTCTCGCGTGAGCCATAACCAGCATATGGCTTGAAACCCGAATAGAGCATGTCAGGCCGGTTCAGAACCACGGACGCCTTCAGCCAATGATGGGTCTCAAAATACGTATGGGGCGAATAGTCGACATGACGGATGCCCGAGTGTTTGCACAGCTCATCCTGCAGCATGGTTGAGCCAGAGCGTTTGTCAGACAGTAATATGACGACCGTAGGCATGTCCTGTCTCCTTGTCTGTTGAGGTATTCGAATAAACCGGGAAATGCCTGAGCGCGGCTAGCAAGCCAAAAATAAAATAGAACATCATAGCCCCGCGTGGCTGGGACACCATAGCGTGACCAAAAATTGCCCACGGGGCTATTCCAACCACAGAGGCCAATAAAGCCTGACTGAAATACTGACCAATGCCTGAACGCCTGCCCTTCACATGTTTGAGTGCATAAAAGAACGCACTCGCCAACAGGAACATATGGAGCAGCGCTGCGCCCATTCCGTTTGCATAATAAGACACAGCAAACAGCGCGTGATTGGCTTTACCTGCAACCTCAGGCACGACCGCATTGGACTTCAGGATGGCAATACCCTGCCCCGCTACAAGAAACGAAGGATGTTCAAAGATGTGTTCAAACGGTTCTACATAGGCAAGCAGGCGTTCGGATTCGCGCTCGTCTTCAAGAGGATTTTCAAAGATCGCCGCAGATCGGTTAGTCAGACGGTCAAAAAAGAAAACCTCAGAATTGACGCCGACCATCATGACCAAAAGGATTCCAAATCCGACAGGTCGAAGGATGCCCTTCTTAATTCTATTGAGGCCGAGAAACACTGTGAAAAGAACAATTAGTATGGCTCCCAGGATCGGCCCCCGGGAATAGCTCATCAACACACCCATGGGGGCCAGAAAACACGCGATCATCGCCACGGTTCGCCAGCGCCCAATCGGTTTGGGCCAACTGTAGAGCAGGGCAGCAAGTGGCCACGACAGATTAATGAAACTGGCCCCCAAAATGGAGACCCCCACCAACGTCCGCCCCCGCACCCCGGTGTCACCCGAATCCAGGTAGGATGCGGCTACCTGCCGCCCCGCAGGATCAAGGAAGGTATTTTCCAAGACAAACCGTACTACGAAATTTCGAGTTTGTGGGAGGGAAGTCAAAATCATCAGTGAGGCCGTGACAATCACCCCAAGCGCGGCTGCCTTGATCACAAGCTCAAGATCTTCGGGCGTTCTGATAAGCTGTCCGGTCGCATAAAAGACTAAAAATGCGAGTGTCATACGCGCCGCCTGATAAACATGCTCAAAGATTGAGCCAGTATAAATGAAGCCCACAAATTCCCCGATAATCGTGAAGGAAAACAGGGCCAGAATAATCCACTGGAATGGTCTGCCACCAGGCCCAAAACCGTGTCGCCGGCTGGCGTAATAGACAATCAGAACAATAATAATATCAATGAAATACAGCGGTACAGGACCCACCCGGACATTCATCTTGGGAACGGCAGTCAGCATAAAAACAAAAACCGCCATTGCTATTGTACCGTGGGAATACTGCTTAAGCATGGCCGCTCTACCGCGCTGCGGCATGATAAGCCGCAATATATTTCTCGGACATCAGTCGCTTGTCAAAAGATTCAGCACGACGGAAACCAGCCTCTCCCATGTTCTGCCGTTTCTGCTCATCGTCAATCAGTTCCATCAAGGCCCCTGCAATCGCCCGTGGTTCTGTTGGCGGCACAAGCAGAGCACACTCCCCGTCGGTTCCCACAACCTCGCGCAATCCTGCAATGTCGGACGCAACTACGGGCAATCCGGCATTCATCCCTTCAACTGCAGCCAGACCGAACCCTTCCCAAAGTGACGTCATCAAAAAAATATCCGCCTCCTGCAAAAACGGGCTTACATCGGTGACATGCCCCTCAAAGCGCACTGGCGTTTTTACGGTCGCCGCCCTAGCTTCCAGATCAGCCCTTAGGTCACCATCACCGACAATACTGTAATCGCACTTGTTTTCAGGTATCAACGCAAGGGCCATAATTGCCGCCGAATAATTCTTTGCTTGGCGCAAGCCGCCCACAGAAACGATTTTGACTCGATCTGAGGTGGTCCGCTTAGTGAAATCATCAAATCTCAGATTGGCGCCGTTCAGAATGACCTCTGCTTTGTTCGACAAAGTCGGATAAGCGGCCACCAAGCTTTCCAGCGTACCATCACTGATACAATAAATTTTTTCGAACTGTTTATAAATCAGCGGGTCGACAATCCTCCCCACAAAGGATCCGCGGCGGTTGTTGGATGTACTATGTTCCGTAAAAATCACCGGACAGCGGATTGCACCGCTCTTTCTGAGACCGGCAACCCAAGCGCTGGTTGGAAAGAGGTGTGCATGCACAACATCGGGCTGCGGGGTCATCGCGCGCAGGTATTTGCGCAAAGCCAGAATGCCCCCTGGCTTGTAAGGGCTCGAAACCCCCAAAGATACGGCATTGCGCAGCCCGGCTGTCTCGCAACGTTCCAGCGCGACGAGATGCGCATCGACACCAGATGCAAGCAAATCCAGGTGAAGATCCTTAACAAGCCGCTCTGCTCCCCCCCATGATAGCCGAAACTATTTATAATCTGCACAACTCTCACGATATCTTCACTGTCTTTCTTGTTTCTTCGTGTCTCTACGTTGTATTGCACCACTCAGACAGATCCTTACCGACAATATTAGATAGCTTCTCGATATCGTCTCGGTAGAATTGCGCTAGAAATGCCTTTGTTTGCGCGTCCATTTCCGGGCGCTCCAGAGTTTTAGAGAAAATCAAAGACCGCACTTTCACTTTGGCCGATTTAGGTATCAGAGCCTTTATTCTCTTCAATCTTGCGTGCTTTGAATTCAGCGCCCGGATCATCCACTTTGCTTTTGCAGCGCCGCCTTTTTGTGCATGAATTTCACGAACGACAAAGCTGTCATCGATCTTCAGCCAACCAAAAATATCCATCATTGTTTCCGCGGGAGCGCGGTTTAGATCATCAAACAACACCAGCTTGATCCGACCCCGCCCGAATTGAGCGATCCAAGGTGCAAGCAACTCGGCTTGAAGCCCCTTGTTCAGTTTTGGAACGTTGATCTTACTCAGGATCTTTTTGTCCAAATAATCCGACGCATAACGTGCAACGTAATCAGCAAAATTGCCGGTCTCAGTTCCATCGCGCAAAAACAGAAGATACTCGGAGAAAAGGCGATCCACTGGGTTGCGCAGACAGATCAGAATGCGCGCCTCAGGACAATCTTTGAAAATTTCAGCCGCGGTATCAGGATGGTAGATATAATGTGAGGCTTCGCCCACAATTTTTGCCCCCCTCACATTCTGAAACAGGCTTTGATAGGTCTCACCTGTCCGGTATTTTCCCTTTTTCAAGAATGTCTCCAGGAAATCCCTGTCTTCGGGTGACGGGTCTTTAATATTGCGAAATGCTTCAGCCAGATAGTATTCTGGTTCCTTGATTGGGGACATGTAGATATCCGGATGCTGTTCGAGCATCAGGTTCAGACTTGTAGACCCGCATCGCATGCCGCCGATGACGAAAAAGTTTGGCTGTGTGAACATCAATAAACCTCTGAAAAAACCGAATATATGTCATCACCTGAATTTCCGCAAAAAATCCTTCAGCCCCGTCGGTATTCGGTGTCGCCAGTAACCAGGAAAATTGGGGTCGGGCCTGAACGCGCACCACGGGCGGGGTGTCCAGTCCGGTGCGGATTCCGACATCACATCATGGATCAGGGCGGCATAAGCATCGGCAGCAACCTCATTTGTATACCGCGCCCGCGCTTCAGCACCCACAGCCCGGCTAAGCGCCGCGAGCTTCGCTCGATCACGGTGCAGGGCCACGATGGCGCTGGCAAAACCCTCCGCGTCCCCCAGTTCCTCGATAAACCCCGTGCGTCCTGTCTCAACCAGGAAATCGGTAATGCCTACGATCCGACCACAAACCGGCACGCATCCGGCCATCATCGCTTCTAGAAGAGCGTTCGGACAGCCTTCAAAATGCGAGGTGAAGAGATAGATATCAGTCTTGCCCAAAAATTGCGGTATCTCCGCAGGGGTGAGCGCTCCCATAAATTCAACGCGGCCCTCGGCCAGATGTGAGGCCATCGCCTCTTGCAGCCGCGCCCGGTCCACGCCTTTGCCCGCAATCCGCAATCGGAACGGCACCCCTCCCGCTCTGAGCGCATCAGCAATGGCGGGCAGATACATCACCCCCTTCTGGTTATGCTCGAGACGACCCAGAAACCCCAGTTCCAGTTGCGCGCCAGTGCCACGCTCAGATTGAGCTGCGGCCTCGAACTTGGCCGCATCGATGCCGTTGGGAATAAGCGCAACTTTCGCGGGGTCAGCGTCGTAATCGGCGACGAGGTCATCACGTAATCGCGGAGTTAGGGCTATGATCCGGGCCAAACGCTCCCGGCCTGACATAGTGATGCGATAGCCGTGATCAAACGCATTAGCGCAACGCGAAAAAACCCGCATATGTGTGGGTAAATGCGGGATTGCAGACAATATACCTTCGGAGTTTATCGCCATGACACAGTCTATATCGTTGTCTGCGCACCACTTCGTGAAAACCTGCGCCTGCCGTTTCATACTCAGAGAAGCCGGGGCCAATTGAACACAGCCGTCATCCACATAGGCGTCTTCCCAGAGCTGTGCTTGCGGCTTTCCTACGGTCACACAATAAAGCGAAACCCCCGCGCCGCGAGAGCGGGGCGCATATTGCGGTAAAACGTGAAGGTCCCACTGTCTTTAGGCACGGAGCCGAAAGCGACTCTGATGGGCCTATCAAAACAAGCTGACGTCTCCGATTGAAAATCTGTCATCATGTATGACTAAAGCCCGAAACACCGTACCGAGCCACGACATCTGAAGGGTCGCATGCCTGCTGCTGACGCTTGCCATAAAAATATGTACAAGATGCTGCATCCAGGGCTTTTCGATTATGCTTAAAGATATGGTCCGCATACTTGACCCAGAAAAAAAGTGTTCGTGCAATCAAAGCCAGCCCGCTGGAGATTCGGGCATTCTGTGAGAGCATTCTGACGAAATCAACAATTTGCCAATTGAGATTTGTACCTGGCCCAGCGACCATCCCGGTCTCGATCTCTGCAAATTTTTCATAAAGCCGTCGATGACCAGATAAAGTATAACGTGTAAAATCATAGGCCCCTTCATGAACACCTTGCAGAAACGGTATCTCTGAGTAGATAAACCCATCATCTTTGAGCACACGATGCATTTCTTCAGCGACTTGGTCCGGGCGGATTACATGCTCCATGACTGCTGTTGTAATGATTCCATCAAAGCTTCCGGATTTAAACGGGAGCTCGTGAGCATCGCAGAAGATATCCGCACTTGCGCCCTTGTCGACATCGCAGAAAACGAAAACCGTGTCATCATCCAAAAAATGCTTTTTTAGTTGTGCTTCCTGATTGCCGCAGCCGACAACCAAAACCACCCTACCTGATTGGCCATAATCTTTGGCAATCGTTCCGAACATCCGTTCACGCGCCAAGTTAAGTGAGCGTGATGGAACAATATTCTTGATCCTTGTTCGCAAAGTCTTTTTCTGGGCCGCTGGACCCCTTCCTCCGGTTTCCGTTTTATAGGCGGATCGTGGAAAAAGATCGTTGGTATTACTCATCAGAACCGGGATTGAATTGCAGTTGATGCTCTCGTTCCCACAATCGCCACACACCAATACCCCGCTGGCAGAAAGCGTTAATTCTCCGCCGCACTCCAAGCATAGAAGGCTGGGTTGAAGTTCATTTATGGATAGTCTTTTCAAACCTATATCTTTCCGATTCTAAAAATGACTGATATCTGGTGGGCCAGAGCTTTTGTGCTGTAATGCCCTTCTATCTTGGCCCTACCATGCGTACCAAAGTTTCGTCTCTCGCCCTCATCCGCTATCAGCCGGGACAGGCTAGCGGTCCATTCCTTGTCTGAGGAAACCAAAAACCATCCAATCCATCGGTGATCACATCACCATTGGCCCCTACCCTGCTTGCCACTACAGGAATGGATGTGGCCATATATTCCAGAGCCTTGAACGCGCATTTATAGATGTTGAACGGGTTATCAATAAGCGGATAGAGGCCAATGTCGAAATCGGCCACTGCAGCTGCTACCGCCTCGGGATCAGACCAGTTCACTTCATCCACTAGATCGAGTACCAGCCCGTCAATATCACCAAAGACCTCAGCCAGTTTTGGTTCGCCGCAGGCACCGACAATTTTAAGGCGGATGTCGTGTTTCGCGGCAAGACTGCGCAGCGGTGCTTCAAGAATCGAGGTCAGATCTTCGACATAATGGGCGCCGTTGCCGATCCAGCCCAGACACACTTGTCCCGCGTCACCTGCAGTGCGTGCCCTGTACTGATCCAGGCGAATGCCCGAGGGGACGAAATGCGCCCTACCACCCGCCTCTTGAACCAAAGTTTCCAGATTGCGGCTGCCGGCAAAAACACCGTGCGCATCGCGCATCATGGTTGCCGCATTGCGTTGCGACACCTTACGCTCTGCCCGCGAGGGCGCATCATCGATATCGAAAAACACTCGCTTGCCCATAAGCTTAGCCATGCGCAACAAGGCAATATCATAGCGAGAATACTGCTTCTGGAAAATTAGGACATCGTGCTGCATCGTAACCGCCAACATCCGCAGGTAGTCTCGCCGGCGCGGCGCGTGATGGTAGGAAACACGATAGCCCAACGTCTCGAGTTCTTCGCCGATCCAATAGCCACGCACACGCGAGCTGGCCTTGTTGCGATCTCCCAGCAGAATAAACGCAACCCTGAGGTTTTGAGGGTCTGGAACGGAAGGTGTCGTCATGGGAGGGCCGGACCTTTTCCTTCGCCGGTATCAGTAAAAGTCGGCCTGAAGGTTGCTCTAGGCATGGCGCGCGCGCCAGCACCGTTTCGACCCTCCCAAAACATAATCCAACCTTTTACAAAACCGCCAACAAACCGCAGTCTGAACAAAAATTTGTACGAAGCACACCGAAAAATTTTGACACTCCAAACTTATTATCGAAAGCCGTGGCAAATGACACCAGGTATCCGGCTAAAACAAATACGCACCGCACAGAGCCTTGGGAAACCATAGCTCAGATAAATCACAGGACTGTCATGCGCTCGCTATCAAACCGGACCAGTCGGACTAGGTTACCCGGAATTGCAGCGTGACCAAACGAGAATCTATGTTAAGGCGGTGAAACAACACTTTTCCCAGGGCGACCGCTTATGAGTGATACAAGTATTAGCAATCCTACTTCCAAACGCATCATGGTTACCGGCGGTGCTGGATTTCTGGGCAGCCATCTGTGTGATCGCCTGGTCAAGGCCGGTCATGAGGTCCTGTGTGTCGACAACTATTTCACCGGACGGCGCGGCAATGTCAGCCATCTCATGAACGCACCCAATTTCGAGTTGATGCGCCACGACGTGACCTTTCCGCTTTATGTGGAGGTGGATGAGATTTACAATCTGGCATGCCCTGCTTCACCGATCCATTATCAGCACGATCCGGTCCAGACGACCAAGACGTCGGTGCATGGTGCGATCAACATGCTAGGCTTGGCCAAGCGTGTGGGGGCGAAGATCATGCAGGCCTCCACATCCGAAGTGTATGGCGATCCCGATATCCACCCCCAGCCTGAAAGCTATTGGGGCAATGTGAACCCGATAGGCGTCCGCTCGTGTTATGACGAAGGCAAACGCTGCGCCGAGACCCTGTTCTTTGATTACTACCGACAGCACAAATTGCGCATCAAGGTCGCCCGGATTTTTAACACCTACGGGCCGCGTATGCATCCTCATGACGGGCGTGTGGTCTCGAACTTCATCATGCAGGCGCTCAAGAACGAAGATATTACCATTTTCGGAGACGGTCAGCAGACACGCTCGTTCTGCTATTGCGATGATCTGATCGAGGCCTTTATCCGCCTGATGGCCACGCCAGACGATGTGACGGGCCCAATCAATACCGGCAATCCAGGCGAGTTCTCAATGCTGGAACTGGCAGAAGCGATTATTGAGCTGACGGGCACCAAGTCCAAAATCGTTCACAAACCCCTGCCGCAAGACGATCCCAAACAGCGCCAACCCGATATCACGCTGGCCAAAAAACACCTCGACTGGGAACCTAAAGTCCCCCTTCGCGAAGGCCTTGTCCCCACGATCGATTATTTTGAGCACCTCGTGAAAGCGGGCATCGCATGAGGCTGGGGTAAGGAGCGCCTAGTTCATTTTTCTGGCAACCCACCCCAGAAACGCCTTGTCGGCGTTTCGCGGAGGGGTGCGAGCGGCGAAGGCCTGCCATTCGGCTTCCAGCGCGTAGATGTCCGCACCGGGGGCCAGCCTGCGGGCTTCATCCAGCGTCTCGGGGGTCAGCGACAGCCTGCCGCCTTCATCCACCACCGTATCGCGACGCGTGACAGAGATGATGTCGCCGGGTTCTTCTTCCAGCTTGTAGTCCGGCAGATTGTCGGTGGCGATGATATCGCGCACCATAGCGCGGAAGACGCGCCGCGGGCTGGCGGAACCCGACTTCTTCAGCAGCACCTCCAATGAGACGCGCCAGCCTGATTGCTGACCGCAGTGTTTGCGCGCTAGCGCGTACAACCGCCTCTCCAACGGACGGCGGAGCGTAAAATACGCCCGGCTCAGCGTCAGAACCGAACGCGCCAGCACCGCCTCATAGATCCACTCGCTTAACGTGACAGATACCGAAACCATGCGCCCTGCCCGGGTTTTGCGTACGATTTCCCAGCGTTCAATCAGGCCAAAACCTGTCGTGATCTCGCGCTCACCTGTGACTATATTGGTCGTGATGCGAGTTCCCGCGAGCCGCTCAAAGGCCTCTTTCAAGCGGCGGTAGGCATCTCCGCTGGTTTCACGACCGGTGGCAAGCAGCAAGTCATGCGCTGTAAGCGTGAGCTGCCGCGATACAGCACGACCCGCGTTCAGCGCCGCCATCAGTTGGCTGATACAAAAGATCAGAATGTCGGCATCAAAGATCGTGGCCCGCCCTTTCACCGAGGGTGTCACAGTCACTGCCACATCATTGTGAGTATAGTTCAGAATGCGCCTATCTGGGCGCGTAGCCAGTGAAAAGAGCGGATGCTCCAGTGAAGCCAGATCATGTTTTGGACTAGCCGCAAAGAAGTCACATACAAAGAAATCGCCCGGGCCTGCCGCCGGTATGCCTGTCGTCATCTGCCTCTCCATCCGCCGGCTTGCCGGACTATGCATTACTTACATTTTTTGGTCGGGGAAGGACTGCTCGGCTCCCCTAAAATGGATTCGTCGTTTCATTGACACCCAAGTTATCCACAGGGTGAGCTCAGGTATAGTCTTTTACCCGCACAAATCGGGGGTTCAGAGTCAGCCCTTCGGGGGTTCAGAGTCGTTTTATCGGGGTTTTAGAGTCATTCTGAATACAAAAAACCATAAATAAATGTTTTTATTCAATACCTTATAAAGGTAGTTTTTTACCTTAACTACAAATAACAAAATTTTAACACCATAAGCAGGCAAGAAACTGACCAAAACCGCGATTTGGCAAGGGATGTCCCTATTTTCATAGAAAAAATAAGGGAGTGTACAAAAAATCATCCATGCTACATATTTTGTGTAATCAGGCAGAAAACATGATACATGGAGGCATTGATGGGCAATAACGGCCAAGTCCCCTATCTAGGCATTTCATCAGATGATGCGCTGGCAAGTATGGATGCGCCGATCAGCACAGAAGATCTCGCAGGAATTGCAAAAACATGCCGGAATGGTCGGGATATTCTTACTGCCTACAGGCAGAATACAACCGATCAGAAAACCCTGCGCCGCTTCTCGACATGGGAGATCACCAAATATCTCATCCCCGTGGCCCCGGCCCATTTCCGCCGGGTGCTGCGCCAGAACCCCGAGTTGCCACAAGGTCTGACGGAAACCGAAGGCGGTGCCAAATGGTTCACGCTCGATGAGGTGCTACATTTGCGAAATCACTTCGCGGCGGAAGGCAGCAAGCATCGCGACTACCTACCCTATCGCCCCCCCGGTTTGCCTGCCAAGATCGTGACCGTAGCCAATTTCAAAGGTGGTGTGGGCAAAACCTCAATGGCGGCTCATTTGGCGATGTCAGCTGCTCTGGATGGTTACAAGGTGTTGATCATTGATCTTGATAGTCAGGGATCAATGTCTTCGATCTTCGGCGGGCAAATCAAAGACAAATGGGAAACCGTCTTTCCTCTGTTTGCTCGCCATTACGGTGATCACTTGCGGCGGGACAACCAGTCGCGTCTGGATCGGGGTGAACCTCCCCTTCCCCTTGATGGCACCGTTGCCCAAGCCATAGAAATGACAGCCCAAGATGTGGTGCAGCGCACCCACTGGCCAAACATTGATCTTTTGGGCGCACAGTTGGATTTGTATTGGGTTGAATTCCAGGCACCAATCTGGCGCACCCAGGCGCGGACATGGAAGCTGTGGGATGCGCTGTCCGATCGGTTGGACGCAGATGGGATACTGCAGGAGTACGATCTTGTAGTCCTGGATACGCCCTCCTCTCTGGGGAATCTGACGATTAGCGCGCTGGCCGCCGGCGACATCCTGCTGGTACCCACGGGTGCCTCGTTCCTTGAGTTTGAAGCCACCGGTCGATTTTTTGACATGCTGCATACGACTTTTGCTTCGATTGAAGAGACCGAGAATATCGCCGCCCAGGCGCTGGGACATACGGGCCTGAGATTTAACTGGGACGCCGTGCGCGCAGTGATCACTCGTTTTGACAGCAGCAGACAAGCGGAAACCGCCGCCCTCATGCAGGGCCATCTCGGGACGGTGCTTTCCCCTTACCGTCAGGATTTCACGCCGCTTATTGGGCAGACAGACGAACAAGTCACGAGCGTCTACGAGACTGACTACCGGGATTTCAACCGCGAGGCTTACGCGCAGGGACGTCAGGCCTTTGATGCGACTTACGCTGGTTTCAAACGCCTGCTCCTTGGAGCCTGGCGCCGGGATGAGTTGGCCGCCGCCGAGAGAGCCCGTGACGGTGTATAAGCATCTCGCTTCCTTTCCGAATTGAGCCGGACCAGCCTTTAAGTTGACAGCTGTCAACTCGAACCGGTTGCCTCTGGTAGACTCTGAAAAAACTATCGTCTGACACGAAAACATTCAGGCTGCAGCACGGTTCACACCGTTCAGCAGGGCCATCACCATCGGTCCGGGAGAGAACTCTCCGACCACCGCCTTTCCCGTCAGGGCCCGCAGATACCCGCCGGGGCTGTTGATGTTGCCAAACCTTTGCAGAATGCAGACGACGGTTACAGCGGCGGTTTCCGGGCCCATCACCTCTTGAGCTTCCTGCCAGGCCGAGGGACTGATCCCCATCATTCCGCGCACATAGCTGGCGGCTATCACCAGATCACACCATTCGCGCGGTTCGCGTTCGCAATAAGGTAGGATATCAGGGCATGCCTTCAGGATCAGTGGCAGGGGCACCCTTGGCAGTTCCCGATCCGGTTCAGAAGAACCAACCGGGCCGCCTTCGCCGTTATCCCTTTCAGGGCAATGTTCAGATTCAAGGTTATCTGGTTTTGAATTATGATAGTGCCGCCCGGAATCGTCGTCATTGCCGCTCATTTTTTCTGTTTCCAAGGTAAGCAAGGCGCGGATGTTTCCGAGGATGTCCGAGGTCCGGCGTTCCAACTCGGACAGCGCTTCAAGGCCCAGCTTGCGGCGCATCTGCTTGTGAACCTCCAGCAGATCGGCCAGAAGTGCGTCCCAGTCGCCAGGAAGGGCGATTTCCTGTCCATAGAGCGCCAGTTTTAGAGCGTCGCGCTTAAGTAAGGACAGCTTCTCTCGAGCAGCCTCCAATTGCGCCTGAGCGGCGCGGGCTTCTTGGGCGGCAACGTTAATCTGCACAGCGTGCTGGAGCAACGGCCGCAGATCAAAGCCAAACGCGCAGGTAATCTCTCCGTCGACGTCACGCCGGGCGTAACGCTTGCCGTTGGGGCTGTCGTGGCGTGCAATCAGCCCTGCACGCACCAGTGCTACCAAATGACGACGCAGCGTGCTTTCGGCCATGCCATGCGCACGGTTTGACAAGGCTGCATTTGATGGAAAGACAATCAGGCTGTCGTCATCTGACAGCGCCATGTTCGGGTGAAAAGAAACCAGCGCGTTTAGCACCGCCAGATCCCGATCGGTCACGCCAAAGGCGCGGCGGGCGGTGCAAAGATTGCGCAGCAGTTCCCATTTGTCGATATGCGATATCTCGGGTGCGGTCTGCATAGCCGCCACCTGTTTGATCAGTCCAGCCGTTACCGGCCGCCCAAAAGGCGTTGTTGTAATGTGTTCCATTTGCTGTCACGAGACAAAACTTTTTCACCCGCCGGGCTCGACGCCAGTTGACAGCTGTCAACTCAAAGCCATAAAATCGGAGGTGCTAAATCACCAATTCAGGCCTCTTGGAACTTCGGTTCTGAGGGGTCTTTTCTTTTCGTCCTGCCTGTTCGTGCCTCCTTGTCGCTGCTCCACGATTATCCCGCGGTTGCGGGGTTATTCATCCTTGTCGGTTTTCCACCGGTGGTGAATATCTGCGATGTTTTCGACCAGCCAGTTCTCGAATCCTCTGGTCGCTTTGGTATCAAGCGTCAGCACGGCTTTGGCACCATTGCGGCGCATCTGACCTAATGCAGTACCATCTGCGCATCTCAGCAGCACATCGGTGCGCGGAGCAGGGGGCTTGTGTGGGGTGAGGGCGGTCAGAACTGCCTCGAAACGGTCATCGGATGTGTCGCCCTGTGCAGCATCGATCACGTTTTGCATCTGATCTTGCGGCAGTAGGTCAGCCAGCTTCAGCCAACGATCCCTACCTATCGACGGGGCGGCCCCGATGGCCTGGATCACTGGCTCGGGGATGCGATCGGATACGGACAGCATTCTTGATATCAATGTTTTGTCCACATGAAGCGCGTCGCAAATCACCTTGCGCTCATAACCCATATCCTGCATCTGGCGGGCGAAGTTGACCTTTTCGATAAAACTCAGATCACGCCGCGCGCTGTTTTCCTGACCCTGAGCCAAAATGACGGCACGGTCGTCCAATACCCTGATTAAGGCTTTGACCGGCAGCCCCAACTCGCGCAGTGCGGCCACCCGACGGCGACCATAAACGACCTGAAACCGTTCCCCATCATTCGGATTGGGCCGCAGCAGCACTGGCACCTGCTGACCGTACTCCCGGATTGACTCGGCCAGCTCAGCCAAACCGGTGGTTTCCTCCAGACGGTCGCGCAGGCCACCGTCATCAATCATCCGCGGGTCGATTTCCTGAACCGAACGTGATTTCAGGTCCGAGATCGACTGGCTGACTGCCCCGATCGCACCCGAGCCATAGCGCGGTTTGGCCACATCAACCCGTGAAGGTGCGTCATCGGATACGGGGGCAGGGGGGCTTCCATCAACCCCTTGAGCAGGTTCTTACGCGCCATTGCCACGCCCCCATGCAGATTGGACCAGGGATGCAATCTCGCCGTTCACGGCGTCCAAGCTTTCCATCGCGCGTTCATAGGTCGCGCGAGTGAACTGACTTTTTTCGACCTCATAGAGGGTCTGCTTGGTTATCCCGGCGTCAGAGATTGCGGTGGATTTCAGCACCGGATGGTTTAGTACATGGTCACCAAACATCGAGCGCATGAAGCTGACCATCTGGTTCTGAGGGCCATCGCCGGGCTCATACCTCGTAATCACGTAGCGCATCCAGTCATAAGACATGTTGCCGCCGGCCTCGGCCACCACGCCCAACAGGTTCGAGGTCATCAACAGGAACTGACACATCGACATCACGTCGAGCATCTGCGGGTGTACCGTGACCAGAACGGCTGTCGCCGCGGACAGGGCCGCCATGGTGAGGAATCCAAGTTGTGGGGGGCAATCGACGACAACGATATCGTACTCCTGTTCTACGGTGGACAGCACGTCGCCGATCCTCGTGAAAAACAGGTTACCGTCCCGTTGCGTGAGCGCACGGGGGGTGTCGTGCTCGAACTCCATCAGGTCCAGATTGCCCGGTACGATGTCGAGATTGGTGAAGTAGGTCTTTTGGATCACGTCGCGCAGCGGTATCGGATCATCATAGCGGATCGCGTCGTGCAGCGTGCCTCCGTCCAGCAGGTCAAATTCCGGCTGAAATCCGTGCAGCGCCGACAGGCTGGCCTGCGGATCCAGATCGATCGCTAGCACCTTATAACCATCCAGCGCCATTTTTTGCGCCAGATGGGCGGCGGTGGTGGTCTTGCCAGAGCCACCCTTGAAATTGATGACAGTGATTACCTGCAGATGATCTCCTTCGCGCCGTCCGGGCAGGTAGTTGCCGGGCGCTTTGGCTCCGACTTCAAGCAATTCGCGCAAGGCCTGAATGTCTTCGGGTGAGTAATAGCGCCGCCCCCCAGCACGGGTTTCGGGTGACGGGCCGCGCCCGTCCAGATGCAGTTTGCGCAGGTAAGCGTCCTTAACGCCGAGCAAGTCTGCCGCTTCTCCCGACGTGAACTTGCGCAGGGATCGCCTGGCATCCGGCGGGAACAACTGAGCGCGATGCGCCTGCAGCCGTTCTGACAAACGCTGGGCGTGATCTCCGACCAGCTGGTCAATCCGTTCCCTATTATAGCTAGATTGCTGGGCCTCCGGTATGGGGACCCCTGCAGTTGCTTGCTCCATCTCTGCCCTCATTCGGCTCCGCGTTATTACGCTTTAGGCCGTTTTATTCACTTATTTCCGTAATTAATGCCGTGCTTGTGGCGATTCTTGCAAGCGTTTTTTCCATATCCTGTAGCAAACAGAGCAGTGGGTACGAGATTGCGCGGTTTAACTTGTTTGCGGGAATGATCGGGTGCTCCCGTGAAGGTATGCCTCAACAATCATCAAATCCACGCCCAGATTTCCCGGTCGGCATCACCAGTTCCTGAGGGACAGGGTGGGCGAGGGGGCTATGCCTCGGCCGTCACGGCCTGGATCTTCGTCTAGGCTGCCGGTCTGTGCCACATCTATCCGCAGGTCTAGATCACATGGGTTTTCACCTGGAACGCAGGCCACAATATCACGCGCCTCGACGAATTTGTGCCGTGGCATTACGTTGCTTAGACAGTCTGGTAGGCAGTATCCGCAAAGCGCCAGGATACCTTCATAGGTTGGACATGGCGGCAAGAATCGATTTTTAGTTGAACTTGGGCCGAACTTATCATGATGCACCAAGAAAACACCTCCGACGTTCCGGCTACGCTCGACGTAGACTTGTGCATAGTCGGTGCAGGTGCTGCTGGTCTGACTGTGGCACATGAACTGGCTGACGTGGGCTTGACGGTTGCGATTCTCGATACTGGTGACCTTGATCGAAACCACGCTGCACAGGTATTTTCCGACGTTGAAAGCCTTGAATGCGAGGTGCCGCGTTATGCGCGAATTCGCCAGTTCGGAGGGTCAACTACGGCTTGGTCTGGGAAGTGGTTGCCAGTAACGCCGGAAGATTTGCAAGGACCAAGTTGGGTAAAAGACGGTGGTTGGCCCATCGGTCCCGAAGACCTACAGCCATACTATGCGCGCGCCTCCATAATTCATAAAGGACCTGCTCTTGAAGATTATGCGCAATGGACAACCATACCCAAGATAAATGCGTCGGATACGCGTTTGAAGCCAGCCTCGGTCTATTGGCTTGACACTGGGCAGTTGGACTTTGGCCAAACGATAGGTAAGGCCATCGCAAAAAGCGAGACGATAACCGTGTTTCTGCAATGCACAGCAACCAACATCGTCCTGACAGATGACTTGTCCCGGGTGGCGTATCTCGAAGCTCAGTCCAAACCGGGCCATAAGACGATGCGAGTGGCCGCGCGAGAATATGTTCTGGCTTCGGGGGGCATCGAAAACGCGCGTCTTATGCTGGCGTCAAATGGGCAGATGAAGAACGGGATTGGAAACACATACGATGTCGTTGGTCGCTATTATATGGATCACCCCAGCGGAAGTGTCGCGACGGTGACACTCAATCGCGGGAAGACCTTCCCGGACGATCTTGGCATGACTATTCCGTCGAATGGCCAAAACAGGATGGATACCGGGTCATACATGACCCCTCAAACGCGCGAGAATGGGCGCTTCGTCAATTCGTACTTTGTTTGGCGGGCCGCGCTGGACGTGGTGCCGACCGCTGAGATACGCAAGCTCTTTTCAACACTTGTGTTGATCAAACACCGCCCGAACCATTTCAAATTATACGTCGAACTATTGCGCGATCTGTTTAAGGTGCAGAAGATCCTAGCTGTCCGATACCTGTGGTTTCTTGTGTCTAAGAAAGCGGGGCTTCGGGGGCCTGACCGCAAGTTCCGGATCAATTACCATATCGAAATGGTGCCGGACCCTGAAAACAGGGTGACCCTGTCGGATAGGTTGGACCCTCTCGGAAAGCCATTGTCAAAGGTGCGCTGGAAGGCGTCAGAGGCTGAATTGCAGTCAGTCCTAAAACTGCATGATGAAATCCGGACCCTTCTGGATGACACTGGTTCTGGAACTCTTTTCTGGGACACAGGTCGGCCTCCGAAAACCGATGAGTTGCCGTATTCCAGCTCCTCACACCATATGGGTACGACCCGAATGGGCGAAGACCCAGCGAGTTCCGTTGTTGATGTACAGTGTCAGGTACATGGCATCGACAATTTACACATTGCCGGTTCTTCGGTCTTTCCCTTCGGCGGCTTTGCCAACCCAACTTTCACCATTGTTGCATTGGCTATTCGCCTTGCGGACCGACTTAAGGTTAAGCTTCTATGACACCAAAAATTGCTATCGTGGGTGCTGGAAAACGCGTCAGGTTCACAGTTCTACCGGCCATTCTGGCCTTAGGAAACCAGGTCGTGCTCTCTGGTATCCACAGCCGCAATCCTCGTTCTGTGGCGCTACCAGATGGCAGCGAGCTGTCCACGATCACATCCTTGGATGCCAAGCACTTCGAAGACATCGATATAGTTATCGTTGCTGTGCGTACGAACGCGATCCGGGGCGTTCTTAAGGCGCTCAACGATATCCCGCACAAGAAAGACATTTCTATTGTTATGGATACGCCTCCTCTTCAGCTTTCTGATTTTGTAAAAAGACGTGCATTCTCAGGGTTCAAGTCGGTCATCGTAGGGGAGGACTGGTTCAAGCTCTCCCCAATACTGCTCATCAAAGATCTCATTGCAGGTGGTGCGATCGGTGCGCCGCGACAGATCATGTTGGACCGCATGAGCTATCGCTACCACGGGCTTGCGACCTTGCGATCCATCGCCGATACGCGTTGGCTCCGCTCGATAAAGGCAACGATGTCGGAATATGGCAAACCGTCATATGTGATTGTCACCGGGAACGGCATTTCCTGTCGGACGATCATGCCAAGAGACTACGCACGTGGTACCTTATTTGTAACCGGAACCCGCGGCTGGATATCAAACCATGCACCTGATGGTGACGCAGGCAGTGGTCATCTTATTGGATTTCCGCAGGAGGCGTCTGGCTGGTATCAGCCGATATCACTCAATGGAGATATGTTGCCCGCCGATGCAGTTGATCGATATATGACAGCTCTCCCAGTAGAGTATCTCGAAGACAAAACTGCAATCAACCGGCTGAAAATCCGGGGATATGCAAGGTTGATCGAAGACCTAATATCCGACACCGTGGAGTATGACATTATTGACGGCCTATACGATTACGTTGCCACCGCAGCCGTAGAGCGCTTAAAATATTTTCACGATCTGCGAGTGCCCAATTCACAGCAAAGTGTCCTACGCACCGCGTTGTCCATTCACCGGTAAGAACGGTAAGCTAACGGGCGTGACTTATAAAAGTCCGCATTGCAGAGGCGCAGTGTTGGGCGGGGCAGTGGGTTGCTAGGTTCGGATCAACGCTGCACTTAGTTGTTTGATCCCAAAGTTTGGTAGTGAGATCCATTTGATGGAATGGAAAGACGCCTAATCCAGCGGTTAAAGGATGTCGACAAAGGCACCGTGGTCGCATTTTGTGCCTGTTCTTTTGAGAAAACACGAGACCCAACCCGATCAGCAGGAACAAAGAGTAGCCTGATTTACGCGGAAGTCTGTCCAAACATTGGGGAGTAGCTCACTAATCTGGGAAGCCAATCCGTGCAACAAGGTCAGCCCAAACATGGCTTGGGAATAAGCGATTGGCCAAATCCGCCTGAGTTTCTGCTCAAATTGGATTTCTCAACGCGAAACAATCGTCAAACTGTGACATTTTTCCATCCATTCTGAAAATAGTGGAATTAAACATGATTTCCGCCCGGGAAGAATTAATTCTTGTTTTTCCTAAAGATTTCACCGCTGGCGAGAATCTCAGACGCCACATCTCACGCGACGGCTCTGGAAATGCGCCAAGAGAAAGGTGTATTTATGACCAAACTGTGGCGTGGTTCATACAACGCATGGTTCTGATCGTGCATATGGTCGGTGTAGTTCGTAATGAGTATATAGGAGTATAACTATGGGCATTCGGTCCTATGGAATATCCGCAATAGCCGCTGCGGTTTTGTTTCAGTTTAGTGTAGCAAGCCCAGCCGAGGCATCTGCCTGTACCGTCTCAACCGCCCGACAAGCTTCGAGTTCACCAGAGATACTGTGTGAATGCGATGCCGTCACATCGGATATGATCAAGTACATCCAAAGACGTGCTGACTTCAGCAACTACCTTACTAGGACCGGTGCAGAGTGCCCCAAGTTGGCTGCACTTCTGTCGGATTTACCAACAGCGTCTATTGGGCTTTCCGAACAACGCTCCGGTGAAGGACCTTCAGATGAGCGGCCGAACGATCCAGAACCTGATGATCAACCTGATCCGAATGACGATCCAGACCCCAAACCAGATCCAAAAGAAAATGAGAATGAAGCTTGTGAGTGTAGTATACCCGATGACTATGCTGACCAACTTAGAGACATATTTGAACAGATCACTGTTGGTGAAATCGATGAAGAAGTATTCAATAAGCTACTTGAACAAATCGAAAAGAAAAAAGAGCTGCAACGCAACAAGCGCACTAAGAATTCGACACAGTCGCAGCAGCGGGTGGACAACTACGACAATGAACAAAGATCTAGCGCAAAAGAGCGCAAAGCCGAACGCTTGAGAGAAGACGATATTGGTCGTTAAAGCGTAATGCGCCCCGTAGGTCTTATTGCATAGACAAGCAGTTTGGCTTGTTCAAAACTAGGTAGTTGGGAAGGGTTCTGTCCCAACTACCTTTGACAGCAGCATCAGCGGATTTGGCATTATTCGTTACCCTGCCAGTTGGGTAAACTGCTGAAACGGAGAGAGTCCAGGTGTGAATTGACCTTTCCGTATCATGTTTATCAGTTCGATGCTGGCTAGGGCCGATGCAGCTGAAGCGAATGGCTTGAAATCCAGCATGGGCCCGATCCGACGTTTGATGAAACGATGATCTTGTTCATTGATGTAATTGAGATATTTCCGCCTCACCATCTCTGTCGGGATCGTGCAACCAAAGCTTTTGGGCATCTCGTTGATCGCTTTGATCCTAGCTGTGTTCACCCCGCTTTTGTCGATGAGGATCTTACGTGGCAGCACGTTGACTACGAGCGCGCTGGCAAAAATTTTGTTGCCGCAGCTTTGTTCCGGCGCATGCACAGCATGAAACCAAGCGTTCTACCGAACTTGTCGATGGCCCGATAAAGGTAAACCCATTCGCTCTTCACTTTCACATAAGTCTCATCCATGCGCCAAGAACGACCCACGGCGCGCTTTCGACATCGCGCGGCTGCAGCCACGAGCCCGGTATATTTGCTTACCCAACAGCTCAGCGTCGCATGATCCAGGCCAGCGCCGCGTTCGGCCATGATCTCCTCGAAATCCCAGTGCGAAATACCGTAGCGCAATTAGAAAAAGACCGCGTGCGAGATCACGTCTTTTGGAAAATGTGCCCCTTTGAATGAGATCGTCACAGTCTGCTCCTGTCATATCCGAACGCGCGCCATCAGATACGCAGGCGGAATGACAGTTGGGAATAGAGTTTGCGAAAGAACCACATTTCACCCCAACAAGTCCGCCGCTGGATTTTCAGTGATGTCGACATCGTCATAATATTTCTGCGCCTGCGCCATGGAGCGGTGCAGCGACAGGCGCATGGCGGCCTGGATCGGGGCACCGTCGAGGGCGGCTTGGGTCAGAAAGCCGGAGCGCAGCCCGTGGGGCGAGGCAAAACCCTCCGGCAACCCGGCCAACCGGAGGCGATGTTTGACGATCTGATAGATCGCCTCCGGGGACAGGCGGCGCTTGAGCACACGACCCGCTTTGGAGATCGGGCGGAACAGCGGCCCATCTCTGATCTCGCCAACCTCGATCCAATGCACCAATGCCTGCGCCGGGCGGCCCTTTAACACCAGCCGCGGGGTCTCGCCCTTTCCTGTGGTTTTGGTCTCCAGCAACGAGATCCAAACGATCCCACTTTTGTCGAACTCTTTCATAGACACATCTTCGCGCATCAATCCGGTGATCTCAGACCGGCGGCGACCCCCGGAAGCCCAACCCAGCATCAGGAGCGCCCGGTCACGGCAATCCCGGCGGCTGCCGCGACATGTGGCGAGCAACTGTTCCAACACCTCCCGGGTGATCGGGTGCTGCGATTTCGGGGCAGGGGGTCGGGCGGCGGCCCGACGGGCCTTGGCGCGGGCCTGTTTCACTTGTGGCGTGCCAAAGGGGCTGGTCAGGTTCTTCATCCGATGAAAGGTCAACCAGGAGGCGATGCGCCGGTCCAGCGTCGACGGTGCCGGGCAGGCGAGGGACTTGCGCAGCCCTTGCGCGATGAGTGTCTCCGCCGTTTGAAGTGCGATGTCTGTGTCCGGGGCATCTCCGAGATCGCGGGCATGATCGAGAATGAAAGCCAGGGCTGTGGCCTCACTCTCAGGCCAATCCAGCGCCGCGCTGAAGCGCGCTGACTTCCAGGCGGTGACATAGAGCAGGTCGCGCTCATAAGCGCGCAGCGTATTGGCCGGCGTGCCGCGGATATAGAGGTCCGTCAGCGCCTCTTGATCGGCTTGAGACAGGGCAGGGAAGGCGGCCGGGAGATATGGGGCAGGGGGCTTCATGTGGTCCATTCTGCGTCTTCATTCCAATAGATGTCCGAGAGGCCGTCATTGTAAGGCGGATTCACTTTATGTTGATAAGAGATACTTATCAGGTGTAATAGAAAGTTAGCGGTGTGGCAAAAGTAACGTGCAAAAGGGCGTAGTCTTGCGCGTAACGAAGGTAGGGAGTTTGCCAGAAAAGAGGATTAGCGATGCCGCTGAAAGTTGTTCTTTGCTAGATTCTGATCGATCATGCTTATCTCCGCCATTCAGGCTGTTTGCTAACCCACAATGGCACACCGAGGCCAACGGGAGCGTTCACACCTTCACAGCCTAAGGGTCAATCCACGCTTGGAGCCTCTCGGTTCCAGCAACTCGCCGAACTTTCCACTTAACCCCGACACTGGTCCTGAGTTGGTTGCTATCGGCTTCAATCTTCGTAAAAGAAACTTAAATCGTTTGGGGGCGATAGTAGGTATCGGGCTTGTTCAGATCATGAAAAAGGATACGATTCCAATCGATTGATCTTGTCGCAGCAAACGTTTTAGCACAGGCGCTGCCTTATTTGGCGAGCGAAATCTGAGCACTGCCGTTGCGATGGATTGGAGCAAAAGATGTTGAAAGCCTGGGCCGCCAAGCGGCGAGAGAAATATCAAGTATTTCAGCCGATAGAGCCTGAACAACCGTTCTATGCAATCGGTGATATCCACGGTCGTTCTGATCTGTTGGAGCGTGCGCTGTTGCAACTGCCAGAGGCCGCCCAGATTGTTTTTGTTGGAGACTATATCGACCGCGGCGAAGATAGCGCAGGCGTTTTGCGCAGACTTATTGGTCGCCCCAACTCTCATTTTCTCATGGGAAACCACGAGGAGATGCTGTTGGCATTTCTAGAAAATCCACGTGCGAATGGGTCTAGATGGCTGCGCTATGGTGGTTTGCAAACACTGGCTAGCTTTGGTGTTTCGAACGTTACGGAAACCTGCGATCCAAACAGGCTGGAAGCTGTACGGGACGCCCTTCGCCAAGCGATGGGGCCAGAGCAAATCTTCTGGTTGCATAATCTACTTTACCAGCACCGAAACGGCAATGTCATCGTCGTACATGCCGGAGCTGACCCAAAGCAAAAAATCGACCTACAAGACAAACATAGCTTTATCTGGGGCCACCATGACTTCGGAAAGGTCATGCGAGAGGATGGTTTGTGGATCGTTCACGGTCATACCATCGTTAGCAACCCAGTTGCGGAGAAAGGTATTATCTCGATCGATACCGGCGCTTACGCGACCGGACAGCTTTGCGTTGCTAATATTTTTCACGGCGGTGTTAGTTTTAATGTTGTCGGCTGAGCAATAAAGATTGTGAAGGTGAGGCGTCGAAGCTGCATAGCTTGGCTGTGGCTACAGATTTAGGTACGCCTTTCGGCACGGGGCGGCTTTCCACGATCAAAAACCGTGCGAGACCCTAGCAGGCCGGGCGTTTGTAAGCTCAGTTTTAAGTTAAACGATTTACCGACTGCGGGTCCATTGGAGTGTCGATAGCACAATCTATATTATCCCGCAAAGGAAGCATAGGATGTAGACGGCCCGGGCCGGGAGGAACAGCAGGTTAAAACCTGCAAGCGTTACGGACTGTTTTGGGAAACAATAGCGACGCTATCAGTGTGCTACAGCTGGGCGCAGACCCGGAGATCAAGCCGGAAATCCATACCCCTGTATCCGCTTCCAGAAATTAAAGGCATAGTGACAGCCGGTATGTTGGTCTCGTAGCTGATGCTTCGCTGTACCGAAAGCGTCCCACCAACCGTTCATGACGTATGTATGAGATAGAGATCGGTGGCAAGAAGATTGAGCGGCTTCTTTTACAGTTTTGGAAAACTCTGTGAAGCAATTGACTAAATCAAACTTGAAGGGCTTATTGATGCTATAGAGAAGACTAGATAAAATTATACTGGCGGCTTTGGAGGAGAGAGGCAATTAAGATACTTAATTCTCTGTTTACTGAAGGCGTTCCGTTTTTGTTAAGGTAAAACAATCCTATGATTTCACTCTATGAGCCGTTTCAACCGTACTTTCTATTAGGGTTAATTCAACGATCGCAGTCAGACGTATATATCGACGTTGGGGCGCACCGCGGAGTCTACTTAAGGTTGGTTGCAGAAGCCAGTCAAGTATCGCGGATCGAGGCATTTGAGCCCGACCAATACTCGTTTGAAGTGGTTCGCGGATGTCTAAGTAAGTGGCAGCCATCCGTTGAAATCAGGCTCCATAATCTTGCTGCATCAAGCAAAAATGGAGAGATAGAGTTCGGTTTCTTATCGCCTGGTAGCCCTATGAACCACGCCATGGCAACCTCTATCCATAGGGATAAATCAGTACCTATTGTAGAGCGGATTAGTTGTGTATCTTTGGACGCCCATCTGGGGCTACAGAATAAACGAGTTTGCCTCAAAATCGATACAGAAGGGCACGAAGTAGAGGTTCTTAAGGGTGCGGAAGAAATACTCTCGTCATGCAGTGTCGTTATGCAAGTCGAAACATTCGATGAAGTTAGCGCTTTGGAGTTTCTGGAGGCTCGAGGATATCAAAAGATTGCAAAAATTGGGCCTGATACTTTTTTTTCAAATATTCCAGAGATGTGCGCACCGAGTGAGTTGAAGAATTGTTTCGAAATTGCTGCAAACATGCTGGTGGAAGACGGGATGAAACAAGTCGCCGAAGGGTTTAAGATAGCCGACGGTCGTAAGAAGCCACAAAGGGGCTCGAGGCTTCCAAGGAAGCTATTGAAGAGGCTTAGGCGCGCTATTCGGATAAGATAAGCAAAGGTGTTGCGCGTGACACTGTGCAAATGGATGCAGGCAGACGGAATCTGGCTATCTCGCAAACAGCGCAGGAACTTCCACCAACCGCGCTCGCACCGGGAATGCTTTGGCGAGCTCATCCAGATCGACGGTTCTGACCACCGCTGGTTCGAGGATCGCGCTCCGGCCTTTACGTTGCTTGTCTTTATCGACGATGCGACCAGTACATTGATGCAGCTGCGGCTGATGAAATCGGAAAGCACATTCTGTCATTTCAAACAATTTGTCGAACTGGTCACCTAAGCTCAATCTAATCGCCGAAATGACGCCCCGTGTTCAAAACTTTGCAGCAAATCGTCAGGACGTGATACATTTTTATCCCCGAAAAGTATGAGCTCGATTTACAAGAAAGTTGATAAAAGCTTTGGCGTTGCCGGAACAGGTATGACATGGTCCCGGAAGGCGGCAACATCGCATTGTGGAGTGAGATTTGTAACTATGGAATTGGTACCACTTGAAGTCCCGGAGGTGATCCTGATCACCCCTAGGCGATTTGGTGATCATCGCGGGTTTTTCGAAGAAACTTACAACGTGAACAGTTTTGCCGCCGAAGGAATTGAAACGGTCTTTGTGCAGGACAACCACTCGCTTTCCAGCGCTGTCGGCACGGTGCGGGGGCTGCATTTTCAAGCTCCTCCTAGGGCTCAAGCCAAACTGGTACGCTGTGGGCGGGGGCGGCTTTTTGACGTCGCAGTGGACATACGAAAGGGTTCGCCCACATTTGGTCAGTGGGTTGGTGAAGAGCTCAGTTTTGAAAATGGCCGGATGTTGCTTGTTCCGGCTGGCTTTGCCCATGGCTTCATGACATTGGAGGCGGATACCGAGATCATCTACAAATGTTCCGATACCTATGCGCCGGAAGCAGAAGGTGCAGTTCGATGGGATGATCCCGATATTGGAATTAATTGGCCGCAGGACGTGGCCGAGCCGCTATTGTCAGAAAAAGACAAAGCTGCACCATGCTTGCGGGATATCGAAACTCCTTTTGAGATTGAGGGCATGCAATGAAAATTCTGGTGACAGGTGGTGCGGGATTCATTGGCTCTGCCGTGATCCGGCGCGCCGTTACCGCAGGCCATGCCGTCATCAATGTCGATGCGCTGACTTATGCAGCCTGTCTGGACAATGTTGCCTCGGTGGTAGATGCGCCGGGCTATACCTTTGAGCATGCCGACATCCGTGATGCGACTGCGATGGCCACGATCCTGAACACACATCGACCCGACGCGATCATGCATCTGGCGGCCGAAAGCCATGTCGACCGTTCGATAGATGGGCCTGCGGCCTTTATCGACACTAACATCACCGGCACTTATGTTCTCTTGGAAGCCGCGCGCGCTTATTGGGCAAAATCTGATCGCCCGGAAAGTTTCCGCTTTCACCACATCTCGACTGACGAAGTTTTCGGATCTTTGGGCAAGACCGGGTTTTTCACCGAAGATAGCCCCTATCAGCCCAACTCGCCCTATTCGGCCTCGAAGGCCGGGTCCGACCACCTTGTCCGGGCCTGGCGCGAAACCTATGGCCTGCCGGTGGTTCTGACCAATTGCTCGAACAATTACGGCCCCTATCAGTTTCCGGAAAAACTCATCCCGGTGGTGATCCTGAACGCGCTGGCTGGCAAACCCATCCCGATCTATGGGGCAGGGGACAACATCCGCGACTGGCTGCACGTCGAAGACCATGCCGAGGCACTGCTGTTGGTGCTGGAAAAAGGTGAGCTGGGCCGCAGCTACAATATTGGCGGTGAGAACGAGATGACCAATCTCGATTTGGTCAAAATGCTCTGCGCGATACTCGATCGGTTGAAGCCGGGCAAAACGCCGTACGCCGATCTGATCACCTTTGTCACTGACCGCCCCGGTCATGATCGTCGCTATGCCATCGACCCAGCCCGTATTCGGAACGAGTTGAGCTGGCGCCCCTCTTACACGCCTGAAACCGGGTTGGAGCAGACGGTTCAGTGGTATCTGGACAACGGGGAATGGTTTGCAGCTTTGAGGGACCGCAGCGGTGTTGGAGCGCGCTTGGGGATTTCTGGATGAAGGCGCTGGTCTTTGGTCATAGTGGGCAGGTGGCCACGGAATTGCGCAGACGTGCGCAGCCGCGCGGCATAACAGTCGAGGCGCTTAGCCGTTCTCGGGCGGACTTGTCCGATCCGCAAGGCTGTGCTGCGATCGTCAGGCGGACGGATGCAGAGGTGATCATCAATGCTGCCGCCTATACGGCGGTCGACAAAGCCGAGGATGAGGCGGAACTGGCCCGATTGATCAATTCGGAAGCTCCGGGTGCCATAGCGCGCGCCGCTGCCGAGCGCAATCTCCCTTTCCTGCATATCTCAACTGATTATGTGTTCGACGGGTCGGGAGACGCATCCCGCACCACAGAAGATCCGCCCGGCCCTCTGAGTGTCTATGGCAGGAGCAAGTTGGAAGGAGAGCGCCAGATCGCCCAAGCAGGGGGATGGCATGCGATCCTGCGGACAAGTTGGGTGTTTTCGGCGCATGGAGATAACTTCGTCAAATCCATTCTCAGGCTCACCGAAACCCGCGACAAATTGGCTATCGTGTCGGATCAGATTGGCGGGCCGACGCCGGCCGCCGATGTTTCCGATGCTTTGCTGACCATTGCCGAGACGGGACAGCGCCTTAACGGCGGGTTATTTCATTATTCCGGCGCGCCAAATGTTAGCCGAGCAGATTTCGCTCGCGAAATCGCAGCACAAGCTGGTTTGTCAATTCAGATTTCTGGCGTTCCGACAAAGCACTACCCGACCCCGGCGCCCAGACCCCTGAATTCGCGTCTGGAATGTTCGCGTCTGAGTGATATTTACGGGCTCCGGCAGCCTGACTGGAAAGCTGGTCTGATGCATGTGCTGGCCGAACTGAAGGCCCCAGGCGGGTCCGCTGTGAAAGAGGGATAGAGCATGCAACGTAAAGGCATCATTCTGGCTGGTGGATCCGGCACACGGCTGTATCCGATCACCATGGCGGTCTCGAAGCAGCTACTGCCGATCTACGATAAACCGATGATCTTCTATCCGCTGAGCGTGCTGATGCTTTCCAACATCCGCGAGATCGCGATCATCACTACACCGCAGGATCAGGATCAGTTTCAGCGCTTGCTGGGTGATGGCGGCCAATATGGCCTATCGCTGACCTGGATCACGCAGCCGTCTCCTGACGGTCTGGCTCAGGCCTACCTGTTGGCAGAGGATTTTCTAGCGGGCGCACCATCCGCAATGATCCTTGGCGATAACATATTCTTTGGCCACGGTCTTCCGGATTTGCTGTGCGAGGCCGACGTACAGGAGAGCGGCGGAACCGTATTTGCCTATCGGGTTGCGGACCCCGAACGCTATGGCGTGGTCGATTTCGAAGGCAAGAAAGCCCGCGGCATCATCGAAAAACCTCAAATTCCGCCGTCAAACTACGCAGTGACCGGATTGTATTTTCTGGATGGCGACGCGCCAGCCCGCGCGCGCCAGGTTCAACCGTCCGAACGCGGTGAGCTGGAAATCACCACATTGCTTGAGATGTACCTCAAAGAAGGACTTTTGAATGTTCAAACCATGGGCCGTGGTTTTGCCTGGCTGGATACCGGCACCCATGGTTCCCTGCTGGATGCTGGAAACTTTGTCAGAACCCTGACGGATCGGCAGGGCATGCAGACTGGAAGCCTTGATGAAATCGCATGGCAAAACGGCTGGATTGACGCCGCCGCGCTTGCCGAACGTGCGCAACTGTTCGCTAAGTCCACATATGGTACTTATTTGAAGCAGCTACAGGAGTGATTTTGATAGTTGCGCTGAGCCTCCGGGGTGTGCATCACCGAAGCGCTCAATCAGATAGTGTATTGAAGCCGGCATACGCTCGACGGACCAGGGTCGGCTAAATCTGAAGGTCTCAATTTCGCTCGCGATATCTGCTGCGTTTTGCATGGTTGCCGGCAAGTCTCCGAAGAGACGCGCGAGGTCGGGTCTATAAATCGTGTTCATGACTTGGGCAAATGCTTCGGATGGCCCCAATAGATCCAACTTTGGTTCATCTGCAACATCTAGGATCACAAGCTTATGCAAGTGACGTGGTTCAGTGACGAAAAACTCCGGCGAAAAGACGTGGAATTTTTCAGCGCGGGTTGTATCGCGTGTAAGGGTATCAGGCTGCAATCCGGCGCGTTCGACTGTATCTTTCCACAGCTTTTGACGGAAAATACCACAATGGAGCAGCGTCTTGCTTTCAGTCGGGTCGATGACCGCAACATCGTCAGATAACAAGCGCCAACCGGTTTCCTTAAGGATTTCGTAGGCAGTTGTCGACTTTCCTGCGCCACTTTGGCCGGTAAAGGCCAAAATACCATTTGGGGTCTCAACGGCGCTCACATGTAGCGGAAGAAGCTTTCGTTGATGCAGGAGGGCTCCGAATATCGTGCCGAACAGGTAATACCTGATATCAATCAACGAGGCATCGGTGTCGGGCTGAATGACAATCCTTCTTCCTTCAGATATCAGGTACTTTCCAACGTCTTTCACAAAAT